>NZ_PVNL01000069.1 GCF_002994635.1 Enhygromyxa salina | reverse complement strand
CCCCCAGCCCAACCCCCGCGAACCCCAGCGGTCCGATCGCCTTCACCTCACCGCCATCACCACCATCATCCCCGCCGCCATCCTCAGCTCCGCCGTCCTCGCCACCGTCATCTCCCCCGGCCTCCACCACCTGGTGCTTGCGGGCCAGCTTCAACAACCCCGGCAGCTCGTCCTCGATCCGCTCGATCAGCTCCGTCCGCGTGCACAGCGAGCAGTCCGCCTGCCGGGCGCTTCCGGCCACGATCTCCTCGCCTCGCTCGATCGAGAACCCGACCACGAACCCGGGGTTCTCCTCGGTCCCGGTCCGCTCCACCACCACCATGATCCGCGGATCTCCGTCGTCCCGCGCACCGTCAAACCCCTCGGCCTCGAACAACCGCGCCGCGGTCTCTTCGATCTTCGCCTTCAGCGGCTCCCCGGCGCTGCCGAGATCCCCGGTCTCCACCTGCAGCCCGGCCCGCGCACGCGCGGGCCCCGGCTCGGGCGCGACCATCATCCGCCCGACCAGCCGCGGGGCCAGCTGATCGGAGGCGTGGGTCATACCTGGCATCCCGATCGTCACCACGCTCAGCGTCAGCGTGGCCACTACGATCGAGCTCATCTTCTCGCGGGCAAGCTCCTTCATGATCCGTCGTTCGCCCCCAGCAAACAACGAACCGCCGCACGGGGCAAGTGAAAAGCCGGCGTGCCGCTCGCGGGGGTCACAGGTGACCCTTGCAGATATTGACCCAGCCCTTGACCTTGCCGCTCGGATGGCTCGCGCCAGCCTTGACGCACTTCTCCCAGCGCTCGCTCTCCATCAGCGCCTCGACCTCGAGCTTGACGTTGTCGTTGCGCTGCGATTTTGACCAGCATTTGCGCTGCGCGGTCAGACTCAGCACGGCGTCCCACTTGAACGCCTTGGCCGCCGCCTCGGCGTCGTCCCGAACCCGCTTGCACTCGGCGGTCTCGTGCTTGGCGGTGGTTGGTGCCTGAACCTGCCCGGAATCGGTGCCAGTCTCGGTGCCAGAATCGGTGCCAGTCTCACCGCCGGTCTCCGTACCGCCGCCAGTCTCGGTGCCAGCCCCGGTCTCGGTGCCACCCGTCGCCGCGGTGTCCAGCGGGGCGACCTCCTCACCCGCGTCGGGATCGCCCTTGGTGTCACTCGGACGCGTGTCGACGGCGGCCGCAGAGTCTGCGGTCGTCCCCGACTCGGAGCCTGGACCACCGCCCCGATCGGTGAACGCGACCCACAGGCCCAAGATGATGACCAGCACGACGCCGACCAGCAGCACATAATAGATGGGAGGCGTCGGCGGCTCGACGACGACGGGCGGGCGCGGGATCGCGGGCGCGGGGGTCTGCTCGAGCTCGTCGGTGACGTCGCTGGCTTCGGGCGGAGTCGGCTTGGGGACGACCTTCGGCGGCACCCCGCGCGTCAGCGAGGCCTCGAACGCGATCTTGGTCGAGCCGCTCTCGCGCGGGATCCTGCGCAGGACGTCCTCGAGGCGAGCGAGGAACAGCTGCGCGGACTTGGGTCGCCGCTCGGGCTCCACGGCGAGGCAGTCGTCGACCAGGGAGACCAGATCGTCGGGGATGTCATCGCGCTTGGACCCGATCGAGGGCGCCGCCTCGCTGGTCTTGCGGGTGACAATCTCGAACACGTTGGTGCCATGAAAAGGCGGGTCACCCGTGAGCAACTCGAAGAACATCACGCCGAGCGCATAGATGTCGAACAGCTCGTCGGCCTGGTGGCCCTTGGCCTGCTCGGGCGCCATGTACTCTGGAGTGCCCAGCGCCTGGCCGACGTTGGTCAGGCGCTGCTCACCTGCAGAGCGCTCGGCCGAGGACGAGATCCCAAAGTCGAGGACCTTGACGAGCTCACCTTCGTCGCGGCCACGGTCGACGAGCATGACGTTGTCCGGCTTGAGATCGCGGTGGATCACCCCGACCTCGTGCGCGGCTCGGATCGCTCGACCGACGTCGCGCATGATGTGACACGCCCGCGCGACCGGCATCGGCCCGACGGTCTGGACCTCTTCGAACAGGTTGCGCCCGGTGAGGAACTCCATCACCAGGTACAGGCGACCATCCGCGAGCTCGCCGGCGTCGAACACCTCGACGATGTTGGGGTGGCCCGCCGCGCTCGCGGCTCGAGCCTCGGCCCGAAACCTTTGCGCGACCGAGGTGGTGCGACTCCAGTCGTGCGTGAGGACCTTGATCGCGACGGACCGACCCACGGTCACGTGCTCGCCCAGGTACACGTAGCCCATGCCGCCACGGCCGAGCCGGGACAGAACGCGGTAGCGTTCGGCGATCACCGTGCCCGCGTCGATCAACTCCTTGGCGTCGAGCCCGGGCGCCGCCGCGCCAAGCCGCGCCGACCCGCGCGAGTCACGGGGCTCCGCGTCGACCTGGTTGCTCTCCTCGAGGATCTGCGTTCCAGACGCGGCCCGGTGCGAGCTCGTGAGCTCACGCAGCAGCTCGGCCCGCGAGGAGGACTCGACCTCACGCGCGTTTCCAAACAACTTGCGCATGAAGTCCGAGACCATCTCCTGACCCATCTCGGGGGAGTGGTCCGCGAGCCACTGGTTCAGCGCGAGCATCATCGCCTGGGCGCTGTCCCAGCGCTTATCGCGGTGGCGCTCCAACCCCTTGGCGACGATCTCGTCGAGGTGCGCGTCGACCCGGCGACTGCGCGAGCTCGGGGGCGGCGCCTCGAACCGCGAGACCGAGTCGGTGCTCATGCCGTCGGGTGAGCGCAGCGGCCGGCCCGTCAGCAGTTCCCACAAGATCGCGGCGACCGCGCAGACGTCGGCCCGACCGTCGAGGGGTTCGTGGCGGGCCTGCTCGGGGCTCATGTAGCCGACCTTGCCAAACACGACCCCCGGCAAGGTCAGGCTGGCCTTGAGGCTCGAGGTCGCGAGGCCAAAGTCGGCCAGGCGGATCGCACCTGCCCAGTCGATCAGCACGTTGGAGGGCGAGACGTCGCGGTGCACGAGGCCGAGGCCCGGGAAGGTGTGGGCGTAGTGCAAACCGCGCAGGACTTCGCGGCAGGTGTGGACCGCGAGCGGCACGGGGAACGCCCGGCCGACCTCGGCGCAGCGATCCCAAACGTCTGCAAGGTCACGGCCCTCGATCGCCTCCATCGCGATGTAGAGCTGCCCGTCGATCTCCCCGGCGGCCCGGACGTCGACGATGTTGTTGTGGTGCAGCCGCACCACCAACCGCGCTTCATCGAGGAAACGGGTCATGTAGTCGTGATCTGGCAGGTTCGCTCGCAAGAGCTTCACCGCGCACATGCGGGCGAGGGGGCCGGAGCCCACGCCGGCCAGATAGACCGTCGCCATGCCCCCCTCGCCGAGCGCTGCGAGCAGCGTGAGTTCTCCGAGGACCCGCGGCGGATCGAGCCGCTCAAGGGCGCCCATGACCATGGCCGGGACGCTACCACGCCGAGCCCGATTCCGAGTAGACTTTGCCGGCTCAATGCCCGACTCGCCCAAAGCGCGCACGGCCCCGGGGATCCTCTACTACGACCCCAACCCCACGACCGCGAAGCTGGCGACCGCCAGTCTCCGGCTGGCGGGCTACAACGTCTTCAACGCCGCGGGACAACGGGACGCCGTCTCGATGTTCAAGGTACACGGTGCCAGCGGCGACAACTCGATCGTCGCGCTGCTGCTCGACGCCTCCGCCGATCCAACGGTCAGTGCGTCGGTCCTGCGCGAGCTGGTGCGTCTGCCCGGCGCCGCGAACCTGCCCGGCATCCTGATCGTGAGCCGGCGCAACCCCAACCCGATCCCCGCCGCCGCAGGGCTTCCGACGGTGCGGCGTCCGTTCTCGAGCCCCGCGCTGCTCAAGGTCGTCAGTGAGACCGTCGCGTCGATCGACGCCGCGAAGCTGCCGGCCGACATGGACGACATCCCGGACCAGCGCAAGGTCCAGCTCGCCCGGCTGTTGGCCAAGCACTTCCCGTCGCTGGGCGATCTCGATCACCTGGACATGGGCGCGGTGGACCAATTGTTCACCGATCTCGAGGGCGCAGAGGAGCTGCCCAGCCCGCCCGGTGAGCAGGCGATCCATGTCGATCTCGCGGCCCAGCGGCTCGAGTCGCTGCTCGAGATGCTCAGCGACGACTCGGTGACGGGCGTGCTGTCGATCTCCTCGGTCGGCCGTGAGGCCCGCCTCCACCTCGCTGGCGGGCAGATCCGCCTGGCCGAGTATTTTGGCGACGACGAAGATCTCAAGCTCGGCCGGTTCGTGGTCGAGGGCGGGTTCATGCGCGACGACGAGCTCGAGGCGTTCATCGTCGGCCGCGATCCCGCCGGTCGGCCGCTCGGGCAGCGCCTGGTCGAGGCCGGGTTCATCACCCCCGGCGAGCTGGCCACGGCGATCCTCGCCCAGGCCCGCGAGATCACCTGCCACGTGCTGACCTTTCGCAAGGGCATCGCGGGGTTCGTCCCGCTCGCCGAGCTCGAGGCTTCTTCAGCGGCGGGCGCCGACGAGAACAAGGTCGAGCTCGCCGTGTCCGAGGCGCTGCTCGACGGGCTGCGCCGGCTCGACGAGAACGCGATGATGGGCCCGCACATGCCCGAGCTCGAAGACATCTATGTGCGCGACGACGCCAAGGTCAGCCGCATGGCCCGAGAGATCCTCGCCCGCGACGAGCTCGAGGTGCTCGAGCTCATCAACGGGCGCAACTCCGTCAAAGACATCGCCCGGCGCACACGCACCGGCACCTTCGCGGTCTCGCGGATCGTCTACCGACTCAGCAAGTCCAACGTGGTGCGTCGGCGCGTGACCCCCGTGACCGTGTAGGTCAGGTGGCCGCCTGGCAACCTGGCATAGGAACCCCAATTGACCGCTCCCCCTCAGGTGCCTCCACGCCCCGCGCCGCCGCCACGCCCCGGCAGCTCGAAGCTCGCGGCGCCGGTGATCGTGCCCAAGCCCAACGTCAAGGTTGGCGCGTGGAAGACCATCATGGTGGTCGACCCCGACCCCGACAACCGCAAGCGGGTGGTCGGGCTCCTGCGCGAGGCCGCGCTCCGGGCCTCGGACTCCGAGACCGCGACGCCTCCCCCGGCCAACTCCCGCACCCTCGCGGTCCACGAGGCCGACAACGGCAGCGCTGCGTGGGCGCTGATCGAGGTCGTGAAGCCCGATCTGGTGGTCGCCGAGATCCTGCTCGAGGGGATCAGCGGGATGCAGCTGCTCCGCCGGCTCCGGGATCGCTACGGCGGCGACGCCCCCGCGATGATCTTCGTCACCTCGATGAGCAACGAGGTCGACCGCTACTGGGCGCTGCGCAACGGCGCGACGGCCTACGTCATCAAGCCGTTCGACGATGACTTCTTGCGAACCCGCGCGACGAAATTCTTCGAGGACCGGGTCGAGAGCGGCCTCGACTTGGACTCGAACTGGGTCGCAGATCCCTGACGGGCCCGGCCGCCGAACTTCAGGACTCAGGACTCAGGACTTCAGGACTCAGGATCATGCCCGACAGCTCACAGGCCGTCACGCGCAACATCCGGGTGAGCGTGCACGCTCACTACATCGAGCAGCGCTCTCGTCCCGAGGACGGGCTGTGGTTCTTCGCGTATCGGGTCGAACTCGAGAACGTCGGCGACGAGACCACCCAGTTGATCAGTCGCCACTGGGTGATCACCGATGGCGAGGGTCGCGTCGAGGAGGTGCGTGGACCCGGGGTGATCGGCGAACAGCCGGTGCTCGCCCCCGGTGACAAGTTCCACTACACCTCCGCGTGTCCGCTGCCGACCTCGTTTGGAACGATGCACGGCAGCTATCAAATGGTCACGTCGGAGGGGGACCGGTTCGACGCGAAGATCGCCCCGTTCTCGCTCAGCCTGCCCCACGCGGTTCACTGACGCTGAGCGGTGGCTGGACTGGCCTGGGCTGTGTTGACAGGCTGTGTTGACAGGCTGTGCTGTTGGGCTCAGGGCTTCGGGACCACGAGTGGTCGGTAGCGCGTCGAGCTGGTGACGCCCGTGCGCTCGACCTGCCCAGCCTCGACCAGGCGGCGCAGGGATCCGAGCAGCTTCCAGCGAGGCCCACCCACGCGCACGCGCAGGTAGCTGGCCGACACGGGTTGACCGCCCGCGCTCTGGATCGCCTGCAGCACGCACGCGTCGAACGCTTCACCGGTCAGCCGCTTGGCCCGCTCGAGCGCGCCGCGATCGATGACTGGCCCGCCGTCACTCGGGAGGTCGAGGGCGACCTTGGTGTCGGTCAGCTCGCGGATCGTGATGGTCTGGAGGATCTCGCCATAGCGACCGGTGAAGCACGCTTGCAGTTGGTCGAGGGTCAGCTCCGGCCGCGAGCGAAGCACGGCCACGAGCGCTCGGCGCTCGGCTTGGTGAAGGATCGTTTCGAGTCGGTCGCTGAGCTGCGTCATGTTGTTGCCCGGGAGATGCGGCACGACGGCGCTCGAGAGGCGGTCCGCAGGCCGAAGGTGTAGTCGGCAAATTCGTTCGACCTGATCCCACGACGACGCGCGCTGCGATGCGCGTCGTCGACAATCTAGCCTCCGAATGCAGCGGTAACATCTGCCCGGTCGGGACGACGATTCAGTCGTCCAACAATGCGATCTGTTCGTTGCTACTCACGCTCGCTGATCAGCCGCACCCGAGCACCGACGAGCACCTCGACGTACTCGGTCCCAAGCGGCGCTTCGAACGAGCGCCCACGCGCGTGCACGAGCACCTCATCATCCGCACCGTAGGCGGTCCAGCGCCGCATCGGCTCGCCCTCGTCAAACCCGCTCGCGGGCGCGCGCCAGTGCCCCGTCTGCTGATCCCGCTCGAGCGAAGCTGCGAGCACCGGGAGCTCGTCGTTGGGCGCCTCGCCGCTCGGGAGCCCAAAGAACCCGACGTGGACGTCGACGTTGCGCCAGTCGCAGTGGACGTGGCTCTCGTACTCGACCAGGAACCCGGCGTTGTTGCTGCACGCGGTCTCGAGCGTGGCGAGCGGGACGTCGATCGGATCGAGATCGAAGCCATCCCCATAGATGTGCCTCGACGAGTTGGCGCCGCCGATCATCAAGTTGTACGCGGGCGGGCGATATCCGGAGTTCACCGCGATCGCCCCGACCACGTCCCGCAGATCTTGGGCGTACGCCACCGCGTGTGGTTGCAGCACCGCGTAGCGGCCCTTCCATGTCTGCGCAAACTCATCGAGGGTGAAGTTTGGCGCGATCTGGGCGGACTGATCGATCGCGTCGAGATCGAGGTAGCGGACCGGCGCGCGATAGTTGGGGTTGCCCTGATAGGGCGCCGGGTAGTCGTAGCCATCGGGCAGCGGCGCGGGCACCACGATCGGAAAACACACGCTGTAGTCGTCGTTGGGGCCGGGATAGCAGGCCTGGTCGAGGTTCGGATCGCCGTCCCCGTCGCCATCCCCGTCCCCGGTCTCTGGATCACCGTCACCCGTATCGCCGTCGCCATCACCCGAGTCGTCGTCACCGTCGCCGCTGTCGCCATCGCCATCGCCATCGCCATCGCCGGCGTCTCCGTCACCGCTGCTGGCCGTCTCCCCGCCAAACCCCTCGTCGCCGGCCTCGCACTCGCAAGGCAGGAAGCCCGCGCCATCGACTCGACACCACGCCACGCTGCTCAGCCCGCTCGCGCAGGTGCACATCTGCCCCTCCCCTGGATCACAGACGATCCCGACATCCTCGGCGCCAGTGCCCTCGCTACACCCGAGGTACAGCCCGGCAGGGGCGGCGAGCAACAGACACAGGAGCGCGCGGTCGATCCGGGCAGGCATGGTGGTGATGGTCGTCCGAGTCCGCCACCACGGCAACTCTGTTTTCAGCTCGGGTCAGGCTCCTCGGGCATCGGTCGGAGCTCGAGCCACTTGGGGGCGCACACCCGCTCCCGCGAGGATCGGTCGAGTTTCGTCCCGACCCTGCAGATAGCTTGAAAACCGGCCCGGCGGGGGCCGAAGAGATGTCGAAGGCGTCCCTCGGGCGCGCCCAGGAGACCGACATCATGCCCAGCTCAACCCGACATGGACGCATCCTCAATACACTGCTCCTCCTCGCCTGCGTCCTGTTCTCGGCCGCCTGCGGAGTCTCGAGCGACATCGCCTCGCTCCATCCGCCGCCTCTCGCCCCGCAGCTCCCGTTGGGCCCGACCATCGCCCACGGGATCGGCCACGGGCGACACCTCGCGCTCGAGTCCCAGCCGTCATCGCGCACCGCCGCGCTGCTCCCCGCCCACGCCCACTACCGCGTGGTGCTCGGGGGCCCGAGCGAGCTCGCGCTGGTCGTCGTCGACCCCGGCGGCCAGATCGCGGGCCGCCTCCACATTCGCCCCCTCGGCGGCTCGCTCGGAGGTCCCGCCGCCAGCATCGTCCTCGACGACTTCGACGGTCCCCCCGCCCAGATCGACGCGTGGTCAACCGTCGACGGCCTGCGCGGCGAAGCGATCGTCGGCGGACGCTCCGCCACCTGGCGCGTCCACCTCGACACCGCCGGAGCCCTCGTCGGCGAGGCATGGAGCGCCAAGCAGGGATCCCGCGGCCCCGAGCTCGCCCAACTACGTCGCGCCCGAGCGATCGGATCCGACCTCAACCTGCTCGGCGCACAGCTCCAAGACGGCGCCTCGCTCGAGCCCGCCACCGAGCGCGAATTACTCGAACTACTGAGCTTCACCGAGCTCGCCCTCGAGCTCAGCCTACGCGCCTGGGAGGGCCGCGGCCGCAGCCACCTCCCCAAACTCGAGCTCCCCAATTAGCCGCCCGCGAAGCGGCCGCAGCACGCGAGGTACCAACCTCTCTGTGAGAGTCAAAGGCCCACACATGCCCAAGCGCACAGCAGCCCGCCCCGATGAGGTAGAGCTAGAGACGCCCGCTCGAGAGATCGAGCCCCCTCCTAGGGGGCCACACATGCCCATGCGCACAGCAGACCGCCCCGACGAGGGAGCGCAAGCGACCGACCGGACGCGAAGCGTCCGCCTTCGGCAAAGTGCAGTGCGCCCACGGGGGTCAAAACTAGTTGTCTTCGGCGCGGATGAGCGAGCTGACGTCGTCGGCGATCTCGCGCAGCACCGCGCGCCCAACCTCCGCGGTCACGGCTTGCTCCCCGCCCGGATCGACGCGCAACCCTGGCAGCTCGGCGCGGCGTGACTCGAGCATGTGCTCGACCATCGCCACGACCTGGCGCCGCATGCTCTCGCGGCCAGCCTTGAAGGCGATGCGGGCGACCTCTTCGTCGTACGCGTCGAACGTGTACGGCGTCTGCTCGTGAGACTCCTCGAGCGCCTGCCAGAAATCGTCGAAGTCGGCCCAGGTGAGGATCTGAATGCGGTTCGAAGGTTTCGCCATGCTCGAACTCTCGGGTGGGGCTTGCGGGCCCGCAGCGCTGCCTGATTGCTAGCTGGCACTCTGCGATCCCGAGACCACGCTACCACGGTCCGCAGACCGAACCAGCGAGGAGCGATGCCGAGCGCGACAGCGCGCGTGCGTGGGTTGACGTTCCCGGACGCCGCCCGGGTTTTGGCGAGCCGTCGCGCCACGACACAAACCATTTTTCTTTTGGCAGCCATGCGCTGCGAGCCGTGCGCGTAGCGTGCGCGAGGCCGGCGCCCCCGGTCAGCGCCAGCTCAGATCCCCATTTGCTTGGCGATGATCACCTTCATGATCTCGTTGGTGCCGGCGTAGATCCGCTGGACCCGAGCGTCGATGTACGCGCGTGAGATCGGATACTCGAGCATATAGCCGTATCCGCCATAGAACTGCAGGCACTCGTCGACTACCCGACCGAGCATCTCCGAGTGCCAGAGCTTGGACATCGAGCACTCCTTCACGAGGTACTCGCCGGCCGCGTGACGGCGGATCACGGCGTCGCAAAAATGCCGTCCGACCTCGACCTCGGTCGCGCACTCCGCCAGCTTGAACTGGGTGTTCTGGAACTTGATGATCGGCCGTCCAAACGCGGCGCGCTGCTTGGCGTAGGCGATGGTGTCGGTGAGCACCTGCTCGGCCGCGCTCTGGCAGATCACACCGACGACGAGCCGCTCTTGCTGCAGCTTCTGCATCAGCATCATGAACCCGGCCCCCTCGGCGCCGAGCCGGTTGGCGGCGGGGATCCGGCAGTCCTCGAACGCGATCTCGGCGGTGTCTTGCGAGGCCAGCCCCATCTTGGCCAGCTTCTTGGACCGAATGAAGCCCGGCGTGCCGCCCTCGACCACGAACAGCGAGACCGCGCGGTGCGGATCCTCGGAGTTCTCGGTCTTGGCCGCGACGATCACCAGATCACACAAGAACCCGTTCGAGATGAAGGTCTTCGAGCCGTTGATCACGTACTCGTCACCGTCGCGCCTGGCGGTGGTGCGGATCGCCGCGAGGTCCGAGCCGGTGTCGGGCTCGGTCATGGCGATCGCGCTGATCAGCTCACCGCTGACGCACCCGGCCAACCACCGCTCCCGCTGCGCGTCGTCCCCAAAGCTGTGAATGTAGGGCACGACGATGTCGGAGTGGAGCGGGATCGCAAACCCAGACTCGTACACGCGCGCGAGCTCCTCGCAGACGATCACCGAATGCAAGAAGTCTCCGCCGGGCCCGCCCCAGCGCTCCTCCACCCACGGGCACAGCAGCCCGGCTTCACCAGCTGACCGCCATGTCTCGCGATCCACGCTGCCGTCGGCCATCCACTGCTCTTGCTTGGGGACGACCTCGCGGCGCATGAACTCGCGGACGCTCTGGCGATAAATTTCGTGATCTTCGTCGAACAGCTCGCGCTTCACCTGCGTACCTCGGCGCCGCAGTGTACACCTAAGCCGTGCCACCACTGCGCGTGTCTCCCACCTCCACGCTCGCCCGGGGCCCACGCGGCGTCACGCCGAGGCGGGCACAGAACGGAGCTCGGCGCTGGTGATCCGACCGCAGCTCGCCGACGCCTTCACGCCGCGCGCGGGCGTGTTGGATCTGTGGGAGATCGACCTGGCGCGACCGATCAGCGAGTCAGACCGCGACCTGCTCACGGTCGAGGAGACCGCCAAGGCCGACCGCATCATCATCGAGTCCAAGCAGCGCCAGTCCTACCGGGCCCGCGCGGAGCTGCGCCGGATCCTCGCTTGCTACCTCGACGCCGATCCGGGCGCGCTGTGCTTCGCGTACGGCGAGCAGGGCAAGCCGGCGCTGCTACCCGATCCCGAGCGCGGGCCGGCGCCGCTGTGCTTCAACCTCTCGCACTCCGGCACGGTCGGGCTCGTCGGCGTGATCTTTGGCGCCGCAGACGAGCAGCTCGGGGTCGACGTCGAGGAGACCCGCCCAAGTCGCGAGTTCGCGTCGATCGCCGAGAGCTTCTTCGCGCCAGATGAGGTCGAGGTGTTCCGCCGGCTCCCTGTCGCCGAGCACCCCGCGGCGTTCTATCGGGCGTGGACCCGCAAAGAAGCCTATCTCAAGGCGATCGGCACCGGCCTGAGCTTCGCGTCGTCAGCGTTCTCGATCAGCTTTGGACGCGGCGAGCCGGCCCGGTTGCTGCGGACCACACGAGCCGGCGACCACCCGAGCCGCTGGCGCATGATCGACGTGCCGTGCCCGGCGGGCTACGCGGCCGCGGCTTGTTGGAGCGGCCCCGAGCTCGAGCTGCGCCACTTTTTTGCGCCCTGCTCCGCTCCAGCGCCGACGTCCCGGGCCACCTACTCGTCCGCGACCTGAGTGGCCCGTCGAGGGCACCTGCTACAGTCGGGTCGTCACCCATGTTGCATGCGACGATCCACATCGATCTTCCCAGCGAGCCGGAGCTGCGCGAGCGGACCTTGCTCGACTGGTTCTCGCGCCTGATCGGCCGCCAGCTCGATCGCGTCCCCACCCACGACGTCGCCGCGATCACCGGGCTGAGCGTGTTCAAGCCGATCACCGAGGCCCTCGCGCAGGTCGGCGTCAGCGATCTGCTCAACGTGATCGTCGACCGCAAGAGCGTGTACGTGGACACCGCCGAAGACTCGGGCGACCTCGCGATCGCGGTCGCCGAGCTCGACGAGCGCGGCGTGCTCGAGCGCGAGTTCGAGACCATGACGCTGACCCTGTCCGACCGCCGGGACGGGCTGCGCACCCTCGTCGACGTCACGCTCGCCCGGCGAGTCCCCGCGAGCGCCCCGGAGCTGAGCCTGCGGTTCGCGGCCCGGCTCGACAGCATGCAGGTCGCTCGGGGTGACTCGCCGCTGAGCTACGCGCAGCGGCTGCGGACGGTCGCAGCTGACGCGTCGGAGCTGCTGGCCGCCCGCGATCGCTTCACGGCGCTGGTCAGCGAGACCGAGCGAGCGCTCGCGTCGCAGCTCGGCCCGCTGTGCCTGGCGAGCTCGCTGACCCCGGTCGAGCTGCGGCTGATCCGTCCAGGCCCGCGCCAGCTCAATCACTTCCGGAGCCTGACTTGGGGCTCGGGCGTGCGCCTGCCCAAGTATCGCCCGCTCCCGATCTCGGATCGCAAGGGCGCCTACGACTCGCCCTTCTATCACTACTACTACGATCCCTACTTCGACTTCGTGGCGTGGGTGACCCTGGCCGAGATCGCCGCTGGCCGCGGCTGGCAGGGGCTGGCGTTCGAGGTGGTCGATCCCAACGGCGCCCGTGTCGAGCCGGACCAGCCGCTCGACGGTGGCCTCGCCGGCCTCGTCCAGCTCAGCGAAGACGCGGTCGTCGTGGATCCGCAGATCCCCAGCTTCGGCGGACAAGATCCAGGCGAGGCCGGCGATCCCCGACTCACGGTCGGGTTCGGCGGTGACTCGAGCAACCTGACGGGCGCGACCTCGGACGCGTCCGGCCCCGACGTCGGCGATGTCGACGCCAGCTGCGGCGCCTCGTGTGGTGGCTGTGGCGGCGGCTGAACCGCCCGATCCGGACCCGCGATAGACTCCCAGCGCTGACCCGCCAGGATGAACACCGCCCAACAGCGCGCTCGGCTGGTCGAGCTCCTCGGCGACAGCTTGCTGGCCAGCCCCTGGCTCGCGCGCCTCGGTCGGATCAGCTTCCTCGGCACCCTCGACGCCCACCCGCGCAGCCGCCGGGCCTCGACCCGGCTCGAGCACTCGTTCGGGGTCGCGACCTTGGCCCGCGAGGCGTCGGTGTCGCTCGAGCTGCAGCCCGAGCTCGCGCGCTTGTTCGTCGCCGCGTGTCTGCTCCACGACGTCGGGCACTACCCGCTCTCGCACGCCGCCGAGCCTGCGTTCACCAAGCTGCTCGGCGCGTCGCACCATGACGTGGGCCGCTGGATCGTGCTCGGCGACGGGCCGATCCCACGCCAGCGATCACTGCGGCCCGTGCTCGAGCAAGCCAACATCGACCCCGACGCGACCTGGGCGATCATCGATCGCAGCGAGGCCCTCGATCCCAGCTTGGTGCCGCTCGCCGAGCTGCTCAAGGCCCCGATCAACCTCGACACGCTCGAGGGCATTCACCGGGTCGCCCGCGACTTTCGCCTGCGCCGGACCAAGCTGCCCGAGCGGATCTTCACCTGGGTCGACGGCGAGCTCGGGATCAGCCGCGCCGCCCTGCCGGCCATGGATCGATTCTGGGCGCTCAAGGATCACGCCTATGACCGCGTCATCAACCTGCCCTCGAACATCCTGGCCGAGGCGCGGCTGTGTGAGCTGGTCGCGGCCAAGCTCGACCGCGATGACCCCGAGATCCTCGACAGCCTCGATCTGTTCGACGATCCCGCGCTGCGACGGCGGCTCGGCGCGGAGGCCCTGACCCGCGCGCTGCTCGACGGCGGCGAGGACGGCGACTACGAGCTGTGGACCTCGGAGGCCTACGGCGAGATCGTTGGCAGCGCCCAGACCCACGCCGGGGGTGAGCGCCGGCCCGTGCTGGTCCGCACCCGCAAGCGCTACTTCGTCGATCCCGGCGTCGAGCCGGGCGAGCGCGGGCTCCCCCTGCGCAGCTGGGCCACGCGGTTTCGGCACGAGCGAACCCAGGGCTGGCTGGTCTCGCGCCGCCAGGACCAGCTCAGCCTGCCCGGCTTGCGCCCGAGCCTGGCGCCCAGCCTCGACACGAGCCTCGACGCCCCGGAGTTTTGATCGTGCACGACGTGTCCTCAGCCACGGCCCCGGTGGAGCGCTCGGCCTTCGTCGAGTGCCTGCCGCGCGTCGGGCTGTCGCCCGCTCAGATCCCCGCGATCGTGACGGCCGAGGCGTTCTCCCGCGGCCGGCTCCGGTTCGCCCGCGCGCAGCTGGCCGAGCTGAACCGCGGTCACCCGCAGCCGCAGCTGTGGGAGGCCTGCGCCGTGTTTGCGCTGGGCTCGCTCGGGCGGCTCGAGGCCTCGACCGAGTCAGACCTCGATCTGGCGTTCATCTACGACGGCGCGCGCGTGACCCCGGCCCAAGCCACGCAGCTGCGCGCAGAGGTGCTCGCGCGGCTGCGCGACAGCTTCGACATCCCCCAAAAGACCTTCGATCACGCGGTGGATCTACACCGCCTGATCCACAACATCGGCGGCCGGGTCGACACCAACGAGACCCTGACCTACCGCGCGCTGCTGCTCACGGAGGGCGCGTGGCTGGCCGGGGCTGGCCGCGACACCAAGCACACGGTGTTTCGCACCTACGCCGACGCGCAGATCTCCCGCGGCCGGTTCCTGACCTCGCTCGGCAACGATCTGCACCGCTACTACCGGACCTTGTGCATGGACTATCGCCACAAGGTCGAGGAGCTCGACAAGAGCTGGGCGATCCGGGTGCTCAAGCTTCGTCACTCCCGCAAGCTGTGGCACCTGGCCAACCTCGCGCTGCAGTGCTGGGCCGTCGACGCGATCGACGACGACGCCTCGCGCGACGTGAGCCTGGCGGCACGGGTCGGCTGGCCTTCGTTGCTGCGCCTGGTCACCGCGCTCGATCACTTCGGCGCCCCCGAGCTCGCGCGCGAGCCGTTCACCTGCTTCGACCGATTCTTGGCCGCGCTCGCCACCGCCGAGGTCCGCGACGAGCTGCTGCACCTCGACTACGAGCGCCGCGAGACCTCGGACATCTACCGAGAGCTACACGCGAACGCCACGCGCCTCGACGCCGCGGCCGAGCAGATCGTCGATCTCTTGTTTGGCCGCTGCCGCGCGTTCATGGTTCGCTTCTGTATTCTCTGAGGGTATGGATCCCAGCATCCCCAGCATCCCCTGGCCCGCGTTGTTCGCCGAACACCAGCGCTATCTGTGGAGCGTCTGCTACCGGATGACGGGTGACGCTCAGGACGCCGAAGACCTCGTGCAGGCGACCTTCGAGCGGGCGATGCAACGCCCACCCGAGCAGCTCGACCGGCCGTGGCGACCGTGGCTGACCCGGGTCGCCACCAACCTCTCGATCGATCTGCTCCGTCGCCGCAGCCATCAAGCCTACGACGGCCCGTGGCTGCCGGCCCCGGTCGAGGAGTTGCTCGAGGTCGAGGGCTGGACCTGCGATCGACACGGCGGCGACATCAGCGAATTCGAGGTTCGCTATGGCCAGCTCGAGAGCGCCCGCCTGGCGTTCCTGCTCGCGCTCGAGACCCTCGATCCACGCGGCCGCGCGGTCCTGATCTTGCGTGACGTGCTCGGCTACTCGGGCCCCGAGATCGGCGAGTTTCTGGGGCTGACCGGCGCCAACGTGCGGGTGATCCTGCATCGCGCCCGCAAGGCCCTCGACGAGGCCCGGGGCCAGACCGACGACCAGCCACGAGCGCCCGATCACGCCGACGCGAGCGTACACGCGGCGATCGAGCGGCTGATGACCGCGATCCGCTCCGGCGATCCAGCCGCGCTGAGCGAGCTGCTCGCCGAGGACGTCCGGATCTGCACCGACGCGGGCGGCGAGTTCCTGGCCGCGCGCAAGGTCGTCAGCGGCCGCGACTCCGTGGCCAAGCTATTGCTGGGCATCGCCAAGCTCCCGCCGACCTGGACCGAGTTTCGGCAGATCAACGGAGAGCCGGGGCTGGTCATGGAGCTCGCGCCGACGCCGCTGCGCACCGCTCGGCGTGCGGTGCTGCATCTCGAGCTCGCTGGCTCGCAGATCAAGCAGCTGCAGCTTCACCTCGCCTCGCGCAAGCTGGTCGGTATCGACTTCACCACCCGTGCAGCGTCTCGGCCGTAACGAGGCCGGGCAGCTCGAGCAAGAACCGGGTCCCCACGCCCAGCTCCGTCTCGAACGAGAGCTCGCCGCCGTGCTCGGCGACGATCCCATGCGAGAGCGCGAGGCCGAGGCCCGTGCCCTCGTTGCGGGACTTGGTAGTGAAGAAGGGATCGAAGATGCGGGCCTGCACCGCGACGGGGATCCCTCCACCCGAGTCCTCCACGACGACGCGGACCCAGCCCGGTCGCGGCGAGCGTACGACCCTCACGTCGATCCGCTTGCCGGCTTCCGACTGTTCTTTGCGCTCGTTGAGCGCGTCGCGAGCGTTGGTGATCAGGTTCATCACGACCTGCTGGATCTGCTGGGCGCGACACCGGATCAGCGGGAGCTCAGGGTCGGCCTCGAAGCTGAACGCGATGTGATCCCCGCGCAGCACCGAGCGAACCAGGGTCAGCGTGGCCTCGACGACCTCGCCGGGGCGCGCGGCCTCGGGGGCGTCGTCGGCGTCCTGGCGCGAGAACGCCAGCAGGTTGCGGACGATCGTCGCGACCCGCTGCGACTCGTGGGTGATCTCGCTGGCGAACTCCACGACGATCTCGGGCTCGGCCGCATGCGCGACGATCAGATCGGCATAGTTCATGATCCCCTGGACGGGGTTGTTGATCTCGTGCGCGACGCCGCTGGCGAGGGTGCCGACCGACTCGAGCCGCTGTTGCTGACGCAGCTGGCCCTCGAGCTGATGCTTGTCGAGCTCGGCCTGCTTGCGCGCGGTGACGTCGGTGGCCGCCGCGACCGCGTTGCGCCGCACGGCCTCGCCCTCACCCCCCAGCGCACGATGCAGCTCGATCGGAGCGACGCGCACGGCGTACCAACGCGGCGGCTGCCCGGTCGGCACGTACTCGAGCTCGAGCTCGGACCGCTGCCCGGCAACCAGCACGGCCTCGACGGCCTCGCGCCAGCGCTCCGCGGACTCGGGCGCCAGGCGCCCCGCGTCGAGGTCCTCGTCGGCGTCGTCTTCGTCGATCCCGGTCAGCGGTCCGCTGTGGTTGCGAAACACGACCCGCCCCCGCTCGTCGAGCAACGCGATGAGATCCGGGGCGCCATCCACCAGTGAGCGCCAGCGGGCTTCGCTGCGGTGCAGCGCGCTGTAGAGCTGCGCGTTCTCGAGGGTGCTGGCCGCCTGGCGCGTGATCATCTGCAGGGTCTCGACGCTCGTCGGGCTGAAGCCCCGGGTCGTGAGCCGGTTCTCGAGCACCAGCGCGCCCAGCCGGCGATCGCCCTTGAGCAGCGGCAGCGCCAACACCGAGCGAATGTCCTCGGCGTCGAGGTAGGCATCTCCGGCGAAGCGCAGATCGACGCGAGCATCATCGAGCACCACCGCCTGCCCCGTGCGGACCACGAAATTGATCAGCGTGACCGGGGCCTGCTCGTTGAGCTCGCGCAGCAGCGGCGGATCCGTGAGCACTTCGCGGGTCCCGTCCGCGTGGCCTTTGGCGACCAGCGCGAGCTCCCCCGCCTGTTCGAGCACCAGCATCCCGCGGTCGGCTCCCACGCTGGTGAGGGTCGCGTCGAGCAGTCGGCGAAGGACCTCCTCGAGCCGGAGGTCCTCGGTGATCGCCCCGACGCTGCGCAGCACCGCGGCGAGGTCGAGCGCGGGCGTGGTCCCGGTGTGCGAGTGCCCGCTGGTCTGGAACTGAACCGAGGCCGTGATCGAGCCGGCGTTCGTCGGGCGTCCGCGCTCACTTCGGGCCTGGTTGAACAGCTCGCCGTGAACCTCGCGCAGCTGCGCGAGCTTGGCCTCGGCGCCCCACGCCGCGTAGGCATCCCAGGCTCGGCGCCGGGCCCCATCCACGAGCGCGCCCATGCCTTCGCGCTCGAGCAGGGCGGCGAGGTGCTCGGCCGCGAGGCCCTCGATCCAGCGACAGCCACGCTTGCGGGCCTGCGCCCACGCGCGATCGAGGGTCCGGACCGCGGGTCCGATCTGACCGCTGACCGCCTGCCGGAGTCCAGCCACGAGATCGACGTAGTGCCCGTAGTTGGCGGCGTTGTGCTTGGCCCAGCGGCGAAGCAGACGCTCGCCCTTGCGCGCCGCCTTCCGCCCCGCCGCGCCGCGCTCGGCCCCCGCGAGCACGCAGGAATAGTGGGCCGCGCACGTGAGCACCAGCATCCTGGCCACGAACCACGTATTGAACGCGCCCTTCTCGATGTCCTCCACGCCGCGCAGGCACGTCGCTAGGCCCGCCTCGTGCTCACCGAGCACCAACTGGATCATCGCCTTGAGGATCAGCGCCACGAAAAAATTCGTGCGGACCCCGTCGCGGGCAAACACCTCGTCGGGATCGAGCGTCCACCCACGCTCTCCGTCATCGCCTGTTGGGGTCGCCAGCGGCTCGAGTCCGGGTCCCAACAGCGCGTCGCAGGCCCCGCGCAATGTCCAGATCAGGACCCGCATCTGATTGGGACACTGGCGGCCGACATCCTGCGCGACGCGAGCGCAGCGACGATTGAGCACGCGCAGGTGGGTCCCCACGTCGAGCTGCACGTCCGCGCCAAAGCCCCCCATGAACGCGGCGGGGTCGAACTCGCCGACCTCGAGCGCGGCCTGATAGCAGCTGTCGTAGAGCCGCACGATCTCGGCGAACGGCCGGCCGCGATGCAGCGCCAGGCCGCCACCGAGCGCGACCAGCCGGGCCAGGGTCGACGCCGTCGGATCGCGGCGGGCGAGCGCCAGCCCCAGGTCGAACAGCGCCATGCCCTCGGCGACCCTGCCAAGCCCCCCGCAGACCCCGGCCGACAGCTCGCTGAGCGCACGCGGCAGGCTGGGGTGATAGCCGCGCGCGCGAATGCTCAGGGTGTGCTGGGCGACGAGAAACAAGAACAGGTTGAAGCTGACGGTGAACGCCGGGTACTTGAGCTGCGCGATGATCCCGACGATCGCCTGGTCGCGCGGCGCCTCGCACGGGCGCATCGCCTCGACCGCGGGCACGTTGAGCGCGCGGGCGAACCGCCAGGCCCGCACGATCGAGATCCCCGCCCGCGCGCGCCCAGGATCGAGGCGGACGCCGACGCCGAGGCGCGCGAGCGCAGCGAGGCCCAGCTCGACGGCCTCGGGATGGCGCGACTCGACCCACAACAATCGCACCCGTCGCGCGACGACCTCGCCAAAGTGGTGGTCTTCGAGCTGCCAGTCGAGCAGCTCGGCGAACGCCTGATCCGCCGGGCCGCGGCGTCCCGCCAGGTTCAACGAGTACGCCATCTGAAAGTGGAGGCGGAACACCAGCTCGTAGTCGGACGCCGAGGCGCCGCGCGTGGCGACCTCCTGCCGCTGCTCGACCGTCAGCGCGATCCCCTGGCCAAAGTAGCGCTGGGCCAGATCGAAGGCAGCAGCGTCCAGCGCTCGCTCCCCGGCGCGCAGGTTCAGGCGCGCGAGCTCGAGGCGGTGCGCATCCTCGATGTCCGCGGGGAGGCCCGCGTGCAGATGCTCGACGATCTCGAACAGGCGCTCGTCCGACTCCCCCGCGCTCGCGAGCAGCTCACGCCCGATCGCCCAGCGCAGCCGCTGGCGCGCCGTCGCGTCCAACCCACGCTGCGCCGCGTCCTGGATGCTCTCATGGGTAAACCGATACTCGCCGCTCACGCGCACGAGCAACCCGGCCTCCTCGAGCTCGAACAGGTTGGCGGCCAGCTCGCTGCGGGCGTGGTCACACACCGACGACACCCGCGCGAGATCAAAGCGCGGGCCGATGCAGGCCGCGCGACGGATCACATCGCGCGCGCCGGGACTGAGCGCGTCGAGCTTGGCGCTCATCACCGCGACCGCGTCGTCCGGGATCGGCTCGGCCTCGACGGCGGCCAGGTCCCAGCTCCACCCGCGCTTGGCTGCCCGCAAGAGTCCTCGCCCGGCCAGCTGGGTGAGAAACTGACCGATGAACAGCGGCACGCCGCCAGTCTTGCGCGCGAGGACCTGGGCCAGCAGCTCGGGGTTGGCCACGCCCGGCAGCGTGTCGACGACGAGCGACTCGATCGCCTCGCTCGCCAGCCCCGTGAGCGCGAGTTCCTCGACTGGCCCACCGAACGCCGCGCGCACGGGCGCGAGCGGATGCACGGCGTCGAGTTGATCCACGCGCAGGCTGAGCACCAGCAGCAGCGGTCCGTCGCTGGCGTGGATCAGCGAGTCGAGCAGTCGCGCATCGCCTTGCCCGGCCCACTGCAGGCCCTCGAGCGCCAACACCAGCGGTCGCTCGTCCTTGCAGACGATCGAGAGCAGCCGCGCGACGGCCACGTTCAGGCGGTTGCCCGCTTCGACCGCCCCGAGCTGCGCGGGCGCTGGCTGCGGCCCCACGATGAGCTCGAGGATCGGGCACAGCTCGGCGAGCACCCCCGTGAGACCCCCGAGCCCGGCCCGCAGCTGCCGACGCCAGCGCCCCAGCCGAGCGTCGCTCTCCGACAACATCTGCTCGAACAGACTCGTGAACGCCTGGACGAAGCCCAGGTAGGGCCGCTCCTCGAAGGGGTCGAACTTGCCCCGGATCATGTAGCCCTCGCTGCCCACGACCAGGGTCTCGAGGTCGCTGACCAACACCGACTTGCCGATCCCCAGCGGCCCCGTCAGCGCGATCGTCCGGCGTCCCTTCGATCGCGCGACAGCGGAGAACGCCGCGGCTAGGACCCCGCGCTCGTGCTCGCGACCGTAGCGCCGACTGGGCAGCTGAAAGCTCGTTGCGAAGTCCTCGCCGCCGAGCTCGAAGCTGGCGCCGTCATCCCCGGCCTCATGCAGCGCCTGCAAGCTGCGAAGATCCGCCGCGAGACCCGCTGCGGTCTGATACCGACGCTCTGGCGGCTTGGCCAACAGCTTGATGACGACCCGCGACAGGCCGTCGGGCAGCCCGGGCCGCAGGGTGTCCGGCGACGACGGCTGCTTGGCGAGGTGCGCGTGAATCAACTCGAGCGGGGGCAGGTTCTCGAACGGCTGACGGCCGGTGAGCAGCTCGAAGAAGGTCGCGCCCAGCGAGTAGAGGTCGCTGCGAAAGTCGACCGGTCGGCCCGTGCGCCCGGTCTGCTCGGGCGAGATGTACGGCAGCGTCCCCATGAAGACGTCGCTGTCGTAGATGTGTCGGCGCTCGCTCTCGAGCAGCACCGAGATGCCAAAGTCAGCCAGATAGATCCGCCTGTCCTCGGGATCGATCAGGATGTTCGTGGGCTTGATGTCACGATGGATCACCCGCGCCGCGTGGGTGCGCGCGAGGATGTCTGCGATCTGGATGGCGATCTGCCAGAACACCTCGAGCGCCAGCGCTTCGCCGCCGCAAAATTGCGCCAAGTCGACGCCTGGCACCCGCTGCAGGATCAGGACCAGCTGATCCCCAACCCGACGGAGCTCGTGGGCTTTGACGACCCCGTCGAGCTCCAGGCTGCAGATCAGCTCGAACTCGTGCTGGACTCGATCTTCGTCGGTCTCGTCTTCGATGTCGAAGACCTTGGCGATGACCTCGTCGGCGCCTCGCTCGGAAACGGCCGCGTACACGCGCGATCGGGCGGACTCGCGAATGAGGCGAGTCGCTCGATAATCTGCCAATGGTAGGGCCATATGGTCGATGACGCCGAACGGCAGTCTACCGCGCAAACTGGGTAAATTGGCTGAAATTCCCGCGAGCTTGCCCACCCGTACCGTGCAGCGCGCAGGCGCGAAACTGCCCCGGGTGCCACGAGTGCTTTTCGCGTCACTTGCAGCGGATCCACGCGTCGCGGTCGAGCCCGCCGCCGTCACCCAACGTCGCCTGAACCTGGGCGATGAACCGCTTGGCGTCCTCGGGGTAACCGGCCGTCGGACGCAGCTCGATCACCCGCGCGGCGAAGTATCGATTGAACGCGCGCAAGATTAGCTCGCGCAGATACTTCGCGAGGATCGAGCCCCACGAGATCCGCGGGTCGACCCGATCGCCCCCCATCACGAACCCGAGCTCGACTCGACGGCGACCGAGGCCGACCTGGTAGTGGCTGCGATCGCGCTGCTCGAGGACCACGCCGATGCGCTTGGTCGAGTCGGGCCAAACGCGGTGCAGCGGCTCGAGGTAGGCCTGCCGGCCCCCGGCCTTGTCGCACCACAGCGCGATCGTCGGGGCGTCGACGCTGTCGACCGCGTGCTTCGCCAGGCGCAGGACCGCGTGAGTCGCCCAGGTGTTCTTGGTCCCTTCCAGCAGGTGTTCAGCGGCCAGCTCACGATTGACCCGCGCGGCGGACACCAGGTCGGCGCGGTACCACAGCGGCGTGATGCCGGCCGCGTCGGCGACCTCGCGCAGGCGGCCGGCGGCGTGCTCGAGGTCGCCCCGATCACCCGCGATCGGCAAGGCCTCGTCGAGCATGGTCCACCACGGCGCCCTGCGATCATCGGGGACGTCGAACTCGCGAACCAGCACGAGCTCGAGCAGCTCGGACACGCTGCGGGGGACCTGACCGTATACCCACCCGACCGTCGCCAGCGCGCTCCGCTCGATCCGCGCCAGCTTGTGGGCGCCTGTGTGGATCTTCTTGCTGTCACCGACCTCGACCCGACCATCACGAATCCCTGGCGGACCGACGATCGACGCCAGCGGACCGAGCAGATCATCGATGGGGCCGTGGTCACGACCACCGTCCGCCCGCACGCGAGTGGCGAACCCCGCCACGACCAGCGGACCGAGCGTCGGTCCGAGTCCGGCCTCATCAAACCCCGCGCGCACCAGCGCGGTCGGGCGCGCACGACTCACGAGCCGCCCGCAGCGCGCTCGCGACAGACCTCGACGAAGCGCGAGAACAACGGGTTGCCCGGGGTCCGGTGCGGCCCGCCCTCGTCCGAGCCATCGAGCCACTCCGGGTGCCACTGCACGCCGACGGCCCAGCGCTCGGCGTTGATCAGCTCGAGCGCCTCGATCACACCGTCGGGCGCGCGCGCGCAGACGGTCAGCGAGTCCGCCACGCGATTGACCGACTGGTGGTGGACGGTGTTGGTCAGCAGCGTGAGCTCGTCGTCACCCGACCCCAACTGCCCGTGATCCCGCCCGTGATCCCGAAACACGTCGCCCAGCCACGACTCGCGCGCGAGCGCGACGGTGTGCTCGATGATCTCGTAGCGATTCCAGTCGCGGTGAACCAGGCTGCCCGCGACCTGGGTCTCGATGTCTTGATAGAGGCTGCCGCCCAGCGCGACGTTGAGCACCTGGATCCCACGACAGATCCCCAGGATCGGCTTGCCGAGCGCGACCGCGACCTCGATCGCCGCGAGCTCGTGTTGGTCGCGGATCCAGTCGCCCTTCCACTCCGGTCGCAGGGGCTGCTCGCCGTAGCTGAGCGGGGCCACGTCGGCGCCACCTTGCAAGAGCAGCCCGTCGCACACGGAGAGCGCCTGCTCGAGGGCCTCGCGCTCGCGCAGATCCAGCAGCTGGATCGGCAGCCCGCCACCGCGCCAGACCGCGTGGGCCATCTTCTGCTCGCTGAACTGCAGGGCCTTGCCCTTGAACAGCGCGCGGTTCGGGTCTTCGTGGATGATCGCGGCCGTGAGCGCGATCCGGGGTCGGTCAGCGTGGCGCGCGGTCACGCGGCGCTCCGCTGCACCAACCCGGAGCGGACCAACAGCGCGTCGAGATCTGGATCTTGGCCGCGGAACTCACGGTAGAGCTCAGCCGGGTCACGGCTGTCGCCGCGCGCCAGCACCCGCTCGCGAAACCGCTGCCCGACCTCCCGACTGAACACCCCATCCGCCTTGAACTGCGAGAACGCGTCGGCGTCGAGCACCTCGGCCCACTTGTAGCTGTAGTAGCCCGCTGCGTAGGCCACCGATGATGAGAACAGGTGGCCAAACCCGCAGATCATCGCGTAGTCAACTGGCAGCGGCGCGACCGAGAACGGCTGCATCTGCGCGTTGCAGAACTCGAGCAGCGGCGGCGCCTGCTGATCGGGCGCCTGCAACAGCGGGGCATAGTTGAGGTGCAGCGCGAGATCGAGGCTCGCAAACCCGAGCTGCCGCATCATCGCGGTCGCGCTCATGAAATTGCGGGCGCGGATCATCTTGTCGAACAGCTCGTCGGGGATCCGCTCGCCGGTCTCGTAGTGCCGCGCGAACAGATCGAGCGACGCCCGCTCCCAGCACCAGTTCTCCATGATCTGCGACGGCAGCTCGACGAAGTCCCAGGCCACGTTGGTGCCCGCGAGGCTGCGCACCTCCACCTCGCTCAGCAGGTGGTGGAGCAGGTGGCCAAACTCGTGAAAGATCGTCTCGACCTCGCGGTGGGTCAGCAGCGCTGGCTCGTCGCCCAGCGGCTCGGTCAGGTTGGCGCAGATCAGGCCCAGGTGCGGTCGGCCAGCGCTGGGCAGCCCAGTGATCAGGCTGTTCATCCACGCGCCGCCGCGCTTGTCCTCGCGCGGGTGCAGATCCGCGTAGAAGCAGCCAAGCTCGACCTCGCCGTCGCGGACCCGATAGGTGCGGACATCGTCGTGCCACTTGGGCAGATCCTCGACGACCTCCACGTTGATGCCGTACAGCCGGTGGACCAGCTCGAACATGCCGTCGAGCACGGCCTCGAGCGCGAAGTAAGGCCGCAGCTGCTCCTCGTCGAAGTCGTAGCGAGCCCGGCGGGCCTTCTCTGACCAGTAGCCGACATCCCAGCCGGCCAGCTCGCGAGACTCGGCTGGGCCCGATGCCTGGCCCGATGTCTGGGCCAGCTCGGTCGCGCGAAACTCCTGGAGTTCGACGATCTCGGCCCTGAAGAACGCCTCGCTGCGTTCGCGCAGATCCTCGACGAAGGTCCGCGCCGTCTCGCCGCGCTTGGCCATGCGATCTTCGAGGACGAGATCCGCGAAGCTCGCGTACCCCAGCAGCTTGGCCTTGGTCTCGCGCAGCTTCAGGATCTGTCGGATCAGCTCGCGGTTGTCTCGCTCGCCCGCGCTGGCTCGGGTCGCGTAGGCCATCCACACCTGGCGACGGATCTCGGCGTCATCGAGATAGGTCAGCAGCGGGATCATCGACGGTGCATGAAGCGTGAACCGCCAGCCGGCCACGCCCTTCTTGTCCGCCGAGGCCTTCGCCGCTGCGCGGGCGCTGTCTGGCAGCCCGGCCAGCTGGGCCTCGTCCGTGATGCACAGCTCGTAGTCGTTTGTCGCGTCCAGCACGTTCTGGCTGAACTTGGTGGTGATCTTCGCCAGCTCGACCTCGAGCTCGGCGAGCCGCTGCTTGTCGTCGGGGCCCAGCTCCGCGCCGTTGCGGCGGAAGGCGTCGAGCAGCTTGCGCAGCAGCCGGGCGTGGGTCGGGTCGAGCGCGGCGGCCTCCGAGGTGGCGGCGAACTGCTTCAGCGCGGCGTAGAGCCCGGGATCCTGATAGACCCGCGAGCTGAACAGGCTGACCTTGGGCTGGACGGCCTCGTAGGCGGCGCGGAGCTCGGGCGTCGTGGCCACCGACTCCAGGTGTCCGACCACGCCCATCGCCCACTCGAGCCCACGGCCGAGCTCTTCGAACGCGTGCAGGGTGTTGGCGGTGGTCCGCGGCTCCCCGTCGGGCAGCGCGACGATCGCCTGCAGCTCGGCCTCGGCCTGGTCGAGCAGGTGTGCGATCGCAGGCTCCACCTGGGCCGCGTCGATCTGGTCAAACGCGATCGAGAAGCGCTCGTGGACGAGGGGGTTGGCCGCGAGGGTCATCGGTCGTTTTTGGCGCCCCCGGGCGACGAGCGCAAGGGCAGGAGTGCCAAACCGGCGACAGCGGCCTATAGTTCCGTCGTGGTCGACGCCCCTGACTCGGGCTTGTCCGTGGTGTTCGCGGGCGGCGGTTGCAAGACCTTCTGGGGCATGGGTGTGCTGCGGGCGCTCGAGGGCTTGCTCCCGCCCGTCGACAATTGGGCGGGCACCAGCGCTGGCTCGATCATGGCCCTCGTCAACGTCAGCGAGCGCGTCGACGAGTCGCTGGCCTACTTCCTCGAGATCACGAGCAAGAACCCGCGCAACTTCTATGCCCACCGCGCGCTCGTGGGTGAGCCCGTGTTCCCGCACGACTCGATCGTCCGGAGCACGCTGCGCTTCATCATGGACGGCGGCGGGTTCGCGCGGATCCGCGAGGCCGCGCCGGTCCACATCTTGATGTCGGTGCTGCGCGCGGAGTCACCGGTGCTGCGCACGTGCATCAACGCGCTGCGCCAGTTCGAGCAGCGCAACCGGATCGGCCGCGTGCATGGGCCGGCTGCGCCGCCACCGGGGATCGACGCCCGGATTGTGCGCTCGATCGACGCGACGGGTCCCGAGCAGCTCCTGGAGTGGGCGGTGATGTCGGCGAGCACGCCCCCGGTCACGCCTGCGCCGTGTCGCGACGGGCTTCGCTACCTCGACGGCGCGCTGGTCGACAACGTGCCGGTCCGGGCGCTGCCGGACCAGGCCCGCCGCGGCCGGATCCTGGTCCTGCTGAGCAGCCCGTTCAAGGTCGCCCGCTGTCCGCTGCGGTTGCCCGAGGGCGGGCGCATCTTGTACTTGGCGCCGGGCGACGAGCTGCCGGTCACGACCTGGGACTACACCTCGCCCGACAACGTGCTGGCGACCTACGAGCTGGGCCAGCGCGAGGGCACCGTGCTGCGCCGCCGGGTTGCGAGCTTGCTTTAGTTGAGGGGCGCCCGGACGGGGCTCGCGGTGATCGGCTCGGGCGTGACGGCGATCGGCTCGAGGTCGAGGATCAAGGTGCCGCGCACGGCCTCCCACCCGTCGATGTGGTCGAGCACCGACAGGACGATGCTGTCCTCGGTCTTGTGCCGAGCTGGGGCGGCCATCTGGCCGTGCTCGCGCACGTTGATCAGGATCGAGAAGGCGACCTGGGCCCGGCCGTCTTCGGTCGTGATCACCCCAGTCAAGCCGCTGACGCCGTCGAGGGTGCCCGTCTTGGCGCGGACGCGCTTACCGGACCGACGCAGTCGCGTGCGCAGCGTCCCGACTGGCCCGCCCGCGATCGGGAGCGCGTCGATCAGCCCGGAGCCCGCGGCGTTGGTGCGCGCGGCGACGGCCATCAGATCGACCAGGCCCGAGGTCGTGACCCGCCCGACCGAGCTCAGGCCCGAGCCGTTCTCGAACACGAGGGCGTCGGGGTCGTTGCCGAGCGCGGCCCAGTACCCGCGCACGACCTCGCTGCCGTTGTCCCAGTCGCCCGGGTCGCCCGTCATCCGCCAGCCCAGGCTGCGCATGATCTGCTCGGCCATGAAGTTGTTGGAGTAGGTCAGGACCCCGTTGACGATCTCGAGCAGCGGCGGGCTGCGGCGCACGGCGACCAGCAGCACGTCGTCGGGGCCGTCGTGATCGAGCATCTGGGGGAACTCGAGGTGATCACCGTCGCCTTGCTCGTCGTCGAGGCTGCGCGGGTAGACGGGCGGCGCGACCCCGAGCCGCACCGGGAGCTGCTCGCTCTGGCTGGCCTCGGCCAGCATCAGGGCGAACGCGCCGCCCGTGAACAGGCCGGGGTCGACGACCCGGCGGCGAACCTTGTAGCCGCTGCTGGTCTTGCTCAGGGTGCCCTGGATCGCCACGTGGGTCACACCGACCTCGCGCGGTGGCTCGCCGCTCGACTCCCGGCCGAGCTGCTCACGTCGGGTGCGGATGTCCAGGTTGCTCGCTCCCGAGCCGAGCCGGGCGCGGTTCTCGACGACCACGTGCGGGCTGCTGGGCACGATCCCGACGGCCGGCCGGCTCGCGCCCTTGATCGGGTAGACGGTGATCTCGACGGTGTTGAAGTTGAGGCTCAGCGCGCCGCTTGGGGCCATGTACGACGGGCCCCAGCCGTCGTCCGAGTAGCCGGGCCCGAACACCTGCGGCGAGAAGGCGGTGTCGTCGACGACGATCTCGCTGATCGTCGCGACTGGCAGCCGCTCGGCGACTTCGTGAGCGAGGATCTCGAGCGCCTCGGCGTCGATCGTGGGGTCACCCTCACCGATCAGATACAGCACCTCGCCGACGAGCAGCACCCGGGTCTCGAACACGTAGTCCGGGCCAAGCAGGTCGAGCGCGGCGGAGGTGGTGAGCAGCTTGTGGTTGCTGGCCGGGTTGAGCAGGGTGTCGCCAAAGTAGTCGAACAACACCCGGCCCGAGTCGAGGTCCCGGATGTGAACGGAGACCTGCGCCCGATCCTCGATGCCAGCGATCGCCCGCTCGATGCTGTCGCGCAGTGACTCCGAGCCAAACGCGACCAACGGCGGCTGGGCCTTGTCACCCCGGACTTGCTCGACGTGCCGAGCGAACGCCCCGAGTCGCTGCTCGAGCTTCTCCTGGGCGGTCGGTGGCGGCAGCGGAGCTGGCAGCGGCGGCACCAACACCAGCGGGTGGGCCCACGGCCGTGAGTCCGAGCTCGGCAGGTCCTGGATCGTGGGCGCGCGATAGGCCTGCGCTCGCTTCCACCGCATCGTGAGCCCCGCTGCGCACACACACAGCAGCACCAGCAACAACACTGGTGCACGTCGGGCTGGACTGACGGGTAGCCGGATACTGCTCCCGCTCGCGGCGGGAACGACTTTGCTCGAGCGGGGCATCGGATGAGGCCGGCAGCACGGGCGACCGTGTCACCCGCTGCCCCGCTGATCTTGCGCGTCTGAGCGAAAACGGCAAGCGTATGTTTGCGATCACACCAGCTCGCGCCGGGCGAACTCGCGGCGGAGCTTGCCGAGCGCGCGCTCTTGCAGCTGCCGGATCCGCTCGCGCGACAGCGAGTGCCGCTCGCCGAGCTGGCGCAGGGTCATCGGCTCGAAGTCGCTCTCACCGGTGTCTCCGCCGTCGATCCCGTAGCGCCGCCGCAGGATATCCAGCTCGATCGGCTGGAGATCGGTGAGCGACTCGTACAGGTGGTCGCTCAGCGCCTCGACCTCCAGCATCTCGGCGACCTCGGGGTTCGAGTCGTCCTCGAGCCGGTCGAGCATGCCACGCCCATCTTCTTCGCTGGTGGGCGCGTCGAGGCTGACGGTTCCGTCGAGCGTCAGCTTGCTGAGCTTGCGGACCCGGACCTTGCTGAGCCCAGTCTCCTTGGCCAGCTGCGCGGTCGTGGGCTTGTCACCGGTCTTGGCCTCGATCTCGCGGGTGGCCCGACGCAGGCGCTGGAGATCCGCCGACACGTGGGCCGGGAGCCGGACCGTGCGACCCTTGTTGGCCAGCGCGCGATTGATCGCGTGCCGGATCCACCAGGTGGCGTAGGTCGAGAACCGGTAGCCCCGGCGCCCGTCGAACCGATCGACCGCCTTCATCAGGCCCAGGTTGCCCTCTTGCACGAGGTCCTGCAGCGGCATCAGGCCGTGGTCGAAGCGCCGGGCGATCGTCACGACCAGGCGCAGGTTGGCCTTGACGAACTTGTTCTTGGAGTAGCGCATCGCCTGGTTGGCGCCGCGGACCCGCTGGATGTAGCGGGCGAACGGTCGGCTGCCCTTGGGCGGGAAGGTGACCTGCAAGGTCACGCACTCGCGCCGGTTGGCGTCGATCGCCTCGAGGTCGGCGCCGATCATGTCGGCGTATTTGGCGTCGAGATCCAGCTCCGCCATGGCCGCCGCCAGTGCCTGCTGCGCAGCGTAATAGGCCTCGCGGTTGGACTTGGTCTCGCGGTCTCGATAGGCCCGCGAGGTCTCGGCGATCTGCGTCAGCTCCGCGTGGGGGAGCCCCTCACAGTTGTCATCTTCCAGCGCCTTCGTCAGCACTTCGATGATGCCGCCGACGAACGGCGGGTACGACAACAGCGCTTTCCAGCAAGCCAGCCGGCGAGTTGCGATCTCGGCGGCGAGGGACTGTTCTTCCTCGGGTGTCAGCACGTCGACCTTGGATACGTCGCCGAGGTAGGCACCGAGCGGCGTCTCGGACTTGCGGGCGCTGGAACGACGGGTTGGGGTCGGGGTGGTTTTGGTGGGTGCCATGACAGCTCCTCTTTTCTTGACTTACGGGTCTTGCTTGCAGGGGAAGCTCTAGCGAGCTACGCAACTTTGGTGCTCGAGCCCTCAGGAACCCAGCTTCGACAGCGGATCCGTGGGGGCGGCGCAGGGAGTACAGCGAGCGACTGCGAGGTCGGTGTGACCTGCGGCGCATGCAAGTACGAGAACGGGGTTTCAGTTGTTTCAGGGGTGGGTCCAGCGGGCGCGGGCGCGACCGACTCGAGTGACTGCCTGCGCGCGTGGGATTGAGGTCCCACACCCGCGCGCGTGAATCCGGTTGGCCTCGCGCGGGTACCCGGCGGAATCGCGCGGGTATCGGAATGCATTCGCGGCGTCACTGCCCGAATGCGTGTGCACATTTCGGGCCGAGCCCGTTCGGACCCCTCATGTACGTAGGGCAACCGATGTTCTGACCAGCTGTGGCACGCTGGCGCTGGCAATTTCGCGCTCGATCCATGCACGGCTTGGTGCGCACATGTGTGACGAAAGTGGATGCTGCTGGCATTGCAGGGGTCGTTAGCTGCGCAGGTGCGATTCGAGGTCGGCGAGCTGGCCGCTGCAGCGCGTGGCCACGGCGCGCGCGCGACAGCTGTGGTCCGTGGCTCACTGTCTAGCCAGATCCACGCCGCGATCGCTACGCATGGGGCTGAACTCCCCGTCCATTTTTGCGCCCGCCCCCGCGTGTCATCACGACACACTTGCCGACTTCCGATACACCGCGGGCAGCCGCAGCCGCTCGATCGATGCCGCCCGCGCGCGGGCCAGAATCCTGGCGCGCGCGCAGAACAGTTTGACGACGATCGTTGCACGGGTCGTTACGCGATTGACGCTCGATGGAACAGATCCACCGCGCGCGCAGCCTCCAAAAACCACGTGGCTGCGTTATTGTGCCGCGGTGCACCCTCGAACTCGATCGAGTCATCCGATGACCGCACCGCCATTGTGCGCTCGGTCGCGCCGTTTGAGCAAGGGGGCAATCGGACTAGCCGTGACCAGCGTGGTCATGCTCGCGGCATGCGAGGCCACGATCGAGGGCGTTCCAGCAGGCGCGGTCGCACGCGTCGGCGAGGTCGTGGTCGAGACGGCACAGGTCGAGGCCTCGCAGGCCCAGCTCGACGCGTTTGGCCAGGCCAGGTTTCGCGGCCCAGATGGCCAGCGCGCGCTGGTGGCCGCGATCATCAACGAGGAGCTGCTGGTCCAGGAGGCTCGCGACGCCGGGCTCACCGACCATCCGCGGGTCGAGTGGGCGGTGCTCGAGGAGCTCGCGCAGCTGCAGCTCGCGGCCATGCTGGAGCGCCGACTTCCGCGGGCCGAGGTCGCGGCCGACACCCCGGCCCTGCGAGCTCGCTACGAGCGCGAGCGTGAGCGCTTCGCCACACCCGAGCGCAGGCGAATGCGGGTGGTTCGTGTCCAGACCTGGGAGCAGGGCGAGCGTGACCTGGCGCGGCTGGGCGCGGGCGAGCTGCGCCTCGACGAGCTCGGGGCCGTCGTCCGGACTCCCCTGATGAAGCGTGACGACGCCGAGTTCCCGGCCTACCACCGCGTGCTGTTCGACCCGAAGCTCGGCGTGGGCGACGTGGTCCCGTCGCCGGTGTTGAGCGGGCAGGTCCTGATGATCGGCGAGGTCGACGAGATCGTCCCGGCCGGCCTGCTCGCGTTCGAGGATCCCGAGGTCCAAGAGCAGCTGGTGGAGGCCGAGCGCGAGGCTCGGCTGGTCGCCGTCGAGGCCGAGCTCCACGCCGAGCTGGCCAAGCGGTTCCAGTAGGCTGGAATCCGCTCGGGCGCCCGTGTTGTGCAGGGCGAAACATGCTACTCAGCGGGGGTGCGCGCCATCGCTCGACGCTCGCTGTTCGCCGTGTCCGCCGCCTCGCTGGTGGTGACGTTGGTGGGTCGACCCGCCCACGCCGAGCCTGTGGTGCTCGACCGGATCGTCGCGGTCGTCAACGACGACATCATCCTCGACAGCGATCTCGACGTGTGGATGGTCTACGACGAGCGCGTGTCTGCGGAGCTGGCCCAGCTGCAGAGCCAAAATGCCAGCGAAGACCAGATGCTGCGCAAGCTCGCGGAGCTGCGGCCGTCGGCGCTCGACGAGCTGGTCGCCCGCAAGCTGATGCTCGCGCAGGCCCCGACCTTCCAGATCACGGCGACCGAGGCCGAGGTCGAGGCCTACCTGCAGAACCTGGCCCGCAACGCCGGCCTCGGCGGCGTCCCCGAGCTCAAGCGCGCGGTCGAAGAGAGCCTGCGCTACGGCACGTGGGCCCAGTACCGGACCAAGCTGCGCGAGGACATCATCCTCTACAAGCTGCTCGGGATGCTGCTCAACGTCGCGGTCAGCGATCAGCAGGTGCTCGACCGCTACCGCCAGCTCAGCAAGGGCGAAGAGGCCCGGCTCGAGGTCCGGCGCCTGGTGTTCCAGTCGACCGACGACCCGGCCGAGCGCGACGCCCAGCTCAAGGCCAGCAAGGCCGTGGTCCGGCGCCTGACCCAGGGTGAGGACGTCGAGGCCGTCGCCGCCGAGCTGCAGCAGCCAGCGAAGCTCGAGCAGGTCACGCGCAGCTCGGTGTCTCGGCCGATCGGTGAGCGCCTGTTCGCGGCCTCCGCGGGCGACGTCATCGGCCCGCTCGAGTCGGGCCAGGGCTTCGTGGTGTTTGTCGTCGAGGAGGTCGTGAGCTCGGATCTGCTCGGCTTCGAGGAAGCCAAGGAGCCGCTGCGCGAGCAGATCTTCACCGAGGTTCGCAACAAGGCCGAGGCCGATCTGCGCGAGCAGCTGCGCGGCCGGGCCCATGTGGACATTCGCCTGTAGGGACATTCGCCTGTAGGGACCGGACCGCCATGACCACCTGGAACGAGCAGGACCCAGCCGCGATCGCGTTCTTGTTTGTCGCCTGTGCCCGCACCGCCGACGGCGAGCTGGTCGAGGCCGAGCTCGTGCGGATCGTCGAGCGCGTCGGCCAGTGGATGCCCGGGGCGACCCGCGAGCAGCTGCACGAAGTCCTCGAGCGGGCGGTCGCGCTGTACCAGGGGGCGCCGGATCAGCGCGCGGTGTTCAGCCTGGTCGAGGCCACGGCCGCGCGCCTGCGTGACCTGCTCGTCCGCGAAGATCGCGAGCGGCTCGTGACCGAGCTGATCGGGCTGGCCTACGCCGACGGTCAGGTCGACATCGGCGAGACCGACTTCGTGCTGGCGACGGCGCGGATCCTGGGCGTGGAAGTCGCGCTGGCGACCGAGTGACTACCAGCGCGGATCCGGGTCGACGTCGGCGATCGTGATCACCGCGTCGACCCCGTCGAGCTCGAGCTCGAACCGCTCGAGCCCGTCGCCAGCGCAGGGCCCCGCGTCGCAGAAGCCCGAGCTGGGCACGAACAGCGCGCCGTGGCTGCTACAGATGATGCGATCGGTGAGCGCCGAGTAGAACCGCCCCTCGCCCATGTCGAGATCGACGCCCAGGTGCGGGCAGCGATTGTGATAGGCGACCAAGTCCTGGCCCGAGCGCAGCACGAATCCCTCACAGACCTCGCCGCCGCGCTCGAACCCGAACTTTCGCGCCTGCCCGTGGGCGAGGCTGACGACGCTCGTGACGCGAACCTGCATCGTGCTTACTTGAAGTTGAGATCGAGCAGCAGCGCGACCTCGTCCTTGATCAGATCATCGGGCTTGCCGGGGTAGTCGATGCCCCACAGCTTGCGGTCGATCGAGAACTCGGCCTTGCCGTGGACGCCCGCGTCGGAGACCTCGAGCGTGGCCGGGAACGTGACCTTCTTGGCTTGGCCCTTGAGCTCGAGGTTGCCGGCGATCTCGTGGGTCGCCCCACCCTCGCCAGACTTCTCGGTGATGCTCAGCGAGGTGAACTTGGCCTGGGGATGCTCGGCGATGTTGAAAAAGTCGGCGCTGGTCAGGTGACCGGTGAGATCCGCGGCGTCGGTCGTCATCGAGCCGACCTCGATCGTGACCTCCAGAGAGCTGAGCTTGCCGCCCTCGACCTGGGCGTTGCCTTCGAACTTGTCGAAGCTGCCCTTGTGGTCACCGGTCAGCTTGGCGCCGATGAACCCGACGCTCGAGCCCTCGGTCACCAGCGCCAGGGTCTTGGCCTCGGTGGCCTCGGCCCCGTCTGGCTTGTCGGGCGCCTTCTCGGGCGCCTTCTCGGCGTCTTCGACCTTGGCCTTGGGCTTTTCGTCGATCTCGCTCTTGCAGGCGGCGAGGCTCGTGAGCGCGAGGGCCAGGGCCAGGTTGCGTGGGGACAGGATGGTTCGGAAGCGTTGCGTGGTCATATCGAGTTCGGGGGGGACTGTGTATCGCGGCTTTGCGAGCGCGTCTCGGGCCGGCGTCGAGGATGCCGTTCGCCGGCCCCAACCGACAGTTACCCCAACTCGAACAGCTCGCGCTGCGCGCGGGGCCGTCGAAAGCTGGGCGCCTGCTCGATCGGCGTGCTGGTCGTGTCTTCGAGGCCCAGGCGGCGACGATGGGCCTGAAACAGGGTCTCGATCGCCTGCCACCGCGGACCTTGCCCGCGCATCCGCGAGCCGAACCGGGCGTCGTTTCGCTGGCCGCCGCGCATGTCCTCGATCGCGCGAAACACCTTGGCGGCTCGCAGCGGCACGGCCTCGGTCAGGCGCTCCTCGAACACGGGCAACACCGAGCCCGGCAGCCGCAGCAAGATCATGAACGCCCAGCTCGCCCCCGCTTGCTTGGCGGTCGCGAGCAGCTCGGGGATCTGATCGTCGTTGAGTCCGGGGATCACGGGCGAGACCGAGATCCCGACCGGGACCCCGGCGTCGGCCAGCGCTCGCATGGCGGCGAAGCGGCGACTCGGCGGGCTCGCCCACGGCTCGATCTTGCGGGCCATGGCGTCGTCGACGAATCCGATCGAGAGCGTGACCGAGGCCGCGGCCTCGCGGGCGAGCCTGGCCAGCAGCTCGGCGTCGCGCCGCACCAGCGCGCCCTTGGTGATGAACGACGCCGGGTTGCGGTAGTCCACGCACAGCTCGAGGCACGCGCGGGTCAGCCCATACGCGGCCTCGAGCGGTTGGTAGCAGTCGGTCACCCCGGAGAACATCAGCGCCTCGCCCGTCCACGAGCGGGACTCGAAGCGCGCGCGCAGCAGCTCGGCCGCGTTTTGCTTGACCACGATCTTGCGCTCGAAGTCGGTCCCGGCCCCAAACCCCAGGTACTCGTGGCCGGGCCGGGCGTAGCAGTAGGCGCAGCCGTGGTAGCAGCCCCGGTACGGGTTGATCGACCAGCGAAACGGGATGTCGGGGCTGTCGTTGCGATTGACGATCGACTTGGCCTGCTCCTCATAGACCTCGAGCTTGGCGTCCGGCGGTGGGCCGAGCCACTCGACGTGGGACGAGAGCCACGGGTTCGGCGGGTTCGCGAGCGGGCGGGGCACGGCGGCTCTACTGCGCGACGGGTCCGTCGTCCGTGCCCGAGCACAGCCCCAGGATCGCGTCGACGTCGATCTGCCCGGCGAGCCCGAGCAGCTCGACGTAGGCATGCAGGTGCTGGTACGCGGCCTGGGCCGCGTAGCTCGGCGGCAGCTGGGTGTTGAGCTGGCCCGGCAGCACCCGCGCGGGCGGCTGCTCGTACTCGACGCCGTGGCGCTCGAGCTCCTCGCCGAGCGCCTCGATCACGACCCGGATCACGGTGGGCTCGACGACGTGCGGTCGGTAGAGATCCGCCAGCCCGACCAGCGTCTGGGTGTCCCACAGCGCGGCCGCGTGATCGAGGGAGTTGTGGATCAGCTCGAGCTGCGCGCCCAGCCGCTCGCTGATGTAGATCGCAAAGTCACCGTTGCCAGCGGTGGGCCCGGCGAAGGCCATGCAGTGCAGCTTGGCGTGGCGGGCCGGATCCCAGCCGACATCGCGGGAGGCGCCGCTACCCTGGGTATCGCGCAACCACAGGGCCACGACCGTCGCCAGCGCGCCGCCGAGCCCGTGACCGACCACGTGCACGGGCAGCTTGCGATCGCCGTCGAGCGCATTGACGGACGCGGCCAAAAATTCTGCGAGGCTCCGGCCCGCGCCGGGCAGCTGCTCGTCCACGGTCAGCTCGCGGATCACGTCGAGCTGCCGATGGATCCCGCTGCACACCGCCGGCGCCAGGTCACCCGGATTGCGGGCCCAGACCCACGGCTCTTGCTCGAACCAGCCCAAGCTCTCGACGCTGGGATCGCACACGCAAAGCGGCGCGCCTCCGCGGATCACCACATAGCACGCGTCGTCGTCGGGTCGGCGCGAGCGAGTCACGAACACGACCAACGCGGGCGCGCTCGGTTGCCACCACAGCCGAAAGCTCGCCGGGCCCCACACGATCTCGTGATCCTGTGTGACCGGTAGTTCGGCCAGCCAACCGGCGAGGCTTCGATGCAGCGCGCTGGCTCGCCGAGCGGACTCGCCAGCCGCCCCCGCGTACGCCACGAGCGACAGGCACAGTTGCACGCGGTCCGCGTCGGCCCCCATCTGCCCGACGCTATCACCAGCCACGCGAGCGGTGACCTCGCGCTCACACCGCCTTGCTTTAAGATTGGCTCGCTACCGCACCGTCGCCTCCCACGGCCGCTGCGGGCGCATTGGAGCACACCGAAAAATCCGCGCCCTGCTGATCTAGTCGAACAGCAGCTCGGGAACCCGGGTCGCCACGAGCGCGACGACGAGCAGCACGAGCGCGACCGGAGCCGCGAACACCCCGAGCAGCCGCCGGCCCGCGGGCGCGCTGGGCTGGCCGATCCAGACCACCGCCTGAACCAGACCGACGAGCGCGAGACCTGCGAGGAGCCAACGCATCCGCGCCTTCTATACCTCACCTGTGCTCACCCGCGCTCAGCCGACCGTGCGTCCGCGGGGCCAAATTTGGTGCCCACGAGCGGCCGGGATACAAGCCAGCGATGCTCGCCAGCCCCGGCGCCGAGCTTGGCTATGGCCTCGCTGCGTTCCTTGGCGCGGTTCAGGGCGTCGCCGAGTTCCTGCCGATCTCGTCATCGGGGCACCTGTCGCTGGCCGAGGCCTGGCTCGGCGTCGACGCCGAGGCGGCCGGCCACAGCTTCAACATCGTCGTCCACGCCGGGACCTTGCTGGCGGTGTTGGTGGTGTTCCGCCGCGATCTCGCTGAGCTCGTGCGCGGACTGCTGGACCCCCAGGCGATCGCCTGGGCCCGCCCCATGTGGCTCGCGCTGATCATCGGCTCGCTGCCGCTCGGCGTGGTGTTGCTGCCCGGGGTCGAAGAACTGGTGGTCCGCATGGAGGGCGAGGTCCGCTGGATCGGCGCAGCGCTGATTTTGACCGCGGCGTTGCTGGCCTTCACCCACCGCAGCCGGCCGCCGACCGACGATCGAGCGTCCGCCCCGCGACTGCAGCATGCGCTGCTGATCGGCTGCGCGCAGCTGCTCGCCGTGACTCCGGGGGTGTCCCGCTCGGGCTCGACGATCGCGGCGGGTCTCGCCCTCGGCCTCGGCCGCGCCCGCGCAGCTCGGTTCTCGTTCCTGCTGAGCATTCCGGCGATCACGGCCGCGACCGGCAAGGAGGCCCTCGATCTACTTGGCGGCGACGCCCCGACGCACGTCGCCGCCGGGCCGTTCGCGCTTGGCTTCGTCGTCAGCTTCGCGGTTGGACTGGTGTCGCTGCAGCTGCTGCTACGTCTGATCGAGAAGGTCGGCATGCTGCCGTTCGTCCCCTACCTGGCGGTGCTCGGGACGATCGCGCTGGTCGTTGGCTGATACCGCCGCGTCGAGTTCAATGCAGCGGCTTCGAGGTCACCCGCGCGCCGGGCCCGACCTGATCGACCTGACCGCGACCGCTGACCCCCGAGTGCGTGAAGCTCTCGTCGAGGATCTCGAGCAGCGCGACGGCCTGCTCGTTCGAGCTCGCCAGCGCGAAGCAGGTTGGGCCGGCGCCGCTGATCGTGCACGCGAGCGCGCCGGCCTCGATCGCGTTGATCTTGGCGTCCATGAACCCGGGGATCAGGTGGGCGCGGGCGGGCTCGACGAGTTCGTCGACGATCGCCTCGCCGAGCAGCGCGAGGTCGCCGGTGTGCAGCGCGTGGACCAGGAGGGCCAGGCGGGCCGACTGACGAACTGCGGCGTCCAGTCCGACCTGGTGCGGCAACACAGCGCGCGCGTCGGCGGTCTTGACCTCGCATCCAGGGGTGTAGATGGCGAGCCACAGATCTTCGGGGACCGGCAGCGACACCACGCGCAGCGGCTGGGTGGCGGCGATCAGCACGATGCCTCCGAGGATCGCGGGCGCGACGTTGTCGGGGTGCGGGCTGCCGCAGGCGACCGCCTCGCCCGCGCGGGCTGCCTCGATCATGGCGTCGTTGCCCACGTGCAGATCCAGGGCTCCCGCGGCGGCGAGCAGGGCCGCGCACGCGCTCGCGCCCGATGAGCCCAGACCGCTGCCGAGCGGCAGGCCCTTGTCGAGCTCGAGCTCGACGCCGAGCGTGTCAGCCACACCCGCGCGCTCGAGCATCGCGGTGACCGCCACGCAGGCGGTGTTCTGATCGGCGGCCAACGGCAGGCGGCCGCCGTCACCGGTGATCTTGGTCAGCACCACGCCAGGTTGTCGACGCCGACGCGCCCGCACGGTGTCGCCGGGACCGTGGACGGCGAGCCCGAGGCAGTCGAACCCAGGTCCGAGGTTGGACACGGTCGCGGGCGCGTAGGCTTCTACCCACGGATGCGGCCACGCACGCTGGTCGTCGCTCATGGGGTGGCCCTAACGGCGCAGGGCGTCGTCGATCCACGCCTCGAGGCTGCCGCCCCACAGCAGTGGCGTGACGTGGCGTCCGTTGACGTACACGGCCGGCGTCCCCTGAATGTCGAGGGTCTCGCCGAGCGCACGATCCTTGGCGACCGCGAGCTTGCTGCTCTCGGACTGGAAGTCGGCCTTCCACTGTTGCAGATCCAGGCCCTGGATCTGGCCGGCGTAGCGCTCGAGATCTTCGTCTTCGAGCTGGGTCTGGTGGTCGAACACCAGGTCGTGCATCTCCCAGAACTTGCCCTGACGGAACGCGGCCTCGGTTGCCCAGGACGCGACCTCCGCCCGCGCGTGCATGCGCAGCGGGAAGTGCAGGTAGACCAGGCGGGCCTGGCCGCGATACTGCTGCACGGCCTTGCGCAGCTTCGGCGCCTCCATCTTGCAGTGCGGGCACTCGAAGTCGGCGAACACCACGACGGTCACCGGGGCGCGCTCGTTGCCGTAGACCGGCCGGCCCTCGGTGGGGATTTCATACGGCGTCAGCGCGCGCACGACCTCGTCGATGTCGAGCTTGACGTCCGAGGGCGTCGCGCCGCTGGCCAGGCGGTCGGCGATGAACTGGGCGACGATCATCGAGTTGCGGCAGTCCTGATCGACGCGCAGCGAGGTCGCCAGCGAGTGCGGCTTGTCGCACGCGCTCTGCTCGGTGTTGATCATCGTATAGAAGGTGGCCTGCTGGGTCTCGCTGAGCTTGCCCAGGTCGACGCCCTTGGCCACGCGGATCATCTGATCTTCGGGCGGCGGCGGCAGCTCTTCACGCTCGCGCTTGGGCCGGACCGGCTCGGTCCGGCTGGCCCCCGAGGTGTCGGGCTGATCCGGACCTGGCGGTGTGCAGGCGGTGCAGGCTGTCGTCGCGACCACAGCGCACAGCGCCGTGATCAGAGCCAGGGAAGCGCGGTCGAACAATTCGCGGATGCAACGCATCTTGGGCAGCTGTCGCGTGGCGCGACGCGCGGGAACGCTAGCGCAGCGCGTGGGAGCCTGCAAGCGGGTCCGGCTGGCCGGGCCCTGCTCCCGCTTGACGCTGGCGGCCTCAGGGGCGATATAGCCGCCCTCAGGAGAAGCCCGTTGACGAAGATTTTAGTGACCGTCAAGCGGATCCCAGATCCGGACGAGAGCCTCAAGTTCGCTGGCAGCGAGCTCGATCTCTCTTCGGTGAAGTGGGTCCCGAATGCATTCGACGAGTACGCGGTCGAGACCGCGCTGCGGCTCGCCGAGGACGTCAACAACAAGAAGAGCAAGCTGGCCGAGATCATCGTGCTCTCGATCTGCCCGCAGAAGCAGCGTCAGCACATGACGCAGTTTCTGGCGATGGGCGCAGATCGTGGCGTGATCGTCGACGCCGACGACAGCGAGCTCGACACCGCGGCGATCTCCAAGATCATCGCCAAGGTCGCGCAGGACGAGGGCGTCGACATGGTGATCACCGGAAAGCTGTCGCAGGACAACGAGGGCAACCAGGTCGGCCAGCGCGTGGCCGGGCTGCTCGGCTGGCCGCAGGCCTGCTTCGCGGCCGAGATCGACTGGGATCAGAGCGGGAACACGCTCAGCGTCCACCGCGAGGTCGACGACGGCGTCGAGGTCAAGAAGCTGCCGCTCCCGGCGGTCGTGAGCGTCGACTTGCGCGTCGTGCTGCCAACCAGCGTGCGCAACGGCGTCAACCCGGCGGATCACAAGTTCACCGACGGTCCTCGCCTCGCCTCGCTGCGCGGCATCACCATGGCCAAGCGCAAGAAGGTCGACGTCAAGACGCCGAGTGACCTGGGCGTGACCAACGCTGGCGGCGAGTCCACGGTCGCCGTCAACAAGCCGCCCGGTCGCATGGCCGGCCAAATGATCGGGTCGATCGAAGAGCTGGTCGAGAAACTGGCCACGGAGGCGAAGGTCCTATGAGCAAGGTACTCGTTGTCCTCGAGACCGCTGGCGGCAAGCTGCGCCCGCACTGCCTGCCCGGCATCGCGGCGGCCAAACAGATCGCCGACGCCCGCGGGATCCCGCTGCACCTGCTGGTGCTTGGCGCGGACGCCTCGGCGGCCGCCGAGATCGCGGCGGCCGGCTACGGCGCCGCGACCGTCCACACGATCCAAGATCCCGCGCTCGAGCCGTTCACGGCCGAGGCCTGGGCCGACGCGATCGTGCACGCGACCAAGACCGTGGGTGCGTCGGTGATCGGTGGCACCGCCAGCTCGACGCTGCGTGACTGCCTGCCGCGCGCGGCGGCGGTCCTCGACGCGCCCCTGTGCGCCGAGGTCGTGGCCGTCAAGAGCGGCGACACCTTTACCCGCCCGATCTCGGCCGGTCGCGCGCTGCTCGATGAGAAACTCAGCGGCGAGATCGTGTTCTTCACGGCGCGCGGCAGCGAGTTCGAGCCCGCGGCGGCCGGGGCCGCGGCCTCGGTGTCCGCGATCGACGGCGTCAGCGTCGACACCCGCGGCGTCGAGGTCGTCGGGATCCAAAAGACCCAGAGCAGCCGCCCCGCGCTGACCGAGGCCGATGTGGTCGTCTCGGGTGGCCGCGGCATGCGCGAGGGACCCAACTTCAAGGTGCTCGAGGACCTCACCGATCTGCTCGGTGGCGCGCTCGGAGCCAGCCGGGCCGCGACCGACGCGGGCATGGTCCCCGCCGATCTCCAGGTCGGCCAGACCGGCAAGATCGTGGCGCCCAACCTCTACATCGCCGTGGCGATCTCGGGGGCGATTCAGCACCTCGCTGGCATGAAGGGCAGCAAGACGATCGTGGCGATCAACAAAGACGCGGAGGCGCCGATCTTCCAGGTCGCCGACTACGGTCTGGTCGCCAAGTGGGAAGACGCGCTGCCCCGCTTCGTCGAGCTCGTTCAGGCCCGCAAGTCCTAGCGGGGGTCTGGGCCTAGCGGCCCAGTTCGCTGCCCACGCTGAGCCAGTCTACGAATGGCGCCTGCAAGCGGGCGAGGAGTCTCGCCCGAGCTGACAACAGCCTGCAAGCGGGCGAGGAGTCTCGCCCGAGCTGATAACCGCCTGACCCGAGCTGATGACAGTTGGGCGGTCAGCTCGCCGATCGTCGGCGGAAAAGTGTAAAACCATAGACGTTGTCGCAGGGAGACAAGCGCGGCGCCGATGTGCCGGTGCCGCGGAAGACGGCTGTCACGGGCAGTCACGTGTTGCTGCCCAGCGCGATCCCGGCGCGTCGCCTGCTCGCGGCCGTGGGCTTGGCCGCGCTCGCCCACCTGCTGAGCAGCTGGGGGCTGCTGCAGCTGCTCATTCATGGCCAGGCGTGGCTCGATACCGACCTCTCGGGATCGCTGCTGCTGGTCGTGTCGCTGACCGGGGTCGCCGCGCTCATCACGGCCGATCTCGCGCGCCGCCGCGGCATCGATCAGGCCACGCGCACGGCCCCGGCGGTGTTTGGGCTGCTGCCTCCGTTCTTGAGCGTGGCGATCGGGCTGCCGTGGGTGTGGGCGGGCAGCACCCTCGAGTTCGAGCGGGCGCTGCTGAGCACGGTCCCGCTGCTGGCCGCCACGACCGCGCCGGGGTTGGGGATCGCGCTGACCCTCGAGCACGCGCTGTCGGCCGTGGCCGTGCGCCTCGGTGAGGCCGACGCGCTGGCACGCCGCGCGACCGGCGGGCTCGGGCCGATCCCCCGCCGCGGACGCCTCGAGCCGCCAACCCTGACGGGCCGGCTCGTGCGACTGGTGGTCGGGCTCGCCGTCGCGACCTGTCTGCTGGTCCTCGCCCACGCGATCGTCCAGAGCAACGGCGCGCAGAACTGGGGCGAGAGCTGGTTCGGATATCGGGGCTCGTGGATGGCGCTGCTCGGCGTGACCGCGGTCGTCATCATCGCCGTGCTCGCGGCCGCGAGCGCCGGGCTCAGCCCTGGCCGCGACGTCCAGGCGCTCGCCACCCGGCTCGACGCGATCGGCTGGGACGACGCCGCCGGGACCAGCATGGCGATCAACATGGCAGCCAGCGCCGACGCCCGACCGCTGGCCAGCTCGGTCCGCATCACCAGCTTCGACGCCGTCGGCGATCTGTTCTCCAACCTCGAGCGGCTGCGGGCCCGACTCGCCGAAGACGTCGGCACCTACCAGCGCGCGCTCGACCGCACCCACGAGGCCGACGCCTCGAAGCGCGAGTTCTTGGCCGCGGTCAGCCACGAGCTGCGCACCCCGCTCAACTCGATCCGCGGGTTCGCCCAGCTGTTGCTCGAGACCGAGCTGACCGAGTCCCAGGCCGAGGATGTGCGCCTGATCCTCGCGGGTGGGCAGCAGCTACAGGATCTGATCGAGGACATCCTCGATCTGTCGATGATCGAGAGCGGCGAGCTCGAGCTGCGGTTCGCGGCCTGCGACGTCGGCGAGCTCGTCGAGCAGATCGTCGACATCCACCGCTCGCAGGTGCGCGAGCGCGGGGTCGAGCTGGCCGCCGACATTCAAGGCGAGATCCCCCCGGTCGTGTGCGACGCCAAGCGCATTGGCCAGGTCGTCACCAACTTGCTGAGCAACGCGATCAAGTTCACCGAGGCCGGCCGCGTGGGCGTGCGGGTCCGGTATGAGCCGCGCCGCGGCACGGTCGCGATCGCGGTCGCGGACACCGGAGTCGGGATCGCGGCCGACGAGCTCGGGGCGATCTTCGAGGAGTATCAGCAAGTCGGCGCGACCAAGCGAAAGCAGCGGGGCACCGGGCTGGGCCTGGCGATCGCGCGCCGCATCGCCGCGGCCCACGGCGGCTCGCTGTCGGCCAAGAGCCGGCTGGAGGTCGGCTCCACCTTCACGCTGCGGCTGCCGCTCGAGGCCGCTCTCGACGATGACTCCGTGTCCCAGCGGGGGCTGACGTGAGCGCGCCCCCGCCCTCGCCCGTGTTCGGTCGGCTCGCGGTCGAGAAGCGCGTGGTTGGCCTGCTCGCGGTGCTCGGCACGCTGCACCTCGGGTGTCTGGCGACGTGGGTGACCTCGAGCCTCGAGGCCCACACCTTCGCGGCGCTCTCGCGCGGGCCCACGCTGAGCCTGATGGTCGGCTTGGCCGTCGCCGCGCTGGTTGCGAACGCCCTGCACGTGTCGCTGCGGCTCCCGCAGACCCGCTGGGCGCGTCACGACGGCAACCCTGGCCCGAGCCCGGCGCCGCTGGGCTTGGCGGGCGCGCCCTCGCTGTTGGTGTGGCCGTTGCTGGCATGGCGTGACCGGCGGGCCCGCGCGCAGGCGGTCGAGGCTCGCGCGTCGCGAGCCGCCGACCAGCCCGATCACGAGGTGGAGCTGGGCTTTCGCGAGCTGCTCGCGATGCCGCGGATCGCCGCGACGAGCTTCGCGGTCTGGCTGACAGTTGCGACCCTCGCCGTCGCGGCGGTGATCGCCCGCGACACCAACGTCGACACCGGCACCCTCACCACCCTCGTCGCGCTCTCGCTGGCCTCGCTCGCGCCGCTGGTCAGCCTCGCGACCAGCCGGATCCGCGCGATGTTGGTGCCCGAGTACCTCGCTGCCCCGCGCCCGGATCCGCTCGCGCTGCCCAACCGGCGCAGCCTCGCCCTGCGGCTTGGCGGTCCGGCTGGGCTCGCGCTGCTCGGTGCCGTGATCGTCCCTGTGCTCGCGGGCGCGCTGTGGACGGAGCGCGTCGCGCTGATCGAAGCCGGCGAGGTCGCTGAGCGTGCGTCGCTGTCCTTGCTCGCGATTGCGCAGTCGGGTGACCAGCGAGCAATTGACACGATGCTGGCACAACACCCTGATCGGGGTCTGCTCACCCCGACCGAACGGTTCGGACGAGTTCCCGAGCAGCTAGGCGACGCGCGCGGGCTGGTCGACCTCGACCAAGACGGCCACGTCGACCATGCAATTAGCGCGGACGACGAGGTGGGTATCGCGTGTGTGGCCCTGGCCCCGCGCGCGTCAACGCCACTATCGGCGTGGTTGGCGATTGTCGCGCTCGCGCTCATTACTGGCTACGCCGCGCTCGCCCTGTTGCTGCGCGACGTCGAGCGAGACCTTGGGCGTGCAAGCCGCCAAGTCGCGGCCGTCGCAGGTGGCGAGATACCCGAACCAATGGCGGTCGAGACCTTCGCCACCGCGGAGTTGCGGGGCCTCGTCGCCGCCGTCGACCGCCTCGTCAGTCGCATCACCGACGCCAACGTCCACAAGTATGTGCTGATCGAGCACGGGCATGAGGCCGACCGGCTCAAGAGTCAGTTCCTCGCCAACATGAGCCACGATCTGCGCTCACCGCTCAACTCCGTGCTCGGCTTCAGCGAGCTGCTGACTGCCGGGATCGAGGGTGAGCTCGAGGCCCAGCAGCTCGAGATGCTCGGCACCATCCACCGCACGGGCAAGGACCTGCTCCAGCAGATCGACGATATCCTCGACACCGCCAAGATCGAGGCGGGGCGGATGGAGCTGCACCGCGAGCCAACCCCGCCAGCGACGTTGATCTCGCGCGCGATTCGCCGCGCGCGCGTGCGCATTGGTCAGCCAATCGAATTCGAGACCAGCTTTGCCCCAGGCCTGCCCCCCGCGTTTGCCGATCCTTACCGGACCACCCAGGCGCTCGAGAATATCCTGCTATTCGCCGCCGAGGGGCTGCAGAACGGCACTATCGAGATTTGCTGCGAGGCCCAGCGCGACGCCAGCGGCGGCCGCGAGATCGTCATTCGCGTGGTCAGTCCGCGCGCGCTCGTGCCCCTCGCCGAGCTCGAGCAAGCCCGGCGAGGGTTCTTCCGCCTGCCGGGCCACACCGGACTCGGGCTCGGGCTGCCGATCGCCACCAGCATCATCGAGTTGCAAGGTGGCAATCTCTCGACCGAGGCCGGCGCGAGCAGCAGCCTGGGAAGCCGGGCGGCGATGGGCTTCCAGCTTCGGTTGCCCGCGCTCGAGCGCAGGCGCGTGCCCTCTCGGCCACCCGGCGATTCAGCTTAGAGCGCCGTGGGGGCGACACCGCACGCCAATTGGCGGGGTCACGCCGCGCTCGCGGTCGCGCCATATTTGCGCTCGCGGTTCGTGCGCCTGACTCGATTTTCGTTGTTCGTACGACCACCAGTAAAAGCACACTTTCGGTCAACGACGATCACCCGTTGCCAAACGAGCGTCTCGCGGACATCTCGGTCGAAGGATCAGCGACGTCACAGCAAAGACTCGTCATTCGCGCGGTCGTTGATTCGGTATCGAATGGGGGCAAAACGACACACATCAATATCGGGCCAATTTCACAACAACCACACCCGCGATCACATGCAATAGTCTCGCAGTCATGTTCTCGCATCGGACGGCATGGGACGCCTCGCCCAACCGGCTCGCACACGCGCGCCTCCACCATCAGAGCTGCGGACGCACGGCGCTCGACCTGTCGTGCAGCAACCCGACCACGCTCGACCTCGCCTACGACGAGGACTTCTACGCCGAGCTGTTCGACGCCCGCGCGATGGCCTACGAGCCCGAGCCGTTCGGGCTGCGGGCGGGTCGCGAAGCGGTCGCCAACCAATATTATGGACGTCGGGGCATGCGGATCAGCGACGAGCGCGTGTGCCTGACCGCGAGCACCAGCGAGAGCTACGCCCACCTGCTCGCGCTGCTGTGCGATCCCGGCGACGTGATCCTGGTTCCAAGCCCGAGCTATCCCCTGCTCGACTACCTCGCCGAGCTCGCCCGCGTGGAGCTGGTCTGCTACCCGATCAACTACGACGGGCACTGGTGGGTCGACACGGCGGCGCTGGCCGAGCTCGTGCGCCGCTATGGCTCGCGGGTCAAGGCCGTGGTCTGCGTGGCCCCCAACAACCCGACCGGCTCGTACCTGACCCACGAAGAGCTCGACGCGATCGAGAGCCTGTGCACCAACGCCGACCTCGCGCTGATCGTCGACGAGGTGTTCTCGGACTATCCCCTGTACCCGGGGCCCCGCCGCGTCGGCTCGGTCGTCGGCGAGCGCGAGTGCCTGACCTTCGTGCTGTCGGGCCTGTCCAAGGTCGCCGCGCTGCCCCAGTTCAAGCTCGCGTGGACGGTCGCCTGCGGACCCGATGAGATGGTTCGCCCGGCGCTCGCGCGGCTGTCGATCATCGCCGACACCTACTTGAACGTCTCGACCCCGGTTCAGCACGCGCTGCCCAAGATCTTCGAAGCGAGCGAGCCGATGCAGAGTCGGATTCGCCGACGCATGCTCTCCAACCTCGAGACCCTCGACGCCGCGATCAAGGACAGCCCGATCTCCCGGCTGCGCGTCGAAGCTGGGTGGTCGACGATCATCCGGCTCCCGCACCTCGGCGAGCTCGATGACGAGGGGTGGGTGCTGCGCATGCTCGAGCGCATCGATCTGTGGGCCCAGCCCGGCTCGCTCTACGACATGCAGGGCTGCCACCTGGTGCTCTCGCTGCTGACCCCGCCGCACCAGCTGGCCGAGGGCCTGTCGCGCGTGGTCGCCTGCGTCGAGCAAGAGTGCAGGTGCTAGATCGCTAGCCTCGGCTGGGCATCGCTCGGTAGAAGCTGCTGGAGACCAGCGCCGGAAACCAGCGGCTGATCGGTGGCGTAGACTCGGCACATGCGCCGACCACGTCTCGCCGTCGCTCTGGCCCTGCTGCTCGTGCCGCTCGCGCAGGGGTGCTCCTCGCCCTCGAGCGAGGTGGCCCACAGCTCGGACCCGGTCACCAACACGCCCGCGGCGGCGGCGACCCATCGTGTGGATCCACCGGACCCGCCGATCGACGCGGCGAAGCTCGAGGCCGCGGGCGGGGTCGCGTACTTCGCTGGCGGCTGCTTTTGGGGCGTCGAACACTTCCTAGAGCAGATCGACGGGGTCTTGCGGGTCGAGTCAGGCTACATGGGCGGCCACCTCGACAATCCCACGTACGCCGACGTCTCGAGCGAGACCACCGGCCACCTCGAGACCGTGCGGGTCTACTTCGACCCCGAGCGGGTCAGCTACGAGGCCGTCGCCAAGCGCTTCTTCGAGATCCACGATCCCACCCAGGCCAACGGCCAGGGGCCGGACATTGGCTCCGAGTACCTGTCGGCGGTGTTCGTGACCGGGCCCGAGCAGCGCGAGGCCACCCAGGCCCTGATCATGCGCCTGAAGGACCGTGGCTATGAGGTGGTGACCAAGGTCGAGCCGGCCGCGAGCTTCTGGCTGGCCGAGGATTATCACCAGAACTACTACGTGAAGCACAACAAGCAGCCCTACTGCCACAGCCCGGTCGACCGCTTCGGCGATCAATAGCGGCGCCGATCCGATTGAGCTGCGTGGCCCCGCGGCCCTATGCTCTGCCGGCAGCAGCCACGCGCCGTCCGGATCGCCATGAAGCCGCCTCGGTCCACGCCGTCTTCGGACGCATCCGTTCATCACCGCGACGAGACCGAGCAAGCCGGCGTCGACCTGCTCAGCACGGAGCCGCACGAGCGAGGGGTCGACGCGGATCCGTCGACGTCCGGCGAGCGAGTGCGCGGCGCCGGGCGAGGATCGAGGCTGGGTCGCTACGTGTTGTTGGACCGGATCGGCGCGGGCGGCATGGGGGTCGTGCACGCGGCGTGGGATCCCGAGCTCGATCGGCGGGTCGCGATCAAGCTGATCTCGGATCGCCGGCCCGCGCTGCACGGCCAGCTGCGGCTCCGCCTGCGCCGCGAGGCCCAGGCGATGGCCCGCCTCCATCACCCCAACGTCGTGCAGGTCTACGACGCGGGCGAGACGGACGGTCGCCTGTTCGTCGCGATGGAGTACGTCGACGGGCTGAGCCTGCGGCGGTGGTTACAGGCGCGCGCGCGCACGGGTCCAGCGATCCTCGCGGCGTTTCGGCTCGCGGGTGAGGGGCTCGGGGCCGCCCACGCGCGCGGGATCGTTCACCGTGACTTCAAGCCCGACAACGTGCTCGTCGCGAAGGACGACCGGGTCCTCGTGCTGGACTTCGGCCTGGCCAGCTGGGTGTCGAGTCCAGGCGCGGGGCTCGACGAGGACGCTCCCGACGGCTTTACCAGCCCCGCCAGCCCCGCCAGCCCCGCCAGCCCAGACAGTCCCGCCAGCCCAGACAGCCCAGACAGCCCCGTGGGTCGCGGCGGGTCGCGGCCGCTCGCCGAGGCGATCGAGACCGACTTCGGCCAGCTGACCGCGACGGGGGCCGTGCTCGGGACCCCGGCCTACATGGCGCCCGAGCAGCGACGCGGGCGCCCGATCGACGCACGCAGTGATCAGTACTCGTTCTGCGCGGCGCTGTGGGAGGCGCTGTCGGGCAACCTTCCATTTGGGCGCGGCGAGGTGGTGCTGGCGCGGGCGCGGACGGGCCAGTTCTCCGCGTTCGAGCGCCGCGACGTGCCCGCCACGGTCGAGCGAGCGCTGCGCCGCGGGTTGGAGTGGCACGCCGACAAGCGCTGGCCCGACATGCGGGCGCTGCTCGACGCGCTCGAGCCCCCGGTGGCCCGACGCCGCTGGGTATTCGTCGTGCCCGCGATCGCGGCGGGCCTGGCCGCGCTCGCGGTCACGCTCGTGGTCCACGAAGCCAACCGCGCGCCCCCACCCGCGAGCGTCGACGTGTGCGAGGACGGGCGCGAGCGGGTGACGGCGATCTGGAACCCGAGCAGCGCCGACGCGCTCGCGCAGGAGTTCGTCACCCGGGGCCGCCTCGCCGATCAGACCTGGCCGTACCTGCGGACCGAGATCGATCGCTGGACCAGGCGCTGGCTCGCGGCGGACACCGAGCTGTGCCAGCGCTACCGCCGGTTCTCCGCGCTCGACGGCGGCGCGCATCTCCAGCAGGTCGCGTGCCTCGATCGCCAGCTCTCGCACCTCGAGCTGCTGATCGAGCTGCTCGCGACCGTGTCCGAGGATGAGATCTCGAAGTCCTTTGACCTGCTCGCTACCTTGCCGAGCCCGCAGCACTGCCGCGAGGCCGGCGACTATCAGCCCGAGCGCGCGCCAACGATCGTCGATCCGGCCGAGCTCGCCGCCCTCGATCGTGCGATCGCCCGGGTCGAGCTCGAGCATCAGCTCTCGCGCCGCGACAGCGTCGACGAGGCGAGCCAGCGGCTGCTCGCGCAGACCGACGCGCCAGGGTTCGAGGCGCAGCACCGACGGATCGCCGCGCTGCGGGCCGGCGTGCTGATCGACACCCAGCGCGGACAGGAGGCCGTCGACGTGGCGATCTCGGGGCTCGAGGCGGCCGAGCGCAGCGGCCTCGCCTCGCAGCGGCTGCTGGCCCTGCTCGACGTCGCGCACATGTTCGCCCTGGTCCAGGACACGATCGCCGCCGAGCGCTGGCTGCGGCCGGCCCAGGCGCTCGCGGCCGAGCTCGAGCTCGATCGTGCGACCCGAGCCAAGCTCGCCACGACCGAGGCCATGATCGCGCTGACCGACGGCCGGTTCGCCGACGCCCTGGTTCGCTGGGATCAGGCGCTCGCGGCCACGCTGCCCGAGCAAGAGCGCTTCGAGTACATCGACCGGCTGCACCATCGCGCCACGACCTTGTTCATGGCCGACGCGGCGACCGAGGGCCTCGAGCTGCTGCGCCGCTGCGCCACGCTCTACGAGGGTCTGGTCGGACCCAACCACGAGGGCCTCTTACAGCTGCGACTCGACATCGCCCACGCGCAGGAGAAGGCCGGCGAGCGCGAGGAGGCTCGCGCGGCGTTCTTGGCCGTCGCCAGCGACATCGAGGCCGCGCGCGGTGGACCGACGACCTACTCGCTCGCGGCCCGCGGCCACGCGGCCGGCATTCGTGATCAGCTCGGTGACTGCGAGGGCGCGTTGGTCGAGCTCGAGCCGGTCCTCGCCGCGTCGCTCGAGCTCATGGTCTACCCCTCACCCTTGCTCGGCAACATGCTGCGCAGGCGGGTCAAGATCTGCGCCTACGCGACGCCCGAGGCGGTCGAGTACGCCGAGCGGACCCTGAAGCTGTACCGCGACGCGCTGACCGACGAGCACGCCGCGACCGCCAGCAGCTACGCGGATCTCGGCTACGCGCTGCTCGTCGCTGGTGAATTCGAGCGCGCCCGGATCGAGGTCGCCCGCGGGCTCGAGATCTACGCGGCGCTCGGACCCGACGCCGCCGAGAACGGCCCGCACATCCGCACGGCCGAGGCCATCCTCGCGCTCGTCCGCCACGCCCTCGGCGAGCCGGGTGCGCTCGACGGCGGGACCCCTCTGCTCGCGGAGCTGCCCAAGGAGTCACACATCACGGCGCGTTTGGCCGCTGCCATGGCCCAGGCCGCAGGCGCCCCAACTCCAGGGCGGGCCCCAATCCCATGATGACAACTGTGGCGATTAAACCTGGTATTGTCCGGTCATGGGCGTCAGCTATGGGTCACTTCGAGAATCCTATCCAACCGATCGCTCGCCGTGTGGAGACGGCTGGGGCAACCAGTGTGCGATCCGCATGAGCATCGCGCTGGAGGGCGCGGGGTTCAGCTTCAAGGGCTACGGCGATCCAATGTGCAGCCATGGGCATGCGCGCGGGGCCGAGTCACTCGCCAACCATTTGTGGCGCGAGTGGGGGCGACCGCAGGTGATCACCACGCCGAGCACGGCCAAGCGCGGGATCGGGACCTCGTCGGGCATCATCCTGTTCAAGGACATCGCCGGGTTCCGCGGTGGGTCTGGCGATCACATCGATCTGTGGAACGGGATCGGCACGATGACCGGCGAGTACTTCAGCGCGTGCAACCAAGTATGGTTCTTCCGCTGCGACTGATGATCGTGACCTCGGCGCTGGCGCTGGTCGCCTGCGTGCGGGGCAACACGACCGACACGCCCGCCAGCGATGGCGGTGACGGGTCCGCGTCGACCTCGACGGTGGCCCCCGTCGAGGTCGAGCCCAGCGAGGGCGGCGTGCCGCTCGAGGTGCGCCGCGCTGGCGATGCCCCCGAGAAGATCGAGCTCAAAGGTGTCCTGCTCGGGCTCGACCCTGACGACTGCGTGCTGATCGCAGAGCTCGGGTCGCAGCGGCTCGAGCACAGCTTCGAATTCCCGGCGGCGTGTCACTTTGCGACCGACGCCGCTGGGCGGCCGCGCATGGTCGAGACCGACACCGGGCCCGCGCTGATCGTCGAGAGCTCGAAGCCGATCGGGCAGGACTGCGACACCGCGCTGCGCGTGGTCGTGATCACGAGCGCGGGGCCGCGCTTGTCGAAGGCCGAACAACACGTGGCCATGTGCGCCCCCAGTGACTGGGACGAGCTCATGTTCCATGTGCTCGCCAGCAGCCCCGTCGCGTTCGGGACGCCTGGCGCGGAGCCGTGACGGCGACGACGGATTCGCCGTCGTCAACTTCACTCACGGCAGCGCGAGCGCGTCAGCGATGCGCTCGAGCTGCTCGGGCGTGTCGACGATCCGCTCGAGCTCGGTCAGCGACAGCGACGCGATCAGTCCTCCGCTGGTCCCCTCGCACGCAAACCCGAGTGGCTCGAGGCGCGCCGCGACGCTGGCCAGGAACGACCCGCCGGCCTGGCCAGGAACCAAGATCAGCAGCTGCCGCACAGCCGCGCCGCGGTCTTGCGCCTGGGGCACCACCGTCAGCGCCCACCATGGTGGGCCCGTCGCCGCGATGAAGGCGTAGCCGAGCCCGGCGCAGATCTGCCGCTGGCTGAAGTCGCCCGTCCAGTGGGTCACCAACCACTGCGCGAAGCTGTCGAGATCGCGGGACATCGTGCCGCTCGCGCGGGCGCTCAGGCGCTCGACCGCCGCGAGCCAGCGACGCATTCGACGACGGCGCAGGCTCAACGGAATTCCGACGCCCGCGAGGCTCGCCAGCGCGAGCGCGTCCATGATCGCCAGCTCGAGAGGCGGCGGCGCAGGCCCACCCAACAGCGCGCGCACGGTGACCACCGCCGCACCGACCACCCACAGCATGCCGACCCCTCCGATCACGAAGAACGGAACGAGGTCGGTCCGAGGGTCGCGGTTGTTGTGGGCCGCCAGCCGCCAGCGCTGATGCACGCTGACCCGACGCTCACGCTCGGCGCTGTCCTGTGCGACCCGGATCAGCTCGGCCAGCGCGACCTCGTCGGCAGCCAGCGCGCCCGCACAGTAGCGACACGCCAGCACCGGCGCGTCGGCCAGCAGCTCGCTCTGGCCGCCACAGGTGGGGCAGTGGACCGGCACGGTGCGCTCCTGCTCGCGCGCGGCTACGGCTTGGGCCCTAAACTCTCGCTGACGACGCTTGGCCAGCACGCCCAAGACCACAAACGGGGTCACGAAGATCGTCAACCCGAGCGCGATCGCGGCGGGGGTCTCGGGCAGCATCACCGCGCCCGCGACCAGCCAAGAAGCCACGAACACGCCCCCCCACCCGCGGCCGAACGAGCGGGTCACCTGCGCGAGCACGGCCTGCTCGGTCGCGTGATCCGTCTGCTGGCGGTAGCCACCCACGCGACGCTGGTGGGTGTGGAGGGCCTCGAGTAGCTCTCCCTCGATCCGGTTGACGCTGCCGCAGCTGGGGCACAGCACCGACGCGACATCGGGCGTGACCGTTGGCAGGCTCGATCCGCATTGAAGACAACGGAGCGCCGCGGCCATGCTTCGTTGTACGGGCGCGCGCCCAGCTTCGGCAAGGTCGCCCGGCATGGACCGCAAGCGCCGACGCTAGATGATCGAGTAGCTCAGCGTCTCGGGTGATGCCAACGGTCAGCGCCTCGCCGCCCTGCAGGGCCGCGTACAGCGTCACCGTGACCGGCCCGCGCCCCCTCCCGGCAGCGGATCCCCGAGGGGTTTGCCCGCAGCTGTGCGTCGATCTCTATGTCATAGCGGTCGACGACCCGACCGCCGCCGTCGACGAGCTCGAGCGTGAGCGCCTGCTCGTCGGGAGCCGGCATGGGCAGCGGCGCGAGCGAGCCCGTCGCGTCGCCGGGCTCGGCCAGCGTGACGGCCCAGCGCCCGTCCGGGTAGCGAGCACGCAGCGCGCCTCGGGTCCAACACGAGGGAGGAAGCGGCGACAGACGCACGCGCAGGACAGTGTCCAGCTTCCGACCGCAGGTCCAGCGCTCGGCATAGACCTGCTCGAGCGCCGGACTCGGCAGGTCATCATCGAGTCCGACGACCGGCAACCCGCTGACCGGCAGCCCCTCACAGCCATGCATGTCGCAGATCCGCCCAAGCCCCTCGCACTCGAGCCGCCACAGCCACCAATCATCGAGCCACTCGTCAGAGGAGATCCACACCCAGTCGTCGACCGCCCCGACGTCAGATCGCGCTTGGAATCGCTCGATCACGGCCACCTGCGAGTCGCCGTTCTCCGCGATCCATTGGCAGCGGGCGTCGTTGCTCGAGTCGTGCACGCCGAACCACAGCCCGCCGGTCGATGCGAGGATCTCGGGCTCGGGACGATCGGCCTCGGGCGACAGCAACTCCCGACACGCATACTCGTCGGCGTGCACGCTCGCCGTCGCGAGCAGCGTCAGGCCGAACGCGAGGGTCCGCGTACATGGCCAGCTCGACCTGCGGCCCGAGCTCGAGGACGCGACGCAGCGGCTCGGCACCCTCCGCTCCGCGCGAACTCGAGCTGCCCTCGCAGCGTCTCGGTCGCCGTCGCGCGCGGGACCATCACCCGTCACAAACCGCGACCGTCTCACCCAAGTAGGGCTCGACCGCGAAGTCGGGCCACGGCGCCTGCAGCTTCCAGATCGAGATGTCGTCTTCCCACAGCTGCACGTCGTCGTTGTCGCCGCTCGCGTAGGCGCCCCAGTGCCACTGACACACGTCGCTGGTCGGTCGCGCGACCTCGCCAGACAGCAGCTTCTGGCCGTCCTGCCAGATGTGGATCGTCTCTTCGACGAGGTTGATGTAGATGGTCGTGCGGACCCAGGTGTCCAGGGCGATCGTGGGCGGGTTGGGCTCGAAGGTCACGGTCCCGCCGTTGTTGACGATGTGCGCCGGGGTCAGGCGGTGGGTCGGCTCCTCGAGCCCGAGCGTGATCACGTTCTCGTTCCAGCCGCAGTCCGAGTTGATCGTCCAGTACGAGAACCACCGCCCGCTCCCGAACGTGTAGGGGACCGAGAGCCGACTCCAGTAGGTGTTGACGATCCCGTAGGGCGCGTCGGTGCCGACGCCGACGTTGGTGTAGGCGGGCAGCGGCGTGTCCCCGTCGAACTGGACCCCGCCGTAGCCGCGATGCGAGCTGCCGGATCCGCAGGTGATCGCCGACCAGTGCGACTGGGTGCCCGAGACCGCGAACTCGCTGGAGAAGCCGTTGGTGGTGCAGCCGCTCCAGTCCGGGTCGTAGCCGCCCGTCCAGGCGTCGTAGGTGCCCGACTCGAAGTCCTCGAACCACAGTAGATCGGCCTCGAAGCAGTCGCCGTCACCGTCGCCGTCGCCCGTGCCTGGCTCGCCGTCGCCGTCGCCGTCGCCGTCGCCGTCGCCGTCGCCGTCGCCGGTGGTTGAATCTCCGTCACCGTCGCCGTCGCCGGTCGTCAAATCTCCGTCGCCGTCACCGTCGCCCGAGTCGCCGTCACCGGTTGTCCCATCGTCCGTCCCCTCACTCGTGGATCCAGCCGTGCCGTCGCTACAGGCGAACACGGAGAGGACGAGGGTGCAGACCAGGGCGCGCGCGCGATGCATGGTCAGACGATACGCCAGATCGTTCGAGCGCATGCGAGCTGCGGTAGCGCGAGTGATCTCCGGCCGCGCTGCGAGGCTGGGGCACCGGACGTGAACCGCCCGAGTGCCCTCATAGCCGCCTACCCCGACGGCGTGCCGACGTTGCTGAGCGCGTAGCCGGTCATGTCGGAGTACGTGTACGCCCCGACCAGCCCGTTGTAGGTCCAAAATTGCCCAGTCTCCGGGTCAATCTTGCTGGCCGTGTTCCCATACGCCACCGTCCACACATACCCTTCGAAGTCGATGCTGACCCCGTAGGATCCGCCCGCGTTCCACATCTTCTCGACCAACAGCGTGTCGCGGTTGACCCCGACGACCCCCTGTCCGCCGGTCGACATCCACAGCAGGCCGTCCTCGGCCGCGTCGGCCATGCACCCGGTGTAGCCGCCGACGCTCGCGGTCTGGAAGGTCTCGTCCGCGGGATCGAAGCGCGCGACCGTGCTGCTGCACAGCCACACGTAGCCCTCGGAGTCGACGGTCATGCCATACCACGAGCCGTTGTTGGGCGTGTCCCAGATGTCGTAGCTCATGTCGTCGCGGTTGACCCGGACCAGGCGACCGCTGCTGCCCAGCTGCGAGCCCCAGAAGTCACCGTTGCCATCGACGGCGCCGCCGTAGATCCCGTAGAAGCTGGCGGTCAGGCCGTTGCCGCCGGTCGGGATCGCGACCATCTCCTTGGTCGAGCCGTCGTCGCCGTCGAGCACGTAGACGTCGATCGTGCCGTTGTTGTTGGTGCCGGAGGTCCACAGCTCCTCGTCGTCCCACACGCAGCCGCCCTCGTTGAAGGTGCCCGCGCCCCAGGCGACCGGACGCTGGGACTGGTAGTTCATCGGCGTGTGCCAGGCCACGCACTCTTCTTGGCCCCACGGCAGGAACTGGTTGCTGTTCGACGTCTGGATGCCGGGCATCCCGTTGGTGTCCTCGCAGTAGTCCTCGCGGGCATAGATCTTGGTGACGCCGCCGCTGCGGTTGGCCACGGCGACGTGGCCCGAGAGGCTGACGGAGGTGCGCGAGGGCGAGCCGTTGCTGTCGGGCCGGACGATGTAGCGGCCGACCTCGGTCACGGTCTTGGTGTCGATCTTGGAGATCGTTCCCTGGGTGCTGTTGGCTGCCCACAGGAACGAGAAGTCGGGGTCGCTGCCGTTGCCGCCACCTTGGCCGCAGTTGAACGCGGAGTCCGGGAGCGTGCCGAGGTCCCACTTGGGGTTGTTCTCGCCGGTCGTGGTCGGATCACCGTCACCATCGCCGGGGTCGCCGTCACCGTCGCCCGTGTTGGTGTCGCCGTCTCCGTCGCCGGGAGTCGTCGAGTTGCTCGAAGAGTTGCTGTCGTTGCCGTCCGCGCTGGTGGTCCCGTCGGCCGAGGTCGGGACGCCGTCCATGCCCGCGCTCCCGTCACTCTGGCTATCGTCACCGCAGCCGCTCAGCGCCAAACCCAACCCAATCATCCAAGTAGTCGCCGTCTTGTGCATCGTTGAATCCTCGACTCATCGTAGTGCGAACGACCGGCTCGACTCAAATTTGGAGTCGTGCCCGCCCGGTGGTTGGGCGGGGGGTTTGGGGCGCACCTGCGCGCTCCGAAATCACACCGGATCCGCGCACACGCCGACGTTCTCGAGCCCGGGGACATCGGAGTCGAGGTCGATGCACGCGTTCCCCATGTCGCACACGTCGGGCTCGGTCACGTCGCAGTAACGGGTGCAGCAGTTGAACAGCCCGGTGCACCCCAGCACCTCGCTGGCGGGCACGCAGGCCAGGCCCACGGCGCAGTCATTGGCGAGCAGGCAGCCGTCGTACTCGAGCTTGGGTGTGGACGACGCAGGCGGCATGCACAGGAACGATGGCGCGAGCGCGCCCTCGGGCAGGCACGACCAACCGGGCCGGCCCTTGCCCGCGCAGTCCTGGATGAGCGGATCGCAGCGGGCCATGCACAGCGGCACGGTCTCGGCTTGCTCGATCATCTCGAAGAAGGCCTTGCAGATCTCTTGAGGCGGGCAGCTGTCGGCGTTGCCAGCCTCACAGAACACCTGGCAGTAGCCCTCGAGCTCGTCGAGGCTGTCGACCACGCACATGGTCCCCTCGGGGCAGTTGTCGAGGCAGCTGCCGTCGTAGTCCTGGACCTCGCAGCGATCGCCCAGCGACACGGGCGAGCCGGACAGCGCGCAACACTTGGTCGAGTCGGGGATTCGATCGGGCTTCTCGGACCACGGCATGCACTTGAGCATCGGGTCCATGCAGTCGTTGGCCGCGTACAGCTGACACTCGCCACCGGTGTTGCCGTCGTCACCGTCTCCGTCACCGTCTCCGTCGCCGTCTCCGTCCCCGTCGCCCGCGTGGGTCTCGGATCCGGTCGCGTTCGACGACTCGCCGCTGTGCTCGGCGACGCCTTCGTCGGCGTCAGGCGTGCCACAGGCGAGCGCCCACACACACGCGAACACAGCCAACAACCGCGACGACCAGGTCCAGCCTCGTGCGCACATGCGGGTACGACGCTACCAAAGTTGGCGTCAAACTACACGCTCGCGCACGCTCGCGGCCGAGTCGCGACTAACTGGATTCGGGAGCGGCGACCGACGCGCCCACGGGATCGGCGGCGACCTGTGACTGGTGGGCCTGAAGCCGGGCTTGAACCTGGGCCAGCCGCTGTTGGATGGCTTCGCTCTGCTCGTAGACCAGCTCGCTGGAGGCGGCCATGGGCAAGACGTGCCTGGGTTGGGTGTCGACACCCGCGAAGGCCTCCGCGGGCGGTGTCCTGGCGCCGAAGCGATCGCGCAGCGCCGTGATCCGAGCCTGCGCCGTGATGATCTGATCACCGAGACCGACGGCACGCACCGCGACCCCGAGCTCGTTCCAGCGGTGCGACTCGATGTTGGTCCCCAGCCAGGCGGCAGCCTTGGCCAGCGCGAGGTTGTGCCGGTCGGCCGTGACCACCGCGACCGGCAGATCGAGCTCGCGCATCAGCCGGGTCACCCGGCGCCACTGCTGATGCGAGGGCTGCGTCGCCCCCCACGAGCACAGCATGACCGCCGCGACACCTGGACGACCGATCGCCTCCATCCACTCGTCCCACAGCTCGTCGCTGAACTCGACCTCCTCTTCCAGGTAGGTGATCAGGCAGCGACTCACCATCAACCAACGAAGCTCGCGCTTACCCTCGAACGAGACTTTGGTGGCCATACGGACACCTTACTGTCCTTTGGGACAAGTTCCAATACCAATCAGGATCTTTTTATAATACTGCAATGATTCCAGTGTGGTGTTGTGGGACATTTCCATTGCGCACTGCTCAGACATCGTTTGAACTCGGTTAGACTCCGCGGGTGCAGACTCGACGCGCGCTCCTGCGGCTGGCGGCTTTGGCGTCGCTGCTCGCGTGCGCGGATTCGGACGGCACCGAGCAGGCCGAGCACGATGGCTCGAGCGCGAGCTCGGACACGCAGATTACAACGGAGAGCGAGAGTGACACCGACACCGACACCGACACCGACACCACGACGGAGACGGGCACGGGCACCGATGAGCTCCCACCTGCGCCAACCCTGAGCAGCCCCAGCGACGGCGCGACCCAGCTCCCGATCGAGACCGAGCTGTGCTGGAACCTGGTCGACGATCCCGAGGGCGAGCCGCTGCGCTACCGCGTGTTCATCGACGACACCGTGCTCACGCAGGGCGTGCTCGAGCCCGAGGCCGGCTACGAGGGTCCGTGCGTGGGTCCGCTGCTGTTCGCGCTCGAGCGCAGCTACGTGTGGCAGGTCGAGGCCTTCGAGCTCGACGACCCGACGCGCAGCTCACCCAAGAGCGAAGCGTGGACCTTCTCGACGATCGGCGACGGGCTCAGCGAGACCGTGTTCGTGGATCCCTTCGACGAGGATCTCGGCTGGGCGGTGTCGGGCGACGCGAGCTCCGGCGCGTGGGTCCGCGGCGATCCCCGAGAGGCGCTGAACGACGGCGAGCGCTCGCAACCTGGCGTGTGCGCAGGCGGGACCAGCTGCACCTTCACCGGCCAAAACCCGGATGGGCTGGCGGACCAAGCTGACGTGTCGGGGGGCGCGACGATCCTGACCTCGCCGGCCTTTGATCTGAGCGGCGCCGCGACGGCGAGCGTGCGGCTGCAGCGGTTCTTCTACAAGTCCGAGCTGCTGTCGGGCCCGGCCCTGAAGGTCGAGCTGCTGGTCCCAAACGACGCCGCCCCCGACGGCTACGACGCCCATGATCTCGAGCTGCTCGAGACCGCGACGACCGAGCTGGCGCTCAACGCCTGGAGCCCGCGGGAGTACGTCGCGTGTGGGCTGCCGATGGCCGCGGGTTCGCGCCTGCGGATCACCGCGACCGACTCGGGCGCGGGGATCCTCGAGGCGGCGATCGACTCGGTCTCGGTCCATGCCTACGACGATCCAAGCGTCTGCGCGGCCGCGCTGGGCGGGGCGTGTGATCCGACGCTGGCCAACCCGTGCCCCGGTGAGCTGCTGTGCTGCTCGCAGGGGGCCGTCAACGTCGGCGTGCATCGCTGCGAGCAGCCGGTCGCGGGGCTCGACTTCGACAACCCGCCGCCGACCCCGGCCGACCCTGGCACCGGTCCGCTCGGCTGCGACGCACCCGATCTGATCGTCGACCCGACCTTCATCGAGCCGCTGTTCACCGACATCTTCATCACCGACGCCACCTGTGAGCTGCTGGAGGGCTGCGTGGGCTCGACCGGCTGGCGCACGGTCATGCTGTTCACCCTCGCAACCCCCAACATCGGCTCGACCGACATGGCGCTGGGTGTCCCCGCCAACCTGCCCGATCTGTTCCACTACAGCGCGTGTCACGACCACTACCACTTCGATGAATTTGCGCGCTACGAGCTGCTCGACGGCGACACCGTCGTGGCGACCGGGCACAAGCAGGCGTTTTGCTTGCTCGATCAGAACAGCTGGGCCTGGCCGTTCGAGCTGCCCAAATTCGACTGCGCGAACCAGGGCGTGAGCCGCGGGTTCACCGACGTCTACGAGGCGGGGCTGCCGTGTCAGTGGGTCGACGTGACCGACACGCCTCCGGGTAATTATATGCTGCGCGCGACCCTCAACCAGCCCCGCCCGGCCCACGCGCAGCCCACCCTCAACGAGCGCGACTACACCAACAACACCCTCGAGTTCCCGGTCGTGATCCCCGACTAGGGACGACCCAACTTCAAAACAACCAGATGCGAACACACACCAAAGAAACCCAAGCCACCGTCACCCCCGCCAAGGCGCTCGCGTTCTTGCGCGAGGGCAATGAGCGGTTCACCAACAACCTCCGCGCCCACCGCGACTTGCTCGAGCAGGTCAACCAAACCAGCGAAGGCCAGTTCCCCTTCGCGGTGATCTTGAGCTGCATCGACAGCCGCACCTCGACCGAGCTGATCTTCGATCAGGGCCTCGGCGACGTGTTCAGCGTGCGGCTCGCCGGCAACGTCGTGAACGACGACGTGCTAGGCTCGATGGAGTTCGCGTGCCGCTACGCCGGCTCGAAGCTCGTCGTGATCCTTGGCCACACCGCGTGTGGGGCGATCAAGGGCGCGTGTGACGATGTCCAGCTCGGGCACCTCTCCACGCTGCTCAACAAGATTCAGCCGGCCGTCTACCACGAGCAAGAGACCAAGGAGAACCGAACGTCGAGCAACACGACCTTCGTCCGCAACGTCACGGATCTGCAGGTCCGCCGCTCGGTCGAGATGGTCATCGAGAACAGCGTCGTGCTGCGCTCGATGATCGAGGCTGGTGAGGTCGGGCTCATCGGCGCGCGCTACTCCGTGGAGGACGGCAGCGTGGAGTTCTTCGACGACACGTATATGTGCGGCGAGGTCAAGCACGTGTTCCTGGACTTCCCCGTGGCTGCGCGCGGGTGACCCTGCGCGGCTGATCCTGTGAGGTGGGGCCCGCTGCGTCACTCGACCGGCAAGAACGCCAGGTCGCGCAGCGGGAACCCGCCGTGATTGACATATGCCCACGCGTCCAGCACCTCCGAGGTGCCGCGCTCGTAGTAGCGCAGGCCGGCATAGACGCCGTTGCCGAACACGATCTCGGCGGGGACGCCGGTCGGCGACTCGACGTGGGCGGACCAGCTCTGGCCGTCGACGCTGGTGCTGACGCCGTCGAGGTAGGTGATCACGAAGCGATCGCGCGTGAAGCTGACCGCGCCATAGTTCGCGCCGCCAGCCCCACACGACTCCCAGCTCCCGCCGTCTGCGCTGCGCAGGCACTGGTTGGGACCCACGGCCACGAACACCTCGCCGTTGGACGCGACCGAGCTCAGGTAGTCGCCGTCGTCGCCAGAGTAGACGGGGGCCTCGAAGCTCAGGCCGTTGTCGCTGCTGCGATGCACGTACGCGACCTTGGGCGCGTCGTAGGCGTCCTTGTGGCTGCCGACCAGCACGAAGGTGCCGCCGTGGCCGGCGACGCCGAACGCCGTGGTGTCGCTGTGGTGCTCGGCGTAGACCCGCGTCCAGGTCGCCCCGCCGTCGTCGCTGCGCAGCACGTGGGTCTGGTGGCCGGCCGCGATGAACACCCCGTCCGCGAAGCCGACCGCGTCGAGCTTGCGCTCGTCGAGGCCCTCGAGCCCGCCGACCAGGTCCTCGTCCCAGGTCTCGCCGTCGACGCTGCGCATGATCATCGCGTTGCCGTTCCACTGGGCGCCGCCGCCACCCACCGCGATCACCACGCCATCCCCGACCGCGACGGCGCGAAGGATGTCTTCTTCGCCGGTCTCGGCCTGGGTGTCGACGACGCCGCTGCCGATGATCTCGGTCCAGCTCAGCGCGTCGTTCGAGCTGGCCCGGCGGCCACCGTCACCCACGGCCACGAACACGCCTTGCGGACCGGGGTCGCCGGTCTCGCCGCTGTCGGGATCGCTGGTGGTGTCGTCGCCGTCGCCGTCGCCGTCGCCGTCGCCGTCGCCGGTTGGGTCCTCGCTGCCCTCGGTCTGCCCGTCTGCGGTCTCGCCCACGGTGTCGCTCTCGTCCGCGAGCTCGGCCCCGCCATCGTCCCCGCCGCACGCGAGGATCGAGCAGGCCGCGATCACCAGCGCCGCGTAGCCGTAGCCATGCGCATGCAACCCACGCATCAGCCGTACAGCCTGGTCATGGGACCGGTCAGACCGATCTCGACGGTGTCGCCACCCGGGAACGTGCCCGTGATGCTCTTGCGCCCGAAGTGGTTTTGCTCGCCGCCCATGGCCTGGATCACCGAGACCAGCAGCGGGTTGTAGGGCTGACCCACGAGGCCCTCGGGGTACCAGGCCTGCCCCTGCGGGACCGGGCGCGGCGTGGTCTGACCGAAGCGCAGGTACCGACCGGTCGCGAAGGGGGTGTTCTTGCCGGCGATCATGACCACGGGCACCTGATCGTGGGTGTGGCCGCCGGTCGCGAGCTCGCTAATCCACAAGATGATCGTGTTGTCCATCACCGTGCCCCCGTCCTCGGGGATCGCGGCCAGCTTGTCGGCCATCAGCGCGACCTGCCCGGCGTGCGCGGCCCCCTGCGCCGTGACCACGTCGACCTTGTCCTGACCCGCCCCCGGCGCGGACTGGTGCGCGAAGTCGTGGTGATAGTCGCCGGCCCCACCGAGCATCGAGATCGGCGGCACGTCGGTCTGAAAGCTGACGATCCGGCTGATCCGGCATGACAGCGCGGCGCTGGCGAGATCGAGCATCGCCGGCAGCCGATAGCCGTACATCTCGGGCGTCCACTCCCAGCCGCCGTTCCAGGGCTCGAGGATCGGCTCGTCGCAGACCAGGTTCTCGAGGGCCTCGACGCGATTTTGGAGATCCGCGATCAGCTCGCGATGCAGCTCGAGCTTGGTCTGATCCTCGCTCGACAGCCGCGGCATCAGCTGCTCGTACTGGGCCGCGGCCCGAGCCAGCACGTCGGTGCGCGCGGCCGCGACGGGGTCGCCCTGGGTGTCCGGGAACAAGGTTGCGAACGCGGCCGCGGGATCGACCACGTGCGGGACCTTGATCGCGCTGCCCTGCGGATCGAGCCCGTAGTGCATCTGGTGAAAGGTGCCGTCCCACGGGCGGATCCCGTACTCGAGCGACGCGAGATCGGTGAGCGAGGGATCTTCGGCCCGCACGATCTGCTTGATGACCTGATCAAACGACGGCGTGAGCGCGTGACTCTTGACCTCGTCGTAGGTCTCGCGCGCGTAGTTGCCCGTCATCGCGGTCATCCAGCCCTTGGCGTGGCCGTCGCCGTAGGGGTCGGACATCGCGGTCAGGTAGGCCAGCCCGTCGAGCACGATCATCTTGTCGCGGTGGGCGTGGAGCGGCGCGAGGATCGGGCTGAACTCGGCCTGGCTGAGGTTGCCGAGACCAAACTCGAAGTCGAGCTGATCCGACGCGGGCGAGTTGGGCAGGCGCATCTTCCAGCTGTCGTAGTAGACGCCGTGCTCGTGGAAGAACACGACGAGCCGACACGGCGGCCCGTCGTTGGGCCCGGCGTGGCTGTCACGCGAGATGCTGGGCAAGAACAGCGACGCGCCGCCAACCCCTGCGGCCTGCAGGAACTGTCGGCGACGCAGCGCGGTCGACTTGGTCGACTTGGTCGACTGGGGGGAGGACGGGGCCGAGCGGCGGCGGGAGCGGATGTCAGCGTGTTTGATCTTCATGGTCGTGAGCTCCTGTCGCTCAGTTAGGTGCCGCGTAGCTGCTAAACCGGGGGTGGGTGACGATCGCCACCATCAACTCGGTGATCGAGAAGTCGGCGTCGGCGAAGCTCCCCTCGGTCTGCGGCAAGATGTCGGGGGTCAGCAGCACGCGGCCGCCACCGTAGGCGAAGCGCAGCCACTTCTTGGACACGCAGCGGTGCACGTCCGAGCGCTGCGCGAGCTGGCTCATCATCTCGGGCGCGCCGTTGAACATCGCCTCTTGAAAGTGGCCCGAGGCGTCGACCGGGTTGCCGTTGTCCTGGTCACGCCAGGCCCCGAGCGTGTCGTAGTGCTCGAACGCGAAGCCGACCGGGTTGATGATCTCGTGGCAGAACTGGCACTCGTCGGCGGCGGTCAGAGCCTCGTAGGCCTCGCGGTTGGTCTGCCCGTCGGGCGCCTCGGGGATCATCATGGCCTCGGCGACCGGCGGCGGGGCGCCGAGCGGCCAGCACAGCACGTCCTTGAGGCTGTAGACCCCGCGCAGCACGGGCGAAGGGTTGAGCGGGTGCCCGTGCCCGGCCAAGAACGCGACCTGGGTCATGAACCCGGCGCGCTGGGTCGGGTCGAGCTCGACCTCCGCCCAGACCCCCGGCTCGGGCGGCGCGACCCCGTAGATCGCCGCGAGCCGCTCGTCGACGAAGGTCCGATTCGAGGTCAGGAGATCGTCGAGCGTCCCGTCCTCGTCGAAGATCACGTGCTCGATGAAGCGCAGCGACTCCTCTTTGGCCGAGGCCCGCATCTGGTCGTCGAAGTTGTGCTCGGGCAGCTTCGAGACCGTGTCGATCCGTCCGAGGTCGAACCATTGCTCGTGGAAGTGCAAGAACGCGTCCTTGGCCCGATCGTCGGCGAGCATCCGCCGGGCCTGGGCCTCGAGCTGCGCGGGGGTCGAGAGCGCCCCGTCGTCGGCGGCGGCCAGCAGGGTCTCGTCGGGCATCGAGCTCCACAGGAAGTAGGACATGCGCGAGGCCACCTCGTGCTCGCCCAGCGGCGCGAACTCTCCGGCGGCGGGCAGCTCCTCGCCCTCGGCCGGGAGCTCGAGTCGATACAGAAACTGCGGGCTCTGCAAGAACAGCTGCAGCGTCAGCTCGGCACCGACGCGCATGTCGGCGCTGCCGGGTGACTCGAGAAAGAACGCCATGAAGTCGGCGCGCTCGGCCGCGGTCAGCGGGCGGCGGAACGCGCGGCGGCCAAACTCGTCGACGAACAGCTGCGCGCAGCTCTCACCCTCGGCCGGATCGCAGCCGAGCAGCGTGGGGAGGTCTTCGGTCGCGAGCTTGGCGATCGCGCGCGCGTTGTTGTCGTACTGCTCGATCAACAGGCCCGACGGCACCAGCGCCTCGCCGTCGTTGTCGAACCCCTCGGAGCTGGGGTCGGCGGTCATGTCGAACACCGGGACCTCGATGTGCGGGAACAGATCGCGCAGCGTGTTCTGATACTCGAAGTGACTCAGACGCCGCGCGGGCAGCTTCATCCCCGCGTCGGGGACCTCGCCGTCGCCGTCGCCCGAGTCGCTGGCGTCGCCGTCGCCGTCGCCGTCGCCCGTGGTGCCATCCTCGGCCTGCGTGTCGGTCACGGGGTCATCGCCCCCGCACGCGATCATCGCGAGGCTCACGCAACACGCCACGGTCACCCCGTGTAAATGCAGACCAGCTCGTGGCTTCATGTGACAGATGGTAGTGCGATAGGGCCCGCAATAGCGCGCGATCTTACGTTTGCCCAATTACCCCGAGAACATGCGACGACGTCTGGGGCCCATGACACCCAGAGTCAACTCGCGCGGTCCCGACCCCGAGCAGCGACGCGATAAAATCAGTCCCGGTGGGGGTCGAATCCATGGTCGCAGCGCTCCTGGCCGATCGGCATGGATCTCTGCTACATGCCCGCGATGGCCCCCCAGCTCCCTTCGCGAGCACGCGTCGTCGTCATCGGCGGCGGCGTGATCGGCACCTCCGTCGCCTACCACCTCGCGCACATGGGCGAGCGTGACGTGGTGCTGCTCGAGCGTGATCGCCTGACCTCGGGCACGACCTGGCACGCGGCTGGCCTGATGGTCTGCTTCGGCTCGACCTCCGAGACCTCGACAAAGATGCGCCTGTACACCCGTGACCTGTACTCGCGGCTGGAGGCCGAGACCGGGCAGAGCACCGGGTTCGCGCCGATCGGGTTCATCGAGGTCGCGGGTGATCGGGACCGCCTCGAGGAGTACCGCCGGGTCTCGGCCTTCAACCGCCACTGCGGCGTCGAGGTCCACGAGATCTCGCCGGCCGAGGTCAAAGATCGATTCCCGCTCGCCGATACGCGCGACATCCTGGCTGGCTTTTATGTCGAAGGTGACGGGCGCGTGAACCCGGTCGACGTGACGATGGCCCTGGCCAAGGGCGCGCGCATGCAAGGCGCGAAGGTGCTCGAGGGGGTGGCGGTGACCGGCGTGACCCAAAAGCGCGGCGTGGTCACCGGGGTCGACACCGATCACGGCCACATCGAGGCCGAGGTCGTGGTCAACTGCGCAGGCATGTGGGCCCGGCAGCTGGCCGCGCGCTCGGGCGTGAACGTGCCGCTGCAGTCGGCCGAGCACTACTACTTGATCACCGAGCCGATCCCCGAGCTGTCGTCGAGCTGGCCCGTGCTCGAAGACCCGGGCTCGTACGGGTACTTTCGTGAAGAGGGCGGCGGCCTGATGATCGGCCTGTTCGAGCCAGTCTGCGCGCCGTGGAAGGTGGGCGGCGTGCCCGAGGACTTCTCGTTTGGGACCCTGGCGCCCGACTGGGATCGCATGAGCCCCTACCTCGAAAAGGCCATGAGCCGCGTCCCCGTCGCGCTCGACACGGGCGTCAAGCTGTTCTTCTGCGGGCCCGAGAGCTTCACCCCCGACCTCGCGCCGATCGTGGGCGAGGCCCCGGAGCTGAAGAACTACTTCGTCGCCGCGGGGCTCAACTCGATCGGGATCCTGACCGGCGGCGGGCTCGGCCGCGTGCTCGCCCACTGGATCTCGACTGGGCGGCCCGACGTCGACGTCACGTACATGAACATCGACCGGCTGCACGGCTACCAGGCCAACCCCGAGTATCGAGCGACGCGCACGGTCGAGTCGCTGGGCATGGTCTACCAGTGTCACTACCCCACCCGCTCGATGCAGACCGCGCGCGGGGCCAAGACCTCCGCGTTCTACGAGCGGCTGGTCGCGCAGGGGGCCTACTTTCGGGATGTCTCGGGCTGGGAGGGCGCCGACTGGTACGCGGGCGCGGGCCAGCAGCCAGATCCGGGCCCGCTGTCGTGGGGGCGACCGAGCTGGTTTGGTAACTGGGCGCAAGAGCACGCGGCCGCGCGCGAGGGCGTGGTCGTGATGGACATGTCGTTCATGGCCAAATTCCTGGTCCAGGGCCGCGACGCCGGGCCAGCGCTCGAGCGGCTCAGCGCCAACAAGGTCGACGGCAAGGCCGGGCGGATCACCTACACGCAGTGGCTCAACCACGACGGCAAGCTCGAGGCTGATCTGACGGTCACCAAGCTCGACGCCGAGCGGTTCTTGGTCGTCGCCTCGGACACCGCCCATCGCCACGTCCACACGTGGATGCAGCGGCAGTTTCCGGCTGACGCCCACGCGTTCGTGACCGACGTGACGTCTGGCTATGCGCAGCTCAATGTTCAGGGGCCGCGCTCGCGCGAGCTGATGCAGGCGGTCACGACCCATGATCTCTCGAATGAGGCGTTTGGGTTTCGCAGCGTCGCCGAGCTCGACATTGGGTTTGCGCGAGTGATCTGCGTGCGGATCACCTATTTGGGCGAGCTTGGATACGAGCTGTACATTCCGACCGAGCAGGCCCTGCACGTCTATGATCGGATCGTCGCCGCGGGTGCTCCGCTCGGGCTGCGACATGCCGGGCTCAAGGCGCTATCGAGCCTGCGCATGGAGAAGGCCTACCGCGACTATGGCCACGACATCGACAACACCGACACCGTGCTCGAGGCCGGGCTCGGGTTCGCGGTGCGGCTCGACAAGCCAGGTGGGTTCATCGGCTGCGAGGCCGTGCGCGCGCAGAAACAGGCCGGGCCGCTGAGCAAGCAGCTCGTGCAGATCTTGATCGAGGATCCCGAGCCGCTGATGTTCCACGCAGAGCTGGTGCTGCGCGACGGCGTCGAGGTCGGGTACATCCGCGCGGCGTCGTACGGGCACACGCTCGGCGGGGCGGTGGGGTTGGCGATGATCGAGGCTGAAGGGGTCGCGCTCGATCAGGCGTACCTCGACGCGGGCAAGTGGGAGGTCGAGATCGCGGATCGTCGCTACCCGGCCCGGGCGTCGTTGGCCCCGCTGTATGATCCCCGGAACCTGCGCGTGAAGGCGTAGCGCGCGGCAGTAGCCTCAAGCTTGGCCGCTGATGAGCGCCTGGGCGAGCGGGGCGAGCACCCGGGCGCTCGCTTCGCCGTGCAGCTGGGCGCGCCGTCGGCCGCCGAGTACACCGTCGTCCGGCCGACCGAGATCGTTCGCGCTCCCGCTGGCTTCGCCGACCGAGGCGATGGTCCGGTCGAGCAGCGCGAGCGCCCACCGCCGATCGTCGGCATCGACCGAGGCATCACTGAGCAACCACTCGAGGCTCTGCCACGCGAGCTGTGCGTGGCGCAGCTCGTCGGCGGCGATCCGCTCGAGCACCTCGCGGACGGCCCCCTCGCGCGCTCGCTCGGCGGCGGCCATGGCCTCGGCGACGCCCAGCGTCTCGCCGACGCAGGCCTCGACGATCAACCCGTGCACGACCTCGCGCCAGCTGGCCTCGACCACCAGATCATGCAGATCCAGCCGCCCAGGTCCGATCGGCGCGCCACCGTAGGCAGACGCCAGGCCGTAGGCGAGCCGCGCGTGCTCGACCTCGTCGCGCGCGGCCTGCTTGCACGCGAGCAGCAGCCGAGCCGGCGCACCCAGGGCCAGCAGCTGACTGCCGAACCGAGCGAAGCTCGCGACCGAGGCGTGCTCCAGCGCGGCGATCTCTGCCCAGTGAGCGGCGAGCTGCGGATCCTCGGCGAGCGCGCAAACGCCCGGCGCGAGCTCGGCCCAGTCGGTTCGTTCGCACGGCGCGGCCGTGCATGGGTGGGCGTTGACGAGCAGCGGTCGCCCGATCGCGCAGCCGGAGTACTCGCAGGTCCAGGTCTCGTCGTAGTGCGGGAAGCAGCCCGCACCAGGGTCGCAGTCGTCGTGGGTATTGCAGGCATCGCTGGTCGTCCGGCACTCGGCGGTCTGGTTCCAGCCGCATCCGTCGTCGAACGCCCCGAGCCCGCACTCGCCACACTCCCCGCAGTCGCTGTTGATCGTGCAGCCCCCCGCGATGCAGGTTGGCCAGTTGGGGAGGCCTTCGAGCACGCCCGGTGGCACACACGCGCTGTCCTCGTCGCAGTCGCTGTCCGTCGCGCACGCCGAGACGCAGCCGCAGTAGGTGAACTCATCGCCCTCTAGGAACGAGGTCGCGCTGATGCACTTGCTGTACTCGCCCGGGCACTCCGCGTCGCTCGTGCAGTCGAGGACCTCCTCGGTCCCGAGGCAGCCGGGCGCGTCGATGGCCGGATCGAAGGTGCCGCCGCCGACCCGGTTGATGCGACCGTCGGCACACTCGACGACGCCCTCGGCGATCTCGACGCCCTCGCAGACGTCCTCGCACACGGGGCCATCTTCGCCCGTGCTCGTGTCGGTGTCGGTGCCCTCCGAACCACCGCTGGTGGTCGAGCCGGAGCCCATGCTCGTCGTCGTCTGGCCTTCTGCTCCGCCGTCTTCGACGTCGACGGCACACCCGGTCAAGCCGGCCAACAGGGACACTCGCAACCAGTCCAAGCGCTTCATGGTCCGGTTCTAACACGAACGCGGCGGTCCGGCGCAGGCCGACAGCAGGGTTAGTTTTCCTGTCCGCCATGGCCCGTGTGGCCGACACTGTCGCCACGACCTAGGTGGACGCCAAGGCTTGGCCACTGGTTGCCGAGCGCGGCGCCACCGGATCCGTGTGGGGTGCCACTGAGGCGGCAGCGACAACATGCACTCGTGGCTGCCCTGACCCCCTGGCCAGGTCCTGGTATGGTGCACGGAATGAGCGACGCTCGTCGGTTCTGGCAGGAGACTCATCACTGCTTCGACCCGTCGGAGCCAGTCACGATCGATCAATCTTGGCTCCACGCCGAACGCGACCCTCGCTACAACCCGATCGCCCAGATCGAGCGTCAGCTCCGGCACGTGAGCCAGGACCGCAGCCGGTTCCTGCTCACTGGTGCCGTCGGCAACGGCAAGACCTCCGAGCTCAACCACTTCGCTTCCAAGCTGACGCAGAGCCGCATCGTCGTGCTGGTGGACCTCTGGGAGCACGTTCAGAACAACGTCCGCGATCAGAACGCCCTCGATCGGCTGGAGATGTGGGAGCTGCTCGGTCTGATCGGCGTCGCGATCTACCGAGCGGGCGAAGACAGCCTGGGGCACCAGTGGAAGGACGAGCCAAAGCTGCTTCAGCGCGCGCTGGAGTCTCTGCGTGCGGCGGAGGGAAACGGTGACGGAGCCGAGATCGACCTCGTCAAGCTCGCGCGCGGCATGACCGTTGCGGCTGGCGGTGTGATGGGCGCGGTGCTCGGCGGGCCGGTCGGCGCCGCGGCCGGGGCGGCGATCGGCGAGACCGCGACCGAAGGTGGCACGGCGCTGGTCAAGGCGGTCGCGGACTCGAGTCGGTGGACCTGGAAGGTGGGTCTGCCGGGGACACGTCCCCGCGGAGACCAAGACGGCGAGCTGCGACAGGTCCTCAACGCCGTCAATCGCCTGATCATGAGTCTGCAGCACAGCTACGCGCGCCCGCTGCTGGTGGTCATCGACGGTCTGGACCGGATCCGCGACGAGGAACGGACCCGCGCGCTCTTCATCGACTCGTTGATGCTGAGCGAGCTCGATTGCGACGCGCTGATCACCGCGCCTGTGATGCTGATGCGGCGCCAAGGTCAGAGCGTGGATCACTTCATCGTGAAGGATCTGAACAACATCCCCGTGCTCGATCGAGACGCGCCAGCCTCACCAGGACCTGGCCTCGCGTTCTTCCGTGACCTCGTTGCCAGGCGGGTCGCGTGGATCGGCGAGACTCTCGCGAGCGCTGGTCTCACGCCGCCGCCAGCGCCGTTCCCGGTAGAGATCGTGGACCAGCTCGCGTACTACAGCGGCGGCCTCGCCCGAGAGTTCATCAATTTGGTTCGCCTCGCGGCGATCGAGTCGCTCGACCGTGGGGTCGAGCAGCTCGACCGCGACGTGCTTCAACGAACGCTCCGCGAGGCTCGGACGCATCGTGAGTACTACATGACCAAAGCGGAGATCGAGCTGCTCGAGAGGGTGATGCGCGATCCAGACCGCGAGCTACCGGGCGACGAGCTCGCGCTCACCCTCTTGCAGCAGCGGCGCCTGTTGGCCTATCCAAACGAGACGACATGGTACTACCCGCACCCCCTGCTGACCCTGGCGCTGCTGAAGCCCGAGCGTGGCTCGAAAAAGTAGTCGGGCAGCTCGAGCTCTCGCGGCGACAGATCCTGATCGGGCTTCGGGGCGCGGTTCCGAGTCAGCTCGGTCCGGTCGTGTGGGCGCTGTCCAAGCGCGAGCCTTGGGACGTCGAATTGAACGAGACGCCAGAGCCGCGAGAGCTGCTCGAGGTCTGCCTCCGGGCGCCGGAGCTCGCTTCGCTCGAGCCCGGCAGCCGGGTGCTGCTTCGTGTCCGTGCCGAAGACCTGGGCTGGCTCAACGTCTATCGGCCGATCTTCGCGGACAAGCAGCTGCGCGTCGTGCTCTGGATCGAGGAGGCCGTGCTAGACGGTCTCATGCGGCAGGCTGTGGACTTCTTCGACTGGGTCTCGCGGCTCATCCCGGTCCCCAGCAAGCCTGCGCCAGACTTCGCCGTTGCGGGTGTTCGGGCGGCGCTAGCGGCTGGCGTCGCGTTCTCCTGGCGTGGCGAGTGGCTCGAGGAGACGCTCCAGGCGAGCGGCGCGAAGCAGGATACCGTCAGGATCCAGGCCAGCCGCCCCTACCGCGAAATACTCGAGCGGCTGCGCGAACCGGGGCTGGTGATCGCTGCGGACATTCGAAGCGAGCGTGACGCGTGGCGAGTTCGGATGGCGCTCGCACACGTCGGGCGCGACGATGTTTGGGTGGCTGACAATCCTGAAGTCGAACTCCCGGGGATGTGGTCACTGCACGCCCGCCAGATCGACTGGGATACCGCGACGGCGCAGCTGACAGCGGCCGGCTGGCAGCGGCCGGCGTTGGTCGCCGCATGGTTGGAACTGGAGGCCGAGCGGGTCGAGGCGGCGCTCGAGCATCCCGACGGTCCCCCGCCAGACACCAGCGAGTGGGATCCACAGCAGCTCGCTATCGCTGAGGCGCCCGCCTTCGTCTTGCGGCAGCGAGCCGGGGACCCCACGGTCGTCGCTGCCCGAACAGCGCTGCAACTCGCACCACTGCCGATCCATGAGGCGGCCCGGGTGACGTGGTCCGCCGGTCGAGGTGTCGACACGAGCGCGGACCAACCAGCCAGCTGCCCGGCCGTGCTCGTGCGGCGTATTCGTATCCACGGCCCGACCGCAGGCGCGCCCACCGAAGCGCTGGTCGATGACGCACAGGTGCTGCAGTACGAAGATGTGGCGCTCGAGCTCGCGCTGGTCCGCGCGAGTCACAGCCAGGGAGTTCGCCCCGACCAACTCGTCGCGTGGCTGGCGACACGAGGAAGGACTCGGGACGCGATTGCCTGGTGCGAGCGTTGGATGGAGTCCGCTCGCCAGCAGGCAGACAATGACAACGTCTTATCGGCGTTGGGATGGGCGGGCGATCTTCACCTCAAAATCGGCGAGAGTGTGCGCGCCCAACGTTACTTCGAGGACGGCAAGGCGCTCGCAGAGCAGCTGCGCGCGAGCGACCCCGCGAGCAGGATCTCAGCGATGGCGTCCCGGTTTTCGGCTCGTCTTGGTGACATCTACCGCCTCGTTGGCGATACCCAGCGGGCGAGGGTGTGTCATGAGGAGAGCTTGGCTGTGCGCCAGCGACTGCTGGCGGCCGAGCCCGAGGACGCGCTCCTTCGAGCGGCGGTCGCGGACGCACACCAGCAGCTCGGTGACGTTTGTTACGCTCTCGGTGAATTTGACAGCGCGGCGCACCACCACAGCTCGAGCTTGGCGCTGCGAACCCAACTCGGGGATCCTCAACCCCACAGGGGGTTCTGGCACCAACGCGCGCTCGTCAACCTCGACCGAATCGCAGCAGTCCCGGCCCAGACGGGGCCGCGCGAGCAGGCGATCGCCTCGTATCAATCCATTTTGGCCAGGCAGGAGCGGCAAGTCGAATTCGATCCTTCTAACCTTGAAAGCCAGGCGAACCTCGCCGTGTTCAGCAACAGCCTCGGCAGCCTCCACTTCGAAGCGAAACAGTTCGAGGAGGCGAAGACCTTCCACGAGCAGGCGCTATACTGGCTATCCGGCCTCGTCCGCGCCGAGCCAGACCGGGTTGACCGGCTCGCGCACTTGTCCACGACTTACAACAAGCTCGGCGACGTCTATTTCTCAATCGGCGAGTCGGCACCCGCGCGCGCGTGCTACGAGCGGGCATTCGCTCAGCGCGAGGACCTCGTCAACCGAGAGCCCCGGCGTACCGACTTCGCCGACAAGCTCGCCGCATCCTACGCCAGGCTCGGCGACGTCCATCTCGCGACCGGCCGTGTCGAGCGTGCTCGTGAGCTCTTCAAGCTGAGCGTAGAAGTCACCGAGCCACTGGTCGACCGCGACCCGGACGACTATCAGCTGAAGCTCGGCCTGAGCGGGGGGTATCACCGCATGGCGCTCGTCGACGAGCCAAACGCCCTGACTTGGCTGAGTCGCGCGATTGAACGGGCCCGTGAGTGCGTCGAGCGAGCGCCCACGGCGGTCGCTGCCCGGCACCAGCTCGGCCTGGCGCTCTCGCAGCTTGGTAATTTGCTGCGCGCTGAAGGCGACGAAGCACGGGCCACCGCCGCCCTGCAGGAGGCGGCTGACCTGCTGGGCACGCTCGAGCCGCGGGTCACCCTCGAGTTCGGCGATCTGTCCTCGCGCTCGTAGGCAGTCCGCCCCCCCCATGCCCGCGCACGGCGTCTCCCGCGGGGCAACGCGACAGACGCACCACACGCTGCAGTCGCGAACTGCGAAAACCCTCTTCGACGATCATAACGAGCTATCCTGCCAACCTCATGGCTAGGCTCGCGTCCAAGCTCAGCGAACTTCAGTCGGAGTACACGGTCGTCGTGGTCGGCAGTGGCTACGGCGGCGGGATCGCGGCGTCTCGCCTCGCGCGCGCTGGCCAGCAGGTCTGCGTGCTCGAGCGCGGCCGCGAGTACTCGCCGGGCGAATTCCCCGACACCGAGCTCGAGGCCGCGCAGGCCTCCCAAGTAACCAACCATCAGCTCCCCAACGGCCACCTGGGCTCGAAGCTCGCGCTGTTCGACTGGCACGTCGAGCCAGAGTTCAACGTCCTGACCGGCTGCGGCCTCGGGGGCACCTCGCTGATCAACGCCAACGTCGCGCTCGAGGCCGACCCCAAGGTGTTCGAGCTGCCCGCGTGGCCCCCGGAGCTGCGCTCAGGCACAGGTCAGCACGATCGCCTGCGACGCGGCTACGCGCGCGCCCGCGAGATGCTGTCCCCCACCCCCTACCCCGACGACTGGCCCACGCTGCCCAAGCTCGAGGCCCACGCACACGCGGCCAAGCAGATGGGCGAGCGCCTGGTTCGCGTCCCAATCAGCGTCTCGTTCAAAGCCCACAAAAACCCGTTCGGCGTGGACCAGGCCAAGTGCACCCTGTGCGGCGACTGTGTGACCGGGTGTAACCACCGGGCCAAGAACACGGTCGCGACGACCTACCTGCCCGACGCGTGGAACCATGGCGCGCAGATCTTCTGCGAAGTCGAGGTCTCGCGCGTGGCGGCTCGCGCCGACGGGCGTTGGGCTGTCCACTACACCCCGGTCGGTCGCGGGGCCGAGCGGTTCGAGCAGGACGGTGAGCAGGTCGTGCTCGCGCAGATCGTGGTGCTCGCCGCCGGAACCCTGGGCTCGACGCGGATCCTGCTGCGCTCGCGCGCCGCGGGGCTCCGTACATCGACGCGACTGGGTCACGGGTTCAGCGGCAACGCCGACGTGATCGGGTTTGGCTACAACAATGACCGACGGATCAACGCCGTCGGCGCGGGCCGCCACCCGGTCGACCCCAAGCACCCGGTCGGCCCCACAATCACCGCGGCGATCGACGGCCGCACGCCCGCGCGGTCGCTCGACCAGCAGTTCGTGCTCGAGGAGGCCGCGCTGCCCGGCGCGATCGATGCGATCTACCCGTGGGCGTTCGAGGCGGCCGCCGCCGCGTACGGGCAAGACACGGACCCTGGCCTGCTCGACAGCATCTCCGAGCGTCAGCGGGCGCTGCTCAGTCGGCTGCTCGGGGGCGCGCGCCACGGGGCGGTCGCCAACACCCAGACCTATCTGGGCATGGCGATCGACAGCAACAACGGCAGCCTGCGCCTCGACGAGCGCGAGCAGCTGCGGATCGACTGGCCGCAGGCCGAGCGCGAGCCGATCATCGCCGCGCTCAACCAGCACATGCTCGCCGCGACCGCGACGCTCGGCGGCACCTACGTGCCCAACCCGCTGTGGAGCAACCACCTGCAGTCGTCGCTGATCACCGTGCATCCGCTGGGTGGGTGCTCGATGGGGGTCGACGCCAGCGTCGGCGTGACCAACCACAAAGGCCAGGTGTTCCGCGGGCGAACGGGCACCGACACACACCCGGGTCTGTACGTGGCCGATGGCGCGGTGATCCCCACGGCCCTCGGCGTCAACCCGCTGCTGACGATCTCGGCCGTGGCCGAGCGCAGCGTGGCGCTGCTCGCCGAAGATCACGGATGGACGATCAACTACGATCTCCACCACCGCCCCGTGCCGCCGCGCAACCCATCGCCGCCAGCGGGGATCGGGATCTCGTTCACCGAGCGCATGGCCGGCTTCCTGGCCCCGGCCGGCCCCGACACGACCCACGCGTCCGCCCATGATCAGGGCAAGCAGGCCGGCAACAGGTTCGCGTTCGTGCTCACGCTGGTGACCGAAGACCTCGACGCGACCCTGCGCGATCCTGGCAAGCGCATGCACCTCGACGGCGTGATCGAGGCCCCGTGGCTGTCACCCACCCCGCTGCAGGTCTCGAATGGCCGATTCGCGCTGCTATCCAGCGATCCCGATCATCTCGACACCACCAACATGATCTACGAGATGCAGCTGACCGCCGACGACGGCCGCAGCTGGGCGTTTCGCGGGGTCAAGTACGTGCACGACGATCCCGGCCCGGATCTGTGGCGCGACACGACCACGCTGCGGGTGGTTCTGACCGAGATACCCCATCCGGGTGGCGCTGCACCGCAGGTGTTTCGCGGGCTGTTGCGCATCGCCGTGTCGGACTTCGCCAAGCAGCTGACGACCATGGCGGTCACCGGTACCGAAGATCCCGTCGAGCGGCTCCACGCCAAGACCCGGTTCGGTCGATTCTTCGCGGGCGAGCTGTTCGACACCTACGCCGATGTGTTCGCCCGACCCTCGGCGTTTGATCCAACCGCCCCGCTGCGCCAGCGTCGGCCGCTGCGGGCCAGCGCCCCCGAGATCCGCTACTTCTTCACCAGCGACAACGTCCAGCTGTGCCTGACCCGATATCGCGGCGGCGACAAGGGCCCGGTGATCTTGGCCCACGGGCTCGGGGTCTCGAGCCGGATCTTCACGGTCGACACGATCGACACCAACCTCGTCGAGTACCTGTTCGCCTACGGCTACGACGTATGGCTGCTCGACTACCGGGCGAGCATCGAGCTGGCCGCGTCGGCCCAGCAAGCCAGCGCCGACGTCATGGGGCAGATCGACTTTCCGCAGGCGGTGGCCGAGGTCCGGCGCGTGACCGGGGCCCCGAGCGTGCAGATGGTCGTCCACTGCTTCGGCTCCACGGTGTTCTTCATGTCCATGCTCAGCGGCGCGCTGGAGGGCGTGCGCGCGGCCGTGGCCTCGCAGACGGCGGCCCACGTCGACGCCGCCGGCCTGGTCCGCCTGAAGTCGGGCTTGCACCTGCCCAGTGCCCTGAACGCGCTCGGCGTCGAGTCGCTGACCGCCTACACCGACACCGACGCGCGCTGGTACGAGAAGCTGTACGACAAAGCGCTCGAGCTGTACCCCGTGCAGGCCGAGGAGCGCTGCGCGAGCGCCAGCTGCCGCCGGATCACCTTCATGTACTCGCTGCTCTACGAGCACGATCAGCTCAACGTCGCCACCCACGACACCCTGCACGAGCTGTTCGGCGTGGCCAGCGTGACGGCCTTCGATCAGCTCGCCCGCATGGTTCGGGCCCAGCGCATCGTCGACGCCGAGGGCCGCGATGTCTACTTTGACCACCCCGAGCGGCTGGCGATCCCGCTTCGCATCATTCACGGGGCCGAGAACGCGTGCTTCTTGCCGGCCGGCACCCAAAAGACAATTGGCTGGCTGCGCGAACACAATGACCCAGACCTCTACTCACACATCGTGATCCCCGACTTCGGCCACATTGACTGCATCTTTGGCGAGCGGGCCGCGATCGAGGTCTACCCGCACATCCTCGCCCACCTCGAGGCCAACCTCTAATGTCGGCCCGATATGACGCCGTGATCATTGGCTCGGGCTTTGGCGGCTCGATCAACGCGCTGCGCCTGGCCCAGGCTGGCCGCTCGGTGCTGGTGCTCGAGCGTGGCCGTCGCTACCAGCCCAGCGACTTTCCGCGCGACGTCCAGGACACCGACAAGCTGCTGTGGCGCTACCCGGACAAGCGTGGGTCGCAGGGTCTGTACGATCTGCGCTTTCTGTCGGGGGTGGCCTCGGTCACCGCCGCAGGCGTGGGCGGTGGCTCGCTGATCTACGCCAGCATTCACTACCGACCGCAGGCGCGGATCTTCACGGATCCTCGCTGGCCCGAGTCGTTCAACCTCGACACGCTGGGCAGCTACTACGACAAGGTCGGCCAGGAGCTGGGCGTCGAGCCGGTGCCCACGCAGCTGCGCTTGCCCAAGCGCGACGCGTTCGCCAGCGCCGCGGCGGCGATGGGCCGCGAGCAATTCGACACGCCGCAAGCGGTGAGCTGGAATCAGGTGTTTGGCGCCGGCGAGGGCCGCCGGACCTGTCAGCTGTGTGCCGAGTGCGAGTTTGGCTGCCCCCACGGGGCCAAGAACACCCTCGACTTCACCTACCTGGCCAAGGCCCAGCGCCTGGGCGCCGAGCTCGCGACCGGGCGCAACGTCAGCCACATCGCGCCCAACGCCGCGAACGGCTGGGATGTCCACTACGAAGACACCCGCACGGGCCGACAAGGCGTGGTCACGGGCGCGCGGGTGATCGTCGCGGCCGGGACCCTGGGCAGCAACGAGATCCTGCTGCGCAGCCGCGACGTCGCCAAGACGCTGCCCAAGCTGTCGCCGCGGCTTGGGGTCGGCTACTCGGGCAACGGCGACTTCCTGGGCAACATCCAGAACGCCGCCAGCGAGCTCGAGCCGTGGGTCGGGCCCGACGTGACCTCGGTCATGTGGTGCTTCGATCGAGACCCCGGCTTCGCCATGGCCACGCCCACCTTCAACGAGCCAGTCATGCGGGTGCTCGCGTCGCTCGGACAGCCGCCGCCCAGCTCGTTGATGCGGCTGGTCTCGGAGCCGCTGTATCGCAGGCTCCCGCAGCTGCTGCCGTGGGCCCTGAAGAAGGGACTGCTCAACAAGCCGCTGGCGTGGGCCGGCAAGGGCGCGGGGCCGGCCTCGCGGTTTACGACGGTGTTCGCGATCGGCCAGGACAACGCAGGCGGTCGCGTGATCCTTCGCCGCGGCAAGCTCGACGTGGTGTGGGCGTACGAGCAAGAGAACCGCGCGCTGGTGGCTGCACAGCAGCGCGAGATGAAGCGGCTGGCCACGCAGTACGGGGGGACCTACGGAAATTTGGCGACCTGGGATCTGTTCGGGCGGATCTTGACGGTCCACAACCTCGGCGGGTGTGCGCTGTCCAGGTCGGCGGATGACGGCGTGGTGGGAGTCGACGGCCAGGTGCACGGCCACGCCGGGCTGTACGTCGCGGATGGGTCGGTGATCCCAACCGCGATCGGCAGCCATCCGGTCATGACAATCTGCGCGGTGGCAGAGTGGATCGCGGAGCGAGTCGTGGGTAGCTTCAGCTAATCATGCCACCCACAGAGGCGCTCGAAGATCAGCGCGCGGCGATCACCGGCCACTGCTACCGCATGCTCGGTTCGGCGATCGACGCCGAGGACGCCGTGCAAGAGACCATGCTCCGGGCCTGGCGCAGCCTCGACCGGTTCGAGGCCCGCGCCTCGGTCCGCACGTGGCTGCACCGGATCGCCACCAACGTCTGCCTGGACATGCTCGCGCGCCAGCAACGACGGACGCGGCCGATCATCGATGGCCCGGTCGGCACCGTCGACGACCCCCTCGAGGCGCGCGACCGGAGCCACTGGATTGAGCCGATCCCCGACGCCTGGGTGCTCGGGGGCGCGCCCGACCCCGCCGAGCGCATGAGCTCGCGCGAGAGCATCCGGCTCGCGTTCGTGACGACCCTGCAGCAGCTGCCGCCCAAGCAGCGCGCCGCCCTGCTGCTCACCGAGGTGGTCGGGCTGTCTGCGGCAGAGGCCGCCGACACGCTCGAGACCTCGCTCGCCTCGATCAACAGCGCCGTCCAGCGGGCCCGAGCCAAGCTCAGCCAAGCTGCGCCGGAACAGTCGCAAACGGCGAACGACTCGCTGTCTGCGACGCAGGCCCAGCTCGTGGACCGGTTCGTGCTGGCGTTCGAGAGCTACGACGTCGACGCCTTGACCGCCCTCATGCATGAAGATGCCACGCTCTGCATGCCGCCCTACACGCTGTGGCTGCGCGGTCGGGACAGCATCGGCAGCTGGCTTCGCGGACACGGGATCGGCTGCCGCGGCTCGCGCTTGATCGCAACGGCAGCCTGCGGCGCGCCTGCCTTTGGACAGTACCGGCCCGATCCAGCTGGCGGTCACCGGCCCTGGGCGCTCGTCGTGCTCGAGCTCCGCGGCGGCGCGATCGACGAGATGATCTCGTTCCTCGACACCGAGGCGCTGTTCCCGAAGTTCGGCCTCCCGGACGCGCTCCCGCCCACCGATTGAGCTGCGAGTTTTTTTGGGGGGGACCGATGAATTCCCCGAGCCCGTCGAGTCCAAGCAGTAAACGCGCGGCCGAAGACCGGCCGCACGCAACCAAAGGACCTCCCATGGCTCGCAAGCTCTTCGTCAACCTCGCCGTCTCGGACCTCAGCCGGTCCATGTCCTTCTTCCGCAAGCTCGGCTTCGAGTTCGAGCCTCGCTTCACCGACGAGAACGCCGCGTGCATGATCGTCAGCGAGGAGGCGTTCGTGATGCTCCTCGTGCGCAAGTTCTTCCAGACCTTCACCAAGAAGGAGCTCTGCGACACCAGCCGGTCGACCGAGTCGCTCTTGGCGCTCTCGTGTGAGAGCCGCGAGGAGGTCGATGCGCTGGTCGCAACCGCCATCGCGGCTGGTGGTGCCCACGCCATGGACCCGCAGGACCTCGGATTCATGTATGGCTGGAGCTTCTACGACCCCGACGGCCACCACTGGGAGGTGATGTGGATGGATCCGGCGGCCCTGCAGACGCATTGAATTCGGGCGATCCTACGATCGCCAAAGTCATGTTGCAGGACCTGTCTTCAAGGCGCCGGACACTGCAATTACCCTCAGGCGCGCCGTTCAACAACCTCAGCTAACAAGTCAGCTAAACAAAGGACACACCAATGAGCTACGTCGACGGATTACTCGCAGCGGTACCAACCGCCAACAAAGCCCAATACATCGAACACGCCGCCCAGGCTGCGCCCCTGTTTCGCAAGCATGGGGCCACCCGCATCGTCGAGTGCTGGGGCAGCGACGTGCCCAAGGGCAAGGTCACGGACTTCTATCGCGCGGTCAAGGCCACGGATGACGAAGTGGTCGTCTGGTCATGGATCGAGTGGCCTGACAAGGCAACTCGGGACGCGGGAATGGCGAAGGTCATGGCAGAGATGGAGCAGGTGATGGGCGACAGCCCCATGCCCTTCGACGGCATGCGGATGATGTTCGGCGGCTTTGACGTGATCATGGACACCAACGAGTCCTGACAAAACACCCGTCCGCGAGGCGGGCCTCCACGGTCACCGCGCGTTCGGACGGCGGCGGTCGTGCTGGTGGGAGGCGTCGCTTGCCGGTTATCATGCCGGCATGCGACGCCTCAGTTTGCCTATGTTCGGAGTGGTCGGAGTGGTCTGTGTGCTCAGCGCGTGCCCGTCCGGGGACGGCGATGACGGACGCTTCACCACCTTCACCACCAACGCGACGACGATGGACAACGGTGACGGTGACAGCGAGACCGGAGCCGAAGGTGTTGGCGACGGCGACGGCGACGGCGACACGGGCGGAGAGAGCTGCGGAGACGGGGTCGTCGATCCAGGCGAGGAGTGCGATCTGGGCATGGCCAACGGCGCCGACGCGGCGTGCACCCCCGCGTGCACAATCGCCGAGTGCGGCGACGGCTACCACTATTCGCAGGTCGAGGACTGCGACGACGGCAACGCCGACAACACCGACGCGTGCGTGACCGGCTGCAAGCTCGCCAGCTGCGGCGACGGGTTCGTGCAGACCGACGTCGAGGTGTGCGACGACGGCAACGACGACGAGACCGACGGCTGCAATTCCATGTGCATGCTCGGCAGCTGCGGCGACGGCGTGGTCCAGGCCGGCGAGCAGTGCGACGACGGCAACATGGACGACAGCGACAACTGCCCGGGGACCTGTCAGCTGGCGTTCTGCGGTGATGGGTTCCTGCAAGCCGGGTTCGAGATCTGCGACGACGGCAACATGGTCAACACCGACGCGTGCCTCAACACCTGCACCCCCGCGGTCTGCGGCGACGGGGTGATCCAAGACGGCGTCGAGGACTGCGACGACAACAACATGGTCGACACCGACGCATGCACGGCCGCGTGCGGCGTCAATGTGTGTGGCGACGGCGTGGTCTACGAGGGCGTCGAAGACTGCGACGACGGCAACATGATCGACAATGACGGCTGCGCGCCGGATTGCACCTCACTGTGCGCCAACCCGAACGGCGGAGGGCTGACGGCCGAGAACGGCACCAACATGAACGTCACCTACTGCTACAACCAAAACGACTCCACCCAGGTCCGGGCCCAGAAAGCCTGCGAGTCGCACTTTGGTGAGGGCCAGTGCTGTGTGATCATGGGCGGGTACAACAGTCAGCAGTACGGGCAGTGCAACGGCGGCGGCGGTGATGGGTCGATTCACTGGCACTGGGACTCGCACCCGGACGGGCATTGCGATCCGTTCTATGTGCCGGGCGACGTGGTCTCGCCTGGGTGGTGTGGGGTGATCCTCGGCAACTTCACCGACTGATCGACCGTTGAAACCGGGCGGCGCAGTCGCTCAGGTCAACGTGGCGATCACGGCGCGGACCGTGCTCACCATCAAGAACAGCGAGGCCAGGGCGAACAGCGCGAACCGGATCGGGATGAAGTTGACCAGCGCCTGCCACAGGCTGTGGACCACCCGCGCGCCCACGTACGCCCACGCCAAGACCACGGCGAGCGGGTCGACGAACCCAGCGAGGTGGGTGTAGACCATCAGCGCGTAGAACAGCACGGGCTGCTCGTGCAAGTGGTTGTAGTTGTCCGCGATCTGCCGGACCTCGAGCGGCAGCACGTCGAGGTCCTTCTTCTCCTTGAGCGCGCCCGGCTGCAGTCCCGCGGCCTTGATCGCGGGGATCCGGGTCGCGTACAGCCAGACCCACATGACCATGGTCCAGCAGATCAGCGCGAGCATCGGGGCGAGGATGTTGTGCATGCCCCAGCTTGCCACGTCTTGGTCAGAGGGTCTTGAGGTACTCGAGCACCGCGTCGCGCTCGGTGTCGGTCAGGTGATCCCCGAAGGTGTGCCCGCCGTTGCCGTAGCCGAACAGTGAGGTGTCGTAGATGTACTTGCGCTCGCTCTCGGCCGCGTCGGCCTGGGCCGGCGCGGGCTCCCACGGCCAGCCGAGCGCGTCCTCGTCGAAGTTCGTGCTGTCGTAGTCGACCCGCCGCCACGCGCTGGGCCGCGCGCCGCTCGACAGCACCAGCTCGATGCTGGGCACCGAGCCGTTGTGGAAGAACGGCGCGGTCGCCCAGATCCCGTCGAGCGGCGGCGCCGTGTAGCCGGGCACCGGACCCGCGGTCACGACCTCGCTGATCGTCCCGTAGAACGACTCGTTGAACCATTCCTCGAGGTAATTGTAGAAGCCGCCCTCGCTGGCGCTCTGCACGAAGGCCTGGTCGGTGCCGATCACGTCGGCGGGGATCAACAGATTGGGGAAGGTCTCCGCGCTTGGATCATCGGCGTAGGTGCCATGGCAGCCCGCGCAATTGCACTCGAACAGCTCGCGCCCCTGCTCGGCGAGGGCTTCATCGATCGCAAACGGGTACGCCGGCGGCTCGAGCGACGCGAGGTAGGCCTGAACGTCGGCAAAGTAGTCGACGACCGGCGCGGCCTCCTCGACGCTGTCGGTGCACAGCGACGAGGCCAGCACCATCGTCCCGCGATGGTCACCACGCGACATGCCATTGGCGAAGTTCGTGGCTTTCTTGCGGACCCGCCACCACGGCGGTGGATCGGCGGGAATGATCAGCTCTTCGGACAGCTCGTAGAGCGGCTCGTCGTTCCAGGCCAGCGTGAGCGGGTCGCGGTGAGACAACAGCACGATCGCGAACATCACCGCCGGGTTGGCGCCGATCGTCTTCATGACCGAGTAGGGCCCGAGCGCCGCGGCGCGGGCCTTGAACTTGTTGAAGGAGGCGTTGGCCTCGCTGGTCTCGGGCAGGTCTGGCAGCGGCTCGGCGAAGTCGCTCAGCGAGGTCGTGAAGTCGGCGGACGCCTTGCCGAGGCCGACGATCAGCTCGCCGTTGAAGTAACCGGCATGGCACTGCAAGCAATTCGAGACGACCAGCTCGCTGCCGTCGGACTTGGTGACCACGTTCCAGGCGTGGCCGACCTCCGCGTTCTTGCCCTCGCGGCCGGGGAGCGGCTCTTCGACACCGAGCACGCCCTCGGCGACGCCGAACAGGGCCCATGGGATCCCGCAGCTGACGTAGTCCCTGGTCAGCAGGGCCTGGTAGCCGGCCTCGGGGTCGCCCGACGCGAGGGGTGGGAGATCGATCGGGTGGCCGAGCTCCCAGGGGCCGGTGCAGGAGGCCGGGTCGCCGTCGCCGTCGCCGCTGGTCTCGGCTGCGTCGCCGGTCTCGGGTGCGTCGCTCGTGGTTTCCCCGTCGCCTTGCTCGGACGACGGCACATCGGAGCAGGCACAGGCCAGGATGGCGAGGGTGACGATGGAGAGTGAGCGTGCCATGTCGGCATCCTACCGCCGCGGCACGCTCGATCCAATGCGACCCTCCGCGTGTCAGCCTAGCCGCAGGTTTCGCCGCTCGCCGCCGAACGCTATCCTGTTGGAGCACCGCCCGGCGGGGAAACACGATGGCTCTCGCAGCTGCCCGCGGCACCGGGCGAGCGTTCGCTGCCGTCGCGTGACGCGATCAGAATCGCCCGGCGGGCGCTGGCCAGCCCGAGCACCGGTCCTACTCTGGCGCGCATCGTGGCTGGGCTGCTTGCGCCAGGGCGCCCGAGCACTCGAACCGAGCTACAGCGCGCGCTCGAGAATGCGATCTCACGTGGTCGCTTGGGCGTGGTCGTCCGGGCGCAGCCGCTCTCGCGCCTCAGCCACGAGCCTCTCGTGGACGGGCCGGTTCAAGTCCGGCGCCTACCCGCGCAACAAGCCGAACTCCCCGCTCGAGACGACCTTCGTCGAGACGGACTGGGACGGCGTTCACTGCTTCGACTTCATGAAAGACCGCGTCGACGACGAATTCGCCGGCAGGCGTTATCGACTATGGGACTTTCCGAGGTCGCTCCGGGTCTTTTATGATTTCAACATCTGCCAACATGGCGGGGTTCGCGATGATCGCGGCGGAGGGTGCATCGCTGATCCACCGATTAGCATTGGTGTCGACCATATGGCGCGCGCTGGACGGACACGAGGTTGACGGACTTTGCCAGCTACACGGAGACGGTGGTGACTACGTACGGTTCGATCGCGGCGCGGCGGAGGGTCTTCCTGGAGTACGCCGGACAGACGATGAAGCCGTTGCGGCGCGACCAACGGCACTGGGCCGCGAAGCCGACGTCCCTCGCCGAGGTCCTGAGCGAGGCGCGAAAACGACGAATTGAGCATCGGACTGGGCACGCTCTCCGGTGCTTTGCGGGGGCCCGCGCTCATGAGATACTGTAGCTGAGGAACGATGATCACCGAACTCACCGTCTCCAACTACCGAAGCCTCGGCCCTGAGGTTCGGCTGAGCCTGGGCCAACTCTCATTCTTGGTCGGGCCGAATGGATCTGGGAAATCCAACATTCTCGATGTCCTGACGTTTGTTCGTGACGCGGTCTCCCAGGGTCTCCCGGCGGCGATTACCCACCGCGGAGGCGTCGACAGTGTGCGCCGTCGGAGTCATGGCCACCCTTACAACGTCAAGATCGCGCTGGAGTTCAAGTCCGAAGAATTCGTCGCCGGATACTCTTTCGAGATGACAGGCGACAAGGTCGAGGAATATCGCGTCAAATCGGAGCTAGCTCATATTACACGCGACGGTCACCACGACAAATTCGAGCGGACTGCAGACAACTGGAACGGCCCAGCAGGGCTTGCACCTCGAATCAACGAGCAAGCCCTGGCGCTCACTTCACTGGGAGGAGACGAGCGATTTCGCCCCATTTTCGACTACCTTCGTGATCTGATCGTCTATTCGATCTTCCCCGACACGCTTCGCGCACCGCAGAAGTTTGATTCTACGCGTCCAATGACGCGACACGGCGAGAATTGGGTGTCGGTGCTCAGGGAGATGATCAAGGAAGACGCTGAGGCCAAGTCGGACCTCGTGGCCGGACTTCAGAAGCTCACTGGTGACATCGAGGACGTGAAAGTCAGCAGCGCGGCTGGATACTTGATCGCGGAGTTCAAGCAGCAGCAGATCGGCCAAGGGCGCAAACGGTGGTTCGATGCCGGGCAGCAGTCGGACGGCACGCTCCGTGTCGCGGGCTTGTTGACGGCGCTGCTTCAGTCTCCAACCCTGCCCGTCATCGGCGTGGAAGAGCCCGAGTTGACGGTTCATCCCGGCGCGCTCCCGATGCTGTACCACTACCTTCGCCAGGCAAGTGATCTCTCTCAAATTCTGGTGACGACCCACAGTCCGATCATACTCGATGTCGTCGACTTAGGGCATGACTCTCTCATTGTCGTTAATCGGTCCAATGGAATGACAGGGGCCCAAAGGGTGACACATGACCAGCTAGAGCCCGTCCGCATGCAACTGCTCTCCCTGGGTGATCTCTACCTTTCTGGTGACCTAGAGACGTCGTTCATCTTCCCGAAGGGAGATGAGGCCAAATGACCAACAACAAAGGCTACCTATTGGTCGAGGGTCAGGGAGAGGTCGCTGCCGCGCAGAATCTAATAGCGCGGCTAAGCAAGAATGTAGGTCTCTTTCAACCATGGGCAGCCCCTCGTCGCTGGATAAACCTTCAGCACTGGAACCCCAAACGTCAGGGTGTCATGCGAGCCGCCGAGTTCATTCGCACCAAGCCTGATGCAGGAGCTTTGCTCATCCTTCGTGACGAGGATGACGCGTGTCCTGCCACCATCGCTCCGACCATGGCGAGCAACCTACGGGGCCTCAATCTACCCTTTCCCACAGCCTTTGTTCTGCTGCGGCCCGAGTACGAAGTGCTGTTTCTGCCTTGCATGGCGAAGATGGGGCCGGCCGGGGTTCCAGATGGCGTGAAGTGGCCAGAGAGTTCGTGGGAGGCCAAGCGCGACGTAAAGGGGTGGATATCGGCACAGCTCCCACCGGGTCGCAGGTACAAGCCTACTGTCAGCCAGCTCCAGATGACGCGGTGTATTGACTTCGACCTTCTGCGAGAGGCGGATGTCCCGAGTTTTGGAAGCCTCGAACGAGCGTTGCGATTCTTGGCCGCGCACAGCGGGATGCGGGGCGCCGTATATCCACCTGCCGCGTAATCCGCGGAGGAGACAAAAAGGCGCGCAGCCGCGGGATCATCGTGTCGCTACGATCCCACTTGGGACACGGTAGGCTCACCGGTTTGCGGCCTCGTACGCGTCGAAGACGTCGACGTGACCCACGGTTGCGTGGTTGGCCCAGCCACGTCGACGTCTTCGACGCGTACGAGGCCAGGCAAACCACGAACAGCCTACCTTGTGGAGAGTGTCGGAAGAGTGTGCCCGAGCGGCGCAACGCCGCTCTGTGCTGAGCACGGCTAACGATCCCGGCAACCCCACGGCTGCGCTGAAGCGAGAGACTAAAAAAAGGTGAAGTCCAAAGATCCGTGGACAGCGCTCGGAGGAGCAGGGGTCGCCACGATCCCACCTGGGACACGGTAGGCTCACCGGTTTGCGGCCCTAAGGGGTGCCCGGCGGGCATCTTGAACCGCGGTTGCGTGGTAGGCCCAGCCAAGATGCCCGCCGGGCACCCCTTAGGGCCAGGCAAACCACGAACAGCCTACCTTGTGGAGAATGTCGGAAGAATGTGCCCGGACGGCGCAACGCCGCCCTGTGCTGAGCACGGCTAACGATCCCTCTTTCGCTTGGCCAGAGCCAAGTTTTCTCTCCACGGATCTTTTGGACTTCGAAGCTTGGTGGACCTCCTGGGGTCAGGTCACGGGGTCAGCATACACGCCGCGGGCGTGAAAGTGACCAAAAAAGTTCAGCCTGGCAGTGAGTTAATCTGCTGCATGAACGCGGCCCCCTTGGCGGGGTCGCACATGTGCACGTAGGCGGCCATGCCCCGCAGCTGCTCGAGGGTCTCGCCCTTGCCGGGCTTGCCCTGCGCGCGGTTGTGGATCGCGGCGCGCAGCTCTCGGACGACCTTGCGAGGCACGCGGGCCACGGGCTCGCCCTCGGGCGCCGTGTTGACGACCAGACCGGTGACCTTCTGGCGGCCGCCGCTGCGCATGACCCGGGTCTTGTGCGGGTGCACGATGAAGCCCTCGTCCGCGACGATGTCGACGACGGCCTTTTGCAGCCGGCCCACCGCGATCTTGTGACCCGCCGGTCCGTGGAAGCTGAAGGTCAGATCGTCGGCGTAGCGGGTGTAGCGGAACCCGAGCTTGGCCGCGAGCCCGGTCAGGCGGGCGTCGAGGTTGAGGCACAGGGTATTGGTGATCGACGGGCTGGTCGGCGCGCCCTGGGGCAGCGAGCGTGGACCGGTGGCGACGTAGTGGGGCCGCCCGCCGAGCTCGATCTCCTCGCGCGGGCACTCCGTACACAGCAGCGCGAGCACGGTCGCGACCTGCTCGCCGTAGCCGGCCTTGCGAAACAGGCCCTTGACCCGACGCAGCACGACCGTGGGGTAGAAGTCGCGGACGTCGAACTTGACGATCACGCGCGCGCCCGCGTGGACCCGCGCGTTGCTGAGCGTGCTTCGCCCGGCCAAGAACCCATGCGCGGCGCCGTGGACCGGCAGGTGCTCGGTGATGTTGCGGGCGATCCAGCTCTGGACTCGCTTGAGGTCGGGCTTGGGCGCGCTGATCAGGCGCACGCCCTTGCCGCTGCGCTTGGGCACGGTCCAGCGGTGGTAGTGCGTGCCCGTGTCGACCTCGCGGTGGTAGACGAGCCAGCGCAGCCGCGGGATCGCTAGCCCGAGCGACTTGGCGAGCGCGTGGACATTCTCGAGCTCGGGCAGCTCGTTGAGCTGGCGGCGGCCCTCGAGATCCGGGATGTCCCAGCGATCGATGTCGGCGGTGTCGTGGTACCAGACCCCAACCCCGACATGGACGAGGTGGTGTTGCCGGTAGACGAACCAGGCCTTGGCCATGAGCTCGCGCCGAACCTTGCGCTCTTGCTCGCGCTTGGCCTTGTAGGCCTTGCGCTGCTTGTCAGACAGCGTGGAGGTGTCGACGCCTGGCTCGAACAGGCCGAGCCGGGTGAGCTCGGCGTCGACCCAGCTGCGAATGTTGCCAGCGGCCTCGATGTCCGCCCACTTGGGGAGGTCCGCAGGGACCGCAGAGACGGGGGGAGTTTGCGTGTCGTTGGCCATGGTCAGACCATTTCGGCCGCGGAGGCGTCGATGAAGCCCTTGTCGCCGAGCGACGCGAGCCGCCCGAAGTACTCGTTGCGAGCGTCGTCGGAGCTAGAGAAGCGGAGCCTGTGCATGCGCATGCGTTCCGGGTGTGTGCCCCAGCGGACCACGACCTCGCGGTCGTCGAGCGAGAGGCGGTAGGTGACCGAGCCGGTGTTGGCGGCCGCGAGCCCAGAGCTTGGTGCCTCCGAGGTGACGCGGCGGGGACCTTGGCGACGCACGAGCACGCGAGTCTCGGCGCGGATCAATTTGCGGCCTGCCTCGGTCCCGCGCGCGCGCTCGAGCTCGGCCTGGCGGCGGGCAAACAACAGGCGCAGCGCGATCATGGGGACCGTGGGCCCCTCGCGCAGGCCGCTGCGGCGGTACTGCGGGCTGGTGCAGCTGGCGTCGACCGTCCGGCCCTCGCGGTCGATCGTGAACGAGGTCCGGTAGGTCCGGTGAGCCTGGGGATCCTCGACCTCGCCCTCGATCCGCGTGCCCTCGCCCGCGAGCTCGTGGACCTTGGTCAAGCGGACGGCGTCGTCGATCGCCAGCAAGCGGTGGGCTTGCTGCTCACGCTCGTCGCGGTAGCGCAGCAGCTCGGCGTCGGGCGGGTTCGCCAGCAGCGAGCGCGCGAGGTAGCGATCGCTGGCGATGTCATGGACGACGACGCCGCGCTGCATGTGATGCAGGATCGTCTGGCGGACCTCGTTGACGCTGCGCTCGGTCGCGGTCGCCAGCTCGGCGAGGGTGCTGCCGCTCGCGCTGGCAACCAGCGCGTCGTGGACCTTCTTGGCCAGCAGCTCGTCGACCTCGCCCGCGACCAGCAGATCAAAGGTAGCGATGCCGGCCCAGCCGCTGTCGGTCCAGCCGGACAGCGCGAGGGTCAGCTCGGCGTCGCCGAGATCCAGGATGTAGTAGGCCGGCAACCCAGCGCCGACCAGGCGCACGCGAACCCGCTTGGCGTGGGGCAGCAAGCGGGCGAGCACGCTCAGCCGCTGGCGACCCCAGGTTCGCACGACGATCGGCGCGGCCCCGGTGTAGGCCGGCCCGGTGCCCTCGATGACCTGATCCCAGGGCTCGAGCACCAGGCGCGGGACCTCGCCCGGGACCAGCTCGTAGCGCAGCGCCCGAGGTGAGGTCTTGGCCCGACGCATGCGCAGGGTCAGGAGCACGTTGTAAAGATCGATCGGTGCGATCTCGAATTCCCGAGCCGGGAGCGTGGACGCGGCCTGAACTTGACCGAACGCTCGCAGCCAGCGCAGCGGCACCTGGATGTCGCGCTCGCTGACAGCTGCGCCCTCGGAGCCGCCAGCCTGGCCGGGGCCAAACTCGAGGGTCGAGGCCCGGTAGGATCGCATCCGGCCGATCCCCCGCTGCAGTGCGTCGTCGAGCGAGAGGTGGGTGGTGCCGTCGGTCCGGCTGCCCTCGACCGCCTCGTAGGCCGCGCCCGCGCGCAGGAACAAGCGCGCGTAGGCAGACTCGTCGGCGGAGAACACCTCGAGGCTGACGCCGTGCTCGCTGACGCTGACGATCGGATCCAGCGGGCTCTGCTCGCTGGCCTCGGCGCCGCCAAATTTTTCCTCGAGGTAGGCCTTTTGGGCCTCCCACACCTCGTTGCTCACCCGCTTGCCCTGCGCGATCAGGTACGCCAGGTAGTCGGCGCGGTCGCGGGCCTTGAAGCGCAGATCCGAGGCCAGCACGTCGGCCACGGTCATCAGCGCGTCACGGGTCACGCCCGGGCGAGTTAGCTTGGCGACGAGCGCTGCGTCGCGGACCGCGTCGGTCGGCAGATGCAGGCGGAAGGTCTCGTCGTCAGTGATCGGTTCCGAGGCGGCGACGTAGCGCAGCTTGACCTCGGCGACGTCCGTAGGGCTCATTGGTGTGCAGCTCCCCGAGTGGCGGTGGTGGTCTTGCCGCGCTGGGCCCGGCGCAGGGCCTTGAACGCGACCTTGCGGACGTCCTCGGGCTCGCCTTCGCGATCGAGCAGGCCCTGCAAGACAGAGGTGGCTTGCGCGGTGCCCAGGCGACCGAGCGACGCGATCGCCGTGAGGCGGGCGGGCTCTTTGCCGGTGGCTTGCGCGGCTTCGCTGAGGATCATGAACCGGGCGTCGCCGAGCATGAGCGGCAGGCTCAGGCGGCGGCGGGCCGGTGACTCGAACATGGCCTGGCCGTGGCCAGCGTCGAGCGCCGACGCGACCAGCGGGGCGACGGCGACCTGATCGGCGACGGCGAGCCGGTCAATGACCTGGGTGGCCGCGTCGCTGGCGAGCTTGGCGACCGCGGCTCCGGCAGCGGCGCGGACCGAGGCGTCGCGGTGACTGAGCGCGGGCTCGAGCTTGCCGAGCTGAGCGGCGTCGCCGTGCTCGGCCAGGTAGCGCAGGGCCTCGCCGAGCACCGCGATCGGTGCCTCGGCCTGACCTGCGGCGGTGCCATCGACGACGGCCACGGCCGCAGCCTCCACGTCGACGCCGACCCGTCGCGCGGCCCACAGGCTCGCGCGCCAGGCCCGAGCGGCGTCGGCTTGCGACGCTTGACCGGCGAGCGCGACCCACTGCTTGGCGGAGCTCGTGACAGCTTCACCCAGCGCGGCGCCGAGCTTGGCCTTGGCGTCGGCCCCCGCCGCGCCTGCGATCCAGGCGGCGTCCGCCCGCTGTGGCGCGGCGTCCCCCTTCAGCAGCTCGGCCAGCGACGACGGGCACTCCCCGCGACGGATCAGGCCCCGGCGCAGCCGCTGACGGACCGAGTCGTCGGCGATCTCGGTCATCCGGGCGACGAGCACCTCGGAGTCGCCGTGCTTGGCCAGGAAGCTGGCGGCGGGGCTGCTCAGCTCGGTGTGGACCGAGCGCAGCGCGAGCAGGGCCGTGCGGGTCCGCTCGGTCGGGAACACCCGCTCGAGCGCCTTGTAGGCGGCGTTGCGCACGTTGGCGCTGGCGTCCGAGAGCAGCCCCGCGAGCACCTCTTCGGCGCCTGCGTTGCCGAGCGCGCCGAGCTGCTGGGCGGCGCGCACCCGGATCGGCTCGGGCTCGAGCCGCTCGCGGGCGAGCTTCTCGATCAGCGCGCGGCTGCGGTCGTCGGCGGCGTGGCTGAGCCCCGAGATCGCGCCGAGCCGAAGGTCTTGCGGACCCTGCTGGGCGGAGCGCTCGACGGTCGCGCGCACGCGGTCGCGCTCGTCGGGATCCTCGAGCTTGGCGAGCATGGCCCCGAGCGCCTCGACGGCCGCGGGCGCGAGCGCACGATCCTCGGGGGTGATCTCGGCGTCGGGATCGAGCAGCGGCTCGAGGTCTTCGAGCGCCCGACGATCTCCCAGGGTCCCGAGCGCGACGATCGCCCGACGGCGCTCATCGTCGGCGCCGGCCTTGAGCACCAACAGCAACGACTTGAACGCGGCGCTGCTGCCCCGCGCGGCCAGGCCCTCGGCAGCCGGCAACACCAGCTCGCGCCGACCGGCGGCCAGCGTGGCCGCGAGCGCGTCCAGGGTCGCGCCCGGGATCCACTCGGCCCGGAACGCCAGCACCTCGCACGCGGCGACCCGCACGGCGGGCTCACGATCCTCGAGCAGGCGGGCGAGCAGCGGCTCGGCGCCCGTGTCGTCGACGTCGCGCAGCAGCCGGGCGATCTTCTCGCGCAGCGCCGCGTCGTTGGTCGCGATGATCGTGCCCAGCCAGTCGAGCAACATCGACTCGTGATAGCGGGCCCGGGCGACGCCCCCACCCACGTGGGCGTTGACGCGCTGAGCCGGCCGCGATGGATCGCGGGCGATCGCCACCAGGGCGTCGAAGCAGCGCGAGCGCAGGCCCGCGTCGTCGCCCTCGAGCAGCCCGAGCAGCACGGGCGCCCCCTTGGCGTCGGCGATCCGCATCAGGGCGCTGATCAGCGCGTTGCGGTCGGCGGTCCGATCGGGGTCGTCCTCGATCCGCGCGGCGATGCACTCGGCCGCGGCGGCGCTGGCCTCGGGCACGGCCTCGGTCTCGCCGGGCTCGCCCCCCTCGACCGGTCGGCGGACCTTGGCCAGCGAGACCAGGGCCTCGACGGCCCGCGACGCCACCCGGGCGTCCTCGGCCCGCAAGAACGCGGACAGCACGTCGATCGTCCGCAGATCCCCGCGCCGCGCCAGCGCGCTGGCGGCCTTGAGGCGCAGGTCCTCGTGGTCGCTCTCCATCGCCCGCATCAGCGCCTCGCCGACCCGATCATCGCGGGCGTCGACCAGGCGATCGACGACCGACAGGCGCAGATCCGCGTGGGTGCTGCCGAGCGCGACGAACCATGGCTCGAGGCTCTCGGCGTCGAACAGCTTTTGGATCTGCAAGAGCGCGTGGGCCCGGACTTCGGCGTTGGGCGCGTCGACGCCCTCGAGCGCCATCGCCCGGGCGGCCTGGGCCTGATCACCGCCGCCCGACAGCGCCTGCTGCACGAGCTCGTCGACGGCGGCCCGACCCACGTCGGACGCCGACGACTGCAGGGCCAGGCCGAGCGGTTCGACGGCGCCAGGCTGATACAGCCCGCGCAATGCAGTGACGGCCGCGCGGCGGACGAGGTGGTTGGGATCACTCAGGGCCCGGCGCAGGACCGGCAGCACCGAGTCGCGGCCGACCTCGGCCGACTCGCCCAGCTTGCCGAGCCGATCGATGCTGTCGCGGCGGACCCGATGGGTCTCGTCGGCGGCCCCGGGCGCGGGCGCCTGCCGGACCAAGCCAGCGTAGGTGCCAAACACCAGGCGACGGATCTCGCCCAGCTCGGGGGCCGGCGCCTCGCCACCGGGGGTTGGATGCAGCCGCGTGACGTTGCTGTCGCCGGTCGCCGCACCCGTGGCGGTCTTGGCCAGCTCGACCGCGTTGCCGATCAGCCGGCGGATCCAGCCGCTGCGGCGTGGCTGCGACGCCTCGCCGTCTTCCCAGTTGGTCTGCGGCGTGGGCGGGGCGTCCGAAGCTTGCGGGCCCTTGAGCCGGCCGGACTCGCGCCAGAACGCCAGCGCCTGGCTGCGCAGCGACAGCACCCGGGCGGCCGCGTAGCGCAGCGAGGGATCGTCGCTGGCCAGTGAGTCCACGATCACCCGCAAGCGAGCGCTGCGTTGGTCCTCGTCGGGCCACTTCTTGAGGTCGGCAGCCTTGTCGGGCTTGGGCGGGCCGACCAGCTCGGTCGCGAACGCCATCAGCTGCTCGCCGTCCTGCCGCTCCTCGAGCGCGCGGGCGGCCACGTAGCGGATCTCGGGCTGCGAGGACGCGAGCGCGGCGAGCATCAGATCCGGCGCTTGCTTGGCGCGCACGCGAGCGACGTCGCGGGCGACGATGATCGCAAACACGAGATCCTGGACCTCGCGGTCGGTGTCTTCGAGCCCACGCAGGAGCCCGCGCGAGCCGTCGGGGCCGAGCGCGGCCAGGCTCAGGATCGCACCGAGCCGGATCGGCCGGTGGGTGTTGGCCAGGGTTCCGACCAGGACCGGGACCGCGCGCACGTCACCGAGCCGCGCGAGGCCCTCGGCGATCCAGCTGCGGACCGGGAGATCATTGTGGGACAGCGCGGCGAGCAGGATCTGGGTGTCGCGCTTCTCGCACGCGGTGGCGAGCCCGCGGCTGGCCATCTCGCGGACGATCGGATCGGGATCCTCGAGCAGCTCGACGAAGAACGAGATGCTGCCGCGGTCGCCGACGTCGGCCATGGCCCGCGCGCCCCGCTGGCGCAGCTCGGCGCTGGGCCGGTTGGGATCCGTCTGCGGAATGGTCAGCAGCGCCCGCATCGGGCTGATCGCCCGATCGTCACGCCGCTTGCCGCACAGCTCGGCCGCCCGGACCCGCAGCGCCCAGAACTTGCTGGCGAACGCCTGGCTCCACGCGTGCTGATCTTTGGGGAGCAGCCGATCGATGCTCTCGATCGCCTTGGTGTGGACCTCGAGGTGCTCGTCGTCGAGCAGCTCGATCAGGCGCTTGCGGACCAGGTCGCGGTCGGCCCGGCGCGCGCCGTGAGCCCCGATCGCCCGCACCTGCGGCCGCGGCGAGTCCATCGCCGCGAGGTAGACCTCGGCCCGATCCTTGTAGCGCGCGACCCGATCTTTGCTGGACTTCGAGTTGGTCAGGGCCTCGAACGCCGCCTTGCCGACCGCCACGTGTTGATCGGTGATCAGGCCGAGCAGGAGCTCGTCGGCCCAGCTGTGTTGCTGGCGATCGAGCTCCTTGACCACGTCCTCGCGGATGTCCGCGTGGCGCGAGTGAGCGCCGCGGGTCAGCGGGGTCTGGGGGTTCTTGCTGTGCCACGCCCACAGGGTGCGGAACGCCTCTTTGCGGACCTTCTGGGCCTCGTCGTCGAGCGCGTCACCCAGCAGCTGATCGGCCCGGCGGGCCAGGGTCTCGTCGCTGGCCCGCTTGCCCTTGCCGCCAAACTCGACCAACACCTGCAGCGCGCGCACGCGCATGTCCTCGCTCGCGGCACCGAGCGCGAGCTCGGCCAGGTCGAGGGCGCCGGCGTCCTGGCGGTCGGACGACAGCAGCTGAAGGTTCTCGAACACCGCGTTGCGCACGGTGCTGTCGGCGTCGTCGAGCAGCCACTGCAAGCGCGCGGCCAGGCGATCGTCGCTGGGCATCGCGAGGATCCCGACGAACAGCGCGTCGGCGACCAGGCGCCGAACCCCAGCGTCACTCTCGCGCGAGAGCTGCAGCAGCGCCCCGGTCGAGCGCCCGTCACCGAGCACCGCCAGGCTCTTGGCCCCGCGCAGCGCGGTGTCGGCCTCGCGGCAGGCCATGGCGGCGAACAGCGGCTCGAGGTCGGCCTCGCTCGGCTCGCCGTCGGCGGCCGTCAGCGTGGTCCCGAGCTTGGCGAGCTTGCCGATCTCGGCCTTGAAGGTCTCGCCGAGCTTGGCCAGCAGCTTGGGCCGGGTCCCGACCGACAGCAAGAACGCGGTCTCGCGCACGTCGCCGTGCTTGTCGTCGAGCGCGTCCTCGAACAGATCGCGGCCGGTTGGATCCTCGGCGCCCTCGATCTTGTCGCGCCGCAGGGTGTAGAGCTTGCGCAGCGCGGCCACGCGAATGTCAGGCGGGCCTTGCTCGAACGCCGTGCGCAGCGGGACCCGCGAGCCCGGGGGCTCGAGCGCGCACAGGGCCTCGAGCGCCGCGGCGCGGACCGTGGTGTCCTTGTCGTTGAGCCGCTCGGCGACGAGCCCGGGGACCAGCGGCGAGACGGCGCGCAGGGCCGGCAGCTGCTCGACCGCGAACTTGCGCAGATCCGCGTGCTTGGACCCGAGCGCGGCCCGGACAGGCGTCAGCGCGCGGGCGCCCTCGATCACGCGCAGGGCCTCGAACGCGGCGAAGCGCACGGTCGCGTCGCCGTCGTCCAACGCAGATCGCAGCGCGGGCCGACTGCGCCGACGCTGGCCCTTGGCCACCGCTTCACACGCGAGCTTGCGGACATCGGGCTTGCGATCGCGGGCGATCACGCGGTCGAGCAGGACCCGCGCCGAGTCCTCGGGCAGCGCCGCGAGCTCGCTGACGGCCTGCTCGCGCAGCTCGTCCTTGCGGGCGTCGAGGTTGGACCGCAGGGTCGCAAAGTGCGACGACACCCGATCGATGTCGTCACTCGGAGACGACTCGGCGTCGAGCTTGACCAGGTGCAGGCGCCGCTTGGCGTCGACGATCAGCAAGGTCCCGCCCTTGTTGTCGTCCTTGGCCCGATACGGGCGCAGCCAGGCCATCGCCCGGAGCTCGAGGTTGGCCCCGATCTCGACGGTCTTGGGCTGGCGGCGGGTGTCGTGGATCCACGCCTTGAGCTTGCCGTCGTGTCCGATCGACAGCAGCCGCCGGGTCAGATCACGACCGGCCTCGTCCGCGAGCTGCAGGCCCAAGACCAAGCCGCGGACCGGACCCACGTGGGCCTGATCGCCCGAGCGGTCTTCTTCGTCGGCGGCGCCCTCGAGGTAGCTGACGCGGATCGAGCCGTCGCCGCAGCCTGCGATCACGCGCCCGTCGCCCGTGAAGGTCAGCGCGGTGATGCCCTTGTCGCCGGTCGGGAGCTCGTGGACCTCGCCCGCGACCGACCCGCTGGGATCGAGCGCGAGCACCCGGACGATGCCGTCGTCGCCACCGACCGCGAGCTTGCCGGAGCTGGCGTCGAACGCCGCGGTCCGCAGCGGTCGCGCGCTCAGTCGGGCCCGGTAGGTCTCACGCAGCTTGGGCCCAGCCTGCGGCCCGGTTCCCTCGGGCCGCTCGAGCGCGTAGATCGCAAGCTGCCCGCCGTCGTCGACGACCGCGATCGTCGTGCCCTTCTCGTCGCTGGCGATCGCCCGAATGTGGAGCTTGATCCCGTGAGTGTGCGTGAGCACCTCGCTCGCGGTCTCGCCGCTGACATCGAAGCCATGCAGCTCACCGCGCTCGCCACCCGCGAGCAGCAGATCGTCGTCGGCGAAGTCCAGCGCACAGATCGAGCCAGCGACCTCGAGCGCAGCGAGCGAGTCGAGCTTGCTCTTGCTGTAGACATGCACCGAAGAGCTGTCGACCGTGTCGGCGTCGCGCTCACCCGCGACGGCGATCACTCGTCCGGAGCGCGAGCCAGCCACGGCCCACAGGTGCTCGAGGTGCGTCCCGTTTTTTTGCGTACCCATCGTCGATCTCGTGCCTCGTAGGTCCCGAATACCCAGTCGCCGCTCAGGCCGACTGCCGCGTCTCTTGCGTGGCTGCGGGCAGCAGCGTGCTGATGTCGGGGTGAGCCTGGCGGATCCGCGCGATCGCGGCCACGCAGCCTTGCCACTCGCCGCGCGCGTGCGAGTGCATGAACTCGTCGAGCACGCTGACGGCGATCGTCGCGAACTCCCGATCTTCGACCGCGAGTTCGCGGACCACACCGATCAGCCGCCGCTTGCCCTCGCTGGCCGACAGCCGCCGCGTGGGCAGGCCCTCGATCGGCTCGCGTCGCTCCACGCGACCCGGCGGCAACCCAAACATGACCGTGCGCAGGAACTGGCGCAGGGCCTCGCCGGTCTCGAACCGCTCGGCCCCCTCGGGCAGCGGATCCGTGGGCGCACCCGGCCGCGCGCCCGGGCCCTTCTTGGGCTTCCAGCTCGCGGGGATCGTGAGCGGCCGATGCTGATCCCACAGCAGGCGGACCGCGAACAGCCGGACCTCGCGGTCGGGGCTCTCCATCAGCCACGCCAGCTTGGCCGCGCCGCCGAGCCGGTGATAGTGACGACGGATCAGCGCCGACGCGACCTCGCGGCTGGACTTGACCGAGCTCTCGGCCAGCGCGAACACCCGCGCTGCGACCAGCCAGTCGACCGGCGCCGAGCGCTTGCCCTCGTGGTCCTCGCCGATCTCGAGCAGCACCTCGCTGCCGATCTTGCGCGGCTCCTTGTACTCGTGGGCGGCGAGCCGATAGACCAGCTCGCGGTCGCCCCAGCGGACCAGCTCCTGGCTGCCGACCTCGGCCGCGAACCGGCGCACGTCGGGGCGCGGATCGACCAAGCTCGGGGCGACCCGCTCGAGCCCATAGTCCTGCGACGTCAGCTTGGGCACGAGCACGCCGTGCAGCGGGTCTTCGCTGTTGGGCCCGATCTGCGGGTGGTGAAACAGAAGGTAGGTCTGCGCGACCTTGCGGACCGACTCGGGCTCTTGCTTGCCGACCGCCATGGCCCACAGCCGATCCAGGCCGCCACCCGCGGCGGAGCCGACCCCAAAGTCTGCCGGCTCGAAGTGCTCGAGCAGGTGGTTGCGGGCGAACCCATAAAGCTCGGGATCCGCCTGGCGGGCCATGACCAGCAGCCACGCGAGGCCGACCCGCTTGGGCGCGACGAGCTTGGTGTTGCCGAGCACCCGCAGCGCCACGCCGCGCAGGCGCGGGTTCATCGACAGGCCCTTGAGCCACTCGACGTCGAGCTGATCGCCCACGAGCATGCCCTTGCTGAGCCACCCGCCGACCTCGTCCGAGAACTCCGGCTCGAGCAGCTTTTGCTTGATCCACTCGACGCCGATCTCGGTGGCCTTGCGCGAGCCGAGCGACTCGAACGCCGAGCGCTTGTCCCAGTAGCCCAGCTTGGGGCTCTGGACCGCGAACTTGAGCAGCTCCGCCGAGGGCTTTTGCTTGTGCTTGTTGAAGAATTCTTCGACCCAGCGGCGCTGCTGCCAGCCGCCGACGAGCAGGTTCACGTACAGCTCGGGGCTCAGATCCGCCGGGGTGAACCCGGACTCGATCATCTTGGTCGCAAATTTTTGGGCCGAGGTGCCCAGCAGCCCGACCAGGCCGACCAGTCCGATGTCCTTGGGCGTGAGCTTCTCGAGCCGGGCCTCGGCGAACTTCTGCGCCGCCTTGGTCCCGCTGCCCAGCAGCTCGATCAGCCGGGCCGCCGTGATCTTGCCGCCGTGCGCGTTGGCGTAGTCGATCGCGTACTTGGCCGCCTTCTCACTCGGCGAGCCGAGCAGCTCGAGGACCATGTCGTGGAGCCCGAGATCCGCCAGCTTGCTCTGGTGAAACTCCGGGCTGCGCTCGAGCAGCGAGACCACGAACTCGTGGACCGAGCCGGCCGGCTTCTTGCCCAGGCGCTTGAGCCAGGCCGGGTCGACCTCGCGCAGGGTCTCGGGGAAGTCGGCCTCGAGCGAGCGGGTCGCGAAGCGCAGCACCCCGTCGTTCTCCGAGTCTTCGATCAGGCGCAGCAGCGGCTCGGCCGAGATCTTCCAGGCCTCGTCGTAGGCCCGGTTGCTGAGCTTGTCGGGCGGCTGCGAATTGTAGCCCGCGTTGCGCCGACCGATCAGCGCCTGGTGGTTCCAGATCTGCTGGATGATCCAGCAGCCGTAGGGGTTGAAGTCGCGCTCGTAGTGACGCAGCACCTGCACGGCGAACTGCGGGTACAGCTCGGGCACCGCGTTGCCGAGCTGTCGCAGGTATCGCCACGCCCGCCGACGCATGTACGTGGTCGTGGCCTGCGAGACCTCGTTGGCGTGGTTGGGCGTGCGACCGTAGACGTCCAGGCGCCAGGCCAGCACGCCAAACAGCTCCGCGTCGTGGCGCTGCTCGGCCTGCTTGTAGATGTGCTTGGCGGCCCGCCACACGCCCCAGCCCAGCTTGGCGGAGCGGAAGATGTCGACCAGGGCCGAGCGATCGGACTCCTCGCCGCGCTCGTAGATCGAGATCAGCAGGTCGCCCAGACGCAGCCGCGGCGGCGGGTGAGGAGCGGCCATGAGCTGCTCCCACGCGTCGACGCGGATGTTCTTGACCTCGTCCGCGCTCTTGCCCCACAGCGAGTACGGCGCCAGCGTCGTGCGCAGCTTCTGCAGCGTCCACGCGTCTTGCGACAGCGGCCGCGCCTCGCTCTGCTCGGCTTCCTCCGCCCGATCCTCGGGTGGGTCGGCCAGAAGGAGGTAGCGGACGACGAGATCGGCGAGCTGCGGATCCCGGTTGTCGACCGCTCCAGTGATGTCCTCGTAGGTGACTTCCCGATTCATGACTGTCTCAGCTCGGGCGAGGCTTCTCTCCCGCTCGCGGGCGCCTCGACGGACTGCAGCGACGAGCCGCTGCGGGACTATTGATCAGCCGGCGCGGCGGCCGCAAGCAAGAATTTCGCGAACCCGGAGACCGGCCTGCAGAGCGGGCTTGCGGGCCTCGGTGTCGATAGTCGGTGTGGTGTGCAGCCGCGAACGCGCGACAGCGCGCAGGCGATGACCTGGAGGTCGGTCGCCGAACGACGCAGATTCGTCAGAGATGGCCCCGGGTTGGCACGCGACGGTGGGGGGCGCATGATCGCCGCGATGCCGCCTGCGCAGTCGATCAACGAGGCCGCCCACAGTGGCCTGCTCGACCCACGCTTCAGCCCGTGGTCGGACGAAGACGACGCGTCGGGGCTGTATGTCGAGCGGCCGAGCGACTGGACCGGGCATCCTGGAGGGCCGGCAAAGACCTTGGCGTGGCGGCTCCGGACCCGGCTACTGAGCACCAAGGGCGATCTGAAGATCCTGTTCACCGGGCAGGTCGGCAGCGGGAAATCGAGCGAACTCGAGCAGCTGTGGCAGGACCAGGACGTCGCCAATCACTTCGAGCGGCTCCGCTTCGTGGCCACGGACGAGCCGCTGGACCTGCATAACGCCGACATGCGGCAGCTGCTCGTCGCGCTCGCCGCGGCGCTTGCGCGGCACCTCGCGCAAGCTGGATACAACAAGCGCGGGGGCGAGTTCATCGAGACCAACCTCCGCAAGTGGATCGAGCTGCTCGGGAGCTCCTACGACGTCGTGCCGCCAAATCCAGGTGACGAGCCGACCGTGCAGTTTGGCGCCGTGTTCATGAAGTTCTCGGCCAAGCTGCGCTCGGAGGCGAGCCTGCGCGCGAGGATCCGCGAGGACGACGCGTTTGGGGTCGTCGAGCTGCGAACGCTGACCTCGGACTTGATGACCCTGCTGCGCCAGGCCGCCGCGCGTCCGGTGCTGATCGTGTTCGACGACCTCGACAAGCTCTCGCTCGACGCTGCCAAGGACATCTTCTTCGATCACATGGAGGTGTTGCAGCGACTCGGGTGTAGCGCGGTGATCACCTATCCGTACGTGCTCAGTTATCACAAGCGCGCCAACGCGGTGATGACCACGGAGCCGGTGGTGCTCGAGAACGTCGAGACGATCCAACAAGAGACCCCCGGTCAGCCGCTACAATCGGCCATCGCATTCTTCACCGAGCTGATTGAGCATCGGGTCCAGCGCTCATTGGTGAGCGACGAAGCGATCTCGCTGGCCGTGGCCAACTGCGCCGGGATCCCCCGCGAGTTTGTGCGTATTTTGCAACGGGCGTTCTTGCTGGCCGACGAATACGGGCAAGCGCAAGTCGGGGGCGTCGACGTGCAGGCCGCGATTCGCTTCTTGCTGCGACACCTGTCCCGCACGACGCAGTCGGAGGCGACGCGAAATGGCTTGATCCAGATTCGCAAGCACCATCGCCTCGCCGGACCTGACGACTGGGAGTTAGTCCAAGCGCTGCTGGCCGTCGAGTACACGAACGGCAGCCCGTGGTACGATGTGCACCCGATCTTGGCCGCCCACATTGACGAATTGATCGCGGGTGAAGCGGCATCGAGCTCGCCATGAGCGAGGGTCTGCCGCCCGTGCTCGCAGGTGAGCTCGACCGCTGGGTGCGGGAGCTGAGCGCGGACGCGGGGGGGTTGCTGATGATCGCGGTCGGCGTGTCGGCGCGGCGGCGTGTGGCCGTCGAGGCGGGGCTGCGCGCGGCGCTCGAGGGTTGGCGGGTCGTCGATGTCACGATCGAGGGGGCGTGCAGCGACCCCTGGGCGCCCGTGTTGGCCTCGGTGGCGCGAGGCGCCGCGCGGACGCTGGTGTCGCTGTCGGGGCTGGGTGATTGTGACGATCCCGATCGGACCTTGGCGGCGCTGAACCTTGGACGCGAGCACTTGCGACGCGGCTCGATGTCGCTGGTGCTGTGGACGGGGAGCCTCGAGGATCTGGATCGGGTTCGCCGCAAGGCGCCGGATCTGTGGTCGTATCGGCGCCGGGTTGGGTTGTTCCTGAGCGCGGAGGATGTTGATCGCGGTTCGCCCGAGATCGATGAACGCGAGATTGTCACGAAGGGTATCGAGCAGCTGCGGGGGCGCCTCGACTCGCTCGAGCCAGACGACCCGCATCGCGTGCAGCTGTTGTTGCCGCTCATCAGTCATCTACATGCGCTCGGGGACAAGGACGCAGCGGCGGCAGCGCTGGACAGCGCCGCCTCGTTGATCGGCGAAGACTCACCGGAGGTCGTCCAGGCTGGGCTGCTGAATGTGCGTGCGCGGTCAGCAACAAGCTTCGAACGGTTTGACGAGATACTGGCGTTGGCAGGCCGCGTTGATTGGACGGCGCTCGACTCGCTCATGGCGTACGAGGCAGCGTATTTCTCGGTCCTCTGCTTCAAACAACGCAGGAAGTTTCGGGACGCCGACCGAGCGTCCGAGGCTGTCCGGCGACTGTCCACACTTGTCAGGGTGCCGGGCAGGGCAAGCTCTTTCGCCGTGAACGGTGCGGCGATGTGGCTGCTGCTTGGCGATCTTCCCCGAGCCCGCCAGCGCTGCATGGAAGCCACAGAGGCGCTCGGAGATCGCTGGGCATACGATGCCTCGTTCATCGCCATGCGGCGCGCCGAGATCGCAGACGCGCAGCTCGAGACCCACGTCGCGCTGACGTTTCTGCACGAGGCTTGGACACTTCAATCTCGCATGGGGGCCGCTGGCAGCGCCGCAGTGGCGTCCTGGCTTGTCGCGGCGTTTCACGGACTCGGCCTGTTCGACGACGCCGAGCAGCTGGGTTCCAATGCCATCGCTCAGCAACTTCATAGTTTCGAGCAGACCGTGGCGCTCGGGCGCCAGCTCGTGCGGACCCAAGCTTGTCTCGACCTGAAAGCTGCTCAGGAGACGCATCGGGAGCTCCGCGAGCAGCTCGATCGCCGCATCACCACGTGCCCAGCGTGGGAGCGAGCGATGCTCCGAAGGGCTCGTGTCACGCTCTTGCGTCTCGCGTTCGAGCTCGAGCCCGCGCGCGAACCCGAGCTGCGCCTCGAATGCCTCGACACTCTCGACCTCGCAATACGCGACGCGATCGATCAACGTCAGTTTGACCTCGCGCAGTGGGCCCGCCTGCAACAGGTGGAGCTCACGCGCAACCACCAGCTATTCGATCGCTCACTCGCCCTCGGGAGCACGGCGCTCGATTGGGCGACGGAGCACGAAGGCCCCTCCCGCGTGGCCGAGTGTCATATCGAGCTCGCAGTCACCCATCGCGCAGCCAACTGCCTCGACGCCGCGACCGAGCAGCTCGACGCCGCCGAGCGAGTCCTGAGCAGCGACGATCCGCGCTATCAACCACGCGCAACGTGGAAGCGCTTGCTGATCGAGCGGCACCACGTGGCCCTCGCCCTCGACGATCCGCCGACCGCCCTCGCCCACCTCGAGCAAGCGCTCACGCGGATGCGCGCCGCCAGCCTGCGAAAGCTCGAGCTCGAGCTGCTGCATTTGGTCGCCGAGCTCCCCGAGCTCCCCGATCACCCGAGCACCAACGCCCGCCGCGAGCAAGCCGCCCGCGAAGCGCTCGAGCTCGCCCGGGACGCGTACCTCGTATTCGAACAAGCCCGAGCCCTGGCAAACCTGGCGATCATCCAACACGCCCAGGCCCCACAGCGGGCACGCCGCCACCTCGATGACGCCCTCACGCTCGCACCTTCGTGTGTGCTGGAGCCCGCCCACAACCGCATGCGCGAGGCGGAGCGAGCACTCGCAGGATGACTCAGTCGTTCGCGCCGCCCTCGAACCCAGGACAGGCCCCTGCCCCGCGCACGCCACCGAGCTCGCGGGTGAGCTCGACCATCGTATCCATCAACCCCGCGGCCTCGAGCTCGTCATTGGTGACCTGCCCGTCCACGTTGGCGTCGGCGTCGAAGATCGGCTGAAACACCAGCGGCGCGTCATCGGCCTCGGCCTCGGTCCGAAACAGCGCATCCCCCATGATCTCGATCACCGAGGTCTCGGTCCCGTCGGCGGCCAGCGCCACGACCTCGTCGCCCTCGAATTTGCAGCGGTAGCGGGTGTTCGTGTCAAAGGTCCAGTCGAAGTCGACCGACTGCATGCCGTCGCTGGCCTCGCCGATCACGTGGATCGACCACCCACCGTCGACGGCGGCCTCGACCTGCTCGGTCGTGGCGTTGCCGATCACGGCGTCGTAGCCACTCGCGCTGGCGGGCGCGATCCGAAAGTCGGCGCCGTCGTAGCTGGTCGCGCGGATCTGCCGGCTGAGCGCCTCGCCCTCGGCGAGACCGCTGACGAGCTCCCAGACCGTGACCCCGTTCTCGCGCACCCAGGTCGGCTCGTTGTCGGTACGCTCGATCAACCCGGGATCGTGGACGACGACCACGAAGCTGGTGAAGGTGATCGTCCAGCCGTCGGTCGCGCTCGCGTCGATGCTCTGCGTGATCGCTTCGTTGCCCTCGATCGCCAGCTCGTGGGTGCCGATGTCGCTGCACCCGAGCGCGCCAAGCATGCCAGCGAGCAGCAGCGAAGAAGAACAGACACGGCGAAAGGATGAGCGAGGCGCGAGCATGATCGAGGCGTCCACGGGCGTGAGCGTGACTCTCATATCATGCGCCCAGCTCGATCGGGGGCCGATCTGCAGTTGCCGAGGTCCGCGTCTCCGGGCCCCGCAGGCGGACCCAGACCAGCATGGTCCCGGCGACCAGCGCCAGACCGAGGGCCAGTGACCACCAGATCGCCGCCAGCCCGGCGCCACGGACCAGCACGAAGTAGCCCGCCAGCGGCAGCGCGACGCCGTAGTAGGCGACCGCGTTGAACACGGCGGCGGGCAGCGTGTCACCGATCCCGCGCATGATCCCGCCGCCGACCACCTGCACGCCGTCGAACAGCTGGAAGGCGGCGGCGATCGGCAGGATCCCCGCCGCGAGGGTCACGACCGCGAGCTCGTCCGTGTACAGCCCGGGCAGCAGCTCGCGCAGGGAGATCAGCAGCACGGCCGAGACCAACATCGCCCCGCCCCCGAGCGCGAACCCGATCCAGGCGGTCCGCTGCGCGGCCTGCAGGCGACCGGATCCGAGCAAATTACCGATCACCGTGCTGACCCCAAACGAGATGCCCAGCGGGACCATGAAGGTCAGGGACGCCACGTTGAGCACGATCGTGTGGGCCGCGAGCGCGTTGCGGCCGAGCTCGCCCGCGAGCAGCGTCGAGGCCTGAAACGCCCAGACCTCGAGGGTGTACTGCAAGCCAACGGGCACGCCGTAGCGCAGGATCTCGAGCAGGCCGCGCGGATCCAGAGCCCGCGCGCTCCACGGCTGCCAGGCGCCGTGGTGCAGGCCCTTGACCCACGTCCACGCGACCAGGCCCACCGCCAAGAAGGTCCGGGTGATCGCGCTGGCGAGCCCGGCCCCCTCGAGACCCATGGCCGGAATCTCGAGCCCGCCCACTGATGCGCCAAAGATCAGTAGCTCGTTGCCCGCGATGTTGAGGACGTTGGCCAGCAGGGTGACCCACAGCGCGGCGGCGACGAGCTCACGACCCTGGAGGTACTGGCGGAGCACGTAAAAGCACAGCAGCGGCAGCAGGCTCCACACTTGCACGCGCAGGTAGACCTCGGCCAGGCGGGCGAGTTCGGGGTCCTGACCCAGGCCGATCAGCGCCTCCTCGGCCAGCCACCCCGAGCCGATCAGCGGGATCGAGAGCAACACCGCGACGACCATGCCCTGCTGCAGCGCGAGCCCCGTGCGCTCGCTGTCACCGCGCCCGTGGGCCTGGGCGATGATCGGGTCGAGCCCAAACACCACGCCCATCGCGAAGATCGACATGCCCCACAGCCACACGTTGGCGAGCGCGGCTGCGTCCAGCTCGGCGACACCCACGCGACCCAGCATCAGGGTGTCGACCAGGCCAAAGCCCATCATGCCCAGCTGCGTGAGCACGACGGGCCCGGCGATCGTCAGCAGCTTGCGGACCAACTCGAGCGTCGACCCGGCCGCGACCGGGTGCTGGGTTTGCGACTGCATGGCACATCCGCGCGTTCGCGGCGAGGCGCGAGGCTAGTCTGCGATACCGAGATTTCCAGTCGCACTGGCCACCGCCGTGAACGCGCATGCTCACGCCCGTCCCGGCACCCATTGTTCCGCAAGTAGGCCAAGCCTGACCCGAGCTGAAACACCCCGCTGCCCACGGTGAACCAAACTACGAATGACGCCTGCAAGCGGGCGAGGAGCCTCGCCCGCGCTGAAAACAGCCTGACCCGAGCTGAAAACAGCCTCGCCCGAGCTGAAAGCAGCCCGCCGCGGTTGCCGGGTCCGCGGGCGAGCTGACATGCTCCACGCATGCACCGCCTTGGGTCTCTGGGTCTCGCCACGTGCCTCGCGCTCGCGCTCGCCTGCAGCTTCGACGGAGCTGGAAGCGGAGTCGGAGGCGGAACTGACGCAACGTCGAGCGGCAGCGACAGCGACTCGTCGAGCACCAACGCGGAGTCCGGGAGCGCCTCGATGTCGGGCGATGGCGACGCGGACGGAGACGGCGACGGTGATCCCGGCGATGGTGATCCCGGCGATGGTGATCCCGGCGATGGCGATGGCGACGGCGACACTGGCGATGGCGACGGTGACACTGGTGACGGCGACGGCGACGGCGATACTGGCGACGGCGACGGCGATACTGGCGACGGCGACACCGGCGACGGCGACGGCGACACCGGAGACGGCGACGGGGACGGCGACCTCGGGGACTACTACGGCAACTGCCCCAACAAACAGGACGCCCAGTGCCTGCCCGACGAGTACTGCTTCGTCGACAACTTCGACAGCTATCAGGTCTGCTCGCAGGACTGCAACAACGTCAACGACTGCCCCAGCGTCCCCGAGCACACCATCAAGTGCATCTTCATGAACGGCAACTTCTTTCAGAAGCGCTGCTACATCAGCTGCGACAACGACCAGGTCTGCCCGATGGGTATGAAGTGCCAGTCGGAGAACGTCGGGATCGATCCGATCTGCGTCTACGGCCAGTAGTTCAGTCGTCACGTTTTTGCCGCGACCTCGTAGGGGTCCGCAGCGCCCGCGATGCCGACCCCTACGACGCCTCCCCCCACCCCATCTTCGAAGCTGTGGCTGTTCATCGGCGCCGCGCTGCTCGCGATCAGCGCGCTGTGGTTCGCGTTCGGCCGTGACGCGGGCACCAACGTTAGTTCGCCCGAGCCGTCGGCGACCGCTGGCGAGCGAGGCTCAGGGGTCGAGCCGACGCCCAGCAAGATCGACGCAGACCAGCGAGCCTCGACCAGCGCGGCCGGCCAAGTCCGGTCGACCAACGGCGAGGCGATCCCCGACGCGCTCGTGACCCTCGTTTCGCTCGACGCCGACCAGGACAGCTCGGCTGAGCCCCACACCACGCGGACCGACGACGAGGGCAGCTGGTCGCTCACCCACATCCCCGCGGGCCGCTACGCGCTGTCAGCCACGGCTCCAGGGTTCCTCGCGGGCGTGGTCCCCGAGCTCACGCTGCGCCCGGCCGCCGAGCACACCGGACTGGATCTGCGGCTCGAGCCCGGCGGCAACAGCCTCTCGGGCGTCGTCGCCGACAAGACCGGTGGCGTGATCGAGGGCGCGCTCGTGCAGGTCACCCCGCAGTCGGGGATCCTCCACATGCGCGAGCGAGACAGCTACTTCACCGTGACCGACGAGCAGGGTCGCTACCTCGTGCAGCTGCCCGACGGTCGTCACCGCGTGCGCGCCAGTCACCCCGACTACAGCAGCGAGTCGGTCGTGCTCGAGCTGGCCAGGCAGGCGCTCACCCACGACTTCGCCCTGGTCCCGACCGCCGTGATCGAGGGCGTGGTCCTGCGCGAGTCGGACGGCAGGCCGGTCCCGGGCGCCATGGTCGAGTGGGCCAAGCAGCGGGCGATCGTGCTCCCGGACGGCGGCCAGGTCAGCGTGCGCGAGCGCGGCGGCGAGCTGTTCGCCGACGCCAACGGTCGGTTCCGCATCAGCGGGCTGCCGCCAGGGCTGATCGAGCTCAGCGGCCGCGCGACCTCGCTGGCGAGCGAGTCGCCGATCCAGATCCCGGTCGGCATCGCCGAGCGCGTCGAGGGGATCGAGCTGATGCTGACCGCGGCCCAGGATCTCAGCGGCCGCGTGGTCGCCAGCGGCGACGGCCAGGCGATCGCGGGCGCGCGCGTCGAGCTGATGTCGCAGCTCAACCCAGGCCTGTCCGCGCTCACCGACGCGAGCGGCCAGTTCACGATCCAAGGGGTGCTGCCCGGCAGCTACCGCGCGCTCGCGTCGGCCGAGGGCTGGACCACCCCCGACGGCCCGCCGACGATGATCGACATCGGCGAGCGAGCGAACTCGGTCGTGCTCGAGCTCGAGCGAGGCCTGAGCATCCGCGGCCGGGTCGAGCCGGCGACCCACGCGGAGGTTGCGATCGAGCTGCGGCCCGAGAACATGCGGATGGGCGGCGGCATGATGATGCTCGCGGCTGCGGGTTCGACCCACGCGGCCGCGGACACGGGCGCGTTCGAGCTCGGCCCGGTCGAGCCGGGTCACTACACCCTCGACGCCCGCACGCCCGACGGCCGGGGTGGCAGCGTCGAGGTCGAGGTTGGTCCCGACGGTGCACGAGACGTCGTCATCGCGCTGACCCAGCGGGCGATCTTGTCGGGCCACGTCGAGGACTACGCAGGCAAGCTGGTCAGCGACGTCAGCGTGCGAGCTCGCAAGCGCCAGGGGGCCAGCTCGCTGAGCGTCAACGTCAACGGCCGGGAGCTGACCGCCGCGAGCTCACCGACGTCCACCGAGGGCCGGTTCGAGATCGCCGGCCTCGCAGCGGGTGCGTGGTCCATCGAGGTCGTCGACGCGCGCGGCGACTTGCTGCCGATGCAGACCGGTGACCGACTCGAGCTCGAGCTCGCTGACGCTCAGACCAAGGAGCTCGTGCTCCGCATCGAGCCGCGCGACGGAACAATTACGGGGACCGTGCGCGACGCCGAGGGCCAACCGGTCGCCGACGCGTGGGTCAGCGCGGCGTTCATCCCGAACGAGCAGCCCCAGCCAGACGAAGATGGGGAACCCGAGCAGCGCTCCGAGATGCGCATGATCGTGGCGAGCAACGACGGCAGCACGATCAGCACCCTGCCGCCCGTGCTCAGCGATCAGGCCGGCCGGTTCGAGTTCACCCAGCTGCGCCGCGGCGACTACACGCTGACCGCCGAGCTCGACGGCGGCGTCAGCAAGGCCACGCTCGAGCGCGTCCGCCCCGACGCCAACGTTCGCCTGGACCTGGCTCCACTCGGCGCGCTCACGGGCAAGGTGCTCAGCGATGATCGGCCAGCCACCTGTATGCTGCGGGTGATCGGCCCGAGCGAGCGAGTCGTGCGCGTGCGCGATGGGAGCTTCGAGATCGAGCGGCTCGAGCCCGGACGCTACACCGTCGAGGCCAGCGCAGAGGACGGGGCGACCAGCGTCAGCGTCGAGATCAAGCCGGGCGAGACCGAAGACCTCGAGCTCGCGCTCGCGCGCATCGCCAAGGTCACCGGGACGATCGTGGATGAACACGGCGCGCCGATCGCCAACGCCGAGATCCTGATCGGCACCGGCGACGGCGGGCGGGTGGAGATCAGTCGGGACGACTCGGACCCGGTGATCGTGACCAAAGCGGACGGCAGCTTCGAGGCGCGCGCTGCCGCGGGGGCGCGGGTCTTGATCGCGCAGGCGCCAGGCGTGCCGATGCCGATCGTGATCAAGCCGTTCGTGGTCGAAGGCGGCCAGGATGTCGAGCTCGGCGAGCTGCGCGAGCAAGCAATGGCAGGGATGATGCAAGCCGAGCCCGAGTAGCAGAGCGCGGAAGTTCGGCACGCGCCAGTGGTGCTTGGACCACGCAGCACCGCCGCTGGGTGTTCGCCGCCGACAACGCCGACGCTCGCATACTTGCTCGCGGACGAGATTCCGTTGTCCGAGCTACGCGAGTTGGCGACGGGCTCAACGAACTGGCTCTCGCATCGCGCGCTGTGGCTCTGCGCGGGACGGGCAGATGGGTGACCTTGGTCCAGGCGGTCCGGAAGCGATCGCTGTCATCGCGTGCCGTCGACGCGTCTTCCGTTCATCACTTGCTACAGCCTCGACCCAGGATGTCCGCGGAGCGGACCCACCTGGCGCAGTCGGTGAAGTGTGACGAACATCAACGCTCCGCGCGTGTGCCCCGACAGCCGCTCGAAATCGATCGCCACTGCGCAAACATGCCCCCTCACACCCGCAGGCGGGGCGCAAGTGAGGGACAGTTGGCAGCTCATCATCCGCGAATTTCGTGCGCCCTAGGCCTCGTTCGACGCATACTCGTGGGCCCCGGCCCTCGACATGATGGCCGGCGCGGAGTTTTGAGCATGCGATCACTGCGGTACCTGTCCTTCACCTGCCTTCTCACCCTGCCCCTCGGCTGCGCCGATCGGGGTCTCGTCGAGGCCGCCACCAGCGACACTGACGACACAGCCACCGACACCCTCGATACCTTCGACACTGGTGAGACCGACGACACCGTCGGCACCACGACCACCGGCGACGGCGACGGCGACGGCGACGGCGACCCCGCGGGCGACGGCGACGGTGACGGCGACGGCGACGGCGACACTGGTGACGGCGACGGAGATGGCGACGGCGACACTGGTGACGGAGACGGCGACACCGGAGATGGCGACGGCGACGGCGACACGGGCGACGGCGACGGCGATGGCGACGGCGACGGCGACGGCGACGGCCTGATCGACCTCGGCGACTTCTCGATCCGCGCGACCGAGACCACCGTCGCCGACTACGCAGAGTTCCTCGCCGCCGACGTCGGGCTCGAGGTGCTGCCGTCCACCTGCTCGTGGAAGGTCAACTTCGTGCCCGACTCGTGGGTTGGACAGGGCAACGGCGATCAGTCCCTGCCCGTCGGTGGCGTGGACTGGTGCGACGCGTGGGCCTACTGCGACTGGGCTGGCCAGCACCTGTGCGGTCTGGTCGGTGGCCAGCCGGCCGGCCTCGCCGACGTCAACAACGCGATGACCAACGAGTGGTACCGGGCCTGCTCGGCCGACGGCGCCGTGACCTATCCCTATGGCCTCGGGTACGACCCGATGGCCTGCAACGGCTCGGAGCTCGGGCTTGGCCAGCTTGCGCCGGTCGGTACGATCGACACCTGTGAGGGCGGAGCGCCCGGGCTGTACGACATGAGCGGCAACGTGTGGGAGTGGACCAGCGCCTGCGGCACCATCCAGAACATCGCCGACAGCGATCAGGACTGCCGCCGCCGGGGCGGCTCGTACTTCTCGATCCCGAACGACCTGCGCTGCGCCATCGACTCGAAGCGGCCTCGCAACACCCGCAACTCGAGCACGGGCATCCGCTGCTGCCAGTAGCGACTCGACGCGAAGGAGCCCGATCCTACCCGGGCTCCTTCGCTCTATCTTGTCTCCAGTCCTGCTGATTTTCGTACGCCGGGATCTGAAATCCGCTCAGATCCCGGGATGCAGACCCACTACCTCGTGTCCCGGTTCACGGCGGCGTCACTGCTCGCCTCGCTGACGCTCGCTTGTGTCGACGACGCCGCCATCATCCCGCCGAGCTCCGACTCCGACTCCGACACGGGATCGTCAGTCGGCGATGGCGATGGCGACACGCTCGGCGGTGATGGAGATGGTGATGGTGATGGTGATGGCGATGGCGATCCCGGTGACGGTGATGGCGACACGCTCGGTGGTGATGGCGATGGCGACGCCGACGTGAGCTACTGCGGCGACGGGGTCGTCGACGACGGTGAGAGTTGCGACGACGGCAACCTCGACGACGGCGACGCCTGCACGAACATCTGCAGCGACGCGGCGTGCGGCGATGGGATCACCTACCTCGGCGTCGAGGCGTGCGACGACGGCAACACCGACGACCTCGATGGCTGCAGCGCCACGTGCATGGTCGAGGGCTGCGGTGACAGTGTCCAACAGCTCGACGAGGCCTGCGACGACGGCAACACCGATCCCTTCGATGGCTGCGGCCCCAACTGTCAGCTCGAAGTCTGCGGAGACAGCATCGTGCAGCCGGGCGAGCAGTGCGACGACGGCAACACCGCCGCGTTCGATGGCTGCGATCCCACTTGCCAGGACGAGCAGTGCGGCGACGGCCTGATCCAGCCGGGCGAGGGCTGCGACGACGGCAACAATGACCCCTTCGACGGCTGCAGCCCCAGCTGCGAGCTCGAGGTCTGCGGTGACGACGTGGTCCAGCCGGGTGAGCAGTGCGACGACGGCAACATCGAGGCCTTCGATGGCTGCGGCCCGACCTGCCAGGACGAGGTCTGCGGCGACAACCTGGTCCAGCCGCCCGAGACCTGCGACGACGGCAACAACAATGACAACGACGGCTGCACCAACATGTGCACGGGCGCGGTCTGTGGCGACATGATCGTCCACCAGGGCGTCGAGGCGTGCGACGACGGCAACGACATCAGCACCGACGCCTGCATCTTCTGTGTGGACGCGACCTGCGGCGACGGCTTCGTGCACGAGGGGGTCGAGGAGTGCGACGACGCCAATCAGTTCGACACCGATCTGTGCACCAACGCCTGCATGGACGCGGTCTGTGGCGACGGATTTCAGCAGCCGGGCGAGCAGTGCGACGACGCCAACATGATCAACACCGACGCGTGCACCAACGCCTGCACCGCCGCTGCCTGTGGTGACGGCTTCGCGCAGCCGGGCGAGGCGTGCGACGACGGCAACCTCGACAACACCGACGCGTGCACCAACGCCTGCACCAACGCGGTCTGCGGCGACGGCTTCGTGCAGATGGGTGAGGCGTGCGACGACGGCAACCTGTTCAACACCGACGCATGCACCAACGCCTGCACCAACGCGATCTGCGGTGATGGCTTCGTGCAGCCCGGCGAGCAGTGCGACGACGCCAACGTCGAGCCGAACGACGGCTGCGACATGTGCCAGGTCGCCGTCAAGCTCGTGTTTGCGACCAGCACCGTGCACACCGGGGCGATCGGCGGAATCGTGGGCGCCGACGCGATCTGCAGCGCGCGGGCGGCAGCTGCCAACTTGCCCGGCGACTACATGGCGTGGATCTCGACCAACGTCGTCGGTGAGAACCCGGCGGCGCGGTTTACCCACTCGCTGATGCCCTACTACTTGGTCACCGGGACCAAGATCGCCGACAGCTGGACCGACCTCACCGACGGCACCCTCCACGCCCCGATCGACCGCACCGAGCTGGGCACACCCACGCCGACCACCGCCGCCACCTGCGGTGGGTTTCGCGTCGCTCGGACCGGGACCGCGTTCGACGGCACCCCGGCGCCGGGAATGGGTCGGTGCAACAACTTCACCCAGGCCGCGGGCTCGTCGGGCTCGATCGGCAACACGGTGTCGGTGACCAGCACCTGGACCGCCTGCAACTTCGCGCCGGGCACGAGCTGCACCGTGGTGATGCCGATCTACTGCTTCCAGCAGTAGTTCGACTAATCTACATACGGTCCGCGATGGTTGATCGGCTCGCCGTGCGGCTTGCCCGACAGCCACAACACCCGACTCGGCTGCGCCGCGCTGATGTTCACGACGCCGGACGTGGGCAGCAGCGCCTCGCCGCGGGCGAGTCGCTGACCGAGCAGCGAGACCTCGCCCTCGAGCACGTAGATCAGCGCGTTGCGGCCGACCAGCACCTCGTGCTCGAAGCTCGCGTCGGCGAACAGCTCGAGGTCGAAGTACTCGACCTCGGTCTGCAGCGAGACCGGCGAGCGCGGACCCACGACCTCGCGCAGCACGTGGCCCTCACCGGGAAACACGGGCATGTCGGCGCCAGCGATCCCCACGTAGTTCGGCGCCATCTGCTTGAGCCGCCGCGGGAGATTGACCCACAGCTGCAGCCCCCGGTTGGCCCCGTCGGTGCCAGGCATCTCCGAGTGCCGCGCCCCGCTGCCGCTGCAGAACCGCTGGGTGCCACCTGGGCCGATCACCGAGTCGTTGCCCATCGAGTCGCGGTGGTGGAACGCGCCCTCGATCATGTAGGTGAACGCCTCGAACCCACGGTGCGGATGATCAGGGAAGCCCGCGGGCCGCCGCACGTCGAAGTCGTCGAGCACCACGAAGGGATCGAGGTGGCGCAGATCCGGACCGGGGAACACACGCTGCACCGTCGCGCCCGCCCCGTCGATCGCGGCGTGCGACGTGATCCGCTGCAGCACCCGGGCCGGCGCCCGCCTGGCCGACGCGCCCGCCGACCCAGCCGCCGCGCCGCTCGGCGGCTCCACGCACCCAAGCACCTGACTCACAGGCGCGACCGCCCCCAGCGCCAGCGCCCCCTCGAGGATCTCACGACGTCGCATCGAGCCCCGACGATAGGCCAGTCCCCGGGTACGCATCTCGCGCGGGGGAACAAAATTTTTTCTGGTGCGTCTTGGGCCTGCACGTGGGACGACGCGCGCAGCAGCCAGGGCGAATTCCCCTCCCACCAGTGGAGATCGTCGAGTTGATCGACGGGGCGCCTGCAACTCCAGAGCCAGCCAAACTTCGAGAGCGAAGTGGCTGGCTCTTTCACGTGATGGCCCGATTCGGCGGTCACGACCGCGCGAGCCGCTTCGTGCTTGATCCAACGACCACCCCCGCCGAGATCCTGGGCGGGCGTGAGGACTTCGCGCTGCTCGAGATCGACGCGACCGGCCGCCCGGTGCTGCAGGTGCTCCCCGGCATGATCGGCGAGCTGCGCATCGGTGTCAGCCGCATGACCGTCGCCCACATGCTCGTCGACCCGGCCCTGACCAACCGGGAGCTCGGCGGCGCCCGGCTGCCCCTGCCCTACGGCGCCCGCATCCGCATTCAATGCGGGCCGCGAACCTTCGTCGCCCGGGTTGGCGGACCGCCGTTGATGCACACGATGCTCGGCGCGCCCGCGACCTCGCGCCCACAGCTGGCCCGCTCTTAGGATTCCAAGCAGCACCGACCAAACGACAGCCGCCCGGCCTCGCGCCGGGCGGCTCCTTCTACGAAGCGCGGGACGCCGTCGCCACCGCTCGGCGCAGACAGGTGAGTCAGGCCGTCGAGGGCATGCCACGAAGCGTTGAGAGCGTGGTGTTGCGAATGTGCTGTGAACCTGCGCTAGGAGCCCGTGGTGCAATGCCTAGCGCACGACGGCTCGTGGATGACCCACCCTCCCTCGAACGGGACATCCAACTCGAGGGTTCGCTCGTGCCGCCGGGCGGCTGCTTTATTGGTTACCCTCAGGTGCCTCCATGATCATCATCACTGGCACCAAGCGCTCCGGCACCTCGATGTGGATGCAGATCCTGATCGCGGCCGGGTTTCCGCCGTTCGGCGAGGCGTTCCCCGCGAACTGGGGCGAGACGATCCGCGACGCCAACCCCTCGGGCTTCTACGAGTCGCTGCTGCGCCAGGGCATCTACTGGCGGACCAACCCCCACCCGCGCACGGGCGCCTACTTCTTCCCCGAGCAGGTCACGCGCCACGTGGTCAAGGTGTTCATCCCCGGCCTGGTTCGCAGCGATCGCGCCTACATCAGCAAGGTCGTGGCCACGGTCCGCGAGTGGCGGGAGTACGAGAGCTCGCTGACGCGCCTGTATGACATGGAAGATCAAGCCCGGCGCGAGCGGTCGCCCGACTCGCCCGACCCCGTGCGCTTCTCCCCGGTGCTCGAGTGGTGGAGCGAAAATTTCGCCCTGGTCCGCGACATTGCGATCCGCCGGTTTCCCGTGCACGTGCAGAGCTACGACGGGCTGCTCACGGATCCCGAGGATGTGATCCGCAAGACGCTCGCGTGGATCGGCGATCCCGAGATCGACGCGGACAAGGCCGTCGCCGCCGTCGAGCCGCGCAACCGCACCCAGACCCGGCCCAGCTCCGACAGCATCGAGCCCGAGTTCGCCGCGCTGTTCGACGAGCTCTACAACACGATCCACGAGAGCAAGGGGCTCGAGCACAGCTTCATTCGCAAGCTCAACGCTGCCAATCAAAAGCTGGTGCCGCGGATCCAGGCGGCGCAGCAGGCCGTGCAGGAGGATCAGCTCGCGCGACGCAAGCGGCGGGCAGCGGCGGGCAAGGCTGAAGCGGCCGAGCCCGAGCCGGGGTCCGACGGTGGCCTGCCGCCCGGATCGATGGACTGGGGAGGATGAGCGAGCTCGCGGCGCTGCCCGACGAGGAGCTGCTGTCGCGCTGGCGAGCGGGTGAAGCATCGGCGGGCGCAACCTTGCTGCAGCGCCACCACGAGAGCATCGCCCGATTCTTCATGAGCAAGGTCGGCGCCGAGGCCGAAGACCTGGTTCAGGCGACCTTCCTCGGGTTGCTCGATGGTGGCCTCGCCCGGTTCCGCGACGACGCCAGCTTTCGCACCTTCTTGTTTGCGATCGCCCGCAAGAAATTGCTCGAGCACCTGCGCAACACGATCCGCGATCGTGAGCGGTTTGATCCCCAGCACGCCACGATCGCGGGCCTGCATCGCTCGGCGCCGTCGCTGCTCGACGCCCACGGCCAAAACAAGCTGCTGCTGGCCGCGCTGCGCCAGCTGCCGATCGACACCCAGCTGATGCTCGAGCTGCACTACTGGGAGGACATGCGCATCAACGACATCGCGCTGGTCCTGGACTTGCCGGCCTCCACGATCAAGACGCGCATGCATCGAGGGCGGGCGCGGCTCGACGAGCACATGCGCGCCCTGGCGGAGTCGAACGAGCAGCTCGAGACCACGCTGCGCGGGCTCGACGGCTGGGCCCTGCAGCTGCGGCGCGAGCTCGACGAGTGAGCGGAGCGGTTCCGTCGTGAAGCACCTGCGACCGTAAAACGCTACGATTCAGCATGCCCCGCAGCCCCGAGCAGCTCGCAGCCCGTCGCGCCCCGAACATCGGCGCCGCGTGGATCCTGACGATGGGCCTGGCGCTCGGCTGCGACTGGAGCACCTCGCCGAAGACAACGTCACCCAAAACTCCAGCCGCGACAGGGTCAACGCAAGCACCCGCAACGCCACGACCCGCCGCCCCTCGCGTCGACCCATTTGTCGAGGTGTCCGCGGGAAACATGCACACTTGCGCGCGCCGAAAGTCGGGCGCCGTGATGTGCTGGGGACGCAACACCTACGGACAGCTCGGCAACGGGGCTCGCGAGGACAGCACGGCGATGGTCGCCGTCGTGGGGCTCACCGACGCCGTCGAGATCGAGGCCGGCGGAGACTTCAGCTGCGCCCGGCGCAAGTCTGGCGCGGTTGTTTGCTGGGGCAACAACCAGAACGGGCAGCTCGGAGACGGGCGAGGGGCCAAGGTCGGCGTGTGGAGTACCCGACCCACAGCGGTCGCTCAGCTGTCCGACGCGACGGACATCGGGGTCGGCGACGGGTTTGCGTGTGCGCTGCGACAGGGGGGCAAGGTGGTGTGTTGGGGCGTGGGCACCAACGGCCAGATCGGATCGGGCGACGAGCGGGCCTTCCCGCAACCGCAAGCGATCGGCGGCATCTCTCCTGCAGTTTCGATGGCGGTGGGCGGTGAGCATGTCTGCGTGGCCGAGCACGGCGGACGTGTGATGTGCTGGGGACGCAACACCGAGGGGCAGCTGGGCGACGGGGCCATCGCCTCCAGGTCCAACGCGCGGCCCGTCAAGGGACTGACCGACGCGCAGTGGGTCATTGCTGGGGGGCGGCACACCTGCGCGCGGCGGCACGGCGGCGAGTTTGTCTGCTGGGGCGACGGCCGCCAGGGGCAGCTGGGGCTCGGGGCCGGGACGGATCGGGAGCGCACGCCTCGGGTCGTGGGTGGGCTGGCCGGCATGAAGGACATCGTCGCCGGCGACCAGCACACCTGCGCGCTGTTTTCCGCCGCCGACCTGCGCTGTTGGGGCGACAACGCCGACCGCCAGATCGACGCCAGCCGGAGCTCCAAGCCGACCCCCTCCAAGTTGGCGGGCGTCCGCGGCGTGGTTGATGTCGCGGCCGGCCATCGACACACCTGCGTCGTGTCCGGCGGCAAGGTCTACTGCTGGGGCCTCGCGGACCGCGGGGCGCTGGGGCCGAACCCCCGCGGCTGAGTGAGAGAAAGATAATAGACATGTCTAACCTCGAGATTCGAACGATCGCGTGGGACCTGGACGGCGTCCCCTTCCTGTGGAACCCGGACCAGCCGCGCTTCGCCATCTTGCTCAACCAGATCAGCTTCTTGGCGATCGGCTTCGAGCGATACATCTGCCGGGCGACCCGCAAGGCCGAGACCCAGATCACCGACCCCGAGATCGCCGCCGAGGCCAAGCTCTTTCGCAAGCAGGAGGCCGTTCACTCGGCTGCCCACAAGACGCACGTCAAAGCGCTGATCAAGCAATACCCGGGGCTGCAGTCCACTCTCGACAAGGTCATCCAGATCTACGATGACCTGTACGACGCCCATCCGCTCAACTTCGCGCTGGCCCACTCAGGCGGACTCGAGGCCATCTTCACCCCCTTCTTCAAGATGGTCCTCGACAATCGCGCCGTCTTGTTCGGCGGCGGGGACCCCCGCGTGGTCTCGCTGTTCTTGTGGCACTTCTGCGAAGAGATCGAGCACCGCAGCTCAGCGCTCGCTGTCTACAACCACCTCGTGGGGAACTACGGCTATCGCCTGCGCAACACCCGTCGCTTCATGAAGTTCAGCATATCGCTGGTCGACATGTTGCTCGAGGAATTCAAGCTTCATGTGCATGACGTGCCAGCGTCTTGCTACAAAGGCGACCCCTTCGCCAGCGTCCCGCTCTCGTCCAAGCTCCGGTCGACGTTTGGCATCTTCGCGTCGCAGGTCCCCTGGCACAATCCCGAGCACCAGCCGCTGCCCGACTACTACCAGGAGTGGCTCGGCCACTGGAACAATGGTGACGACGTGACGCGCCTGTACGGGAACGCTGCCATGCTCCCGGAGCCCCCTGTGCCGGCAGGGTGAGACAGCGAAGGCAGTCGGCGAGAGCTCTGGGCCTCACGCGGTGTCGGCGGTAGCGCTGTCCAAGGTATGCGACCTGCAGCGCTTCGCGCCGACGTGCGGTGGTCGCAGGATCCGTCCTGCTGGCCTCACGAGTGGTCCCACTCCCACTATTGGGGGATCGGCACGCACTGCGTATCGCAGGTGTCCATGTTGTTGTTGTTGCCGTCGTCGCACAGCTCGTGGCCCTCCCACACGATGCCGTCCCCGCACACGGCGTCCTCACACGCGATGCAGGCGTCGTTGCTGTTGTTGTTGGCGTCGTCGCAGTCCTCCATGCCGGCCCAGACCAGGCCATCGCCACACTCAGCCTGATCGCAGGTATTGGTGCAGGCGTCGGTGTTGACGTTATTGGCGTCATCGCAGGCTTCTCCAGCCTGGACGATGCCGTCGCCACATGCCGGGAGCGCGCAGGTGTTTGTGCAGCCGTCGTTGTTGACGTTGTTGGCGTCGTCGCAGCCTTCGCCGGCTTGGACGATGCCGTCACCACACGCCGGGAGCGTGCAGGCGTTTGTGCAGCCGTCGTTGTCGACGTTGTTGGCGTCGTCGCAGCTCTCCCCTTGACCCACCATGCCGTCGCCGCAGACGGACCCGTCGCCGTCGCCGTCGCCGTCGCCGTCGCCGTCGCCGTCGCCGTCGCCGTCGCCAGTGCCAGTGCCGCTGCCGCTGCCGCTGCCGCTGCCCTCGCCTTCGCCTTCGCCTTCGCCTTCGCCTTCACCTTCACCGTGCGCCTCGGCGGATCCGCTGCCATCACCGTCGCCGTCGCCACTCCCGTTCCCGCTGCCCCCGCTTCCGTTCCCGTCGCCGCCCTCGGCGGTCACGCTCGCGTCGCCGGACTCGTAGCCGGTTCCCCCGGTGCCAGTCTCACTGTTGGTCATCGAGAGATCGTCACCGCAGGCGAGCGCCCCGGTGGAGACGAGGACGGCCAACAGCCGGACGAACGCAGGCATACGCGGAGTGTTCATGGTTTCAGAGTCGAGCAAGCCGAGTGTGCGTGTCAACATGTGACCAAGTGACTCAGAGTCGGAACCAGCCATCAGAGTTTGGCCTCCTCGATGATCCACGTGAGCTCGCTGAGCTCCGGCAGCAGAGCAGCTCGATGCGGCGGCATTTTTGCGCCCGTTCTTGTTGTTCTTGGCCACCGGATCAAACCCGGCGTGGCCGGCGGCGCTGAGGTGGGGCCCAGGACACCTTGCTCGATCAGGAACGTGGCAAGTGTCGTGCCGCTGGTCGCCATGCTCAACCCGGTGAGCCCGCCACCACCAGGTCGCGCGAGCGAGCCCTGATTTTGGATGTCACATCGCCGCTGCCTGCGGTGTCTCGATGCTGAACCCATCTACGACAGGAGCAGACATGGCCAGCACAACCCGGATCCCCAGGACCGAGCTCACCGGACTCAGCGGTGCCCTCGTGAAGATCATGACCCGCAAGAGGTTCGGCGCCGTACCCGAGCCGGTCGAGGTGATGTGGAACCACCCCGACGTGTTCAAGGACCTCAGCGCGTTCAGCCGCAAGACCAAAAACTGGAACCAAGTCGATCCGAGCCTGAAGTCGTTCGCCCACATGGCGGTCGCGTCGCTCGTCGGCTGCAGGTTTTGCCTGGACCTCGGCTACTTCCATGCTCACAACCAGGGGCTCGACGAGGTCAAGGCCCGCGAGGTGCCCCGCTGGCGCGAGTCCACGGTCTTCACCCCGCTCGAGCGGCAGGTGATGGAGTATGCCGAGGCGATGAGCCAGACTCCACCCACCGTCACCGACGAGATGTCGGCCGCGCTGCTCGAGCAGCTTGGTGCTCCCGCGCTGGTCGAGCTCACGTCCTTCGTCGCGGCCGCGAACATGGGCGCTCGCACCAACACCGCGCTCGGGATCGAGGCGCAGGGGTTCGCGGCGTCCTGCGGCCTGCAGCCCCTCGCACAACCCACGACGACAAAGCATTCATGAGCGACGACCCCTTCGTTACCCACCGCAGCCTGCTGTTCACGGTTGCCTACGAGATGCTCGGCTCCGTTGGCGACGCCGAGGATGTCGTGCAGGAGACCTGGCTCCGCTGGGCGGGCGTCGAGCAGGCCGAGGTCCATGATCCGCGGGCCTACCTGGTGCGGACGGTGACCCGGCAGGCGCTCAACCGGCTTCGTACGCTCACGCGGCGGCGGGAGGACTACGTCGGCGAGTGGCTGCCCGAACCGCTGCGGACGGGCCCCGATGTGGCTGACGACGTCGAGCTCGCCGAGAGCGTCTCGATTGCGATGCTCACGGTGCTCGAGACGCTCACCCCGACGGAGCGGGCGGTGTTCGTGCTGCGCGAGGTGTTCGATACGCCGTACGACGAGATCGCGGCCGCGATCCAAAAATCACCGGCCGCGGTCCGGCAGATCGCACGCCGGGCTCGCGTGCACGTGGCGGCCCGTCGGCCACGCATGAAGGTCAGCGCCGTCGAGCAGCAGGCCGCCGTGGAGCGGCTGCGCTCGGCGATCCAGACCGGTGATCTGCAAGGTCTCCTCGACGTGCTCGCGCCCGAAGTGGTGGCCGTCGCCGATGGCGGCGGGCTGGTCCCCGCGCTCCGCCGCCCAGTCGTGGGCGCGCACCGTGTGGCCCGGACCCTCGCCGGTTTCCCCAGGGTCGCGCCCGGAGCCCGCGTCGGAGCCATGTGGCTCAACGGCGCCCCCGCGCTGCGGATCGACCTCGACGGGGAGCTTCACGCGGCGATCAGCCTGGTCATCGAGGCAGGACGGATCACTCGCATCTATGCCGTCGCCAACCCACACAAGCTCGCCCGGCTCGGAGAAGCGATGCAACTGAGCCGGACCTGTTGACGCGCGGGGGTGGGCCGATGGCGCTCTAGCAAGCCGGGGGGTACAAACAACTACCCCGCGTAGGGCTGCGAGAGTTCGGCCCAGTCGCCGGTGGGCGGCAGCCCGGTGCCGGGGTACGCGTCGCGGTGGGCCTGGGTCCGCAGCTCGGTGGCCGCGGCGGCGAGATCCTCGATCGAGATCAGCGAAGCCCGGCGCTCAGTCCTGTCGCAGCGGCTGCCAGTGCAGGCAAGTCGCCACACAGCGAAGCCCTGCACGCTCGAGGTTGCGACCGCTGCCCGACCCAACCTGAGTATCGGCGACGATCCACGTCTTGCCCCGGGCCCGCGCGAGCTCGATGTGCGCGCGCAACAGTCGAGCGTGCAGACCTCGGCCCTGGCACTCGGGCAGGGTCAGCGCGTTGGCATGAAACGCGTAGGCCCCGTCAAAGAACAAGCTGGCGCCTGCGACGGGCCGCCCGTGCTCGATCACGGTCACGCAGCTCCACTCGGATCCCTCGTGCTGACGGGTCAGCGCCCGTGCCCGCGCGGGATCCCCTTCGCTCCACATCTGCGCGCCCAGCCGGCCGAAGTCGTGGGGGTCCAGGCTGACCTCGACGTCCGCGCCGGCTTCTCCAGACCCGAGCGACCCGAGCGGCGCAGCAAAAAACGCGTGAGCGTGATACGGCTGATAGCCAAGCAGGGTCAGCGCCTGGGCGGTGGTCTGAACCGATTCGCCACAATAGGTCTCGAACATCGGCGCGACCCCGCTCTGAAACCAGTCGAGCAGCTCGTCGAGGCGCGCGAGCGCCTCGTCACCGAAGTCGTGGACCCAACGGTAGCCGTCCCAGTCGAACCCAAAGCCGCCGCCGATCTCGACCCAGCGCCCGCCTGCTGCCTCGCCGTCGATCCGCGCGGCGAAGGCCCGTGAGCGCAGGGCGAACAGCTCGTGAGCGCGCCGCGGATCCCCGTAGCTGAGCTGCGGCCGCGCCGTCACGTCACCGTTCGAGCTCACGCGGCGGCCCCCTGGCGAGCGCGCGGCCGCACGTGGGACCGGATCTGATCCGTCGCCTCCCGCAGCCCGCGAAGCAGCTCGTCGACGTGAGTGCACTGATCGAGCTCCTGCACGAGGCCGTTGATCAGCGCACGAGCGCCGTCGGCGTCCTCGGGCAGCGACGCGCCGTCGGCAAAGAAGCTGGCGACGGAGATCGCTGGCTCGGGATCGGCCAAGCCGAGCTCATGGCGGCGAAGCGCGATGCTAACCGACGACTGACCAAGCAGCGCCTCGACCAGCGGCTCGGGATCGTAGGGACAGCCGACCTGGCCCACATAGCGCGAGCGCAGCTCCCGACGCCACTGCTCGCGATCGTGAATCCAGTGGTCAGGACCAAAGGTCTCGCCCAACGCCTCGACGGTCGCGCGACAAAACGCCGCCGCGCTCTCATGCTCGCAGCGCGAGGCCAGCTCCGAGAGCCGCGTGCGCAGCAGCGCGACGCATGCAGCGAGCGCCTTGGCGGCGTCGATGAACTCGGCCCCGAACCATTGATAGATCGGCGTCGCCGCGCTCGACAGGCCAGTGCGCTTCTTGTGGGGGGCGAGCGCGACGACCATCGGCTCGGTCAGCAGGGTCGGCAGCTCCAGATCCAAGAAGCGACCGTCGAGCGTCGCGTTGTTGGTGAACGAGCCCCAGTAGATCCCGGCCTCGAAGAAGCGCGCGAAGTTGCGACGGGTTCGCTCGACCGCGGCGTCGAGGCTGGCGGCGATCGCCGTGGGCGTGCACGCGTTGGTGTCGACCTCGGCGGACGGGTCGCTGAAGTGATGCAGGGCCAGGCCCATGCGAATCACCTCGTCGAGCTCGCCATACGCGTGGGTCGCCAGCCACAAGAAGTTGGACCAGCGCGCGAAGTTGCCGGGCTTGAAGGTCAGCGCCTGCAGGCACGCGTCAGCCGGAGCCAGCGCGACCCCAATCTGCTCGGCGTGGGCTCGCAGCGCGCTGCCAAACGCGGCAGGGAGCGGCCTCACGGCGAGGCCCTCACACGGCACCACCACATCGCCAAGCCCGCGCGCCTCGAGGTAGCGCGTGACGATGTACTCGCGGATCGCCCCGCTCGGATACATGTGCCCCGAGCTGTGCAAGACATCGCTGGCGTCAGCCCAGTTGGCCGCGAGCTGGGTCCGGCCGACGCCCTTGATGTACTTCCCCTGATGAAACACGGCGCGGCCCGAGCCGAGCCGCCGGGCCACGGGGTAGCGAGCAGGCAGCTGAAAGTCGGCGAAGCCCACGCTGAGATCACCGTCGTCAAAGCCGGCCACACCAAAGGCCTGCATGGCGCCGAGGTCCGTCCGCAGGCACCAGCTGCGGTGCTCGGCGTGCAGCGGCTCGAAGTCGGCCGCCGCGAGCGGGACAGGCGTGGCCCAGGGGCTGGCAGGTCGCCACTGGATCGTTCGTGGGTCGTCGATGTTCATGACGTTCGCTCACTTGAGGAAGAACATGTCGAGCGGCTCGTCCTCGGACCGCCCGTACGCGGGGAGCTGGTTGGCCGCCCACGCGACCACGGCGTGGTCGGGGCTGTGGATCAGCGTGTTCACGGCCGCGATCGCGTCGGGATCGCCGATCGGATAGCGACGACTTCGCAGCAGCTGCTCACGCCACTGCGGACGCGAGGGCTCGAGCACGCTGCGGCGGGCGAGCTCACGTTCGGCGTCTGCGAACCCGGCGAGGTTGGTGAACCGACAGTCGATCGGACCGCGCTGCGGCGCCCGCCAGGCCTGCTCGGGGGCATGCTGCGCCCCAGGCAACCATGGATCGCCGTGCTTGACCTTGGCCCACAGGCGCTCGCCGAGCTCCTCGATCACGTCCTCGCCCCAGTCCGGGATCTCGATCGGGGCTTCGAGCGCGCCAGCGTCGTAGTGCTGGACACCCGCGAGGTGTTGCAGCCACTGCCTCGAGTAGCGTCGCTGGGATCCGCCATACAGCAGCTCATGCCGAAGCCAGCCCAGCGTGACCGGGCTGCGACGCAGGGCCTCGCCGTCAAACCCCGGGAACGCGCCCGTGCAGTAAAATCGTGCGATCAAGCCAAAAAAGTCGGGGGTCTGCGCGGTGAAGTCCTCGCAATAGCGGCGATACTCGGGCTCGAGCGAGGCCTGATACGAGACCGTCAGCCGGGCAAACGATGTCCCAATGTCGAGCTCGCGACCGAGGTTGCGGCAGCACAGATCCCAGTAGTCGAGGCCGACGGTCGCGACAGCCTCGGTCACGACCAGCACGAACGCGTGCTCCTCGAGCCGGGCCGGGTCCAGGGTCCCGTGGCCGAACGCTAGCTCGGGGCGCAGCTCTGCGATCGTGCGGGCCCCGAAGATGTGCAGGTGATCGTGCAGCAAGAACGCGAATTCGGGCAGAAATAGATCATTCTCGTTGAGCACCCGAAGATCCATGGAAGGATCGTCGAGCCACTGCGCAACCAGCGAGTTGTCGGCAATATAGATCTCGCCCCGAAACGGGTTCCACCCGGCCGATGTCTTGGAGCTGCGGGTCTCGTACAGCCAGTTCGCGTCAATTGAACGCCGAACGATCCGGGTGTGGGGGTCTTGAAGAATATGACGAGTGGCACTGAGCGCCGCGAGCTGGTCGCCGGCTCCCTGCACCTGTCGCTCGGACGGGCGCGCACCTGACATATCGATGAGTTGCAGCGGCTCGTTCACGCGAGTGTTCCTCGATACTGAAGGCAAAAAAAGGGGCCGACGGAGTCGCCGGCCCCAATCAGGACTAGAGCGCGCCGAGGGCGGGAGTGGCCTGCTTGCCGATCTCGCTGCTCTTGCAGGAGCCGTCCTCGCAGTTGCGGGTGTACTCCTCGCGACCGCCACCGAGTTCGGCGGCGCCACGGACTTGCTGGAGATCGGAGATGCGGAGTTCTTTGATGGTCTTCATGATGTTTTCTCTTTGTCGCGCCCGACGTCGTGTCGAGCACTGACCCCCTTGTGCGCCGGTCGGTGAAATCTGACGAAGAAATTTTTCGTCAGATTTCCTCCCTGTCTGCGCAATGGGGCAGCGTGGATCTGAGGCCCGAAGCGCTCGCCGAGCTCACCAAGGAAGGTTGGGCTCGGGGCATACCCAGCCGCCGAGAACGGGCATGGTTCTCAGGCCCAGTCATGAGTCTGGGTCTGCTCCTGCTCGCCGCGGCGCTCTCGCTGGTGATCCCCAGCCCCGAGCGGGTCTCGGGTCGCGGGGTCGTGCGAGTGCCCGGCACCATCTATCTACGCAGCGAAGCGGCGGGCGGCATCCATGCGATCGCAACCTCGCCCGGCGACTCGGTCGTCGAAGGTCAGGCGCTGGTCCAGCTCCACGACCCCGAGATCGACGGCGAGCTTCGCCGGGCCCGGCATCGCTATGACGAGGCCCTCGCGGCGATGCTGCGCAGCCCGACCAACCCGGCGCTGCGCGGCGAGGTCGGCAGCGCCCGCGTCGCGCTCTCGGACCTCCGCGATCGGGCCGCGGCGCTGACCCTGCGCAGCCCGATCGACGGCGACGTCATCTCGGTTCGCGCGCGTGAGGGTGGACTCGTCAACGCCTCCGATATCGTCGCCACGATCGGGCGTCGCTCGGCTGATGATCAGGACTCGCGCCCGTACCTCGTCGCGACCTTTCCAGACTCGACGCTCGGGGTCATTCAGGTCGGCACCGAGCTCGAGCTGATCGTCGAGCGAGCCGGCGACCACCGCCACATCTTCGTGGTCCGCTCGGTCTCGAGCGAGGCCATCTCGATCGAGGATCCACTTCAGCGCCACGAGCTGGCTTCGGCCCAGGCCTCGGACTCGGTGCTGGTGGTCGAGGCCGAGCTCGCGCACGACTCGGGGTCGGCTCCCGTCGTGCTGTTCGACGGCATGGTCGGCGAGGTCCGGGCGCTGGTCCGCCAGCGCTCGCTGCTCGTGCGGATCTCCGAGGCGATGGGCTGGAGGGGGCGACCATGACCACCGCGAGCTCCGAAGCGTTCGCCGAGCGAGTCAGCGGCCGGCTGTTCGCGTCGCGCCGGGGGGGTCGACTTCGCCTGGTCCGCCAGCTCTCGTCCGCCGAGTGCGGCGTCGCCTCGCTGTGCATGGCGATCGGCTACCACGGCCTGCAGCTGCCGCTGGGCAAGGTTCGGCGCCTCGTCGGCGACGTCTACGACGGGGTCAGCCTCGCTCACCTGGCCCGCGCGGCCTCGGATCTCGGGTTCATCGCGTGTGGCTACCGGCTCGAGGTCGAGGACCTGACCGAGTTCGAGCCTGGCACGATCCTGCACTGGGAGATGAACCACTTCGTGGTGCTCGGCCGGGTCTCGCGGGGGCGCTTTCAGATCTACGACCCGGCCCGTGGGGTCCGCTGGTGCGACGCGAAGGAGGTCGGCCGCGCGTTCACGGGCGTCGCGCTCACGCTGACGCCGGGTGAGAGCTTCGACCCCAAGATCGAGCGCGAGCGGCCGCTGCGTCGCCACCTGCGCTGGGTGCTCTCGCAGAAGCGTCGGCTCGCGACCGCGGTCGTCAGCTCGCTGTTCATTCAGGTCCTCGCGTTTTGTGTCCCGATCGCGATGGCGATCGCGGTCGAAGACCTGATCCCGTGGCGCGACTTGGGCGGCCTGACGATCACGGCGATCGCCCTGGTGATCGCCTCGTTCGCCCGGTTCTGGGCCATGTTGATCCGCGGTCGCACGCTCAAGGTCATCGACGTCTCGCTGGAGTCGTCGATGCGCGCGAGCTTCCTCCACCACCTGCTTCACCTGCCCTACCGGGTGTTCCTGACCCGGTCGCAGGGTGACCTGCTGCAGCGGATCAACGCGCATCGAGAGATCCGCGACGCGCTGTCCTCGGTCGCGCTGGCCAGCGTCCTGGACGCGACGACGGCGGCGGCGTTCTTGCTCGCGCTGTTCATGCTGCACCCGACCTTGGCCTTCGCCGCGCTCGGTCTCGCGGCGCTGCAGGGGCTGGTCACGGCGTGGAGCTGGGGTCGGCGCGAGCGCCTGACCGAGACCTACCTCGAGGCCGACGCGGTCTGTCAGACCCGCCAGGTCGAGGCGCTGGCGACCGCCTACAGCACCAAGGCCATGGGTCGCGAGCAGGCGATGCTGCAGCGCTGGTCGAACGCGTTCGTCACCCAGCTGCAGGCCGATCGCAACCGCGGCAACTTCGAGGCCTTGCTCGACGCGATCCGCCCGAGCATCGGGATGTTGACCCCCGCGTGCATCCTGGGGTTCGCGGGCGCCAGCGTGGCCCAGGGCGACATGAGCCTCGGCGCCCTGTTTGCGGCCAGCGTGCTGATGCCCAGCTTCATGGCGCCGGTCGGTCAGCTGGTCGGCGCGATCCAGTCGCTGGCCGACGCGCGCAGCGTCGCCGCCCGGGTCAACGATGTGCTGGAGGAGACCTCGGAGCTGCCAACGGAATTCTCGGACGCGGCGAACGTGCCCTCGCAGCGGATCCAGGGCGGGATTCGGTTTGAGCAGGTGAGCTTCGGGTTTCGCCCCGAAGAGGCGATCGTCGACGACTTCGATCTCGAGATCTTGCCGGGTCAGACCGTCGCGCTGGTCGGCAGCACGGGCTCGGGCAAGAGCACGATCATCAATTTGCTGCTGGGGCTGCTGCGGCCCAGCCAGGGTCGGATCTTGCTCGACGGCGCCGACCTGACCACGTTTCACCCGCAGCAGCTGCGCCGCCAGTTTGGCGTGGTGCCGCAGCGCGTTCAGCTGATCCAGGGCACGTTCCGCAGCAACATCTTGTTTGGCGCCGAAGAGGCGGCCGATCGGGTCGAGTGGGCGGCCAAGCTCGCGTGCCTCGACGCTCGGATCGCCCGCGAGCCCGCTGGGTTCGAGACGCCGATCGCCGAGGCCGGGAGCTCCCTGTCTGGCGGCGAGGCCCAGCGCCTGGCGATCGCGCGCGCCGTGGTCACGCTGCCGCGGATCCTGGTCATGGATGAGGCCACCAGCGCGCTCGACACGGCGACGGAGGCCAAGGTCTACGAAGCGCTGCGTCAGCTCGAGTGCACCCAGGTCGTGGTCGCCCATCGGCTGTCCACGATCCGCCGCGCCGACTTGATCGTCGTGATGGAGAACGGGCGCTGCGTCGAGCGAGGCAGCCACGCAGAGCTGGTCGCGAAAGGTGGCAGCTACGCGCGCCTGGTCGCGGCGCAGCTGGCCGAGGACAGCGCAGCATGAATCGCTCGATCCGATCTTTGTTCGTCTTGCTGTTGGCCTGCGCGGGCGGGCTCGGCTGCGATCTGCGGTTCCACCCGCGCGCGAGCTCGGACGCCGCCGCGCTCGACGACCACTCGCGCGAGGACGGCGAGGCATCGAGCGTGCGCGCGCCCGGGCTCGACGAGATCGATCCCTGCACGGAGCTCGGCGTGATCGTTCCGCGCCTGAGCGTCGAGCTGCATGCCCCTCGCGCGGGGCTGCTGCGCGGCGGCGGGGCCGAGCTGCGTGCGGCCGGGGACCTGCTCTATGAAATTGAGGCCGGCGACGACGTCGCGGCGCTCGAGACCCAGCGCGCCGAGCTCGACGAGGCCAAGGCGACCCGCGAGCGCTACGCGGCCGAGCAGATCGCCCGCGCCCGAGAGCTGCGCGGCGCCGAGCAGCTCGGCGAACACCTGGCCGACACCGAGCGCGAGGCGGCCCGCGACGCGCTCACGATCTCCGCTCGCGAGCTGCACGGCGCCGACGCGCAGCGCCGTGCCGCCGCCGCCCGGCTCGAGGCCCAGCGCGCCCGGATCGCGGCCGGTCGGCTCGAGGCCCCGTTCCCCGGACGGATCGTGCGGGAGTCGGTGGTCCCCGGAGCCTGGGTCGAGACCGGACAGGCGCTGGGCCGATTCGTCTCGACCGAGGACCTGGTGCTCCGCGTCGCCCTGCCGGCCGAGCAGGCCCTGCGCTCACCGATCTCGGCGCGCTGGCGGTTTGTCGATCACGTCGGCGAGCCGGCGACCGCCATGCTCCACCCGACCCACGACGACGTCGACGAGCTCTCGGGGCTCCGGGTCTACGAGGCCCGAATTGCCGCGGCCAGCCTCGACAATCACCCGCTCGGCGGCAGCGTCGAGGTCGAGCTCCCGACCTGCCACGGACACGCACGAGGACCCGAACGATGAACCCCACGCCCACTCGCTCCCACTCGATCGGCGACCGCCTGATCCAGATTTACGACGACCTGCTCGACAGCGAGCAGATCACCAATTTCGCCAACGTCGTGATGCAGCTCGACTACGAGCGCAGGCCGTCGTTCGATCGCGAGCTGAGCGCGGCGGTGAACACCGAGATGTTCCGGGCCGCGCCGTTCTTGTTCCCCTACACCGAGGCGGTGTTCACGAGCATGCGCGAGACCTTTGGCTTGAGCGATCCAAGCGTCGGGCTCAGCCACGTCTACGCGGCGTCGATCTCCTCGGACGCGTGTGGCACCGTGCACACCGACACCGTCCACCCGCAGGCCCTGACCTTCCTCTACTACGCCAACTCGAGCTGGCGGGCGGGCTGGGGCGGCGAGACCGTATTCTACGACGACGACGGCGACGCGATGATGGTCGTGGCACCGCGGCCCGGGCGACTCGTGGCGTTCCACTCCAACATCCTGCACCGGGCGGGAATCCCCCACCCCGACGCGCCGACCCATCGCTATACGGTCTCCGTCTTCTATTATGCCGAGTGTGAGCGCACCAGGATGGCGGCCGCCTGAACGTCGAGCCACGCTGCATGTCGCCGGGGTGCTCGGCGTGTTGTTGGCGTTGATGAGCTCGGGCTGCTCGGGCGAGACACCGCCGAGTCAACCCTCGCAGGCGGCTGCGTCCTCGCAGGCGACCACGCCGGGCGAGACCGCCGTCACCTCGACCACGATGCAACCCAGCCAAGCAGATACGCCCGCCCCAGTCTGGCTCCCCGAGCTCGCGCCCGGGCCCCACGCGATCGGATACCGCCAGCAGTGGTTCGAAGATCCGACCCGCTCGCTGATCGATCCGGTGACCGGTGATCGGATCAAGCGACCGATCTTGCTCGCGGTCTGGTACCCGAGCGACGCCAGCGTGCCCAGCGGGGAGGCCATGCTGGTCGACGACTACCTGCGCGTGGCGGCCCCCAAGGCGGGAGCCTGGCGAGCGCGCCTCGAGCAGCACGTGCAGCGCGTCCGTGACCAGGAGGTGTTCGACGGTGAGCCGACCGACGAGCTCGCCGGGCTGAAAACCATGGCCCGGCGCGACGCTGAGTGGGCCCAGGGCTCGTTCCCGATCGTGCTGGCGCACCCGGGGCTCGGGGCCAGCTTCGCCGACAACTTCGTGCTGTGGGAGCACCTGGCCTCGCATGGGTTCGTGGTCGTGTCGGGTGCGTTCCTCGACGCGAGCGGGCTGGGCAGCGCGATCGAGTGGGATCCGGGCACCTCGATCGCCGACCTCGATCGCATGTTCGAGGCCGCGGCGACCTGGCCTAGCGTCGATCCGGCTCGCGTCGTCGTGATTGGCCACAGCTACGGCGCGCAGGCGGCCCTCGCCTACGCCATGGCCGGGCGCGATCTGCTCGCCGTCGTCAGCCTCGACTCGACCCTCGAGTACGCGAGCGCCGACGACCCCTGGTACGAGCGGCCCGAGCCGGCCCGCTACCTCGGTCGGCGCGACAAGCTGCGGATCCCGGCGCTGATCATTCACGCGGGCGGCCGCACCGACTATGTCGAGGGTCTGACCCACGCCGAGCGCACGCTCGTCAGCATGCCGGGCCTGCGCCACAACGACTTCATCGCCCACGGCGGAGTGCTGCGGGCGGCTCACACGGCGCACGCCGACCCCGAGATCCGTGCGGGCTTCGTGCAGGTCGCGGACGCGGTCCGTGAGTTTCTCTCGCAGGTCACGACCGGCACTGAGCGCCCGGGCGCCGAGTCGCTGCCGCCCAACTGGACCCAGCTCCCCGCCTCGCCGCCGCCCGCCGATCTCGCGCTGGTGCTCGCCTGGATCCGCGAGCTTGGGCCCGCCGCCGCCTACGATCGCTGCGCCGGGCAGGCGCGCTGTGACGCCGAGCTGCTGCTCAATGACGCGGGCTACGTGCTCGCGCGCTCGGGCTCGCCAACCCTGGCCGAGCAGGTGTTCGCGACGGTCGTGGACCGGGTCCCCGACTCGTGGAATGCATGGGACTCGTGGGCCGAGCTCGCCGAGCAACAGGGCCTGACGGCCGAGGCGATTCAGCGCTACCGCGAGGCGCTCGAGCTGGTCCGCGTGGTCGAGCGAGCGCAGGGCGAGTCCAAAGGTGTCGTTCACAGCGCCAGGATCGAGGCCCGCCTCGCTGACCTCGCGTCGGCTCGGCGCTGAGCAGATCTGGCGGTTGGGCTGGGCCCTCTCGCAGGTTGGCGGGTCGACAACCCCCATCATTGGGTCAGCCGATCAACCCGCCTGCGGCGTCACCACGCGGGGGATTTGCGCGTTGTCGATGATGCTTGCCTGAGCTCGGCTGCGACCACGATCGATCCAATTTCGCGTGACTCGCTCAGCCGCGCTCGAGCGTGACGACGCGATCCGCGACCACGCTAGTCGCCATTCGTCCGGCTTATGCTGTGCACCGCGAACCAGCGAGCGGCCCGTCCGGGCCGGCGTTGGCGCGACGAGAATTCATGCAAGTAGCTCTCAAACCTGAACAGGTTGCGCGAGCGCTCGATGGCGATCGTGAGGCCTTGGAGCGACTCGTGCGGCGGCTGCTGCCCGTGCTGCAGGCCGAGGTCGGGTACGCGCTGATTCGTGACGCCCGCAGCGAAGGTCGTGATCCTCGCCAAGAGGTCCGCGACTTCGTCCAAGAGGTGTTCATCTCACTGCTCGCCGATGACGGCAGGGTCCTGCGTAGCTGGGATCCCGCGCGCGGCCGCTCGTTCGAGAGCTTCGTGCGGCTGGTGGCGCGGCGGCAGGTGGCCGCGACCTTCCGATCTGCCCGGCGCAATCCATGGAGCGTCGAGCCCGTGCCCTGCGACGAGCTCGAGCGTCGGATCAGCGACGACGGCACGCCGGCCAGGCGGTTCGAGGCCAACGACGCGCTCAACCGGGTGCTCGAGCGCCTCGGCGGCCGCCTCGACGAGCGCGGCATGCTGTTGTTCGCGATGCTGTACGTGGAGGAGCGCAGCGTCGAGGAGGTCATGGACGCGACCGACATGAGCCGCGACGCGATCTATGCCTGGCGGCTGCGGTTTCGCAAGCTCGCCACGTCGCTGGCTGCCCACGCGCGCGGGTGAGCCAGGCCAGTCACGGCAGTCGCCCGCAGATCGTCGCGACGCGATCGCGGGTCAGGTACGGCGCGACCCGATCGCAGGCCAGCCTCAGCGCCTGCGCGGGCAGAGGCCACAGGATCACGCTGCCGCCCGCCCCCGCGCTGGCGAGGTACGAGCCGTCGGGCGAGAACACCACCTGCTCGACGTCACCGGTGTGGCCGGTGAGCTTGGCCAGCTGGCGACCGCTGCTCAGCTCCCACACGCGCACGCTGTCGTCGACGCTCGCGGTCGCGAGGCGGGTTCCGTCGGGGGACAGATCGAGGACGACCACGTCGTCCCTGTGCCCGACAAAGGTCTGCGCGAGCCGGCCGCTGTCGACGTCCCACAGCCGCGCGACATGATCGGCGCCGGCGGTTGCGAGCTGGGTTCCGTCGGGCGTGAACGCCAGCGCGAGCACCCGATCGCCGTGGCCCTCGAGCGCGTGCAGCTGGGCGCCCGAGCTCGCGCTCCACAGCCGCGCGCTGCGATCCCAGCCGGCCGACGCGATCGTCGAGCCGTCACCCGAGAACGCGACAGCGCCGACGTAGCCGCGATGGCCCTCGAGCACCGCGAGCTGATCTCCAAAGTTCACGTCCCACACCCGCACGCTCGAGTCGTAGCTGGCCGTCGCCAACCGCGAGCCGTCGGGCGAGAACGCCAGCGCGACCACGTAGCTGGCGTGGCCCTCGAACACGCCGAGCGGTTCGTGAGACTGGGTGCCCCACAGCCGCGCGGTCGCGTCGTAGCTGGCGCTGGCCAGCTGCAGGCCGTTTGGGGAGAACGCCAGCGCGACGACGTGGCTGCTGTGGCCCTCGAACACGGCCAGCGAGCTGCCCGAGACCACGTCCCACAGCCGCACGCTCGAGTCATAGCCAGCGCTGGCCAGGCGCGCGCCGTCCGGGGAGAACGCCAGCGCGGTCACGCCGTTGGTGTGGCCATCGAGCGCGTGCAGCTGCCTGCGCGCGCTCGGATCCCACACGCGCACGCTGGCGTCGTCGCCGGCGCTGGCCAGGCGCGCGCCGTCGGGGGCGTAGCGGAGCGCGGCGACGTTGCCCGCGTGACCTTCGAGCCGAGGGCGCGGGGCCGCACCGCTGAGCGACCAGATCCGCGCCGTCGCGTCGGCGCTCGTGGTTGTGAACCCGGAGCCATGGACGGCGACCGCCAGCACGTCGTCGGTGTGGCCGGCCAAGGCCGCGAGCTCGCGGCCGGAGCGAGCGTCCCAGACCCGCACGGTCGCGTCGGCGCTGCCGGTGACGAGGCGGGCGCCGCCGGCCACGAACGCCAGCGCGAGCACGTCATCGGTGTGTCCCGTGAAGCTGGCCAGCAGCTCGCCGGAGTCTGGATCCCACACCCGCGCGGTGTCGTCGAAGCTGGCCGTCGCCAGCCGCGAGCCGTCGGGCGAGAACACGGCCGCGACCACGCTGCTGCGGTGCGCGTCGAGCTCGACGAGCTGGGTTCCCGTCGTGACCTCCCAGATCCGCGCGACGCCCTCGTAGCCGCAGGTGACCAGGCGCGCACCGTCGGGCGAGAACGCGACGTCGAGCATTCGACTGTGGTGGCCCGCGAGCTCGTGCAGGGCGGCGCCGGAGTGGGCGTCCCAGATCCGCGCGGTCGCGTCGTGACTGGCCGTGGCCACCCGCGCGCCGTCGGGCGAGAACGCGACCGCGCTGACGTTGCCCTCGTGGCCCTCGAGCGTATGGATCAGCGCCCCGGAGTCGGCGTCCCAGATCCGCGCGCTGTCGTCGGAGCTGGCCGTGGCCACCCGCGCGCCGTCGGGCGAGAACACGACCTCGACCACGTCATCGCGGTGGCCTTCGAGCTGCGCCAGCTGGGATCCGGAGTCGACGTCCCACACTCGCGCGCTGTGGTCCCAGCTCCCGGTCGCCAGCCGCGAGCCATCCGGAGAGAACGCGACCGAGGTCACGCTGCGGGTGTGGCCATCGAGCACCGCGAGCGGCTGACCCGAGCTGGCGTCCCACAGCCGCGCGCTGCCGTCCCGGCTGCCAGTCGCCAGCGTCTGACCGTCGGCCGAGTAGGCGACCGCGACCACGCTGCGGGTGTGGGCCTCGAGCGCCGCGACCGGACCCACGATGCCCCGCATCGCGAGCGCGTCGAGGGTGCCCTGATAGACGTCGGCGGGCGGCGGCCGCACGAACGGCGGACCATAGGCACCGAGCGCTTCGATCGCGAGCGCGACCGCTTCAACGTCGATCCGGCCCTCGGCCAGCATCGACGCGCGCAGGCCTTTTTGGGCGTTGAGGCCGTCGTCCGCCCGCGCGCGCTGGGCCAGCTCGGCGTCGGCGAGCGCCTGGTAGTCGCTGGCCTGACGCTGGTTCTCGAGCGCCAGGCCCAGCGTGAAGCCCGAGAACACGATCAACACGACGAACGCGGCCGCGACCGAGATCCGCACCCACCGCTCGCGCTTGCGAACCCGCGCAATGCTGCGCTCGAGGAACCTGCGCTCGACGTCCCCCAGCTCGACGGTGCTCTGGCCGAGCACCCGCGTGGCCTCTTCGACCCGGCCCTTGCCCCACAGGTACTCGGGATCGGTGTGGGCCGCGTACTGGTCTGCCCCCTGGGCCAGCTCGTGGCGCAGGCGCAGCGCGTCACGATCGATGTCGAGCCACTCGACCAGCTTGCTCCACTCGCGCAGCAGCGCCTCGTGGGCGAGCTCGATCACCTCGACGCCACCGACCTCGGACGCGACCAGCACCCGGGCCTCGCTCACGAACGCGGTCAGCACCTGGGTCGTCCGTGGATCCGCGCCGAGCTCGTCACGGGTCGCGCGGCGCCGGGTGTCGCCGCGCGCGACCTCACCAGGGTGAACGAGGCGAGTCATGACCCGCCGGACCGCGTCGTCGGCCTGCTCGCCGAGCTCGCGTCGCAGCTGGTCGAGCGCGGCGTCGGCCGCCACGGCGATCGCCCCCTCGAGGCCGCCAGTGGCTTCGTAGGCGGCGTAGCAGAGCCGACGGGCGTCGGCGTCGCGGCGCAGCCACAGCTCGCGCAGCACGTGCTGCAGCAGCGGCAGCCGGCCCGGGTTCTCGGCCGCGGCGTTGACCAGCTCGGCGACCAAAGTCGGGTCGACCTCGTAGCCGACTCGGCTGGCCGGCTGCTCGATCGCCGCCTGGATCTCGCGCTTGGTCATGGGCGCGAGCACCAGGTGGGTGCCCGCGTGCAGCACTCGCGCGAGCGACCTGAGCTCGAGGCAGCGGTGCACGAAGTCGGCTCGCAGCGTCGCGACGACCCACAGCTCGGTCCGGCCGCGGGTCGCGGTGATCAGGTTGTCGAGGAACGCCGCCACCTCCGGCGACGCATACCCAGGTCTGAGGCCGGCCTCGGTGAACAGCTCTTCGAGCTGGTCGACCACGAGCAACACCCGGCGCTGCCGCGGCTCGAGCTCGGTCGGGACCGCCACCAGGTCGCCCACGGTCTTGGCCAGCGTGCTCGTGTGGTCGAGCAGCGCCCGACCCAGCTGATCAACGTCGGCGTCTCGGACCGGCTCGCCCGCCTCGGCTCGCAGCTCGATCAGCGCGCGCGCCAGCGACTCGCACGGCCGCGCACCCGGGCGCAGCACCGCGATCTCCCAGCTCAGGTCAGCGCCCAGCGCCCCACGCCGCAGCGCCGGACACAGGCCCGCCATCACCAGCGACGACTTGCCCGAGCCCGACCCACCGACCACGCACAACAATCGGCTGGCGCTCGACCGGACCCGTTCGACCAGCTCGCCGGTCTCGCGCTCGCGCCCGAACATCCAGCGGGCGTCGCACTCGCGGAACGCCTCGAGGCCGCGGTAGGGGCTGAACTCGTGGGCCGGGACCCCCGCGAGCCGGGCCTCGTCGGCCAGCCAGCTGCCGCGGTCCCCCTCGCTCTCGATCGCGTCGAGCAGCGCCCGCATCGACTCGAACCGCTGCCCGGCGTCGGAGCTGAGCCCGCGGGCCACGATCGCCCGCAGCCAGGCTGGGACCTCGGTCCCCTCGATCCCGCTGCTCGGCGGTGGCGGCAGCTCACCCGCTTCGACCACCGCGCGCAGCTCGTGCAGCGTCGCGCCCACGAACGGGCGCGCGCCATACAGCGCCTCGTAGAGCGCGACACAAAACGCGAATTGATCGCTGGCCGCGTCGGCCCAACCGCCCCGCAGCTGCTCGGGTGCCATGTACGCGGGCGTCCCGACCAGCGCCCCCGTCTGCGTCATGCTGGTGTCCGCGCCCGTCCACGGTCCAGGCCCGTCGACGGGAGACCCGTGCCCGTCACCCGCGTGGACCGAGCGGGCCACGCCAAAGTCCATCACCCAGACCTGCCCGTCGTCGCCGACCATCACGTTGTCGGGCTTGAAGTCGCGATGAACGAGGCCCTTGGCGTGAGCGGCCGCCAGCCCCTCGCCGGCTGCCCGAAACACCGCGAGGATCTCACCCGTGCCGCGGGGGGCCTGGTCCAACCAGCTGCGCAGGCCAACGCCATCGACACAGGCCATCACGATGAAGGTCGTGTCCTCGAGCTCACCGATCTCGTAGACCGGCACCACGTTGGGGTGCGCGAGCTTGGCCATGATCTGGGCCTCGCGGATCAGTCGCTGGCGCAGCTCGGGATCCCGACCCGCGACCAGGGTCTTGATCGCAACCTTGCGATCGAGCCGGCGATCGTGGGCGGCATGGACCACGCCCATCGACCCGCGCCCTAGCTCGTAGAGCAGCTCGTAGTGGTTGAGCAGCGGGACCTCGGCCTGGGTCCCAAACACCGCGGCGAGCAGGCGCTGCTGCTGGCGCCGCAGCTCGACCGCGTCAATCTCGAGGCGCGGAAACGGCTGCTCGAGATCCTCCTCCACCCGCTTGGTTTTACCCCACGCGCGCGGGCACGCGCTCGCGCGGTTCTCGCCCGCGGTCATCAAACTTTTTCTGAAACCACCACCGGCCTGCCGCAACCGCCCTCGCGGAGGCCAAGAGATGAACTTCGAACACTACCTCGACCACAACCGACCCAACCCCAAGCGCGCCGCGATGCTGACCTTCGCCGCCGCGGTGGCGATCACCGGGACGACCCTGATGATCGCGGCCGGGTGGGTCGCCGGGAAGATGACGATCGCCCGGGTCGCCCCGCCCTCGACCGAGTACATCCTGCTCGCGCTGACCGCCGAACAACCGCCTCCGCCCCCGCCTCCACCGCCGCCCCCCGCTGGCAGCAGCGTCGAGGAGCAAAAGCCCGACACCAACGAGGAGGTCCCCGAGGAGCCCGAGCCGATCGAGGAGACCCAGCCCGAGAAGCTGCCGACCAAGATCCCCGAGCAAAAGTCTGGCGGCGCGCCGCAGGGCATCCCCAACGGCGTGCTGGGGGGTCAGGTCGGCGGCGTCATCGGTGGCATCCCGATCGGCAAGCTCGGCGATCGCAACCCGGCGATCGCGGTCAAGCCCCCGAGCGCCGACACCACCACTGTCAAGCCGCTGGCCGCGGTGATGGCCCGGGCCGTGTACTCGCCCGACCCTGACAAGGCGCTGCTCCAGCAGACCAAGGCCGCCCGGTTCGACAAGCGCGACGGCAAGAGCACGATCGCGTTTTGCATCGACGCCAACGGTAGCGTCGTCGATGTGAAGACCAAGGTTAAATTCCCGGGCGATCCTCAGGTCGACGACATCCTGCGTCGGACCCTGAAGACCTGGCGCTTCAAGCCGCTCGAGGTCGGCAGCAAGAAGCTCAAGACCTGCACCGAGCGCACCTTCTCGCTCAAGTTTCACTAGCAGCGGGCAGGTATACGCTGAACACCGTGCCGACCGCGAGCTGCGAGCTCACGACGACGGTCCCGCCGTGCGCTCGCACGACCCCCAGCGTCGCGGCGAGGCCGAGCCCGTGCCCGTCCGGCTTGGTCGAGAAGAACGGGTCGAACATGTGCTCGAGCGTGGGACCGTCCATGCCGCAGCCGTCGTCGCGCACGCGCACGTGCACGTAGTGACCGGGCGGCAGCGCTCCGGTCACGCCGAGGATCGGCTCGGTGTCTTCGTCGACTTGGACCCGACTCAGGCACACCTCGATCCGACCGCTGGCGTCGCCGATCGCGTCGGCGGCGTTGGTGATCAGGTTCATGAGCAGCTGGCGGATCTGCACGAGATCGCCGTCGACCCAGCTCTGATCGACCTCGCGGTCGACGACGATCTCGATCGACCGCGAGATCGTCGGCGCGAGCAGCCGCGTCAGCTTGTCCAACTCCGCGCCGAGCTCGAGTCGCGTCGCCTCGACCTCGGCCCGCCCGGCGTAGGCCAGCATCTGCCGACACAGCTCCATCGCGCTGCGAGCCGCGTCGCGGATGTCGACGAGGTACTCGCGGATCTCCGCGGCGCCCTGGCTGCCCCCGCGGTAGTCGAGCAGCGCGAGATCGACGTTGCCGAGCATGCCGACCAGCAGGTTGTTGAAGTCGTGGGCGACGCCGCCCGCGAGCAGCCCGAGACTCTCCGTCCGCTGCAGCTCGAGCAACCGACGCTCGGTTGCGAGTCGCTCGGCCTCGAGCATCGCGCGGCGCAGGTCGAACGCGACCTGCTGCTTGAAGGCGCGGACCACGGGCTGCGCACCGATCCGCCGGTTGAGCGGACGGTCGTGCATGATCCCGAGGTGGCCGATCGGCCGGCCGCCCGCGCCGGTCAGACTCAGCACCAGAAACGAGCACGCGCCGAACTGCCCCAGCGCCGTCGAGCCCGGCCAGGCCGTGGCGAGCTGGTCGCGGACCAGGATCTCGCCGGTCCGCTCGACCTCGGCCAGCGACGCGTACTCGACCGGCTCGTGCACCTCGCCGTCGACGACCAGCGCCGCGGTGCGCAGGCGCTGGCATGACTTGTCGATGAAGCTCGACGCGAACGCCCCGCGGACCTGCATCGCGTAGGCAAAGGATCGCATGAGCTGCTCGAGTGGATCGCCCTGCTCCGAGTGTGTGATTCGGTCGCTGAGCAGCTCCATGTCCCGTCGCGCGCGACGGTTGATCAGCACCGTCTCGACCCGTGGCCGGAACGCCTCCATCAGGCCCAGCGCCTCGCGCATGTGCGGCTCGGTCCACGGCTGCGGATCGAGCAAGGTCACCAGCCCGAGCGGCCGCCCGCCGGGGTCGAACAGCGGCACCCCGGCGTAGCTCTGCACGCCCAACTCGGTCAGCATCTCGTCCTTCGGGAACAGCTTCGCGACATTGCGTGGGTAGAGACACGCGGTCCTGCCCACCACGTTTGAGCAGGGCGTGTCCACGAGGTCGTAGATCACGTTGACCTCGCGGCCGCTCGGGCTGCGCATCTCCAGGGTCTGGACCCGATCCCAGTCCTCACCGTGGAGCTCACCGATCATGACGAACGGCGCCTTGGTCAGGCGCTGGAGCTGCTCGACGATCCACTCGAGGTAGCCGTCTTCACTGCCACCAAGTAGACCGCGCAGCATGATCCCGGGTGCCCTGGCCAGCTCGGCGCTCAACACAGCCTCGACCTGCGGGTCCGGCAACCTGTGCAGCACGTCGCTATCACAGACGAGCGCGTGGTCACGCGCGCCGTCATCGAGGTGCGACAAGTGCATGTATTGATGTGTACCCGCTCCGCGGGCTACCCGCACATCATTTCCGCCCCTGGAGGTTACGACCCCAATAGACCTACGAACGGGGCGACCTGCGCGGGGTCGCCGGGGCCCCCGCCGGACCCACCAGCTGGAGGTCTCACGCTCACCGAGTCCAGCTCAGTTTGGGCAGCAGGGTGTCTGCGGCGGTCGAGAACCGCGGTAGACGATCCGTGGCCGTCACGCGTAGGCTGGACCGGTGACTTATCTCATCGCCGCCAAGCCATGTCGGGGGCGCGGATGGAGGCGGCCCGAGTTGGTGTTGGCGATCGGCTTGTTCGCGTGCTCGAGCATCGACGCCGCCAGCGATCCGAGCGGGAGCAGCACCGGAAGCGGGACCAACAACACCGGACTCGGCAGCACGGCTGACAGCGGCGACGGCGATGGCTCAGAAGAGAGCGACGCGGGCAGCACGGGCGCGGGCCCGACCCTGGACATCGCCGACACCGAGCTCGCCTGCGACGTGTGGCTGCAAGACTGCCCGCCCGAGCAAAAGTGCAGCTGGGAGGTGATCGACGCCGTCGCGCATCCAAGCTGTGTGCCGCTGGTGGCGGACGCCAGGCCCCCCGGCGAGCCCTGCATGACCCTGGGTGACCCCGGCTCTGGCCACGACGACTGCGAGCTCGGGGCGATCTGCAGCTGGCTCGACGAGCAAAACGTTGGAGTGTGCCTGGCCCTGTGCAGCGGCTCGCCCGTCGCGCCGAGCTGCGCGGACGAAGCTGTGCCCGCGATCTGTCAGCCGTGCAGCGGCTGCCCGTCGCTGTGCATCCCAACTTGTGATCCGCTCGCCGACGACTGCGGACCTGGCTACGCGTGTGCTCCCAACGCCGGCAACTTCACGTGCACGCCCGCCGCCAACCTCGGCGCGGGCGTGCTGGGTGATCCTTGCGAGTACGCGGTGCAGTGCGCGGAGGGGTTCGCGTGCATCGACGGCGCGACCGTACCGGGCTGCGAGCAGGTCGGCTGCTGCTCGCCGTTTTGCAAGCTGTCGCTGCCCGAGTGCCCCAACTTCATGACCTGCGAGCCATGGTTTGAAGGGCGCGAGCCGCCCGTGGACGACGTCGGGGTCTGCAAGACCATCTAGATTGAGTATAGAGCGGGGGTGGACTACGTCGGTCGCATCTACCGCCCGCCGAGCGAGGCACACAGCTTGCTGCTGCAGGTCACGATCGGTTGCAGTCACAACCGCTGCGTGTACTGCGACATGTACCGCGACAAGCAGTTTCGGCCCAAGCCATGGGCGCAGATCGAGGCCGATCTGATCGAGCTGGGTTCGAAGGCCGCCAGCCACGGTCGCCGCGGCCTGCTCCCCAAGCGGGTGTTCCTGTGTGACGGAGACGCGCTGATCCTCAGCACCCGCAAGCTCTTGCAGATCCTGCAGGGTATCCGCGAGCACTGGCCCTGGGTCGAGCGTGTCGGCACCTACGGCGATACGCGCAGCGTCGGGCGCAAGTCGGTCGACGAGCTCGTGCAGCTGCGCGAGGCGGGGCTTGGCATCGTCTATCACGGCATGGAGACCGGCGATGAGCAGGTGCTCGAGCTGATCGACAAGGGCGGCACGCGGCCCGAGCTCATCGACACCGCGGCCAAGCTGCGCGCCGCCGGGATCACCCACTCGGTCATCGTGCTGCTGGGGATCGGCGGCGTCGCGCTGAGCGAGCAGCACGCCACGCGCACCGCCGCGACCCTCACCGAGATGGACCCGCCCTACGTCGGCGCGCTGACCACCACGATCGTCCCGGGCACGCCCCTGCACGACATGGCCACGCGCGGCGACTTTCAGCTGCCCAGTAAATTTCGGATGATCGAGGAGCTGCGCACGATCGTCGCCGAGTCGCGGTTTAGCGGGTGTCGGTTCTCCAGCAACCACGCCAGCAACTACCTGCCGCTGCGCGGGACCCTGCCTGCGGACCAGCCCGCGATGCTGGGGGTCCTCGACGAAGTGATCGCCCGCGGCGACGAGCGCCTGCTCAAGCCCGAGCGGCTGCGCGGGCTGTAGCCGCTACTCGAGCTCGCGCAGCGAGCCACAAAACCCGTCGAACAGCGCGTGCCCGCCCCGCCGCAGGTTTCGCAGCGCGTACCCGCCCTCTTGCACGAACAAGGTCGGCCGCTCGAGCCCCGCGAGCGCGGCCCCGATCCCTCGCATGCCCTCGGGCGTCACACGAAATCCACCGGTTGGGTCGCCCTGCATGATGTCGAAGCCGAGCGAGATGACCACATACGCCGGGTCGAACTTCCGAATCGCCTTCAGGCCGCGCTCGAGCGCGCGAAGGTAGGTCGCGTCGTCGGTGTCCTCGCGCAGCGGAACATTGAGGTTGAAGCCCTCGCCGGCCCCGACGCCGCGCTCGTCCGCGAACCCACAAAAGTACGGATAGCTGGTCCGCGGGTGCCCGTGCAGCGACACGAACAAGACATCGCTGCGATCGTAGAAGATGTCCTGTGAGCCGTTGCCGTGGTGATAGTCGATGTCCAAGAACGCGACACGGCCACGGGAGGCCAGCGCGTCAGCGGCGAGCGCGGCGTTGTTGAAATAGCAAAACCCACCAAACACGCGCCGCTCGGCGTGGTGGCCCGGCGGACGGCACAGCGCATAGACCGGGCTGTGTCCGGCCGCGAGTAGATCCGCGCCCGTCAGCGCGCAGTCGACCGCGCCGCGGGCCGCCGCGAGGGCCGACTGCGACAGCGGCGTGAACGTGTCGATGCAGTAGTAGCCCGCGCGAACCCAGTGATCCTTGGGCTTTCGCTCGGGGCGGCGGAGCGGGAACACATAAGGATAGAGCGTCTCGGTCGGCGCGAGCTTGCGACACATGCGGTCGAGGTAGCGGACGAACTCACGATCATGGACCGCGCAGACAGCTTCGAGCGCGCGGTGCTTGGCAGCGTGGGTGGTCGTGGTCAGCGAGCGCAGCCCGTCGAGGATCGCGGTGACTCGGGCCGGGCGCTCGACATAGCCGCGCTCGCGGACGTGGTGGATCTCGTGGTGCTCGCTGACCACGAGGTGCAAGACCGGCGCGTCGGCGACCTTGGCGGTGGCGCGCTTGGCATAGCGCGGCGCTCGCAGCTGGACCGGGTCGTCCTCGAACGACGCGACGATCCGCCGGGTGTAGGGATCGGACTTCGCCCACCCATACTTGCGCGACAAGATCGCGGCGACGATCTTGCGCGCGCGCGCCCGGTCGAGCGGCTCGTCGCCATCGAGCGGGTCGTAGACCAAGAACGGGGGATCGTAGGTCTGCCCGAGCGGCGGCGGGCCATCGTAGGCCGTGCCGATGATCGGCCGGGCGCCGTACCGCTCATAGAATCGCAGCCGCGCGCGGTTCGAGGGCAGCCGGGCCGGATCGGCGACCATCGCCGGCTCATCGGGCGGCACGTCCATGAACATGCCCGTGGCCCCGAGACCCTTCATCGTGTCGCGCAGCGCCTCGTACAGCGCCCCGCCGCGTCCGCCCCCCGCCCGGGTGCTGGTGCTGCCCACCAGGTAGTCGAGATACCCAAACGCCAAGTCGGCGTGATAGTGCGCCAGCGCGAACCCACGCACCCGACCCCGCGCGGTCTCGAAGGTCATGAGCACGATCTGGTAGCGCTTGCGATGCCGACGGCCGAGCTGCTCGGGCAGCGTGTCGGCGTACTCGGCCACGTCGGGGAACGCCTCTCGAAACAGGGTCTGCACCTGCTCGAGCCGCGCGTGCTCGGCGGGCGTGCCCAGGTCGTTCAATCGTCGGATGCTAAACATGTGATGGCGCTTCTCGCCGAAACACGAAGATCGCTCGCCAGGCGGCCTCGGCCGTGACCGGACCGCCCTCGAAGTCACCGAAGCACGCGACCGGAACCAGCGCGCCTCCGGCCAGCCGGCTCGCCGCCCGGACCTCGTCGAGCGTCCAATCCCGCATGACGATCGTGGTATTGACAACGCGGGTCTGCCCGGCATGAACCAGCGTGAGCTGGACGCTCGCGTGAAAAAGCTGCGCCACCGCGTCGTACTCGTCATCGGCCAGACCCCAGCGCGTCGTGAGCGTGACCCCATCTCGCTCGACCTGCCACGGCTGGCTGACCCCGGTCGTGCGACCTCCGCGACCCAGAAAGTCGCGGGGATGGCCCAGCTCGATCACGTACAGACCACCCGGGACCAGCGCTCGCTCGACGGCCGCAAAATGCGCGACGAGCTCATCTAGCGTGTGCACGTGGGCGAGCGAGTTGATCAGCGTGAACGCCAGCTCGACCGGCTCAGCCAGCTGAAAGTCGATCATGTTCGCGCACACGACCTCGAGCGAGACCCCGGCCTCGGCCGCGCTGTTTTGGGCGTAGCGGCACATGGCCGCCGACAGATCCAGCGCCGCAGCGTTGGCCCCCCGGCGGGCGAACTCCTGGGCGTGGTCGGCCGGACCCGCCGCGAGCTCGAGCGCTGAATTAGGTTCGCCCAACCCAAGCGCGCTGGCCCAGCCTGCCAGCCGCGAGACCTCCTCGCTCACGTCGCGGTAGCTGAACGCCAGGCCATAGAGGTGCGCCTCGTCATCGTAGAACCCCACATCGGGACTGATCACCGCCGGGATTCTGGACCGGCCCCGTCCGATTGGCCAGATCCAACCAGTTGAAGTTTATCGAGGGGGCCCCCTCGACAGCGCCGCGCGCCGCAGTAAAGTGCAGCCACGCAGACGTTCGGTCGCGGCACATGACTGCTCAGCCCCCCCTCCCCGGGTCTCATCGAGTCGCTGTCGTCCACAACCTCGACTTTGTCGAGGACGACGACGACATACCAAGTACCAACGACTTCGACGCGCGCGCCAACGCCGACGTCGCCGAAGTCGCCACCCACGTCACTCGGGCGCTCCGCAGCGCAGGGCACACGCCGATCCAATTCGGCGTGCGGGGTTCGATCGAGGAGTTGATCCCGCAGTTGCACGAGCGCGAGATCGGCGTGGTGTTCAACCTCGTCGAGTCGCTGGGCGGGGATCCGCGACGCGAGCCAGAAGTCCCGCGAGCGCTGGCCAAGGCCGGGTTCGCGTGCACGGGCAACCCCGGGCGCGCGCTGACCAACGCCCTGCACAAGGACGTCGTGCGAGCCGTGCTCGCGACCCACCGGATCCCGATCGCGCGGGGCTGCACCGTGGGCGGGCCGACCCGACTCGGCGCCGTCAAGCGGGCCCGGCTTCGCTATCCACTGTTCGTCAAGCCGGCCGCGGCCGACGGCTCGATCGGGATCTCGCAAGCGTCGGTCGTGGTCGATGACACCCAGCTGCGCGAGCGCGTCGAGTTCCTGGTCGCCAACATCCCGGGTCCGTACTTGGTCGAGGAGTACCTGCCGGGGCCGGAGGTCAATGTGGCGATCTTCCCCGCCGACGACACCGTCGGCGGCGCCCGCCTGGTGCCCACGACGATCGACTTCTCGGGCAACCCCCGCGAGTGCCTGCCGATCGTGACCTATGCATGCAAGTGGGACGAGTCCTCGCCCGAGTATCACGCCCGCACCGTCCCGCTGGGTGAGCTCCTGTCGGTCTCAGCTCGCCGCGATCTCTTGCGCACAGCAGAGGCGGCGTTTTACGTGATCGGTGGCAACAGCTACGGTCGCGTTGATCTTCGCATTGACGCAGCCGGCCGCGCTTGCGTCATCGACGTCAACCCCAATCCTGATCTGCACCCCGAGGCTGGCTACGCCGTCGCGCTTCGGGGCGCCCAGGTGCCCTATGCCCAAGTCGTCGACACCATCGTCCAACAAGCGGTCCGCCGCGCGCGGCCCGTTGCTCCGTCCATTGTTCGCCCGCGATCGGGAGCCGCTCGTTGCGCTTTTGCGGTCGGTTGATAACTTCGGTGAGCCCGAGCTCGAGGTCGCGCTCGAGCTAATCGACGAGGTCATCGCCCGCGGCGAGCAGACCAGCTATCGGGTGCTGGTCGCGGTTGGATCCGGCGATGACGAGCCGATCTTGGGCTACGTCTGCTTTGGGGCGACGCCGATGACCGACACGACCTTTGATCTTTATTGGATCGTCGTCGCTCCGAGCGCGCGGGGTCGCGGGGTCGGCCGGGCGCTGTGTGACGCGCTAGATCTGCACGTGCGTGACGTCGGCGGTAAGAACATTCGGGTCGAGACCTCGAGTCAGAGCGAGTATGAGGCGGCGACGTGCCTGTATCGGCGGCAAGGGTTTCGCGAGTGCGGGCGGATTCCGGATTTTTATCGGGATGGGGATGATCTGATCACCTTCATCAAGCGGGTGTGAACGCGCGCCACACCGACGGCGAGATTGCCACGTACACGTCGACCGCGAGGGAACGACGGACGATCGTGATGTCACCCACCGTCACGCGGTCGCGGCCATCGACCAGCGAGCGTCGGTAGGCGATCCCGTGCAGGCTGCAGGCTTCGCTCACCAGGCGACGGACGAGCTGGTCGGCTTGCTTGGCGGTTTGGGCCGTGATGGTGCGTCGCACCTCGCCGTCGAGCAGCTCGGTCTTGCCGTCCGGTGCGCCGAGCAGCAGTACGTGCACGAGGCCGAGCTTGGTCGACGCAGCCGGCTTGGCGCTCTGCTCAGGCGGGGCTGCGAGCGCTCGCGGGGGGGAGAGTGGATTGCGGATGTTGTGGGCCTCGAGCCAGGCGGTCGCACGCTCGAGCAGTCGCTCGCTGCGCAGGGCGTTCCAGCGTGTTTGGAGATCGGGGTGTCCCTCGAGGACGTCTCGAAACCGCCGAAACGCGCCCCGCCCATCGAGCGCGACGGCGAGCAACTCGACGATGTCCGGCGCGTCGTCGAGCGAGTCCGCGAACTCGCGCATCCATTGATACTGGACATGTGTCTCGACCCGCTCGACCTCGCGGTATCGGTCGGGGTGCTCGTCGAAGTCCTCGAGCTCTTCGTTCCATAGACCGGTGTCGTCTGAGGGTAGCGTGATCACCTCGCCGGTCTCGAGATCGAGGATGACCTGGAATGAGTCGTCCATGGTCATGCCGTCGCAGAGCTCGTCGGCGTTGATGGTTGCGAGCGGCTCGTCGTGCTTGGGGTCGTCTCGGCGGGGTCCCATTGGGTGCCATGATAGACGCGTCACGCGAACGGTGGCGCGTCTGGATCTTCGCCGAGTTGGCGGACCAGCTGCACGATTTGCTGGGTCTCGGGGAGCCGGAGACGCCGGGCGTCGCGCAGCGCGAGCGCCAGCAGCTCGATGATCTCGTGGATGTCCGCCGGTTCCCGGCGTTGCAGCAGCGCGCTGGCCAGGTTGGCTCGGGCAACGAGGAGCGAGCGCACGTCCCCGAGCCGTTCGAAGACCGGCAGTTGCTCGTCTCGCCGGATGCGGAGCGCCTCGTCTAGCTCGCCCCTCGCTGAAAGGATGTCCGCAACCTTTCCCATCGTAACCGCCCGCGAGCGCACGTCCCCCAGCCGTTCGTAGACCGGCAGTTCTTCGTCTCGCCGGATTCGGAGCGCCTCGTCTAGCTCGCCCCTCGCTTCCAGGATATCCGCCAGTCGACCCCAAGCATCGGCGAGAGCCCAGACGTCCCCTGTTTCACCCAGTGTCTGGATCGCGGACTCGACCAGGCCAGCGGCTTCGTCCAGCTCGCCCCGCGCGATCAGCAGATCGCTCCGTACCAGCTGTGTCGCGGTCCGACCGCCCGAGTCTCCGAGCGAATCGTCGATCTCGCCAGCTTCATCGAGCAGCCGCTCGGCTTCTTCGAGTTCACCAGTGCGTCGCTTCGCGCCGACAAGCCGGAGCAAGAGCACGCGCAACATCCGGCGAACAGCAGGCACCCCGCTCTGCGCTTGCATGCGCGCCCGCTCGACCTCGCCCACCAGCGCCTGGATGTCCTCCACTCGCCCGTAGCCGTCGTCGTAGGCGTTCAGCAACACCGTCCCGGGGGCGGGGGCCGCATCGTCAAGATCGTCGATTTCGACGGCGACGCTGCGGATCGATCGCAGGTCCGGCGCGAACCGAGAAAAATCACCCTCGAGCGTGGGCGGAATAAGCAGCGTGAGCGGCCCGCCCAGCGCACTGGCGATCGCATTGCGACGCTCGTTGAGCCGCATCAACAGCAGGAGCCAAGCCTCGGCGTCGGCTTCTCGGGCCCGCACTGCGTCGATGAAGGTCAGCCCCCCATCAGCCCCAGATGGTGCCATGAGTCGCGGCAACACCAGCTCCGCGAGCTCGGCCGCCTCGAGCGACGTCGGCCCAGCCGCGATCGGGTCAAAGGGATACGGCGACAGCCGCTCGACCGGGACCCTCGAGCCACGGTCGAGACTCGCCACTTCGGCCAGCCACAGCTGCAGCGCCGTGCTCGCCCGCGTCGAGCTACAGACCACCACCAGAAACACGAAACCGTCAGCGAGGTCCAACGCGAGCCGGAGCTTGCGAGCGCCCGCCTGCTGGGCGATGTGATCGATCGTCGGCTGCAGCCGCTCGCGCAACCCACCAGCCTCAGTCGACCCGATCCCGATCATCATGGACGAGACAGGCGCTCGATCTCCGCGGCCACCCCAGGGATCTGCCGAACCGACGGGTGGAGATCAAACCAGTCCTGGTCGTTGAGGTAGCGCAGCACGACGTTGTGGGTGAGCATGGCATCGGCCGTCTGCCGCTGCTCCTCAGTATCCACGGTCAGGTAGCGCTCGGTGGCCACCCGGGCGAGCCACGCAAAGGCGTCGGCAGGGATTAGCTTGCGGTATTGATCCCCGACCTCGTTGAGCAGGCGGCGAAAGTCGCTGTCACTCAGCGGAATCGACTCGCTCAACAATGAATCGTGAAGCAGGCGGACCAGCTCGCGCGGGTATCCGCCCGACCACTCGATCAGCTGCTCGACCCGCGCTTCGGTGTCTGGCCCGAACAGCTCGGCGAGATCGCGCTCGGGCACCCGCTGCAGCAGCAACTGCATGGCGGCGTCGTATCCGTCCTCGAAGCGCCCGCCGCCATCGTGCGGATGCTGGTGCAGCTTGATCATCGGAATGAAGTCGACCTGGGCGAAGCGCTTGCGAGACACCAGCGCGGTTGGAATCGTGTAGAGGGTGTGGACCGGCAGCTGCAGATGCGGCGCACCATCCGAGAACACCCGCTCGGCGCTGGCGAACACGTGATCCCACGGGGTGCTGGTTCCGCGTAGTTTCTCGAGCGAGTCGACGATCACGACCAGCCCCGTGCGCCCAAGCGCCACCGCGCGACCTTGCATGACCTCGAGCTCATCACGAACCTCGGCGAGAAACCGGTTGAGGTGGACGCCGATCGTCTCGCGGAAGCGCTGCCGCAGGTTGGGGCGAGTCTTGAGCTCGGCGGTCAGCTTGCCGACCTTCTCGATCGAGAATTCCGCCCGCGTGAAGGTGACGTCCGTTCGCGTCAGCCACGTCCACAGTCGCGCAAAGTAACCGCTCTCCATCGCGGTCTCGGGATCCTTGCCCTCGGCCTCGAGCAGCGTGCGCTCGCAGGCTGCCACCACGGCGAGCACGATGTCGGGCACATCGATCGGCGCGAGCAAGTCGAGCACCTCTTCGGCACTCACGAAGACAGTGAGGAGGTTTGGCCCATCGCGCTGCTCGAGGCGCTCGGCGAGGCGCAGCAGCTCGGTGGACTTCCCCGACCCCGGCAACCCCGTGAACAACTGGCAGGTGGGCGTGTCCGACAGCTCGATCCGAGACGCCAGCCGCGCGACCCAATCGACGCCGCGGACCCGGCGCGCGTCGAGATCGATGTAGCGATCGTCGCTCGGGCGTAGCGCGACGTCGGGTTTGCATCGGTTGAACAAGTAGCGGCGGCGGTCTTTTTCCATGACGGTCCCGACTGACAGCCCGTGTAGCACGATGACACTGCCAACTCGAAGAACAACACGGCGTGGCCCCCTCCGCCAGCGCTGAGCCCGCGGCCCGGGTGCTCGCTGGCAGCTCACCCGCGCGCGACGGGCATCGCCAGCGAGCTGGCCGGGTCCACCCCGTCCTCGTCGGTCCAGCGCAGCACCTCGATCTCCCCGCCGAGCGCGGGCAGGTCGACCGTGAGCGACTCGATCTCCACCCCGAGCTCCCCAAGCACCTCCACCACACCAGGCGCGTCGCGGACCGCGGTCGAGAAGGTCACCTGCCCAGCCCCCGCGCTCCCCTGCAGCTTGGCCGCGAGGTTGACCGCGTTGCCGAAGTAGTCGATCTCCGTATTGAACCGCACGGCGATACACGACCCGCGATTGAGCGAGACCCGAACCCGAATGTCCAGATCCTCGCGACTGGCCGGAAACCGGCGCTGGATCGCGTGCGCCGCCCGAACCGCCGAGGCCGCGTCGACGAACGCGGCCATGACCGCGTCGCCGATCGTCTTGACGACCACCCCGTCCTGCGCGGCCACGACCTCGAAGATCTCGGCGAAGTGACGGCGGACCTGCACGAACGCTTCGGCGTCCCCGCGGGTCGCGTAGAACCGGGTCGAGCCGACCATGTCGGTGAACAGCAAGGTCTGCATGCCGACCGCCAGCTGCACGTCGGCGGCCAGGTAGTCGGCGCTGAAGATGTCCCGAAACTCGCGGAGGCTCAGCAGGTCACCCGGGCGCACGGCCTCGTCGGACCAGCGCGCGCGCTCGAGCACGAAGTCGATCGGCTGGTCGCGGTCGTTGTGCAATTCCAAGATCGGCCGCGGCGCCCGGCTGTGCTCACCACCGCTGTTCGTCGGCGTCCACGCCAAGGGGGCCGGGTCCGCGGCGGGGCTCAGGTCGAGCATGGTCGTCGCGCCCTCGCTCCCGCGCAGCCGAAACAACCCCTCGCCCACAGTCAGCGTCACGCGGCGACGCTCGTCCGGGGCCAGCCGCAGCTGGACCAAGATGTGCTCGCGGTGCGACGGCTCCGCGGCACACCAGGCGTGCAAACCGACCTTTCGGATCGCAGGGTTGACGCGAAAGCTGACCTCGACGCTGACCTCGGACCGGGTGTCAAAGTCGATCTCACACACCTCGCAGCGGCTCTCGCCGGGCACCCGGCTCAGGCTCGCGTGCTCCTCTCGGGTCCCGCGACAGTGGGGGCAGACGATATCCCACGACAGATCCAGCAGCCCCACCCGCGTCGCGTGCAAAGCCACGCGCAGCAGCGTTCGGGTGTCCGCCCCCCAGCGGCGCGCGAGCACTTTCGGCTGGATCCGCGCGAGGTCGAGATCATCGGCGCTGCGCAGGTGCGCGGCCAGCTGCCTCACCAGCGGCGCTGGCAGCTCGGCGCTGATCAGCTCACGGACACCGACGGCCAGCCGCGCCTCACTGGCCTCGTCGAGGCTGGGCCGGCTCACCTCGAAGCGCGGCGAGACCTTGGCCTGGCGGGCCGCCGTCGCCAGCTCGGCGAGCAGCCGCCCGTAGTCCTCACCGAGCTTCGGGAACGCGAACGCGAGGATCTTCTCGCCCAGCCACCCACGCGGAATCCAGCCAAAGTAGACGAGCAACTCGAAGCTCGACTCGCGGACCTCGGTGACCTCGTAGATCGCCCGGACCCAGCGCCCAAACCCCTCGCTGTAGTCGCGCACGGCCTCCATGTGGTGCCCGTGGATCCACTGCCAGGGCACCTCGACCCAGGTCTGGCGAAACCCGCCGTTGATCACCGTGCCGTGCAGCCGGCCGTCGCGCTCCTCGTAGTTCATCTCGGTCAGGCCCAGGGCCCGGTTGAAGCGCGAGGTGTCGATCAGCAGCGGCCACATGCTGGCGATCGGCGCGTCGACCTCGAAGCGCCACAGAAACTCGAGCGGCGCGCGCCCGCCCGCGAGCATGTGCTCGGGCCACGCAAATCGCTCGAGAAACGCGGTCAGCTGCTCGGGCGAGACGCTGGGAGCGGCCATGCCAGACAGTACCAGCGCCAACCCTGGCTGGTAATAGAACTCGCCGCGGATACCGTATAGATTGCGCCAACTCATGGCCGCAGACGCAAACCCAACGCCGCAAGAGCAGCTCGACGCCGCGCTGCTCGGCTTCGAGTCGGCGCTCCCCCAGGTCAGCAGCGAGGCCGAGCTCTACGAGCTGCAGGTCCGATTCCTCGGCAAGAACGGCGCCGTCACCAAGCTGCGCTCGCTCATGGGCAAGGTCCCGCCCGCGCAGCGCAAGGAGCTGGGCCAGGCGTTCAACCGGGTCAAGCAGGCGATCGACGACGGGCTCGCCGGGCGCAAGCTCGCGCTCGCGGAAGCCGCCCGCGAGCGCAACCTGAGCCGCCACGTGGATCTGACCTTCGTACCGGATCCCCCGCGCCCAGGCACGCTGCACCCGATCACCCAGACCCGCCGCGAGCTCGAGCACGTGTTTCGGCGGCTGGGCTTCGACGTCGTCGACGGGCCCCACGTCGAGGCCGAGCTGTACAGCTTTGACAAGCTCAACATCCAGCCCGACCACCCCGCGCGGGACATGCAGGACACGTTCTTCATCGCCCGGCCCGAGCACGACCCGCGCGAGGGCGCGCCGTCGTTGGTGCTGCGCCCGCACACCTCGCCCGTGCAGGCCCGGACCATGCTCCGGCACGGCGCGCCGATCCGCATCATCGCGCCTGGCACCACGTTCCGGCGCGACGACGATCCCACCCACAGCCCAATGTTCCACCAGATCGAGGGGCTGTACGTCGACCGCAACGTGACCATGGCCGACCTCAAGGCCACCCTGTATCGGTTCGTCGGGGCGTTCTTCGGCGAGGGTCTGGCGGTCCGGTTTCGGCCGTCGTACTTCCCCTTCGTCGAGCCAGGCGCCGAGTTCGACATGCAGTGCGCGTTTTGTTTTGACGGCCAGCTCAGCCACGGCTGCGGGCTGTGCAAGCAGTCCGGCTGGATCGAGCTGGGCGGCTCCGGCATGGTCCACCCCGCGGTGCTCGAGCAGTGCGGCATCGACCCCTCGGTCTACACCGGGTGGGCGTTCGGGTTTGGCATCGATCGCATGGCCATGCTGCGCCACGGGATCTCGCACCTGCGTCACAACTTCGAGGGCGACCTGCGGGTCCTCGAGCAATTCACCTCACCTTGATCTGCTGACCCTGCTCAGCCCCCATCGGAATTTCAGATGCTGCTTTCATGCACCTGGCTCAGCGAGCTGCTCGGGCGTCCGCTCGACGTGTCCCCCCCATTTGATGCCGGCAATCCGTTTAGCGCGGTCAACATCGCCGCGCGCCTGACCAACCTCGGGCTCGAGGTCGAGGGCGTCGAGTACTTCGAGCTGCCCAAGATCATCGTCGGTCGCGTCGACGACGTCAGCCCCCACCCCGACGCGGCCAAGCTCAACGTCGTGCAGCTGTTCGACGGCGCGCGCACGATCCAGGTCGTGTGTGGCGCGTCCAACCTGCCCCCGGTCGGAGGCAAGGTCGCGTTCGCGCCGGTCGGCGCCGTGCTGCCCGACGGCCTCGAGCTGAGCGAGCGAGAGCTGCGCGGCGTGGTCTCCAACGGGATGATCTGCTCCGAGACCGAGCTGCGGATCGGCAGCGACGGCGACGGCATCTTGGTGCTGCCCAGCGACTGGGAGCCCGGAACGCTGCTGCAGGATCTGGTCCCCGGCATTCGTGACGCGGTCATCGAGATCTCGGTCACGCCCAACCGCCCCGACGCGCTCGGGCACCTCGGCGTCGCTCGTGATCTCGCGCTCGCGCTCGGCTGCGAGCTCACGCTGCCGCCTGTCTCGGAGGTCACCACCGGCGAGCCCATGCCCACGCTCGTCACGCTCGAGGCCGGCGATCGCTGCCCGCGTTACCTCGGCTACGCGCTCGAGGGGTGCCGCGTCGGTCCGTCGCCGCTGTGGCTGCGCGTGCGCCTGCATCGGGTCGGGCTGCGGCCGCGCAACAACGTCGTCGACGTGACCAACTTCGTGCTGTTCGAGACGGGCCAGCCGATGCACGCGTTCGATCGCCAGCGGCTGAGCGGCGAGCGGGTCGTCGTCCGCCAAGCTGCGGCCGGCGAGCCGATCACCACCCTCGACGACACCAAGCTCGAGCTCGACCCCGACGACCTGGTGATCGCCGACGCGAAGACCCCCCAGGCGCTCGCGGGGATCATGGGCGGCGAGGGTTCCATGGTCGAGGCTGCGACGACCCGGCTGCTGCTCGAGGTCGCGTTCTTCGAGCCGCGGGCGATCCGTCGCAGCGCTCGCCGCTACGGGCTGCGCACCGACTCGAGCCATCGCTTCGAGCGTCAGGTCGACTTCGCGGCGCAGCTCGAGCTCGCCGCCGCCCGGGCCGTGTCGCTGCTGCAACAGCTGAGCGGGGCCCGCTGCGTCGGCCACTGTGACGCGCGCGCCGAGCTGCCCGTGCCCGCGCAGATCAGCCTGGATCCCGACCACGTCGGCCGGCTGCTGGGCATGGACGTCTCGGCCAGCGAGATCGCCCGAATCCTCCAGGGCCTCGGCGTCAGCGTGGATCGGACGAACCCGCAGGCGTGGCGCTGCGAGCCGCCGAGCTACCGGCCCGACCTTGGCCGCGATGTCGATCTGATCGAAGAGGTCATGCGCCATCACGGCCTCGACGAGCTCCCGGCCCGGCACTCGAGCTCACCCGAGGAGCTCCCCGTGCTGCCCGAGGATCCCCTGCGCGCGCTCGCCAACGCGCTGACCGACGGCCTGCGTGCGTGTGATCTGCACGAGCACGTGTCGTTGGCGTTCACCGCCGAGGAGCACACGCTGCCGTTCGTGTCGGAGTTCCAGGCGACCCAGCTGGTTCGACCGGTCAATCCGATGCGCAGCCAGCAAGGCTGCATGCGCCCGCACTTGCTGCCGGGCCTGCTCGACGCAGTCGCCTACAACCTCGGCCGCCACACTCGCCCGCTCGGGCTGTTCGAGGTCGGTCGCGTCTACCTGTGGCCGCTCACCAGCGACGACGCGCCCGATTCAGGCAACCCGACCGACGAGGTCGACCGGTACTTGCCGACCGAGCCCTCCCGCGCCGCGGCGATCCGGGCTCAGCGTGTGAGTGGCGACTCGCCGACCGGTGAGCTCGCGCGCGCGCTCACCCGCGACCTCTCGGCTACCCTCGCGCGCGTGGGCCTGCCCGCCCAGCTGCGCGCGCCGACCCAGCCGCGGCCGTGGCTGCACCCGGGCGTGCAAGTTGGCCTGTGGATCGGCGATCGAGAGGTCGGCGTCGCGGGCGAGCTGCACCCGGACCTGCTGGCTGGCCGCGACCTCGGCGAGTTCGAGCTTGGCTACGGCGAGCTGTGGCTCGAGGCTCTGCCGCCGCTGCCGACCGTGCAGTTTCAGGACGTCGCCCGGTTCCCGGCGACGACCCGCGACCTGTCCCTCGATCTCGACACGCGCATTTCTAGCGCGGAGGTATTGGCGGCGCTCACCCGCGCGGCCGAGTCGGCGGCAGCCCCCGGCGACGTCCAGGATCCGCCTAGGCTGGCCAACGCCGACGAGCCACGCCGCCCGATCGAGCTGCTCGAGGACTACCGCGGTGCAGGTATCGAGAGCGGCCGCCACGCGCTGCTGTTGCGCCTGAACTACCGCGCTGGGCAGCGCTCGGTCACGGACGCGGAGGTCCAGGCCTTGCATGACAAAGTGGTCGCTGGTGCGCTCGAGCAGCTCACCCGCGTCGATCCGGCCGCCCGTATCCGCTGATCTCGAGCTGCCCACGGGCGACGTCGCTCGGCTATGCTGGCCGCCACGGGTAAGCCATGACCGACGAACACACGAGCGACACCAGCGAAGCCGACACCGTCGAGCCTGTCGAGGATTCCAGCGACCGCGAGGCGCAGGAGCACGACGACGACGACGACAAAGACAAGGACAGCGACGACGACTCGAAGTCCGAGAAGCGCAAGAAGCCGAAGAAGGTTGCGATCGGCTACGAGGCCGCGATGCCCCGGACCGAGGCGGTGTCTTACTTCGAGTCCCTCGTCGGCGGGCTTCGTTCTGGGCGGCTCGAGTTCAAGCAGGACGACCAGTCGCTGGTGCTCAACCCGCCGGACCAGCTGTTGATCGAGGTCAAGGCGCAGCGCAAGGGCGACAAGGCCAAGGTCGTGTTTGAGATCGCGTGGCGGGACGACGTTCGGCCGCTCGAGATCTTGGACTGAGAGACCTTTGGAGTCTCGGCTGAACCGGATCACAGCTCGGTAACCCACGACGCGTCTTCGACCCGCAACACCTCTTCGAGCGCAACCTCGCCCTGGGCGCTGACGACGTAGCGCGCACCGAGGCGTACGCCGAAGCCGAACTCGCTCTCGCTGTGTTGCGGGCCGTGGTCCATGCCGCCCGTCGAGCGCGGGCGATGGGTGTGGACGGTCACCGAGGCCGCGCGGCGATATACGATGATGACCGCCAGCTCGTGGGTCTCGACTCGCCACGTCGGCGCCAACGCGACGCGCTCGCTGGCCTCGACATGCTCGATCGTCGCCTTGAAGAACTGCGCCTGTACCCACTGCTCGTGCTCGTCCGCGCGTGCGTTGGCTCGCCTGGACGACTCGGCGTACATCCTTTTCAGTGCTGGCCGGTTGTCGTTGACGAGCAGGTCGAAACGCTCGCGAACCTGAACCAGCTGCGCGGTCGGATCCGCTGGGATCCGCTCGTGGCCATCGAGCACCCGCAGATCGGTGGCGACGAAGTGCAGACCCCGACCGCCGCGGCCCTGGTTGACTTCGATCTCGACGATGTGCGCGGGATGTTGCAAGCCCCAGCTGTTTGGCGTCGAAGCCTCGAACATCGCGGCGTCGAAGTGGGTGACGCCGCCGGGGGTCTCGACCTGCCAGCGCGAGATGTGGTTGTTGCCCCCGCCGTTCGGCGACAGGAAGTACAGCGCGTAGGGGCTGCTGCCATCGGTGCTGAACGCGTACTCGGTGCGCTTCAGATCGCGGTCCGACAAGAACGCGCCAGCGTGGTGCAGCGCCTCGCCCCATGGTTGCTGGCCGCGTTGGTACAGGAGTCCGACGACCCGGCCCGGGACGTCTGGCCAGCGCTGTGACGGGATCACGTCGCTAAACCCACGCTCGCCTGGCTCGCTCTCGTCTGGGTTGGTGTCGGAATCCCATCCTGGATCTGGACCTGGATCTGGACCTGGATTCGATGGCGACGTGATGTCGCGTTCACTCGTGGCGCCCTTGCATGCCACGAGCGCGACGGCGATGACCAAGCCAGCGAGTCGTGCCGATCCAGCGAGCCTCATGGCCTCGACTCTACACACATTGAAGACTCAGAGTCCGGTCCTGTATTCTCCCCGCACGGTTCACTCGCCAGCGGAGACCCAGCTGGTGAGGTCATCCACGAGCACCCCCGACACGGTGTCGGAGTGGCCGGGAGGCTCGGGCGTGAGCGGCACGAAGATGTGCGTGTGCTCCGGATACATCTTGGTGGTCGCAGCCGCCGGGATCCCCATCGCCGCCCAACTCTCGAACTGGTCGAAGTGGGCCGGGCCAACGTTGAAGTCGGAGCCGGCAAACGCGGCATACACAGGCAGGTCGAGGTCCGCGAGCGACGTATGAAAATTCGCCTGCATCGCTATCCAGTCGGCCCAAAACTGCGTCGGCGCACCCATCCACGCCGAGGCAGCATAAGTCCCCGCCTCGATCTGTGTGAGCACCGAGAGCGCCTCGTCGGCTTGCATGCGCAGATCCGCGATCGCCGGGTTACCCGGATCGACGGACTCGATGTAGTCCGCGAACTCGTTGAGCTGGCCGCTGACCGTGTCCACGAGCGAGAGCGTGGCGCCAGCGAGCAGGGCCACGCCACACACCCCTGGCTCATCGGCCCCGATCAACGCCCCAAACATCGCCCCCTGGCTGTGCCCGACGACGATCACGTCTTGGTCGAGCGTCTCGTGCAGCGTCCGCGTGGCCATGCGAGCGTCTTCGAGGAAGTCATCGATAGAAATGAAGTAGTAGTCCCCCGGGTAGTCGTCGATCGACTGCGGACACTCGGCCGAGTTCTCCGCGAAGCAGGAGCGCTTGTCGTACGTCAGGACTGCGAACCCACGCAGCGCGAGTTGCTCGGCGAGCGAGGCATAGGCCGGAATCGGCGGGTCGTAGGCGATACCGAGACCAGCCTCAAACAGCCCCCTTCGACCCTGAGGACCGCTTCCGTGCAGGATCACCGCCCCGGGTGGGTCATACTCGTCGGCCTCGACCACGGGACGGTATAGCGTACCGAGGAGAGTCCAGCCGTCACGTTCGAACTCGAACGGCTCGCTCGCGACCCCCGTGACGGTGACCGGCTCGCAGGTGTCGGCGACGCGAGCCTGGAGCTTTGGGCACGGGAGCAGCTCGGCGCCGTCGGTGCTCGTCTCGGTCTCGGTCTCGGTCTCGGTCTCGGTCTCCGAAGACTCGCCACCCAGCGGCTGACTGCAAGCGACCAGCGTGCACAGGAGTGTCGAGAACGCCCCGGACTTGGCGACGCGGAGGAAGGGGGGGGTGATGCATGACGCATCTTAGTTATAGTGCGGACAATAGCGAGATGCCTATTTCTCACGTGCTCCTGAGTAGGCGAGCCGCCAGCCCAGCCGCGTCACGGCGCGGCTGGGTCGGTGGGACGCCGCAGACTCACCGGAACTGCTGCGCGTAGAAGCTGCCGCCGCTGTTGTTGCCCTCGTTGGTCTCGGGGACGGCGTTGGTCGGATCGATGACCGTCCCGCTGTAGTACGCATCCTCGCAGGTGCGCAGCCCGATGCACAGACCTGCCAGATCGAAGGCATGAACCACGTCCTCGAGCACGAGGTCTCTGCATCGGCCACACTACGGCAGAGCCAGTTACAGCTATCATTCCGCGACATGTCGCTCGATCCACAGGACGCAGAAGACGTCGAGCTCGTCCGCGCGGCTTTACAGTCCCCGGCCCAGGTCAAGCCGAAGCGAGGCACCGGCCACGCGGTCGCCCTCCTCGCGGTCAGCCTGCTGCTGTTTTGGGCCCAACAGCAATCGATCGCCGGGCAGACGGGCACCTGGATCGCGGCCCTGGTGATCGTGCTGGCCGTACATGAGGGCGGGCACTGGTTGGCGATGCGGGCATTTGGCTATTCATGAGTCAGGGTGCAGTGGAGCTGCGCAAGCAACTTCAGCCTGGTGAGGGGCCCCCCGAGGCGTTTCCAGACCGGCTGATACCTGCCGGGCTGGAGCTCGCCAACATGTTGGTATTCTCCAAGTCGAACGGGTCGTCGGCGCCGGATGGCTACGCGAACGTCCTCAGCAAGTTCTGGGCTCAGGTCGGACACGAGCCGCCTTCGGCGGCGATGACCTTGGTGCTGATGCTGACGTACGTGGGCGCAATCGGTCTGGTCGCCATGGCGCTTGCGCAGCTCGACGTAGTCTGAGGCCGTCGGCACCTCGTCCACCTGCTAGAATCGCCGTAGATGGCCGACAACACTTTTGCAGTAGATCGCCGCGACATCCGTCGAGTCCGCCCCTACAACGACCACAGCGCGACCGCCGACCTCGCCGAAGGTCAGGCCCGGCTGAAGGTCGGGCCGGTCGCGCTGACCGCCAACAACGTCACCTACGCCCAGCTCGGCGACGCGTTGAACTACTTCGACTTCTTCCCCTCGACCGAGCCGTCGCAGGGGCGGCTCCCGGCGTGGGGCTTCGGAGACGTGGTCGAGTCGAAAGCCGCGGGCGTCAACGTCGGCGAGCGGGTCTACGGGTACTTCCCAATCAGCTCGCACCTGATCCTCGAGCCCGTCGGCGTCGGCGCCGACGGCTTCACCGACGGAGCCGCTCACCGGACCGGGCGCGCGCCGTTCTACAATCGCTACTCGCGTGTCGACCACGACTCCCTCTACGCGCAGGCTCATGAGGCGCAGCTCGCCCTGCTCCGGCCACTGTTCACCACCGCCTTTTTGATCGACGATCACATCGCGAGTGAGTCCCGGTTCGGCGCCACGCAGATCGTGCTGGCCAGCGCGTCGAGCAAGACCGCCTACGCGACGGCCTTCTGCCTCGCCAAGCGGGGCGACGCGCGCGTCATCGGGCTCACCTCGGAGCGCAACCGGGCCTTCGTCGAGGGCCTCGGCTGCTACGATGTCGTCGTCACCTACGCCGCCGCCGAGACCCTGCCCGACGGTCCGACCATGTTGGTCGACATGGCCGGCGACGCGGCGGTGCGCTCGGTGGTGCACCACCGCTACGGCGACGCGCTGAAGCAGAGCTTGCTCGTGGGCGCGACGCACTGGGACGCCGCGGGCTCGGAGCAGGAGTTGCCTGGCGTGAAGCCGACCTGGTTCTTCGCGCCCGCCATCGCCCAGGACCGCGTGAAGCAGTGGGGCCCCGCGGGCTTCGCCGAGCGCATCGGTCGGGCCTGGGCGAGCTTCATGGAGCCGGTCTGCGCGCCCGAGTCTGCGTGGCTGCGGGTCGTCGCGCACCAGGGGCTCGACGCTGCGCTCGAGGTCTACCGCGGCCTGCTCGACGGCGAGATCGTCCCGAACGAGGGGCACGTGGTCCGAGTCTGACCGTCAGTCGCTCGCCGCTCGTAGCTCGACGGGTGTCCCCCCGATCTCCAGCACCCGGAGCCGAGGGAAGCGGACGTTGATCAACTCCAGCTCCGGCGCTGCAATCGGACCGTCGATCCAAAGCTGCTCGAGCGAGTGCGCGGGCGTGGCCTCGAGATCGGGCTGCGCGTTGCTCCTCAGGTCGAGACGGAGCAGCCCGGGGATGGCCCCCAGCACTCGGCTCATCGCCGAGCGCGAGAGTTGGTTGGACATGACGCCGAGCGAACGCAGCGACTGCATGGTCTCGCGACGAGCCAGACCTGGTCGTTGATGAATTGGCAGCGAGAGATGTAGGCGCCGCCGTGGTCGTAACTCGCAGTGTGTTTCCAGCTGAGCTTGGTCATGTTCGTGCAGGCGGAGGAAGAGCGGGAACTCTACTCCGTCTTCGCCTGCAGCGTCTTCACCAGCCGATCGGTGTCGTAGCCCTGATCCCGGAGGCGCTCGAGGATCGCGTCGTACAGCTCCGGGCTCATGGATGGTTCGCGGGACAAGATCCACAGGTACTCGCGGGTTGGATGCCCGACGACCGCGTACTCGTAGTCCGGGCCGAGGTCGATGATCCAGTAGTCGCCCCAAAAGGGCCGAAAGAAGCTGACCTCCAGCTTCGCGTTGGTCGCGGGGTCGACCACGCGGGCGCGTCCCTTGGCGGTGGCCAGCCGGCCGTCGAGCGAGCGCTTGCGGCAACGGTTGATGACATTGATCTGCCCGTCCGGGCGCAGCTCGTAGGTCGCGGTGGTGCCTGTGCAGTTGCGCTGAAACCTTTGGGGGTAGTGGGAGATCTCGTACCAGGTGCCGGTGTAGCGCTCGAGGTCGACGTGATCCACGGTGTCGAGCGGCGCTCGCTCGTGTTGGCCCTTCAGGCTTCCGGCGCAGGCGGTGCTGAATAGAGCCACGAGCAGGGGGATGAGGCGTTTCACGGTGAACCTGTGATCTGGATTGCTCGGGTTTGCAATCTGCGCTCGGCGAATTTGACGGCAATTGTTGCCCAGACAGCTGTCGGTCGGTCGGGTCGCCGGATCTGTCACACCTCGTCGAGCCGCCCGCCGGAGCCAGAACGACCGGTGACGTCGAGCGCCGTGCACGGTGGCTTGCGGCGTCGGACCCTGCTAGTTCAACGGGGATGGCGTTCGGTCCCGGGCTCGCGCTTGCGCTGATCTTGGCGAGGGGACCAGGCGAGGCGCGGCTCACGTGGGAGGCCCCGCTCGCCTGCCCACGCGCGAGCTGGCTCGAGGCTCGCGTCGATGCCTACCTCGGACATGCGTTCACCAGCGAGGCTGAGGTCGAGGTCGCCGGGTATGTGCACGCAGACAGTGCGGGCTTCGTGCTCGAGCTGGTGACGCTGGTTGGCGGTGTGCGAGAGCAACGGCAGCTCACCCACCACGACTGCGACGCGCTGGTCGAGATCGCGGCGAGCCTGGCCGCGATCGTCATTGATCCGCTGGCGCTGCCTCAGCCATTGGTCGCGGCGGCTGATCCTCGGGCGGCGCCGCCGAGCCGCGCACCGGTCCCAATCCAGCGGCCGCAGACCCGCCCGTCTGCGTCCCCGCCAACGTCGCCACCGCCCGATCCTGAACCATCGAACAGCGGATCTGCCAGCGGATCTGCGAAGCCGCTCACCGCCGAGCCGCCGTTCGAGCTGCACGCCGAATCGGGCTACCTCAGCAATGATCGGGAGCGGCGTGGGCCGACTCGCGACACCGCTGACCAGCAAACCCGCATGCTGGTGTCGGCCAGCGGCGGACTGGCGCTCAACCTATTTCCCAACCCCGCGCCGCAGGTTCGCGCGGGCGTCGGTGTGCAACACGGGGGTCCGCGGTCCAAGCTCCGCGTGGCGCTCGAAGGTGGGGCCGCGCTCGGGGGTCGGTTTCGCTCGGTCGATGGCGCGGCCGGTGGTGATCTGACGGCCTGGGACATCAGCCTCCGGCCTTGCGGCGTGCCGCGCTGGGGCATCGTCGAGCTGCGTGTATGTGCGGCCGTCGGCGCGGGACAGATCCGCGCGCGCGGCGTTGGGGTCGAGCCGGCCCGGACCCTGGCACATCCCTGGGTGTGGCTGGCGCTGGATCCAGGCCTGGCCGTCGAGCTTCACACCAACCTGGCGGTGTTCTTGGATCTCGGGGCGGACTTCAGCATCTATCGGCCCAACTTCAGCATCTCGGGTCCAGACGCGGCGTATGCGACGCCGATCGTGGCCGGCCACGGACGCCTCGGCGTCGAATTGCGATTCTTCTGAGGTCGCCGTGACGCGCACCAGCCAAACCGGACATCGACCGATCACGTGAACGCTCCCCTGCAAACCGGTGAGTTCGGTCGCCCGCTCAGCTCGGACTTCGAGCGTCTGTATCGCGTAAATTACGCGTTTGTGTGGCGGTGTGCCCGGCGGATGTGCGTCGACGAGGCCGAGCTCGACGATGTGATCCAGGACGTGTTCGTGCTCGCCTACCGACGCCTCGACCGGCTCGAGCCCGAGGTCGCACCGAGCACCTGGCTGTTCGGGATCCTGCGTAACGTGGTTCGCAATCGGTCGCGCGGCCGCAACCGCTACCGGCGGCGGGTCGATGCGTTTGCGACCCACGTCGACGCGCGCGAGCGCCATCGCCAACAAGTCGAGACCGAGCTGGCCGAGCGGGCGCTCGCCAACCGACTGCTGAGTGGGTTCTTGCGCGAGCTCGATGAGCCGCAGCGCGCCGTGTTCGTGCTGGCCGAGCTCGAGGGATACACGGGCTCGGAGATCGCCGAGGCCCTGGCGATCAACCCCAACACCGCGCACTCACGCCTGCGGCTGGCGAGGCGGGCATTTCGTCGCCACTTCGAGCTCGAGCCCAGTCGCGGAGCTGTCGACGCGGCGACTCGGCGGCTGCGCGAGCAGCCGTGCGAGCCGCCAGCGGAGGCCCGCAATCGGACCTGGGGGTTGGTGCTGGGTGGTGTCGCTCGTCCAGTGTGGTGGGGCGCGAAGGTGGGCGGGTTTGTGTCGCTGGTCAACGCGAAGGTGACGGTCATCGTGGCTGGGGTGACGCTCACCGCGGGGCTGGGGGTTGGCGCGGTGCTCGATCGAGCGGAGAGCGACGCGGCGCCGGTTCGCGAGCTCGTGCGGGCGAATGAGGATCGTCCGCCGGTGATGTTGTCGGCCGAGGTGGCCCCCGTCGCGGCGACGGCCGATTCTGTGGTTCTGATGGACTCGCTTGATTCGCTCGATTCACTTGATACAGCCGATCCGATCGTTGGTCGATCCGTGCCCGGAGCTAGGCGCGTCAAGGCGGTCGCGGTGCCTGAGCAGCTGGGCCTCGCTCGCGCGGCGCTGATCGAGGGAGATGCGGCGCGAGCGCTTCAGCTGCTCGACGGGATCCCGAGCCGTGACGGGCAGTTGCTGGGTCCGCGCGCTGCGACGCGTGTGGCCGCGCTGTGTAAGCTTGGTCGTGTCGATCAGGCTCGCGCGGCTGTGGAGGAGTTGCGCGCACGCGAGCCTGAGGCGTCCATACTTTCTCGGATCGATTCGGCGTGTTGGTGACGAGCGTGGCTTGAACTGGACATCTACCGTCCATGCGCAACTCCGGCACGACAATCACGATGGTGATCACCAGCTACCTGCTTGGCGGCTGTCTGGTTCTGAAAGATGGCAATCTCGAAGGTGGTGACGAGGACACCACGGGAGCTCCCGGTGATGGTGATGGCAGTAGTGACAGCGACGGCGGCGGCGACGGCGACGGCGATCAGGAGCCGCCGGTTCCCATCTCGATCGACGGCGACGGGTGTCAAGCTGGGCTCGATATTCTGCTGATCCTCGACAACTCCGGCTCGATGGGAAAGAAGCAGGCGCTGCTGGCCGGGGCGCTGTTTGATCCGCTGCTCTCGTCGCTCGAACTCGACGGGCTCGACTGGCGCCTCGCCGTCACGACCACCGACATTGGCGGGAATCCCTGGTGTGTGCCGAACGGAAATCCTCCCGAAGACGGTCACTTCCAGCTTCGATCCTGCAACGAACATCTGGATGATTTCGTGTTCAACGGTGAGACCGACGCTCGGGACATCGCCTGCAACGACATCTGTGCGTACCCTCCGGGCAAGATTCATACGCTGGAGACCACGACCGCGGACGACCCTCAGCCGGCGTCGCGCCCGTGGCTCGAGCGGATTGGCGGTAAGAGCAATCTGTCCATGGACCTCGATCCGGTGGCCGCGGCGTTGTGTCTGGTGCCGCAAGGTATCAACGGCTGTGGGTATGAGCAGCCGCTCGAGGCGATGGCCGCTGCGCTCGAGCTCGCAACTACGCCCGGGAACGCCGAGAGCGGGTTCTTGCGCGACGAGGCTGGCTTGCTCGTCGTCATCGTGACTGATGAGGCGGACTGCTCTTTCGCTGATGAGTCGATCTTCTTGCCAGAGGGCGAGAGGACGTTCTGGTCGGACCCGAATGATGCGTTTCCGACCAGCGCGGTGTGCTGGAACGCGGGGGTTAGCTGCACCGGGGATCCGTCGGGGTATGACGACTGCGTGGCGGCTGACTTCGATGTCCATGGGAGTCCGACGGCGCCGGCGCTGGCGGTGCTTCGGCCGGTGGCGGGGTATATTGATGTGCTTCGGCAGATTGAGCAGCAAAAGCGGGCGCTTGATCCGGGGGCGGATGTTAGTGTGCTGGTGATCAGTGGGGTGGGGACGGATGGGGAGCTTCACTATGGGACGGCTGCGGGAGATGAGGCGTTCGAGTATAGTTTTGGGATTGGGCCTGGGTGTGAGGCGGCGGCGGTCGGCGGGGGAGAGTCGGTTCAGGCGGTGCCGCCTGTGCGGTTGCGGGAGGTTGGTGAGGCGATGAGTAGTGAGGCTTTGGCTTCTATTTGTGCGTCTAGCTACTTTGACGCTTTGTCTGGGGTCTATGATCGGTTGTTGGGGGCCTGCGAGTAAAGGCGGAGAGTCGCACATCCCATGCCGTCGGCGGGTCGCCAACGAGATCTTCACGTTCTCGACGATGCTCGCCCACAACCTCGGCCGCGAGCTGCAGATGCAGACGAGCGAGCCCACCCGCCGAACGACACCGACGCGCGGCACGCTCCGGCACCTGCTGCTTCGTCAAGCGGGCCGACTCACCCATGGCCTTCAGCTCTTTGATGCGGCGGTCCGATCGTCTGGTTGTGTGGCCCTTCACCCCAAGGCTTCGGCCCGCGCTTCTTGCCTTTGCGCTTGACCGTCCCCGCGACCAGCGGTAGCGCCTCCTTACCACTCCGCCGCGCGACGACATTGACTCCGCCCTCGATCAGCGCCCCCACCGCCTCGGCGGACACATTCAGCCGCCGCCGCTCCTGCGACGGCCCCTCGCTCGGCAGCATGCTGTCGGTGAAGCCCTCGAGCGGGTGCGGCGTGGTCACGCCCGCGCCAGGCGTCGACGACTTCACGCCGTCGAGCATGAAGCCCGCGATCAGCCCAGAGATCGACGGCCCACCGCTCGGCGGGAGCGCGTCGCCGCGCGGGGGCTTGCCGCCCGCGCCTGGGCCCTGCTCGCCAGCCCCCTTGGCTGGCCTTCGGCTCCGAGCTGCCGCCGGGTTGCATCTCGCGCGGTTTGGGTGGGCCTTGTGTGGTTGTACCGCGGCCCTCCATGCCTTTCGCGTCTCGCTCCGGCGGTTTGGCTTGCTCAGAGTCGGCGTCCCCCGCGGGCCTCTCCGTCGGCTCGAACCCGCTCGGATCCGTCAGCGAGAGCGGCTGGTTGAGCACGTACGCGTAGCGGTTCCACCCCTGCGTGCTGTTCGGCGCGACCACGAAGGGATCCGCGCTCGCCATCCGCCCCAGCTGCGGGTCGTACATGCGGCCGCCCATGTTGAGCAACCCGCCGTCTTCTTGCGCTTCGTGCCCGGTGTAGCCGAGGTTCACGGCGCCGAGCTGCGCAAACTCGTCGGGCAAGCTCCAGTCCTCGGCGTCGCGCCGCTTGCCCCACACGTCGAAGGACATGCGCTGCTCGACCACGCCGAGCTCGTCGCTGACGGTGTCGGTCGAGCCGAGATGATCGACGTGCAGATAATGGGTGGTCCGAGTCGCGTTGACGCCATCGTCGGTGTCGTCGACGCTGGCCACGATCCGCTCGATCCCCGGCACATAGTAGTGATGCTGGATCTCGCCCGTGAGCTCGTCGCGGTGGCGCTGGTACAGCTCGGTCACGTAGATCGTCTCGCGCGCGTCGGCTTCGCTGTACCGGTACACGCGATCCTGATCCGCGTCGTACTCGAAGGCGATCAACCCCGCGTGACCGTCGAGCTCGGCCGGCTTGTCGAACGCGGTGTACGCCAGCGTGACCGGCCGTCGGCGTCATACTCGTACTCGCCCCGATCCGTGGCGAACACCAGGTTGCCCAAGCTGTCATAGGGTCTGCTGCGCGTGGGTCGTGTGCACCGCCGCGACGCGATGCAAGTAGTCGTACTCGAACGCCTCGTGCTGATCGTGGATCAGATCTTCGCGGCCCGCGAGCGTACCGTCGGGGTTCCACTGGTACGCCAGCGACTGCAGCGTCCCGCCCAGCTCGGAGCTGGTCTCGATCGTCCGCGTGAACTCCCGCAGCGGGTCGTAGCTACGCTGGGTGATCGTGCCGTTGCCGAAGCTCTCGGTGGTCACGCGGTCGAGCCCGTCGACGTCATCCACCCGCCACAGCAGCTCGTGGCTGCGGATAGTGGGTCTCGGCGAGATGACTACTGCTCAGCGGTCCACGCTGCGCGAATATGAAGGTGCCGGACCTTCGGGCAGGGTCACACCCGTTGGGCCGCGGAGAATTACGCCAGCCTGCTGCTGTCGACGCTGCCCAAGGGTGACGAGGAGTGGAGCAAGACCGTGCTCGCGGTGCTGCAGCCCATGCTCGCCACCGACAACACGCGGACAAAATCCGGCGCCGATGCACAGACGGAGGCAGGCGAGGCGAGCGAGGCGGGCGAGGAGATCGACGGGGCTGAGCCACCGGTGCCCGTGGATCAGCCCGAGGGCGAGTAGCCGACAGGTCTTCGGAGGTCTCGTCGGGAGCTGGCCACGGCGGCGGTGGGTCGACCGAGGTTGGATCCGAACGGGGCCGCACTGACCAAAAGTGGTCTGGGGTTGCATCCGAACGGGGGTCGCACGGGCTGGAGGTGGGCCGAGGTTGGATCCGAACGGGGGCCGCGCTGGCAAAAAGTGGTCCGGGGTTGCATCCGAACGGGGGTCGCACGGGCTGGAGGTGGGCCGAGGTTGGATCCGAACGGGCCCGCGCTGGCCAAAAGTGGTCCGGGGTTGCATCCGAACGGGGGTCGCACGGGCTGACGGTGGGCCGAGGTTGGATCCGAACGGGGCCGCACCGGAACGCGACTACCTCCGCGGACTTCCCGCCGACCTCGGCACGGACGGGGGCTACCCGGACGTATGTCTCGGACGTCCCTGAAGCAGGTTCGGGCTACCTTCGCGGACTTCCCGCCGACCCCGGCACGGACGGAGGGTACCCAGGAGTATGTCTCGGACGCCCGCGGGCAGGATTGGGCTACCCTCGCGGACTTCCCGCCGACCTCGGCACGGACGGAGGGTACCCAGGAGCATGTCTCGGACGCCCGCGGGCAGGATTGGGCTACCTCCGCGGACTTCCCGCCGACCTCGGCACGGACGGAGGGTACCCGGGAGTAGGCGATCTGAGCAGCGATCAGTTCTGCCGATCTGAGTGCGATCACCTAGCCCGGTCTGTAACATCTCGCTCAGCTGCTCCGACCTGCACCGCGAGCTTGGCGCGGTGAGAACATGAAGGTCCAGGACCTTCGGGCAGGGACCACTCAGGAAGGCAGTCCGCCTTCTGAGTGCAGGAAGCGCCGAACTGCCGGGTGCTCCGTGGCAACGAGTTCCGCTACTTCGAGCACATCTTGCCTGGCTGGGTGGGACAGCGCTCGCTCCCTGGAGACCATCTCTCAGAGTATGTCGGTGCTCCCCCACGGCGATTCATCGCTGTTGATGAACCGGAAGTTGATTCGAGCGCCATCCTCTCGTACCTCCAGTCCGAGAGATGCCCGGTCACCTGGCCCGGAGTCCTCGGTCCATTCTCCAACGGCGACTGCCATTGTGACGCCATCTTCACGATGCGCATCCGTCGCTCCAACGTAGTACACGGCAAAGGGTTCGTCGCCCTTGTATACGAATCCGTGCCCTGTCCAGGAGTGCGCGCCGCAACGAACACGTGCTCGAGGTTTGGTCTTCGCCTACTTCGAGCTTCAAGTCGGTCATCAGCTTCTCACAGGTCATCCAGGAACTCGTCGGAGGTCTTGGCTCCCTTGCGTCGGTCGCAGGTGCGGCACGTGTTCTGGGCGTTGTCGATAGAGTTGTTTCCACCACGAGACTTCGGAATCGAGTGATCGATTTCTGACCTCCGAGGTCCAGGCGTGCCGGTAGTCTTCCGCCCGCAGAACACGCACGTGTTGCCGCTCTCGGCTCGTGCCCTCGATCAGCGCCCCCACCGCCTCGGCGTCCCCGCCGATCATGAACAGCGTGATCTCGATCGAGATCACGACGTAGGTCGGCGGATCCTGCATGACCTGCGACACCCGGTCGGCGGTCTCGGCGGACACGTTCAACCGGCGCCGCTCCTGCGACGGCCCCTCGGATGGCAGCATGCTGTCGGTGAAGCCCTCGAGCGGGTGCGGCGTCGTCACGCCCGCGCCGGGGGTCAACGCTATTGAGGCTCGCGCTTCCACTCGCCGCCCACCGCATCACGGAAGGCGAGCCAGCCGAGTGGCAAGTCGGCGACCTCGCATACCGTGGAGTCCATCGCAACGATCTCATCGAGGTGGACAATCTTCCCGTCAGCGGAGTCGTTGGTCGTTCCACAAAGAAACTGCCACCCCCCATCGTCGGCATCGTGAGAGACCATCAAGATTGGGGAACCAGCGAGCACGCGCGAAGTCGTGAGCACGCCGACCTTCGGGTCTTCCGTGAAGTTCATCATAGCTTCTCCAAGTTGCAGTCGCGGCACAAGATCTGCCCATTTTCGGGAGTCCCAGAGCCTCCGTTGCGCCGCCGGATCACGTGGTCAACATGCCCTTCATTTCGAGGCGGACTGACTCCCGCTTGATGACGCTGTGGCTTCACCACCTCGACGCCGCAGTTGTCGCACTTGGCGACGCCGCCGTTCTTGGTCGCGTTCGCCCAGACCTCCTGTTTGCCCGCCGGGGTGAACGGTTGCCCTGGTCGGGACCCGGGCGTGCCGCCCTTCCCGGCTGATGCGCCTTTTTTCCCTTCTTTCTTGAGAACCCCCGCAACCAGTGGCAGCGCCTCCTTGCCCCCACGGCGCGCGACGACCTGGGCCCCGCCCTCGATCAACGCCCCCACCGCCTCGGCGTCGCCGCCGATCATGAACAGCGTGATCTCGATCGAGATCACGACGTAGGTCGGCGGATCCTGCATGACCTGCGACACCCGGTCGGCGGTCTCGGCGGACACGTTCAGCCGGCGCCGCTCCTGCGACGGCCCCTCGTTTGGCAGCATGCTGTCGGTGAAGCCCTCGAGCGGGTGCGGCGTCGTCACGCCTGCGCCGGGGGTCAACGACTTCACGCCGTCGAGCATGAAGCCTGCGATCATTCCGGAGATCGACGGCCCGCCCGGAAGGCCATCGCCGCGCGGCGGCTTGCCGCCCGCGCCGGGACCCTGCTCGCCAGCGCCCTGATTGGCCCGCGCTTGCGAGCTGCCGCCTTGCCGCATGCCGTTGTTGCTCAGCGTGCCCTGGTTGGTCTGCCCGACGCCAACCATGCCGCTCGCGCCTCGCGGTGGATCTGCGCCACTCGATTGCTCATCGCCGCCGGCCTCGGGCGGCGCGCCCGTCGGCTCGAACCCGCTCGGATCCGTGCGCGAAAGCGGCTGGTTGAGCACATACGCGTAGCGGTTCCACCCCTGCGTGCTGTTCGGCGCGACCACGAAGGGATCCGCGCCCGCCATCCGCCCCAGCTGCGGGTCGTACATACGCCCGCCCATGTTGAGCAGCCCACCGTCTTCTTGCGCTTCGTGCCCGGTGTAGCCGAGGTTCACGGCGCCGAGCTGCGCAAACTCGTCGGGCAAGCTCCAGTCTTCGGCGTCGCGCCGCTTGCCCCACACGTCGAAGGACATGCGCTGCTCGACGACGCCCAGCTCGTCGCTGACGGTGTCGGTCGACCCGAGATGATCGACGTGCAGGTAGTGGGTGGTCCGAGTCGCGTTGACGCCGTCGTCGGTGTCGACGACGCTGGCCACGATCCGCTCGATCCCCGGCACATAGTAGTGATGCTGGATCTCGCCCGTGAGCTCGTCGCGGTGGCGCTGGTACAGCTCGGTCACGTAGATCGTCTCGCGCGCGTCGGCTTCGCTGTACCGGTACACGCGATCCTGATCCGCGTCGTACTCGAAGGCGATCAAACCCGCGTGACCGTCGAGCTCGGCCGGCTTGTCGAAGGCCGTGTACGCCAGCGTGGCCGGCCGCGCGCCGGTGCGGGCGAGCAAGTTGCCGTTGCCGTCCCACTCGTGCCCGCTGCCATCCGCGACCGCGAGCCGACCGTCAGCGTCATATTCGTACTCGCCCCGGTCCGTGGCGAACACGAGGTTGCCCAGGCTGTCATAGGCGAAGTGGCGCTCGTGGGTCTGCTGCGCGTGGGTGGTGTGGACGGACGCGACGCGATGCAGAAAGTCGTACTCGAAGGTCTCGTGTTGTCCGTGGATCAGATCCTCGCGGCGCTCGAGCGTGCCTTCGGGGTTCCACTGGTACGCCAGCGACTGCAGCGTCCCGCCCAGCTCGGAGCTGGTCTCGATCGTCCGCGTGAACTCCCGCAGCGGGTCGTAGCTACGCTGGGTGATCGTGCCGTTGCCGAAGCTCTCGGTGGTCACGCGGTCGAGCCCGTCGACGTCCTCAACCCGCCACAGCAGCTCGTCGGTCGGCCCGCTTCGAACCTCGCGCAGCTGCCCGCTCCCCGTGTAGCTGTTGCGCACCCAAAACGGCGGCAGCAGCTCGGCCTGCGGATAGTGAATCTCGGCGAGCCGATCAAACCCGTCGTACTCGAACTCGAGCTCGAAGCTCTCGCCCGCGATGACCTTGGTCAGCGCCTCGACCCGACCAAACGCGTCGTACT
>NZ_PVNL01000068.1 GCF_002994635.1 Enhygromyxa salina | reverse complement strand
CCGCCCCCCAGCACCCAAGTAAGCCGTACTCAACGCCAAGCACCAACCCCACACACCAAAAGCGAAAAATGCCCGCAAACGGTACAACGAGCCCCCTCCCAGGGGGCCACACATGCCATCGCGCATAAAAGAACCAGCCCATCGAGGGAGCGCCAGCGACCGACCGGACGCGCCAGCGGCCGTGCATGGCAAAGTGCAGGATGTCTGTGGGGGTAAAAGGATAGGACGGTCCTGGCGGGGTGTAGCCTCACCCGCCAGGACCTAGAACCGACGCTCTCGAACGCCGGCGCCGAGTGTTGACCGATCAACGGCAGTCTTCACCCACGAGATTGAAAGCCCGCATCATTCCATTAGACCACAGATCCACAGTGACGGATCCGCCGGGGGACGATCCCGGATCTCGAGCGTGGGTAGGTGAAAGGAGAGATGATCGATGGCTCGACTATTGAGCTTGGGAGCGAGGCTTAGCTTGAGTGATGCCTCGGACCGACACCCCCGCGGTTTTGTGCGGGGTCTTGTGTGCCTGCGTCTACCAGTTCCGCCACCCCGACCCATCGCTGGAGATTGTCGGGAGAGGGATTCGAACCCCCACGTCTTCGGCTGTCGTGACGATGAGCTTGAGCTTCAGCTTGGCTCCCTGTGAAAGTCTTGGTGTCTCCTGTTCGAAGGGGGACGGAGTTAGAGTTCGGCGAACACGTAGTCGAGCATCGCCGAGGCGTCCTGGCGCACGACGTCTCGCGTGTTGGCCTCTTCGCGGGCGCACTTGACCGCGTTGGACAGCTTCTCGATCCGACGCTGCAAGGTCCGCTTGATCTCGCGAGGGATCGCGCCCGAGCGCTTGACCGTGGTCACGTAGCCGACGATCTGATCCTCGGTGATCAGCTGGGCCTGGGCCGGGTGCTCTTCGGTCGCGGGGTAGAGCACGATGCCCTTTTGGATCTTCTTGGTGCGGTGGCGCTTGCTGGGCGCGCTGACGTGCATGCCCTTGTCATTCTCGTCGCTGCGCCAGTCTTCGGCGGGGTCGAGCTCGACGATCCGCTCGACCATGGTGCCGATGTCCTTGAGCTGCTTTTCCAGGAACAACAGGAAGGTGGTGGGCACCTGGGCCATGAGCGTCTGCCCGTCGACGACGACGTCGGCCTTGACCTCGCAGTTGGCGAAGTCCTTGGTGGCCTCGATGTTGAACAGCTCACCCAGGCTCTTGTGGATGGTCTGCAGCACCTCGCGCGCGTTGTACTGCACGCGCTTTTGCTCGGTTGGAAAGTGCTCGCCGTCCTCGGCCAGGGCCTCGTAGGTGGCGACGAAGCCGTTGAGCAGATCGGGCTTGCGGCAGGCCTTGTCGAGCTCGGTGAGCTCGGCGAAGACTCGCTTCTTGAGGTCGCTCTCGATGGCGAGAAATTGGTTCAAGCGCATGACGGGCGCCGACCATAGCAGCGGAGCGCGGATTCAGCACCGACTATTTTTTGCCCTGCGCGAGATAAAATGACCAGGCATGACGGGCGCCGACCATAGCAGCGGAGCGCGGATTCAGCACCGACTATTTTTTGCCCTGCGCGAGATAAAATGACCAGGCATGACGGCGGCCGAGCAAGTCAGCGCCAAGCGGGCGCTCGTCGTGATCTCGATCGGGGTCCTGCTCGCGAGCTCGACGTGGCTCTCGGGCACCGCGGCGGCGCGCGAGCTAGCCCGGGTGTGGGCGCTGAGCCCGAGCGAGGCCGCGCGTCTGACCAGCGCGACGCAGTGGGGCTTCATCGCTGGTACGTTGGTCTACGCCGCGACCAACCTGGCCGATCGGTTTGACGCCCGCCGCGTGTTCTGTGGCTCGGCGGTGCTCGGCGCGTGCTTCAACCTGGGCTTCGCGTGGCTCAGCGACGGCCTGTGGTCGGCCCTGGTGCTGCGGTTCGCAACCGGGATGACGCTCGCGGGCGTGTACCCGGTCGGGATGAAGCTGATCGCGGGGTGGTACCGCGAGGGCCTGGGCTGGCGGCTGGGCGTGATGGTCGGCTGCCTGACGCTGGGGACCGCGTTCCCGTTTGGTGTGGCGGCGCTGGGCCTGGCGCTCGACTGGCGGGCGCTGGCTTCGATCGCTTCGATCGCTTCGGTCGTCGGCGGGCTGCTGGTGCGGCTCGGCTGCGACGAGGGCCCGCTGCTGCGGACCCGGGCCAGGCTGGATCTACGCGTGGTCGGCCGGGTGTTTCGGCACCGCCCGTTCCGCGACGCGGCGTTCGGCTACTTCGGGCACATGTGGGAGCTCTACGCGCTGTGGTCGTTGACGGCGGTGTGGCTCGACGCTCGGTTCGCCGCAGCCAACGCGGGCGCGTGGGCGGAGCGGGTCTCGCTGCTCGCGTTTGCGACCGTGGGCGTCGGTGCGCTCGGCTGCGTGGCGGGTGGACTGCTCTCGCGCCGGCTCGGCGAGCGCAAGGTCGCCCTGATCGCGCTGACCGGCAGCGGCGTCGCGTGTCTGATCTCGGGGTTTGCGTTCGAGCTGCCGCCTGGTTGGCTGACCGTGTTCTTGCTGGCTTGGGGTGTGCTGGTGGTCGCCGACTCTCCGCAGTTCTCGGCGCTCGCGGCCCGCCACGCGCCGAGCGAGTACACCGGTACCGCGCTGACGATCCAAAATGGGCTGGGCTTCGCGATCTCGACCGTGTCGATCCAGCTGGTCCCTCGCCTCGCGGAGCTCGTCGGGTGGAGGTGGGTGTTCGCGGTGCTCGCGATCGGGCCGATGGTTGGCGTGTACTTCACGGCTCGCGGCCGCGACGACGCCACGGCCGCCTGACGGCGCGTGGCACCCGACCCCGCCGTCACACACGATGATATTGAAAATTGTGTTCTACCTTCGCGCCAGCTGACACTTGGTGTGCGTCGGCTAGGGAATTTTAGAGTTTGACGTTGAAAACAGTTTTCAATATCTTCCAGGTCATGACTCGTCTCGGACCCCTCGCGGCCATCGTCGCGCTCACGCTCAGCGCCTGCACCAACGACCCCGAAGACTCGGCAGGGCTCGGCAGCGACGAGGTCGCGCCGATCGCCGAGCAGTACGCGAGCGTCGTCGCGGCCAACTACGCCGACGCGCGCAGCTCGGCCATGGACCTGCACCACGCGGTCACGGAGCTGGTCGCGAGCCCGAGCGAGGCCAACCTCGACGCCGCGCGCCAGGCCTGGCTCACGTCCCGCGAGTCCTACGGCCAGAGCGAGGCGTTTCGGTTCTACGACGGCCCGATCGACGAGCCAAGCGCCGGCCCCGAGGGGCAGCTCAACGCGTGGCCGATGGACGAGGCCTACGTCGACTACGTCGAGGGCATGCCGGACGCGGGCATCATCAACGACCCAACGAGCTACCCGGAGATCAACGCGGAGCTGCTGATCGAGCTCAACGAGCAAGGCGGCGAGACCAACATCTCGGCGGGCTACCACGCGATCGAGTTCCTGTTGTGGGGACAGGATCTCTCGGAGTCGGGCCCCGGCGAGCGGCCGTGGACCGACTTCGACGCCAGCGGAGCGGGCACCGCGAGCAACCAGGATCGCCGCGGCGCGTACTTGATCGCCGCCGCCGATCTCCTGATCGCGGATCTCGACGGCTTGATCGCGGCCTGGGATCCGACGAGCGGCGACAACTATCGGGCGAGCTTCCTGGACGCCGCACCCGACGAGATCGTGCGCCGGATGCTGCTGGGGATCGGCAGCCTCTCGGGCGCCGAGCTAGCGGGTGAGCGGATCGAGGTCGCGCTCGCCACCCAGGATCAAGAGGACGAGCACTCGTGCTTCAGCGACAACACCCACCGCGACATCATCGTGGATGTGCTTGGGATTCAAAACGTGTACCTGGGCGAGTACCCGGGCGCCGAGGCGGGACCGGGGCTCTACGACCTGGTCGCGGCCCGCGATCAGGACCTCGCGGATCGGCTCGCCGACGACATCCAGGCCAGCCTCGCCGCCGCGGAGGCGATCCCGGTGCCGTTCGACCGGGCGATCATCGACGACCGCGAGGCCGTGCAGGCTACCGTCGACGCGCTGCGCCGCCAGACCGACACGATCGTCGAGGTCGCGGCGCTGTTTGACATCAACCTCGCGCTCGAATGATCGTGTCCGGCACCATGCGCGGTCACGCCTCGGGCTCGTCGTTCCTGCTCACGCTGCTGCTGGTGGCCGCGTGTGCGGACGCCGACGAGCTCGCGCCCGAGCCCGGCGAGGAGCTGGCCGGCGGGGACACGACGGTGTTCGAGACTGGCGCGCGGTCGTTCATGCTGTCGGCCCGCAACCTCAGCGAGCCCAACGAGTCAGCGTTCTTCGTCGGCAACTCGTTCTTCAACAAGAACTGGGTGATCGCCCCGGCGTCGACGACCGCCCGCGACGGGCTGGGCCCCACCTTCAACGCCCGATCGTGCTCGGCCTGCCACTTCAAGGACGGCCGCGGGCGACCGCCGCTGAGCGCCGACGAGCCGATGCTCTCGATGTTGGTCCGGCTCTCGATCCCCGGCGTCGACGAGCACGGCGGCCCGCTGCCCGAGCCCAGCTACGGCGGTCAGCTGCAGCCCGACGCGATCCCTGGCGTCACCTCCGAGGGGCAGGCGCGGGTCACCTGGCAGGAATTGCCCGGGACCTACGCAGACGGCCAGCCGTACTCGCTGCGCCAGCCCAGCCTCGAGCTCGTCGCGCTCGGGTTCGGTCCGCTGGCTGAAGACGCGCTGATGTCGGCCCGCGTGGCCCCGCACATGATCGGCCTGGGGCTGCTCGAGGCGCTGCCCGAGTCGACGATCCTGGCGCTCGCCGATCCCGATGACGACGACGACGACGGCATCTCGGGGCGGCCCAACTACGTGTGGGATCCACTCAGCCAGACCACGGTGCTCGGTCGGTTTGGGTGGAAGGCCAACCAACCGGGGCTGCGCCAGCAAAACGCGGGAGCGTTTCACGGCGACCTTGGGATCTCGTCGAGCCTGCACCCTGGCGAGGACTGTCCGGCGGCGCAGCTCGAGTGTGGCGCAGCGCCAACCGGCGGCAGCCCGGAGCTGAGCGAGGAGCTGCTCGACGCGGTCACGATCTACTCACGCCTGCTCGCGGTCCCGGCTCGGCGCGACGTCGACGACCCCGAGGTCCTCAACGGGCGCGAGCTGTTCCTGGAGATCGGCTGCGGCGACTGTCACGTCCCACGCCTCGTCACGGGTGAGCTGGAGGGCTTCCCCGAGCTGTCGAATCAGGTGATCTGGCCGTACACGGATCTGCTGGTCCACGATCTGGGTGAGGGCCTGGCCGACGGTCGGCCCGACTACGAGGCGAACGGACGCGAGTGGCGAACGCCGCCGCTGTGGGGCGTGGGGCTGTTCTCGGTCGTCAATGATCACGCGCTGTACCTCCACGACGGGCGCGCCCGCGGGCTCGCCGAGGCGATCCTCTGGCACAGCGGTGAGGCCGAGCCTGCGCGCGCACGGTTCGTCGAGCTGAGCGCGAGCGAGCGGGCAGCCCTGCTACGGTTCGTGGAGTCACTATGAACGATCGAAGCCGCTCAAAGTCAGTCCTGGTCGGTGTCGTCGCCCTCGTCGGTCTGTCGTTCGGGGCGCTGGTCGCCTGCCCCGCCAACCAAGAGCCCGATCGCCGCGCCGAGCTGCTCGCCAGCCTGGTCGAGGCCCAGTTCATCCCGACGCTCGGCGAAGCGAGCGAGCGCGGCGAAGCCCTGCACACAGCTGCGACCGCGCTGTGCAGCAGCCCCGACGCCGCCCACCTCGACGCGGCACAGGACGCGTGGTGGCAGCTGCGTGCTCCGTGGAAGCGAGCGCTGGCGATCCCGCTGGGGCCGATCATCGACGATGGCTTCGACATGGCGATCGACTTTTGGCCGCTGCGTCCGAGCAGCGTCGAGGGTGGCGTGGCTGCGGGGGTGAGCTCGCAGGCCGAGCTCGACGCGCTCGGGGTTGCGAGCAAGGGCATGCCCGCGGTCGAGTACTTGCTGTGGGATCCGCTCGCTGGCGACGAGGCCGTGCTCGCGGCGCTGACCGGCGCCGATGGCCCGGCCCGCTGCGCGTATCTCGAGTTGCTGACCGCCGACGTGGCCCTGCGCCTCGCCGAGCTCGACGACGCGTGGCGCGACGACTACGCGACCCAGCTCGTCGGCGCCGGGACCAGCGAGACCTACCCTGACCTCGCGCTGGCGATCGACGCGATCGTCAACGCGATGATCGCCGGGCTCCACGATCTCGACGACATGAAGCTGGCCAAGCCGCTGGGGCTCACGAGCGCGAGCGGAGCGGATCCAGAGCTGGTCGAGTCGCGGATCTCGGACCGCTCACTCACCGACGCGCGCGACGCCCTGGCCGGGTTCGAGGCCGCGTACCTCGGGACCGATGACGGCGGGCTCGGCCTGACGATCTTGGTCGAGCAGCGCAATCCCGACGTCGACGCCAAGATCCGCGCCGAGCTCGAGGCTGCCAAGCTCGCGCTCGCGGCGGTGCCCGAGCCGCTGCGACTGGCGATCAGCTCCGACGCCGCCGCCGTCGAGCAGGCCCAAGTTGCGATCAAGCAGGTGCGGATCTCGATGACGGCCGACGTCGCGAGCTTGCTCGGTGTGACCGTCTCGCTGAGCGACAACGACGGGGACTGAGGTGATGCAACGGGGGCTGGATCGAGCGCGCGCGTGGGCCCATCCGCGCGTGGACGCCAGCTCGCTGGTGATCCTGCGGGTGTTCGTGGGGCTGCTGGTCTGCGTGTCCGCGCTGCGCTTCGTCGCGCGCGGATGGGTGAGCGAGCTGCTGCTCGCGCCGAGCTTCCACTTTCACTATTGGGGGTTTGCGTGGGTGCGAGCGCCGGGGCCAGCGCTCGCGTATGGTCTGTTTGCGGTGCTGGCCGCGGCCAGCCTGGCGCTGGCGGCGGGTGTGCGGGTGCGACTGTCGGCGCTGATCTGCTGGGTCGCGTTCACGTATATCGAGCTGATCGACCTCACCTATTACCTCAACCACTACTATTTCATCACCTGCCTGCTCGCGACCTTCGTGCTGCTGCCGCCAAGGCCCGACGCGGACGGGCGCGTGAGTCGAGCCAAGCTCACGCTGGTCCGAGTTCAGGTCGGCCTGGTCTACGTGTTCGCTGGCGTCGCCAAGCTCGGCTCAGACTGGCTGGTTCACGCGCAACCGCTTCGAACTTGGCTGGCTCAGCACGCTGATCTTCCAGTTGTGGGGGCGTGGCTCGACGAGGCCTGGCTGGCCCACCTGGCGTCGTGGTCGGGGCTGGGGTTCGACTTGCTGGTGGTCCCGGCGCTGCTGTGGCGGCGGACCCGGAAAGTTGCCTACGCGGCGGTGGTTGGCTTTCACGTGATCACCGGATTGTTGTTTCCGATCGGCATGTTCCCGTGGTTCATGATCGGCTGCGCGACGATCATGTTCGCGCCCGACTGGCCGCGCCGATTCATGGCGTTGAACCTCGAATCAGGCGGCCACGCACCCACGAAACCTCGCCTCGAACAGGCGCTCGCGGGGCTCGCGGGGGCGCTGCTCGTGGTCCAGATCGCGCTGCCGTGGCGCGCCCTGCTCTACCCGGGATCGATGCTGTGGCACGAGCAGGGGTTTCGCTTCGGCTATCGGGTGATGCTGATCGAGAAGGTCGGGTTCGTCGAGTTTCGGGTCCACGACCGCGTCTCTGGCGACCGCTGGACGGTCGCCCCCCACGCCGAGCTGAGCGCGCTACAAGTGAAGATGATGAGCACGCAGCCGGATCTGATCGCCCAGTACGCGCGACACCTGGCCACCCGACTCGAGCACGAGATGCCCGGTGCCGACATCGAGGTCCGCGCCGACGTGTTTGTCGCGTTCAATGGCCGGCCTCACGCGCGCTTGATCGATCCCCAGACTGATCTCGCGGCCACCCGCGCGGGGTTGGCCGCGAAGCCCTGGATCCTGCCCGCGCCCACGACCGACCCGCCGTGATTGCCATGAAACGCATGACACCCCGAATTTCCGCGCTCCTGCTTGGTGCCTGGCTCTGTGCCTGCTCGACCGAGGATGGCGCCGACACGTCCGGCGACGAGCTTGGTGACGAGGACGAGCCCGAGCTGGGTGACACCCCCCTGCCCGCCTGCGAGGCGGCGATGTTTGGGCTCACGCAGATCGAGGCCGAGCTGCGCCTGCCCGATCCTGATCTGGACTATGTGATCGAGCTGTACCGTGGTGACGCGCCGGATCTGTCCGGTGAGTCGCCCCTGCCCGGCGGCACCGCGGTCCAGCGATGGGTCCGCGAGGTCGGGGCCAAGCTCGGCCGCGTCGAGGCTGGCGTGTTGATCGATGATCTGGCGATCGAGCAGGCCCTCGAGCTCGCCGCGCTCGAGCAGGGGGAGGCGCGCAAGCTGATCTTGCTGGATGTGGTCGCGACCCTGCGCGAGGTCGGCCTGCTCGACGTCCGCGCCCGCCTGGCGATGGTCTCGGACGCGCTCCCCGATCCCCAGCGCGACCCCGCGCTGTTTCACGCGGAGTGGGACTGGGCCTGGTGCGTGTGGACCGGCAGCTTCGCCGGCCTCGCTGGCGCCGCCGATGCCAGCGCCAACGAGGACTGGGAGGCGACGATCGAGGGCGCGTTCACGACCGGCTCGGCGGGGATCATCGGCGACGAGCAAGTCTGGGCGGCCGATGAGCTCGCCACCAAGTCGGCCAAGCAGGTGATCGAGAAGGGCTCGTTTGGGGTCGTGCAGCGCCGCCTGGTGGCGCTCGCCGAGCGAGCCCGAGCCGACGCGGACCCGCTCGCGGCACGCGAGGCGCTGGGGCTGTTGGCGTTGATCAAAGATCGGATCTTGGGCCGCAACACGCCGGCGGTCGAGCTGATCACCACGATGCTCAGCGGCCCGCCAGCCGAGATCGACGCGGACCTGATCGAGCACGAGCTCGCGATCGTGTTCGCCAAGCGGGCCCGCAAGTACTGTGACGAAGCCGTGTTGGCCGGGTCGCTGGGCAGCGCCGAGGGAGTCAAGGGCGTCGACGAAGGGATCGTGTACACCCGGATCGTGCTCCCGGTGATGAGCGATCTGCTGGCGGACGCGGGCTTCGACGCCGACGCGCACATGCAGGACTGGGCGGCCTATCGCGAGGCGGTGCTGAGCGACGACGGTGCGCTGTCGAGCAGCCTCAGCGAAGGTCTGTGTAGCTGGAACTGCGAGCTGCAGGCGGCGCTGGGGATCGCCGCGTGCACCGACAGCGCCGATGAGTGATCCGGCGAACCGCAGTTCCTACTGAGGCGGAAATGGTCCTTCGGTGGTCGGCGGGACGTCTTGCTCGGGCGTCACTGCGCGCAGCGTGCCATTTTGATTGTTCGCGCGGGTGAACCACACCGTCCCGCTCGCGACCGCCACACCATAATTGCCCGCGTTGACGCTCAGGTTCTGCAGCCCATTGTCGATGAACCCGCCGCGGGGCAGCTCGACGGTCAGGAACGCCTTCGCGTTCTCGTAGGAGATGATGATGAGGTAGCCCTCGGCGTTGACCGTGAGGTCCGTCGGATCATTGAGGTTCCCGGCCGGCAGATCCTCGAGGGCGACGCCATCGATCCCATCGTCGGTCGCGGCGTCGTCGAAGCGCACGACCCGATCATTTTGCATGTCGGCGACATAGAGCGACCCAAGGTCATACACGCAGCCACGCGCGCCGCCATCGGGCAGATCCGACGAGCTCGTCAGGCCGTTGCCGGGCGAGCCGGGGTTTCCGGGAGTCCCGGTGGCGAGCCCGCTGCCGATCCGCGTGAACGTGAGATCGTCGCCGTCGAGGGTGCTGGCTTCGATCCGCCAGGCCGTGCCGTCGCCGAGGTTGATCATATAGAAGTACTCGATCAGGCCGTCGGCCGAGCGCCCGCCGTAGCAGAGGCCGCCAGGGTTGGCGAACGCGTCGGACTCGTCGCTACCGTCGATCGTCGCAATCAACGCGCCGTCTTGATCGAGGATCGCAATCCCGCCTGCGTCGCCCTCCCCACCTTGCTCGAAGCTGGCCCACACCCGGGTGTGGGTGGGGACCGAGACCGCCGTGGCGCCGGCAAAGCCGACCGAGGTGCCGTCGAAGATCGGATCGGCGTCGCCGCTGCTGGAGTCGCCGGATGGATCACGGACCCACATGATCTCCGAAGTCCCGTAGTTCGCGATGTAGATGTCACCACCCTCGATGTCGTCCGGCGTGAGCGGATCATCGGGTGCAACGCCGATGTCCAGCGGGAAATTCATGCCCGTGGCGACGCCGTCGAACAGGCCGCTGAACAGGCCGATCGCCGAGGTGTCGTCGGCCTCGCCGTCATCGTGGTTGCAGGCGGTCAGGACCAGGGGCAGGGCGAGGAGCACGGGGGAGATGCGCATGATCGTTCGGTTGGACCGAGCCCGCGGCCCGGGTTCCAAGTTTTGCGAGCTCGCCGGGGCGTTCGTACGCAACATGTGCACGCACGCGAGGTATGCGACATCACGCTCGAGGCGTCAGAGTGACCCACGCATGTCCGAGCGAGGTCCAGACACGGCGCCTGCGACGACGGGGCGGGTCGAGTGGACCTGTCCGATGCACCCCGAGATCGTTCGTGACGAGCCGGGCTCGTGCCCCAAGTGTGGCATGGCCCTCGAGCCGCGCACTGCCACGGCGGCACCCGTGGACAACCCCGAGCTCCGCGACATGCGACGCCGCTCGTGGGTCTCGCTGATCTTCACGGTCCCGCTGTTCGTGCTCGCGATGCTGCCGATGGTGGTCTCGCCGGATCCGTTTGCGAGAATCCCCCACCCGGTTCGCAGGTGGATCGAGCTGCTGCTCGCGACGCCGGTCGTGCTGTGGTGTGGCTGGCCGTTCCTGGTCCGCGGGGCCCGATCGATCATCCCGCAGCGCGACGGATCCAGGCCGTCGTGGAACTTGAACATGTGGACGCTGATCGGGCTTGGGGTCAGCGTCGCGTACGTCCACGGCGTGGTCGCGACGCTGGCGCCAGACCTGTTCCCTGCGGCGATGCGCGACGAGCATGGCGCCGTGCCGGTCTATCTCGAGGCCGCGGCGATCATCGTGACGCTGGTCTTGGTTGGCCAGGTCCTGGAGCTGCGGGCCCGATCGCGGACCGGCGCGGCGATCCAGGCGCTGCTGGGGATGGCACCCAAGACCGCGCGCAAGCTGCTCGATGACGGCCGCGAGATCGACGTCGACATCGCGGCGATCCAGGTCGGTGATCAGCTGCGCGTGCGGCCCGGTGAGCAGATCCCCGTCGACGGCGAGGTGATCGAGGGCCGCAGCAGCGTCGACGAGTCGATGCTGACCGGTGAGCCGCTGCCGGTCACCAAGCAGGTCGGCGACACGGTGATCGGCGCGACCCTCAACCAGTCCGGTGGCCTGGTCATGCGCGCGGACAAGGTCGGCAGCGAGACCGTGCTGGCCCGGATCATCTCGCTGGTCGCGGAGGCCCAGCGCAGCCGGGCGCCGATCCAAGCCCTGGCCGACGCGGTCGCGGGGGTGTTCGTGCCGATCGTCGTCGTGATCGCGCTGCTGACCTTCGTGGCCTGGGCGATCTGGGGGCCCCAGCCGCGCCTGGCCCACGGCCTGGTCAACGCCGTCGCCGTGCTCATCATCGCGTGCCCGTGCGCGCTCGGGCTGGCCACGCCGATCTCGATCATGGTCGCTATGGGTCGCGGCGCCCAGGCGGGGGTGCTGTTCGCCAACGCCGAGGCGATCGAGCGGCTCGAGCAGGTCCAGGTGTTGGTCGTCGACAAGACCGGCACGCTGACCGAGGGCAAGCCGACGCTGACCCAGGTCGAGACCGTGCCTGGCGGGCCGAGCCCGAGCCAAGATCAGCTGCTGACCTGGGTCGCGAGCGTCGAGCGTGGGTCCGAGCATCCGCTGGCCGCGGCGATCGTCGCTGGCGCGAACCAGCGCGGGCTCGAGCTGCTGGCGGCGGAGGAGTTCGAGTCGGTGACGGGCAAGGGCGTGACCGGTCGGGTCGAGGGCCGCGCCGTCGCAATTGGCACCGACCGGCTGCTCGAGGATCAGGGCGTCGACGCGGAGCCACTCGCGGTCCTGAGCGGGCGCGCGCAGACGCTGCGCAGCGCGGGCGCCAGCGTCATGCTCGTGGCGATCGATCGAGAGGTCGCGGGCCTGCTCGCGGTCACGGACCCGATCAAGTCGAGCACCCGCGAGGCCCTCGCCGGTCTGCGCAACGATGGCCTGGAGATCATGATGCTGACCGGCGACGCCCACGAGACGGCTGCCCACGTCGCCCATGTGCTCGGCATCGAGCAGTTCGTGGCCGAGCTGCTGCCCGCCGACAAGGCCGCCGAGGTCGCCGCGATGCAGGCCGAGGACCAGCGCGTGGCGATGGCCGGCGATGGCATCAACGACGCCCCCGCGCTGGCCCAGGCTGACGTCGGCATCGCCATGGGCACCGGCACCGACGTGGCGATCGGCAGCGCTGGCGTCACGCTGCTCGAGGGTGATCTACGGGCGATCCTGCGGGCGCGTCGGCTGAGCCGCGCGACCATGCGCAACATCAAGCAAAACCTCGGCTTTGCGTTTGTCTACAACGCGCTGGGGGTGCCGATCGCCGCTGGCGTGCTGTACCCGGTCACGGGGATCTTGCTCTCACCGATGATCGCGGCAGCGGCGATGAGCCTGTCTTCGGTGTCGGTGATCGGCAACGCGCTACGTCTTCGCCGCGCCAGGCTTTGATCGCCGACGCCGCTACACTAATTCCATGGCGAAGCTTGCCCTCGAGACCGCGCTTGGCTTGCTGCTCACGACCGCCTGCGTCCAGACGGCGCCCGCTGACGCCAGGCCCAACCACAAGCCCAAGGTCCCCGAGATGTTGCTCGAGTCCCCCGCGTTCGCCGATGGCGAGTCGATCCCCATTCAGCACACCTGTGAGGGCGAAGACGTCTCGCCTGCGCTCAGCTGGTCACACGTGCCAGCCGGCACCCAGAGCCTCGCGCTGATCGTCGACGACCCCGACGCCCCCGATCCCAAGGCGCCCAAGCGAACCTGGGTGCACTGGGTGCTGTACGAGATCCCGCCGGACGCGAGCGGCCTGCCCGAGGCCGCGACCGCGCTCCCGACCGGCACCCGCGAGGGGCTCAACGACTGGGGCAGCACCGGCTACCGCGGCCCGTGCCCGCCGATCGGTCGGCACCGCTACTTCCACAAGCTCTACGCCCTCGACGCGCCGCTTGGCGATCTGTCCGATCCGACCAAGGCCGAGCTCGAGCACGCGATGACCGGCCACATCCTCGCCGAGGCTCAGCTGATCGGCACGTACCAAAAACAGCACAAGCAGTAGTCAGCGAACTCGCCCGAGCTCGCCCGAGTCGGTCAGCCGCCGCGCCAGCTCGCGCGGGTCGGCTTGAGTCAGGTGCATCGGGAGCTCGAGGATGACCCGATCCCGGGCCGACTTGTCGAGCTTCTGACGGACCTCGCCGAGCAGCTGCGGCTCGATGATCAGCACCAGGCGCTCGGCCTCGTCGTCATTGAACGCCGCGTGGATGATCTGCGCGATCTCTGCAGCCATCTCCTGCCGCTCGAGGTCCTGATAGCTCGTGGTGGGCGCCTTGGCGTGGCGGTGCTGGCCGACCGACTCGAAGGTGCGTCCCGGACGATCGGCGTTGCGATCGCCTGGGCTGGGGCGATCGATCCCTGCGCGGGCGGGCTCTAGCACCGCGCCTGGGTGCGCGTGACGGTAGAATCGAGCCGTCTCCCGATCCGCGACGACGACCAGCGTACTTTGCCTCTCGAACAGCATGCGAACTCGAGTGTAGTACTGCCGATCCAGCCGACACGCGCATCACTTGATGACATCGACGGACACACGACGCAGGGGCTGCGGGCCTCGTCGACCGATCGGTGTTGAGATACGCTGGCGCGATGATCTTCCCACGCATGATCCCGCTGTGCCTGATCTTGATCTCGGTCGCCTGCGCCCGCCCGAACGGGCCTGCCGACAGCAGTGACGCGCTCGAGCCCGAGCCGCCGGCCTCCGGCCCCGAGGAGCCGGGGGCGGACGGCAAGGACGGCGGCCAGGACGGGCTGGCCTGCTCCGCCGACGTCGACTGCGTCCCGGCGCAGTGCTGTCACCCGACCACATGCGTCCCGGCTTCGGAGGCGCCGGACTGCTCCGACATCGCATGCACCGAGGAGTGCCAAGGGGGCACCATGGACTGCGGCCAGGGCCACTGCGGCTGCCAAGATGGCGCCTGCGTGGCCGTGATCGACAACCCGCTCTAGGCCCGCTCTAGCCGCTCGGGTTGCCACCGACAGCGCTGAGGGCGGCGCCGGTCATGTCCGAGTACGTGTACGCACCGACGAGGCCGTTGTACGAGGTGACCTGCCCGGTCATGGGATCGACCCGGTGCGCGCCGTTGCCATCGACGGCCCACACGTACCCGTTGAAGTCGACGCTCACGCCGTACGACGACGGCGTCGGCCAGTTGTAGACGACCTCGAAGGTCTCACGGTTGAGACCCCGCACGCCGGTGCCGCCGAGCCACAGCAGCCCGTCTGGATCGGCGTCGGCCATGCAGCCCGCCGCCCAGGACCCGAGCTCATCGCTGACAGTCCAGGTCTCGTCCATGGGATCGAAGCGGGCGACCCGGCTGGCGCAGTTCCACACGTAGCCGTTGACGTCGACCGTCATGCCGTACCAGTGCGAGGTCAGCCCAGTCGACGACGGGCCGTCCCACACGGTGGCCTCCATGGTCTGGCGATCGACGCGGATCAGATGGTTGCCAGTTGCCCAGCCCGTGCCCCAGAAGTTGCCCTCGGAGTCGACGGCGGCGCCGTAGATGCCGAACGAGTCGGACTTGAGTCCGGGAATGTCGACGGTCTCGACGACGACGCCGGTGTCACCATCGAGCAGCAGCACCTGATCTTGGTTGCTGCCGTAGCGCCCGGCCGTCCACAGCATCTCGTCGTCCCACTCGCAGCTGCCGGCGTTCCAGGTCCCGGGTGCCCACGCGAGCGGCCGCTGGCTGTTGTAGTCGAACGGGGTGTGCCACGCCCGGCACTCTTCTTGGTCCCACGGCAGCGCCTGGTTGTTGAGCGAGGTCTGGATCCCGGGCATGCCGTTGGACTCCTCGCAGAATTCTTCGGTCGCGTAGAACTTGGTGACCCCGCCCTGGCGGCTGGCGACCGCGACGTGACCGGTCAAGCTCACCGAGGTTCGCGACGGGCTGCCCTGGCCGTCGGGGCGGACCTGGTAGCGGCCGACCTCCATCACGGTGTTGGTGTCGATCTTGGAGATCGTGCCCTGCGAGCTGTTGGCGGCCCACAAGAACGTGAACTCGGGATCGTTGCCACCCCCGGCTCCACAGTTGAGGCCCGCGTCGGGCAGCGTGCCCAGGTCGAACACGGTGCCGCTGCCGCCCCCGTCGTCATCATCGTCGCCGTCGCCGTCGCCGTCGCCGTTGGTCGTGGGCCCGGTGTCGGTCGGGTCGGTGGTCGTGCTGCCGCTGTTGCTCTCGCCGCTGCTCTCGCCGGTCGAGTCGGCCGAGCCGTTCGAGGCTGAGCCGATGCCCGAGGTGCCGTCATCGCCGGAGCCGCGCGGGTTGTCACCGCCACAACCAACAGCGGCGACCGAGAACGCGAGGAGAACTGAAGCAGGTAGTATGCGCATCATCTGTATCAATCCGTGCCGTATTGAAACACACACTGGCGTCAGTTCGCGAGTATTGTCATCGTGCGCCGTCCGCTCAATGTGAGCAGGCGATCATGCCCGCCGATCCCGTAGCGCTGCGTCCGCTGCGCTGCCCGACGGTGGGGCCTGGCGGACCCACAGTTGCCGTGCGCCGTCGCTTGCGCGATTGGGCGGCTGAAGTACGCTCCGCGCCATGAGCGACTCCGACGGGATCAAGGCGCAGATCGACAAGGCCTTTCGCAAGGCTCGACTCGAGCGCGACGAGCCGACCAAGCTCGTGATCGGGATGATCAAGAACAAGGTCCTGACGGAGCTCAAGTCGGGATCGGGCGTCGAGGAGACCGACGCGCTGTGGTTCGACAACGTCACGGCCTACGCCAAGCAGGTGCGCAAGACCATCGCCGAGCTCGAGCCGCTGGGGGATCGGGCCGCCGAGGCGCTCGCCGAGGCCCGGTTCGAGCTGGCGTTCTGTGAGCAGTTCCTCCCGACCAAGCTCGACGCCGCGGCCACGGACGCGCTGGTGGCCGAGCTCGCGCAGGCCAACGGCATCACCGACAAGAAGCAGATCGGTCGGCTGATGGGGCTGATCATGAAGAACCACCGTGACGAGGTCGACGGCGACCTGGCCCGCCAGGCCGCCGAGCGTGTGCTGTCCTGATCGCGCGCTGTGCGAGGGTCCGGGTCGTTCCTGGGCTTGGCGGATCGATCACGAGCCACCCTCGCGCTTTGCTCACGCCGTCGTGCATGGGTTGAGGCGGCCGTGACCGGGCGACAAACCTGGCCGGGGCCGCCAAACTTTTGCTAGCGTCCGCGCCCACGCCACTGGCCGCCCCGCGGTCGCGCGCTGACCCAAGCTCTCCATGCTGCTCGCGCCCAAACTCAACGGCGACGGCGAGGATGTCCTCCCCGACATCCTCGAGACCTACATCGACGCCGTCGAGCCGCAGTGGATGGACATGCTCGGCTATGCGCTGGCGGCGTTCGCTGCCGCGCTGCTGTGGAGCGTGATCGTCGGTCGGCGACGCGCGAGCGAGCCGTGGGCCGGCGAGCGGTGGCTGCGGCTCAGCGTGGTGCTCGGCTTGATCGGGGTCGGGCTGTGGCGGGCCTACGCCAACGCGACATGCTTTGACGACGCGTACATCTCGCTGCGCTACGCCGAGAACTTCGTGGCCGGCAAGGGCCTGGTCTACAACCCAGGTGAGTACGTCGAGGGCTACACGAACTTCTTGTGGACCATGCTGGTCGCGCTGTTCATGTGGCTGACGCCCGTGGAGGCCCCGCTGATCGCGGTGATCGGCTCGATGGCCGCGTTCGCCGTCAACCTGTGGGTCGTGTGGCGGATCAGCCTGAAGATCGCCCCACCCTTTCACCGCCACGCGTTCGCGGTGCCGATCGCGGTCGGCCTGCTCGCGGTTCAGAACATCTTCACGGACTACGGCACGACCGGGCTCGAGACCGCGTTCGCCAGCTTGATGGTCAACCTGGGCGTGCTCGCGCTGGTGTCCGGCGACGACGCCAAGGCCACGTTCTGGGCCGGGTTTTGCTGGATCATGGCGACGCTGACTCGGCCCGACCACGCGGTGTTCTACGCGGTCGGCTCGGCGGTCGTGCTGTCCGTGTGGATCCGGCCGACCTGGCGCGCGCGCAAGCACGGGCTGCGCGCGATCTGGCGCGAGGGCCTGCGCCCGATGGCGACCTACGCGGCGCCGTTCCTGATCTGGCTGCTCTACTCGGCCTGGAAGCTGCAGTACTACGGCGAGCTGCTGCCCAACACCTACTACGCCAAGTCGGCGTACATGACCTACTACGAGCAGGGCCTGGCCTACGCGACGGCGTTCCATCTGTCGAGCCACCTGTGGATCGTCGTGGCCGTGCTGTTCTTGCTGTGGCCATGGCGGGCGCCCAGCAACATCCCCGGTCGTCGGTTCATGGCCTTCATGGTCCCGGCCGTGCTGCTCTACGAGTGGTACGTGATCCGCGTCGGCGGCGACTTCATGGAGGGTCGCTTCTACGTCACGCTGATCCCCCTGCTGCTGCTCGCGGGTGAGCAGCTGGTTCACGAGTTCTCGCTGACTCGGGCGGCCCGAAAGCTCGCGCTCGAGCAGCTGCGCTCACGGGCCTCGGCGACCGCCGCTGAGTCCCCCACCGAGCGCTCGGGGTCCCCCGAGACCGCCGCGCAGGCGCCCGCGCCCAGGCGGGCCCCGCTCGCGATCGGGGCGATGCTGCTCGCCGGCTGCATGGCCGCGAGCGCGGTCGGGGTCCGGCTGATCGGCCCCCGCACCTCGCTGTGGCACCTGACGGACGAGACCACCTACTACCCCATGGTCAGCTGGTCGCCCGTGGTCATCGATCACGCGAACTACCGCGTGGGCGTGATCATGGGGAAGATCCATGAGGGCCTGGTCGAGCAGGACGTGGACCAGCCGATCTTGGCGACCGGCGCGATCGGCTTGCTCGGCTACTACTCCAAGATGCCGCTGGTCGACCGGCTCGGGCTGACCGACGCGACCGTCGCCCACCGCGAGATCACCAAGCGCGGCCGTCCCGGCCACGAGAAGTGGGCCCCAGCCAAGTACCTGACCGAGCGCGGCGTCCACTTTCGGCGCGGGGGTGGCTACTCGAAGTGGTTCAAGCCCAACGCGACGATCCGCTGGGGCGTCCGCACCGGTGGTCGGCGCTGGTACATCCTCTGGTACGACCGCGAGCTGATGAGCGCGATCCGGGAGGCGTACCCCGACGCCTACTTCACGGATTTCGAGGTCTACATCGACAAGTACATCGCTCGCTTGCCGCACACGAACGCGAAGAAGGCCCGCAGCGAGTACAAGCTGTTCAAGCGCTACTACTTCGATCACAACGACGACCCGGAGCGACAGGCCGCGTTCATTCGCTACTTCGCGTGGATCAAGGCGGGCAAGCAGCCCCGCTCCTTGCTCGAGGGTGGTCGCTGGGACGTCTACAAGCAGCGCGGCGCCGAGGCCAACAAGATCGAGCAGGAGCTGCGCCGGGCCCGATCCGAACGCAGCCGCGAGGCCGCGCGCTGGAGCCTGCCGTGGAACCAGATCACGCTGCGGCGAAAATATGGGCTGGCGCCCGTGCCGGTCCACAAACCCAGCTCCAAGCCCGGGTCCAAGGCCAAGCCCAAGAACAACGCGAAGACCCCGAGCCGACGTCGCACGCCCGACCCCGACGAGTCCGACGACGATGCCGACGATGACGATGACGACGATGACGATGACGATGACGATGACGACGACGACGGTGGAGACGACGCGGCCTGACGCGGCGCCCAGATCCACGCTGCTCAGTCGAGCGATCGTTCGTAGGCCCGATAGGTCATGTAGATCCGTCCGCCGAGCTTCTCGAGCGCGCCTCGCATGCGGCGATTGTTAGCCAACACCAGCGACGCGTCGGCGCCCCGATAGCCGCGGCGCAGCGCCTCTTCCCAGGTCCGCATGTACAGCGGCGCCCCGAGCCCGAGGTGCTGGTACTGGCGCTTGACCCCCAGGACCAGGACCCGCATCGCGTTGATCCGGCTGGCCCCCCGCCACGCGTGCCACCAGCCAAACGGAAAGATCCGTCCGTTCATCGGCTTGGTCACGGGGTTGGAGTCGGGCAGCGCGATCGAGGCCGCGACGCACTCGTCGCCGATGTATGCATAAAAGCACAGCCGCGGATCGAGCAGCGGTTTGAGCCGCTGACCCAAGAACGCGAACTCGGCCTCGGACATGGGGACGTGGCCCCAGTTGTGATCCCACGCGTCATTGAAGATCTCGCGGAACAGCTGCACGCCGCGGTCGTAGTCGGCCGCGTCCATGGTCTCGATCCGCAGCTCGGGGGTGCGCGACGTGACCCGCCGGGCCAGGCGCTCGATCAACGGCGGGACCGGGCCGGGCTCGAGCCAGTACGCGTACCAGTCCATGACGCCGTCGAGGCCCAGGGCCTCATAGTGCCCAGGGTAGTAGTCGCGGTTGTGCGAGTTGGCGACGCTGGGATCGACGTCGAAGCCGTCGACGAGCAGGCCAAAGTCATGGTTCTGGTTGAAGTTGAACGGCCCGCGCGCGCGCGTCATGCCCTGCTCGCGCAGCCAGGTGGTCGCGGCCACGAACAGCGCGCGCGCGACCTCGAGCTCGTCCACGAACTCGAAGAAGCCAAACAGCCCCACGCCCGGCTCGCGCAGCTGCAGCTCGGCGTCGACCGTCGCGGCGATCGTGCCCAGCGGCGTGCGGCCGCGGTAGGCCATGAAGCACTGGACCTTGGCGGCGCGAAAGAACGGGTTCTTGCCCGGATCCAAGAACGCCTTGCGCTCGGAGATCAGCGGCGGGACCCAGTGGGGATCCCCGCGATAGATCGGCCACCACGCCGCGATGAACCGACCGGCGTCGCGCGGCAGCTCGATCGGCACGATCGTGAGCTCGGCGGCGCTCACTTGGACGGTGCCTTCGGGGTCGAGGGCGGCGGGTGCTTCACGTGCATGTCAAACCACCGGAATGACTCGTAGAGGGTGTGTAACACCGACTCGCGGGCCCGATAGCCGTGCGCCTCGTGCGGCAAGATCACCATGCGTGCGGTGCCACCTAGGCCCTGCAGCGCGTGAAACAGGCGCTGGGTCTGGATCGGGAAGGTCCCGGAGTTATCGTCGATCTCGCCGTGGATCATCAGGATCGGCTCATCCAAGCTCGCGGCCGAGAACAGCGGCGACACGCGCACGTAGGCGTCGGTCGCCTCCCACAGATCGCGGCGCTCGCTCTGGAACCCGAACGGCGTGAGGCTGCGGTTGTAGGCGCCCGAGCGGGCGATCCCGGCCTTGAACAGATCGGTGTGGGCGAGCAGGTTGGCGACCATGAACGCGCCGTAGCTGTGGCCCCCGATGCCGACACGATCACGATCGGCCACCCCCTGCGCGACCGCGGCATCGATCGCGGCCTGGGCCGAGAGCTCGAGCTGCTCGAGCAGGGTGTCGTTCATGGTCTCGGGATCGCCGACCACGGGCATCGCGGCGAACAGCACCGCGTAGCCCTGGGTCAGGAACATGGTGGCCGAGACTCCGCCGAGCCGGGTGAAGCGAGTTGGCGCGGCGCGGACCTGCCCGGCCGTGTCCGCGTCGACGTACTCGACCGGGTAGGCCCAGATCACCAGGGGCAGGCGCTCGCCCGCCTCGGGGTCGTAGCCCGGCGGCAGGTACAGCGTGGCCGACAGCGGCACACCGTCGGCGCGGCGGTAGTCGAGCAGCTGCTTGTGGATCCCGTCGAGGCCCGGGTGCGGGTGCGGCAGCTGGGTCAGCGCCACGGACTCGCCGCCAGCGAGCGGCTCACGAAACCAGTCCGGTGGATCGCCGGGACCCTCGCGGCGCAAGACCGCGCTGGCGGTGTCACCCGCAAATCCGACGAAGCTGGCCCAGGTGTCGCTCGGCGACTCGAACAGGCGCTCGGGCGCGCTGTCGGGCGCGAGCGCGAGGCGATCCAGGAACGGGCGATCACCCTGGGGGGTCGCGCCGGAGCCGTCGAGGAACATGACGGCGGCCTCGCCCTCGCCCTCGATCCGCACGACCCAGGTGTCGTCGGGCAGGTTGACGCGCACGGGGTCGCCGGGATCGGCGTAGCTGTCGTGGACCGAGCGATCGAACAACACCCGGCCCGGATCGGGCGCTTGGCCGTCGCCGGGGAGCTCGCGCAGGTGAGTCGTCAACCACTTGCGATCTCGATCGTACTCCTTGATCAAGTAGCGACCCGGCTGCTGCAGCCACGAGGTCCCCGCGTAGCGATGCACGAGCCGGGTGAACTCCTGGGCGTCGCTCGCCGACTTGCCAGCGAACGGGGCGGTCAGGCGCATGAGACGATCGCGGTGCTCGGCCTCGGCCCGGGGATCACCGCCGTCGAGCGCCTCGACGAAGATCAAGCTCGCGGCCGCGAGCGGCTGCCACGAGAACCCACGCGGCCCGGTCGGCACGCCCTGGATCGGCACCTCCTCGGCGGCGGGCTGGGTGTCGAGCACGATCGGCGCGGCGTTGGGCTCGGTCAGCGACCACAGCTCGACGCTGTGCCCAAACCGATAGTGCGGGACCACCCGCGAGTACGGCGGGACCAGCCGCTCGACCAGCAACCACTGCGCGTCGGGAGCGGGGTCCCGATCCGTGAACACGCCGATCGCCGTGTCGCCGCTGCCCAGCTTGGTGACGGCGCCCGCGAGAGTGACGATCGCCAGCTCGCTGGCGAAGTAGTGGGTGAACAGCGCGTCGTCGAGCTCGGTCTTCAGCAGGTCTTGGTAGGTGCGATTGGTCGCCGCGCGGCCCGAGGTCTCGTCGACCCATGGGCCCTGCGCGACGTCGCCACCGATCGGCGCGGCCCCGCGTGTGGCGGGGACCAGCGAGACCAGCAGGCGCTCGCTGCCCGACAGCCAGGCCAGCCCGTCGTCGAGGCAGCCGTTGAGCGGGGCGTCGATCAGCCGGCGGGCCGCCGCGGTCTCGACGTCGGCGATCCACAGCTCGACGTGATCCTCGCTGGTGTGGGTGAACGCGAGGTGCCGGCCGTCGGGCGACCAGTCGGGCGTGCTCAGCTGCGGGCGTGGGGGCAGCCCCGTGACCTCGCGGTGCTCGCCGGTTGCGACGTCGACGAGCGTGAGCTGCTCGAAGAAGCTGGTGCGGCGGCGCTCGTTGGTGCGGGGGTTGATGCGCTCGCCCGCGAGCGCCTGCATGGGCTCGGCCAGCACCTCGAGCCCCGGCTGGGCCGGGTAGTCGGCGAGCACCATCGTGCGCCCGTCGCTCGCGAGGCTGACGCTGGGCGTGGGTGCGGCGTCGATGATCGACACGACGTCCGCGTCGGGTTGCAGGTAGCGCAGCGTCGGTGTGACGAGCGGTCCGGGCT
>NZ_PVNL01000067.1 GCF_002994635.1 Enhygromyxa salina | reverse complement strand
GGGACGGTGATGGCGACGGGGACGGTGATGGCGACGGGGACGGTGATGGCGACGGGGACGGTGATGGCGACGGGGACGGTGATGGCGACGGGGATGGCGACGGTGATGGCGACGGGGACGGGGACGGTGATGGCGACGGTGATGGCGACGGCGACCTCATCACGCCGTGGCTGCTCAGCGTCAACAACCAGTCCCACCAACTCCTGAAGGTCAGCACCGTGGACGCAACCACGGTTGCGCTGTGCCAGCTCAACGTCAACGACGGCTATCCATCGACCACCTTTGGGCTCGAAGGCACGCTCTACGGCTCAAACGGCACGGACCAGACCCTCGACCTGATCGACCCTTGCACCTGCGAGGTCACCACGATCGGGCCGACCAACTTCGGCTCGATCCCCGGGATCACGGCCAACGGCGTCGAGGCCGAGACGCTGTTCGGCCTGAGCGTGAGCGCCGACATCTTGCTGACGCTCAGCACCGTCAACGGGGCGGGCACCGAGATCGGCCCGCTGGGGGTGGACTTCCACTACTCCGGGACCAGCTGGTCGGCGGACATCCAGGGGCTCTACGCGATCAACGATCTCACCGACAGCCTCTACACCCTCGACCTGTTCACGGGTGAGGCGACGGAGATCGCGACGATCGACACGCAGTTCGACTCGGTCGGGATCGACTGGCACATCGCCACCCACGAGCTGTATGCGTGCACCAACTTCGGCGGCGGCTCGCGGCTGTACAGCATCGACGTGGACGACGGCACCTCGACGCTGATCGGCAACCTGCCGCACAACTGCAACAACCTGGCGGCCCCGTGGACGCCGGTCGCCTGCGTCGACGACGTGCCGTTTCCGTGAGCGGGCCGGGCATGCGCAAGCGATCCAAGCAGCCGGCGAAGCTCGACGTGAGCGACGCGGCGCCGCTCACGTCGAGTCCGTTCGCGGGCCTGGCTGCGCTGCTGCCCGACGCCCCGGCGGCCCCCGTCGAGGCGAGCCAGCCCGAGCCGCCGGCCGCCACTGCCGAGCCCGCCGGCTCATCGCTCGCCACGGCCCGCCTGATCGTCCGTCGCCAGAAGAAGGGGCAGGGCGGCAAGACCGTCACCTTCGTCGAGGGCCTCGGTCCCGCCCAGCTCACCGAGCTGCTGCCCCGACTCAAGCGCGAGCTGGGGTGCGGCGCCCGGATCGACGAGGCCCTGCTGATCGCGGGCACGGCCGACCATGCCCGCGTGGCGACCTGGCTGCGCAAGGCCGGGGCCACCCAGGTGACCCTCGGCAACTGAGGGCCTGGGCACCGCCGGAGGGCCTGCGCACCGCGCGATCAGGGCCCGACGACCGCCGGCACGGACCAAACACACGCTCGCGCCCGATCCACGGCGTTGCGAGCGGGCCCAGCAAGCAAAAAATTGATCCGAAACCGGATATGTTCCGGCCAAATGGCCGTGTCACGCCCGACCGACGCTCACGCGCTGCGCACCGCGTTCCTCGACTTCTTCGCCGAGCGAGGCCACGAGCGCGTCGCGTCGTCGCCCCTGGTGCCCTTCAACGATCCGACCTTGCTGTTCGTGAACGCGGGCATGGTCCAGTTCAAGGACGTGTTCACGGGCCGCGACAAGCGGGACTACCGACGGGCGACGACGGCCCAGCGGTGCCTGCGGGCCGGCGGCAAGCACAACGACCTCGACAACGTCGGGTTCACGCCGCGCCACCACACGCTGTTCGAGATGCTCGGCAACTTCTCGTTCGGCGACTACTTCAAGCGCGACGCGATCAACTGGGCCTGGGAGTTCCTCACCGAGGTGCTCGGGTTCCCGGCCGACAAGCTGGTGGTCTCGGTGTTCAACGGCGAGGGCGACGACGCGCCCTTCGATCAAGAGGCGTACGACCTGTGGGCCGAGCTGGTCCCGAAGGAGCGCATCTATGCGTTCGACGCCAAGGAGAACTTCTGGCAGATGGGCGACACGGGTCCGTGCGGGCCGTGCTCGGAGATCCACATCTTCAGGGGCGATGGCCCGGCGCCAGCTACCGGGGGCCAGCCGGGCAAGGGGCCGGCCTACGAAGACGACGCCTACATGGAGCTGTGGAACCTCGTGTTCATGCAGTACGAGAAGCACGAGGGCGGCCGCATGGAGAAGCTGCCCGCGCCCTCGGTCGACACGGGCGCGGGGCTCGAGCGGCTGGCGGCGATCCTCGAGGGGGCGTCGAGCAACTACGGGACCACCCTGCTCGCGCCGCTGGTCGAGCGGGGCAAGCAGCTCGCGGGCGTGTCGGGGGATCAGGGCGAGCGCGAGGCCAGCTTCCGGGTCATCGCCGACCACGCCCGCGCGACCGCGTTCTTGATCGCCGACGGCGTGACCCCGGAGAAGAGCGGGCGCTCGTACGTGCTGCGCCGGATCATGCGGCGGGCGATCCGTCACGGCACCCTGGTCGGGCTCGACGAGCCCTTCTTTCACGAGATCTGCGACCTCGTCGTGGACCAGTTCGGCGACGCCTACCCGGAGCTGCGCGAGGCCAGGGCCGCGATCGCGGACGCCGTGCAGATCGAAGAGCAAGCGTTTCGTCGGACCCTGGATCGCGGGCTCAAGATGGTCGAGGCCACGCTCGCCGAGCTGCCCGCGGGCGCCCAGGCGTTCCCGGTGGATCCGGCGGCGAAGCTGTACGACACCTATGGGTTTCCGATCGATCTGACCCGGGTGATCGCGGTCGAGCACGGCCTGACCCTCGACGAGGACGAGGTCGCCGCGCGGGTCCGCGAGCTGCAGGGCGCGGGCGATGGCGCGTTCGTCGGGGGCGACGCGAAGATCAACGACGTCTACTTCGAGCTGGCCAACGAGCTGGGGGCCACGCAGTTCCTCGGCTACGCCGAGGTCGAGCAGCGCGCCACGCTGCAGGCGATCATTCGCGACGGACAGCGGGTGGACGCGGCCGGCGAGGGCGACGCGGTCGAGCTGATCTTCGATCGCACCCCCTTCTACGGTGAGAGCGGCGGGCAGATCGGCGACCACGGGACCATCGATAATTCGGGTTCGGGCCCAGCGGAGGTCCGGCTCGAGGTGTCCGACTCGCAAAAGCCCACGGGCGGCTTGATCGTGCACCACGCCAAGCTCGCGTCCGGCCGGATCAAAGTTGGCGACCAGCTCAGCTTGCGCGTCGACGTGACCCGGCGCGACGCGATCCGCCGCAACCACTCGGCCACCCACCTGCTGCACCACGCCCTGCGCGAGCAGCTCGGCAAGCACGTGGCGCAGAAGGGCTCGCTCGTGGCCCCGGATCGGCTGCGCTTCGACTTCTCCCACCCGCGCCCGCTGACCCGCGAGGAGCGGGTCGCGATCGAGCGGCAGGTCAACGAGATGGTCATGGCCAACGCCGCGACCGGGACCGAAGAGATGAGCCTCGCCAACGCCAAGCAAGCCGGGGCGATCGGGCTGTTCGGTGAGAAGTACAGCGACGAGGTTCGGGTCGTGACGATCGGCACCAGCTCGGTCGAGCTGTGCGGGGGCACCCACGTGGCGCGGGCTGGGGACATCGGGCTGTTCAAGATCGTGTCCGAGGGCGGCGTCGCTCAGGGCGTGCGCCGGCTCGAGGCCGTGACCGGCACCGGGGCGCTGGACTGGGTCCAGCACACCGCGTCGATCGTCGAGCAGGCCGCGGCCGAGCTCCACGCCCGCGATCCGGACGACCTGCTCGTCCGTCTGAGCAAGCTGCAAGAGGAGCTCAAGCTCAAGGAGCGGGAGCTGGCCCAGGTCGAGCGCAAGCTCGCGACGGGCGGGGCTGGCAGCAGCGAGGTCATCGAGGTCGAGGGCGTCAAGCTGCTGGTTCGCAAGATCGGGGCGGCAGACCCCAAGGTCATGCGCGACGCGGCCGACACCCTGCGCGACCGGCTGGGGTCTGGCGTGGTCGTGCTCGCGGCCGAGCGCGACGGCAAGGCCAGCTTGCTGGTCGCCGTGACCTCGGACCTCGCGGGTAAGAAAGTTCACGCGGGCAAGCTCGTGGGGGCGCTGGCGGGGCATATCGACGGTCGCGGCGGTGGCCGGCCGGACCTCGCCCAGGCCGGCGGTCCCAAGCTCGCTGGGCTCGATCAAGCGGTCGCCGACGCGGCGACGCAGCTCGCTGCTCAGTTGTCCAAGTAGTCGGTGCGCCCGCGCGGTCATCGATGCAGCCAGCGATGGCTGCATCGATGCAGCCATCGATACAGCCATCGATGCAGCCATCGATACAGCCATCAATACAGAAAGTTCGTTCAGATCCCCCACCGGCGACCGCCCTCGATCGTGCGCAGAACCTCAGCGCGGGCCTCGACGTGATATGGTGCGCGCCATGGAGCTCAGCGAGCTGCTCGACGGCGAGGGTCTCGACGCGGACGAGCTGATGGCCTGGGCCCGCCAGCGGGCCGATGAACTGGTCGCCGGGCTGGCCCAGGTGTCGGCAGACGGCGCGCCAGATCCGTTGCTGCAGCTGCTCGAGGCTGACGCGCAGATCGACGTCGCGGCGGCTCGACAGCAGGCGACGCCGATCGCTGAGGTCGCGAGCGATGGGGCTGAGGATGCAGAGCATCCTGTCGAGGTCGAAGCCGAGGCTCGACCCAGCGTCGTCGAGACCCCCGAGCAGGCCGCGCAGGAGGCCGCGTCGGAGCCGACGGAGCCCGCGTCCGACCCAGGACGACACGACGTCGACGCGACACCCCGCGAGCTCGACGACGACGCGCACACTGCCACCTTCGACATCGACGTCGAGCTCGACCACGACGACGACGACGACGACGAGGTCCCCGTGGTGGTCGCAGCTGCGGCACCTCGGGGCCGTCGGCGCGAACCCTCGGCGCCCCAGCCAACCAGCGCGGACGAGCTGCCGCCCCCGCCCGACCACTCGGTCCTCGGCGTCGGCGAGCCGGAGCCCGTGCTCGAGACCGTCGACACCGGGCCGATCACCCTCGGTACTCCGGAGGCCGACGAGCTGCTCGGCCTGGCGGTCGATCAGCCGGAGCCGGATGCTCCTGGCGCGAGCGACGAGGCCGAACCCGCCGCGGAGGCCGAAGTGGCGGCGGACGAGGCCGAAGTCGCTGCGGACGAGCCCGAAGTCGCGGACGAGGCCGAAGTGGCGGCGGACGAGGCCGAAGTGGCGGCGGACGAGCCCGAAGTCGCGGCGGACGAGGCCGAAGTGGCGGCGGACGAGCCCGAAGTCACCGCGGACGAGGCCGAAGTGGCGGCGGAGCCCGAAGTTGCGGCGGAGCCCGAAGTCGCCGCAGCGCCCGAGCCAGCGGAGGAGCTCGAGGAGCTCGAGGAGTTCGAGGAGCTCGACCTCGAAGAGTTCGAAGAGCTCGAGGAAGTCGTGGAGGAGGACGGCCCCACC
>NZ_PVNL01000066.1 GCF_002994635.1 Enhygromyxa salina | reverse complement strand
GACGGCCAGCTGGATCTGGTCGTGACGTCGGACTGGGACGGGGTCGACTTCGACGTGCTCGGCTACCCGAACGCGCCGCACTGGGATGTCTACAAGGGTGGCGCGAACGGGTTTGCGAACAGCGCGACGACGTGGACGGTGCCGAGCGGCGGCTGGACTGGGCAAGGGTTCGTGCGGCTGAGCGGGAACGCCTCGGATGCCGGCGATCAGGACTGGACGACGACAGATCTCGACGGCGACGGGCAGCTGGATCTGGTCGTGACGTCGGACTGGGATGGGGTCGACTTCGACGTGCTCGGCTACCCGAACGCGCCGCACTGGGACGTCTACAAGGGTGGCGCGAACGGGTTTGCGAACAACGCGACGACGTGGACGGTGCCGAGCGGCGGCTGGACTGGGCAAGGGTTCGTGCGGCTGAGCGGGAACGCGTCGGATGCCGGCGATCAGGACTGGACGACGACGGATCTCGACGGCGACGGGTTCGTAGATCTGGTCGTGACCGCGGACTGGGACGGGGTCAGCTTCGAGGTGCTCGGCTACCCGAACGCGCCGCACTGGGACGTGTATCGCGGCAGTGAGGACGGATTCGAGGCCGCCGCCGTCTCATGGCCCATTCCCGCTGGCGGCTGGACGGGGCAGGGCTTCGTGCGTCTGTACGGGTCCGCCTCCGATGCTGGCGACCAGGACTGGACCACCACCGATCTCAACGGCGACGGCTACCCGGACCTGGTCGTGACCGCGGACTGGGACGGGATGAGCTTCGAGGTGCTGGGCTACCCGAACATGCCGCACTGGCGCGCCTACTTCGGCACCCCGTAGGATCGTTCGGGATACACGCGAGTGACGTCGAAATTGGGCCCCGCGGATGGCGTGGCGACGGAGATGCCACAAAGGTCCAGCGATTGTCACCTTGCTCACGGTGTGTAGCGAGCTCCGCCCACTTCGTAGTCCTGTCCAAACCCGCCCCAGATGATCATTTGGTCTTCGGCGAACACGGCGGCGTGATTCCAGCGTGCGCTCGGCTCGGGTCCCGACGCCGCCATCGGACGCCATTCATCCGTCTCGGGATCATAGATGGCGCCATCGGCCAGCTGCTTCTTGCCCTTTCGTCCGCCCCACACGATGAGCTCGGTCCCCGTCCACAACGCGACGTGGTCTTCTCGGCGAGCGGGCGCGCCGGTCGAGGACATGCGGCGCCATGTATCGGTGGCTGGATTGTAGAGCGCGCCGCTCGACAGCTGTACGAGCTTGTCTTTAGGTCCGTCGTCGCTCGCTAAACCGGCCGATTCGGCTTTCGAGCGCGCGGCATCGTCTGCATGCACTGTTTCGACCGCTTCCCCGACCGCTTCCTCGACCGCCTTCTCCGACCGCATCTTCCCCGGCGTGTACTCGTGCACGGCCCCGCCCCACACGAGCATCTGCGTGCCCGTCCACACCACGGTGTGATCCTCGCGCGGCTCGGGGGCGCCGTGGGCAGACATGGGCCGCCAGCTGTCCGCGCTTGGGTCGTAGCGGGCGCCATCACGAAAATGTTGGCGATGGTCATCCGCGCCCGACCAACCACCCCACACGATCATCTGCGTGCCCGTCCACACCGCGCTGTGGTCTTCGCGTGCTTGGGGCGCGCCGACCATGCTCACGCCATTCCAGGTGTCCGTGGTCGGATTGTAGCGAGCGCCCGAACCCTCGTGTTGACGGTAGAGCGTGCGACCGCCCCAGATGATCATCTCTGTACCCGTCCACACTGCGGTCGCATCATCACGCGGCGAGAGGGGACCCGACGCGGTCGGTGTCCAACTATCGGTGGTCGGATTGTATCGACCGCCCGAGGCGAGCAGCTCGGTAGTCTCGTCGGCTTGATTGCCGCCCCACACGATCATCTGGGTACCCGTCCACACCACCGCGTGGTCATCACGCGGGTCGGGGGCGCCGACCTGTGTCATCACGCTCCACGTGTCCGTGGCCGGGCTGTAGCGCGCGCCGGTGTTCAGCGGCTCGATGACCCCCGAACCCCGCACTTCTCCGCCCCACACGATCATCTCCGAGCCCGTCCAGATCGCGGTGTGGTCCTCTCGGCCGCGAGGGGCGCCCACCGTGGAGACGGCTGCCCAACCTTCCGGCCGAACACGAGGGCGAGGGGCGACCTCCACTGGCTCGCGCTCTGCAACGATGGGCGTGGCGTCGACGCGTGCGCCGGGCTCGGACATGGCGTTGTCTGATCCACAGCTAGCGAGTGAGAGCGCGGACATGCCAATGAGTTGGGCGTTGCGTCGCAGCCCGCGCGTGCCGGCCTCGACCTCGTGGGCGGTGGCTATCTCGTTGGCGGCCATGGCGTTCGACACGATCGCCGCAACACGTGGAGCACGGCAAGAAGAATTATCGCTGCCGAGCACGACGTCTCTAATCCGTGTTGTCTTCGATCTCGCGTGTTGAGTACTTGATCGTCGAGCACCCGTCGTCGTGTGGGGGCTGGTTGACAGCTCGACTCGCGGCGAGGACGATTGCGACGTGGGAAGAACAGATCGTTCGATCAGCGCGGATGCTCGCTCATGTGGGGCTGCTGACGCTCGGCTGTGACAAGCCCACCACGCCGCCGCAGCAACGCGAGCCGCAGCCCGCAGCGGTCGCGCCGGCCGAGCGCGACCCCGAGCCCCCGCCCGAGCCGCGCTTGTCGATGCTGCGCGTGACGGACAGCGGAGGTTGTGTGGTCGAGGATCGCACGCGGGTCTGGCTGGTGGCGAGGCTGGTCGGGCCGTTGTGGCGCGACCGTTGCCGCCCCGTCGGCGGTCGTGGCATTGGCGGCCGTCGCATCTGACCCGCCTCGTTCGACCTCCTCCCACGCCCACGAGCTCCTCGGCCTGACCCCGGCTCAGTCAGCGGCACTGACGGCGTAGAGGAAGCGGGCGTAGCCGATCTCGGCGGCGCTCTTGGTGAGCTCGACATTGGCCCAAGCGATGACGTCGCCGAACGGACGGTCCTGAAAGGGCCATCGTGTCCGCTGGGTCGAGCGCAGCTCCTCGTCGGTGACCTGCTCGAGCATTGTCCTCCACCGTTGCTGGAGGTGGCGGACCCACTCGCGAACATTGCCTGCGGTGCCAGGCCACATCACGTCCTCGCGCGCGAGCTTCCCGTCGCCAAAGGAGTGGTCGAGCACCATGGACCACCAGAAGCCGAGGTGCCATGTCAGCCACGCGAGGCTCGAAGGTCCGAGGTCATACCCCTCGTGCTCCGGCCAATCGGCGCGCCACCTCCCATCCGGGAGCGGATGTACGTGCAATCCCTTGGAAGCGGGGCGCCACAAACATTCTTCGGTTGTGAGGCTCTCGAGGTGGTACGAGGTGAGCGCCCACGCCGTTTCGAACTGCCGGAGCAAGTAGTCACGCGCTTCATTGGCCATGGGGGAGTGTACCCGCTCAGTGGCGACGCCGCCGTCGAGACGTAGATAGGCGGCTGGCCCGGCTGGACCGAGCGGCGAGGCGTTGCGCCACGTCACGCCCTCGCCCGAGAAACTCAAACGATCTCGGCGGGATTCGGGCCAAGGCCGCGCCATGATTGCGGAGATCCGCAACGCGCCCAATGGGTAGCCGCCCGCCCAGCCGCCCCAGCATTTTTTACCCCAGCACCACAACAGCCGATCACCCCGACCGCTGCTACGCTCGGCGTATGAACATGGAGACGGCGGTGACCTTCGGTCGGGCGATGGGTCGGGCGATCCGCGACTCGAACGAGACGCAGGCGCTGATGGTCGTAGAGGACATCTCCTCAGCATACCGAATGGACCACCTGGTGGGGATGATGCACGCCAGCAGCGAGGGCCAGGCCGTGCTCGCCGACCGCCCACGCATCGACTCGAGCACGATCGAGCGCGATGAGCTGTCATCGCTGCCTCGCGGCACGCTGGGCCGCGAGTTTGTCGAGCATCTGCGTCACCACCTTCTCGACCCAGACCTGCTCACGACCCCGTGCACGCGCGCGCGCACACCCGAGACCCGCTTCATGCTCGAGCGCGTCCGCCAGACCCACGACATCTGGCACGTCGTCTTGGGCCTCGGTGCCCAGGCCCACGAGGAGGTGCTATTGCACACCTTTCAATGGGCGCAGCTGCGCATGCCATACTCCGCGCTGATCCTGCTATTTGGCACGGTCAAGCACCTGATCGGCGAGGCCCGCTGGAATATCCTGCGGCACACGATGCGCGGCGGCTACCAGGCCGGGCGCCGGGCGAGCCCGCTGTTATCAGTGTATTGGGAGCGACACTGGGAAGATTCAATCCCGAGCTTGCGCGAGCGGCTGGGGGTGATCCCCAGCAACCGGTGGGGCGAAAGCTGAGCTGCTCTCGGCGCTCTAGAAGGGGGCTCTCGACGCATCTCGTGTGTCCGTGGCGACGCCGGCACTCGGGGCAGCTTGACACTCCGGACCCGCGATCGGATACACGTCGCCCTCATGCCCGCAACAAATTCGACCCGACTCTCGACTGGTTTGGCCTTGCTCGCGCTGCTGGTTTTGCCGTCCGCTTGCGGATCCGATGACACGGCAGACTCGACCACCATGGACTCGACCGGTGGCGGCAGCGGAGACGGAGACGGAGACGGCGACGGCGACGGCGACGGCGACGGTGGGGGAGACGGCACGTCCGACTGCACCCCGCCTGGCCTCGATCCGGTCACCTGCCAGGCCGGCCAGTACTGCGCCGACCCAGTCCTGGCGATGTGTGAGAACGGCTGTCTGAGCAACGCCAACTGCCTGTCTGACCAGACCTGCGTGAAGGAGGCCGGTGAGGACGTCGGGACCTGCCAGAACATGGCGGGCGAGGGTCCAACCGAGGCCGAGTTCTGCGAGAAGCTGACGACCTGCGACCCGAACGTCACGATGGAGCTGTGCGCCATGTTCTACGTGGGCACCAACGAGGCCTGTCACACGTGCATCGTCGACGGCAACTGCGGCGACATCAACGACGGCTCGTGTGACGCCGCCTGCGGACTGTAGTCAGCCGCCACCGTGACCCGAAGCTTCGCCAACGAGCGGGTGTTCATCACCGGCGGATCCAGCGGGATCGGCCGGGCGATGGCCTGTCAGCTGGCTAGCGAGGGGGCGCACGTGTGCATCGTCGCGCGCGGCCAGGCTGCGATCGATGACACGGTCGCGCAGATGCAGACGCTGGCGGCTGCGCCGACCCAGCAGCTGTTTGGCCTGGCCCTGGACATCGGCAAGCGCGAGGACATCTTCGCGCTGGTCGATCCCGCGCTCGAGCGCCTCGGCGGTCTGGACGTCCTGATCAACAACGCTGGGATCACCCACCCCGCGTCGTTCGTCGACACCCCCGACGAGATGTTCGACTCGATCATGCGGGTCAATTTCTTCGGCACGGTCCACGTGACCCGGGCGTTGTTGCCAGCGCTGATCGAGAGCCGCGGACAGATCGGGATTGTCTCGTCGCTCGCCGGGGTGATCGGGATCTACGGCTACACCGCCTACGGGGCCAGCAAGTTCGCCCTGCGTGGGTTCGCCGAGTCGCTGCGCCACGATCTGATGCAGCACGGGATCGACGTGACTGTCGCGTTCCCGCCCGACACCGACACGCCGCAGCTCCAGCAAGAGAACCTGATCAAGCCGCCCGAGACCCACGCGCTCGCGGGCAAGGTCGTGGCGCTCAGCGCCGAGTTTGTCGCTCGCGAGACGCTCGAGGGGCTGCGCCGCCGCCGGGTCTACGTGAAGCCGGGGTTCGGCACCAAGCTGGTGATCTTCGCGGCCCAGCGGTTCCCCGGGATCACGCGGTGGTTCCTGGACAACGACCTGCGCCGGTTTCAACGCAGGCAGCTCGCCGCGCTGGCGAGCGGCGACCCAGCCAAGCGCGGAGACTGAGCGCGCTACTTCTTGAACGCGCGGGCTTGGTCGAGCACGGCGCTGACGACCGTGAAGCGCTCATTGAGCTCGGCCTGCAGCGCGGCTTTGCCCTGCTTGTACTTCTCGCCCTCGAGCTGGCGGACGAGGTCGGCGCGCACGGCCTCGAAGGGCAGGGGCCCGGGTTGGTAGTGCCCGAAGCAGCGAATTACGTAGTAGCCCTTGTCGGACTTGATCGGCTGGCTGATCTCCCCGACCGCGAGTGAGAACGCCGCGTCGGCGTACTCGGCCACCATCTGCTGGCGGGGGAACAGGCCCATGTCGCCGCCACGAAACGCGCCGGGTCCCTCGGAGTAGGTGCGGGCGAACTCGTTGAAGTCGACGCCAGGGGCGAGCGCGGCGGTTCGTAGCGCGTTGGCGCGGGCCAGGGCGAGCTGATCCCAGCTCGCGCGCTCTTGCTCGCTCGCGGCGGCGCTGACGTCTGGCAGCGTGGGCTGGATCTTCTCGTCGCCGACGCGCGGGCCGTAGGTGATCAGCAGGTGCGAGGCGCGGACCATCTCGGCCTGGGCGACGAACATCTCGCGGCCGGCCTCGTAGGCGGCGGTGAGCTCGGCCTCGGTGGGCTCGAGCACGACGCCGCGGGCCGCCAGCAGGGCCCGCTCGCGCAGGTAGTCGACGTTGGCCTGGTGGCGGATCTCGACGGTCTGGCCGATCCGATCGAGCCACGCCGGCCAGTCGCGCACGTGCTCGCGCTCGTCGGCCTCGGTCTGGGCCAGCACCGCCGGATCCAGATCGACCTTGCTGCGCTGGGCCTCGAGCTCGAGCTGCTTGGTCCAGGCCAGGCCCTCGATGATCGTGCGGCGCTGCATGGCCTGGAATGGCTCGGGGACCACGCCGTCGTCGCGCCGGGCCAGGACCATGGCGGCGGCGGGGGCATAGCGCTGCTCGAACGCCGCGCGCGGGATCTCGTGGCCGTCGACGGTGGCGATGACGTCCGGGAGCTCCATGAGCTTGCCGGACTTGCCGGACTTGCCCGCTGGCTTGACGCTCGGCGAGTTCTCGTCGGCCGTGTCTGCAGAAGCTCGAGCGCCGGCGTCCTTGCCACCTGCGCCCGACTTGCAGGCCGAGGTGGCGAGGAGACCGGCGGCGCACAGCCAAGCGCAAGCGGTCGCGTGAGTGACAAACGCCGTAGCGCGAGACGAGGGAGTCGAGCGGCGCACCCTCGCCGAGTACCGCAACTACAGGAGCGTGTCGACGAGCCCGACCGCCGGGTACGGATCTTCGTTGGTCCCGCCACCGGGCGGCGGGAAGTACTCGATCGCCAGGGTTGGATCGAGCAAGAAGAAGTGCGGGAACGCGTTGCCCAGGAAGGTATCTTGAACCTGCTGGGTCTCGTCGACCAGGATCGGGATGTAGTTGTCCTTGTGGACCGTGAACCAGCTCTGCGCGTCGGCCAGGGTCGGGGCGCCGCCAGCTTGGTCCTGGACGATGAAGGTCACCCACCAGATCCGCAGGCTGTGGACCTTCTCGCGGACCGTGGGGTACAGCTCCTGGATCCACGTGGTGTTGGCGTCGTCGACACCCTTGATCCAGTTGGCGACGTTGTGGCACGGGCCGCACCACTGGGCCGAGATGTCGAAGATGAAGAACGCCGGGGTCATCGCCTGATTGACCGTGAAATTGGCGAAGTCATAGACGTCGACGTAGTCGCCGTGCTGATCCAAGAAGCTCTGGCGGGGGAACGGCTTGCCGACCTGCTTGCCCGTGGTCGCCCAGGTGCCCTGCACGAGCTCGTCTTTGTTGGGGTTGTAGGGCCAAAAACCGGTGTAGATCCGGCTGTCGTAGTCGAGCGGGTCGGTGCCCTCGGCCAGCTCCCACGGATCCCAGTAGTTGTCCCCGTCGGTGTCCTTCTTCTTGGGATCGGTGCCGAGCTCGGCCTCTTCTTCGTTGGTCAGGCCGTCTTCGTCGTCGTCGAGCGGCTCGGGCTCACCGGTCTCGGTCTCGGTCTCGGTGTCGCCGTCACCATCACCGTCGCCGGAGTCCGTCTCGCCCTCGTTCACGCCGTTGTCGTCGGTGCCGCCGTCGCACCCGGCGAGCGGTGAGAGCAGGAGAGTACTGAGGAGGATCAGGCGAGTTGTTTTCATGTTGGTCACCGATGCAGGACGGGTGTGAGCTCGCGCCCGACACGCACAATTAGCACACAATTTGCTAGTTTGGTCGGGATTGCGAGCGGGCGCCATCAGCGTGCGTGAGGATCCACGCGAGAATTACGGAACGAGTCGAGGGGGCACTCTGCGCGCTCGACAGCACATTGGCGGCGCCGCGCCGAACCTTACAAACGAGGGTAGACTCGCAGGATGCAGCGTCGCTTGTTTACCTCCGCGTGCCTGACCTTCGCCCTCGCGTGCACCACCACCGATCCGGGGACGGGTGAGAGCTCCGACACCTCGTCGGACGCGACGGACACGACCGACGATGGCGACACCACGACCATGGGCGACGGTGACGGCGACGGCGACGGCGACACGGGCGTCGAGGTCCTCGCCACGATCGACGGCATGGTCGCGGACATGAAGATGAGCCCCCTGCCGGCGCCGGGCCTGCAGTTCTGCGGTCCGATCGATGACCAGGGCGCGGTCAAGCTGTGCATTCCGGTCCCGGTCGACGACACGGGCGCGTTCGAGATCGACGTGACCGAGCTTGGCGTCTGGAACCTCAAGGTCGTGCATGGCAACGCCGACGGCCGGTACTTCGCTGGCCAGGCGTTTCAGGTCACGATCGACGAGGGCGACGCGCTCGACTTCAGCTCGCCGCCGATCGTCGTGCCCGAGATCGCCAGCGTCACGGACCTGAGCGCCGCGATGGGGGAGACCCCGGTCACGATCGACAGCGCGCTGCGGGTGACCCTCGATCCCGAGCTCGCGCAGTCGCCCGACTTCACGGCGCCAAGCGAGCTGGGCGGGCTCGAGGTCGCGGCCGAGTTCTGGCGGGTCACCGAGGTCGACGGCAACCCGGTGATCGCCGCCTGGGCGTTCAACCCGTTTGGCGTCCACGCGGTCGAGGGTGAGTTTGGGTTCGAGATCGACAGCGCCCTGGGCCTCGGCGCCGGAGAGGCCGTGACGATCCACTACATCGAGAAGGTCAACGGGGTCATCCACGAGGCCGGTACCGGCGTCGTCAACGCAGAGGCGACCGCGATCGACATCACCGTGACCGAGGGCCTCCACGAGCTGTCCTGGCTGCTCGTCGTGGCTTCGTAAGCCTTTAGTGGCTTCGCAAGCCGTTAAAAGCTCAGGATCAGGTCCATGCGCACGCCCTCGAAGTCGGGCAGCTGACGGCACGAGCCGTTCACGCACAGCAACCCACCGACCTGCCGGCCCACGAACAGGCGCAGGAACGAGGACTCGAGGAAGTTCAGGCGCAGCTCGCCGCCGGGCCACACGTGAGGCTTGCGCAGGCAGTTGCCCTCGCACGGCTGGGGGTGCAGCTGACCGCCCTGGGCCGGGAACTCGCTGGAGTACCCGCCGATGAACGCGAACGTGAACCACGGCGACATGCCGTAGCCGAGGATCATGTTGCCGCGGTGAAACTGCTTGGGCGGGGCGCCGCCCTTTTGGACCTGCTCGTAGCGCCACTCCCAGCGCAGCGAGATCGAGTGGGCGAGGCCGCGGGTCTTGCCGACCTGCTGGTTGACGTAGAATTCCCCGTGCGGGAGCTTGCGGGTGTAGGGCGCGGCGTCGCCTTCGGGCGTGCGCTGAAACCCCTCCCAGCGGTAGCCGGCGAACGCCTGGACCTCGCTGCCCCGCTCGGCGTCGCGCCAGCGCATGCCCACGTAGCCGTGGTGGGCCATCTCGCCGACGTTGGGATCGAACATGTCCTCGTCGTTGATCAGCGCATACACGTAGCCGAGGTAGTTGCCGAGCAGCGTGACGCGTGACTTCTCGAGGGTGTGCTCGACCAGGATCCGGCCGCCCGCGGTGTTGCTGGCGGCGGGGATGATCTGGTCGGCGCGCTCGAGCGTCGGAGCTTGAATGTACTGGACCGTGGTCGCGGCGGTGTCCTTGCCCACGGTGTAGTTATTGTAATACTTGCCCTCGATCAGGACGAAGGTGTCGCCGAAGGTCAGCGAGTTCGACAGATACGCGGCGAGGCCATTCTCGACGTACTCGGGATAGAAGGTCTTGTGCTGGGGGTTGCGCATGAGGCCCGTGACCCCAGCGAACAGGTCCCAGTGCTTGCCGATGCGCTTGCGGCTGATGTCGCCGCCGACCAGGTGCAGGCCGTCGTGCTGGACGGTGTCGACCTTGTCGCCAAACCAGATGAACACGTAGTGACCGCCGAGCGTGATCTTGCCCGGCAGCTTGGCGTCGAAGCGACCGCCCGAGATGATGTCCGAGCACATCGTCCAGTACGGGGTGCCGTACTTGTTGGTCCGGAGGCCCGGGGTGTTCTCGCACAGCGCGTGGGCGTAGCCCGGGTCGCGGAACAGCTGCCGGGTCGCAAAGTCGCTCTGCTGGCGGTTGGCGACGCCGCCGATCCCGGTCAGATCGATGTACTTGGTGTTGACGTCGATCCGGCCGCCCTTGATCGTCGCGTCGACGCCGATGTCGGCGATCTTGCGGACCGCCAGGCCAATGCCCTGGCCAAAGTTGACGTTGAAGTCGCCGCCCGTGACCGTGAAGTTCTTGTTGCCAAACCGCAGCTGGAATCGCTCGACCCGATAGTCGGATCCAAAGTTGCACTGCGCGGCCTCGGTGTCGCTCACCGCTTTGCTGGGATCGGCGGCGACCGAGGCGTCGTAATTGGGGTTGGGGATCCGCGTGCCCGGATTCGCCGGATCGTCGATCGTCTCGCTGATCTGGTTGGCGTAGCTGTTACCGGTGTCGCACAGCGGCTGGTCCTTCGCGTTGAACACGTTGTGGGTGTCCAACCGGATCATCGTCGAGATCTGCCAGGTCTTCTTCAGCCGCGTGTCGCTGCCGAAGTTGAGGTAGTTGACGAGGGCCAGGAAGTCGTCGTTGTTGGTGTTCGGGTCGTAGTTGTCGCCGAAGTAGTCGAGGAAGGTCGTCGACCGAAACCACATCTGGGTGTTGCCGGTCGGCGGGATCTTCGGGTTTGGCGGGTGCGCGACCTCGTCACCGTGCTCGTCCGCGTGCGGGTCCTCGAGCTCCTCGACCGGCTCCGCTGCGGGCTCGTCGAGCGCGGGTGCGGGGGGCTCAGGCTCTGGTTCCGGCTCGGGCTCTGGTTCCGGCTCGGGCTCTGGCTCGACGTCAGGGAGCTCCGGGGGGTCGTCGGGCGGGTCGGTGTCGGCGGGCGGGTCGGTGTCGGCGGGCGCATCCGAGTCGGCGGGCGCATCCGAGTCGGCGGGCGCATCCGAGTCGGCGGGCGCGTCCGAGTCGGCGGGCGCGTCCGAGTCGTCGGTGTCGGCGGGCGCGTCTGCGTCGACCAGGTCGGCGTCAGGCGGCGCCGCGCGAGCGAGCCCGGGAGCCAGAGTCAAACCGAACAGCAGGGCGATCGTCCACCCGCTGCGTAGGCGCGGCGACGTGGCCATCACTGCGCGGGCAGCTGCTCGGTCAGGAATTCCTCGAGCTTGACCTCGTCGCCCTTCACGTAGCCTTGGTGCGACTTGAGGATGTTGCCGTCGGCGTCGAGGACGGCATAGAACGGGATGTCGCCCTTGGGGTTGAAGCGGGCGAGCAGGGCGGTCTCGGGGTCATAGAGGACCGGAAAGGTCCAGTTCTCTTGCGAGGCGAACCCCGGCACGCGCGAGATCGTGTCTGGGCCGTCAATGCTGATCGCATAGACGTTCAGCCCGCGGTCCTTCAGCCGATCATGAATGCCCTGCAGCTTGGCCAGCTCACCCGTGCACGGCACGCACCAGGTCGCCCAGAACGCGAGCACGTGCACGTCATCCTTGGTCTTGCTGACGATCGCGGTCTCATCACCGTCGAGGTTGTCCAAGCTGATGCCCAGATTGGCGTACACGTCCGACGGCGTGGTCGTGGCGGTCCCGCCGTCGCAGCCGGCGAGGATCGAGGACCCGCAGATCAGGCCACACACCAAGAGCGTGGGCAGGAGTCGGCCGCGGCCCGAAGCCGAACCCGGAATCAGAGATAGTGAGAGGAGCTCAGAAGTCGCCATAGGGATTGTTGATGAGTGATTGGATCTGGGCGGTGAGGATGTCGGCGTCGACGACTCCGCCGGTTCGACGAAAGATGATGTTCGCGTTGGCGTCGAACACGAGCGTGAATGGGATCGCCTCATTGGGCATCAGCTCGAGCTTGGCGCGCAGGCCCGCGACCTGGTCGACGTAGAGGATCGGGAGCTTGTCCTGCACGACCGTGCTGCTCCAGCCCGCGCAGCTGGCGGGGATCACCGGGCTGCCGGCCGCGCCCTCGTCGAGCGCCTGGATGAACTGGATGCCATCTTCGGCGTACTCGTCGACGAAGTCGTGCGCCCACTCCTCGCCCTCCATTCGGCACGGGTCGCACCAGATCGCGCCGAGGCCAAACACGACACCGCGGGTCTCGACCTCGGGCAGGCCCTCTTGCGGCAGGTACTGGGCGATCTGGACTTGATTGCCCATACAGTCGAACAGCAGCAGGTTCTCGAATCGCTCGCCGACGTCGAACCCGTACGGCCCAGGCGGGAACCCGCACGCGAGCGCTTCGCCGCCCGTGTCGGTGTCGCCGCCCGTGTCGGTGTCACCGCCCGTGTCCGTGTCGCCGCCCGTGTCAGCAGTCAGCGGGATCGCACACTCGCCGTCGCGATTGAGGAACTCGAAGTCCGGGTAGGTCCCCGGTCCGCCGCCGTCATCGCTCTTGTGGTCGCAGACTTCACAGGGCGGAAACGAGGGGATGCAGCCGAAGCTCACGCAAGCCAACGCGACCGCGACGGGAGCCAGGCGGCCCCGAAGACTCGTGGGTGGGTTGGGGCGGTTGCGCATCAGCTCTTCGTCCGGCTCGGAGCCTATCGGATCCACAATAGGAATGGAAGATTTGACGCAGCCAACACCGCCAGAATGGCGATATCAGCCCCGTGCAGCCGTATGCAAGCACACGGGCGTTTCGCGCAGGACCAGCGCTGTCGGCCCGCGCGTCGACGCGCAACTCAGCCGCCGTAGTTGGCGGCGGCGGTGGCCAGCGACTCGCTCATGCCCATGACCTCGACGTTGAACGCGGCGTCGATCAGGATCGCCGCGGGCACGCCACCCATGTGGACCGGGCCCAGGTAGATCCACAGCGGCTCGGTGCCGTCTTGCCCGGGGGTCGGATCGCCGACGAGGTGCACGTAGTCGTTGGGGTACATGTCCTCCCACGCCTGCAGATCCGCGACCGAGACCTCGCCAAAGTCGTTGAAGTTGTCGAGCAGGACCTCGACGAACCCGAGCGAGCCCGCCTCGAGCCCGGCGAGGATCGAGGCGACGTCGAACGAGCTGGCCTGGCCAGCCATACCTGCGGCGAGATCCTGGCACGGCCCACACCAGGCCCCGCTGATCACCAGCACGAACGGGGTGCCCTGCATCTCGCAGTAGTCCCAGTCCTCGCCCTCAGCCGTGAACCCGGCCCAGTGCGAGGCCTGCTGGCCGACGGTTGGGGTGCCCGCTGGCGCCTCGGTGCCCATGCAGGCGGGTCCTGGGTCGCCGTCGCCGTCGCCGGTGGTGGGGTCGCCGTCGCCGTCGCCGGTGGTGGGGTCGCCGTCGCCGTCGCCGGTGGCGGGGTCGCCGTCGCCGTCGCCAGTGTCGCCATCTCCATCGCCGCCAGTGGTGTCGCCGTCGCCGTCGCCAGGTGTTTCATTGCCGATCGAGCTGAAGTCGTCTGCGCCCTCTTCGGTGCAAGCAGACAGCCCGAGGGCAACACAGACGAACGCGATCGATAGCTGGCGCAGGTGCATGGCTAGATGATGGCTGATTCGATCCGTGTTGTGACACCGACCCGGCCAAATCAGGATTTTTGCAGCTGAGCGCCGTTCGGCGGGCTTGCCTGGCTCTAGCGCCACGGCGCTCGCTTCGCCATGTCGGCGTGTCACTCGAGGACGGGCGTCTCGGGCGGGTGCTTGGCATCGGGGACCTGCTCGCTGAGGGTCTTCGCGTCGATGACCTTCTTCTCGAGCAGGAGGTCGCGAAGCGCGACGAGCTCGTCGCGATGTTCGCGAATTATCTGCCGTGCCCGCGAGCGCTCGCGGTCGAGCAGGCTGCGGATGCTGGCGTCGAGCGACTCGCGGGTCCGCTCGGACAGCTGGTCATGGCCGCCGCCGAAGTCTCGGATCTCGAGCCAGCCCGGCGCGTCGACGCCCGCGCCGCCGTCGAGCCGCATCCCGAACGTCTCGATCAACGCCTTGGCCAGCACGGTCGCGCGCTCGACATCGTGGGCCGAGCCGATCGTGAGCTGATCGAGCAGCTCGTGCTCGGCCTCGCGGCCGCCGAACAGCGTGGCGATCGAGTCGACCAGCTGATCGTGGGTGACCACGTACTTGTGGGCTGGATCGGCGTAGCGGACGAACCCGAGCGCGCCGGTCAGATCGCCGCGGATCGAGATCCGATCGATCGCCGGGGAGTGCTCGGTGTGCAGGGCCACGATCGCGTGACCGCACTCGTGGGTGGCGACGACCAGCTCCTCGTCCGGGGTCAGCGTGGGCAGGTCCAGGTTGGCGGTCAGCGCGTGCTCGACGTCGGTGATCGTGGTCTCGTCGGTCCGGCCGTTGCGGAGCCGCTGGCGGGCGATCGCGCGGCACAGCGCCTGAATGTGATCCCCGCTCCAGCGACCGGTGTGGGCGTCGCTGCCCTCGATCGGGTGGCCGGTCTGGCGGACCGCGTGGGTCAGCGCAGCCTCGCTCATGTCGAGCCCGAGCCGCTGATCGTAGATCTTCAGGATCGCCTCGCGATCGTCGGCCTTGGGGTAGGGAATGTGGAGGTGAAACTCGAACCGGCCGGGTCGCAGCAGCGCCGAGTCGAGCGACTCGACGAAGTTGGTCGTGCCGATCACGAACACCATCTCGTTGCTGCGAAACCCGTCCATCTCGGTGAGCAGCTGGTTGACCATCGAGTGCTCGACGCCCGAGCCGGTGTAGGTGCCGCGCTGGGCCGCGAACGAGTCGAGCTCGTCGAACACGATCAACGAGGGCGCGCTCTGGCGGGCCTGGATGAAGATCCGGCGCAGGTTCTCCTCGGACTCGCCGACCCAGCGGCTCTTGAGCTCGGGTCCGTTGACGATCTGCACGGCGGCCCCGAGCGACGACGCGATCGCCTTGGCGAACAGGGTCTTGCCGGTCCCGGGCGGGCCCCAGAAGATCATGCCGCGCGGGATCAGGCCCTCGATCATGGCGATCTGCTGCGGATCATCGAGCGCTTCTTTGCGAGCGATGATCTCGAGGATGTCGTCCTTGATCTTGGTCTTGACGTCCGCGTAGCCGCCGATGTCGTCGTCGAGCGAGAGCTCCGGCACCGACAGATCACCCTCGAGCGTGGCCTCGCGGATCTGCGCCCACACTGGGCTCGGATCCTCGGGGTAGTCCTCGCCCTCGAGCGAGCTCAGCAGCTGGCGCAGTCGGATCGCGTGGACGCCCGAGACCTGCTTGTAGAGCTTGTAGACATCGAGGCCGTCGCGGCCGAGCTTGCGGGCGTCTCGCTGGGTCACGAGGTGGGCGAGCCGCTCGCGGGCGACCCCGATGATGCCGATGCGGTGCTGAAACAGGTTGGCGATGACCTTGGGCAGGTTGAACGAGGGATCGCGGAAGCCCAGCCACAAGATGTTGGGGTTCTCGTACAGCAGCGCGACGACCTCGCGGGCCTCCGAGGTCAGCGACCCGCTCGAGGTCGTGAGCAGATCCAGGTGCGGGAGCACCATGACCCGGCGGCCGTCGTCCTCATCGTGGGTGCCACCCCGGACCGCCTCGCGGAGCTGGCCGATCATGGTGGGGACCAGCGCCATCGGCATCTGGCCAGGCTCCTGCGGGACCCGGCCGTCGATGTAGTTGCAGCGGATCTGACGGCGGCGGAGCCGGCCGCGGAGGGCGGCGTAGAAGAAGCCAACGAGCCCCTTGTCACACTCGATCAGGACCGGCAGCGAGCGGGCGAGCGCCTCGCAGGCCCGGCTGAGCTCGTCGGGGTAGGCGGCCTCGACGGCGGCGAGGAGGGGCAGGTCGTCGGGGAGCTGAGCTTCGGGGATCGACATCTGTAGGCGGCGGAATGAGGGCGGAGGGGTCTCGTACCGAGGAGAGCGAGCACGCGCGGCAGCTGGATGAGTGGTCGCAAACAGCGGAACTGGGAGCGGGCGCGGGAAGCGAACTCGAGATCGCCCACCGAAGGGAACCCGAGCCCCCTTCTAGGGGGCCAATCATGCGACCGCGTACAAACGGCCGAACGGGAGCGAGCGAAGCGAGTGACCCCCGAAGTGCGACGGTGTATGTGGGGGTCATAGCTTGATCCGGATGGTGAGCGAGCCCGTGTCGGGGTCTTCGCTGATCTCTTGGACTTCGCCCATGGAGGCGGCTTTTTGTTTGAGCGCTTCGGCGGTGACGCGGTTGCTGATCTGATCGAGCTCGCGGCGGAGGTCGCCGAGCTTGCCCTCGAGCTTGGCGGTGACCTCGGCTTGGAGATCCTTTTGGCGTTCGGCGGCTTCGGCTTCGAGCTCGGTCTCGAGGGCTTGGCGGCCTCGCTCGCGGGTGGTGGCGTCGTTCTCGGCCACGGCGCTGACGACTTTCTCGCGGTGGAGCTCGAGCTCGCGGTCGGCGGAGGCGGAGACGGTGACGGTGGACTGCTTGGGATCGACGCGGACCTCGACGCCCTGGTCGTCGACGCGGACCCACTGGCCGTCGTCCCGCGGCTCGAAGCCGGCGGCCTTTAGCTCGCGCTCGAGGAGGGCGGCGGTCTGGTCGGGGGAGAGGATGTCGAGGATCTCGAGCTTGGACTGGATGCCGTCGTCGACCTTGACGTGGCGACGCAGGGACTCGGAGATGCGGATGCGATAGGCGCGGCTCATGGGGGCTCCGACTGTCGACGTCAGCTGGGGACGCCTAGTGAGTGTAGGGACTCGAGTTGGTTGGCGAGCAGCTTGGCGCGATCGAGGATCGCAGCGGGGAGCTGGGGCTGGTCGCGGTTGCGCTGGGGCGGCGGCGCGGTGGGCTCTCGCGCGCGGTGGAGGTATGTCCAGGTCGACAAGAGCAGCTGGGCGGCCTCGTAGTCGTCGTCGAAGTGGGGCACGAGGCCAGCTTGGTCGATCCAGACGCCGAGCGTGCCGAGGGCGCGCAAGAACGCGGCGGCGCCGACGAACGCGGCCTGGCGGGCGGACAGGGGGGCGCGAAGATCGAGGCCGGCGATCCACCAGCGGTGGTCGGGGCAGCGGCGCTCGGGGCCGCGGGCGAGCAGGTCGCGGGCAGCTTCGGCCACGAACCCGGCGAGATCGCGGCGGGCTGGGGTGACGCGATCGATCGCGCGGAACAAGCTGGAGAGCGCCTGGGCCTGGGCCTGGCCGATCTGAGTCATGACGTCGACGCGCCCGACCTCGCCCTTGGCCTGCTCCATCGCAACCCAGCGGGCCGCGAGCTCCGGCTGCAGCGCCTCCAAGATGATCGCGCCGTCGCCTTCGACGAGCGGGCGCAGATCCAGCGGCGGCAGTGGTTGCTGATCGGCCAGCGCGTCGGCGTAGCCGAGCTGACACAGGCCCGAGTGGATAAACGCGGGCTGATGTAGATCGCCGCCCGCGCGGAGGATGTGCTCGGCGGCGAAGTAGTGCAGCAGCTCGTCGGCGAGGCTCGGGGCCACGCCGCCAGCGGTCATGTGGGGGAGCGCGCGGGTGGGCGCGCCGACGTCCTCGCTGCGCAGCCACGCGAGCAGCTCGAAGCTGGCGGGGCCGAACCGCAGCGGCGGGAGCGTGGGGTGGCGCTGCCACAGGCGGCCGCGCTTGGGCTGGCCGTCGACGAGTGTGCGCCGGGTCTGCCAACCGCCGCGGCGGAGGATCTCGAAGCTCACGCCGCGGGCCAGGGTCTGCTGCAGCAAGCGCATGGCCGTGGGGCCGATCGCGGTGATCCGTGCGATCCGCTTGGGGTGCTGGCGCAGCGCCGGGAGGTAGCTCGGGCCCGGCGTGAGGATCGAGCGCGTGAGCGTGAGCAGCTCGGCTTCACTGCGCGACACTCGAGCCGGCGCAGCGGACGGCTGCGTGTCCCAGGGCGGACGCGGCTGGGTCATGGGATGGGGTCCTCGTGATCATGATTGGCGCGCGGTCGTGGTCGGCTTGGGCGTGACGGCGGCAGGCCCTTGGCGCCGGGTCCGTCGTGCTTGGGCCACGGCCAGCCATTGATGATCAGCTGGCCGTCGACCAGGCGCAGCTCGATCGTCTCGCCAGCGTGAAACACCGGATCATCAGGGCGATGGCGCGGGCTGAGGAAGTGCAGCTGTTGGTTGCGCGAGCCGATCCAGCGCCGCGTCGTGTCGGGTTGTTCACGCACGTAGCGGCCGTCGACGAGCAGATCTGTGGCGGCGAGCAGCCGACCGATCGCGGCGTCTTGCTGAGCCTGGAGGTCGAGCTCGGCGCGGGTGAAGCCCGAGTAGATCATGACCCCGAGGCCGGCAAGCTGGACCTGCTCGGCGAGCACCGCCAGCGGCCGCGCCTGCGCGAACGGTTCGCCGCCGAGCAAACTGACGCCGTCGAGGGGGGTGCGGGCGTGGGCGGCGAAGATCTGATCGAGGACGCTGGCGACCGTGCGAGCCGTGCCGCCCCCGAACCGCAGCAGCTCGGGGTTGCAACAGCCGGGGCAGCGCAGCGGACAACCCTGGACCCAGATCGCGTAGCGCCGGCCGGGGCCCTCGGCCTCGGTGTCGGCAACCTCGACGCCGACGTCGATCGTCAGCGCGAGCTCGTCCGTCGGGATCGCCATGCTCCACGGAGTGTGCACCGAAGCGAGCGCGGGCGCAGCCGCTTTGCTGGTGCGCCGCGGGCACACATGGTGCTCGAGCCCAGCGTGGAAATCCTCGCGCGGTGTCGGCCCTCGCGTCGACCCGTGGGTTGGTTCATGCTGCTCGGATGTCGCCGCCGAGCGCCACACCGCACCCGCGCGTCCATCGGGCCGAGTGGGCGCTGGCCCGGTTTGGCCAGCTCGCCAGTCGCAGCTTCGCGGCGCTCGAGCGCTGCGATCCTCCAGCGGACGCGCTGGTCGAGTGGTTGGCCGCAGATCCCGAGCGATCGAAGCGCTTCGATCTCGCGGCCGCGTGGCGGGACCCGGGCGGGCGCGAGCCGCCAGCGATCGCGGAGCTGTTCGAGTCGGTGCGCGAGGTCCCGGCGTGGGTCGACTGGGTCCGGGTCGAGCGAGCGCGACGGCTGTTCGAGCGGACGGGTCTGTTCGGTGGGTTCGTGCTCAGCCTGCGCGCGCTGATCGGCGGCTACGTGGCCCCGGCCGGGAACAAGCCGCTGGCGTTCTCGGGGCGACTGCGCGAGCAAGCCCCGCGGCGCGTGGCCGAGACCGCGCGCTTCGTGACCGCGGTGTGTGCCCCCGGTGGGATGCGGCCTGGTGCGCCGGGGTGGCTGATCGCGCTGCGTGTCCGCTTGATCCACGCGCAAGTGCGGCGGTTGCTGTGGGCCTCGGGTCGGTGGGACCGCGCGAGCTGGGCCATGCCGATCAACCAACACGACATGCTGGCGACGACCCTGCTGTTCTCCGAGGTCTACGTCGAAGGGCTGCGCGTGTTCGGCTTCGACGTCAGCGAGGAGGAGGGCGAAGACTGGGTCCACCTGTGGAATTTCGTCGGGTGGGTGATGGGCACCGAGGCCGAGCTGCTGCCGCGTGACTATGCCGAGGCGGCCGCGCTGCGTGAGCTGATCCAGTGGACCCAGGGGCCCCCGGACGACGACAGCCGGGCGCTCGCGGCCGCGCTGCTGGGCACGCCACCTACGCTGCCGGGCGGGCCCGCGGGTCAGCTGGCCAGGCTGCGCGCGGGGATGGTCTGCGGGATCTCGCGCATGTTGATCGGGGACGAAGTCGCGGATCAGCTGGGGATCGATCGCGCGCCCGTGTGGTCGCGCTTGCTGCCAGTCATCCCCAACGTGGTGGGGGCCAGCGAGTGGGCGCGGGTGCACGTACCCGAGCTCGAGGGCCCGCTACGACGCGCCGGAGCCAAGTATTGGGCATGGGTCGTCGAGATGTCGCTGCGTGGAGAGCCCGCTCGGTTCGCGCGTCCCGACCAGCTCGCCGGGGCGCGCTGACGTCTCGGCTCGCATGGCGAAAGCGGCTTTTTTCTGTATGAGTTCGGTGAGCCGGGGTACGCTCCGGGTCATGAATCGAACTCATTTAATCTGCCTGTCGATTACCGCTGCCCTCACGTTCGCAGTCACCCTGCCAGGGTGCACCGACGATGGAACCGGTGAGTCGGCTGAGACCGACACCACTGGCGACGGAGACGGGGACCCGAGCGGCGACGGAGACGGGGACCCGAGCGGCGATGGAGACGGCGACCCGACCGGCGACGGAGACGGGGACCCAGGCGATGGCGACGGGGACCCGACCGGCGATGGCGATGGCGACGGAGACGGCGATGGCGACGGAGACGGCGATGGCGACGGTGATGGCGACGGAGACGCCGACATCTCGTTCACCGACGACATCTACCCGATCATCATGGCTGGCTGTAGCTGTCACATCAACGGAATGCCGGCGCTGCTGGCCATGCCGAACGCTGCGACCGCCTACGCCAACTTGGTCAACGTGCCGGCCACCCAGGACGTCAACCTCAATCGGGTGACCCCGGGCGACGCGGACAACAGCTACTTCTTTCAGAAGATCGCCGGCACCCAGGCCACCGACACCAACCAGATGCCCAACACGGGCGGGCCGGTCTCGTCGAACCCGCTCGACGACGCCGACCAGATGTTGATCGCCGACTGGATCAACAGCGGCGCGGCGCTCTAGCCCACGTCAGCCCGCTCGCGCACGAGCCCGGGCCGCTACTCGCGGTCCGGGCTCGCTTCATTGGGATCTGCGTCGGGTCGCGTCACCGCCCAGGCCCACACGATGAACACGGCCTGGAAGGGCAGGCGCGCCCACGCGACCGCGGGCGACACCTCCAGGCCCGGCAGCTGAATGCCCTGTGTGGCCATCCAGATGTTGGCCGGCAGCACGGCGAGGAACAGCGCGATCAAACCCCAGCCAGCGAGCGAGCGAACCTGGGGGACGAACAACGCGACGCCCAGGAGGATCTCGAAGACCCCGCTGATGTACACCAGCGCCGCGTGGTACGGCAGGTAGTCCGGGACGATCATGATGAACGGCTCGGGGTTCACGAAGTGCATCAGCCCCACGAGGACCATCACCGCGCCGAGCAAGCCTCGGAACACGGCTTTGACCTGACGCTTTTGGGCGGACATGGCGGGGAGTATTGCCGATTCGCTGGTCCGGTCTACAGCTGATCGATCGGGATCGGCGACAGCGGAGCGCGAGGTCGATCCTGGGCCCAGCCGAACAGGGTCTGGGTCGCCGGACCGCAGACCCGACCCTGGCATGGACCCATGCCGCAGCGGGTCTGCAGCTTGGCCGCGCGCGGGTCGGCAAACCCGCGCAGACGCTCGAGCACGACGCCCTCGCAGCGGCACACGATCGTGCTGGGCGCGGGCAGCTCACGCAGCTCGGGGCGCAGCGAGTAGCAGCTGTCGAGCCGCGCCGCGAACCCGCGCTCCTGATCGCGGCGGTCGAGCAGGGCTGGCGGCGGCGTTCGATCGGCCGCCACCAAGCCAGCGATCTCGCCCTCGATCAGCGCCAGATCAACGCCGCCGATCCCACAGCACTCGCCGGCCGCCAAGACCGCGAGCTTCGCGGGCCCGACCGGCTGCGAGCTCGCCAGCATGGCGCGTTGGTGGGTGTCGGTGACGATCGCCGTGTCGCGGATCTCGAGCCCGAGCAACGCCGCCAGCCGAGTCTCGGGCACCAGCCCGAAGCTGCACGCGAGCAGGTCGCAGCGCAGCCGGATTTGCTCGCGCCGACCGAGCGCGCGCTCGCGATCAATGATCACGTGGGTGACGGCGTCGCGACCCTCGGCCGCCACGGGCCAGGCTCCGAAGTGCTGGGTGACGGTCGCCAGGCGAGCGGCAAGACCGACCGCTTGCCTGCGCTTGCTCGGGTGCCGCAGCGCGCTCGCGCCCAGTCCCATCAGCTTGCGGCGTGGGCTCTGCTCGACGATCGCCATGATCTTGGCGCCGCGCTGGATCATGTCGGCCGCGACCGCCAGCAGCAGGGGTCCGGTTCCCGCGATCACCAGCTCGCGCCCCGCGACCGGCAGGCCTTGCTTCGCAAACGCCTGCAGCGCGCCAACCCCCACGACACCAGGCAGCGTCCAGCCCGGGAACGGCAAGAAGCGCTCGGTCGCCCCACACGCGATCACCAGCTTGGCGGCGGTGATCCGGAGCGCGCCCGCCCGGCTCGACGTCACCAGCGTGGTCGGCTCCAGCGACCCGTCGACGACGGCAGCGCCGTGCAGTCGCTCGAGCCGATCGCCCGCGGCCTCGGCCCGCTCGAGCCACGCGCAGGCTGCCGCGGGTGGGGGGGCGTCGAAATCGCGCCGCCAGATCTGACCGCCGGGGCTCGGGGCTTGATCGAGCATGATCACGCGCGCGCCCGCTTCGGCGGCCGTGACCGCGGCGGCCAGGCCCGCGGGACCGGCTCCGACCACGCAGACGTCAGCTTGGCGGTCGAGCATGGGTATCGACTCGCATGCCTTCGCGGCAGCGCTCGGTGCAGGCGCGGACCTGCTCGTGGGTGTCGACGCGCACCAGGCAGCCAAAGCAGCTGGCCATCGCGCAGATCGGCGCCCAGCTGGGGTTCACCCCGCGGCCGGCCAGCCGCAGGTCGAGCAGCACCGCGGCCAAGCTCGCGCCAGGCGGGACGTCGACCCGCTCGCCATCGACGTGGATCGCCACGCGCGGGCTAGTCGATTTTGACATTGCCCTGCGCGTCGACGCTGACCGACGTGCCGTCGGCCGCCTTGACCTCGATGTTGCCGTGCTTGTCCGTGACGACCGCGCTGCCGTCGGCGCCGCGAATCGTAGCCCCGTTTGCGTCCGACCTGACCTCGTTGCCAGCCCCGTCGCGCACGACCGAGCCGTGCTCGTTGGCCTGGACCTTGGCGTCGGCGCCCATCTGGATGTTGACGCTCCCCGGCGCGGTCCCGGCCGACGCCGGGCTGGCACCCGGGACCGGCGGTGCGGTGGCGTTGTCCTGGGGCTTCTGCGCATCGCCGCCGGGTTCGCCGCCATCACACCCCGCCAGCGCGAGCCCACACGAGACAATCACGGAGAGCAGGACGTCCGACGCTCGCATGCCGCAGACGCTATCACCGCACCCCGGGCGAGCGCGAGGGCGAAATTGTCATTGGCTCCGGTCAGAAGCCCGAGCCCGAGCTGATATCGGATTTTTTGAACCCTCGAGTCGCTGCAGAGGCTCTAAGCACCGGTATCCCCATGTTCGAGCGAATCACAAATTCCTGGACCCTGTTCTCGGGGTTGTTGTTTGGCGTCATCCTCTTGATGATCAGCATACGGCCGGATCTGCAGGCCCGACCCGGGCACGAGCAGACCCCCGCAGAGGAGATCAAGCTAGCTGGCCAGGTGCTGGCGATGAGCTGCGGCTCGGTGCTGACCTACCGAATGGTCCGCGGGGCCCGGCAGCAGGCCCACGTCGGCCGCTCGCAGCGTGGCGCCTGAGTCGCGGAGGCGGGTCATCGGCGACCAGGGTGTCAGTGGGCGAACCAGTGAAAGAGCTCGAGCCGTTCGAGCTCACTTGTCGCCAGTGCACGCGACGTGTCCGTCAGCCTTGGACCAAGTGCCACCGCAATACAGCACGGACTGACACGTGTTGATGTGGTGAGTCCACATGCGGTGACCAGTGAAAAAATGATCGACCTGGCGAGCATGGGTGCCGTTGCGCTACCACGCACCGACGGCGCAGGCTTGCGCAAAGACAACGCGATGTCAGCTTCATGAGCGCCAAAGCTTCGGCGAGGCGGCCGCCAAGCCGTGGTCCGACAGCACGGCCTCGTCGGCCGCTCGGAGCGCCTGAGCGGCCGGGGCGAACTGGTTCAGCTCGGACGAGGCTCCTCGCCCGCTTGGCGGCGCCCTTCCTGAACTGGTTCACCGTGGGCAGCGCCCGTCACTCGTCGAGGAACTCGATCAGCGCCCGGTTGAACGGCTTCGGGTGCTCCATGTTCGGCGCGTGTCGGGCGTTCGGGATCACCACCAAGGTGGCGTCGAGCATGGTCGAGAGTCGCTGGCCGGCGTCGAGCGGGAACACGGGATCATGCTCGCCCCACACGACCAGCGTGGGTCGAGGGGCGGGCAGGGGGCGGCTCGTGAACCCATCGATGTCGGCGACCAGCGTGTCGATCAGCGCGGCCTTCTGGGCCGAGTGCTTCACATAGAGGCCGGCGAGGATCTGGCGCTTGGCCCAGCCCGGGGCCTTCGGTGGGCGCTCGTAGGCGAGCTCGAGCAGGACCTGGACGCCGGCTTCGTCCTTGGGGATCAGAAAGTCCGCCGCCGAGTCGACATCGAAGCGATCACACAGCGCCCGGTACTCGGCGAGCGAGAAGGCCCGACCGGGGCTGTCGACGATGACCAGCTTGCGCACGCGATCGGGCTCGTTGACCGCCAGCTCATGGGCCACGAGCCCGCCGTAGCTGACGCCGACGACGTCGACCTGGCCCAGCTCGAGCTCGTTGAGCAGCAGCTGCACGGCGTGGACCTGGGCGTCGAGCGAGAAGTCCTGGGCGTCGGCGATCGAGTCGCCAAACCACAGGAGATCCGGGACGATCACCCGCCGGGTCTCGGCCAGCGCCTCGACTTGGTGCGGCCACTGCCAGATCGCCGAGGCGCCAAACCCATGCAGGAGCAGGACCGGCGTGTGCTCACTGGACTTGTCTGCGCCGCCGTCGTGATAGGCGATGGCGATCCCCTCGGTGTCCAGCGTCTGCGCTGAAAGCTCGGCCCGCGTGAAGCGACGCTCGAGCTGGTGCTCGGTCATGGTGACCACGTTGCAGCCGCCCGCGCTCACGAGCAGCGCCGCCGCGATTCCCAGACTGATCCAGTTGTTCTCGAGCATGATTCGGCCGGCTCAGATCGGGTCGCAGACGTCGTCGCAGAAGCTCTCGACCACGCCTGTGCGTAAAAATTGCTCGACGGTGATCACCGCGATCGGGATGTCCGCGAGCTTGCCGTGCGGGTCCTCGCCCTCGGTCATCGGCACGTTCTCGATCGGCTCGGGCCCGAGCCCCCAGCCGTACTCGATCATCGCCGAGCCGGCGTAGGGCTGCTCGACCACGTCGATCTCGAACAGATCTGGGCGGTTGGCCGGGCCGATCTGCGGGACCCCGAGCTCGCGGGCCATCATGTGCGCGCCGAGGGTCGTGACCTGGTGATCGCCGATCGACACCAACAACAGGACGTCTTTTTCGTACGACCCCGGCAGCGGATCTTCAATGATGTGACGCGTGAAGCCCGAGGGCTCGGCTCGGTCCCACTGCAGCTGGACCAGCTCCACGAACAAGCGCAGGTCGAGCTTGTCCGGGTAGACCGTGTTGATCAGCGTGAAGAACTGCGAGAAGTTGACCGAGCGGTTGAGCAGCAGGCTGTAGGGTTGGCCGGGCACCGCGAGCACGCCGCGGGTGACGTCGGGGCTCAGCGCCATGTAGCAGCTGCCAAAGATCCCGCCCTGGCTGCCGCCGAAGTACCAGGGGTCGACGGGGTCGACCATGCTGCCGCCGACGCCCTGCATGATCGGGTCGTCGGCGAGCTTGCCCTGGATCAGGCGCATGGCCGCGAACGCGTTGAAGAAGCCCTGCTGCAGGCGATCGGGCACCGTGTGGAAGTCGTCGATGTGGCCGGTCGAGAGCAGCTGCACGATGTTGTCGACGTCGTCCTCGGCCATCCCGACCCAGTCGGTCGCGAACACGATCACGTTGTGATCAGCGGCGAGCGCCTCGAGGTGATCGGCGGTGATCTCCCAGCGTGAGCCGAGCATGCCGTGGCCGTAGGCCATCAGCCGCGCGGGGCTGTCGGCGGCGGTGGTCGGGACGTGGATCAGCACGGGATACTCGGCGGTGCCGCTGGCCTCGGGCAGGCCGTCGTCGCCGTAGACCATCGAGCCGCCGCCGCCTGGATCATCGAGGAACAGCGGCACGGTCATCGTCAGCTCGATCCGCATGGCGATGCCAGGGGTCGGGTCCAGGGTCACCTGGTCGATCACATAGTCGGGCCCGTCGGGGCCGATCAACGCCAGCCCCTCGTCGACCAGGTGGACCGCGCTCCCGGTGACGTTCTCGTCGCTGGCGGTCGAGAAGTCCCACGCGAGCTGCAGGGTCTCGCGCTCGATCCCGGCGTCGGCCAGGCGCGCGAAGATGTCGAGGTAGAGCGGGCGGCGCTGCTCGATCGAGGGCTCGTCGCTGGGGGTTCCGTCGCGCAGCGCGACGAACCCCTCGCTGGCCGGGAGCGGCACCCCAGCCTGATCGACGACCTGCCGGATCGCCACGATGTAGCGGGTGTCCGGCTCGAGGCGCACGGCCGGGCGGATCATGAAGGCCCGGCGCGAGTCGTCCGTGTGGGACACGTCATACTCGGCCCAGTGGGGGACCCGCGCTCCGGTGCTGGTGTCGATCAGGATCGTCGGCGAGTCGGGGCCGAGCGAGCTGGCGATCGTGACGGGGGTAGCGAGCCCGGTCGTGGTGCCGCCGGGCATGAAGGTCATGATCGTGCTCGACGGCGAGAACCCGTCGCTGGTGTTGAAGCCGCTCGGGTCCGGCGCGTAGCTGGACTTGGGCATCAGCGCCTGGCTCAGCGCGAGCCGGCGGCCGGTGGGGGTGCTCGGGTCCGCCTCCGAGAACACGTTGTTGGGGAACGGGAACCCGCAGAGCTCGGGGACCAGCGGATCGCAGTCGAGGGTTGGCCAGTCGACGATCGCCTCGCCGTCGCCGTCGCCGTCGCCCGGATCACCGTCACCATCGCCGTCGCCGTCGCCTGGATCGCCGTCGCCGTCGCCGCTGGTCTCGGTGCTGGTGTTGGCTGCGGGCGGGGGGGCGGTGTTGCACGCGAGCGGAGACAGGGAGAGCAGCGCGCTGACGAGCGACGCGGGCCAACGGCTAGACAAGCGAGTCACGGCCGCGAGGGTAGTATGGTCTGAGTCCGCGCGGGCGGTTGATATGCCTGCCGCGCAGATCGCTGGTGTGGGATCCATCGCGGGCCGATCTGGGTTAGAACCACGCCCATGATCGACGCCGCAGCCTGCGTGGGGACCCACGATCTGCTGGTGGTGACCCTCGATACCCTGCGCTACGACGTCGCCGATCGATCACTGCGCGAGGGCGACACACCGTACCTGGCCTCGCTGCTGCGCGAGACTGCCACGGGCGGCTGGGAGCGGCGGCACACCCCGGGCAGCTTCACCTGGGCGGCCCATCAGGCGTTCTTCGCCGGGTTCTTGCCCACGCCGATCGAGCCGGGTCCGCACCCGCGGCTGTTCGCGATGGCGTTCCCCGGCAGCGAGACGATCAGCGAGCGCACCGCGGTGTTCGAAGCTGCCGAGCTGGTCTCGGGCCTGCGCGGTCGCGGCTACCACTCGATCTGCGCGGGCGGGGTCGGGTTCTTCAACGACTCGACGCCGCTCGGCAGCGCGATGCCCCGGTTGTTCGACGAGCACCGCTGGTGTCCCGAGTTCGGCGTGACCGATCCAGCCTCGACGCGCCATCAGGTCGCGTGGTGTCGCGAGCGGATCGCCGCGCTGCCCGACGCGCGCCGCGTGTTTTGCTTCGTGAACGTCTCGGCCCTGCACCAGCCCAACTGCCACTACCTCGCGGGCCGCGAGCGCGACGACGCCGAGACCCAGGCGGCGGCGCTGGCCTACGTCGACGGTGAGCTCGCGCCGTTGTTCGCGGCCTTGCGTCGACGCGCGCCGCTGCTGGCGATCGTGTGCTCGGACCACGGCACGGCCTACGGCGAAGACGGCTACGTCGGCCACCGGCTCGCACACCCGGTCGTGTGGGAGGTGCCCTACGCGGAGCTGTTGCTGCCCCAGCTCCCAGCTGGCGCGGCTGCTGACCTGGGGGCGAGCGCGTGAGCACGCCCGAGACCGCGCGCAATCGGGTCCGCGGCTACGGCCGAGATCCGCGTCCGCGAGACGTCGCGGCGCTGCTGCAGGGCTCGCCGTTTGTCGGGTACGGCTACGCCTATCCGCACAAGACGGCCTACCGAGCGTTCGCGCGTCCCCGCTCACTGCGCGAGGTGTGGGCCAGCGAAGATCACGATCGATTGTTCCTGTACGTCCACGTGCCGTTTTGCGGGGTCCGCTGCGGGTTCTGCAACCTGTTCACGCAAAAGCACCCGGCCGCCGAGCTCCCCGGGCGCTTCATCGACACGCTCGCGCGCCAGATCGACGCGGTCCACGAGGCGATCCCCAACGCTCGCTTCGCTCGCTGGGCGCTCGGCGGGGGCACGCCGACCTTGCTCGAGCCACAGCAGCTCGAGCGCGTGTTCGAGCTGCTCGACGATCGGTTTGGCCTCGACCTCGCGGGGACCCCGGGCTCGGTCGAGACCTCGCCCGAGACGTGCACGACGGCGCGCCTGGCCGTGCTCGAGGCCCGCGGGACCTCACGGATCAGCATTGGCATCCAGAGCTTCTTCGCCGACGAGCTGCGCGCGCTCGGTCGGCCCCAGGCGGTCGCGCTGGGCGAGCAGGCGCTGGATCGAATCCGCGAGCACAGCTTCGCCACGCTCAACATCGATCTGATCTACGGCATCGCCGGCCAGACGCCGCGCAGCTTCGTGGCGGCGATCGATCGCGCGCTCGAGTGGGCGCCCGAGCAGCTCTACCTGTATCCGCTCTACCAGCGGCCGCTGACCGGGCTCGGGCGGCGCGAGCGAAGCTGGGATGATCAGCGGCTCGCGTGCCTGCGGGCGGGTCGGGATCACCTGCTGGGTCTCGGCTACCGACAGGTCTCGATGCGCATGTTCGAGCGGCCGACAACCGGCGCGGCGGGGCCGGTCTACTGTTGCCAGGCCGACGGCATGATCGGGCTGGGCGTCGGGGCTCGCTCGTACACTCGCGCGCTGCACTACAGCGACGACTGGGCGGTTGGCAACGCGGGGATCCGCGAGATCGTGGGGGACTGGATCGATCGCAGCGACGCCCAGCTGCGGACCGTCGGGTATGGGATCGAGCTCGACGGCGACGAGCAGCGGCGGCGCTGGCTGATCCAGTCGCTGCTGCAGCGCGAGGGTTTGTCGCTGAGCGAGTACGCGGACCGGTTCGGGGCCTCCGTCGAGCACGAGTTTGCCGACGAGCTCGAGCAGCTGCGCGCGCACCAGCTGATCGAGGGTGACCAGGGCCACCTGCGGCCGACCGCGATCGGGCTCGAGTGGGCCGACGCGATCGCCCCGTGGCTCTACTCCGAGGCCGTGCGCGCGGCCTCTCAGGACTTCGAGCTGCGCTGATGTTCGATCTTCACATCAACTGGCGCGGGCCGCTGTCGAGCTGCAACTACGACTGCGATTATTGCCCGTTCGCCAAGCAGGTCAGCTCCCGAGCCGAGCTTCAGCAAGACGCGGCCGACCTCGCCCGCTTCGTGGCCTGGTGTCGGGACGTGAACCGGCACCGACGGCGGCTCTCGATCTTGTTCACGCCGTGGGGCGAGGCGCTGATCCGGTCCTACTACGCGCGCGCCCTGGTCGAGCTGTCAAACATGGATCACGTGGCCGCGGTTGCGATCCAGACCAACCTGTCGAGCCAGCTCGACGCGCTCGCGCAGGCCGAGCGGGGAACCCTCGGGCTGTGGACGACGTTTCACCCGAGCGAGACCAGCGTCGACGCGTTCGTGGCTCGCTGCGCCACGCTCGACGCCCTGGCGATCCGCTACAGCGTGGGCGTGGTCGGCCTGCGTGAGCACTTTGGCTTGATCGAGCAGCTGCGGGCGCGCCTGCGAGGCGACGTGTACCTGTGGATCAACGCCTACAAGAGCGCGGGTCCGGGCTACTACCAAGCCGGCGAGCACGAGCGGCTCGCGGCGATCGATCCCTTGTTTGCAACGAACGCGGTGCGCCAGCCGAGCCTGGCAGCGAGCTGCGCGGCCGGCCGCGAGTCGCTGTTCGTGCGGGGCGACGGCCGGGTCAGCCGCTGTCACTTTGTCGACCAGTCGCTCGGCAATCTGTATGTCGATGCGCTCGACGCGATGCTCGGTGATCGGCCGTGTCCGCAGTCCAGCTGCGGGTGCTTCATTGGCTATGTCCAGCTCGATCGCCTGGGCCTGCGCAGCCGGTTCGGCGACGGCCTCGCAGCGCGGATGTTGTAGTCGCTCGAATGCTGTAGCCGCGCTACAGGACCGAAGCCACGGTCTGGCGGACCGCCTCGAGCCACGCGGCGAAGTCCTCGTTGGGCTCGGGCGGCTCGATCGGCGGGTGCACGTGGCAGCGCATGTGGACGCCGGCCTTGAACGGGAGCGCGTTGTGGGCGAACAGCTCCGAGCCACCGACCAGGGACACGGGCAGCACCTTGCAGGGCCGCGTGGCCTCGAGCAGGGCCTTGGTCCCGCGCGGCTTCCAGGTCCGGGCGACCCCATCCTTGGCGCGAGTTCCCTCGGGGAAGATCGCGACGTTCCAGCCCTCGCGCTTGGCGTCGCGACCGAGCCGCTCGATCTCGGCGATCGCGGCCTCGGGGTGCTTGCGATCGATGACCGCCGAGCCGCTGGCGGTGATCAGGTACGAGATGCTGGGCCACCCGTGGGCGAGCTCGCGCTTGGCCACGTAGCGGGGCTGGAGCTCGCGCAGCGCCGTGGCGATCACGATCACGTCGGAGAAGCCCTGATGGTTGGCGACGATCAGGTAGCGCTCGTTGGGGTCGACGTGCTCGCGCCCGACGACGTCGAGCGTGGCCCCAGTCAGCGCGAACGCCTGCCACATCACCTTGGCGAGCTGGTGACCGGCGTCGACCAGCGACGCGCGGCCGAGCAGCTTGTTGACGGCCCGCAGCGGGAGGTCGCAGGTGATCATCGTCGATGCCAGCAGCGCGGTGGCTGGGATCGAGCGGGACCAGTCGCGGAGGGTCGCCTTGGTGTGCGGGTCGGCCACGGCCGGGTACCTCTAGCGGACGTAGATCTGCATGTAGTTCTCGCCTGCGCCCTGTGCCCCGGTGTTGAGGTTGAGGGCGTTGGCGAAGCCGAGGTAGTTGAACTCGGTGCTGGGGAACTCCATGGGGCACACGCCACACGGGCCGTGCGGGCCCAGACCGAACTCGGCTGGGTCGTCGAACGGGCAGCCAGCGCCCTTGTCGGCGCTCCACACCGGGCCAAACGACGCGGTGTTGGACCCCGAGCCGAAGTCCATGCAGGCCGCCAGGTCCATCTCGTGGTCACCGAGGTTGAAGTAGAGATCCGTGTCGCACAGCTGGCCGGACTCGGTCAGGGTGCCGCCCGCGAGCTCGTGGCCGTTGCCTTCGAGGCCGTAGTCGCAGACCGGCGAGCCGGCGGCCAAGATGATGTCGCCGAGGGTCTGGTCACCGACGCCGACGTTGGCGTAGTGGGCCCAGACGTCGGAGGGCTGGTGGATGAACAGCAGGTCCGTGGCCGGGAGCGCGTGATAGGCCGGCGACATGAAGTCGAGGTTGGTCGTGGCGAGGTCGCCGACCACGTCGGGCTCACCGGCGAGCTTGGCCCGGTTGTTCCACGTCCAGGTGTCGTTGTCGTCGTCGCTGGCGGTGAACACGAGGGTCCAGCCGCCGCCGTTCTTGCTCATGTGGCAAAACACGTCCATCTCGGCGATCGGTCCGAGGGCGCCATCGGGGTCGATCGTGATCACGTCGTCGCCGGCCGCGGGGGTGAACATGCGCCAGTCCAGGCAGCTCTTGGGCAACTGACAGATGTTGGTGTTGTCCGGGCCGCCGGGGCCGCAGACTGGAAACAGGCAGTCGTTGGCGATCGTGCAGGCCTCGCCGAAGTCGCAGCCGACGTTGCACGCCGCGATCCCGCAGTCGGCGGCGATCTCATCGCCGCTGACGATGCCGTCTTCGCAGCTCGGCGGCATGCACAAGGTCGTGCACGAGTCGGTGTTGTCGCTGTTGCCGTCGTCGCACAGCTCGTCGCCTTCCACCACGGCGTCGCCGCAGTCGGCGATGATCTCCGTGCAGATGCCGCCGGTGCACTCGAGCCCTGAGTTGCAGCCGTCGCCCGTGGTGCACGGGCAGTCGAGCGTGCCGACGTCACAGGTCTCGTCTGTGCTGGTGTCCGCCGTGGTGCCGGTGTCGGTCGAGCCGACGTCGTCGCTGCCGCCACGGAAACAGGCGAGGGGAAGCATCAAGGCAAGGAGAATGGACCGGGAGTAACCGGCAGAAGAGACGCTGTTCAAGGGCATGTTGCTCGCTCCGGTGGTGGCGTCGCCACCAGGGGCGCCAGCATACACAAACTCGATTCCCCCACGAAAGCATCGCTTGCAGTGGGGGCTGCTGGGGTCTCACGCACGCATGGTGCGCGAGCGCGAAACGCAGGAGCGGGATCAGGCGTGACGAAGCTCAGCGGCGACCAACTCGGCGAGCCGGTCGACACCCTCGACGAGCTCGTGGGGCTCATAGAACGAGAAGCTCAGACGCGCGCATTGGCTCAGGTCGCGCCCGATCGCGCAGCGGCTGCCCGGGATGAAGCGCAGATCCGTGGCGCGCTCGAGCAGCGCGTGGGTGTCGATCCCTTCGCCGAGATCGATCCAGCAGAAGTAGCCGCCGCGTGGCGCGATGAAGGCCGCACTCGGGATCCGCTCGTGCAGGGCCTGGCTCAGCGTGTGGCAGCGAGCCCCCAACACCTCGCGCAGGTGCTCGACGTGGGCGGCCAGGAACCCGCTGTCGATCGTGTGATGCACGATGTTGGCGACGACGGGGTTGAGGCAGCCACCGCTTCGCACGGCGCCGTGGGCCATGAGCCGCTCGATCAGCGCGGGCGCGCCGTGGGCCCAGCCGAGGCGGAGGCCGGGGGCGAGCAGCTTGGAGAACGATCCCAGGGACAGCACGCGGCCGCGGCCTCGGTCGTAGCGGGTCAGGCTGCCGGCCTGGTCGGCATGGTCGTCGGAGTCAGGCAGTGCGTAGCGCAGCGCGACGTAGGGCTCGTCGGCGACGATGATGAAGTCGTGGCGCTCGGCGAGCTCGACGAGTCGAGCCGCGCGCGCGGGCGTGAGGCTGACCCCGGTCGGGTTCTGGAACGCGGGGATGCAGTAGACGAACGCGGGCGTGGGCGTGTCCGATTGCGCGAGCAGCTGCTCGAGCGCGTCGACGTCGAGGCCCCCCGCGTCGGTCGGGACCCCACGGACCTGCAGACCGGCGCTGGCGAAGATGTCGTGAGCCAGGAAGTAGGTGGGATCCTCGGCGATCACCGTCGCGCCCGGCGTGGCGAAGGTCTCGCTGACAAAGGTCAGGGCCGAGGACGTGCCGGCCGTGACCATGAGCTCGTCGGGAGAGATCTCCTGGACATACTCGGCGGTCAGGAACGCCGCGAGCGAGTCGCGAAACTGCGGGTAGCCGCGGGCGGTGCCGTACTGAAGCACGAGGGGATCATTGTCGGGGTGCAGCTGCGCTGCAGCGGCGTGTCCGAGCGCGGCGATCGGCAGCAGGCGCGGCGAGGGCTGGCCGAGCCCGAGGTTGATCACGCCCGGCGGCGCGGAGCTCTGCACGAACGGGCCAGCTTGGCTGGTGAGCGTCACGGCGACGGCCTGGGCTCGAGAAACCCGAGCAGCGCCCGCATGAATCGCTCGGGTTGCTCGAGGTGGGCGGCGTGATCGGCGTTGGGGATCACGACCCACTGTCGGTCGGGCACGGTCATGCGCGTGAACAGCTTGGCCTGCCACAGCTGCTTGGCGATCGGATCGCCGATCCCGTGGATGACCAGCGTGGGGATCTCGACCTGCTCGGGATCGAGGGCGTCGAATTGATGCATGGCCCGCCAGTCCGTGCGCACCGGATCCGCAGCGAGCGAGGCGCTGACGTAGGCCGCGATCGCGGCCTCGCTGATCGTGCCCTCGGTCACGAAGTCGCTGCGCGCGGCGGCCTCGGTGTTGGCTTGCCTGGCGGGCTCGCCGTCCGGCTTGGCGATCGGGGTGCGGAGGTCGAGGTCGCGCGGGTAGCCGTAGAGGATCAGCGAGTGCGCGGCCTGTGGGTGGCGCTGCACGGTCAGCTGGGCGATCAGCGAGCCGAGCGACCAGCCGAGCAGGTCGGGGGCCTCGCCCTGGGCGGTCTGGACGTACGCGAGCGCGGCGGCGAGATCCTCGGCCGCGCGGTCGGGCTCGGCCCAGCCGCTGGCGTCGCGCGGGGTCCCGCCGTAGCCGCGCAGGTCGATCGCGTAGGCCGGGATGCCGCGCGTGGCGAGGGCATGCATCAGCGACAGTGAGAGGTCGTCGTCGACGCGCAGATCGAAGTCGGGGACGGCGCTCCAGGTCCGGCCGTGGACCAGGACGATCGGGCGGTGCTTGGCCAGCGAGGCGTCCGCCGGGGGCAGCAGCGCCCACAGACGAAGCTCGTGGCCGTCGTCGGCCGCGACCGTGAGCGCCTCGACCTGCGCGGGCGGGAGCGGCTCGGGCTCCTCCTCGGGGGCGGGTGGCGGAGTCGGGGCCGCGGCTTCGGTCGCGGTCGCGGTCGGCGGACAGTCGGTGGTCGCGGGGCGCGAGCAGGCTGCCAGGGCGCAGGCGAGCAGCAGCGGGATTCGAAGCGAGCGGAGCACGACCCCACATTCGCGCCAAAACCCCGCGAGATCCAGAGGTACCATCGCGGCGGGTCATGGCGTTCGCCCACTACCAGCACGAGTTGAGATCCTGCTTGATCGCGCTGGTGGTGGTTCAGCTGGGCTGTCAGCGACCCGGGGTGAGCGCGCGACCCGAGCCTGGTCCGACGCGCCTGCCGATCCTCGCGCGTGACTATGGTGAGCATCCCGATCTCGCTGGCGCGCTCGCGCCAGGTGACCGGCTCGAGGCGCTGAGTCTGCCGCTCGCCGATCGAGGCCGGTTCGAGCTGGCCGACTCGCTCGCGGCCGGACCCGTGGTGCTCGTGTGGCTCGGCGGGTCCGAGCACGAGGACCTCACGAGCTGGGTGCGCAAGCTCGACCGTGACGTCGCGCAGCTCGAGTCGCGCGCGGCGACCCTGGTCTTCGTGCGGCCGCTCGAGCCCGAGGCGGCCCTGCGCTGGGCGGACGAGCTCCGCTTGCAGACAACGGTGGCCGCCGATCCCGACGCCGCGTTCGCGACCTCTCTGGACTCGAGCGGCGCCGTCGAGCACCTGCCGGCGACGCTCGAGTTCGCGGTGCTGGTCCTGACGACGACCGGGGAGCTCGCGTACCGCAAGCTCGGCGGTCGCCGGCCCGAGCTGGCCGAGCTGCTCGCGGTGCTCGACGGCACCGCCGAGTCGCTGCGTTGCTGTCCCGGGGCGTGCGTCGGCGAGCCCTGCGAGTGAGCGGCTGCGCCGAGATCGATCTCGATCTCAGACCTGATCAGAACCGGACGGCAGCGGTCGCGCCGACGCTGCCGCGCGCGGCCCCGGGCAACACCGACCACTGCGGTCGCTGGTACTTCTCGAGGTTGCGCCGGTAGTTGCCGGCCCACGAGAACAAGCCCAAGCCGGTGTTGAGCATCAGGGCGCCGCCATCGGACGCGGCGATCCACAGCGCCCGACGCTCGAGGTTGCACTCCCACGACGTGCACGGATTTTGCGCGTCGGTGTAGACCAGCGCGTAGTGGGCCGCGATCGAGGCGATCCCGAGGCCCGTGAAGATCGCCCCGAACACATAGCGAGTGTTGGGGTTGCGCACCCGGCCGTCACCGTGGACGGTCTGCCAGGCTTTGTGCTGACCGAGGGCGCCCGAGCCGATCATGGTCAGCACCATGGACGTGCCATACGCGGCGCCGACGAACATGTCGCCAGAGTCCAGGCCTGGGGAGTCGAAGTAGTCGAAGCACCCGGTCAGGCTGTTGAACGGCGCGCCACCGGCAGAGCTGGCCTGCCACCGATCGCAGTTGCGCGTCGCGTAGTCGACCTGATCGAGCCGGCTGCCGAGCCCCACGCCGAACGCCACGCCCGCGCCGACGAGCAAGCCGATCCCCATCATGGGTTTGCGCGGGATTCGAACCACCGGCGCTGGCGGGGCGAGCGGGATCGCGGGCGCTGGTTGCGAGACCACGACGCTCGAGCTCGGGCCCCAATCTGGAACGGCTGGGACGGCTGGCGGCGGCGGCTCGGGAGCTGGCGCGGGCGCGGGCGTCACGACGATGATCGGCGCCTCCGCGGGGGCGTCGTCGGGCGGGGCGAAGCTCAGGGTCGAGGCGAGGGCCAATCCAAGCAACGGCGACGGCATGCGGCGAGGGTAGCACTTTGGCGAGCGCTTGCCTCGGGCTCTGGCGCTCTGGCGCTCAGGCGGCGAGCTCACGCTGGCGGCGTGGCTGGGGCGCGGCCACCCGGCCTGACCTCATGGCCAACAGGGCCCGGAAAAACGGGCCAGTCGTGGCGGCGTTGATGAGCGCGGTGCTGAATTTGGTGGTGGTCGTCGAAGTCATGGCAGGCGCCTGCAGGTCGCGCTCTGTAGGATCTGCCCGATCGGGTGTCGATGACCACACTGGGTCATCGGCCGGGGCCGCCGACGCCGAGCGTGGTCAGGACCCCGTCCACGTACTCCACAGCGATCCGTTTGCGCCCGTTGGACTTGGTGGGGCTGATGTCCACGCTCCACAGCGCTCGCTCGACGCAGCGGTCCTGGCTGTCCACGGCCACGATCTCGAGATCAGTGGTCTCGAACGCGGATCGCCCCGTGGTCGCGGCGCAGCGATCCAGCGCGGCCTGGACCAGCGAGTCAAAGCTCACCCGGTGGCTGGTCCCGTGGCCGCGCATGGAGTGTCCGATCCCACAGCCGTACGAGCCGCCCGTGCCCCGCAGGCTGATCGTGCCCAGGCCCGCGCTCGGTGAGGCCGCGGGGCCGTCGAACCCGGCCACGGCCCAGGCCGACGTGAACGGCGAGATCACCTGGGCGTGAAACCCCAGGGCGGTGCGGGCGGCGTCAGACAGCGCGCCCTCGGGGTCGTGCATGGCGAGCGCGGCCGCGGCCTTCCGCCCGGACTCGGCGGTGGGGGCGGCCGTCCAGGCCCGGCGCTGGCCCCAGACCTCGCCGACGAACGAGGCCCGCTCGAGCGGCGCGCCGTGGTGGTCGAGGTCGGCGTAGCGGCGGGTGACCCCAGCTGCGAGCCAGCGATCGAGGGCGATCTCACGCTGACCGGCGCCCTCGAGCTCGAGCTGCAGGGCGAGCGACCAGATCCGAGTGGGGCGGATCAGCTCGGCGGCGGCCAGCTCCCGATCGAGCTCGCGGGTGCCGATCTGCCAGAGCATGCCCCCGGCGCCGCGCGCGACCGCGGTCCAGGGATCGCTGGCGGGGCCGGGCTCGAAGTCGATCGGCTGCCCGCTCGCCCGGACCACGTGGACGCGCGGGGCCGCTGCGGCGGCGCTGGCCTGGGCGTGCTCGACGGGGAAGTCATGGCGAAGATAGAGATCGCTCAACACCAAGATCCAGTCGACGCCATCGGCCTCGGTCGGGCGCGCGAGCAGGTCGCGGGCGGTCGCGATCGCGAGCCCGACCTCGCTGCCGTTGGCGTCGGCGAGGTCGAGCTTGGGCAGGTCCACGCCAGCCCAGCTCGCGGGCACGAAGTCGTGATAGACGCGGCGAACCTCACGGTCGAACACCAGCACCTCGGCCTGGGCCTGGTCCTGGCCACGCCCGCGCGAGAGCTGCTCGAGGTACGCGCCCGCGAGGGCGACCAGCTGCGCGCGGGCGTCAGCGTCGACCGAGCGCGAGGCGTCGACGACGACCACCACGCGCCGGACCTCGGGCAGCTGGGCCAGCTCGCTCGGGGCCTCGAAGTCGCTCAGCAACAGGCGCGGGAGCTCGGCCGCGGACGCCCCGACGTCGAGCGCCGCGAGGGCGGCGGGGGTGGTGGCGACGAGCTGCGCGAGATCGAGGTCCGCGGCGCTGACGTGACCGCGGCCGCGGTCGCGCGGGGTGAACTCGAGCTGGTGCTCGCGGTCGCCGTCGAGGCTGACGCCGGTCGCCTGGATTGGCTGACCGTCGACGCTGAGCACGAACGCGCGATCGGTCGGGGCCGCGAGCGCGAGCGTGGGCGTGCGGCCGTAGCTCGACAGGCGTGGGAGCGCGATCGCGTAGCGCCCCCGATCGTAGCTGCTGGGCACGAACACCCGATACGACACGGTCCGCGCGTGCATGGGCGGGACCGGATAGATCTCGAGGGTCGCCTCGCAACTCCACGCGGACCGGCTCACGTGCACGGCCGTGTCTGCGTTCAAGGCGGTCTTGCTGGTCGCGGGCGGCCCCTCGAGCCACGCCGCCCAGCGATCCGAGGCCTCGCTCGCGGCGAGCAGCTCGGCGGTCCGCCAGATCAGCCCGCCGGCTTCACCCGGCGCTTGCACGGCGACCTCGTCGAGGACGGCCTCGCATGGCAGGTCGATCGGGAGCTCGACCTGGGCGGGGAGCGGGCCCGGGTTGAACAGCGATCGGGTCACGACCAGGGTTGCGCCGTCGGGGCCCGCGTCGAGCTGAATGTCGTGGACCCGCTCTTGGACCGCGCTCGAGCTGGGGATCGGGTTGCTCGCGTCCGCGCTGATCGCAAGGCTCAGGGACACGGTCAGCAACAGGGTCGATCCAACCAACCAGGGCGCAGCTGCACGGCGTAGCACGGCGCCCACGACAGGGCGTCACCCGACAAGTTCCGCCGGCTGCGTGCGGCCTCAGAGCGACTGAACCGCGACGATCTGTCGGGCCAGCTCGTCGTGCTCGACCCCGCAGTTGGCCGACTCACACAGCCAGCGGGCGGCGTCGGCCGGCTGCTTGAAGCTGCGAAACCGAACCCCGAGCACCTCGACCAGCTGCTCACCGAGGTGGGTCGCGGCTGCGGCCATCAGCCCGACGACGCCCGTCATCAGCAGCGCGACGGCTTCATAGCCCGGCTCTTTGCGAGCGGCCTCCCGCCAGAATCGTCGGACCTCGACCGGGGGCATCGGCACGACCCGCTCGGAGATCATCATGACCGGGACGCGCCCGCCGATCCGCTCGCAGAACTCGAGGTAGTCGGCCTCGGCCTTCTGCGCGAGCTCGAGCGTGATCACGTCGACGTAGCGGGTCACGTGCACGCGACCCGCATCGGCGGTCACGAGTCGACCGGGCTCATGCACGCGAACGGGCACGGCCCACGGTCCCAGATCTTGGGGCGGCGACAAAGGGGCGCTTTTGTTCATGGAGCGTTGGTGCCGCGGCTCTCGACCGCCAACGCCACTCGCCACAGGCTCAGGATCACGGCGGCCAACCCAGCCGCGCGGACGACCCAGATCGAGATCGGTGACGGGCCAGTCTGGATCAGCAGGACCAGGGCGCCGACGACCACGACCAGCTTGAGGGTCTCGATCAGGGTCCCGCTCAGCCACCATAGCGGTCGGAGCGCAACATGCCCGATCGCGCGCAACAGCGTCATGGGGTGGTAGGGGCGCGCGTCGTCCAGCACCACCGCCGCCCGGGCCCGGTCCAGCACCAAGATCGGGAAGCTGGCCAGGACCAGGATCAGGGGGAGCCCGCGCGAACCCAGGCCGGCGGCGCAGGCCCCCGCGAGCCCCAGGCAGATCACCCGAAACACCAGCCCGTACCCGCTCTGGACCAGCATGGCGGGGAGCTCCCGGCCGACCGCGCCAACGATCCAGGCGAGCGAGCGCTGGCCGTCGAGGCGCGTGAGAATGGCCGGGGCTGCGAGCACCGAGAAGATCCCGGCCAGGACCGCGGCCGAGATCATGCTCGAGCTGATCGCGGCCGCGATCGCGGGTTCGTCCGCGATCAGCTCGACGATCGCCCGGACCCGGTGGCCATCGTCGAACCAGGTCCACCGGCGCATGCCGGCCTTGGCGGCGGCCCGTCCGGGGCCCGCGAGCAGCTTGGCGAACAGCAGGTTGGCGACCCAGATCGCAAGCACGAAGCCCGGCGCGATCACGACGCGGCGCAGCGCGGCAAACACCCGCGTGCGCCGCGTCGTGATCGCGCCGGGCTTCGTGCTTGCGATCTGGGTCGCCAACCTGC
>NZ_PVNL01000065.1 GCF_002994635.1 Enhygromyxa salina | reverse complement strand
CGCTTCTGCTCCGGCCACGCCCGCTTCTGCGCCCGGCTCTGCTCCGGCCGACAACCAAGAAGCGGGCGCGGCCGGAGCAGAGCCGGGCGCAGAAGCGGGCGTGGCCGGAGCAGAAGCGGGGGCGACCACCGGAGCGGCTGAGGCCGGCGACGGGGCCGAGGTCGCCCCACCCGAAGACCAGATCCCGGGGCTGTTCGAGCTGGCCAAGAGCCTCGACAACGATGACGCGGCCGCTCAAAAGGCGCTCGAGGACGCGATCGCGGCGGGTGCTGCCAAGCTCGACGCGGCCAAGGTCGCCAACGCGCGCGGCGAGGTGCTGCTGACCAAGGGCGAGGCCGAGCGCGCCGAGCCGTTCTTCGTGTGGGCCCGCGACGCCCACTCGCTCTACGCCGATCCAGTCTTCAACCTGGCCAAGATGGCGGCGCTGGCCGGCGATCTCGAGTTCGCGAAAGAGCACCTCGCCGAGCTCGAGAAGCGCGGCAACAAGAAGCTCATGAAGAAGGTCGGCGTCGAGCTGGCCTTTGCCCCGCTGCACGACGACCCCGACGTGCGCAAGATCTACGAGCAATGAACGACCGATCGCGCCTCGAACCATCACAGCCGGTCGGCGTGCTGTTCGTCTGCTACGCCAACATGTGCCGCTCGCCGCTGGCCGAGGGCGTGTTTCGCCACCTCGCCGCCGAGCGGGGCATGCTCGATCGCCTGCACATCGACAGCGCCGGGACCGACGCGGTCGAGGGCTGCGAGCCGCACCCGCGCTCGCAGGAGATCGCGGCGGCGCACGGGATCACCCTGACCGGGACCGGTCGCCAGCTGGTCCGCGATGACCTGAGCAGCTTCGATCATGTCGTGGTCATGGATCGCCGCAACCACGACAAGATCGCTCGGCTCGCGGCCCCCTCGGCGTTCGGCGAGCTCGAGGGGTTTCGGGCCCGGCTGCGAATGCTGCGGGCGATCGCCGACCCCAAGGCCAGCGGGCGCGGGCTCGATGTCCCGGATCCGATCGGCTGCGGGCCCGAGCAGTACGCGGCGGTCTACGAGCTGATCGCCGCCGGCTGCTCGGCGCTGCTCGATGAGATCCAGTAACTCTTAGCTACAGCGTGGTCGGCATCGGCACGAACAGCTTGCGCTCGACCGCGGGCAGCTCGTCCTGCGGCGAGGGCATCGAGGGATCCGAGCTGTCCGCGTCGTCCGGATCGCGGGGCGCGAGTCGGGGCATCGGCCCGCCACCTTCACCGCGTCCGAGCACGATCCCCTGCAAGTGCCCGAGCTGGGCCTGGGTCAGCTCGATGAACTCGTTGTCGTAGCCGAGCTTGCGCGCGGTCTCGAGGTTCTTCTCGAACACCCACACGGCCTTGTCGATCACCGGGCGCAGCTGCTCTTCGAGCTCGAGGTAGTAGGTGCGCCGCTGGGCGTCGTCGAGCCAGTCGGGCACGGGCGCGTACATGATCGCGTCATAAAATTCTTCGAACAGCGACCCCAGCTGGTAGCCCGCGGCCGACACCCAGTACACGTGGCGAGCTCGCACGACCTCGTTGTAGGCCGCTTGCGCGCGCTCGAGCAGGGCGAGCTTGGCCTCGAAGTCGGCGTCCATCTGGGCCTCGGGCAGGCGGATCCGGACCTTGCGAAACTCGAGGTGCAGGATCGCGGCCCGATAAAATCGGGCCATGGCCACGAAGTAGGTGTCGGAGAAGCGCTCTTGTCCTGCGCTGGTCGCCGCCTCGTAGATCGCGTCGGCGTTGGCGAGCACGGCGTCGGCCTGCTCGAGCTGGCCGAGCTGATACAGCGCGAAGCCCTGGCGGGCGAGCGCCTCGACCTGCTGGCTGGGGATCAACGCGTCGCCGCCGAGCTCGATCACCTGTGCATACGAGGCGGCCGAGCGCTCCCACGCCAACACCTGGGCCTCGCACGCGCCGCGCCGCGCGAGCATCAGGTGGGCCGTGGGGTCATCTCCGAAGCGGGCCAGGAACCCGTCGTACGCACGGATCGCGGCGTCGAAGTCACCCAGCAGCTCGTGGGCCCGGGCCAGGCCCGCGTAGGCTTGGCGGCCGCGCTCGCCGGACCCGTCGTGGCCGAGGTAGCGCGCAAACAAGGTCGCCGCGCGAGCCAGCTCCCCGCTCGCGAGCGCGCGCTCGGCCTCGTCGAGCCACGCGCTTGGATCCGTGCTGGTCGCGCCGGATGGATCCGACGTAGACGCCCGATCCCCCGCCGCGGGCCCAGGCGCGAGTGGGGCCCCACCCTGCCCGCTCGTGGTTGCCGCGCAGCCACCCCCGATCCCCAGCAGGGCGAGTGAGGCGAGGGCAGCGACGAGCGCGGGCGACGACAGACGGGCACGAGCGAGGGTCGGACTTCGCGGCACGGCCGAGCATGACATGAGCTTCGGGCCCATGTTCCTGGTCACCCGAGGGAGTATGCTGCGACGGTGAATCAGCCCCCCGGACCTCGCTTCACCGGTCCAGCTCGCGCACGTCCGCGGGTCCGCCTGCTCACGGCCGTCGCCGTCTTGGCGATCACCGCCGTCGGCGTGGGTGGGCTCGCGAGCCTGGCCCAGAGTCGCCCTGCCCCCCGTCCAGCCAGCGCCGCCGTCGACCCAATTGGGACCACGCCAGCCAACGGCGCGCCGGATCCCAGCAGGCTGATCCATCACAGCGCGCGGCTCGAGCATGAGGTCCGCGAGGCCGAGCAGGCCGTCACCCGGGCCCGCGCGGCGATCACCAGCGCCCGGCGGCTCGGCAACGTCGACCCGGCGCTGCTGCTCGAGTTTGATCGGCGGCTCGAGCGACTCGGCGAGAGCCCGCTCGAGTCGGTCCGGCGCAGCTATGAGTCCTGGGGGAGCTCGGCCGAGGAGCTCGAACGACAAGGGCGATCGAACTTGCGCTCGATCGCCACCCCCGCGCGCGACCTGTGACAGCCGCGCGAACGATGCAGTGCGCGGCTACTCGCCGCCGCCGCTGCCGCTGCCGCCGCTGGTCATCTTGGCCATCGCCTGGCGGGCGGTCAGCCATGCGCCCTGCATGTTGGCGTCTTTGGTCAGCTCTTCCGCGCTCATGACGGACTCGAGCGCGTCGGAGCACTCGGGGCAGGGCGTGGTCCCGGCGACCCGCGCCGACAGCCACGCGATGTTGATGCGCGCCTCGGGGTCACGGGTCTTGAACGCCTTGGCCAGCTTGGCGGCGGCCTCGATGTCGCCCGGCTTGGACATGCGGGCGAAGTTGAAGGCCGCGACCTCGCGCTCGAACCAGCCCTTGCTCGAGTCCATCAGGATCTTTTCGTAGCAGGCGACGTCCTCTTTGCAGGACTCGAGCACGGCGAGGCCGGTGGCCCAGCCGAGCTTCTCGATCTCGGCCTTGACGTTGGCTTCGTTGGTGTCGATCGCGGCCTTGGCTGCGGCAGCCTTGGCGGGCGGGGCCGCGAGGATCATCCAGCGCGCGCCCTCCCAGCGGACCTGATACTTGAAGTCGGAGTTGACGGCCTCCTCCGGGTCGTAGAACCCGGTCGCCATGATCTTCTCCATGCACGCGAACGCCTCGTCGCCGCCGATCCGGCCGAGCGCGGAGATGATCTCCCACAGGTCGCCCGGGTTGTGGGTCGCGTTGCGACAGTGGCACAGCGCCGGGACGGCGGCCGGATCACCGATGAAGCCCATCGAGTTGGCCGAGAACGCCCGCAGCCCGACGGCCGCGCTCTGATCGAAGCCCTCTTCGCTCTCCTCGAGCGCGGCCACGTCGACCTCCTCGTCGCCGCCACAGTCTTTCTGGGGCATGTAGGCGATGAGCGCCTCGGTCGCCTTCGACGAGCCGATCACACCCAAGATCCGAACCGCGCTCTGCTGGACGACCTGGACGGGCACGTCTTTCTCGGCGGCGAGCTCGTTGACCTTGGTGTTCTTGCCCTCCATCGTCTCGACGAGCTTGGGCACGGCGGGCTCGCCGATCGCCCCGAGCGCGCGCACGGCTCGCTCACCGATCGACTGGGTGCCGGGCGCGTCGGCGACCGAGAACTGGACCGAGATCAGCACGCTGACGGCCTCGGGATCGCCGATCTGGCCGAGCGCATCGATGGCGGCCTTGTAGACGACCTTGGGCTGATTCTCCTCGGGCTGCTCGAGCGCGGTGATCAGCGGCCCGACCGCAGCCTTGGCCTTGAGCTCGCCCAGGGTTCGGGCCATCTCGTAGCGCAGCGCGCCCTCTTGGCCCTCGCCCATGTCCTTGCCGGGGCTCTCGGTCAGCTTGGTGAATTGCGCGATGATCGTCTCTGCGGCGGCCTCGGCCTTTGACTCGCGGATGCCCTGCAGGGCCAGCAGCGCCTGCTTGTGACCCTCGGCCGATCCATCGAGCTCGAGCGCCTTGTTCCACATCCCCACGGCCTCGGGCCGCTTCATGGCCATCGCCATGTTGAGCATCTGCTCGCGGTAGGGCGCGACCTCGTCTTCCGAGTAGAGCTCCTCGAATTTCGGCAGCACCTTCTCGGCGAATTCTTGGCGGCGCGTGTCCTCGGGATCGGTGGCGATGCCAGACACGATCCGCTCGAGCTGCTTGAACGCCTCCGCGCGCGCCTCCGCGTCATCGAGCTTCTTGACGTGGGTCTCGAGCGCGTTGGGGTCGCCCTGATTGCAGGCAGCAGTGGTGGTGACGGTGACCGCGAGGACGGCCGCGAACAGGGAGTGAATCACGAACTTGCGCATAGGGGCCTCGGGCGCGCATGTTACCTGGTTTTGCACCGGCCGTGGGTGGCGAAATTGTTAGAGCGCCCATCGTTTCCGACGGGCGCTCTGGACCGAGCAAACGCTGCTCTGATGGGCTGGGATCAGCTGGAATCAGCTGTTGCCGCGGCGGCCGGCTTTGCTGCGACCGCGGGCCGGCGAGCGAGCGGACTTCTTGGCCCGGCGACGGCGGCCGGACTTCTCTTCGTCGGCCTCTGGCGGCGCCTCGCCCTTGCGCAGCGCGGCGTGCTGCTTGATCACCACGGTGTCGTCGTCGTCCTCGTGGGCCCGACGCGATGGAGCTGGCGTGGCAGCGGGTGCCGAGCGCCGGACCTCGGGTGCACGCTCGCGCGAGGGGGTCACGACCTCTCGCCGCGGTGCGGGGGCCGAGGCCGAGCGCGCGTCGTAGCTGCCGCTGACCGAGCTGGCCGCGCGAGCCCGCGATGGCGTGGCGGTCTGTCCCCGCGAGACGGTCGAGCGGGGGACCGTCGAGGTCGCCCGGGTGCGCTCGCGCGCTGGCGGCGTGAAGCCCTCGCCGTCCATGATCACGTCACCGCGGAACGAGGCCCCGTCGGCGATGATCACCCGCGGCGACGAGATGTTGCCGACGTGCTTGGCGGCCTTGTTGAGCGTGACGCAGTTGAGCGCCGTGATGTCGCCGATGACGATGCCCGAGATCACGACGTCGCGCGCTTCGACCTGCGCGAGCACGACCCCGCCCGGCTCGACGTAGAGCGTCTCCGTGAGAGAGATCGAGCCCTCCACGCGTCCCTCGACGCGGAGGTCTTCCTCGCCCTCGATGCGGCCCCGGATCGAGATCGCCGGACCGACGACGGTCTCTTCGGTCACGTCGTCGTCGTTGGTGGAACGTGGTAGCGCCGACATTGATTAGGCGTCCATGTCGACGTTGCCCTTGAAGGAGGCGCCGTCGGCGATGAGGATGCGTGGAGCGTGGATGTCACCGACCACGCGGCAGTCGGCCCGCAGCTCGGCGCGATCCGAGGCGTGGATGTCGCCCGTGACCGAGCCATGCACGGTGATCGTGGCGGTCTCGACGTTGGCTTCTACGACGCCGTCGCGCTCGACGACGATGTTCTCGCGCAGGCTGATCTGCCCCTTGACGGTGCCGAGGATGACGAGATCCTCGTCGCCGGAGATCTCGCCGTCGACGACGATGGTGCTACCTATGACGGTGTTGGCCATGGAAATTGTGCTCCGTGTGCTCGGTAGTGGTGGAAGCGCGAGCCGACTCAGTGGCCGCGAGCGAGGACCTTGGCGAGATCTTCGGGAAGATCGACCTTCATCTCGATGGATCCGCGGAACCGCGCCCCGTCATTGATGATCACTCGGGGGGCGCGGACGTTGCCCTGGACCCGTGCGCCCTGCTGGATCGTGATCGAGCGGGCCGCCGAGATGTCGCCGATGACCTCGCCGCGGACTTCGACGCTGTCGACGTCGAGGTTGGCCTCGATCACGCCAGCTTCGGCCACGATCAAGTGACCGGCCAGGGTAATCGCGCCTTCGATCCGGCCCTCGACGACGAGGTCCTCTTCGCCGACCAAGGTGCCACGGATCAGGATCTGGTTGCCGATGACGCAGGGAGCGTCCGGTGCAGTGGGAAGTGCCATGAAAGCCTCGCGGGTGCCCGCTAATCGAGCCGGGGCAGGCTACAACCGTGCCCCCACTGGGTCAAGCTGGTGATCACGCGGGTCGGGACCGATCGGCGCGCTGGCCCGACCTGTGGCGGGGAGACTGTTCGGTACGCCCGCGCGAACACAGCACGTGAGTTTGAGACGTCCAGCCCCAGGATTTGTGTTTGTGTGCAGCGACGGAGCGTGCTCGTATCCGCGGCGATCGAGCGCACAGCCGAGCGACGTCCCCCACGTAACAGCGCGCGATCGCTTGCGTAACCGCGCATTGCTTGCCCGCCCCCCGAGGCTGGCCCGGCCCTTCCCGAGAAAGCCTCCAATTTGATGAGTGAGCCACGCTGGCGCGGTGACGCGCAACCCATCCAGTCCACCGACGAGCTCGTGCGGTGGTTCGAGAAGGCGCAGCGCCCCGACCAGCACTTGATCGGCACCGAGCAAGAGAAGTTCGGGCTGTACCTCGCGGACGGGGTGCCAACACCCGTGCGCTACCGCGAGCACGTGCTCCCCACCCTCGAGGGCCTGCGAGATCGCTTTGGCTGGGCGGAGTCGAAAGATCGTGGCGTCGCGGGCGAATTGATCGCGCTCGAGCGCGACGGAGCCTCGATCACGCTCGAGCCCGGCGGCCAGCTCGAGCTCAGCGGCAAGCCGCTGCCCACCGTCCACGACACCTGCGCCGAGTTCACGGCCCACTACGAAGAGCTCCACGCCGTCGCCAAGCCGATGGGCGTGGCCTGGATCGCCTGCGGCTTTCATCCCTTCGCGACCCGCGACGAGATCGACATGATGCCGAAGGGCCGCTACGCCGTGATGCGCGAGTACCTGCCCACGCGCGGCGATCTGGCCCTCGACATGATGCTGCGGACCTGCACGGTCCAGGCAAACTTCGACTACAAGGACGAGGCGCAGTGCGGCCGGCGGATGCGGCTGATGCTCGGGGTCTCGTCGCTGATCACCGCGCTGTTCGCCAACTCCCCGTTCAAAGAGGGGCAGACGGTGCCAGCGGGTCCGCCACCCCACGCGCTGGGTCCGGTTCGATCGCTGCGCTCGGCCACCTGGGAGCACGTCGATCCGGATCGCTGCGGGCTGCTGCCGTGGATCTTCGAGGGCGAGTTCAGCTGGGCGCGCTACGTCGACTACGCGCTCGACGTCCCGATGTTCTTCGTCAAGCGCGGGCACCACTACCACCCGCACCACGTGCCATTTCGCCGGTTCCTGGCCGACGGCTTCGTCGATCCGGACGGCACGATGCACCGGGCTACGCAGGCCGACTGGGAGCTGCACCTGAGCACGCTGTTCCCGGAGGTCCGCATCAAGCCCTTCATCGAGATCCGCGGCGCCGACTCGATCGGCTCGCAGACCGTGTGCGCGCTGCCGGCCCTGTCCAAGGGGTTGATCTACGACGACGACGCGCGCACGGCCGCCTGGGAGCTGGTCGCCGATCTGAGCTTCGCCCAGCGCATGGACCTGTGGAAGCGCGCGCGTGAGCACGGGCTCAGCGATCCCGAGGTGCTGAGCAAGTCCACCCAGCTGCTGACGTTCGCCCGCGCCGGGCTGGATCGCCTGGATGTCCGTGACTCGAAGGGCCGGACCGAGGCGCGGTTCCTCGACTCGCTCGACCGCCAGGTCGCACGCGGTGCGACCCCGGCCGGCGACGCGCTGCAGAAATTCGGCACGGCACCCGGGCGCAGCCCCGAGGCTCGCCGGGCCCTGGTCGAGTACTTCTGCTTCGCGGGTGGCCTCGGCTAGGTTGGCCCCACGTCAGTCGAAGTCGAGGTCGAAGTCCTCGGCGTCGCCGACGTGGCCGGCCTCGTCGCTGGGGACTGGCGCGTCGTCTGGGTCGGCAAACGGGGGTGCCAGACCGTCGTCCAACATGGGCTCGGACAGCGCCGAGGTCAGCATGTCGGTGGACGTGTCCAGCGAGCCACGCGGGCCGCTCTGATCTACTTGGTCCTCTTGATCATGTTGACCATGGGCAGCGCCGGACCGCTCGGGCTCGGCCAGCGCCTCGGTCTGGGCCATGATGTCGGCCTCGAAGTCGGGCTCGCTGTCGTTGCCGAGCAAGTCCGCGAGGATCTGATTGACGCGCTCGCTCTCGTCGGTGTCCTCGTCCGCGTCCGGGTCGCGCTCGCTCCTGCGTAGCTCGGCGAGGATCTGGTCCATGCCGCCGCCCTCGAGATCGTCGGCGGCCGAGGCCGATTGAGCGGGCCGCGAGGGTGGTGGCGGCGGCATGGACC
>NZ_PVNL01000064.1 GCF_002994635.1 Enhygromyxa salina | reverse complement strand
GTTCGAGAGGTGGATTGAGATCGTGGTTGGTGGGGGGGTCGTGCCAGTCGACCGGCTCGATCGGAGCGGGGGCGGTGTCAGGGGGTGCGGCGTGGGCTTGCGGGGTAGTGAGGGTGATGAGGGCTGTGACCGGGAGGATCACTCGATAGTGATGGTTGGTGTGCATGAGGGGCTCGAATGTGGTGGCGGTTGATGTTGGTTTGGGGAGATACGTGCAATCGCTACACTCGCTATGTGTCGGTGTCGGTGTCGGTGTCGGTGTCGGTGTCGGTGTCGGTGTCGGTGTCGGTGTCGGTGTCGGTGTCGGTGTCGGTGTCGGTTTCCGGGTCGCCATCGCCGTCACCATCACCATCACCATCGCCATCACCATCACCATCGCCATCACCATCACCATCACCATCACCATCACCATCACCATCACCATCACCATCACCATCACCATCACCATCACCATCACCATCACCATCACCATCACCATCACCATCACCATCGCCATCGCCATCGCCATCGCCATCGCCATCATCACCATCACCATCACCGTCGCCGTCGCCATCGCCATCACCGTCGCCATCACCGTCGCCATCACCGTCACCGTCGCCGACTGGCTCGCCACCGCCGTCGCCGTCGCCATCACCATCACCATCACCAACCATGTCGCCATTGCCGACGCCGTCGTCGTGCAACCAAAAATTGCCGCTACAAGACGTCACCCCCAGGCAAACCAGTCCCGCACTCAGAATTCGCACCCAACGTTTCGTGTTCATTCGTCAGAATCTCCCTACCACCAACACCCCTCCGTTCGTCGGAGACAGGCTTGGTAAGACACTCATTGAAGGCTTCCGCTTCCGCCCAGCGAGCAGCACCACGTCGACAGCCACCATCGCCACCGCGACAGCCGCCACGGCCGAGCCGCCGACCACGAGCCCCATCCCCACCGGCCGCGGATCCACGTTCCAGCCGAGGTTGGGCATGCTCATCATCAGCACTCCGCCCCCGATCGTCGCCGCACCAGCAGACAGCGACACGGCCCCCGTGAGCCCCAAGCCGCCGAGCCTCAGCGGTCGGCGCGTCACGGGCACCACCGTCGCGCGCGAGTCAGCTTTCACGCACGGCGTACGCGGCTCTGATTTCGGTCGCCAGTCTGCAACCGTCGGCAACTGCTCGATCACGCGGTCGACCACCTTCTGCTCGGAGCACGCCAAGCATCGCTTCGCGTCCACCACGACCTCGCGGGCGCCGTCAGTGAGCACATCAATGCTGATCACGTACTCGTGGAGGCCGACATCGGGCATCGTCAGGCGCACCTCCACGGTCACCGCCGCCCCGCCGCGCACGACCTCGAGCCCATGCTCGCGCAGCGCATCCGGCAGCAGCAGCTCGAGCGCCGCGGAGAGCCGCTCGCCGAGCGTGGGCTCGAGCTCCGAAGTGTCGATCAGCAGCTCCACGTTGGTCGGCCCGGCAGCCGGGCCGCTCGCTCGCGCGACGGCGCCAAGGCTGCCGAGCAACAGCGTCAAGATCAGGATCCTGGCGAGGCGGAGGGCTCTGATGTCGTGTCGACCATGCATGTCTTCGGGAGAGCCGAGCGCCCGCGCGCGTGACTCGATCATCGGGCGTCGCGGCAGCGCCGGGACCGGCGTGGCGCGCCGTTTTTCGCCTCGGCGTGGCAGTCGCCGCGAATTGCGAAGTGTTCGGATCGCGTCTGCGCCCCGCCCGACCCGCCGGGTAGTCCTCACCAACGAAAAGTGACGTCTGGCGTTGTGTTTCGTAGGCGACCGCTGCTCAAACTAAGTGAGCCACTGCTCCAGCCAGCGGTCCGCGCCCGGCAGCGAGGACCCGCGCACGCTCGCGGCGAAGCGCTCGAGATCCAGCGGCACCCGCCGCAGATCCACCGAGAGCACCCCATTCTCACCGCTGATCACCCCATACTCGCACCACGGCAGGATCTTCGGCGCGTCGCCATCAAACGCGCGCTCGAACGGCATACCCACGCTGCCGACGTTGACGATCAATCGGGCGTCGAGCCTGCGCAGCAGCTGCACGTGGGTGTGACCGCCAACCATGACGTCGAACTCGTGGTCGGCGACCCAGCTGACCAGGGTCTCGCGGGGGGTGCAGGCCAAGATCTGATCGGTGTCGTCGCGCGGGGAGCCGTGCACACACAGGACCTGCGCGCCGCCGATCTCGACGGTGAGCTGCTCGGGCAACCCGGCCAGCTCGGCCAGTCGCGCCTCGCCGAGCTGGGCCTCGGTCCACGCTTCGATCTCGAGCAAGAGGTGGTGCGGCGGGTGCTCGTCCAGGGTGTCGTGGTTGCCGCGGATGCAACGGACCTCGCGCTCGTGCAGGCGGTCGAGCAGCTCGCACGGCTGCGGCCCGAGGTCGACGATGTCGCCGAGGCAGATGATCTCGTCGACGTCGAGGCGGTCGATGTCGGCGAGCACGGCGTCAACCGCGACCAGGTTGGCGTGCAGATCCGAGATGAACGCGACCCGCCTCATGCCCGCAAGGCTAGCCTTTCATCACCCTCGCATCCATGGTCCATCGAGTTGGCGGCGCTGCTAAGCTACCGCTGTGACCTGCGATTGGCCCTGGCTTACCTGCGCGAGTGTCCTGCTGCTCGCGGCCTGCCGCGGGCCCGACCTCGACGAGAGCAGCGCCAACGTCACGACCCACGCGGATCAGGCGACCGAGGACGACAGCGAGTCCACGACCGAGACCGGCGATCCGGACGGCCTGCAGCCGTTTGAGCCCGAGGTGTGCGGGTCGTGGAACCCCCCGCCAGCGAGCCCCGCGGGCACGCCCCCACCCGAGCAACCCTGCGCGGGCCAGGTAATTTGTCCAGTGTTCACCGAGGTCGCCGAGGCGGCGGGGCTGGGGACCGTGCAGTTCGTACCCACCCATCCGGCCAAGCTGGACTGCATGTTCCCATGGGCGACCTCGGGTGGCCTCAGCCCCCGGCAGGACTGCGAGCCGCAGTGGTTCACGGGCGGGGTCAGCATCGGCGACGTCGACCAAGACGGCTGGCCCGACGTGTTCATGACCCGGCTCGCGGCGCCGGACCACCTGTTCCTCAACCAGGGCGACGGGACCTTCGTCGACGTCGCCGCGGAGGTCGGGCTGGGCGAGTGCAGCTGGACCAACGGCTCGGTGTTCGGCGACATCGACGAGGACGGGGATCTGGATCTGCTCGTCACCAGCGTCGGCGACACCTCGCACCAGCTGTTCATCAACACGCTCAGCGAGACCGGCGAGTTGGGCTTCGAGAATCAGGCCGAGCCGCGGGGGTTCGCGCTGAGCTCGATCACCATGCACTCGGGTCAAAGCGTCACGCTGGGCGACTACGACCGCGACGGCTGGCTCGACGCCCACGTCAACGAGTGGATCAAGGTCGAGCACATGCCCGGGGCCGAGCATCCCGCGCTGCACCGCCACGGCGGGCGGCTGCTCCACAACCTCGGCGACGGGACCTTCGAGGACGTCACGGCCGCGAACGGCGTCGAGCTGTCCGCGCTCGACCCCGACGGAATCTTTGCGTTCTCGTCGACCTTCGCGGATCTCGACGGCGACGGCTGGCAGGAGCTGGCGATCACCGTCGACTTTCGCCGCTCGCGGCTGTTCTGGAACCTCGCCGGGCTCGGCTACGAAGACGGCAGCGGCCCCGCGGGGGTCAACCGCGAGTCCAACGGCATGGGCTCGACTTTTGGCGACATCGACGGCGACGGCGATCTCGACTGGTACGTCACCTCGATCGCGGAGGCCGACGAGTGCGAGGAGGACGAGACCCCGCCGTGCTGGTCGGGCACGGGCAATCGCCTGTACAGCTACGAGGGCGACCGCATCTATTCGCTGCTGACCGACGAGGCCGGCGTGCGCGATGGGGCCTGGGCGTGGGGTGCCGTGATGTTCGACGCCGACAACGACGGTGATCAGGATCTCGCCCTCGGCAACGGCTGGCCAGGTCGGGATCTACACGGCGGGCTGTACCACGCCGACACGCCCACGCGGCTGTGGATCAATGAGGGGATCGAGACTGGCGAGGGGTTCATGAGCGAACAGGGGGAGCTTCGCGGCGTGTACGATACCGGCCAAGGGCGCAGCATTGTCGCGTTTGACTACGATCGCGACGGCGACCTGGATCTGCTGCTCACCAACCATGCTGGCAGCCCACGGTTGTTTCGTAATGACGGCGGCAACCTGCGTGCGTGGCTGCGGGTCGCCGTGGAGGGCACCAGCTCCAACCGCGACGGGCGAGGGGCGAAGGTGCGGGTGCAGGTCGAGCCGAATGGGCCCTGGCAGGTGCGCGAGGTTGGGGTCGCGAGCCACTTCCTGGGTGAGGGGGAGCTCATTCAGCACTTTGGGTTGGGCGATGGGTTTGAGCTGGGGGTGGACACCGTGCACCGGGTCGAGGTCGAGTGGCCGGCGAGCGGGATCGTGCAGGGGTTTGAGGAGGTTGGCGGCGGGCAGGTGTTGATGGTCGTCGAAGGCGAGCCGTGAGCGTCGTAGACTCAGCGCGCAACTAGTGATCATCGGAAACGGCCCTGACCTCGCGGGCCCACGCCTGGATCGAATCGAGCGTCGACGTGCGCAGCTGCGGCTCGGTCGCGAGCGCGTGCACGCGTTGCTCGAGCAGGGTTCGTGCCCGTCGCAGTCGCCCGGCGACGGTCCCGGCCGGGATCTCGAGCACGGCCGCGATCTCGGCGCGTGACAGCCCCTCGAAGTACGACAGCTCGATTGCGATCTGCAGCTCGAGCGGGATCGATCGCAGCGCTCGCAGCAACAGGCGCTCACCCTCGTGCGCGACGAGCAGACACGAGGGCGTGGGGTCGATATCGGCGACGGAGGTCTCCAGCGGATCGAAGCGCTCGCGCTGGCGCCGAAGCGAGCGCAGGTGATTGCGGAGATGGTTATGGGCGACACCAAATAGATACGCGCGGACGCTGCCTTGCCCGCGATACTCACCGAGCTTCGTGGCGCAGACCTCGAAGGTCTTGGCGACGAGGTCATCGACGGCCGCGGGATCTGACAGCTTGCCGGCGAAGAAGCGATGGATCGAAGTCAGGTGACGATCGATGAGCGCGCCGCCAGCCCTGCGGTCGCCGGCGACCCAGGCCGCGTAGAGCTGCTCGTCCGAGGGCGAATTCATGCCGCTAGCGTACACGAGACGGTTTTTTCAGGGGAGCGTGATCAGGACGACGAGTCCCGACACATCGGATCTGAGAGCATCATGCACAGCGACAGCCTTCAACGTTCATTGCGTGCCGGGACCCCAACCGGCCACACTCCAACAGTGGCGCTTGCCGAGACCCCGACCGAGGGCATCATGGAGTCTACGCTCGACAGCGCCGAGCAGGTCGACGGCGTCGAGCAACGACGATTACGGAACCTGGTCCACGAGCGGGTGTTCGGCGAGGCCCCAGACGTGGTGACGATCGGCCGGTTTCTGGTGCTCGAGCGGATCGGCAGCGGGGCGATGGGCGCGGTGTTCTCGGCCTACGACAAGGAGCTCGATCGCAAGATCGCAATCAAGCTCCTGCACGAACAAACCAACACCAACCCCGCTCGACTCGTGCGCGAAGCTCAGGTGCTCGCCCGGCTGTCGCACCCCAACGTGGTCCAGGTCCTCGAGGTCGGCGTCAGCCAGTCGCAGGTGTTCGTGGCGATGGAGTACGTCGAGGGTCAGAGTCTCCGCGAGTGGGTCCGCGCGAGCCAGCGCAGCGTCGCGCAGATCATCGATGTGTATCTGCAGGCGGGCAGGGGGCTCGCAGCCGCGCACGCGGCCGGGATCGTGCACCGCGACTTCAAGCCAGACAACGTGATCGTGGGTGACGATGGTCGGGTCCGGGTTGTCGACTTCGGGGTCGCGCGCCGGACCGCCGAGGGGCCGCCCACAACCGAGTCACCGCTCGAGGACGAGCCCGACGCCGAGCCGTTCCATCCGACCGATACGCTGACCCGTACCGGTCGGGTGGTCGGCACGCCGGCCTACATGGCGCCCGAGCAGCACACTGGAGGCGAGCTCGACGGGCGCACCGATCAGTTCGGCTTTTGCGTCTCCCTCTACGAGTCGCTGTATCGGGCGCGGCCGTTCGTCGGCAACACCTACGCGAAGCTGGTCGCCAACGTCGTCGCGGGGAGTATCGTCACGCCCACCAGCGACAAGGCGCCGCGGTGGCTGCGAGAGCTGCTCACGCGGGGGCTCTCGCGCGAGCCGGGTCAGCGGTTCCCAGACATGGACGCGCTGCTGCGCGAGCTGGCGCGCGACCGCGAGACCCGACGTCGACGTCGAGTCGGCTTGGCCGTGCTCGGGGCCGCCACGCTCGTGGCTGCGCTCGCGTGGACCGAGCGCGAGCACGAGCACGCCGCCGTGTCCGAGGCGCTGGCGAGCGAAGCCCAGAGCGAGGGCCAGCGCGCGGATCAGGCCGAACTCGACTTGTTGCGGCGACAGGACGCGGTGATCCTGGCCGAGGCTGGGCTCGCGCTACCGGACGATCCAGGCCTCGCGCTCGAGCGCCTGCGACAATTGAGCGACGACATGCCCTGGCCCGGGGCCGCGCGGACGCTGGCCAGCGACGCCCGGCAACTCGGCGTTCCGCTGTCGTCCATGCAGCTGCCCGAGTCGCTGACGGTCGGCCCCATGTCGGATGACGGGCGTCGCTCGATGCTGATCGAACATGGCACCCGCGAGATCTGGATGCTCGACGTCGAGCTCGGCAAGACCTGGAGCACCGGGTTGAAGTTGACGCATGACGCGTACGCGATCTCGAGCGACGGTCGGTTCATCGGCGTCGGCGAGCGCGTCAACGGCCACACGGTCCTCGCGCTGCACGATGTGCAGCTCGGACTCACGCAGCGCTTGCAGATCCCCGAGGATCGGGAGCCCGTGGTCGTCTGGCTCGCGCCCGATGGCGCGCGCGTGGCCGGCCAAACGAGCGACGGGCGGACCTGGATCATGGATCGCAGCGGCATGATCCAGGACCTGGGCCCGCGCAATTTGGCGGGGGTGGTGTTCGTGCCCGAGCGCGACGCGCTGGTGGGCGTCGACGAGGAAGCTCGGCTGGTGTTGGTCTCGCCCGGCGCCGAGGCCCGCGTGATCGCACGAGACGTCGCGGCGCCGATCAGGCCGTCGCCTGCAGGCGATCGCGTGGCGGTTCGCTCGGGCACCGGGCTGCGCGTGGTGCCGCTCGACGGCGGTGAGCCACGCGAGCTGTCCGCGTCCGGCGACGACCAGATCTGGTACAGCGCCTGGGACCCGCTCGGTCAGCAGCTGGCCGCCAGCTACACCACGCGTGGCGGGGTGGTGTTCGACGTCGACGGCGACGCCCGCACCGAGCTGCGCAAGCGCGAGAGCCCGTTCCGGTGGTTCGCGTTCTCACGCGACGGATCAAAGCTGGCGTTTGCGAGCGAGGGCGACGCGTTCGTCACCTGGTTGCCCGACGGCCACAGCGAGCGCTACCCCGGCCATGAGGCGATGGGATGGGGCTACTTTGATTCGCACGATCACCTGCGAACGATCGACTGGCAAGGCACGCTGCGGGTCTGGAGCACGCAGCCGCGCCACTTGGTCCGCCGCGTGCCCGGCCCGGCCCAGGTCGTGGCGTGGTCGAGCCGCGATCTGCTCGCGCTCGGCACCTTCAGCGGTCTCGCGGTCACTGGGCTCGACGGCTCCGAGCCGGGCTCCGATCCGATCTGGGAGTCCCTCGAGCATGGCGCCGCGAGTGGCGTCGCGTGGTCGGCCGACGGCTCGCAGCTCGCCAGCATCCACACCGACGGCAGCGTGCGGTCGTGGACCCACGAAGGCGACCTGATCGCCACGTCGAGCGCCGAGCACGGTCGTGGCAGCGCGGCAACGTTCCTCGCCGACGATCGTCTGGCCTGGATCGAAGATGGCGTTGGGGTTCACGTCGGCGAGCTCGGTGCGGGCGCGAGCGAGCTGTGGCCGGTCCCAGAGCTGACCACCTGCAAGTCAGTCGAGCGTGACGCCGCGCGCGGCTGGCTATGGGTCGCCGGGTGGTCCACCGGCCACATCGGGTTGGTCGTGGCCTTCGACGAGCGCACTGGCGCCGAGGTCTATCGCGGCCACCTCAGTCGCGACGGCCTGATCGATCTCGCCGTGCTCGCCGACGGACGCCTGGTTTACGCGACCTTCCTTGGCGACGTGGTCTTGCTCGACCCCGGCACCGGCCAGCGCTCGCGGCTTGGATCGCATCACGCCCAAGTGTTCGGTGTCGCCGCCGATCCGCTCGGCGGGGTTGTCTACTCGGCCAGCCTCGACGGCTCCGCCCGCGTCTGGGAGCTCGAGACCGGACGGTTTCGGGCCCTGCGAGTCGACGAGGACAGCGACATGCACGTCCACGTGCAGGCGATGGGTATCGCGGTGGCGCCCGGTGGTGGTCGGTTCGCTTCGAGCTACTCCGACGCGACCGTCCGGATCTGGGGTGATGATCTTCCACACGATTGGCCGGCGCTGCGCGAATGGTTGGCGACGCAGCCAGAATGATTGATCTGCTTCGGGTCGAACGTCGGGTCGAGTCGTCGCCAACGATCTACATCGACGCCGTGCAGGTAGCGATGGCGTCGGGTGTCTCGAACTGGGAACGAGACCAGGCTCGACGTGAAATCGGGCACGGCCATCGCCCCGCGGGTCGCTCACCCGCGCGTCGAGTCCGACACTTCGCCGACGCTCGGCCCGCTTCGCACAGATGCGTGTTTCTCGCCACCTCGACTACCGTCTATCGCCACCAGCCCACCGTTCGCTGCGGGGTCGGCTGGGATCTCGACGACGCGAGTAACCGCTAAGACCAAGGTGGGACCACGCTGAGTGGCCGCTGGTGATCTCGAGCGGCGCGCTGAGCGGCGTCTGCGCTGGCTGCTGGCCCATGCTCAACCACTATCGAACGATGGAACTCCCGGCGCTGCTGGTGGCCGGCGACACCATCCGCAGTTGGCGTCGGATCGGCCTCGAACCCGACGAGCTTCGCAAGCCATATGAGCTCGAGTCTGACAAACGCGATTCGGGGCGAAGGGCAGGGGAATTCCCGCTCCCGCTCCGGCTCATGGAACTGACGAATCCTGGCTATCCGCAATCGAACTTGTCTGAATTGGGCGAGGATCCCGACGCGCTCTCGGCCGAGGTTGTCACCAAGCTCTCGCCGATTGCGTCACTTCGAAAGATCTGGGTCGATGAGGACGCTGAGCGAGGGCTCTTGACCCTTCGCGCGACCCTCCAAAATGGCGAAGAGGTCTCGGCGCGCGGGCTCTCTGATGGCACGCTTCGCTACCTCGCGCTGGTCCTGCTCGGTCTTGGACGCGGGACAATGTGGTATGTCGAAGAGCCCGAGAACGGGATTCACCCGCTTCGTTTTGCCGATCTCGCTGAGCTACTGCTCGGGTTGGCGACTGATCTGAGCGAAGATATCACGTCGGATCTCGAGGAACTTGGCAAGCTCGAGGAGTTCCCACTGCGCCAGGTCATCGTCAATACGCACTCTTCCGAGCTCGTCCGCGAGATTTTTGAGCGGTCCCAGGGGGACCTGCTGATGGCCACGACAGCGCTGATCTCGGGCCCGGAGCAGCACAGCGCCCGGGTGCTCCGGCTTCACCCGATCCGCGAGACCTGGCGTTGTCGTGAAGGCGAGCGGGGGGTCATGTTGCCCCTATTCAACTACTTGGATGCCACCGCGCTCGATGCCGCCACCACGGAGGAGGGCTGATGCGAGCGGCGCTCATCGCCGAGGGCAAGTCCGACCGTGGCTTGGTCGACGTGTTAGCGCGGCTGTGCTTGCACGCTTGGCTCCGGGCCGGCGAGGACATTGATCGCTAGAACGCGTTGGGGTGCAGCATCCGCGCGTTCTCACCCCGCAAACATGCGCAGCGAGTTCACGGCCTCGTCTCGCATCTCGCACAGATCCCGGTAGTCCACGCTGCGCATCATCACGTACCCATCGCCAAGCAGCGTCGCCTTCCAGTTGCGCCGTGGGTGCCCAACCGGCAGCAAGTCCGCGATCACCAGCCCGCCATGACAGCGCCGATAGACCTTGTCCAGCCCCTCGATCCGCGTGATCCGCCCCTGGCCAAACGCCCGCTTGAACACCGTGGCCACGTGATACCTGCGCTTTGGCACAGCCTCGAACGAGTGCCAGCAGACCGCCCGCGCCCACTCCCGATAGATATCGATCTCGTTGGCGGCGTTGATCGCATCCATGAGCTTGCCGCCCCCGCTGCGGCAGGCGATCTCACTGAACACGGCCTCGCCCTTGCTGGTCTTGAACCACTCGAGGTGCGCAAACCCGGTGCCCATGTTGAGGGCGGTGAGCACCTGCCGGCCGAGCTCGATGCCGACCTCGGTCGCGGGAATGTATGGATCGCGCAAGGTGATCTGCGCCGGGCTGATCCACTCGAGCGTGCGCCCTTGCAGCGGCGGCGGGTGGTACTGGGTCACGCTCTCGAACACCGGCTTACCTTCGACGGTGACCACGTCGTAGGTGAATTCCTCGCCCGCAATGAACTCCTCGATGCTGACCTCCACGACGTGGCCCATGGTCGCGAGCTTGGCCTTGGCCTGGTCCTCGTCGTCGACTCGCCAGGTGTCAGCGGTGCCCGCCCCGGCGACCGGCTTGAGCACGACCGGGTAGCCGATCTCTCGCGCGGCCTGCAGCGCGCCCTCGACCGTGGCCGACCTGGCGTTGCGAGGCATGCGAACACCAGCCGGGACCAGCCGCGCCTTCATGATCGGCTTGTCGCGAAACCCAAGCGCGGTGTCGCGGTGCATGCCCGGCATGCCCAGAGCTTCGCGCACGCTGGCGGCGAGCATGACCAGCGGCTCCCACAGGGTCTCGACCCGGTCCGCGCCGATCTGCCGGGCCACGTCGACCAGGCGACCGAGCGATCGGCTCTCGTCCATCAAGCCGGGCAGCTGCAGGTAGTCGTGCAGGTGTCGCTTGACCTTGGGCGGCAGGGCGCGGGCCGGCAGCTCGCCAACGCCGTAGACCTGAGCCCCGACCTCGGCCAGGCCGCGGGTGAACTCGGGCATCTCTTCGGGGTAGTGGGGAGAAAGGAACAGCACCTTCATGGCTTCACGCGATCCCTCTTCAGTCATGCCCGGCCCAGACGAAACGTACAGACCAGCAACACTAGATAACACGCCGCACCGACCGCGAGCGTGACCGGCACGCCCCAGACCATGGAACACCCCAGGGCCAGGCCGCTCGCGCAGACCCCCGCGGCGCCGTTGATGCCCCACAGCCACGGACCGAGCTCCGGCCCGCCGTCGGACTCGCGGCGGCGCTGGACCAGGCGCAGCCCCAGCGGAAAGCCCAGGCCCATGCCGAGCGCGGGCACGGCGACGGTGACGACCCCCACGAGCACCCGCACGCCCATGCCGCTGCCGACGAACGCGTGGGTCAGCGGGCCCGAGGCCAGCGCGGCGATGACCACCAGCACGAAGGGCGCGAGCGGGAACAGCTTGGCCAGCTTGGTCCCCGGCTCGATCTGCAGCTTGCTCGACGCGAGGCTGCCGATCCCCGTGAACAAGATGATGCCGCCAAGCAATACGGCGAGCGCGACGGTGGGGTGGCCCAGGAACACGTTGAGTCGCGACAAAAGCCCGATCTCGACGAACATGAAGCCCAGCCCGATCAGCGCGAAGTAGGCGGTGGCCGCGGCCAGATCCCGGCCCCCGACTTCACGCAGCTCCCGGCGTCGGGCCAGGAGCGGGCCGATCACCGTGACCAGCGTGAGCAGCAGGCTGACCAAGGTCGCGTAGACCAGCGTCTGCGTGGCCTGCAAGTTGCCCAAGAACGACACGTCGAGCCGGTCGACCGACTCGGGGTCTTGCAGCCAGGTGCTGGGCTTGAGCGTGTTGAAGAAGAACGGCCGGTCGTCGGTCGGTGGGGTCAGATCCAGCTCTTGCTGGCGGGCCCAAGCCCACAGGGCGTCTTGGCTGTCCAGCGCCCACAGCTGCGCGAGCACGCCCTCGTGGAGCGGCCCCCGGCGCGGGGTTGCGATCATGGTCAGCCCCTGCTCGACCGCGGCGGTCTGCATGTCGTCGATGTCGCGCTTGGCGAACGGCGTCGGCGAGATCAGCAAGGTCGCGACGTTGAGGTTCTGCAGCAAGATCAGGTGCTGGTGGGGATCTTCGACGCCGCGTCGCCACAGGACCTCGAGCCCCAGCGCGAGCATGCGCGCGGTCTCGCCGGGCGACTTGGGGTGGTACCAGCGCGAGACGGTGTAGATCCCGTCGTCCTCGAGCCGATCCATGAACACCTGCCAGGCCTCGACGGTGTACAGGCCGTTCTCGGACAGGCTGTAGCTGCCGGCCCCGGTCGAGGCCCAGGTGTCGATCAGCGACATCGTGATGACCGAGAACCGCCGCTGCTCGCGAGACATGTGGCTGCGGGCCTCGTCGGACACCAGCTCGACGCCGGGGATCCGCGTGAGCCGCGAGTAGTCCTCCATGACCGTGGTGTGCAGCTCGACGATCAGATCATTGAGCTCGACCCCGACGACCGGCGAGTGACCAGCTCGGGCGGCGACGATGATGTCGCGACCCCCACCCACGCCGATCACCGCGGCCGGGCCGTTGGGGCGCAGCTGGTGCGCGAACGAGGTGATGTCCCAGTCGATGTGCGCGTGGTTGTCGAGCTCGTCGCCGTGCTCGAACATCATGGTTGCGGCCGCCCCGTCGATCTTGATCGCCCGCTGTGGCACTGGCTCGCGCAGCGGAAGCGGCATCAGGCGGCTGCCCGCCCACATGTGCGGCGGGACCTCGATGGTCTGGTCCACGGTCACGCGCGAGTAGGTGTTCCAGCCGATCCACTCGAACTGCTCGGGATCCTCGGGCGTGGCCTTGACCCACGCGGGCCGCAGCGGCGCGGGCTCACTGCTCGCGTTGCTGACACCCAGGCCGATCAGCGCGAGCGCCAGACCAGCCCCGCCGATCATCTGCTTGCGCCCCGCTGGCCCGCGCGCGAGCCCAAAGCACGCCGCGCTCACGCCAGCGACCGCCGCGCTGAGCAACGCCGCGCTCGCGGCATCGAATGCATCGAGCAGCGGGATCACCAGCGCGCAGCCGATCGCCGCGCCGCACAGATCGACCCCGTAGGCGATCGACGCGGGCAGCCCGGCGCGGGTCAGCGCCAGGGTCAAGGTCACGCCGCCCAGCGCAAACGGGACCGCGACCGCGCCGCCGTAGACCAGCAGCGCGAAGAAGTCCATGAGGTCGTCGATCGGCAGCAGCGGGATCGCCATGGCCATGCCGATCGCAACCGGGGTCGTGGCCGCGAACGCCAGCGCCGACTGGGCCAGGCGCTCGGGGATCCGGTCGTCGCTGAACACCTGGGGCAGCAAGAACACCAGCACCGCGCCCGCGGTCATGCCCAGCATGCCCAGCGAGATCACGAAGAAGGCCAGGTGGTACCAGGCGATCACGCTGGTGATCCGGGTCAGCAGCACCTCGAGCATCAGGGTCGACAGCGCGACCGCGAAGATGCCCAGGTAAGTGAGCGGGCGTGACGTTGCACCGTTCAAGATGCGCGGAGGCTACCAAAGCCCGGCGTTTGTGGTTAGATCATTGCCGTGGCGCATTCACGATCACGGCTGCTCGCGGTGGGACTGTGCTCGGTGATCTGCGCGGGCACCGGGGCATGCACGGGGACCCAGGCCGACCCCGAGCAGCCAGAGGTGCCCGCCGACGTCGAGTACTGCGCGTCGGTCAGCGCCTGGGACCCGGCCCTCGCCCAGCTCGAGGACCAGGTCTTGGTCGCCGTCAACGAGCGCCGCGCGGCGGGTGCCATGTGCGGCCCAGACAGCTTCGAGCCGGCCCAGCCCCTGACGATGGACCCCGCGCTGCGCTGCGCTGCTCGCAGGCACGCGGTCGACATGGGCGCGCAGGACTACTTCAGCAACCTCGACCCGGACGGCCTGACCTTCGCCGACCGGGCCGACCTGGCCGAGTACGACGGCGCCGCGCTCAGTCAGAACATCGGCGCCCGCCAGACGACGGCCGAGCAGGTGGTGACCGCGATCATGGGCAGCAACGGGCTGTGCGCCCAGCTCATGGATCCGGCCGCCAACGAGATCGGGATTGGCCACGCCCCCGACACCGACGCCAAGTACGTCCGCTATTGGGCGCAAGTGTTTGGCGAGCGTTGAGCGGCCGTGCGACACTGATCCCGGATGTCCGCGCCCAACCCGCTCGTTCGTGATCGTGACGTCGAATTCCTGCTCTACGAGGTCCACGACGTGCTGCGACTGTGCAAAATGCCAGCGTTCGCGGACCACGATCGGGAGACCTTCGACCTGTTCTTGGCCAGCGCGGCCAAGCTCTCGCGCGAGCAGCTGTACCCGCTGGTGCGCGAGATGGACGAGCAGCCGCCCCAGCTGATCGACGGGCGGATCCACGATCACCCCAAGACCGGACAGGCCTACGCCAGCATGGTCGAGCTGGGGATCCTGACCGCCGGTCGGCCGGAGTCGGTCGGTGGCGCGCAGCTGCCCAGCTGCATCACCACGATCGCGTACCTCTATCTGATGGCCGCCAACGCGGGCGCGTCTGGCTATCCGCTGCTGACCGCCGGCTCCGCCCACCTGATCGAGAGCTTTGGCAGCGAGGAGCTCAAGCGCACCTTCATGGATCGGATGTACGCGGGCGAGTGGAGCGGCACGATGTCGCTGACCGAGCCGCAAGCCGGCAGCAGCCTCGGTGATCTGACCTCCAGCGCCACTCCGATCCCCGGGCGCGAGGGCGTCTACAACATCAAGGGCAGCAAGATCTTCATCTCGGGCGGGGACAACCAGTTCCTCGACAACATCGTGCACCTGACCTTGGCCCGGCGCGTGGGCGACCCGGGCGGGACCCGCGGGATCTCGCTGTTCGCGGTCCCCCGCATGCGACCCGGCGCCGACGGGCTCGAGTTCAACGACGTGCACACCAGCCAGATGATCCACAAGATCGGCTGGAAGGGCCTGCCCAGCCTGGGCCTGAGCTACGGCGAGAGCGACGACTGTCAGGGTTGGATCGTCGGCGAGCCGTGCAAGGGCCTCAGCTACATGTTCCAGATGATGAACGAGGCTCGGCTGCTGGTCGGCGCCAACGCGACCGGCTCGGCCTCGGCCGCCTACCACGAGTCGCTGGCCTACGCGCGCGAGCGGACCCAGGGTCGTCGCCTGAACGGCAGCGCCAGCGCCCCGGGTCCGGTGCCGATCATCGAGCACCCCGACGTCCGCCGCATGCTGCTGCGCCAAAAGGCGATCGTGGAGGGCTGCATGTCGCTGTTGATCATGACCGCCAGCTACGCCGACCTGGCCACCCACGCCGCCGAGCAAGCCGAGCGCGAGCGGGCCAAGTTGATCCTCGACATTCTCACGCCCGTGACCAAGACCTTCGCCGCCGAGCGTGGGTTCGAGTCGTGCAGCCTGGCCCTGCAGATTCACGGCGGCTACGGGTATTCGAGCGAGTACCTGCCCGAGCTGTGGCTACGCGAGCAGCGGCTCAACAGCATCCACGAGGGCACCACCGCGATCCAGAGCCTGGACCTGCTCGGGCGCAAGGTCGTGGCCAAGGGTGGGCAGGCGCTCATGGCCCTCAGCGCCGAGCTGCGCGCGGACATCGAGGACGCGCGCCGCTGCGGCGTCGACGAAGAGCTGTGCGACACCGTCAAGATCGAGCTCGCGCGGGCGACCGGGCTGACCCAGGTGCTCGGCGGGCGCGGCCTCGGTGGCGACACGATCGGCATGCTCGCGCACAGCGTCGACTACCTGAACCTGTTCGCAAACTTGATCATCTCGTGGCAGTGGCTGCGCATGGCCGCCGCCGCTTGCCGTGCGCTCGCGGGCAACGTCGACACCCAGTCGACCGACTACTACCGCGCCAAGGTCGAGGCGGCCCGCTACTGGATCCGCACCGACTTGGCCGACAACGCTCGGCTCGCGGTGCTGTGCGAGAGCGGCGAAGACTCGTACCTCAAGGTCGCCGACGCCGGCTGGTGAGCTCGCTGCCCACGCTACTCCAGGCGCCAGCGGCGTCTGGAAGGGCGCCGGTTCGACCGGCGTGAGCAACAAACGCATAGGTGGTCGCTCGTGGCCCCGCCGGAGGTGATCTGGCTAGCGCGCAGGCGTGCGTCTTTGTCACGGCGCATGCTTTTGGACCGCCATGTCCACGAGAACGGATCGATGCGCCATTGTCCTATCCGCAGGCGGGGTGCGCGGCGCGTACCAGGTGGGCGTGATCGATGCGATGGTCGATCTGCTCGGCCGCCGCGGCGCCGCTGGACCGCCGCTGTTCAACTCGTTCTCCGGGAGCTCGATCGGTGCGATCAACACCGCGTATCTGGCCGCCAACGCGGATCGGGCCGACCACGCGATCGATGGGCTCGTGCGGCTATGGAAGAACCTGGATGTCAGCCAGAGCCTGCGGTTCTCGCCGTCCTCGTTGCTCTGGGGTTACCCACGCCTGCGGCTGCCCGGCTGTCGTGGACGCGAGAAATTCCCCATATCCGGCTATGTGGGTCGCTCGCTGTTCGACCCGCGCCCGGTCGAAGCCCTGCTCGAGCAAGAGATCGACTGGGACCGGCTGCACGCGAACGTCCGCAACGCGATCGTCGACGCGGTCGTGATTGGCGCCCACGACATTCAGGAAGGACGCGCCACCTTGTTTGCCGAGCTCGCGGAGGGGGTGAAGCTGCGCGCGTACCCCGAGCCCGCGCGCACGGAGCTCGAGCCGGTCACCCTCGAGCGCGTGCTGGCTTCGACCGCCCTGCCGTTCATGTTCCCTGCTCAGGGGATCGGCGGTCGCTATTACATGGACAGCGGGCTCAGCTTGGCGACACCCGTGCTCCCGGCCCTGCGGGTCGACGCTGACCGGGTTGTCGTGATCTCGCTCCACGAGCAGCACAGGCCCGGGCGGGAGGGAAAGCTGGAGTATCCCAGCTTTATTTATCTGCTAGGGCAGATCTGCGCGGCGTTGCTGCTTGATCCCGATTTGTCTAGCCTCAACACATTGTTGCAGACCAATCGTGCGTTCGAGGCCGTGGCGGAGACCATTGACCCGCCCACGATGGCCGAGGTCATTGAGAAGTTCGAGGAGCATCAGATCCTGCCTCACCGGCCGATCCCTACCCTGGTGTTTCGGCCGAGTGAGAATATTGCTCTGCTGACCTCGGAGTTCATGCGCGAGGAGCTTGCCAGCGGTAGGCTGAGTTTGCTGTGGCGGGTGCTGCTGCGAAATGCTGGTTGCGAGGAGGCTGGTCATCAGGCGCTCCTGGCTTCGATCTTGTTTCTGGATGGTCGGCTTGCTGAGCGGTTGATCGAGCTAGGGCGCAGGGATGCGTATGCGGCGAGTGAGGAGATCCTGGAGTTCTTTGGGGGGTGATTGCGATGCGATAGTCGAGTATCCACGGCTAATTGAGTGCTTCTGGCAGCAAGGGCAGGTTGGCGTGGAGCCACCGAACGAGAGCAATGTTTCCCTCGCCAGCCAGCGGTGGGCTTGGGAACGGCCAGGTCGTGAGATTTCGTTGAGCCGCCAACGGTTCGTGGCCGATGCGGCGTTGGGGCAGTCGTCGTAGCCCAGTGAGCAGCAGAAGCAGGCTTCCGCGGAAGCCTCGGCGCCGACCGCGTTCGCTCCGCCGCGTGAGCGTCGACGCGCGAAGAGTCAGCGTCACCCGGCGAGGGCTCGGTGCCACGTTTGCGGTTGCCGGCGAGTGCGGGATAGATAAATTTTCCGCGTGCTCGCGCACACGATACTCACTCTCGCCCTCGCTCCTGGCCCGAGCTACCAGCCCCCGCCCGCGGCCGACTCCGGCGAGTACACTACACAGGAAGGTCAGCGCGTCCGCTGGGCCTCAGTGTCATATACGCTGCCTGACGGGCAGACGGCGGAGTAGTCATGATCGCCAGCGACGCGGATCACGGAGACGGGTATTTGTCTGTCGACGGCGACGCTCTTCTGCACGCGGCGTGGGACGCGAGCGGCTCGAGTTCGTGGATGTCCACGGCTCCGGGCGCTAGCGAGCTTGCGGCGGCTGCCCTCGCGGGGCTCGCCGCAGAGCCCGGGGTGGAGCTGCTCGATGCGTTTGCGCCGGACTCCCAAACCTTCAAGTCCAGCGCGTGGGGCCGAAAAGTCCTGTGAGCAGGTCGCTACATTTGGGCGGGAGTCGTCGGCGCAGGCATGGCCGCTTGCTGCGTGGGTGGTGGGCCTGCGTGCATTCCATGTGCCGGCGGGATGGCGGCGGCTTGGACGTATGGCGATGACAAGCTCAACGAATACTGCGAGTAACTCATCGGGAAGGCTAGCCACATTGCGGGGCTGGGCTGAGCTTTATCGGGATGAGCTGCGCGCCGCGACCATTGGCGTCGGCGGAGTGGCGCTGCTTCTAACAGGCGTCTTCTCTGGACACCCGCTCTGGGCCGGGCTGGTGTGTGGTGCCTGGGCGGGCGCGGTCCTGCTCGGGGATGCCCTCCTCCGCCGTCGCCGAGCTCGGACGAGCGATTAGGCTGCTCTCAAGCCTCGTCGCACACCGGGATGCTCGTAGGCGTCTCCACATGCGGCACCCCCCCGGGTGGTGGCACCTCCACAAAGCATGCGTCGATCTCACCAGCCGCGAAGGTCAGCCGCACATACCCATAGATCGGCTGCCCAGCGCCCTGCCACGCGCCCGCGGTGCCAGCGATAATCTCGCGAACCGTCCCGCCCGCAACCGAGAGATCAGTAAACTCCCGCAGCATGTGAGCGTGCCCCGCGATCACCAGATCTCCGCCCTGATGCACAAACTCACCAAGGGTGATCATCGCCAGATCCTCGCGGGACCAGCCACCGCCGGTCAGCCCAGGGTGAGGGGGGTGGTGCATGACCGTGAGCGAGTACTTGCTATCGCCAGGATCAAACAGCTCGGGCAGCCGCCCGACGACCGACTCCGCGATCGCGCCCGAGCCAGTGTCCAGCATGGCGATATGGGCCCCACACACGTCAAAGGCGTAGTTCCCGGGCCCGAAGTTCTGATTGTAAAACGGCATGTGCGAGTCGTAGACGTCGTGGTTGCCGGGGGTGAGCGCGAACGGGACGGCGGATGACTCGAGCAAGCCCTGAAACACACCAAACTCGTCTTCGGTCGACGACTCGGTCAGATCCCCAGCCACGACCACGCCCGCGAGCAGCTCGCCCGCGGCCTGGGCGAGGCCGGCCTCTTTGTGAATCCGCTCGATGATGCGGGCGAACTGGGTCGGGTTGGTCTGGATGTCAGCGAGCACCGCCAGGCGAAACACGGGCGGGCAGGCGCTGGCGTGGCTCAGGCCGCCGCGCACCCACGTCTCGCCCCGCGCGGGTACGGTCACCAGCAATTGACGCGTGGTGCTGGTACCCACGAGCGGCTGCTGAATGATCTGCGGGTTGTCCTCGAGGGTTGCGAGCGGGTGAACGTTGGACAGCTCGAGCTCGAGCGTTCGCGCCTGGTTGGCGGGGTTGCGCAGCGACAGCGCAAACTCTCCCATGTGGGCGACGCGAGCGTGGATCGCCGCGCCGCGCTCGACGACGATGCCCTCGGCCGAGTACGAGGCGCTTGGATCGGTCGCGCCCGGGGCTTGAAAGCGCAGCTCGACGCCGCTCGAGCTCAACAGCCGCGCGAAGCCGTTCTCGGCCAGCACGCGGCACTCTGCGCGGGTGTAGTCGGGGGTCGCGCACTCGGTCTCGGTGCATCCCATGAGGCTGCTGGCGAGGCCGAGCGCGAGCCCGGCGTGGAGTAGGGTGCCTGGGGAGCCTGCGCGCATCATTGCCTGGGACCTCCGAAATTGGGGAGCACGAGACCCACGCGAGCGTAGGGGTTGAGGCCCCCACCCACGCGCGCGCCGAGCTCGAATTGATAGGCGACCGGCGACCCGAGCGGGCGCACACGAACCGCGAATTGCGTGGCGACTTGGCCCAAGAATCCAACGACCGAGCCGAAGTTCATGCCCTCGCCGTAAAAGCGCGAGTGCACATAGCCAACTGTGTATTGCCCGATCACCGCGGGCCGCCCAGCGCTGGCGAGCTTGCGCAGCGGAATGTCGAGATCGAACCATGACTCGGCGTAGATCGGCGCGGGCGTGAACCGGCCAAGCGGTACATTGCCGGGCTCGCCGTACCCGTTTAGATCCCAGCGTGGACTCATGTAGAACGTAAAGCGCTGGCGCGGCGAGATGTGCCAGCGTACGCCGAAGTTGAGCGGGATCAGGGCCAGGCGCTGGCTGATCCTCGGCTCCTCGCCGAGCGTGAGCGAGTCGTGGGCGAACAACACGAGGGGCTTGTAGCGAAGCTCGAGCTGCCCGAGCCACCCGGGCCGACGCTGGGCGAGCGGGTAGGGCAGGCGGACGGCCAAGTCCAGGCCGAGGTCGAAGCGCCAGCCGTGGCGCTCGAGCGCGGTCGCAAAGCTGCCGTCGGGGTCTTGGGTCTGCGGTCGAGGGTCGCGCTCGAGCTGATTGCCCAAGTTGCCGCCAACGCTGCCGATCAGGCGCAGGCGCCCGCGGTCACGCGGGAACGACCAGGTCGGCGCGATCGAGCCAGACAGTCCATAGGGGACGGACTCATCGGTGTGGTCCGAGCCGCCGAGCGCGAGTGAGAGCGCGACGGTGGCCGGCGTGATGCGGTCGGGCAGGGTCGGGCCGTCGCGGCCGAGCACACCGACGATGCCACCGATGCTCGCGCCGCCCATTGCGATCACGCCGGCGCCCGCGATCGCCATCGCCGGGTCGCCGATCTGGCCGCGGTCGCCGGCCTGGAACACCAGCACGACCGCGGCGGCCGTCGAGATCGCCCCGAGCCCCGCGAGCAACAGGCGCGCGCTCATTGTGTGGACGCAGGGGTCGACCTCGGGCAGGCAGCGCTGGGTCCGACGGGGGCGGACTGGCGGCTCGACGAACGGGTCGGGCGGCTCGCTCTGGATGAGCTCGGGCGGCGGCGGCTCGACCCAGGCCGGCGTTGGGTCGCTGGGCGGGGCGGCTGGCAGTGGGAGGACCTCGGCGCTTGCGGGGTCGAGCTGGTCTGCGCTGCGTTGCTCGACCGGGGCGGGCTCGGGCGCGTCATGCAGCGGCGCGGGCGGGCTCAATAGCAACAACAGCGCACCGAACACGAGCATGGACAGATCATTGCTAACACACTCGATCGCGCCCAGGTCGGGCGAAATTCAGCTGAATGTCAGCCGAAGATCTCGGCTCCGAGCTCGCGCAGCTCGGGCAGCGTGTCGGGCGGGTCGGCCTGGCGCGAGGCTGTCCACACCTGCAGGTTCGCCCGCGAGGAGCTGATCGCCTCGATCGAGCGACGGGTTCGCTCGCCCAGCGCCCGCGCGCCCGCGTAGGCCGTCCAGATTCGATCGAGCTGATCGCGGTGCTCGGGCCCGAGCGAGGCCTCGAGCTGCTCGCGCGGCGGCGGCTCTGGGACGGTCTTGTCGATCCGGTTGAGCACGACCGCGTCGACCCGCAGGCCGTAGTCGGCCAGCTGAGTCAGGAACGCCTCGGCCTCGCGGACCGAGAAGGTCGACGCGCTGGTCACCAGCAGCACCCCGGTCGCGCGGCTGCGCAGGAGCTGCTCGAAGTTGCCGCCGCGGCGGTGGAATTCTTCGAGCACGTCGGCGAACTCGCGCAAGAACGCGCCGAGATCACCAATGAACTGGCCGCCGCCGATCGTCTCGAGCGTCTTGCTGAGCACCGAGCTGCCGAGCCCCAAGATCCGCGCGCCGAGCCGACCGGTGCCGGCCAACAGCCGCGCGCCGGGGTTGTCGATCAGCTCGCGCACGCGCTTGGGCGCGTCGAGAAAGTCGATCGCGTTGGCGGTGGGCGGGGTGTCGAGCACGATCAGATCATGCTGGCCCGCGTCGACGAGCATCTGGACCCGGGCCATGGCCGCGAACTCGAGCGCGCCCGACAGCCGCTGGGCGGTGGCCTGATACATGCGGCTGCTCAGGATCTTCTCGGCGGTCTGCGGGGTGCTGGCGTTGTCGCGGACGATGCTCTCGAACACCTTGGCGCCGTCGAGGATCAGCGCGTCGAGGTGCACGTCAGGCTCGCGCACGACCGACACGACCTCGCCGGGCGTGCTGTCCTCGAGCCCCAGCGCCTGCGCGAGCCGTCGCGCAGGGTCGATCGTGACGACCACGACCTTGCGCCCGCGCGCGGCCGCGTGGAGCCCGAGCGCAGCTGCGCAGGTGGTCTTGCCGACGCCGCCAGGACCGACGCAGAGCACCAACCGGCGATCCTGAAACACCGTGGACGTGCTGTCAGCCATGACATAGGCTCCCACTTCGATGATGAGGAGCTCGAGGAGCCAACGTCAGGGGTATCGCATCCGCGTGGGCGAGCGCGAGCACGAGGTCGAGGTCGAGACCGACGCGGCGGGTGAACAGAAGATCTTCGTCGATGGTCACGCGTTCGAGGTCGCCGAGGCCGGGGCGCACGCCCTGCGGGTCAGCCCGCACGGGCCCGAGGACGCCAGCCAGCTGCCTGTCACGCTCGCTGGAGAGCCGCGCCCGAGCGAGGCGTGGGTGGCTGGCCAGCGGGTGCGGTTGAGCGTTCAGACCGAGCAAGAGGCCCGGCTCGCGGCGGCGCTGGGCACCAGCGCGGGGGCCACGGGCAGCGGCTCGCTGACGGCCCCGATGCCGGGTCGCGTGGTCAAGATCCTGATTGCGGTGGGCGAGCGGGTCGAGCTTGGCGCGCCCGCGATCATCGTCGAGGCCATGAAGATGGAGAACGAGCTGCATGCGCCCAGCGCCGGGGTGGTGCGCAGCGTCGCCGTCGCCGAGGGTGACACTGTCGACGCGGGCCAGCTGCTGATCGAGCTCGCGCCCGATGACTCGGACGAGGCCGAGGGCTGAGGGGTTAGAGCTCGGCATCGGCGGCGTCCCCTCCGGCCTGGATCGTGGCGAGCAACGCTCGAATGTCGGCCAGCTCGTCGAGCCCCCATGGCCACCACGGGACCGTGACCAGCTGCTCGTCGAGGTTTGCGCGGCCGTCGAGCCACGCAGCCACGACCTCACGCTGCTCGCGGCCACGCTCACCGATCTCGTTGACGACCCGCAGCGCGGCCTCGACGGCTTCGCTGGTGTCGGGTGCGGGGCGCGTGTCGTGGTCGAGGTCGGGCAGCAGCGGCCATAGCTTGTTGACGACGAGGGTGCCCGCGCCCATGCCGATCTCGCGGCGCAGCGCGGTCGCGAGCTCGCCGAGCTCGGTCAGCGGCCACGGCTCGGGCAGCCCGACCAGCACCGCCGCGCAGACCGAGGGGTCTTGCAGCGAGTCGCGCATGGCGGTGGCCTCGCGGGTCAGCGGGCCGTCGGCGACCGTCGCCAAGATCGCCTGCGGCACGCCCAGGACCAGGCGCAGGTGCCCCGAGGCCGGGCCGTCGAACACGATCGTGTCGTAGCTGCGGGCGCGGACGGCCTCGTGCCAGACCTTGCCGAGAATCGCGAAGTCGTCGAGGCCGGGGATCGCTCGCAGGAGCCGACGCACCGCCTTGTTGCCGAACACCATGTGCGACAGGCGCTGACTGCGGGTCACCAGCGCGCCGTACTCCTCGACGCAGGTCTCGGGGACCAGGCGCTGGATGTCGAGGTTGGGCGCGACCTCGAGCGGGGTGTCGGTGAGCCGCTCACCCCCCAGCATCCACGCGAGCCGGTCATCGTGCCCGGTGGTGGCGATCAGGACCTTATGGCCGCGGCTCGCCAGCGCCGCCCCCAGCAGCGCCGCGACGGTGGTCCGACCCACGCCGCCCTTCCCGCTGACGATCAGCAGCCGGCGGCTCTCGAGCCCCGAGAGCAGCTGCTCGGGGTCACTGCGTCGAAGCTCCGGCACCGGGCCGGGAGCGTGGCACAGCTCCCGTGGCTTGGCGAGTCCCGGCCAGGCATTGCACCACGGGCTCCTGGGTCGTGGGCTACCATGCTCGGCGCGCCTCGCCATGTCCGTCGACGTCAAGACACCCGACGAGATCGAGAAGATGCGAGCGACCTGCCGGTTTGCCGCCTCCGTGCTCGACTACATTCGACCCCACGTGCGCGCTGGTGTGAGCACCGGTGAGCTCGACCGGCTGTGCCACGACTATATCGTGGAGCACGGCGCGTACCCGGCTCCGCTCAACTACAAGGGCTTCCCCAACTCGGTCTGCACCTCGGTCAACGAGGTCGTGTGTCACGGCGTCCCCGGTCCGCGCAAGCTCGGCGACGGTGACATCATCAACATCGACGTCACCACGATCGTCGACGGGTGGTGTGGCGACACCTCCGAGATGTTCACCGTGGGGGAGATCAGCGACGACGCCCGCAAGCTGATCGACGTCACCCGCCGGGCGATGTGGCAGGGGATCCTGGAGGTCGGGCCCGGCAAGGCGCTCGGCGACATCGGGGCCGCGATCTTCGATTTCGCCCACGAGCGGCATGGCTACGCGATCGTCGATCGCTTCTGTGGTCACGGGATCGGCCGCGAGATGCACATGGCGCCGCAGGTTCACCATGTTGGGATCCGTGGGCATGGCATGAAGCTGCGCCCGGGCATGACCTTCACGATCGAGCCGATGCTCAGCCAGGGTAGCTCGCACTGCGATATTCTGAGCGATGGGTGGACGGCGGTGACGCGTGATCGCCAGCTCAGCGCGCAGACCGAGCACACGATCTTGGTGACCGATGACGGGTTTGAGGTGCTGACCATGCGCGACAGCGCCTGGCGGCCTGACTGAGTCGATCGCATCCTGCAGTTTTTGCGGGCGAGGGCGGGCTTGTGGCGGATCAGGCGCATTCGCGCCTCGGTGCCAAGTGCGGTATCTTGCCGGTCATGGCTGGAGGAAGATCGCTGCTGGTCTCCGGAGTGGCCGTTTGTGCGCTCGCGGCGTGTTTTGAGATCAACCCCCTGTTTGGCGTGGAGCGCGATGATGTGTCGGAGACGGGCAGCGCCGAGGTGAGCACGGGTGGCTCGGACAGTACGGATGGTACGGACGGCTCGGGCTCGGGTTGCGGGTCGGCGACCGATGATCAGACCTGCGACGGGATCGATGACGACTGCGATGGGATCGCTGATGATGACTACGTCAGCAATGATGGCTGCGGAGTCGGGCATTGTCAGAGTAGCAATACACCTTCGGCGTGCGTGCGGGGCGTGGAGACGCCGTGTGTGCCCGGGGAGCCGATCGCCGAGATCCCCGGCGATGGGATCGACCAGGGCTGCAATGGGGGGGATGGGCCCGAGGCGCCACCGGCTGGCTCGTTCTTTGACGACTTCGAGGACGGGGACATTGATCCGCGATGGTCGAATCCATCGTGCGGCGCCGATTGCTCGATCGACGAGACGGGCGGGGCGATGCGGTTTGGCATGAGTGGGGCGCAATCGTGCACCTGTGTGCTGCGGACCAATGACCTCTACTCAATCGTCGGGCAAGGGGTGCTGCTCGATGTTCCGGCGATCACATCGTTTCATGCTCCGCTTCGCTTTTTCATGGTGGTCACCAACGTGGTCGGTGACAGGATCGAGTATGGGTTTCGTGGGGACGACGTGTTTTATGCGGAGATCGTCGAGGGGGATTCGACGATATTCTTGGACACCTCGATCTATGTGCCTCGGCCTCGGTATTGGCAGATTCGTGAACAGGGCGGGATGATCTACTTCGAGAGCTCGATGGACGCGGTCGCGTGGGATATCGAGATGCAGACCGAGTCGCCGTTTTATTTGGGGGGTGTTCGGCTTGGGTTCGGCACGCGGGTCGAGAGCTCGATGCCCTCGGGCATCACGATCTCGAGCCCGAACTTCAATATTGTCCCTTGACGACTGGCGACCTGGAGGTCACGGGGAGGGGGCGTGCGTGGGACGAGTCGCGTGCGCGGCTTGCACCCGTGAAAACCGGTAGAGTCTGCCATGGCCGACACGCCCGCGAGCAGCTCTGGATCATTCAGCGATGGATCGATCGTCGACGATGTTCATCAGATCAAGGGGCTCGCGTTGGCGAGCGTGCAGACCCACGTGATCGAGACCTTCGGCCAAGCCGAGTGGGACGCCCTGATGAAGTTGCTGCCGCCGCGAACGAGCGGCATGTTCGAGGACGTGGACACGGGGGACTGGTACCCCGAGACGGAGATGCGTCGGGTGGTGCACGCGCTGTATCAACACCTCGCGCAGGATGACGACGAGCGGTTCATGGCGCTGATGCGGGGGGTGGCGACGGTTGGGATTAATCGCTTCTTTGGGATGATCCTGACCATCACGACCGGGCGCTTCGTGCTGCGGAATATCCCGGCGTTCTGGCGGCGGGTTCGTCGGGGGCCCGCGGTGCTGCATACGGAGACGGATGCTGCTGGGCGGGTGCTCGTGCACTACAGCGATTTTCGCTACTGCCGGGATCGCATCTACCGGCTGGTGTCGCTGGCCAACTGCGAGGCGGCCGCGTACGCGGCGACGAAGCGGCTGCCGAAGGGTGAGGTTGCGAAGTGGGACCGCTACTCGATGACGCTCGCGTTCACGCTCACCGACGACTGATCAAACAAGCAGGTACATGACCTTCGGGCAGGGTCAGGAGTGGGTAGGGCTGGGATGGGGGCTAGGGCTACTTGGCAGGCCCATCTGGGCCGTTTGACAATCAATAAGTACTCGCTTATTTAACGTCCATGCAAGCCACCGCGGCAGTCGAAGACCGGATCTTCCACGCCCTGTCGGACCCCAGCCGCCGGGCGATCTTCGAGTCGCTCACCCGCGGCGAGGCGGCGGTGAAGGACATCACGGCGCGCTTCAAAATCTCCCAGCCGGCGGTCTCGCAGCACCTCGCCACATTGAGAGACGCCGGCCTGGTCAATGGCCGTCGCGAGGGCCGTCGCGTCTTCTACAGCGTCGAGCCTCGCGGGATGGAACCACTCATCGACTGGATCGCGCACTACCGAGGCTTCTGGACGGAGCACCTCGAGCGCCTCGATCAACTGCTGGAGAAACTGGACACATGACCCTCACCGACAAGACAGCAACATCCCAGACGGAGCACCTCTCGTTCGAGTTCGACCTGCAGCACCCGCCCGAGAAGGTGTGGCGGGCGCTCACCGACCCCGAGCTACTCGCGCAGTGGCTCCTGCCTGTGGTCAACGCCAAGCTCGAGCTGGGGGCGGCGTTCACGTTCAAGACCCAGCCGCAGCCCGGCTGGGACGGCCTCGTGAATTGCAAGTACCTGGCGATCGAGCCCCAGACAAAGCTCAGCTACACGTGGGTGGTGGGGGACATAGACACGGTCGTCACCTTCACGCTCGCGCCTACACCCACGGGCACGCGCCTGTCCCTGCTGCACTCGGGCTTCAAGCCGGACCAGAAGCAGAACTTCGGCGGCGCACGCTACGGCTGGCGCTTGATGGGCGGCAAGCTCGTCGACTTGCTCGAGAGGACCGCATGACCCGACACCCCGCCGACAGCCACGACCTCATCCGAGTTCAGGGCGCCCGCCAACACAACCTCAAGGACGTCAGCGTCGAGCTCCCCAAGCGGCGGCTGACCGTGTTCACGGGCGTGTCGGGATCAGGCAAGTCGTCGCTGGTGTTCGGCACGATCGCGGCGGAGTCGCAGCGGCTGATCAACGAGACCTACAGCGCGTTCTTGCAGGGCTTCATGCCGACGCTGGGCCGGCCCGAGGTCGACGTGCTCGAAGGGCTGACCACCGCGATCCTCGTCGACCAGGAGCGAATGGGGCCCAGCTCGCGGTCGACGGTCGGCACGGTGACCGACGCCAGCGCGATGTTGCGGGTCCTGTTCAGCCGGCTCGGCAAGCCGTACATCGGCTCGCCCAAGGCCTTCTCGTTCAACATTCCGTCAGTCCGCGCGGTCGGGTCGATCACCATGGACAAGGGCGGCGCGAAGACCGAGACGCGCACGTTCACGATCACGGGCGGCATGTGCCCGCGGTGTGAGGGCATGGGCTCGGCGACCGACATCGATCTCTCGCAGCTGTACGACGACACCAAGTCGCTCAGTCAGGGCGCGCTCACGATCCCCGGCTACACCGCCGACGGCTGGGGCGTGCGCATCATCGCCGAGTCGGGCTTCGTCGACGCGGACAAGCCGATCCGCAAGTACACGAAGAAGGAGCTGAACGACTTCCTCTACAAAGAGCCGATCAAGGTGAAGGTCGGGGGCACGAAGCAGACCTACATGGGGCTGGTCCCGCGGGTCCAGCAGTCGTTCCTGAACAAGGACAAGGAGGCGATGCAGCCGAACATCCGGGCGTTCGTGGAGCGGGCGGTGACCTTCAGTAAGTGTCCCGAGTGCGGCGGCTCCCGGCTCAACGAGGCCGCGCGGTCGTCCAAGATCAAGGGCATCAACATCGCCGAGGCCTGCGCGATGCAGATCAGCGACCTCGCCGAGTGGGCGCGCGGTCTGAACGATCCAACTGTCGCGCCGCTGGTCGCAACGCTTCAGCACATGCTCGACGCGTTCGTGGAGATCGGGCTGGGCTATCTCAGCCTCGAGCGGCCGTCGGGCACGCTGTCGGGCGGGGAGGCCCAGCGCACCAAGCTGATCCGCCACCTCGGGTCGTCGCTCGCCGACGTGACCTACGTGTTCGACGAGCCGACGATCGGGCTGCACCCGCATGACATCCAGCGGATGAACGATCTGCTGCTGCGGCTGCGCGACAAGGGCAACACGGTCCTCGTGGTCGAGCACAAGCCCGAGGTCATTGCGATCGCCGATCACATCGTCGACCTCGGCCCCGGCGCGGGCACGGCGGGCGGGGAGGTCGTGTTCGAGGGCAGCTTCGAGGGGCTGCGCAACAGCGGCACGCTCACCGGGCGTCACCTGAGCGACCGGCCGGCCCTCAAGCCGTCGGTGCGGACGCCGTCAGGCGTGATGGAGGTGCGGGGCGCGAGCACGCACAACCTGCAGCAGGTCGACGTCGACATTCCGATGGGGGTGCTGGTGGTGGTGACCGGCGTCGCTGGGTCGGGCAAGAGCTCGCTGATCCACGGCTCGGTGGGCAACAGGGAGGGCGTGGTGTCGGTCGACCAGACGTCGATCCGTGGCTCGCGGCGCAGCAACCCAGCCACCTACACCGGATTGCTCGATCCGATCCGCAAGGCGTTCGCCAAGGCCAACAGGGTGAAGCCGGCCCTGTTCAGCGCCAACTCCGAGGGCGCCTGTCCAACCTGCAACGGCGCCGGGGTGATCTACACCGATCTGGCGATGATGGCCGGGGTCAGCACGATCTGCGAAGACTGCGAGGGGCGACGGTTCCAGGCGTCGGTCCTGGACTACCAGCTCGGCGGGCGCAACATCGCGGAGGTGCTCGATCTGCCCGTCGAAGAGGCGCTGGCCTTCTTCGCGACTGGCGAGGCGCGGACCCCAGCCGCGCGCAAGATCCTGCAGCGCCTGGCCGACGTGGGGCTCGGCTACCTGCGGCTCGGCCAGCCGCTCACGACCCTCTCGGGCGGTGAGCGCCAGCGGGTCAAGCTCGCCACGCACATGGGTGCCGACGGCGGCGTCTATGTGCTCGACGAGCCAACCACCGGCCTGCACCTCGCCGACCTCGAGCAGCTGCTCAAACTGCTGGACCAGCTGGTCGACTCTGGCAAGTCGGTCATCGTGATCGAGCATCACCAGGCGGTGATGACCCACGCCGACTGGATCATCGACCTCGGCCCAGGCGCGGGCCACGACGGTGGGCGGGTCGTGTTCGAGGGCACCCCGGCCGAGCTGGTGGCGGCGAGGTCGACGGTGACTGGCGAGCACCTCGCGGCGTTCGTGGGCAGCGTGCCGCCGGGCGGCAAGAACAAGACCAGCCGCAAGAAGACCAGCACCAAGAAGACCAGCACCAAGAAGACCAGCACCAAGAAGACCAGCAAAAAAACGGGCAGCCGTGAGAAGGCTGCCCGTCCTCGCTGAGCGACCGACTGTGGCCTACTGCGGCAGGACCGAGAACACCCCCGCGCCCCACCAGGCGTGGTTGGTGTTGGCGACGACCTGCACCTGACCGCCGTTCGGATCGATCTCGAGCACCTGACCGCCAGCGTTGAAGCCGAAGATCTTGTTCTCCCAGCCGGCGACGCCGTACAGCGAGGAGTAGCCGACCGTGGTCGCGATCTCGCCGATCACCATGCCGTTGGTCGGATCAGACTCGACGATCACGTCACCATTGTTGACGCCAGGCTTGTCGACGGCGCCGAAGGTTCCGGTGCCCTGAATCGAGAACGCGTCACCCGACGAGGTCATGCCGCCGCCGTACTGGCCGATCTGGTTGAGCTGGGCCTGCTGGTTGACGATCGTGACCGCGTACCAGTTGCCAGTGTTGGCGATACCGATCAGGGTGTCATCGTCGGGGTCGATCGTGCCGGGCGGAACCATGGTCAGCCCGTTGAAGCTCGTCGGCAGATCGCCCAGATAGATGCACGCCGCGGTCCCCGGGTCGCAGACAAAGATGTCGTTGAACGTGACCGCGTAGAGGACACCCCAGCGATCGATAGCGATGTCGGTGACCTGGCCCTGGCTCTGGTTGAAGCTGAACTGGCCGACCTCGGCGATCTGGTAGTTGAAGGGATCCATCGTGTACAGCCGCGAGCTGGTGTGGGCGTAGACCAAGTTGGGCTGCGCGACGCCAGGCAGGTCTGGATCGTTCGGGAACGGGTCGTCGGGATCCGGGACCCCGTCCATGTCGGTGTCCAAGATCGGATCGCCGTCGCCGTCGCCGTCGCCGGTGTCGCCGTCGCCGTCGCCATCGCCGTCACCGTCCCCGGTGTCGCCGTCGCCATCGCCATCGCCATCCCCGGTGTCGCCGTCACCATCACCGGAGTCGCCGTCGCCATCGCCCGTGTCGGGATCGCCATCACCGTCGCCCGGGTCGGTGTCGCCGTCACCATCACCGGAGTCGCCGTCGCCGTCGCCCTCGGCTTCGGAGCCCTCCATGCCGTCGCCGTCGCCGTCGCCGTCGCCGCTGCTGGTCGCGGTCTCGCTGCCGTCGGTGGACGCCTCGTCGCCAGTGCCGTCGTCCGTGCACGCGAGCATCGAGGTCGCGCTGGTGGCGAGGGTGACGATCAGGTACCGAGAGACCATTGAATTACAGTTGGGGATACGCATGTCTGAAGACTCCTGAGTTCAAGGCCGGCGTCGGGCCGGGCGACTGATGCTACGACAAGCCGTGGCGGCGTAGGAAATCAAGTTGCGCGGGCGAGCTTGGGTGAACTTCGCCAGAATCGTATCATCCCGGCGTGCGAACCACGCGACAGCTAGCGATCGTGCTGGCCTTGGTCACGGTGCCCCGTTTTGCGCTCGCGAAGGGCGGACAGTCGCCCGAAGACGCGGCGGCTCAGCGGGACCAGATCGAGGCTGGACTGGCGCAGGATCCCCGGGCCGCCGTGGCGTCTCTGCGCAGCGCGGGTGAAGAGCTGGGGGATCCAGAGCTGTTCTTGCTCGCGGCCGAGCGCGCGCGCGATGAGGCCCAGTCGAGCCGCGACGCCGCGCTCGCGCTCGAGGCCGAGTCGCTGGCGCTGGTCGCCCAGGACATCGGCTCGTACCTGGCCGACGACACCAACTACAGCGCGACCGACTGGCGGCCAGTCACCCGTGACCGCGCCAGCGAGCTGGCGGGCGAGGCTGGGAGCTTGGCGACGCAGGCTCACACCCTGGCCGAGGAGATCGAGGCCGAGCGGGCGGCGGCTGCAGCTGCAGCCGAGCGCGCGCGGCTCGAGGCGCTCACGGAAGACAAGCCAAAGCGCGAGCTCAAACCGGGGACCGGCCTGATCGCTGGAGGGTCGGCCGCGCTGGTGTTGGGCGCAGGTGGCATCGGCCTGCTCGGGGCCGGGATCGCCATGGGTCAGGCCAACCAGCGCGAGGCAGAGAGCCTGAACCTGCCCGACGAGCTCGCGCGGCTCGAGGAGCTCGACCGCAAGGGCGCGACCGCCAACACCCTCGCGTATGTCGGCGGGGTCGTGGCCGGCGTCGGGGTGGCGGTTGGCGTGGCGCTGATCGTGGTCGGCGTCAAGAAGCGCAAGGCCGCCGGGCCGCAGGAGCAGGCGAGCGTGCACATGAGCGGGTGGTTTGACAACGACGGCGGCGGCTTGGCGCTGCGGGGGAGCTTCTAGTCATGCTCGGGCAACTCACGATCGCAACCGCCCTCGCGCTGTCCTTCTTGCTCGCGCCCACTCCCGACACCGACGACGACTGCGGCGAGCAGGTCTGCGTGTACGGCACTGGCGGCGGGGCCGGGACGTGGAAGTCCGGCGAACGCCTGAGCCGCGGCAAGCGAAAAAAAGAAGAGAAGGCCAACCGCAAGCGCAAGGACGTGACGCTCAACGTGGTGGTCGAGGGCGGGCGCGGGAGCGTGTTCGTGGATGGCCGCTACTTGGCCACCGAGGGGCAGCACGCGCAGCGGGGCGTCAAGCCTGGGCGGCACGAGATCGAGATCCGCGACGCCGACCAGGTCATCACGTTTGGGGTGCTCGTGGTCTCGCGCAAGGCCGACGCGGTCGCCCTCGTCGTCCACGCGGAGCGCTGATCAGCCCTGACTCCCGTCCGGCTTGTTCGCGGCCGGCTTGTTCGCGGCCGGATTGTTCGCGGCCGGCTTGTTCGCGGCCGGCTGGTTCGCGTCCTTCGGCTCGGCTTTGGGTGGCGTCTTGGCCTTGGGCTTGTCCTCACGCTTGGTCTTGTCCCGATCTTGGTCCGCAGGCGCCATCCCGAGGTCGAGCATCATCATGCGCAGGTCGAAGCCGATCCGGCGAAGCTCGGACTCGATCGCGTCAGGTTGGCGCGGCGTCGCGGACTCCAGCTTGGTCAACTTCTCGACCCTCGCGTGCAGATCATCGAACTTCGGCTTGGCCGCGGGCGTGGCGTTGTCACGCGCGCTGGCGAGGACGGCCTTCGCCTCCATCAGGTGAGTTCCCGCCCGTTCGTTGCGCGCCTGGTCGAGCACGCCCTCGGACTCCGCGATCTCGAGCCACATCAGCGCGTCGGCCAACGCCAGGAATTCTTGCTCCTGGCGGGACTCCATGACTGACCGCATGGCCGCGCGCCGCACCAAGCTCATCGCGTGGCGCTCGACCCGGCGAAACGCGTCGAGCTGGTTGGTGGCCTCCGGCTTGGTGCCCTCCGGTTTTTGGTCAGGCGTGTCACCCGTCTGTTGCTTCCCACGCAGCGGCGCGAGGTCCTCGAGCAGCATGGTCACCAGCTTCTGGCTCTGCGGATCGCGCTGGTCCTGGCCAAGCGGCTCGAGCAGCTGGGCCGCCATGTCGAGCTGCTCCTGGGCCTTGCTCGCGTCCCCCCGTGCGAACGCAGCTTGTGCGTCCCTCACCAGCCGGTAGGCCTTGTACTCGGGCGCCCCGACCACGCGCTGGATCACGTCGAACGATGAGACCGCACGGACCAGCAGCTCTTTGGCTTGCGCGGGCTTGGCCTGATCGAGCAACTCTTGCGCCTCGGCCACATGAATCTCGGTCGCCGCGATCGGCATGTCGAGTTCTTGATAGATGAGATTGGCGTCGACCAACCCGAGATCATCGACCTTGTCGGCGTTGCTGACCGACTTGCTGTTTTGCCCCTTGCGCAGCTCATGCCGGGCCTTGATCGCCTCCGCGTCATGGGTGTCGACCTGGGTCAGCATCGCCAGCAGCGGGACGGTGTCGACGGCTGGCTGGGTGCTGGCGATCGTGAGCCCCCGATTGCCGCGCCAGGTTGCGACCACGATCTCGATGTTGGGTCGCGTGGCCTTGATCTCGTCGAGCCCCTCTTGGGCCTTGGTCAGCGACGCCCTGGCCTCGTCGGGTTGGTTGGCGTCGATCGCGTCGATGGCCGCACCGATCGCCGCGGCCACTTCGCGCCCGGTCTCGACCAAGGCCTTGGCCGACTCGTCGTCGACGGTGGGGGCGATCTGAGCGTCGACCTTGGCGGCGTCGGTCTCGTCAGCGCCTGGCTCGGCGGTCGTGGGATCGACCGCGATCGGCTGATCTTCGCCGCCTGGCGGCTCGTCGGCCTTCTTGCCGATCTCCGGCCCCGTCGGCTTGGTCATGTCAGTGTCGGCGGACTTCTCACAGCCCGCGAGCGCCACCAGTGCCACGGTGAGCACGCTGGTCGAGAGGATCGAATTCGAGGTTTTCATGGCGTCTGCCCCTTCGTTTCGTCCCGAGGCTAGCGCCACTTGGGCAGTTGACGAGCGCCAGCTCGCGCATTGTGGCGACCTGCACGAGGACGCACGACGCCGTAATTGCGCTCGCGCGAACTAGCCCGTCCGGTCGCGTCAGCTCGCGGCGCGGTCGGGCTCGAGCGCGGCCTGGCGGGCGACGAGGCGCGCGTAGTTGCCGTTCTTGCCCATCAGCTCGGTGTGGGTGCCGGACTCGACGACCTGCCCGTGATCGAGGACGACGATCCGATCCGCGTCGCGGATCGTGCTCAGTCGATGCGCGATGACCAGGGTCGTGCGGCCCTTTTGCAGGCCTTCGAGGGCGGCCTGGACCAGGTGCTCGCTCTCGCTGTCGAGCGCGGACGTGGCCTCGTCGAGCAACAGGACCTTGGGGTCGCGGAGGATCGCCCGCGCGATCGCCAGGCGCTGGCGCTGGCCGCCGCTGAGCTTGACCCCGCGCTCGCCGATGATCGTGTCGTAGCCGTCGGGGAACTCGCGCACGAAGCCGTCGGCGTTGGCGGCCTTGGTCGCGGCGATCAGCTCCTCGTCGGTCGCGTCGAGCCGGCCGTAGCGGACGTTCTCGCGGATCGTGCCCGAGAACAGCACCGGATCTTGCGAGACCTCGGCCATCGCCCCGCGCAGCGAGCCGAGCTTGAGCTCGCGAATGTCGTGACCGTCAAACGTGATCCGCCCGCTCTGCGGGTCCCAGAACCGCAGCAGCAGCCGACCGATGGTGGTCTTGCCCGAGCCGCTCGAGCCGACCAGCGCGCAGACCTGACCCGGGGCGATGCTGAGCTCGAGCTCGCGGATGACCTCGAGGTCGCGATCGCCGTACGCGAAGCTCACGCCCTCGAACCGGATCTCGCCCCGTGGCCTGGCGAGCTCGATCGCGTTGGGGGCGTCCTCGATCTCCGGCGGGCTGTCGAGGATCTCGAACAGGCGAGCGGTGGCCCCGAGCGCCTGGTTGTAGCTGCCGACCACCCCCGCGAGGCTTCCGACCGCGCCCGCGACCGCGAGCGTGTACATGAAGAACTTGCCGAGCTCGGCCGGCTCGATGGTCCGCTCGATCACCATGTGTCCGCCCAGCCAGAAGATCCCGGCGATCGCTCCGAACGCGAGGAAGCTCGACACCGACATGAACCAGCTGCGCGCGCGGATCTGCTTGACGAACAGCTTGAACGCGCGCTCGATCCCGTCGCCGTAGCGCGCGGCCTCGTGGTCCTCGCGGGTGAACGACTGCACGGTGTCGACGGCCGACAGGCCCTCTTGCAGCTGCCCAGCCGCCTGCGCGAGCTGATCTTGGGCCTGCCGGGCGAGCTTGCGGATCACCCGACCCCACAAGTTGGCCGCGATGATCAGCGGTGGGACCACCAGCAACATCGCGCCGGTCAGCTTGGGGCTGACGAACAACAGCATCACGATGCCGCCGAACAAGGTAAAGATGTTGCGCAGCGCGAGGCTGAGATCCTGGCCGATCACGCTCTGGAGCCGGGTCGCGTCGTCAGACTGGCGCGAGAGCAGCTCGCCGGTCCGGTTCGAGTGGAAGTAGCGCTGGGTCATCGTCAGCAGGTGACGGTGGACCTCGCGGCGCAGATCCGCGACCACCCGCTCGCCGACCCAGCTCATCAGGTAGTGGCGGATGAAGGTGAACACCGAGCCAATCGCGAACACGCTGACCAACACCAGCGTGTTGCGGTTGAGCGAGGCCGCGTCCTGCTCGGCGAACGCGTCACCGAGCAGCTCGCCGAAGTACCAGGGGTAGACCAGCCCCAACGCCGCGCCGACGACGAGCGAGCCGATCGCAATCGCCAGGCGACCGCGGTACGGGAGGGTGTAGCGGAACAGTCGCAACAGCCGACGCCACGGCTTTTGCTTGTCGATCGCGGCGTTCTCCTCGATCTCTCCCCTGCGATCCCGGCTGTCACTCGAACTCGGGGATTGCGCGCTTTCCTGGGCCGCCATGCGGGCCAGCCTACATCCCAGGCCGCGCGAGTCGACGGCCTCGCCCCCCACTGTGGGCAGGTTTTCTAGCGTCGCGGTGCGAGTAGCATCACCACTGGCCAGAACGACGGTGCTCACTCGGACGGGTCGGGCTCGGGCTCCCAGGCCCCGCGTCGCGCGCCGCGGCGACGCTTGAGCTGATACTCGTGGGCCGAGGCCTCGCTGCGAGAGTACGGCCCCCAGCTGCGGTCCAGCGTCCACGGTCGTCCAGCGCGGGTCGACTTGGCGCCGCCGTCCTGCTCGCCGTTGTGTTGGGCGACCCGGCGCTCGAGCTCGGTGGTGATGCCCACGTAGGTCCGGCCGCGGGGTGATCGCAGCAAGTACAGCCACCAGCGCGGCTCGTCACTCACTGCGCGAGCTTAGTCGGTTCAACGAGTTTAGTCTTCGCGTCGATGCCGATCGATCTTCATCAACGCAAGGTGCTGCTGACGGGAGCTTCCCGGGGGCTCGGCGTCCACATTGCTCGCGCGCTCGCTGGCGCTGGGGCCCAGCTGCTGCTGACAGCCCGCGACGCCACCAAGCTCGCCGAGATCGCGCAGGCGTGCGAGCGAGCCGGCGCCAAGGTCAGCGTGATCGCGGCCGATCTCGCCAACCCAGACGATCGCGCGAGCTTGATCGATCGCGCGGGTGAGATCGACATCTTGATCAACAACGCGGGCGTCGAGTACACCCGGCGGCTGCTCGATCAGACCGACGCGCAGGTCCACGCTCAGATCGCCCTCAACCTCGCGGTCCCGATCGACCTCACCCGCCGGGTGCTGCCTTCCATGCTCGCGCGTGGAACCGGGACGATCGTCAACATCTCGTCGATGTCGGGCAAGGGCGCGACCCCGTTCAACTCGGTCTACGCGGCGACCAAGCACGGCCTCAACGGGTTCACGACCTCGCTGCGCCTGGAGCTGCACGGGACCGGCGTCCACGTCGGGGTGGTCTGCCCGGGCTTCGTATCCGCGGGGATGTGGGGGCGCACGGGCATCCGCGCGCCGCTGGCCCTGCGCGAGGTCGGGCCCGAGCGGGTGGCGGCCGGGGTCATGAAGGTGCTGCGCGGGGCCAAGCAGGTCCTGGTCACCGCGGGTCCGGTGCGACCGCTGCTGGCGTTGGTCGAGCTGTTCCCCGGGATCGAGGGGCCGATGCTGCGCATGACCAACATCGTGCGCACGCTCGAGCAGCGAGCGAACGCCCTGGACGCGGCGCCGGACTAAAAACGTAAATGGTGCACATGGGATCACGCCCAGGTGCACCACTCACAGTCAGGTGTGTGATCTCAGGGGTTCGAGACGCGGCCGCGAACCTCCCAGTGACCTCGCTGGCTGTAGCTCCCGAAGAACTCGATCTCGGCGGGCGGGGGCGTCAATTGACGCATGTCCCACATGAAGACCTGCATCCCGATCACGTCGTCGGGTCGCAGGAACGAGGCGATGTTCTGGAGCAGGCTCTGCGCGCCCATGACCGAGGCCATGACCTGGCCGGGGAACTTGCCCGAGCGCATCAGCGGACTCAGTGCATTTTGGACGTCGAGCGGCTGGAACGCCGGGCGCCCAACCGGCTGATCCATCTTGTTGTTGATCATGTGCTTGAGCTGGCTCTCGATCAACATTCGCATGGCCACGTAGCCAGCCATGACCCCGCTGTTCGAGCACCAGTCTTGCTCGAGCAGCATCGAGATCACGCCGATCGACGCCCAGTTGGAGGTCGGTCCGCCGCCCGTGCTGCCGATCTTGGGGTCCTTGAGCGGGATCGTCATCTTCCCGATCGGCGGCGGAATGTTGATGGTCTGGCCGCGGCCGACCTTGGTGACACCGAGGTTCCCGTGGCGTCCAGACGCCGGCGTGTACAGCAGCGGATCCGAGGTGGCGACCTTCAGATTGTCGCCAGGGGCGACCGCTGGGTCTTCGATCGGAGGGGAGCCGAGGCCGAAGTAGAAGTTCCACATATAGGGCTCGGCGCGGCCCCAGAGGTCCCCATCGCGGATACAGGTGAGGGTTTCCAGAGTGATCGTTGGCATTGTCTTGGTCTTTCTCGCAACTCCACGCGCCGATTCCGGGCATGGCTGAGAATCCAGCGCCGCTCGAAGTCGAACATCATTGTCGCGAACGTTCATATAGGCGCGTCAGCCGAGGGCGGCACGCCACGCGACATTCCGATCATGCGTGTCGAGACCCGGCCTAATGCAACTCCCCGGATATACGCGACTGGTGCACCAGCCGCGACACCGGAAAAATGATCGCCCCCCTCGGGGCGCCGACCATGCGCAGCTCCAAAGCAAACGCCGCTCCGCGCGGCGTGTTCTTGCTATTGTTGTGTGTCCAGCGAGGCCGGACGAGATCGGTCAGCTCAGCCGGCTGGCGCCAGGTTGAACTCGTAGCGCAACCGCATCCCGGCCTCGGCGGGCTGGTCGAAGCCCCAATTGCTGGCCGCGTCGTTGATACATTGCACCAGCGCCTCGTCGGTGATCGAGCTGCCGTCGACGGCGGTCACCGAGGTCGGCACACCGTCGGCGCCGATCGTGAACTCGGCGTTGAGCTTCCCTTTGAGGTCGGGCTGGGTCTCGAGCGCGGCGACATAGCAGTCGCTGACGTCGCTGAAGTGGTCAGTGATGGTCTCGTCGAAGCTCGCCTTGCTGAGCAGCTCCGGGGCCTCGTCCTCGTCGTCGCTGGTGGCCGGCTCCGGCGCGTCGTCGGCCGCGTCGTCGACGTCGTCCGCAGCGGTCGCGTCGTCCGGGGTGGTCGTCTCTTCCTTCTTGCAGCCGGTGGTGCACAGCATGACGAGAGCAGCGGCGGTGATCAAAGTGCGCGTGGTCATGACGCGCAGATGTATCACACTCACGTTGAGTCAACCGTCTAGACGAGGCCGACTTTGGAGAGGGCTCGCATGGACTCGGACAGCATGGTCCGCGGCGGGCCCGAGGCGTCGATCGTGTTGAACCGACACAGCAGCGGGTTCACCGGGGCCCACTTCTCGCGCAGGGCCTGGTAGACGTCCCAGTCGGCGTCCGACGGATCGCCGCTGCGAGCCTCGAGCCGCTCGCGGATCAGCTCCGCGGGGGCGCTCATGATCAACATGTGCACGGGGACGCCCCAGCCGATCGCAGCCTGCACGAACATCTCGCGTCGCTCGGCGGCGACGAAGGTCGCGTCGACGAGGGCCCGGCCGCCAGCGAGGCAGACCTCGGCGGCGCGCTCGAGACACGCGGCGTAGGTGCGGTCGCTCCACTCGCGGGTGTAGATGCCCTGGTTGACCTCACCGCGCTGGCTCGAGAATGGGTTGAGCCCGGCGAGTCGCTTGCGGACCTCGTCGGCGCGGATCCACACGAACCCAGCGGTCTCCCGCAGCGCGCGTGCGAGCATGGACTTACCGGTGCCAGGCAGCCCGGCCACGAGCACCATGCACGGGCGCGCGCTGGGCTTGGACAGCTCGACCAGGGCCAGGCGCGCGCGGGCCTCGGCCTTGGCGCGGGCCTGGTCGCGGGCCTCGTCGCCGAGCTCCGGCTCCGAGGCCGCCATCGCGGCGACCTTGGCCCGGACGGTGGCCCGATAGCCCGCGTAGAACGGCAGCAGGCGATCGACGTCGTCCCCGTCGCCGCTGGCCGAGATGAAGTCGTCGGCGAAGCAGCGAGCGAGCTGCCAGGCGCCGCGGGCCTGCAGGTCCATGATCAAGAACGCGACGTCCGCGATCGGGTCGGACCAGCGGAACCGCTCGTTGAACTCGATCCGATCGATGATCAGCAGCTCGCGGCCGCGGACCGCGTCGAGCAGGGCGTCGTCGATCAGGTCGGCGTCCTCGCGGCTGGCGTGGGCGAGGCTGTAGACGTGGTCGAGCCGCAGATCCCCGTGGGTGTCGCGGGTCGCACCGGCCTCGTAGCGGGCGCGGATCAGCGGGCTCACCCGGGCGAGCTGGGCCTCGGTCGCGGCCCGCAGGCGCGCGAGCAGGTCGCGATCGATCGGCTCGGGCTGGCCAAACTCGTGGGCGACGTCCAGCATCGAGTCGAGCTGCGCGAAATTTTCGTGCATGTTCTCGAGCACGGTTTCGAGATCGCCGAGCTTGGCCAGATCGGGGTTGGCGGCTGCGCGGGCGGCCCCGTCGCGAAAGAACCCGACCAGCACGGCCGCGAGGCCCCACAGCTGCGGGCGGCCGAGCTCGCCGCGCGCGAGCAAGCTGGCGAAGGTCGCCGACTCGGGCAGCCGCCGCATCCACACGGCCCACTCCAGCACCTCGGTCTGGGCTTGCTCGGGCGCGCGATCGATCTGGACCACGCCGTCGCGGCGCACGACGGCGACCAGCCCGCGATAGACCCCGGGCGCGAGCTCCTGGTTGACCTCGACCTCGGCCTCGCAGTCGCGGCGGCGGTCTTCGAGGGTCGTGAAGTCGAGGAACCCAAAGTCGACCGGCTTGTGGATCTTGAAGACCTCGCGGCCGACCAGAAACACGACCGAGATGTGGGTCTGAATCACCTCCACGGCCACGTCTGAGTCGTGCCATGGGTAGGCTTGGGGCTGGCTCAGGGCCTTGATGAGCGCTTCGAGTTGCACGAGCTTGGCCGTCTTCTAGCGATCCAACAGGACGTCGATCACGCTGGGTCCGTCGGTCTCGGCGCCGGCAAACGACGCGCAGCGAAACCCGAGCTGGCCGGCGGTGAGCCGCTCACTGACCGGCTCGGGCAGGTTGTGGGCGCCGGAGACGAACGCCCGCAGCCGCGCCGCGACGTCGCTGGATGCCTCGGCCCACAGCACGTCGTCGCTCGCCTGCGCGTTGGTCAGGACCAGCATGCCGGGCCCTGCGGGCGCGACACTGTCAATGTTGGGTGCGGTCAGCGGCAGGGTCGGCGACCAGCTCAGGCCGCTCTCGGGCTCCTGGTGGGGGAACGCGGGCGGGTGCGAGGGCGGCAGCCCGACCAGGCCGCGGATCACGTCGAGCGAGGACAGGAACCCGCACACGCGGCCCTGATCGTCGACGACCACGAGGTGGTGGTAGCGGAGCTGCCCCATCTCGATCCCGGCTTGCTCGATCGTGGTGCTGAGCGCGACCGTGGCCGCCGGGGTGGTCATGTGCTTGGACACGGGCTCGTCACGCTTGGCGCGGGCGAGGTTGCGCAGCGACACCAGCCCAAGCGGGACGCGGCGCTCGTCGACGACCGGCGCGGCCGTGATGCCCAGGGTCAGGATCATGGCCAGCACCTCACCGGACGGCTCGTGGGCGCGCACGGTGTAGACCTCGTGGTTCATGATTGAATCGACGCTGTCGCTCATGCTCGAGCGCGAGGGTAGCTCTTTTCTCTCGGGCGCGAGCCGTGTAAGCCTGCGCGGTGCAAGACCAACGCAAGGCGATCGCAGTGCTCACCAGCGGAGGTGACGCTTCCGGCATGAACATGGCGATACGCGCCGTGACGCGCAGCGCCCTCGCCCTGGGATGGGCCGTCTACGGGGTCAGCGAGGGCTACGCTGGACTGATCGCGCCGCCCGAGGACGGCAAGATCCGCCGCCTGACCGCGCGCGACGTCGGCGGGATCCTGGGCCTCGGCGGCACGGTGTTGGGCAGCGCTCGCTGCAAAGATTTCCATGACGCCAGCGTGCGCGCGCGGGGGATCGCCAACCTCGCCGCGCTCGGTGTCGACGCGCTGGTCGTCATCGGTGGCAACGGGTCGCAAGCTGGCGCCCACGCGCTCCACGAGCAGGGCCTGTCGGTGATCGGGCTGGCCTCGACGATCGACAACGACCTCGAGGGCACCGACATCACGCTCGGGGCCGACACCGCAGCCAACGTCGCCGTCGACGCGGTCGACAAGCTCCGCGTGACCTCGAGCTCGCATCGCCGCGCGTCGATCGTCGAGGTCATGGGGCGCTCGTGTGGCTACCTCGCCTTGACCGTTGGGCTCGCGACCGGGGCCGAGGCGATCGTGTTGCCCGAGACCGACCTCGGTCCCGACGAGGTCGCGCAGCGGATCGCGAGCGCGTACGACCGCGGCAAGCACCACGCGATCGTGATCGTCGCTGAGGGGGCGCGCTATGACGCGGCCGCGCTCGCGACGATCCTCGAGCGTGACCATCGCGAGCGGGTGCGCTTCGACATGCGCGTGACCGTGCTCGGCCACATCCAGCGCGGCGGGACGCCGACGGTGTTCGATCGCCTGCTGGGCGCCCGGTTTGGGGCCCACGCGATCGAGTGCCTCGAGCGGGGAGACAACGGGGTGCTGGTCGGCCTGCGCGGCAATGAGCTGGTGACCACGCCGCTCGCTGACGTGATCGGAAAGCAAAAGCCGCTGGCCCTCGAGCTCGTCGAGCTCGCGCAGACGCTGGCCCAGTAGCAGGATTCGAGTCGACGGGGTGCGGCCGCACCCCATCGGAGATCCTCAAATGGACCTGGGCCTAGGGATCAGGCCACATGCACACGGGCGTGTTGCCCTGGAAGCCCGGGAAGCACTCCATGTCCATTGGACAAGGGTTGCCGAAGCTGCAGTTGATCACGGGCGAGCACCAGCCCGAGTTCTGGCCGTCGCCAGGCAGGTCGGCGCAGCCGTCTTGATTGTTGACGTCGCACTGCATCTGGCCCTGGCACGGCGTCGAGCACAGACTCCACGGCTGGCCCTGGCTGGAGCCGGTTGCACAGACTTCACCCGGGGCGCAGTCGGCATCGTCACCGCTCGGGCACGGACCGTAAGGCTCGCCGCCATCGCCGTCGCCGTCGCCCGTGGGATCGCCGTCACCATCGCCGTCACCGTCGCCATCGCCGTCGCCCGTGGGATCGCCGTCGCCGTCGCCCGTCGCGGGACCACACACGCCGCCGTCACACATCAAGCCCGGGTCACACCCACCTCCGGGCGTGCACGGGCAGCCGTCGGAGCCGACCACACAGCCAGGGTCACCGTCGCCGTCGCCGGCCGGGTCGCCGTCGCCATCGCCAGTCGAGGGATCACCGTCGCCGTCGCCCGAGTTGCTAGCACTGGACTCGCCAGTGTCGGCAGTGCCAGCGGTGCCATCGGTACCGGTGCCGTCGGAACCAGTCCCGCCGCTGTCACCGCAGCCCACGCTCAGCGCCAAGAGAATCGTAGTCGTACTGACGAGCCATGAAATTCGCATGGCGGGACTGTCTCGCGAAATCGAGCGTCGCGCAGCACAAATCTGGCACTCAGACCCTGCGACATTCACGCAATTGGGGGCCCGCCCCGGGTCAGACCCTATTTTCCCCGGAATCGCGCGTTGGTCTGCTCATCGGTTCGCGCAGAGCTCTCGATGATCGCCTCATAGATCGCGTCACCCTCGAGCCCTTTGCCGCGGTTCTTGTCGACGAGATACTCGAAGGTCGGTCCGTCGGGGTCGCCATATTTGGCCTGATCGCGGGCCCGCAGCTGCTCGACCTCGGCCTCGCTGGACATCTTGTTGCGCGCCTCGATCCGCGCGTCGTGGCGAATCGCGTAGGCCCGCTGCGCCCGCAGCTCGGCGCTGAGACCCTCGGCCAGCCACGCCTGATTTTGCTCGGGGATCGTCGCGACCTGTGCGTTGTACCAGTCGCGGACCTGCTCATTGGTCATGGCGCCATCGCGGGCGGCGGCCGAGCTCGCGCTCGCGCCCACGTCCCCCCGACACCCAACGCTAAACAGCGCAACAATCAGAACCACCAACAGCGCGCGCAGCTTCGACATCCCGACAAGCATACCCAAGCCCGCTGCCCACGGGGCTAACTCATCTCACTCGTCCAGGGCTTCGCGGACTTTGCGGGCGAGCGAGTCGCGGGTGAAGGGCTTGGTCAGGAACGCCCGCGGGTCCTTGTGCTCGTCGAGCCCCTTGATCGCGTCTTCGGTGTAGCCGGAGACATACAGCACCGCCATGTCGCGGAACTTCTTCAAGACCTCGTCGATGACCTCGCTGCCGCTGATCCCCGGCAGCACGACGTCGGTCAGCAGCATGTCGATCCAGTCGCTCTCGGCGGCGATCTTCAGGGCGTCCTCGCCGCTGGCGGCCTCGAGCACCATGTAGCCCTGCTGGGTGAGGATCGTGGTCATCAGCTTGCGAACGCTGGCGTCGTCCTCGACCAACAAGATGGTCTCGCGCCCGCCGGGGAGCTCATCGGACAGGTTGGCGCTCGTCGGGTCCAGCGAGGCATCGACCACCGGCAGGTAGACCGAGAAGATCGTGCCCACGCCGAGCTCGCTCTGCACTTCGATGAAGCCGCCGCTCTGCTTGACGATGCCGTGGACGGTGGAGAGCCCCAGCCCGGTGCCTTTGCCCGCCGCCTTGGTCGTGAAGAAGGGCTCGAAGATCCGCTCGCGGGTGGCCGCGTCCATGCCCGCGCCCGTGTCGTAGACCTCGAGCATCACGTACACGCCAGGCTCGCGGTTCTCGTGGCGCCACATCTTGGCCGGGCTCAGCTCGCTCTGCGAGGTGCGGACCCGGATCTCGCCGCCTTCGGGCATGGCATCGCGGGCGTTCACGACCAGGTTGAGCGCGACCTGCTCGAGCTGGCCCGGGTCGACGCGGATCCAGCCGATGCCCTCGCGCAGCTCGAGGATCAGCTCGATGTCCTCGCTGATCAGTCGCCGCAGCATCTTGCTCATGGCGCTGACGCTCTCGTTGAGGTCGAGGACCCGCGGCTGCAGGAACTGCTTGCGGCTGAACGCGAGCAGCTGACGGGTCAGCGCGGTGGCTCGCTCGGCCGCGTCCATGACCTCTTCGAGCGCGTCCGCGGCCGGGTAAAGGCCTTCGCGGGCGAGCTCGGCGCTGCCCATGATCACGCTCAGGAGGTTGTTGAAGTCATGGGCGACGCCACCCGCGAGCGCGCCGACGGCCTCCATTTTTTGCGACTGCCTGAGCTGGCCCTCGAGCTGCCTGTGCTCGGTGTCGTCGCTGCTGATCAAGGTGACGCGCATGACCTCGCCGCCGCGCAGGATCGGGCTCAGACGGGTCGTCCACCAGCGGCGGTCCTCGCCCTGGCCGAGGACCTCGGCCTCGAAGCTGTCATGCTCACCCGAGTCGAACACCTTGGTGATCGCGGCCGCGACTCGCTCCTGGTACTCGGGGGCGAACAGCGAGGTCATGCTGGTGCCGATGAGACCGCGCCCCTCGTTGACGAGGCCGCGTCCGCGATCGACGACGCCGCGATTGATGAACATGATGCTCGCGTGGCGATCGACGATCGCGATGTTGTCGGGTGCGTGCTCGACCAGCGAGGCCCACTGGGCCTCGCGGCCACGCAGCTCGTCGAACAACCGCGCGCTCTGCAAGGAGATCGCCGCCTGCGCGGCGAGGTGCTCGAGGATCTCGAGGCGGTCCGGCGTGAACACGCCAGTGACGAGGCGGTTCTCGAGGTAGAGAACGCCGACCAGCTGGTTCTGGGTCAGGATCGGCATGCAGACGATCGACAACACCTTGCTGGGCGGCTCGGCGAGGTTGGTGCGGACGTCGAGATCTGCGCGCGCGTCGTGAATGATCCGTGGCTCGCGGGTGCGCGCGACCAGACGAACCAACGAGGTCGGCAACATGGCGTCGGCCTCGGCGAGGGCGATGGGCTCACGGACCCGTCCGGTCGAGCCTTCGTTGTCGTTCTCGACGACGACGTAGAGCACCGTGTCGATCTGTTGGACCAGCACGCCGCGCTGGGCCCCAGCGTTCTCGATGGCTGCCGCGAGCACCCGCGAGACGACCTCGTCGTGACTCTGGCCGCGCGTGATCCCCAGCGTGCTCTTGAGCACGCTGGCGACGTCGAGCGAGGCGCTCATCGCCGTGGTCGTCGTGGAGACGGTCTCGTTGATGTTGTAGGGGATCGCCGTGGTCGTGGACAAGAACCGAAGATCGGGGAAGTCCCGCTCGATCTGGGCGACCTTGCCGGTCGCGCCCCAGGCCTCGTACAGGCTGTGCGCGCGCATCATGGGCGTGTGGGCCAGGCCCTCCCAGCCGCGTGCGTTCATGAGGTGTCCCAGGCGCTCCCACGCCAGCGCTTCGATCTGGGGAAACTGCTCGTGGGCCGCGTGTGCGACCTGCTCGTAGAGATCTTGGGCCCGCTCGGTCTGACCGTCCGTGCGCGCGGTCTCGGCCTCGAGCAGCAGCGCGTGGGGACCGAGGTTGCCGCTGTAGACCGCGGCCCACTTGCGCAGCTTTCGGTGGCTCGCGCGAACAATCCGACGACGGCCGCGGCGTTGATCCTCGCGGGCGTCGTCGAGCGACATGGCCGCGGCCATACCCCGGTAGAACACGAACTCGGGGTGAAGGTAGAACCCAAACAGACCCTCGCCGACCTTGTCGACGACGGACTCGGACAGGGCCAGGGCGCGCTGTGGTTGGCCGAGAAACACCAGCGGCTGCATGGCCCAGTTCACGGCCACGCAGCGCGGGTACAGCAGCGTGAAGCTGTCGGGGTCGAAGTCGTCGAGCACCTCGGTGCCCTCGAGGGCCTCGGACATGCGGACCCGGACGCGGATCGCGTCGGCGAACTCGACCATGCCCGTGTTGTTCGCGAACCGAGCGGCCTCCTGGGCGTTGACACGCACGACGTCGAGCGGGCGGCCCATGGAAGACTGGTAGCCGACCCGGTGCAGGGTCGCGTAGGTCGCGTACTCGAGATCGCCCTCTTCGAGCGCGAGCTCGAAGCTGGACTGGACCCCCGTAAAGCACTCGGGGTACGGGCGCGTCCAGTGCAGGACGATGCTGTGCGCGAGCAAGACCGTGATGCCGCGGCGCGTCGCTCCCGGCTCGTGGATCAGCTCGAGTGCATGGTGAGCGAGCTCGGCTGCGCCTTGGTGGTCCCCGAGCGCGCCGGCCATCAACATGCACACCAACGCCAAGTAATAGGAAAAGCTGGAGGTTCGCCCGATCCGCAGGCTCTCGAGCGCCGCCAAGCTGATGATGACGGGGACCAGCGTGCCGCCGACCACATACGCGGGGCCCACCAGCTTCGCCAGCAGCTCCATGCGCACGCGCGCCGATGGATCTTCGCACGAGCTCAGCTGATCGAGCGACGGTCGGACCTTGGCCCGAAACGCCCACTTCATCCGGATCAGCGCAGTGATGACCACGTGGGGCCCCGGCGACGGGGACAGCCGGACACCCAGCTTGTCGAGCCCCGCGAGGGCCCAGCGGATCGCATCTTTTTGGCGGCCAGCGATGGTGCACGCGTCGAGACGAATGAGCGCGACGTTGGCGTAGTCGAGCGGACTGAGCGCGTCGTTCATGAGCTCGTCGAACAGCGCGGACGCCCGCTCATAGTCCCCCATCAGCGAGACACAGCGAGCATGTTGGACACCCAGCGAGAGCGCGAGCGCGTCGCTTCGCCCGATCACCTTGGCCACTGACTTTCCGCTCCACGAGGCGTCGGCGCGCTCGAGCGCCCGGAGCCCGGCCTCGAGGTGCCGCGCGGCCATGGTCGAGGCCGACGCCCGGAGTCCAGCCTGGCCGGCGAGGAGGTCGAGCTCGGCCAATTCCCACAGGCGCTCGGGGTCGGTCTCGGTCTCGATCGTGCGGTTGAGGTGATCGACGATGTCGTAGACCCGCTCGTGGAGCTGGGCCTCAGGCACGGTGTCCCGCAGGAACCGGCCGATCCGCTGGTGGTAGCGGCGCTCTCGATCGCGGTCGAGCCAGTGCCGGGCGCCTTCCTCGATGCGATCGTGGGTGAAGCAGACGACCGAGTCCGACAGGGTCAGCAGGCCCTCGTCGGCCAGCGAGACCACGTCGGGGAGCAGGTCGGCCGGCCGTCGCTCGAGCGCGGCCGCCAGCCCAGACAGGTCAAACCGGCTGCCCGCGCAGGCCGCCGCCGCGAGCACCTCGCGCAACGCCGGCGAGAGCCGCTCGAGTTTGGCCTTGATCATGCCCAGCGCGTCGCTGGGGATCCCCGACTTGCGGACGGCGTCGGCGCTCCAGGTCCAGCCCCCCGGGCCGCGGGTGAGCGCGCCGTCCTGCTCGAGCAAGACCAGGAGCTGGCGAATCAGGAGCGGATTGTTGTCGGTCCGCCCAGCCAGGGAACCCGCGAGCTCGGTCGCGCGCTCGCGGTCGACCTTGAGCGCGTCGACGATCAGCTCCGTCACGGCCGCCGCGGACAGCGGCCCGAGCTCGATCTCGACGGTGTCTTCGACGCGATGCGCGAGCGCTCGCAGCGGGTGGTCGTCGTCGACCTCCTCGTCGCGATAGGCGCCAATCACCAACAGGCCCTTGGCGCCGCTGGCCGTCACCAGCTGCTCGATCACTCGCAAGCTGATGGGATCGCTCCACTGCAGGTCGTCGAGGAACAACACCACGGGGTGTTCGGGCGCAGCGATCGTGGCCACGAGCCGACCCAGCGCGACGAGCAAGCGGTTGCGGGACTCGAGGGCCCCGAGCTCGAGCGCGTCGGGCTGGGCCCCCAAGAGGTGCTCGAGCCCGGGGACCAGCGGCACGAGCACCGAGGCGGTCGAGTCGAGCTCTTCGCTCAGCCGTCGCTTCCACTCGTCGAGCCGGTCTTCGTTCTCGATCAGCAAGCGATCCACGAGGCGCGAGAGCGCCTGGGTCACGCCCAGCAGCGGCACGTTGCTGCGGAACTGCTCGAATTTTCCGGCGGCGAAGTAGCCCTCGCGGTCGGCGAGCTGCGGCTGCAACGACTGGATCAGCGCGGTCTTGCCGATCCCCGACGGGCCGTGCAGCAACAGGAACTCTGCGCGGCCAGCACACGCTCGCTCAAACGCCTCGGACAGGCGCTCGACCTCTGCCGCCCGCCCGTACAGGCGATCCGGCAGCTCGAGGCGCGCGGAGGCGTCGCCCAGGCCAAGCTCGAAGGTGGGTATCTCGAACCCCTTTCGGTCTCGCTGGCAGCGCTCGAGATCGTGCAGCAACCCGAGCGCCGACTGGTAGCGATCGATCGGATCTTTGGCGAGCAACCGCGCGACAATTGCCGCGAGGACCTTGGGGATCTCGGGGCGCAGCTGCTGGAGCGACGGGGGCACCCGGGCGAGGTGCGCGTGGACCAGCCGCAGCGGCTCGGTGTCGGTGAACGGCGGACGCCCGGCCAGCATCTGGTAGAAGGTTGCGCCGAGCGAGTACAGGTCGCTGCGGTGGTCGACCGCGCGGGTCGTGCGACCGGTCTGCTCGGGCGCCAGATACGGGAGTGTGCCGGCGAGCACACCCAGGTCGTAGATTTCACGGTGGTCGCGCTCGAGCGCCACGGAGATGCCGAAGTCGGCGAGGCAGATCTCGAGGGTCTCAGGGTCGACGAGCAGGCTGCTGGGCTTGATGTCACGGTGGATGACGCGGCGTGCGTGGACCTTGGTGAGGATCGCTGTCGTCTTGACCGCGAGCACCAGGAAGGTCTCGATGTCGAGCGGCCGACCGCCCAGGAAGTTGTCGAGGTCGACACCGGGGAAGCGCTTGAGGATCAGGACCCGCTGCTGACCTGCGCGCACCAGATCCACGGCCTCGACCGCACCGCCGACCCCGAGCGAGCTCAGCAGCCGATACTCGTGCTCGAAGTGGCCGTCGGTCGCGTCTTTGTCGGCCAGGTAAAACTTGGCGATGACGGCGAGGCCGTCGCGATTGCGCGACGCGTGATACACGGCCGTGCTCCGGGTCTTTCGGAGCAGCCGCTGGAGGTCATACCCATCGAGGAAGCCGAGCGAGGCCCCTTTTCGTGCCTCAGAATGCGTCATCACTTCGCTCGTGGGCAGCAATGTATCCTCATTTGCCAGGGGTATGAAGTGCGACCTTCTAAAGGGGCGAGATCGCTCAGAGAACCGCCGTTCCCCTGCGAAAGCGAGCGCGCGGCTGGGACATAATTGGACATCGAGAACAGCGGCTGAGCGTCGATAGCGCTGGGATACAATCAAACGCGGCTGGGAGCCAAGTCACCGTTTGCCGCGCTTTGAATGTGAGGCAGGGTCTTCGGGGGTGACGATCTTCTGGGCTCGTGGCGAGGCTGCCAGGACCACCGTCGCTCGGCAAGTGAGACATCCGCGTAACGTTCCATGGCCGACTCGTCTGTCAACCGCCCCAGCCCACTTCGAGGCCCACTTCGAGAGTGGATTGTCGAGCAAGTCGCAGGCCTGCTGGAGGTCGACCCCGGGCGGGTGCTGCTCGACCGGCGGCTGCGAGATCAGGGGCTGGACTCCGTGCTCGCGCTGGCGCTGTTGACCAAGCTCGAGGCTCACATCGGTCGCTCGCTCGCGACGACGACCCCGTGGCGCTACCCGACCATCGACGCGCTGGTGACCTACCTCGAGGGCGCCAGTCCCCAAGCTACCTCGCAGGCCGAGCTGACCGCCGCGGTCAACGAGCCCGTTGCGATCGTGGGTCTGGGCTGTCGGTTTCCGGGCGCGGCGTCGCCCGAGGCGTTCTGGCGGCTGCTGCGAGACGGGGTCGACACGATCACCGAGGTTCCGCTCGACCGCTGGGACGCGGATCGTTGGTACGACAGCGATCCGGCGGCCGCGGGCAAGGCGGCGACGCGATGGGGTGGGTTTCTCGACCATGTCGATCGCTTCGATCCGGCGTTCTTCAATATCTCTCCGCGTGAGACTCGCGAGATGGATCCACAGCAGCGGCTGTTCCTCGAGGTCGCCTGGGAGGCGCTCGAGAGCGGTGGCGTGGTCCCACGCTCGCTGGTCCACAGCTCGACGGCCGTGTTCGCGGGCGCGATGTGGAATGACTGGGATCGGGTGGTTGGTGACGACCCGGCCCGGATCCAGCAGCACAGCGCGACTGGGCACGATCCAGGAATTATCGCTGGGCGCTTGTCTTACCTCCTGGGGGTTCGTGGGCCGAGCTTGACGGTGAACACAGCCTGCTCATCATCGCTGGTTGCGGTTCACCTTGCCGTGCAGAGTTTGCAGCGGGGCGAGTGTTCCCGCGCGCTGGCGGGCGCCGTGAACCTGTTGCTGTCGCCGCTGAGCACGGTGGCGATGAGCAAATTCGGCGCGATGGCGCCCGACGGCCGGTGCAAGGCGTTTGACGCCCGCGCCAACGGCTATGTCCGCGGCGAGGGTGTCGGCGTGGTGCTGCTCGAGCCGCTCTCGCTCGCGCTCGAGCGCGGCGCTCCGATCTACGCGGTGATCCGCGGCAGCGCGATCAACAACGACGGCTACTCGAACGGACTCACGGCGCCCTCGGGCGAGGCGCAAGAGGCCGTGCTCTCGCGCGCGTGGGCGGTCGCCGGGCTGCCCCCCGCAGAGGTCGATTTCGTCGAGACCCACGGGCCCGGGACCTACCTCGGTGATCCGATCGAAGCCGAGGCGATCGGCGCGGTGTTTGGTCCCGGACGCGAGGACCCGCTGGTGATCGGCTCGGTCAAGACCAACCTGGGCCACCTCGAGGCCGCGGCGGGCATGGCCGGGCTGATCAAGACGACCCTCGCGCTCCACCACGGGGCCATTCCGCCCAACCTGCACTTCGAGACGCCCAACCCCCACATCGACTTTGATCGGCTGCGCCTGCGGGTGCCCACGCACGTGCTCGACTGGCCCGAGCGCGACCGAACGCGGCTGGCCGGCGTCAGCTCGTTCGGGTTTGGCGGGACCAATGCCCACGTCGCGCTGGCCTCAGCGCCCGGCGCTCTGCGAGCCGCTGCGTCGGTGCGGGTGGAGATTCAGCAAGCCCAAGCACACTCACCCGCGCAGCCGCCCGAGCTGGTGTTCGTGTTCTCCGGCCACGGCGGTCAGTGGTTGGGGATGGGCCAAGCCCTGCTCCATCGGGAGCCCGAGTTCCGGGCCGCGGTCGAGGCCTGCGACGCCGCGTTGCGCCCGCTGATCGGCTGGTCGACGCTGCAGCGGCTGTGCAGCCGCGAGCCTGGCGAGTCGCCCGACGTCATCCAGCCGCTGCTGTTTGCGATCCAAGTCGGGTTGGCTCGCACCCTGGCGGCCCACGGCGTCCGCCCTGACAAGGTGATCGGCCAGAGCATCGGCGAGGTCGCGGCTGCTCATGTGGCGGGTCATCTCTCGCTCGAGGACGCCGCGGCGGTGATCGCTGCCCGGGCCCGACTCGCGGCGGCGCACCTCGCTGGCACCGGCGAAGTCATGGTCGTTCGGCTCCCCGCCGAGCAGCTCGAGCAGCTCCCTCCTGGGTTGTCGCTCGCTGGCAAGATCGCTCCGGGCCGCACGCTGGTGACCGGCAGCCCGAGCTCACTCGACGCGGCGGCGAGCACCTGGGAAGCCCAGGGGGTTCGCTGCGGGCGGGGCCGTGTCGGCTACGCGTCCCACTCTCCGCTCGTCGAGCCGATCCTCGCCGAGCTCGAGGCCGCGCTCGCGGACATTGCTCCGGGTGCCGGAGTGATCCCGTGGTGGTCGACCACGCTCGACGGCTGGGCCGCGCCCGGATCAGCGACCGCGAGCTACTGGGCCAAGAACCTCCGCCAGCCGTTCGACTTGCTCAACGGGCTGCGACAGCTGAGTCGGGCGCGCGCTCCGGTGTTTGTCGAGATCGGTCCGCACCCGGTGCTGGGCTCGGCGATCCGCGAGACGGTGACGACGATCTCGACCCGTGACGGTCCTGGCGATGGCTCTGGCGACGCCCTGGCCTGCACGTACCGCGAGCAAGACGAGTACGTCGACTTCCACGCGCTGCTCGAGACCCTCCACGATCGCAGCCTCGTTCACCCGGTCGAGCCGCGCCGGTCGACGATCGTCCCCGTGACGGCGACCACGCCCAAGGGGCTCGAGCGCGCGGCGTTCGACCTGCGGGCGTACCTGGTCCGCAATCCCGAGGTCGCGCTCGAGGACCTCGCGTGGACGGGGCTGCGCCATCGTCCGCACCACCGCTACCGGGCCGCGCTGGTCGCCGGGGACCGCGAGAGCTTGATTCGAGGCCTCGCCCAGCTCGACGGAACCGGAGGCGCGCCTGTCGAGGCGACGCCGGTGGTTCACCGGGGCAGCGCGCGCGAGGGGGGCCGGGTCGCGTTCGTGTTCCCGGGACAGGGCGCGCAGTGGGTCGGCATGGGGCAGCGCTTGCTCACCAGCGCCCCAGTGTTTGCCGAGGCGCTCGATCGCTGCGACGCGGCGCTTCGGCCCGAGACCGGCTGGTCGGTGCGCGAGGTCCTGCTCGCGGATCCGAGCGCACCCCCGCTCGAGCGCATCGACGTGGTTCAGCCGACGCTGTGGGCCGTGATGGTCTCGCTGGCCGCCCTGTGGCGGTCGTGGGGGATCGAGCCGGACATGGTGATTGGTCACTCGCAAGGGGAGATCGCCGCGGCCTGCGTCGCGGGGGGCCTGTCCCTGGCCGACGGCGCGCGGGTGGTCGCGCGCCGCAGCCGTCTGTTGCTGGGGATCGCGGGTCGCGGCGCGATGGCGGCGGTCGGGCTCGGGCTCGAGGCGCTGATCGAGCTGCTGCCCGACGAGCTCAGCCTCGCGGTCGTCAATGATGGGGAGAGCAGCGTGGTCGCGGGGGATCCCGAGGCCGTGGACGCGTGGGTCGAGCAGCTGCGCGAGCGAAACATTTTTGCCCGGCGGGTCGACGTCGACATCGCCTCGCACAGCGCCCAGATCGACGCGCTCCGCGACGCGCTGTACGCCGAGCTCGACCAGCTCGCGCCGGCCGCCGCGGGCGTGCCGATGATCTCCACGGTGTTCGACCGCGAGTTCACGGGCGAGGATCTCGATGGCTCGTACTGGATCGAGAACCTGCGCCGTCCGGTCCGCTTCGATCGGGCGCTGCGTCGGGCGATCAACTTGGGGGCCGAGATCTTCATCGAGGTCTCGGCTCACCCGCTGCTGACCGGGGTGATCGAGCGGGCGCTCGCCGAGCTCGACGTGGGACCGGGCGACGGCCAGGTCGACAGCCAGCTCGGTGGTCGGGGCGCGGTGGTCGGTAGCCTGCGGCGCGGGCACGACGAGGTCGAGGCGCTGCTCGACTCGCTGGCCGGGTTGTTCGTCGCCGGGGTGGCGTTCGATCCCCAGCCGCTGCTGGCGCGAGGAAAGATCGCGCCGCTGCCAACCTCGGTGTTCACCCGCGAGCGGTTCTGGCCGCCCCCGCCGTCGGCGGCGCGCTCGACCGGGCCCCGGCCGAGCGCCGCGGGTGGCTGGGTGCTCGAGCTCGAGCTCGATCAGCACCGCCAGCTGTGGCTCGGCGACCACCGCGTGCACGGCGAGATCGCGGTCCCCGGGATCGCGATGATCATGTGGATGCGCGAGGTGATCGCCAGCGTGCCCGGCAGCTGGGAGGTCAAGAACTCGGTGCTCGAGGTTCCGCTGATCCTCGACGGTCACGCCCGCTCCGTTCAGGTCTCGGCCCAGCGCGAGGGCGAGGGCTACGCGGTCGAGGTGTTTGCGACCAAGCACGCGGAAGCCACCTGGGTGCGCCACGCCAAGGCTCGCCTGCAGCGCAGCGTCGAGTTTCCCGTCGGCGAGATGCCCGCGCTCGACGAGGCTGCAGCCGAGCCTGCGCCCTACGCCAGGTGGGCCGAGGCCGGCAACGACTATGGCCCGGCGTTTCGCGGGATCGAGCGACTGGTCCGCGATGGCGACACGATCATCGCTGACCTCGCGCTGCCCGAGGGCGTCGATACCCACGGCACGGAGCGCGGCATCCACCCGGCCTTGCTCGACGCGGGTCTGCAGCTGTTGTTGGTCGACGCGCCGATCGAGGGTCAGGCCAACGCGTTGTTCACGGCGGACCTGCGGCTGGTTCGGAGCCAGGCCAAGCGGGTCCGGGCCGTGGCCTCGCGCCCGCGGGGGCCGCTGAGCGGTGACGTGACGCTGTGGGATCGCAGCGACGGCGGCCTGCTCGGTCACCTCGGCGACGTCTCGCTGTTGCCGGTCGATCGGGCTGACCTCGCCACAGACGAGCCGGTCGGCGCGCTGCGCCTGAGCTGGAGGTCGGAGCCGATCGCCATGGTCACGCCCTCGGACCGCTGCGTGATCGTGGTCGACGAGATCACGCCGCTCGGCGAGGAGCTGAGCTACCTGCTGCACGACGCGGGCTCCGAGGTCGAGCTGGTCCTGCGCGAGGACCTGCAGCAGACGCTTCGCGCGGGCCAGCGCGCGCACGTGATCGCGCTGTGGACGACCCCCGAGGGCCCGGCCGACGAGGCCGCGGTGGCGCTCACGCGGGCCGCCGTCGAGGTCCTGCGCGCGGTCGTCGACGCGGGCGCGACCTCGACCTGGGTCACCTGCGGCGCCCAGGTGATCCCCGGCCAGGCGCGAGCGAGGGGCCAGGGGTCGCCCGCATTGGCGGCGCTGTGGGGGCTCGGGCGGGTGCTCCAGCGCGAGCACCCCGAGATCAGCCACCGCCTGATCGACCTCGCAGACGAGCACGCGATCGCGCTGCTGTCCGACGCGCTGTTCGTCGACGATCACGAGGAGCAAGTTGCGATCGTCGACGGGCGCCGGCTCGTCCGTCGCCTGGTCCCGGCGCCGCCCGCCGCCGAGGCCAGCTGGACCGGCGGACGGGTGCTGATCACGGGCGGAGCCGGGTTCGTGGGGCGCCAGCTCGCGCGCTGGCTGATCGAGACGGCGGGGGCCGAGCAGGTGATCCTGGCCAGTCGCAGCGATCCTTCATTGGCCGCCCGCGAGCAGGTCGAGGATCTCGGCGAGGCGATCCGCTTCGCTCGCTGCGACGTCACCGATCGCGCGTCGCTCGAGCGGCTGCTGGCGACGCTGCCGTCGCTGACCGGGGTCATCCACGGCGCGATGGCCCTGAAAGACGCCCCGCTTGCTACGCTCACGAGCGATCAGATCGCCGAGGTCATGGCGCCCAAGGTCACGGGCGCGATGTTGCTGCACGAGCTTTGTCGCGACCACACGATCGAGCGCTTCGTGCTGCTGTCGTCGATGGCCTCGGTCCTGGGCAACCCGGGACAGGGCGCGTACGCGGCCGCCAACGCGTTCTTGGACGCCCTGGCCGAGCAGCGCCACGCCGCTGGTCTGCCAGCCCAGAGCCAGAGCTGGGGCATCTGGACCAACCAATCGCAGCGCCTGACCGAGCACGACCGCGAGCGGTTTCGGAGGTCGGGCGTGCGCCCGCTCGACGCCAAGGAGGGCGTGCAGTGGTTCGCCTCGGCCTGGAACACGGACGCGCCGCACCTGGTGTTGGTGCCCGTCGACTGGGATCAATTCTCGGACTCGCTGAGCTGGACGCCGCCGCTGATCGAAGATCTCGTCACGAAGATCGTGGCAGCGCCGAGCGCCGCCCCCCGCACGAGCGGGGTGATCGCTACAGTGGCCGCGCTCGAGCGCGCCGTCGAGGCCGAGGTGCTCGACATCCTCGGCCAGGAGCGGAGCCTCGATCGCGACATTGGCTTCGCCGAGCAGGGCATGGACTCGCTGATGGCGGTCACCCTGCGCGGCCGGCTCGAGCAGCTCTTGCACCTGCAGCTGTCGGCGACGATCGCCTTCAACTACCCCACGCTGCCGCGCCTGGTCCGTCACCTCGGCGAGCTCCTGGGACTGACCGCCGAGCAGCAGGTGGCCCGGCAGATCGTCGCCAGCGACCACGCGGCGATCGCCGTGATCGGCATGGCCTGTCGGTTCCCCGGCGCCGACTCGGCCGAGGATCTATGGTCGATGTTGCTGGCCGGGACCGACGCCGTGGTCCCGATCCCCAGCTCGCGCTTCGACATCGAGCCCTGGTACGACCCCGATCCCGACGCGCCCGGCCGCACCTACGCGCGCGAGGCCGGGCTGATCAGCGAGGTCGACGGGCTCGACCTCGGTTACTTTCGGATCTCCCCGCGCGAGGCGCTGAGCATGGATCCGCAGCAGGGCCTGCTGCTCGAGGTTGGCGTCAGCGCGCTCGAGGACGCCGGGGTCATGCTCTCGGCGCTCGAGGACAGCTCGGCCGGGGTGTTCGTCGGGGCCCTCAACTATGATCACGGCGCGCAGCTGCTCGGGCGGGCCGAGGCCGACTGGATCGACGGGTTCACGGCCAGCGGGACCCGCAGCTCGGTGCTCTCGGGTCGTCTGAGCCACTTCCTCGGGGTCCACGGACCCTCGCTCACGGTCGACACGGCGTGCTCGTCGTCGATGACGGCGATCCATCTGGCGGTCCGCAGCCTGCGGGCTGGTGAGTGCGACCTGGCGATCGCGGGGGGCGTCAACGCCTTGTTGTCGCCGCTGACCCTGGTCGAGCGCAGCAAGAACCGGATGTTCTCGCCGACCGGCCGCTGCCGCCCGTTCGACGCGGGCGCCGACGGCATAGCGATTGGCGAGGGCTGCGGGATGGTCGTGCTCAAGCCGCTCAGCGAGGCGATGCTCGCGGGCGATCGGATCCGGGCGATCATCCGCGGCTCGGCGCTCAACCACGACGGGCGCACCAGCGGGCTGACCGTGCCCAACGGGCTGGCCCAGCGGGCGTTGCTGCGCTCGGCGATCGTCGAGGCGGGCGTGCAGCCCGAGGAGGTCGGCTACGTCGAGGCCCACGGGACCGGGACCTCGCTCGGCGATCCCATCGAGCTCGAGGCGCTGTCCAAGGCCATGCGCCTGGCCGACGACTCGCCGCTGTGGGTCGGCTCGCTCAAGGCCAACCTCGGCCACCTCGAGTCGGCGTCCGGGGTCGCGGGGTTCATCAAGGCCGTGCTCGCGCTCGAGCACCGGATGATCCCGCCGCAGATCCACTTTGATCGCGGCAACCCGATGGTCCCCTGGGACAGCTCGCCGCTGCGCGTGCCCCAGCATGCGACCGACTTACCCGGCCAGTTCGCGGGCGTGAGTTCGTTTGGGTTCAGCGGCACCAACGTGCACGTGATCCTCGAGCGGGGTCTTTCGGCCGAGGATCACCCGCCCCCGCCGGGGCCCTCGCTGCTGTTGTTGTCGGCCCGCGACGAGCGAGCCCTCGAGCAGCTGCGCGGGCGCTGGACCGCGCTGCTCGCTGGCCAGCACCCGCCGCTGGCGGATCTGTGTCACACGGCCGCGCGCCGCCGCGGCAACCATGCCTGGCGACTGGCGGTCGCGGGCGACGGCGCGGGCGAGCTCGCTGCCCGCCTGCGCGCGGCCCCCCTGATCCAAGCTGGCCGGACCGCGCCGTCCGTGGTGTTCGTGTTCGCCGGGCAGGGGGGCGTGTACCGGGGCATGGGCCGCCAGCTGCTCGAGTCCTCGATCGAGGTCAGGCAGATCCTCGAGGACATCGACGGGCTCGTGCTCAGCCTCGGCGGCACGAGCGTGCTCGATGCCCTGCGCGACGAGGAGCTCGACGCGACCGAGCTCGCGCAGCCGGCGATCTTCGCCCTTCAGGTCGGCCTCGTGACGTGGTTCGCCTCGCACGGGATCCGCCCGGCCGCGGTGGTCGGTCACAGTGTCGGTGAGCTGGCGGCCGCGTGGGCGTGCGGCGCCCTGCCGCTGTTCGAGGCCTGCCACATCGTGACCATGCGCGCCGGCGTCATGGCCAACCTGCGCGGCAGCGGGGGGATGCTGGCGCTGGCGATCGCCCCCGACGAGGTCGCGGCGCTCGGCGAGCCCGAGGTGAGCGTGGCGGCGATCAACGGGCCAAGCTCGTGTGTGCTCGCCGGACCACTCGCCGCGCTCGAGCGGGTCCGGGCCACGTTCGCCAGCGCCGGTCGGTTCGCGCGCTGGGTGTCGACCGAGTACGCGTTTCACAGCCCCGCGGTCACGGCCGCGAGCGTGCGGCTGCGCAAGTTCGCGGGCAACGTCGAGACCGAGTCGGCTGAGCTGCCGCTCTACTCGACGGTCGATGGCGCTCGCCGAGAAGCGCCGCTGGACCTCGACTACTGGGTCCGCAACATGTGTGAGCCCGTGCGCTTCGCCGCGGCGATCGAGGCCGTCGCCAACGACATGGACGCGGTGTTCGTCGAGCTGGGTCCGCACCCGGTCCTGCAGATCCCGATCGCGCAGGTGTTGGCCGAGCGCGGCGCGGATCATGACGCCGCGCAACGGGCGACCGTCGCGACCTTGCGGCGGGACGGCAGCGCCCGGCTCGAGCTCGCCGAGGCCGCGGGCCGGCTTCACGGTCTGGGTGTGGCCGTCGAGCTCGAGCGCTTGATCCCGCCGGCCAACGTGACCTCGCTGCCCGTGTACCCGTGGCAGCGCCAGCGGCATCGGCTCCCCGCGGCGCCCGTGGCCACACCCAGGCGCGGGACCGCGGCGGGCCACATCCTCGTCGCGCCGCCGGGCTGGGCTGACCTCGTTCGTCTGGATCAACCCCGACCAACCTGGGAGGCGAGGCCGAGCGCCACAGCTCGACTCGACGCGGGCGCCCTGATCACGCTGTTGATCGCGCTGGTCGACGCGCCCCTGGTCGACGCCCTGCTGGCCGCGAGCACCCACAGCATCGAGCGCGTGCACGTCATGCGCACCCGCGACGGCGTCGAGGTCTGGTCCGACGATGGTCACGGCTGGCGCGAGCTGCTGAACGCCAACCTCGCCCCGGCCGCCGCCCTCGCGCCGTGGTCCAGCGACGTGGTCTGGGAGCCGTGCTCGGCCGCCGAGCTCGAGGCCGAGCTCGCGCCGATCCAGCGCTCGCTCGGGGCCGACGTCACGGCGATCGAGCGTGGGGGCGCGAGCTGGCGGCTGCGCCTGAACGGCGTCACCACGGTCCGCGCGTTCGAGCTCGCGGGCACGCTGGCCTCGCTGATCCACGGCAGCGCCCGGGTATTGGGTGGTTGGAGCCGGCTGCACGGTCGCGCGACGCCGAGCCGCGTGGGCGCGCTGGTCGTCACCCACACGCAGCTCGTGATGTTCGATCCCGACGGCCGCGAGCTGATCCTCGTCGAGGCCACGCAGTGGGATCGGGATGCTCACCCACCCACGCAGACCCCCGCGGAAGCGCCCCCGCCCGCCGCGGTCGCAAGCTCGCTGGTCGCGGCGCTCGAGCGATTGACGGTGACCGAGCGCGAGCACGCGCTGGCTGACTGGATCGAGCTTCAGGCCAAGTCCGCCCTGATGATCGAGCACGAGCTGCCCCGCGACGAGGGCCTGTTCTCACTCGGCATGGACTCGCTGCTGGCGATCGGGCTGCTGACCAGCTTGAGCAAGGCGCTGGCGGTGTCGCTGCCCAGCACCTTGGTGTTCGAGCACCCAAGCGTGTCGGCGCTGGCCCGCGCGGCCCTGAATTTTGTCGACTGGTCGTCCCCGGCTGCGCCCAGCCCGGTCCCGCAGCGCGAGCTTCGCAAACCCGGCGCCGTGATCGTCCGCGAAGCCGAAGTCGAAGCCCGAGTCGATCCCCGCCCGCGCGACGGCCGAGACCCGCGCCTGGACGAGCCGATCGCCGTGGTCGGTGTCGCCTGTCGGCTGCCGGGCGCCGACTCGGTCGACGAATTCTGGAGCTTGCTCGAGGCCGGCGTCGACGCGGTCACGACCGTGCCCGCGGATCGCTGGGACGCCGAAGCCTGGACCGACGCCGATCCCGATCGCCTCGGCCGCATGGTCTCGGCCGAGGGCGGGTTCCTCGGCGATCTCACCCGCTTCGATCCGGCGTTCTTCGGCATCTCGGCCCGCGAAGCCGAGCGCATGGATCCGCAGCAACGGTTACTGCTCGAGGTCGGTCATGAGGCCTTCGAGCAAGCCGGCTGGCCGGCCGCAAGCCTGCGCGGGTCTCAGACTGGCGTGTTCGTGGGCATCGGCACCGAGGACTTTGCTCAGCTGAAATTCCACGCCGGGTCGGCCGAGGACATCGGCGCGTATGACTTCACCGGGACCGACACGTCCGTCGCCGCCGGTCGGCTGTCGCACACCTGGGGCCTCGAAGGTCCGTGCATGGCGATCGACACGGCTTGCTCGTCGTCGCTCGTGGCGCTGCACCTCGCGGCGCAGTCGCTGCGGCTCGGCGAGTGTGATCGTGCGCTGGTCGGTGGCGTGAACGTGATCCTCGCCCCCGAGCTCGGCGTGTTCCTCAGCCGCGCTCGCGCGATGTCGGCGAGCGGTCGGTGTCGGACCTTCGACAGCGCCGCCGACGGCTACGTTCGCGGCGAGGGCTGCGTGGTGCTTGCGGTCCGCCGCCTGTCCGACGCCGAGCGAGCGGGGGATCGGATCCTCGCGTTGATCCGCGGCTCGGCGGTCCGCCACGACGGCCACGCGAGCGGGCTCACCGTCCCCAATCCAGCCTCGCAGACCGCGGTGATCCGGGCGGCGCTCGCCAGCGCCCGGGTCGAGCCGCACGAGGTCTCGATGATCGAAGCCCACGGCACGGGCACACCTCTCGGCGATCCGATCGAGGTTCGGGCCCTCACCGAGGTGTTTGGCGGCCGCGCGGACCGGCTGTGGCTGGGCTCGCACAAGACCAACCTCGGCCACCTCGAGTCCGCGGCCGGGATCACGGGGGTGCTCAAGGTCGTGCTCGCGCTGCGCCATCGCGTGGTGCCGCCGCACCTGAACTTGAACACGCTCAACCCCAACATCGATCTGGGACCGCTGCGCGCCGAGATCCCCACGCGCGCGGTCGCCTGGGAGCCAAGCGGTGGGCGACGCCTCGCGGGCGTGAGCTCGTTTGGGTTCGGCGGGACCAACGTCCACATCGTGCTCGAGCAAGCGCCCGCGCGTGAACCAGCGGCGCGCCCGGCCGCGATCGAGCGACCTTACCTGTTGCCGCTGTCGGCCCGCTCGCTCGCGGCGCTGCAGGCCCGGGCCGAGTCGACCGCCGTGCGCGTGGGCGCGGCTACCTCCGCGCAGGAGATCGACGACATCGCGCTCACGCTCGGTGCCCACCGCGATCATCACCCAATGCGGATCGCGGCGCTCGGCGAGCGGAACGAGCTGCCCGAGCTGCTGCGCCACGCCGAGCCAAGCAAGGTCGGGCGCCACGCGCGACTGGTGTTCGTGTTCTCCGGGCAGGGCTCGCACACCCTGGGCATGGCCCAGGAGCTCTACGTCCACGAGCCGGTGTTTCGCGCGGCGATCGACCGCATCGCCGAGGCGTTCGAGCCCACGCTTGGTTGGTCGCTCAGCGCCGAGCTCGTCGGCTCCGAGTCGTCCGACGCGCGCAGCCTCGATCGGGCCGAGGTCGTTCAGCCGCTGCTGTGCGCGATCCAGATCGCGCTCGCGCGGGTGCTCGAGAGCTGGGGACTGCGGCCAGATGGCGTGGTGGGTCACTCGATCGGCGAGGTCGCGGCGGCCGTGATCTCTGGCGCGCTCGAGCTCGGTGACGCCGGTCGGGTGATCGACGCCCGCAGTCGACTCGTCGCCGAGCGTGCGCCCGCTGGCGGAATGGCAGTCGTCGAGCTGTCGCGGGCCGAGGCCGAGGCCGAGATTGCCGGCGAGCTCCACGAACTCCACGTGGCCGCGGTCAACGGCCCGCAGACGGTGTTGCTCGCGGGGGCGCCCGAGGCTCTCGATCGCTTCGGCGTGCAGCTGCAGGCGCGCGGTCGGTTCTTTCGCCGGGTTGCGATCGGCTACGCCTCGCACAGCCCCGGCATGGACGACTTGATCGAGCCGCTGAAAGCCGCGCTGATCGGCCTGAGCCCGCGCCCAGCCACGACGACCATGTACTCGACGGTCCGCGCCCGGGCGGTGGTCGGGACCGAGCTGGATCCGAGCTACTGGGGCGACAACCTGCGGGCCCCGGTGCGCTTCGACGAGGTCGTGCTCGAGCTGCTCTCGCGCGGGCCCGTCACCTTCGTGGAGATCGGCCCGCACCCGGTGCTGGGCTACGGGATCAAGCAGTGGTGCGAGGCCCACGAGGGCCGCAGCGTGTGCCTGCCCAGCTTGCGCCACGACACCAGTGACCGCCGCAGCATGCTCGAGCTGGTCGGCCGGCTGTACGAGCGCGGCCACGATCCCGACTGGTCGGCCCTCAACCCGCACGGCAGCTTCATCGAGCTGCCCACCTACCCGTGGGATCGCCAGCGCTACTGGCCGGCGATCGGGCCCGCGCGCAGCTCCAGCGAAGGCCGGCTGATCGCCGAGGCCGGCAACGAGGGCGTCCGCGTGCTCACCCTGCAGCTCGGCGGCGAAGACTGGCTCGCCGATCACCGCGTGGGTGAGGTCATCGTGGTCCCCGGCGCGGCCTACCTGGTCTGGGCCCGGCGCGCCGTCGGTGCCCGCGACGAGGAGGTCGAGGTCCGCGAGCTGACGATCGAGGGCGCGCTGACCCTTGGCGAGCACGAGCAGGTCGAGGTCCAGACGGTCTGCCACATGGTCGAGCCCGGGGTCTGGGACGCCGAGGTGCTGTCGTTGAAGACTGGGCGTGACGCGTCGGGTGGCGCGTGGGTTCGCCACGCGCGGGCCCGGGTCGTCGCGCGGCCGCCCGCGATCGATCAGGCCAACGGCCGCGTCGCAATGGCGGCGATCCGCCAGCGCTGCGCCGACGTCCTCGCGGGTGAGCAGCTCTACGAGCGCATGGCCGCGGCTGGCCTGCGCTATGGGCCGGCGTTTCAGGGGATCGTCGAGCTGCGCGTGGGCGCGAGCGAGTCCCTGGCCGAGCTGCACACCACCGAGGCCGTCGCGGGCACCGACGCGCTGCACCCCGCGTGGGTCGACGCGGCCCAGCACGCCGTCGCGCCGCTGCTGAGCGCCGGGCGCTGGCTGCCCGTCGGGGTCGAGTCGCTGCTGGTCCGCGGCGGGATCCCCAGGCGAGCCCTCGTCCACGCTCGGCTGCGCGAGCCCACCGCCAGCGACCTCGCGGCCCGCGAAGCCGTGACCGATCTGACCGTCCACACCGACGACGGCGCGATCGCGGCGACCATGAAGGGGCTCCGCCTGCGCCGCGTCGACTCGCAGACCTCGACCCTCGACGAGCTGCGGCTGTTTGAAGACACATGGACGGTCGCCCCCAGCGCGGCGGCCCCGACCGTGCCGAGCGGCCCATGGGTGGTCTGCGGCGGCGAAGACGAGCTGGCGGGCTTGATCATCGAGGCGCTGCGCGAGCGTGGCGTCGAGCAGATCACCCGAGTCGACGCCTCCGCGACCCTCCCCGTCGCCGAGATCGATGGCGCCACCTGGATCCAGTTCGGCAGCGCCGCGCTCGACGAGCTGTGGCGACCGCTGCATCGGATCGCGGCCGTCGACGCCGAGCCGGGCAGGGTCGTCCTCGTGACCCGCGGCGCCTGGTCGATCGGCGACGGCAACTCGGGCGCTGCGACCATGATCGAGCCGAGCGCACGCGCAGCCTGGGGCCTGGGCCGGACGCTGCGACACGAGCTCGCGCAGTGGGATCTGTCGCTGATCGATCTCGATCCCACGGAACGCCCAAACAGCTCGATCGCGGCCATGCTCGATCACCTGCTCGCCCCCGACGACGAGCGCGAGCTGGCGTTTCGTGCCGGCGAGCGATGGGTGACGCGCTGGCGCGGCGCCCCGATCCCACCCGCACCCCCGCAGCGGATCGCCGACGCCATGGATCGCCCGTTCAGGCTCTGGTGCGCGCAGCCGGGCGACCTCAACAGCTTGGCCCTGCGCGAGCTCGACCGCGGCGAGCCCGACCACGGCGAGGTCGAGGTCGCGATCGAGGCCGCCGGCGTGAGCTTCTCCGACGTGCTCAAGGCCCACGGCCTGTACCCGGGCGTCAACGGCCCGCCCCCGCTCGGGGTCGAGTGCAGCGGACGGATCGCCCGGCTCGGCCCCGGCGTCGACGACTGGTCGATCGGCGATCCCGTGGTCGCGATCCTCAGTGGCGGCGGGTTCGGCACTCACGCGATCACCCGCGCGTCCCTGCTCGCGCGCCGGCCAGCGCGGCTCCCACCGGCCGCCGCCGCGACCCTCCCCGGCGTGTTCCTGACCGCGTTTCATGCCCTCGTGAAGCTGGCCCAGGTCGGCCCCGAGGATCGGGTGTTGATCCACTCGGCGAGCGGCGGCGTCGGCCAGGCGGCGATCCAGATCGCCCTGGACGCTGGCGCCGAGGTCTACGGCACCGCCGGAACCCCAGACAAGCGCGCCTTGCTGCTCGAGCTCGGCTGCAAGCAGGCGTGGTCGTCCCGCACCCACGAGTGGTTCGAGGGCGTCCGCGCGGCCACCGACGGCGAGGGGGTCGACGTCGTGCTCAACACCCTGCCCGGCGAGGATCTGCGCCTCGGCATCGAGATCCTGCGCAGCGGCGGGCGCTTCCTCGAGATCGGACGGACCGACATCTACGCCAACAAGCGCCTGGGCATGGAGGTGTTTCGCAAGAACGTGGCGCTGTTCGCCGTCGACATCGGCGAGCCCGCGCTGCTGGCCTCCGCGGCCCTGCGCGAGTCGCTGCGCGAGCTGGTGGCCCGGGTCGACGCCGGGCGCTATCAGCCGCTGCCGTTTCGAACCTGGCCGATCGAGCGCGGCGCCGATGCCCTGCGCGAGATGGCGCGGGGCCGGCACACGGGCAAGCTGGTGCTCGAGCTGCCCGATCCCCAGCAGGCGACCAACCGGATCATGCTGCCGGTCGCGGGCTCCGTCGAGCTCGGGCTGTTTGGTGGCACCTGGCTGATCACCGGAGGCACGGGCGCGCTCGGTCTGCGCTGCGCAACCATGCTGGCCCACGCCAACGTCGCGCGGCTCGTGTTGGTCGGGCGGCGGGCCCCGAGCGACGCCGCCGAGCTGGAGATCGCCGCGATCCGGGCGCAGGGCGTCGAGGTCGTCGTCGCCGCCTGCGACGTCGCCAACCGCGACGCGGTCGCCGAGCTCGTCGGCGCCCACGAGCACGAGCTCGAGGGCATCATCCACTGCGCGGGCGTGCTCGACGACGCGCTGCTGCGCGACCTCGACGACGCCCGCTTCGCCCGGGTGATCGCCGCCAAGGTCCACGGCGCCCAGCACCTGCACGAGCTCACCCGCGAGCTGCCGCTGATGCACTTCGTGCTGTTCTCGTCGCTCTCGGGCGTGCTCGGCTCGCCGGGGCAGGGCGCCTACTCGCTCGCCAACGCGTATCTCGACGGCCTCGCCGCGGCTCGCCACGCCCAGGGTCTGCCCGCGCTGTCGATCGCCTGGGGTGCGTGGAAGGACATCGGCCTGGCCGCCGCCGACGAGCGCCGCGGGGCTCGGCTCGCGCGGCGCGGGCTGCCCTCGCTGACGCCCGACGCGGGCATCGATCTGCTGAGCCGACTGCTGACCAGCGCCGTCGCCCCGACCTGCGTGAGCGCGACGCCGCTAAACTGGCCCGCGTACCGCAGCGCCCAGCCCGAGATGGGCCAGACCCCGCGCTTTGCCCTGCTCGCGCCAGGTGCCGCCGCCAAGCCGGCCCCGGCGCTCAGCATCGAAGCTCTGTTCGCCGACGCTCACGGACCCCGCGAGCGTCGCCGCAACCTCGAGCGCTGGGTGCTCGAGCGCGCCGCAGCTGTGCTCGGCGTCTCGCCCACGCAGATCAGCCAGGACCAACCGCTCGCCGAGCTCGGGCTCGACTCGCTCATGAGCCTCGAGCTGCGCAATCAGCTGCAGACCCTGGTTGACGGCAAGCTCCCCAGCACCTTGTTGTTCACGTTCCCGACGATCGTCGCGCTCGCCGGGCACCTGCACGAGCTCGTCGCGCCCGAGGCCGAGGCCGATCCACCTGCCCCCCAGCGCGCCGCGCCAGCGCCTGTGAGCGCACCGATCGAAGGCGCCGACGCCAGCGATGACGAGGTCATGGCCGCGCTTTTGCTCGAGCTCGCCGAGCCCATGTCCTGATCCCCCACAGGCTCCCCCCAAATGGACAAGTCAGAATTGCTGCGTCAGTCCCTGTTGAGGATCAACGCCCTCAAGGCCCGCGTCGCCGAGCTCGAGGCCGCGCCGGCCGAGCCGATCGCAATCGTGGGTATCGGCCTGCGGTTCCCCGGCGGGCTGGGCGACCCGCGACAATTTTGGGCTGGCCTGTGCGCGGGCGTCGACGTGATCCAGGAGATCCCCGAGCAGCGCTGGCCGGCCGGCGAAGCCGAGACCCGCTTCGCTGGCATGATCGATCGCATCTACGAGTTCGAGCCAGGCTTCTTCGGCCTGTCCGAGCGCGAGGCTCGAATGATGGATCCCCAGCAGCGGCTGCTGCTCGAGATCGCCTGGAGCGCGCTCGCGGACGCCGGGCTGCCGCTGGCCAGCGTCCGCGGCAGCGAGACCGGTGTGTTCATCGGCGCGTCGGGCTTCGACTGGACCTTGCTGGCGTTCGCCGAGCAGACGATCGACGCCTACTCGGCGACCGGGTCGAGCCACTCGATCCTCGCCAATCGGCTCTCGTACCTGTGGGATCTTCGCGGCCCGAGCTTCAGCATTGACGCGGCCTGTGCCTCGTCGCTGGTCGCCGTGCACCTGGGCGTCGCGGCCCTGCGTCGGCGCGAGTGCGATCGGGTCATCGCGGGCGGCGTGCAGGCCCACCTGGTGCCGCACACGACCATGTCGCTGGCCCGGTTCGGGATGATGGCCGCCGACGGTCGCTGCAAGGCGTTCGACTCGCGCGGCGACGGGTTCGTGCGCTCCGAGGGCTGCGGCGTGGTCGTGCTCGCCCGCCTGTCCGACGTCGACCTGAGCCGCGACCGGGTCTACGCGGTGATCCACGGCTCTGCGACCAATCAAGACGGGCGCAGCAATGGGCTGACCGCCCCCAACGCGCTCGCGCAGGCCCGCGTGCTGAAGGCCGCGCTCGCCGACGCCCGGCTGGCGCCCGAAGACGTCGGCTTGATCGAGACCCACGGGACCGGGACTGCGCTCGGCGATCCGATCGAGTTTCAGGCGATCAGCAGTGTGTATGGCGAGGCCACCCGGCCGTGCTTGCTGGGCGCGGTCAAGACCAACCTGGGGCACACCGAGGCCGCCGCGGGCGTCGCTGGGCTGATCAAGGCTGCGCTGGCGATCCACCACGGGCGGATCCCTGGCAACCTTCACCTCGAGCGCATCAACCCCGACGTCGAGCTCGAGGGCACGCGCTTTGTTCTGCCCCGCGAGTCGACGACCTGGGACGGGCCGCGCTACGCCGCGGTCAGCAGCTTTGGGTTTGGTGGCACCAACGCCCACGCGCTCTTGGGTCCGGCTCCCGAGCGTGAAAACTCGAAGCGGCCGCCCAGCGAGATCATCTTCGCGCCGATCTCGGCCAACAGCCGCGAGGCCTTCTTCGAGCGCGCCGCTCAGCTCGCTCAGCTCGCGCACGATCCCGCGATCGACCCCCACGAGCTCGCGTACACCCTGGCCGCGCGCAGCACTCACCTGCCGTGGCGCGGTCACGCGATCGGGCGCGACCGGGCCAGCCTCGCGAGCGCGCTAAACCAGGCCCACCCGACCCTCGCCAGCTCGACGACACCGCGCGTGGTGTTCTTGTTCTCCGGTCAGGGCGGCCAGTGGATCGACATGGGCCGCGCGCTGGCGAGCTGGTCGGCCGTGTTTCGTGACGCTCTGTCTCGCTGTGAGCAGGCGATCACCAACGTCGCAGGATGGAGCTTGTCGGCGGCGCTCGGCTCCGAGACCGAGCTGGCTCGCGTCGACCGGGTACAGCCAGCGATCTTCGCGATGCAGGTCGCCGCCGCGGCCCTGTGGCGGAGCTTCGGCGTCGAGCCGGACGTGGTCTTGGGCACCTCCATGGGCGAGGTCGCGGCGGCCCAGGTCGCCGGGTTGCTCGGGCTCGACGACGCCGCGCGGGTGATCACCACGCGCAGCCAATTGGTCGCCGAGCGACTCGACACACCCGGGGCGATGGCCACCGTCGCGCTGTCCGAGGCCGAAGTTCGCCAGCGCCTGGCCGCGCGCCCCTCGGATCTGGAGATCGCCGTCGTCAACAGCCCGATCAACGTGGTCGTCGCGGGCTCACCCGCGCCGCTGCTCGAGCTCATGGCCGAGCTCGAGGCCGACGGCGTGTTCACCCGCCGGATCCACGTGGACTACGCCTCCCACTGTAGCCACGTCGACAAGCTCTCGGCCGGCGTCGAAGCTGCGCTGCGCGGCCTGGCTCCCGGCGACGGCCCCCGCACGCCGATGCTGTCGACGGTGACCCTGGCGTGGCTCGAAGACGCGACCGCGCCGAGCTACTGGAAAGCGAACCTGCGCGAGCCCGTGCGCCTGTGGCCGGCCCTGAGCGAGGTGCTGCGTCCGGCGGGCGACGTGGTGATCGAGCTGAGTCCGCACCCGGTGTTGAGCGTGCCGCTCGAAGATCCGCTGGGGCAGCTCGATCCGCCGAGCAGTCTGAGCTGCGGGATGGCGCGCGGTGGCGGGCCCGAGGCGTTTCTCGGTGCGCTGGGTCGGGTGTGGGCCCGCGGGGTCGAGCCGCGCTGGACCGGGCCGTGGCTGGGCGGACGCGTCACCAGTCTTCCCAGTTACCCGTGGACCCGCCGCAGCTACGGGCCGGGGATCCGCCTCGCCGATCCCCGCACCGGTCGCGCGGGCGTGGTCGCGTCGGACGCCAGCGACGCCGCCCCGCCCGTCAGCGACCGCGCCGAGCTCTCGGTCGAGGCGCTGGTGGTCAACACCCTCGCGCATGAGCTCGGAGCCACGTCGGAGCTGGCCATGGACGTGCCGCTGCGCGAGCTCGGCCTCGACTCGCTGATGGCCTCGCATTTGCGCGCGCGCCTGGCTGATCATGGCTACGAGATCCCGCTGCTCGAGGTGCTGCAGGCCGCGGGGATCCGCTCGCTCGTCGCCAAGCTCCGCGATGGCGCAACCCGAGACCCGGCCGCCACACCGACGCGCGGTCCATGGTTCGTGACGTCGCGCCCGCGTCCGCAGGCCGACGTGATCCTCTACTGTGTGCCGTACGGCGGCGGCTCGGCGGGCGCCTTTCGCCCGTGGAACGACGCGATGCCCGAGTGGCTCGAGATCCGCGCGGTCGAGGCACCCGGCCGCGGGACCCGGCTGGGCGAGGCTTGGCCGACCAGCGTCGACGAGCTCGTCACCGAGCTGACGCGGGCGATCATCGATGATCTGCACACCCTCGACGGTCAGACCTTCGCGCTCTACGGCCACTGTTCCGGCTCGCTGATCGCCTACGAGGTCGCCCGGCAGCTGTCGGCTGCCGGTCACGTGCCGCGCCACCTGTTCGTGGCCGCGCTGGGGCCACCCGCCCGCTACAAGCTCGACGAGCTGGTCGGCGCGGTCGAGCGCTCGGGCGCGGCCCTGCACGACATGAGCGACGACCTGCTGCTGGGGTTCCTGCGTAGCGTCGAATTTCAGGGCCTCGAGGAGTTCGACCGCGACGTCGAGCTGCGCGACATGGCGATGGCGACCATGCGCGCCGACAGCCGCATGATGATGACCTACCGGCCTGTCCCGGCCGAGCCACTTGGGATCCCGATCACCGCGATCGGCGGGGCCCGGGATCCCGTGATCAACGTGTTCGAGCTGTGGCAGTGGGCGCCACACACCAACGTGCGCTTCGATTGGCGATGGTTTCCCGCGGGCAATCACTACTTTCACGTTGATCATGCCGACGAGCTCGCGCGGGTCTTCGCTGTGCTGCGAGCGGACGAGCTGCCCGAGCCGCACCCGCGGACGACCACCGCGATCGCGCTCACGCCGACCGACGTGGTGCGCAGCTTCTATGCCGCGCAGGGCAGCGATCCGACCGCCTGCGAGCCCTTTGTCGCTGACGCGGTCGAGTGGCGGATCCTCGGCATGGACGCGCTCGAGCCGACTGACCCCGAGCGATCCGCTCGTTCCTGGTGCACCCGCGCCTCGGTGAGCGCCGTCGCCATGCACGAGCTCGAGCTCGCGCTCCGCGGTGACGACGAGATCGACGCCGCTTGCAGCCTCACGCTGAAGCTCGCCACCGGCGGGTCATGCCAGCACCCACACACGGCGCGCTACCGGGTCCGAAGCGGGAAGATCGTCGCAGGCGAGATCCACATCGGCCGCCCCTGATCCCGGAGACGCCTGCGGGATTGTGCTTCGAATCTCGCCATCACCCGGCGCCACGGCCAGCCGCGACGAGCTGCGCGTCGGTGCGGTCGCCCGGGTGTCCTTTGTGGTCGCGCCCCCGTGTTGTCTTCCCTGAGAAAAAAAATAGTCATCGAGAGTTGTCCGATCCGGTCGCGCTGCGACAACCCGAGCGAGGTGAGACCTCACGGCGTACCCGAACATCAGGAACTCTCATGAAAACGTACATATTTACCGTCTTGGCCATCAGCAGCATCCCTTCCGTGGCACTCGCCAGCACAGTGGGCTACAAGTCCGGTGTCGGTCCGTGGACCGACATCGAGCTGTCGATCGGTGAAGATGCAATCTATCACTGCGATGCCATCGGGTACGACGAGATGGTCGACGTCAACCTCAATCGCAACACCAGCTGGCAAGAGACGAACGTCTACATGTGCATGGATCACTCCCTCATGTGGCCTGACCAATTTCAGGCCAATCGGCCGATCGCCGACCTGCGGCTGATCATCGACGGCTGGGACGTGGTCGGCGGCTCGAGCGGGGATGAACTGTGCCAGGACATAGGGCCCGACTATTATCAGGTCGGGGGTTTCTATCAGAATCAGAGGTACATTGGGGTTGTGCCCATCGGGAGCCCCTACTTCGCGCCTGACGCCGCAGAACTCAACACGACGGGGTCCTGGGGCAACGACGAAGTTCTTCTGTGTGCATATCAGCCGCCCGATTCGACGTACATCCTCGATCAACTCTACGTGGCCGCGTCCGATGACAAGGACGAGGCGAAGGCCAAGTGCGCTGACGACACGTTTGTGAGCGTGCCGGGGACCGACAAGGACGGGGACCCGATGGCCTGGGTCGACCTCAATCACGACGTGGGGGGCGACTTCATCTACATGTGCCGCAGCCGGGTCGGCCGCGACACCATCCACCTCGAGAAGCGGCGCTCGACCAAGTACAACGGCGCGCAGCGGTGGTTCAGCATCCCCGAGCCATTGAAGATTGGTCACAACACCAGCGATCATGCCCGCCTGCAATCGTGGGCGTTCGACAACCTGTCGTCATTCACGATTGCGCTCGGGCTCGAGCTCGAGCCCATGCCCAAGAGCCACAGCTCCCGCACGCTCTTGTCGGTCTCGCGCAACGCCCAGTCCAATCACTTGATCCTCGAGTACTACGAATCCGACGGGGGCCTGTGGCTGACCCTCGACGGCACCAAGTACAGCTTGGGCACGGCCGCGCTGACGCTCGGCACCAGGCACGTCGTCGCGGTCACCAAGTCCGGAAGCTCGGCCTCGGCCTACATCGACGGCGTGTTGATCGGCAGCGCCGCGGTCGGGGCGTTCACCCTCGACCCGGTCAACGCCGGCGTCGTCGGCGAGGTGATCCTTGGCCAGGAGCAAGACACGATGGGCGGTGGCTTCGACGCCAACCAGAGCCTCGGCGGCACGATCTTCAGCGCCTCTGTCTATGACGAAGCGCTCAGCGCCGCCCAGGTGAGCACGGCGCAAGGTCGTTGGCGAGCTGGCAACGACTCGGGGACGACGCTCGATCTGCTCTTCATCGAGGACACCTCGGGGATCGGTTGGTCACAGATCGACGAGGGGAGCGTTGGCAGCTGGGACTGGGAATATCGTCCGTCCGAATGGATCCCGCCGCACGGGTGGATGCTGACCCAGCATTTCAACGCCGGCAGCGAAGGACCGATCGCCCTCGACGGCCACACGCCATGGTTTGGCACCGGGCAGGTGAGCGATCTGTGGATGGAGGAGGGCCGGTTCAGCGTGAACCTCTGGAATGGCGACGACGACGGCATCGGCATCATTTACGGCTACCGGGACGAGGACAACTTCTACCGCGCGGAGATCGATGGCCTGACCGGCGCCGCCCGGATCACGCGGGTTGTCGACGGTGAATACGAGCTGCTCGGGACTGGGTCGTGTGGCGATGGCCTCCCTGTCAGCTGGGCGTTCGACATGGAGGTCGACATCTCCGACACGGCCGACGCGAGCATCAACCACGTCCTGCGCGTCTTCGGCCAGCCCTGCGCGACCGTCAACGAGGACGAGTATCGCGGCGGCAACGTCGGGGTCTGGACCGCGTGGAACGAGAAGACCTCGTTTCTCCAGTACCACATGAGCTCGTACGCCACGATCGACGGGAGCGACGACGTCCCCGGGCAGTCATGGAACTTTGCGACGGACGAGCTGCTCATCGGCGACAACAGCTGGGACGCGGCGCAGCTCGACAGCCGCGCGTTTGATGGCATGGACGACTTCAGTCTGACCTGCGAGGTCCGCCTCGACGGGCTGCAGGTCTCGGGGGCGTACCCCGGCAACACCCTGCTGTCCTGCGCCAACCCCTGGCAGGACAACGCGATGAGCTACTGGTACGAAGCGGCTTCGGGCCTGTTCGCCGTGCGGATCAACAACACCACACGCACCTTCAGCGTGTCGCAGGAGGTCCAGGACGCGGTCGCGGACGGCGAGTACCACGAGTGGGGGGTGTCTCGATCGGGCGACGTGGTCAGCGTCAGCTTCGACGGCGCCTCGGTCGGCGTTGCCAACGGTTTCGGCGGCCCGACCGACGTGAGCGTGTGCTTCATCGGCCAGGAGCAGGACTGTGACGGCGGCTGCTTCGATAGCAACCAAAGCCTGCTCGGCTCGGTGGACGGCTGCTCCCTCGAGCGGGGGTGAGCCCTGGACCGGCGGACGAAGCGGTTGATGTCGACCCCGGAGGCCACGATCGTTCAGGTCGTGGCCTTCGGGCGTAGTTCATTCCTGGTGGGCTGACAGCGGGCTGCCCCCGCTACCGAGCACATCCACACGTGCGCGACATACGGGGTTGTAACCGCGTTCGCGCTCCGGTAAGGAGCCCGCCCTTCACCGCCCCGGCGACCTGCCGGCGCGCGAGATGGCCCAAAAATTCCATGCCTACCAGCCCAGAACGAGGCAGCGTCCGCGCGGACGTCCTCAGCGGAATTACAGTTGCCCTGGCCCTCGTGCCAGAGGCTGTCGCTTTTGCTTTTGTCGCCGGCGTCCCCCCCGTGGTCGGACTCTATGGCGCGTTCATGATGGGGTTGATCGCGTCGCTCTTCGGCGGCCGCCCCGGCATGATCTCGGGAGCCACCGGTGCGATGGCGGTGGTCATGGTGTCGCTGGTCAGTGAGGGCAATGCGATGGGCCTCGCCGCAGGTGACAGCTCGGGCTCGGCGGGCTTGCAGTATCTGTTCGCGACCTTGGTGTTGGCGGGTCTCATCCAGATCGCCGCGGGCGCGATGCGCCTGGGCAAGTTCGTTCGCATGATCCCCAGCCCCGTGATGATGGGCTTCGTCAACGGCCTCGCCGTCGTCATCTTCCTGTCGCAGCTGGGCATGTTCCACGATGCGCAAGGGTGGCTCACCGGCGCGCCTCTGCTCACCATGCTGGGGCTCACCGCGTTGACGATGGGGATCATGGTCGGCCTTCCGCGCGTCACCACCAAGGTCCCAGCAGCGTTGGCCGCGATCGTTGCTGTCGCTGTGATCACGATCGTCGCCGGCATCGAGACGCCGACGGTTGCGAGCTTCATCACCGATCGCGGCGGAGATGGCATCGCTGCAGGTCTGCCCAGTTTTGCGGTCCCCGCGATCCCCTTCGATCAGCACACGCTTGGGTTCATCTTCCCCTATGCGGCCATCTTGGCAGCGATCGGGCTGATCGAGTCCTTGATGACCCTCAACTTGGTCGACGAGCTCACCGACACCCGCGGCGATGCAAACCGTGAGTGTGTCGCTCAAGGCGCGGCGAACATCACGAACGGCTTTTTTGGTGGCATGGGCGGCTGCGCGATGATCGGGCAGAGCATCATCAACATCAAGTCGGGTGGGCGTACACGGCTCTCCGGCGTCGTGGCCTCGCTGGCCCTGCTCGCGTTTATCTGCTTTGGCTCGAGCTACATCGAGCTCATCCCGATCGCGGCGCTGGTCGGCGTCATGTTCATGGTGGTGATCGGCACCTTCGCCTGGAACACCTTTCGCATCATCAACAAGGTCCCAGCCCCGGACGTGGTCGTGATGGCCTTGGTCACCGGGCTGACCGTCGTCTACGACCTCGCGCTCGCGGTGATCTGCGGGGTCATCGTCTCGGCCCTGGTCTTCGCCTGGGAAAACGCGCTTCGCATTCGAGCGCGCAAGCATGTCGACGCCGCCGGGGTCAAGCACTACGAGATCTACGGGCCCCTCTTCTTCGGCTCGACCACCCTCTTCGCCTCGAAGTTCGACGTAGCCTCCGACCCTGACGAGGTCGTCATCGACTTCGCCGAGTCGCGGGTCGTCGATCAGAGCGCGATCGAAGCGCTGAACAAGCTCGCCGAGCGCTACCACGCCGCCTCCAAGACGCTGCACCTGCGCCACCTCAGCGCCGACTGCATCAAGCTCATCCGACGCGCCGAGAAGGTCTGCGACGTCAATGTGCTCGAGGATCCCGAGTACTACGTGGCTGTGGACAACTACCGCCGCTCGCTGCAAGACGCGATCGGAGCTGGCGGCGTTGCGTCGCTCGACGATGCGAACCTGCACGAGCTCGCCCGTGAAGGCCGCAACCTGCGCAATTCTCCGAGTAAATGACCCCACACGAGTTGGCGCCATCCGATGCCATCCGATGCCGCGGAGTCGCCGTCCGCAGGGGTCGCGGAGGCTTCCGCGGAAGCCTCCAGATCGGGGCGTCGGAGCCAGTTTCGCCCCAGCGCTTGGGCACGCCTGCTCAGCCCTCGTACGTCGAGGATTCGCAGTGCGTCATACTGGTCCGGTGACCGCCGAAGCCGCCACCCAGCGCATGAGCTACGCCGACTACGCCGAGTTGGAGCGCCAGGGACTCGGCAAACACGAGTACCTTCGGGGTGAGGTGGTTGCCATGACCGACGGGACGCTGGAGCACGCCCGCCTCGCCAGCCAGCTCGCCTACTTGTTGGGCCGTGAGCTCGCGGGCGGGTCCTGCCGGGTGTTCTCCTCCGACCTCCGCGTGCGCATCGAAGCGACGGATCTCGACACCTACCCCGACCTCTCGGTGGTCTGCGGCGATCCCCAGACCGCGGCGGCAGACGACCACGCCCTGCTCAACCCCACGCTCGTCATCGAGGTCCTGTCGAAGTCGACCGAGGGCTACGACCGCGGGCAGAAGGCATCTCATTATCGCCGGATCCCTGCGCTGAAGGGATACCTGCTGGTATCGCAACAAACGCGACAGCTCGAGCTGCAGACTCGCCGAGACGACGGGAGCTGGACCTTGCTCGAGGCCGGGCCGGGGGAGCAGCTCTGCATCGAGGCGCTGGGGGTCACGCTGGACGTCGATGAGGTCTACCAGGGCTCACTCGGCCCGCAGGTCTGACGCTGGCGTCGCGCAGTTGAAGCCGCGGCCGCTCAGCGTGACTCTTTGCTAGCCTCGGGGTCGAGGGCCAGGGCCTCGAACTGCTTGAACGCCGCCCGCTGCTTGGACCCGACCCGAGCGCTGTCGAACATGGGCGTAATCTCGCTCGGGGTCTGGGCCTCGAGCTGGGCGCCGAGCGTGAAGACCTCCTCGGCGTGGAGCGGATCGCCGAAGCGCGAGACCAACACCTGGTCGAAGCTGCCGTCGTTGTCGCTGTCGTAGTAGGCCCAAGCCATGATGCCGTCGTAGACGAACACGAACTCGGCCTCGTAGCTGCCGGCGTGAAGCGCCTCCTCGACGCTGAGCTGCTTGCGGTCCTTGCCCTTGAAGCTGTCGCGGTCGAGGTCGGCGAACAGCATGATCCGGTCGAACTCGACGACGTGGACGGCGGCGCGCTTGCTGCCTTCGACCTCGCCGATCATCGCGCCTCGGTGCACGGTCATGTCCGGGAACGACGAGAGTCCGTCATCGACATCGGCGTGGGCCTGGGGGAACGCGTGGCCGAACATACGCTCGAGGGTCGCGGCCTGGCCGGGATCAGCGAGCAGCCCCGGGCGGAGCATGCGTCGGCCAATGTGGATCGGCGCGGCCACAGCCTTGCCGTCGGGGGTGTAGCTGGTCGCCTCGACCACCACGCCGCGTGCGAGGCTCGACCCGACCAGTAGCAGGTCGAACTCGCCGTCGTTGTCGGTGTCGTACCAGACCCGCAGTGGCGTGCTGTCGACGACCATGAACTCGGCGTCGACGGACCCGGCCGCGAGCGCGGCGCTGGCTTCGGCGTTGTTGGCAAACCCGGCGATCGAGTCTTGATCGGCGTCGATCAAAACGCGGATGTCGAGGCGAGTCTGGGCGTAGAGCGTGTCGGCCTTGCCATCGTCGTCATGGTCGTCGAACTCGAGCTCGATGGCGTTGGTCCGGGTCGGCGCGCGAGGGTCGTGGCTGGGGCGCTCGAACACGTCGGCGAAGCTCGCGACGCGCTCGCCGATCGCAGCGTCGGCGAACAGCCGACCGTCGAGACCCGAGGCGCCATCGAGGCTGGGATCGCGGGTGACGCTGGCGTCGAGGCCCGCGAACCCGATCACCTGCTCGGTCTCGCCATTTTGGACGATCAGGCTGTCGAGGTCGCCGTCGTTGTCGCGATCGAGGTAGATGAACAGGTCGCTGACCGGCGCCGGCCGGCCCCCGGCGCTCGCCTCGGTGCGTGGCAAGCGGGGCCGGCGAAACGCGACCATCTCGGCGTCGAAGCTGCGATCGCCGTAGAGCTCGGACAGCTTGGGGACTGGCGTGCCGCTGGCGAAAGTGTCTTGGTCGACGTCGACGAACAGCCCGTGGCAGGACATCGACTCGTTGCAGCTCCCGTGGACCAGGATCGAGTCGAACTCGCCGTCACGATCGACGTCGGCGAGGCTGCCCTCGAACCCCGCGACCTCCCAGGGATCGGGGATCCAGGTGACCGGCTCGCTCGGGACCACGGCGACGAACTCGCGCAGCTCGTCGACGTGAATGTGATACGCGACGGTCCCGATGGTCTTGTCGTGACTCAGGGCCGAGGTCACCGAGGCGTTGAGCCCGACCAGCGCGTGGGTTTGCTCGTCGATCAGCGGCCCGCCGCTGTCCCCGGGCAGGATCGTGCAGTCGGTCTGAATCTGGAGGCCCGCGTCGGCCGCGGCCTTGGCCAAGTACTCGCTCATCTCGGCCCGTTCGGCCTCAGTCCAGGTCTCGCCCCTCAGGTGGACCATGGCCGCGGCCCGGCTCTCGAGCGTGCCGATCGCGTTGATGTTGCAGTGCTTGACCGCCCAGCCGAACCCAACGCCGGCGTTGCCGATCGCCGCGACCCGGCGACCAGGCTTGGGCGGGTCGGTGGCCAAGCTGATCGAGGCCAGCCCGGGCGGGACCCCGGCGACGCGCAGCAGCGCGAGGTCGCGCTTGGGGTCGACCTCGAGCGCGATCGCGTCGTACCGGGGCCCGGGCTTGACCGAACCGTTCTTTTGGATGTCGACGGTCGTGACCTCGACCTCGAACTGGAACTCATCGGTGAGCGCGTCGGCGATCACGTGAAAATTGGTCAGGACCAGCCCGTCCCCAATATGCACGCCAGAGCCGTGGCCCCAGCGCGTCGTGACCAGCACCGTCGCCGGCGCGCTGACGTCGTAGGAGGTCTCGCCCGATTGCGCGGTCCGGAGCAGCCCCGCGGTGTTGGGCGCATGCATGCCGTGGCTCTCCTCGAGCGCGGAGGCGTTGGGGAGCACGCCGTGCTGGGCCGCGGCGGGGCCCGTCGCGGCGGGGCTCGTGGTCGGCGAAGCGTCGGCGCTGAGCGTGGGCTCGGACGGGCTGCCAGCGCAGGCGAGGGCGCTCGTGCACGCCAGCGCGAGCAAAGCCAGATCGGTACGACGCGAATATACTCGTGACATCAGCTCCGACCATAGCCCAGCGCGGAACGGCGAGCCTATGTTCGAGCAGAGGTCGAAACCGCGCGGGCTGTTGGAGCCGCGAGGGGCCGTGAGCCGTCTACTTCCCCGCAATGAACTCGCGCAGCGCGTCGCTCAAGCTCTCGTGGGTGAGCTGCTCGCGGCGAACGATCGTCGCGCCTTCATCGACGCCAGCGCCGTACTCGTCGTAGCGCCCAAACCGAGCGAGCACGATCTCCGCCGTGCGGGCGCCATTGTGCAGCCGAACCGTCTGCTCATACACGACCGCGAGGACCAGCTCGTCGAGCGCGAGCGCCTCGGGGACCTGGGCGAGATCCACGAACACCAACAAGTGATCCCCGTCGTAGTCGACCTGCGTCGCCGCGGCCGGCAAGCGGCTCAGCCGCTCCGCCCACCCAAACTCATGAGCCTCGAACGCGGCGGAGAGCGGCTCGGTCCGGGCCGACTCGACCGACTCGGGCCCCGCCGACCGCAGCGCCGGGCTTCGCTCGCGCAGCCAATCCCGAACGCTCGGTGACAGGGCCGCGACGATCTCCTCGGCGACCGTGTCGATCGCCCACGGCGGCGGATGGATCCCCGTGATCGGCGGGCTCGCGAACGGCGTGACCTCCATGTGCCGATCCAGAACCGGGTCGCCAACCTCGATCACCTCGAACCCCCGCTCGCGCGCGAGCTGCAAGAACCGCACGACCTGGTCGGAAGCGGGCCGCAGCGCCTCACGGTTGCGCACGATATACGGCGAGGTGTCGATGATCACCAGCTTCGAGTCCCAGCGCCGCGCGAGCTTGGTCAGGCGCTCGAGCTGCTCAGCCATGAACGCCTCGTCGGCGTCGTCGGGCAAGAAGGTCGAGGCGTTGGCCTCGATCGAGATGATGTCGGGTCGCCCGACCTGCATGAACCCCTTGATCGCGGTGATCTGTCGGGTCAGCCGCCCGCCGGGGATCGTGCGCTGAAAGGTGTGAAGCCGAACGCCCTCGCGCAGCGCGAGGTCACGCTCGAGCCCCTGCGCGAGCTGGCGACCCAGCGAGTACTGACCAACCAGCTCGGACATCGACATCATCGATGAGCCCATGAGCAACCAGACGTAGGGCCCGCGCGGCTCGAGCTGGGTCGCGCGCGGGTCGTCCAGGAACCGGGTTGGATCGTGATCCTCCATGGCCCGCTCGCCGGTCCGGGCCGCCAGCAGGTCGCGAAACCCAAGCCGGTCCAGGCTGAACTGGCCGATCTTCGACACGCCCAACAGCCCGTCTTCGAGCCGCAGCAAGCGCGAGCGCCCGCGCTCGAGGTAGACCAGCGTGGCCGAGCGCTGATCCAGCGCCATCGAGCCTTCGTGGTAATAGGACGAGAACCCCTGCGTGGCCTGGTTGAAGTAGAAGTAGCCAAGCCCGACCACCAGCGGCTTGAGCCACGGGTAGACGACCTCGCGCTCGAGATCCAAGTACCGCAGGTGCGCGCGCTCGGTCACTGGCTGCTCGTAGGCGCCCGGCTCGGGGTGCGGCGCGAGATCCTGGACCAACAAGCCACCGTAGCGCTCGACGTACTCGAGCCCGACGATCTCGGTCAGCTTGATGTCCGCGAACGGGCGTGGGAACGACTTGGTGTCGCTCTGCGGGAGCACCTCACCGCCCGCGTTCTCGAACACCAGGCGCAGCTGCTCGGGATCTGGCGCGGCCAGGTTCAGCTCGCGCGCCGACGCCTCGGTGGCGTGGAGCTGGCCGTTCGCGGTTGCGAGGTAGAGCTCGCCCGCGGCGTTGATCGTGAACGCCGAGATCTGCAATCCGGCAGCCTCGCCGCCGCGGATGACCGACGTCGCGCGCGTCGACGCCAACCCAAGCGCGACGATGCGGGTGTCGGCGCCGCGCGACTGCAACATGTAGATCTGTTCTTCGTGCCCGCGCAGGGCCTGGATCTGCCAGCGAGCGTTGGTGTGCATGACCGTCTGCACCTGGCCCGCGTCGAGGCGTCGAAGTTGTCGACCTTCGTTGTCCGCGAAGTAGATCGCGTCCCCGACGAACATCGGCGCCGAAGGCCCGCTGAGCAGCGCGACAACTCGGTCCCCGTCGAGATCACCGGCGACACCCGGGCGACCCGCGAGCGTCGAGACCACCCGCAGATCACCGTGGAGCTGACGCAGGACATGATTGCCCGTGTCCGCGATCACGATCTGCCGACCGTCAGGCGAGACCGCGACCCCGCGCGGAGACGCAAACTGGGCCTGCCACGCCGCGCCGTCGCTCGACCCAGCATCGAGCCGCGCGACCAAGCTGGCGTCGAACCCCCACGGTGCGATCAGCTCTGGCGTGCTGGGCAGACGCGCGAGGCTCAGCCCCAGCTGGTGCAGCAGGTTGATCGCCAGCACGCGGTGCCCCTCTGGGCGCAGGTGCACGTGATCCCAGAACAGCTCCGCGCGAAACTGCGGGTGATCCATGGGCAGCAGCGCGACCTGTCGGCCGTCGGGCTCGAGCAGGTTGTCGAGCTGCGCGAGGTAGTCACCCTGCGTGTCCGCGCGCCCGATCCCGGTCATGAACTCGTCCTCGAGTGGCACTGTGAACACCGCCAGCCTGCGCCCGCCCGCCCGACAGCGCCGCGCGATCTCTCGCAGCGCCGCGACCTGGACCGACTCGGGATCGAGCTGGGGATCGACATAGTGAACGCTGAGCCGCGCGAGCGCCTCGACCCGGTTGCCGCGCTCGGCCGGGTGCTCGGAGCTGGTCTGGGTTGGCGCGACCAGCTGCTCGCGGGCGTTTACAAAGCGATCTCGGTGGCGATAGATCGGCGCCCACTTGCGAACGACCGCCAGGATCTCGTCCACGCGCGGGACCCCCAGCGCTCGCTGCTCGTCGCGATCCGCCAGCTCCGCGAACAGCGGCCGACTCGGGGTCTCCAGCGCCGCGTAAGCCTCAGAGAAGTGGCGCGGTGACAGCTCGACCAGCAGCGAGACCCGAGCGTCTGGATCTTCGCGCTCGAGCGCCTCCACGACCGCGAGCATGTCGACCGGCAACATCCCGCTAAAGGCAACCTGACGAAACACCGCGTCCTCACGCGTAGACAGCTCGCCCTCGAGGTAGTCGACGAGTCGGTGCTCGTGCCAGTCCGCGAGCTCGGCCTGCCCGGTGTCGCCGACCACCACCGAGTCTCCGATCAGCAACCACGGCGCGCCGTCGAGCTGGGCCGTCGCTCGCAGGTAGCGGCGAACATCTGCGGCGTCCTCGAGCGTGTCGGGCCCCAGCGGGCTCTGGACCGCCGACAGCAGCAGATCAATCAAGATCAGCAGCGCGATCAAGCCCAGCACGAACCCACGGGCACGACCGGCTCCCGCTGGCGGCGGGACCGACGAGTCGGGGAGATCGGGCGTGGCTGCCATGGTCGTGATCGGATCGGCTCAGAACTGAAAGTAGATGAACGCTGGCGCCTGGTCCCGCGCCAGCAGGATCGAGGCGACGGCCAGCCCAGCGTAGAACACCAGCGACACGCTGGCGCTGTCCTGCACGCGCTCGAGCAGACGCAGGCGGCGGGCGGCCAGGCTCATTGCGAGGATCGTGTAGAAGCCGACGATGATCGCAATCTGGCTGTCAGTGATCGACTCGCGGCCCGTCAGCGCCTGACCGATCGAGCTAGCGATCACCCCAACGTCGGCGATGTGCTCGACGCGAAACAGTAACCACCCCAGGATCACCGCGTGCAGCGTAAAAGCCCAGGTCGCCATTCCGAGCACCCGCGGCGCCCGCTCGCGGAGCTTCGTCACCCACCCGCGCCCGCGCAGCTGATGGTGGAGCAGCAACAACAAGCCATGAAACAGCCCCCACAGCACGAAATTCCAGGCGGCGCCGTGCCACAGCCCCGACAGGAACATCGTCGCGCCCAGGTTGAAGAGCACCCGCGCCTTGCCAGGGCGGCTCCCGCCCAGCGGCTTGTACACATAGTCTCGAAACCAGTTGGACAGCGAGATGTGCCAGCGCCGCCAGAACTCCGAGACATTGGCCGCGAGGTAAGGCTGGTCGAAGTTCCAGATCAGCTCGACCCCAAGCAGCCGCGCCGAGCCCTTGGCGATCTCCGAGTACGCCGAGAAATCAAAGTAGATCTGCAGCGTGAACAGCAGGCAAGCGCACAGCGACGCCCAGCCCCCGTAGGCGCCTGGATCCGCGAACACACGGTCAGCCAGGATCGCGCAGTAGTCGGCGAGCACGACCTTCTTGAACAACCCGAAGATGATCAGCCGCAGCCCGGCTGCGAGGTCCTCGCTCGTGACCCGATGCCGAGCTAGGGCCTCGAGCTGCGGCAGCAAGCTCCCCGCTCGCTCGATCGGCCCCGCGATCAGCTGCGGAAAGAAGCTGACGTACAGCAAGAACCGCGTCGGCGATCGGGTCGGCTCCAGCTCTCGACGGTAGACGTCGATCGTGTAGCTCATGGTCTGGAACGTGTAGAAGCTGATGCCCGGCGGGAGCAGCACGTCGACCACGCCGCCCTGCTCGACCACGCCCAGCGCATACAGGTTGTCCAGAAAGAACCCCCGGTACTTGAAGTAGCCCAGGATCCCCAGGTTGACCGCGACGCTGAACAGCATCAACAGCTTGCGCCGCGTCGCCTGCTCGGTCCGGCCCAGCGCCAGGCCGACACCAAAGTCGGTCAGTCCAGAGATCAGGATCAGCGCCGTGAGCGGGACGCTCCAGACCGAGTAGAACGCCAGGCTCGCGACCAGCAAGAAGGGCACGCGCGCGCGGCCAGGCAGCGTCGCGAACACGCCGACCACAAGCAGCAAGAACAGCACGTACTCGATCGAGTCGAAATTCACGGCGCGGCCAGCTCTCGGCGAATCGGGATAAAAGTAGCTACGATCGTCGACGCACGCGAGCGGGCGCTCAGCTCCACGACCGATCGTCGTACAGGCTGTCCCACTGAAGCTCCAAGGCCAGCAGATCGGGCTGGCAGGCCCCAGTCTCGTTGTCGACGAGCCGCTCGATCCGCTCGAGTAGGCTGCCGGTCGCGCGCAGGTCATCGAGCCACTCCGAGGGCACCATCGACAGCCCCCACCTCGCGCCCGCGAGCGCGCCGACCATGGCTCCGTTCGCGTCGGTGTCACCACCAAGGTTGATCGCGGTGATCACCGCGTCCGCGAAGCTGCTCGAGAAGTCGACGATCGCCAGGGCCGAAAGCACGCTACACGGCGCGAACGGGCTGGTCGCATCGACATGTTCCGTGGGCTCGGCGATCGCCCGCGCCCGCTCCTCGATCCCCGTGAGCAGATCCTGAAGGTGGTAGGCGGCGCGGCGCTGCTCGACCAGCCCGGCGACCAGGCGGCTAAACCGATGGTCGACCGGGATCCCGAGCTGGCGCGCGGCCTGTCGCTCGCCGGCCTCGACCGCCTCGACCAGGCGCTGGGTCAGGACCGGCGGCGACCTGACGACCATCGACTGGGAGATCGCAGCGGCCAGCGCCTGCGCTCCCATGATCCCGCGCATGTCCGAGTGGGTCACCGCGCTGAGCTGAACCACGCGCTGGTTGAGCAGCCGCGAGTCGTCGCGCCACCACAGCGCGGCGGGTGCGATACGCGTGGCTGCCCCGCTGCTCGCGCTGGGGGTCGCGTGCGCACAGGGCTTGTCCAGGCCGCTCGCCTGCATGCCGCGGACCGTGTGGCGAAAGTCTTTACTGACCCCGCGGTGCAGGCCCCAGCGCCCCGACCGTTGCGGCGCCGCGTCGCGCAGCTCGACCATCAGCTCGGCGAAGCGCTGCTCGGGGTGCTCGGGGTCCATGCAGATCGCGTCGAGCACCGCCAGCGCCTGTTGCCCGTCGTCTGTGTGAAGCCCGCGCGGTCGCCAGTGGCGGCCAGCGACCTCGGTCATCTGCTCGAGCTGGCCAAACTCGGCCTCGATCTGCGCTGCTGTCCACCCCTCGACCGGTGAGCCGATCGCGTTGCCGATCAGCAAACCATGGAGGCAGCCGGCGATCCGGTCCCACAGGATCTCCAGGGCAAGCATCCCTCAGCCTACCAGCTACCGCTGCGGTCCCCGATTTTGCGGCGCTCGTGGGCAGGGTACCATCGGGCCGTTAGCCACTCGGAGCGACCATGACCATTACGCGCAAGCAGTTCTTACTCGGGGGCCTCGGTGCCGCCACCTTGTTTCTCGACGCCTGTACGGATGATGGCGGAGACGGGCGCAGCAGCCTCGAAGGCATTGGTAGCCTCGAAGGCGGCACGACCGGAGACGGGGACGGCGACCCCACCGGTGACGGGGATGGCGATCCCACAGGTGATGGTGACGGGGATCCCACTGGCGACGGGGATCCCACCGGGGACGGAGACGGCGACCCCACCGGTGACGGGGACGGCGAGCCGACCGGCGATGGCGACGGGGAGCCGACTGGCGACGGCGACGGGGACGGCGATGGCGACGGAGATGGCGACGGCGACCCGGTGTGCCCGAACGGCGCGTCTGGGACGGTGCTGAACAACCACAACCATACGCTGCTGATCCCCGCGGCCGACGTGCAAGCTGGGGTGCCGAAGATGTACGGAATTCAGGGGGGCGCGAACCATAACCACACGGTCTCGCTGACGAGCGACGACTTCGCTCAGCTGGCGCTGGGCAATGAGGTTCAAAAGCAGTCGAGCTTTCTGCAGTCTCACGATCATGTCGTGTTGATCGCTTGCTTGCTCTGACGGTTTCGACCTCAATCGCCATCGGGTCTGCGCGGGCGCCGTGAGGGGCGTTCGCGCAGCCCACTTGGCACGACGCCGTGTCCCTTCGGCCAACCGGCGCCTCGCTCGAGATCGAAAAGGCGCGTCATTGATCCAAAGTACACGGAATGAATGTATGAGTTGTTCGAGCTTTTACCGCCATTACAACTGCCAACTAAAGTAGTAGCTATTTGCCGAGGAAGTCTCTACCGTGCGCTCGTTCGTAGACCTCAGGAGAACCAAGATGCGCAAGATTCTCACCGTAGCCAGCCTAGCCGCCATGTTGAGCGTGGGTTTCGCACACCAAGCGAACTCCGCGAACTACGTCGAGTACTACCGGGACAACCTCTTCATCGGCCTCGCGTACCACCGCGTGGCGTGCCTGACCAACTGGAGCACGATCCAGTCCAACCAGGACTACGACGGGTTCACGCACCAGCGCTACTGCTACTCGGGGGCAAACGCCGCCTCGGTACCGAACGGATCCTGGTACGACTGGAACTACGCCACCGGCAAGTCCCAGCTCGACGCCTGCGGCTCGTCGACGAACAGCAAGTACAACACGCCGAACTACGCAGATCGCTCGAATTCGTGCAGTTACAACGTCCTCATGGACTGCAACAGCGACTGCTGGATCCGGAACTTCTCGAAGTGCCAGGGCCGTCAGGTCAGCATCGCCAGCCCGTGCTGGTAGGTCGTCGCTAACCCATGGAGCGCTCACGTTGGCCGTGGATGGCCGGCACTCTCGCGCTGGTCGCTGCCGGGCTGGTCTGGTCGATGTGGCCCGATCCGCCTGTGCAGCAGGTGGCGCGGGCGCAGCCGCCCGAGCGCGAGCGCTCCGAGCTGCTGCACCCGGTTCGGCCGAGCGAGCCCCCGGTCCAAGGGCGCGATCGGCCGGCTTCGGCGCCCTCGCCCGAGGCCCCAGAGGACCTCGCCAAGATCAAGAACCAGGCCTACGCCAAGGCCGTCGAAGACGGCGTCGCGCGTCCGGGCGAGGTCGCCTTTCGCGAGATGATCGACGCCTTCATGGCCTACAACCAGGCCTTCGCCGAGGCCCAGGCCCGCGAGGAAGGCATCACCGTCGCCGAGGTCCACGAGCTCACCTACTTCGGCTTCAAGGTGCTCGAGACCCAGCGCTGGGGCGACGTCGAGGACCTCGTCGAGCACCCGATCAGCGACGAGGTAAAGGCCCAGGCCGAGCAGCTGATGCATGAATCCAACGCCGACTTCAAAGGCGAGATTCGGCAGCTCGTCGACGACGGCGCGAGCGAGGAAGAGCGCTGGGCGCTGATCGGCGACACCCAGTCGCGCTACATGGCCAAGTACTTCGAGCTCACCGGCATGAACGACGAGCTCGTCGACGAGCTCCTCGCCGGGGATCCCTCGCGGTCGTTTGCGCCGGCTGACACGCCGCCGCCACCGCTCGAAGAGATCGAGCCCGCCCCGCCGCCGCCGCCCGTCGAGCCGCGGCCCAGCGCCGGCTGAACCCACTGCGCTGGAGCCGTCTACGCTGCAAGTACGCCCGCGTAGATCTGCGCGAGTGGAATGCTGACGGCGAGGGTCGGGAACTCGAGCGTGTCCGCCCCCGAGTAAGGACGCAGAGTCCAGACTCCGCGCTGATCGTCGCGGGCGAAGTGATCCACGCGCGCGGCGTCCTGGGAGACGAGCACATACTCGTTTAGCGTCGGGATTGCCCGATACGCCTCGAATTTTTGGCCGCGATCGAACGCCTCAGTCGAACCTGACAAGACCTCGATGACAACGCGAGGGTTGAGCAAGGTGTCGGCCTGCTCGTCCTCGAGCTCCGGGGGACCGCAGACAACGCTGAGGTCCGGGTAGAGGTAGCGCTCCTGCTCAGGGATCCGAACTCGAAGGTCGGACGGCAAGACCTCGCAGTCCCTGCCACCGAGAGCTCCGCTCAGGCTCACGATCAAGTTTCGAACCAAGCGGTTGTGCGCCAGGCTGGCTCCCGTCATCGCGTAGGCGCAGCCATCCCACAGCTCGTGTTTGCCGTCAGCGCCGCGGTCGAACGTCAAGTAGTCCTCGAGCGTCATCGGCAGGTGCGGTGCGGGTTCGGCGGGCACGACGAGAGCATAGCGCTCCAGCGCCGCCGCGCCCAGCCGACGGTGTGTTGGTGCTGAAGATCCGCGTCGGGGACTTCGCCGCATTGAGTCCGACGCCAGCATTGCGCTACCAGGTCGCGAGCGCGTCACGGATCGGCTGACGAAAGAGCGCATTCGAGAACTGCTGCCTGGCCCGATGCGAACTCGACACCGCCGCCAAGCGCGTGCCGCCGCCGACCAAGCTCGCCCAGCCGCCTTCGACGGCCGACCACGCCATGCCCGATCCGCTGTAACGAAACAGGGCCCCGCCGACGGAGGCGAGCCCGTAGAGGCTGCCGCCAGCGATAGCGAGGGCCGCGGCGGGCCCCCCCACTTGCGTCCAGCTGTTGGGCGTGCCGGTGTACGACCACACCTGCTTGCGATCGGTGGTCATGCCAAACAGCTGGCTGCCATCGGCGACGAAGTCCACACCAGGCCCACCGATCTTCACCCAGCTCGCGCCCCCGGGCGAGTAGGCCTCGACGTCCTGGGTGTTGGAGTTGATCGCGTAGATGGTGTTTCCACCGCCGATCAGATCGGCCGCCGGACCGCGCACCTTCGTCCAGCTGTCGGGGGTGCCGTTGTAGCGATAGATCGCGTCGCGCCCTGGGGTCAGCCCGTAGATCGTGTTGCCGGCCGCGGCGAAGCTGGCCCCGGGTCCGCCGATCCGCTGCCACTGCTGACCGGTGCCCGAGTAGCGATGGATGTCGCCGGTGTCGGGGTGGATCGCGAACAGGCCCGCGTCGCCGCCGATCAAGCGCTCGGCGGGCCCGCCGACCTTGGTCCAGGTCGGCGAGCCGCTGTAGCGCCAGACCTCTTTCTTGTTGGACGTGAGCCCGTAGATGTCGCTGCCAACCGCGACCCACATCGCGCCGGGCGTACCGATCTTGGTCCAGTCCCCGCTCGACCCGAGCAAGTAGGGCTCCGCGTTCGGGGGCCCGGGGTCGTGGCTGTTGGGGTTGCGGATCTGACTGAACCACCAGCCCAGGAAGTAGTCGCGCATGACCGTCGCGCCGCCAACCTTGAACGGCAGGCTCAGGGTCGCCGCGTCCGAGTAGCCAGTGTCGATGCCCGTTGGTCCGCCCGATCCACCCTTCCAGCGCCGGACCACCAGCGGCATGAACTGAGGCACGATCGCGAGCTTGCCGAGCGGCGCGGCCTCGGCCTCGACCAGCTCCCGGAACCCGTTGGCGCTGACCGGGCCGGAGCTCCGGCCCGTGATCGCGCTCGTGTACTGGGGATTGCTCGCGGCCATCACGATCATGTTGGTCTCGAACAAGGTCCGCGACGCGGCCTTGGTCACGAAGCTGTTGTCGTCGATGCCCTCGTAGAGCCTGGCCATGTCGACGAGCGTGGTCAGGTTGTCGGCCCACGGCACATTTGGGCCCGTGGCCTGCTTGCAGCCGTAATACATCTCGGTCGAGACCAAGCCGAGCGCCTGGACGCTGCGCGTGATCTGCTGGATGTCGAACTTCTCCATGACCGCGTCGAGCGTGCGGTTGTGCGACTCCCACATCATCGTCGGCAGCGCCTCGGACAGCGGCGCCGAGTTGCTGACGTTGCCCCTGGCTTTCCCGAGGCAGGTCGTGTCGGTCTTGTTCGCGCCCGTCGCCGTGCTCGACTCGAACCACGACACGGTGGTCGCCATCGACACCGCAGGGTTGCTGTCGACCTCCCTGATCGCGTGGAGGTAGGGCACGAGCTTGAGCACGCTCAGCGGCTGCACGCACACGTCCGCGGCGTGCTCGGCAATGATCGCTCCGTTCTTGCCGAGCTGCTTGACCAAGAATCCACACGTGGACCGGCGGCTGTGGTGGGGGTGCCCATAGCAGCCCCACATCAGCTCGCGCAGGCGACGGGTCTCGGCGTTGGCCTCGTCGAGCTGGTGGACCTCTTTTTTGTCGAGGGTCATGCTGTAGAGGGTGTGATCGAAGGCCACGACGTTGACCCCGGGCGTGCCGACGACGTCCCAGGTCTGGCCGCTCCCGCGGTAGCGCAGCAAGTTCTTGGTCTTCGGCTGGACCGCGTAGACGACCGAGCCGCCGCCGATCAGGCGCTCGACCGGACCCCCGACCTTGGTCCACTGCTTGGGCGTGCCGTCGTAGCGGAAGACCGCCTGGCGGTCCGGCGTGAGCCCATAGACGGTCGGCCCGACCCCGACCCACATCGAGCCTGCGCCGCCGATCTCGGTCCAGGTCTTGTCGTAGCGCGACCAGGCAAAGATCGCACGATTTTCGGGTGCCGCCGCGTAGACCTTTGATCCGCCCGCGATCAGGCTCTGCGCGGGTCCGCCGATCTTGGTCCACTTGTTCATCAAGCGGTCATAGTGATCGACCCGGTCGCGACTCGGACCGAGCGAATAGACGGCGTTGCAGATGCCGACGAACTGGGCCCCGGGTCCGCCGACCTTGGCCCAGCTGACGCCGTCGTAGCGGTGGAGGTCGCCGTTGGCCGCGGTCGCGTAGAGGTCCCAGCCACCGCCAACGAGCCCCGTCATCGCGCCACCGATCTTGGCCCACTCGCCCGAGGCGGGATCGAGGGTGTAGATGGCCTTGCGATCCGGGGTCAGCGCGGCGAGGCGACCGGCGTAGATTGCGAGGCTGTGTGCAGGACCACCAATTTTGTTCCAAGGCATGCGCGACTCTCCCGAGCGGGGGTGGCGCGAGTGTATCAGTTCTCCGACCCCTCGGCCGCGCGATGTCGTCGGGCTTGTCGGCGATGCAGTGCCATCAGATCTCACCGACCCGCGGGTCTGGTACAAGCAAGGCACATGCGACCTCGACAGTTGGTGACGCTCTCGGTGGTCAGCTTGCTGGTCGCGTGCGACAGCGGTCCTGCGCTTCCGCTCTCCTACGAGACCGAGCACCTCCGCATCCACACGGATCCGGACGTGCCGCTCTGCGCCGGGGACCTCGTCGCGTTCGAAGCGATCATTGATCGGATTGAAGACGATCTCGGCTTCTCGATCGAGGAGAAGGTCTCCGTGTCGATCTGGCCGGAGGAAGCGTGGAAGAACGCGCGCGAGCACTACTGCCCCACGGACCCCAGGGTGATTGGATGCACGTCGTCCGACGGGACCGTAATTCACACGACGCGGCCCGCCCTCGAGCACGAGTTGGCCCACGCTCCGATTCCATACCTGGCGCCCTTTTTTGCCGAGGGGCTCGCGGACGTCTACAGCGGCGTGCAACTGACTCGGTTTGGTTTCACGGCGCCCGCCGACAACCTGGCGATCTCGGCTGTGGAGGTGGACCAGCGCACGGCTCGACACTTCGTACGATGGCTCCGCGAGACCTGGGGCACCGCGAAGCTCGGCGAGCTGGTGAGGTTGGGAAAGCACGCCGACAAGCGCTTCGCGGACGTCTACGGTCTGAGCTTCGCCGAGGCCGAGGCCATGTACTTCGCCGAGGCGCCGTATGGATACCCGAGCCTCAACACCTGCGATGGGACGCCACTCGACTTCATGGACGATCTCGGCGGCTGGCGGACGGACATCGACATCGACTGCGACACCGGAAAGGACGTTCACACGTATGGGACCAGCCTGATGGTCGAACGCACCTTTGTCATTCCAGCCGCTGGGTACTACTCGGTGAGTTCGAATGCTGACGGGATCTTACTCAGCCGATGTGCTACAGGACCCCTCGAAGAGGCGATCCGTAGCAGCACGTTTCTTGGCGAGGACGTACCGCCGAGCTACGCGGGTGAGATCGACGAAGAGTTTCACTACTACGAGGGTGGCTCGATCGTGGACCTCCACTTCGAAGCCGGCAAGCACGAGATCGGTCTAGGCCTGTTCGGCTACCAGGGGCGCGAGGTGAACCTCGCGATCTGGCCCTCGCTGGGCCCTCAACCGGTCGAGGGAAAACCGTGACGGCCAGCCGAATGTTGCCGTGCTTCGCGGTGGCGCTGTTGCTCGGGTGCACCGAGCAAGAGGCCCGGCTGCTCTACGAGCTGGGCGACCCCTGTCGATCTGCATACAAACCGTGTCTGGATGACGACTCCGCCCTCTCTTGCGAGTCCAACGTCTGGGTAGAGCGAGACTGCGCGAGCGTGTGCGCCGAGCTCGGGCCAGCCTACGGTCCCGCCGGCTGCGACCGGGAGTGTGTCTGCGAGCTCCTCGATCCTTCGGGCTGCACACCGAACGAAGTCACGTGCGTGGACGAGAGCACCGTCGCCGTGTGCGACGAGGCTCAGCAGCTCCAATCAACGCCATGCTCGGACGTCTGCGCAGACGCGGGGCTCGACGAAGTCGGCTGCCTCGCCAACGAGGACGGCGAGCAGAGCTGTTGGTGCACGAGCGAGGACACCCCGTGCGAGCCGTCGTCGATGCCCACGTGTGTCGACGACGCGACGATCGCCGTGTGCGAGATGGGTGCGTGGGTGTTCGTCGAGTGCCAGATGGTCTGCGGCGGTCCGGCGGTTTGCGATCCGCTTCAGCAGCCGGCGACCTGCGGCTGCTGAGCGAGTTGCACCCCAAACTTCTAGGTACCGCGCAGCGCATCAAACAACCGCGTGAGCAGCCCAGCTCTCGACGCGAGCTCCAACTCCGCGAGCAGCTCGGTCATGGACGGCCAGCGATCGATCCGCTCCGCTGCCAGTCCGCGCTCGAGCACGCTTCGCACTCGCCGTGGCACACCCGCGAGGCGCTCCGCGGGCGGCTGCTTGATCCGCCCAGCCTCGATCGCGCGGGCGATCTCGCTGGCAGACCGCCCCTCGAACGGCCGCTCGCCGTACAGCGCCTCCCAGACCGTCACACAGAACGCGAACTGATCCGCGCGCGGGTCCGTGGGGCGACCAAAGTGTTGCTCGAGCGCCTTGTAAGCTGGCGTGCCGGAGAACCCGATCGTCGCGAGCAGGTCGGGCCCCTCGGCCAGCGCGTCGCGCAGACCCGGGGTCAAATTTTCGAGCGTCTGAAAATTATCAGTGCCCCGAGTGCTGCGCGCGAGGCCAAAGTCGAGCACGCGAACGCGGCCGTCATCACCGAGCAGCACGTTGTCGGGCTTGAAGTCCCTGTGCATCACCGAGGCCGCGTGCGCGGCTTCCAGCGCCCGCCCGGCGTCGAGGTAGCGCTCGATGATCTCGCCGACCTCCGGTTGATCGAGCTCGACCCACTCGCGCAGGGTCTTGCCCTCCACGAACTCGAGCGCCAGAAACACCTGACCCTCGTGGGTGCCGACCTCGTAGATGCGCACGATGTTGGGGTGGGTCAGGCGCGCCATGGTCTTGGCCTCGCGCAGGAACCTGGCCTGGGTGTCGCGCCGCGCCGATCGATCATGACGTAGCAGCTTGATCGCGACGGGTCGCTGATACTCGCTGTCCCACGCCGAGTAGATGATCGAGGTGCCGCCGATCCCCGCGAGCGAGCGAACCTCGAACCGACCGATCGCCGACGGGAGCTCGCGCTTGTGTCCCGCCTGTCCGTCCGAGTCGTCTGCGCCGGCCATCCGGGGCATCTTAGACCTCCATGACCGGACTGGGGTCACGGGCGCCAAAAAACGACTTTCAGTCCTGGTAGCGCGCCGATCAGACAGGAGTCGCGTCGTCAGGTGCGACCAAGCGAAGCTGCACCATCGTGGTGTCCAACTTGGGCTAGCTGACACTCCGCGACCAGCGCACTGCGTGCCGAAGGTGTGGCGCAGATGTGAGAGTGCAGCGCGAGTCTCGGCGGCCATGCCGGCCGACCGCACGAGGCGGAGCACGTAGCCGTCCGGCGAGGGAGCTGGACAGCGGGACCACCCGCGACCGCGACCTTTGGCCCGTCGCCGCGGCGCTCGGACCCGTTCGCAGCGCGCAGTTGGCCAAGCCGTGGTCGATGAAGCGATCGAGCAATTTCGATGATCGCACGTCGTCGGCGACGTATCAGGCCGGCGGCCTCCAGGCGACATCGGTGAGCCGCGCCACCGGCCAGCGAGCCGACGAGCGCGTCGAGGACCCGACCAGATGACCTTCGGGGACGACCAGCCGCCGGGCCGGTCGCCGGGATGACGTGTCCCAAATTGAACCACCCCTTCGGTGCGGCGCCGCAAAGTCGATCGTGTGGTCGATCTTTGAACCTTTCACGTCATGTCGCTGCGATCGCTCACTCGACACCAACGTCGTGAACTTCAAAAAATATCAACATTCGTCTCGACCTCAGTAAAACATCTGTTAGGTTTTCGCGCACACCAAAATTCGCAGACTTGGCCACTGACCATCGTCGCGGCTAGGTCTGCGCTCGGGTGTGACGGCTCCAACCAGCGACCAGATCAGGACAATCAAACCACATGCCAACGTATACAGTGTCCGGCCGAGTGGTCGATATGAAGGGCGCCCCTGTCGTCAACGCTACCGTCAGCATCCTCGAGGTCTTCGACCTCATCGATCCGCCCCGTCTAAAAGGGTCCTCGGCGCAAACTGACAGTCGTGGCGCATACACTATTATTTGGAGCGAGACGTCCGCTCCCGCGCTGCCATGGGACATCTTCGTCCAGGCCACCGACAACACGACCACGGTCAAGTCACCGCTCATCAGCGACCTGACGCAACCCATGGTGGTCGACCTGGTGCTCGGCGAGGGCACCTACTTCGGTAGCAGCGAGTGGGATCGCGTGGCGGCCAAGCTCGCGCCGGTGCTCGGCTCGACCCCGCCCCAGGACATCCCGGTCGACCGTATCGAGTGGTTGGCTGGCCGCGCCGACGTGTTTCCAACTCATTTGGGCTTCTACATTCAGGCCCACCGGCTCGCCGATGGACGCACCATCAAAGCCCATAGCTGTTACGCGTTCATGCGCGCCGGCCTGCCGGCCGACTTGCTCGGACTCTTGCGCGCAGGCGCCCCGGCCTGGGAGAGTGCCCTGCGCAGCGCGTGGATGCAGCGAATCTCGAGTGCCCCCGGCGATGGCTCGGAGTCGGCGCTCGCGGCCGAAGTCGCGGATGAGGTCGCCGCCATGCGTGAACTCGCGGTTGAAGCTGCCCTCGACAGCTCCCCGGGTGCGCTCAACCAGGGGACCTTGTTCGACACCGCCGGTTTGGATCCCGCCGATCAACAGACCTTCATGGAATTGTGGTTTGCGCGGACCGGGACGTTGGCGGACTTCTGGGCGGCCTTGACGACCGCGCTCGACGAAACGCGAGCCCTGACGTTCCAGTTCACGATCAAAGCCGCGACGCTGGTTGGAACCCACGTCCCAACCCTCATCGGGCTTCAGGCCGAGCGAGGCGCCGAGAATATCTCTACGGTCCGCGACCTCGCCGCGTGGAGTGCATCTGACTGGGACGGCTTTCTGGTCACTTGGGAGATCGCTGCACCTGATGACGCCCCGGGTGCCGATCCCGTCGAACAGCGGCAGTCCTACGCGCGCGCGCTCAGCCGCATCGTCGAAGACGCCTACCCCACCTCGTACCTCAGCCACGCGATCGCGCGCGACGAATTGAGCGCGAGCGCCCCCGCGAACACGGCCCACGTCGCCACGTTCCTGAGCAACAACGTCGACTTCGACATCACTCGGTCCACGATCTCGCACTATCTCGACCAGGCGTCGACGCCGTGGCAGAGTATCGATCCCGCGGATCAGGCGGCAGCGCGCGCCAACCTCGAGATCGTGCAGCGCGTCTATCGAATGACGCCCAGGATCGGTCGCTACGACACGGCCAAGCAACTGTTGGATCATGGCATCACCTCGGCCGCCCAAGTTGTCGGCTACACACGGCAAGAGTTCGTGCAGGTGTTTGGTCCGCAGCTGCCGGATGACGTTCACCATCAAGACGCGCTCGCGGGCGGTATCTGGGACAAGGCCACGCAGATCCACAGCGCGACGATCACGCTCGCCTCCAAGCTCGCGCTCAGCAGGTCCGATGCAGACTTTGGTGTGCTGTCCGTCCCCGGCGCCAAGCAATTCGCCGACGCGGATCACGGCCTCGCCGACCTCTCCACGATCCTCGGCAACCTCGACTATTGCGCGTGTGAACACTGTCGCTCGGTGTTCAGCCCGGCCGCATACTTGGCGGATCTTTTGGCGTTTCTGAGCAAGCGGCCAGCCAAACAGGCCGCCAACGCGCTCGAGGCCCTGAGCGAGCGGCGGCCGGACATCCGGCACATCCTGCTCGACTGCACCAACACCAACACCCCGCTACCGTATATCGACTTGGTCAACGAGCTGCTCGAGGCGAAGTTCACCGACACGCTCGATGGATCTTCGAACCAGACCACCTGGACCGAAAACGAGCTGCGGATCCACCCGGAGCACCTGAAGCACGACGTCTACGACGATGAACCCGCTCCCCCGATCACGCAGCTGGTGTTCCCGTGGAGCCTGCCGTTCTCGCTGCCGACGGTCGAAGCGCAGACGTACCTACGCCACCTCGGGGTCCCCCGTAGCGAACTGATCGCCCGCTACGAGCCGAAATTCCCCGATGGCGCGTATCTCGACACGCGGGCGGCCGAGGTACTCGGTCTCAACGCGACCGAGTTCACGATTATCGCCGGGGCCTACGAGGGAAATCCGTCTGACGATGACCGCGAGTTCTGGGGTTTCGCCGCGGGCGTGCCTGACAATAGCTGGGTTGGCGTGCTCAATGGTACGCACGCAGACCCCGAAAAACGTGATATCGGCGAGCTACTTCGACGCGGCCGCTACACCCTCGACGAGCTGCGCGAGTACTTGGCGCTCGACTTCGTCGACCCAAGTGGGGCGATCGCCTTCCAGTGGAACGAGACATGTAACCTCGACGACGCGTCGATCGCATTCTTGGAGGCGCCCGAGCTCGATCGCCTGCACCGGTTGACCCGTCTGCAGCGACGCTGTGGCATCCCGGCGCGGATGCTCAACGTGCTGATCGTCGATGCTTGCGGCGGCACCCTCGATCACGTCGCGCTTCGCAAGCTGGCAGACATGGTCCGCGTCAACGAGCAGCTGGGGCTGGCGTGGGACGAGCTGGCGACGTTGTGGGCCAACGTCATCGACCCTCGTGAGTACGAGAAGGCGCCGCGCGCGTTGTACCGGCGGCGCTTTCTGTCCAAGGAGTTTGAGAAGATCGGCGTCTCCACCTTGTCGCAGTTCAACCCCGCCTCCGGGGGGATGCTGCAGGGGGAAGGCGGCGTCATGACGCCCGAGCAACGAGCGATCGTACTCGCGGCGATCGGCCTCAAAGAGGCCCAGCTCGTAACCTTGATCAGCAACCCGGATCTAGCGAGCGACGCGTTCAGCTTCACCAACCTCACTGCGCTGTTTCGCTGCGCACTGTTCGCACGTCAGCTCCGGCTGAGCCTAGACGAGCTAGCGATCCTCGCGGGCGTGAGCGAGGGCCTCACTGGTCGAGATCCCTTTGCTAGCCCCGCGGCAACCCTCGAGTTCATGGCGATCCTCGAGGGTATCCGCACCAGCGGGCTGTCGATCCTCGAGCTCGATTGGCTACTGCGGCACAGGGGTGACGCGCCCTTCGACGACGAGCGCACCGGCCGAGAGTTGGCCTCGCTCGCCCGTGGTCTGGCCACGATCATCGATGAATCCGCTGGCCTCGCCGACCCGGATGGCAAGGCGTTGGCGACCAATCTCGCCAACCTGCTGGTCGAGGCTGACGTCATCACCACGCTGGAGATTGTGCAGATCAGCACCGCACCCGTCCTGACTCAACACGAGCACATCGACGACCACCTCTCGGCCTACCTCGACGCGAGCCTCGCCAAGGATGTCCTCGTCAACGTGGACAGCGACGACTACCTGTTGGATGTACCGGCGCGACGGGCCTGGCTGCTGGGCCAGGTCGTCAGCTTTCAGCGCCGCCGCGCGCTCGTGGTCGACTCGATCGCCAGCCGCTTTCAGATCCCAGCCACGCTCGCCGATACGCTCACGTTCACGTTGCTCCACGATCCTACCGCCGACCCCGAAGACGAGGTGCCGCTCGGCGACATCTTCATGATCGCGTTCGCCGACGAAGACGCGATCGCAGCCGGCATCACGCCCCTCAGCCACACCAACGAGTTTGCCGCGTGGACGCGGCTAGCCAAGGCCGCGATGCTCGGCGGACGGTTCGTGCTCCGAGCCGACGAAGCATTTTGCTACTCGGGAACTGGTGAGTGGCTCGATTTCAACGCCCTGCCGTTGGGTGCCAACGAGCCGAGCGCGAGCTTTGACGCGTGGGACAAGCTGCGAGGCGCTCTGAGCTTGCGGAAGCTGTTTCGGGCTGGCGAGCTCGGCCACGTGGCTATCGCTGGCGCTGCGTTAGCCGAGGGCGTTGCGATCTTCGCCGACCACGCGGGTTGGGAGCCCAACGCGTTGGCGACCGTCGCCGCGGCGCTGGGCTTCGCGTCGGAAGATCTCGCCGGCGAGGCCGCGCTGCTGCGCCTGTGGAAAATCGCCGAGACCAGCGAGCGGCTCGGCGTCGACGCCAACACGCTGCTGGCTTGGACCACACCTACGATGACCATGGCCAAGGCCACCGCGATCAAGACCGCGGCGCGGGCCAAGCACGATGAGTCACGGTGGGCCAAGGTCGCCGCGCCGCTGCGAGACACGATTCGTGAGCGGCAACGCGACGCGCTGGTCGACGCCGTGATCGCTACATCTGTGGCTCCGAGCTTGCGTGATCGCAACGCGGTGTTCGAGCACCTGCTCATCGACGTGGAGATGAGCGCCTGCATGCAGACGTCGCGGATCAAGCAGGCGATCAGCTCGGTGCAGATCTACATCCATCGGGCGTTGTTGCATCTCGAGGTTGACGACGTCGTGTTTGCCAGCGACGCGATCGCGCGCTGGGAGTGGATGAAGAACTACCGGGTCTGGGAGGCCAACCGCAAGGTGTTCTTGTACCCGGAGAACTGGATCGAGCCCGAGCTGCGTTCAAACAAGACGCCGGAGTTCGCTGCGCTCGAAGCCACGCTCATGCAGGGAACGCTCGACCAGACGCGGGTGGAGAAGGCGCTGATCGGCTACCTCGAGCAGCTCGCTCGCGTGTCGAATTTGGAAATCGCGGGGGTCTGCCAGCCTTTCTACGGCGGCGAAACCTGGATCCTCGGGCGCACGAGCGCCCAACCCCACGAGTGGTTCTTGAGGCATCGGCGCAAGGACGGTGCGTGGGACCCGTGGGAAACGATACCGATTAAGATCGACACTCGCACGGTCGCGTTGATCGTTCGCGAGCGCAGGGTTCACGTGTTCTGGGCCAACTCCTTCGCGACCGTCACGTCCGCCAACGTCCAGGCCGTCCGCTACAGTATCGGACACGTCGAGCGATCCGATGATGGTTGGGGGAAGGTGCAGATCTCCGAGCAGAGCGCTCCTGACCAACGAGTATCAACGAGGCCTGGCCATCACCTCATGTGCCTCGATGCAGATACATCAGGATCGCTGTTCCTCATCATCGCCGATTGGATCTTAGGCCGGGTGCGCCTGCTGCAGTACTTCCGATTCAACCCGATAGACGGCAAGGTCCGATGGGGTGGGAGTGACTTCACGGGGACCGACCATGTCGAGGGATCGCATATGCTGGATGACCCCGGCGTCATTTCGCTACAGGTTCGGTACCATTTTGACGGTCAACGGTACTCCGATCCATCGGAAGTCCTGGGCTTTCGGTTTGCTCAGGGCAGCTTCCAGGGACCAGTGTTCATGTCGCGTTCAAACGCGAAGCTTCCCGCGGCCGCGATCCACCACGCCGACGTCTGGTCTTCGCACGAAAATACGAAGCTTTGCCCGGTCGTTTACGACGATGTTCAGCGCAAGTATCTGCTCGAGCCGGTGCCCGACGGTGGTCTTCCAGTGAGTGAAGACGACGGTGGCAATGTCGACGCTGTAGCCGGCTTCACGATCCAACCGTACTACGATGAGTGTCCCCCTCTCGAGTATCGAGAACCCCTGCGCACCGTTCCTCAGATGGAGTGGGCGCAGAAGCTCCACGACGAGGTGACAGAGATCAACACCTGGCCAAGCGGCGTACCGGAACAACTTGCGGGATACGACTTGCTGGACGGGGTCGTCCCGGCCCTTGCCCCAACCACTGACGCGGCCGCGATCCTATACAAGGCGACACAAGACAGTCAGGCCGCGAACACCTCGCAGGGCATCGAGGCGCCGTTTCCCCTGTCCAAGACCAAGTACACGTTGGCGTTCGAGTCGCTCTATCATCCGGCAGCGCGCACCATGGTCGAGGCGGTCGCCAACGAGGGTTTTCGGGGATTGTATGCCCCCGCGCCAAACTCATTTCTCTTCCGGCAACAAGGCGCGTTTAATCCTTTCGTGGTAGAGGAGTTGTTTCTCTGGCCCGGCGTCGCCGAAGGAGACCCACCGATCGAGGAGTTCGATTTTCGCTACGACAGCCCCTACGGCATCTACAACTGGGAGCTGTTCTTCCACGTGCCGATGTTGATCGCCGGCAAGCTGGCAACCGAACAACGTTTCGAAGAGGCTCGGGAGTGGTACCACTTGATCTTCAACCCGATCGATGTCGTCGACCTGCCCGAGGAGACCACGACCTCGAAGTTTTGGCGGCTCAAGCCTTTCGTCGATCAATCAGGGGCACTGGCGAAGGACCAGCTGGAGTTGATGCTCGGCATCGGCACCACGCAAGCGAAGCAAACAACCGCGGTCAAGGAATTCATGGCGCAGGTGAAGGCTTGGGAGCACAATCCATTTGACCCGCACGCCGTCGCCAGGGTGCGAGACGGCGTCTATCAACGTACACTGCTGCGCAAGTACATCAACAACTTGATCGAGTGGGCGGACAGCTTGTATCGTCGCGATACGATCGAGTCGATCAACGAAGCCACGATTTTGTACATCCTGGTGGCACAGTTGCTCGGCCCGCGTCCTCATGCGGTGCCTGGCCCGGAGACGGACGCGAAGAGCTTCGACCAACTCGCCGACTCCGGGCTCGACGCGTTCTCCAACGCCTTGGTCCAACTCGAGGGTTATATTCACTGGCCAAGCGACGGCGCGAAGAAGCTCGGGTGCGGGCCAGCGCTGCCCTCGGATCCGTGGGTGCGGGTGCCCGTCGTGTCGCGGTTCTGGTACTTTTGCTATCCGCCGAACGCCGAGCTGCTGAAGTATTGGGACACGATCGAGGACCGGCTGTGGAAGATCCGCCACTGTCGCAACATCGAGGGCGTGGCACGTCAACTGCCGCTGTTCCAGCCGCCGATCGACCCGGGGCTGCTGGTGCGTGCGACGGCGGCCGGCGTCGATATTCGCTCGGTGCTCGCCGAGCTCGACTCAGGGCTCCCGCCGTATCGGTTCCGCTCGGTCCATGCGCGGGCGATGGCGTTCACGGGCACGCTGCGCAGCTTGGGCGGGGAGCTGCTCGCGGCGTTCGAGAAGCGTGACGCTGAGAGTATCGCGCGGTTGCGGACCGAGCACGAACTCGAGATGCTCGACCGTGTCCGCGACGTACGGGTCCAGCAGATCGACGAGGCGCAGCAGGCGATCGCCTCTCTCAAAGCCGCGAAGGCCACCGTTGACGCCCGCAAAAAACACTACGAGGAGCTCCTAAAAGTCGGGTTGTCGGAGCGGGAAAACCGGCAGTTCGAGCTTGCACGGAAAGCGAATAAGTGGGGCCAGAGGGCCTCTGCGACGAGCGCCCTCGGGGCCATCGTCTCAATGATCCCACAGTTCAAGATCACCATTCCACCGGGTTCGGTCTCGACCGAGGTCGGTGGGCTCAATTTAGCGCACATGATGAGCGCGAACTCGACGATCCTGTCAATGGCTTCGGCTGAGTATTCCTATCACGCGAATCAGGCGGCGATCACCGCGGGCTACAATCGCCGCTCAGAGGACTGGGATCTACAGCTCTCGCAGGCCGAAAGGGAGATCACCCGGATCGACCGTGACATCATCGCTGCCGAGATCCGCCGCGACATCGCCACCCGCGAGCTCGACAACCACGACCACCAGGCCGAGCAGTCGCGCGACCTCGATCGCTACATGCGCGGCAAATTCACCAATCTCGAACTCTACGACTGGATGGTAGGCCAGCTCTCCACGCTCTACTTCCAGACGTACCAGCTGGCCTGCGATCTCGCCAAACGAGCCGAGCGAGCCTATCGCCTCGAGCTGGCGATCCCGAGCGACGACCCACCGATTATCAAGCACGGCTACTGGGACAGCCTGCGCAACGGCCTGCTCGCCGGTGAGCGCCTCAACCATGACCTCGAGCGGCTCGACCTCGCGTACATGGATCGGGATATACGGGAGTTCGAGCTGCGCAAGAGCGTGTCACTGGCCGAGCTCAACCCAGTTCAGCTGCGGACGCTGCAAGAGACCGGGGGTTGCGACATCTCGCTGCCTGAGCTGCTGTTTGATCTCGATCATCCCGGCCACTACCTGCGGCGAATCCGGGCGGTTCGTCTGACGATCCCTGCGGTGGTCGGGACCTACACGAGCCTCGGCGCCCGACTCGAGCTCGTGCGGCATCGGACCCGGATCGACGCTGACGCGTTGTCTGACTACCCAGAGACGGAGGAGCCGGACGACCGTTTTCGCGTCGGGTATGGCGGAGGAAAGGCGATCGCCACGAGCACGGCCGTCGCGGATGGCGGACTGTTCAACCTCGACTTCCGCGACGAGCGGTACCTGCCGTTCGAGTACGCGGGGGCGATCAGCGAGTGGAAGCTGACGCTCCCCAGCGACACGCGCCAGTTCGATTATCGGACGATCTCCGACGTCGTGCTGCACGTCGACTACAGCGCGCGGGACGGTGGCACGGATTTGCGTGATGAAGCCAGCGAGAGCGCGCTAGCGTCGCTAGTCAGTGCCGCTGCAGGTGCGGAGCTGATGCGACTGTTCGTGGTCCATGACGCGTTCCCCAACGAATGGGAGCAGTTTTTGGTGACGCCCAGTTCAGGGCCGCAGGTGCTCAGCTTGCCCGTGGAGCTGGAGGAGTTCGACCACCTGGCGCGGCGGCAGGGCGTGCAGATCAAGCGGGTCGAGTTTGCGCTGCTGCTCCCCGACGGGGTCGACGCGGGGGACGACCTATCGTTCACTTCGTCGATCGGTGTTGCGGAGTTGGATCTCGTGCAGACGGACGACGATGCGTTCATGATCGGGGACACCGGCGTGATCACGGAGCAGCCTGGGACGTGGACGCTCTCGCTCGCCGACGACACCGCGCCTGCGAACATCAAGGACGGCACGCGGCTGGATCGCACGAAGGTCGCCGGGATGTTGATGATCGTCCGCTACACGCTCGACGCCTGATCACGCTGGGGAGCTGCCGCCATGAGCAACGACAAGACCAACCGCCCCGGCATGACTTCGGGTCCCTCGATCCCGATCGAGGGTCCGCAACCTCGCCAGCCCTTTGGCGCTGGGACATTCCCGGGCCGCGACGCGCCCGGGGCCGGGATGAAGCCCGATGCCAACCCGTTCGCGCAGGTGTTCAAGTCGCCGTATGGCGGCGCGCAGTCGCCCGAGGGACAAGGGGATCCAACCTCGAGCTTTGCGCCGTCGATCAGCTTGCCGACCGGCGGTGGGGCCCTGCGGAGCATCGGCGAGAAGTTCTCCCCAAACCCGTTTACCGGGGGCGGCTCGATGTCGGTGCCGGTCGCCAGCTCGCCGGGGCGTGGCGGGTTTGGGCCCTCGTTGTCGCTCAGCTACAGCTCTGGGCTCGGCAACGGGCCATTCGGGCTGGGGTGGATGCTGGGGGTGCCTGCGATCTCGCGCAAGACCGACAAAGGGCTGCCCGAGTACCGCGACCAGGATCCCAAGCTCGAGCGGCGGGACACGTTCGTGCTCGCGGGCGTCGAGGACTTGGTGCACGCGCTCGACGAGCAGGGCGAGGTCTGGACGCAGGTTCGCGACGGGCACCGGGTTCATCGTTTCATGCCGCGGGTCGAGGGCGGGTTTGCCAGGATCGAGCGGTGGACGTCGCAAGCGACTGGGGAGGTGCATTGGCGAACGATCACGCCCGACAACGTGACGAGTCTCTATGGCGTGACGCCGTTCGGCCGTGTCTCGGATCCTGGCGACCCCAAGCGCGTGTTCTCGTGGTTGCTCGAGGAGAGCCACGACGACCGCGGGAATATCGTGGTCTACGAATACAAGCCCGAGGATCTGGCAGGCGTGGACCAAAGCGCGCTCGAGGAGCGGCCGCGGTTGGCGAAGACTAGCGTGCAGGCGCAGCGCTACCTCAAGCGGATCAAGTACAGCAACGCGACGCCGTTCGTGAAGGGCGGTTGGCTGTTCGAGGTGGTGCTCGACTATGGCGAGCACGGGGTGATGCACGACGACCAACTCGAGGTCTCGCCGTCCGAAGTCCGCGAGTGGTCTGCGCGGCAAGACACGTTCTCGACCAACCGCGCGGGCTTTGAGCTGCGCACGCGTCGGCTGTGCCGGCGGGTGTTGATGTTTCACCACTTCTCCGCGGCGCTCGGGCCGGCGCCGTACCTGGTCGCGTCGACGGACTTCATCCACGACGAGGGGCCGGCGCTCACGCGGATCACCGGCGTGATTCAGCGCAGCTATCGGCGCGATGATCAGACCGAGCACTTCGAGGTCGCGCAGCTGCCTACGCTCGAGTTCGACTACAGCGAGCCGATCATCGATCCCACGGTGCACGAGATCAATGATCCGGGCACGCTCAGGAACCTGCCCGCCGGGATCGACGGTCGGCAGTATCGGCTCATGGATCTCGATGGCGAAGGCTTGCCGGGGATCGTCGCCGAGCAGGCGGGCCAGTGGTACTTTAAACGGGGACTCGGCGATGGTCGCTTTGGGCCGATGCTCGCACTTCCCAGCCGGCCGACGACGCTGGGCATGGCGGGCACGCAGCTCATGGACGTCGACGGCGACGGTCGCAAGGAGCTGGTCAGCTTCGTCGCGCCTGCGCGGGGGTTCTTTCGGCGGACCGAGCAGGAGGGCTGGGGAAGCTTTCGGGCGTTCTCCTCGGTGCCCAACATCGACTGGCAGGATCCGCGGCTGCAGATGATCGATCTGTGCGGGGACGGCTTCCCTGATCTGCTGATCGATCGTGGCCGGGATTTCGTCTGGTACCGCAGCAAGGGCGCCGACGGGTTCGAGAGCCCGCGGTTCGTGCCGAACCCGGGGGATGATCGCAGCAAGCCGATGGTGCTGTTCTCGGATCCGCGCACGGCGATCCAGTTCGCGGACATGACCGGCGACGGGCTGGTCGACATCGTCAGGATCCGCAACGGCGAGTGCGTGTATTGGGCAAACCTCGGGTATGGGCGGTTTGGCCCGATGATCCGCATGCGCGGGCTGTCAGCGTTCGCCGCCGGCAACCTGTTCGATCCAGCGCGGGTGCGGCTCGCGGACGTCGACGGTAGCGGGGCGACGGACATTTTGTACCTCGGGGATCGCGGGGCGACCTTGTTTCGCAATCTGTGCGGCAACGGTTTTGCGGCGGCCGAGCAGATCTCGAGGTTCCCGGGCGTGCGCAGCGTCGATTGGGCCGAGGTCGTGGATCTGAAGGGGACCGGGACCGGGCACCTGGTGTGGTCGTCATCGCTGAGCTCGGGGCGCGGCGGCGTGCTTCGGTACATTGATCTGATGGGTGGGCAAAAGCCGCACTTGCTGATCGGGTCCCGCAACAATATGGGCGCCGAGACCAAGGTTGCGTACGCGCCGTCGACAAAGTTCTACCTGGCCGACAGGCGAGCCGGGAAGCCATGGGCGACGAAGCTGCCGTTTCCGGTGCAGGTGGTCGAGCGGGTCGAGAGCATTGATCACGTGACGCGCCAGCGGTACGTGCAGCACGTGGCGTACCACCACGGGTACTTCGACGGGCAAGAGCGGGAGTTTCGAGGGTTTGGGATGGTGGAGAGCTGGGACACCGAGTCGTTCGAGGATTTTTCGAATGCGGGGTTGTTCTCGTTCAAGCAATTCGACGCGGTGGAGGAGCAGCTGCACCAGCCGCCGGTGTACACGAAGAGCTGGTTTCACACGGGGGCGTTCTTGGGGGCGGAGCGGCTGGAGCAGCGGTTCGCGCAGGAGTATTGGGCGGGTGACGCGGCGGCGTTCGTGCTGCCGAGGAGCGTGTTGCCGAGTGGGCTCAACGGCGCCGACGCGCGCGAGGCCACGCGGGCGCTGGCGGGGCGGACGTTGCGGACCGAGGTCTATGCGTTGGATGGGTCCGACAAAGAGGACGAGCCGTTCACGGTGAGTGGGGCGAACTTTGAGGTCCGGCAAGTGCAGGGTCGCGGGCCGAACGTGTATGGGGTGTATCTCGCACACGACCGCGAGGCGCTGAGCTACCAGTATGAGCGCGACCCCGCGGACCCTCGCATCGCGCACAGCTTCGTGCTCGAGGTCGACGACTACGGCACGGCGCTGCGCTCGGCTGCGGTCGTGTACCCGCGGCGCAGCTTCGTGCTCGACGAGCAGGGTGTGTGCCACGCGACGCTCAGTGAGACAGACGTCGTGCACCTCGATGCGAGCGACGACGTGTTGCGGCTGGGCGTGCCGGTCGAGGCGCGTAGCTATGAGCTGCACGGGCTCCCGGCGCCGGGGGACGATGCCTTCACCTGGCAGGCAATACGCGACGCCGCGGACACGGCCAACGCGGTGGCCTACGACGGGCAGCTGTCGAACGGCATCGACAAGCGCCTGCTCACTCGCAGCCGTACCCGCTATCTCGCCGATGACCTGTCCGCGCCGCTGGCCCATGGTGTCGTGCAGAGCAAGGCGCTGGCGTATGACAGTGACGCGATGGCGATGACCGAGTCCCAGCGGCAGTCGGTGTTCGGCGGGCTGACTGGCGCGCCCACCAACGCCGAGCTCGAGGACGAGGGCAAGTACGTGCTCGCCGATGACGCGTGGTGGGTTCGCACGGGTCACCCAAGCTACGACGCGAGCAAGTTTTTTGCGGTCACATCCGTCGAGGACCCGTACGGCAACGTCTACTCGACCACCTACGACGCGCACGCGCTGCTGACCGTGAGCAGCACCGACCCGCTCGGGAACACGGCCAGCGCCGAGCACGACTATCGCGTGCTCGGGCCCTGGCAGCTGACCGACGCGAACGGCAACCGCAGCCAGGTCGCGTTCGACGTGCTCGGGTTCGTCACCGCCACCGCGGTGATGGGCAAGGTCGGCGACACCGACGGTGACACGCTCGAGGACCCGACGAGCACGTTCGAGTACGACCTGTTCGCCTGGCAGAACACCGGCAAGCCCAACTGGGCGAAGATGCGTGTCCGCGAGACGCATCAGGACGTCAGCACCCGCTGGCTCGGGTCGTACAACTACTTTGGTGGTGCCGGTGGCGTCGTGATGACGAAGGTGCAGGCCCGACCAGGACTCGCGCCCGAGCGCGATGGCAACGGGGAGCTCGTGTTCGTCGATGATGTTTTGCAATACGAGGACACCAGCCCGAGCGTGCGCTGGGTCGGCAACGGTCGCGTCGTCAAGGACAACAAGGGCAACGTGCTCAAGGCGTATGAGCCGTACTTTTCTAGTTCCCACATATACGAGGACGAAGCCGAGTTGGTCGAGCAGGGTGTGACGCCGCTGATGCACTATGATCCGCTGGGGCGGCTGATCCGCACGGACCTGCCCAACGCCACATTTTCCAAAGTGGAGTTCACGCCGTGGGAGCACACCAGCTACGACCCGAACGACACCGTCATCGGCAGCGACTGGCACACGGCGCGGATCAGCTACCAAGGCGCCGACGTCGGCCTGCTCGCGGAGAAGCGGGCCGCGTTGCTCGCGGCGGACCACCACGGCACGCCGAGCGTCGTGCACCTCGACACGCTCGGGCGGCCGTTCTTGTCGGTCGCCCACAACAAGGATCTGATTGGGGACTCAGAGTACTACACGACGAAGTCTGTGCTGGACATCCAGGGGCACGTGCTCGAGGTGATCGACGCGCGGGACAACACGGCCGAGTCTCGGACGTTCGGGATGCTCGGGCAGTCGTTGGTGGTCAGCAGCGTCGACGCGGGCGACCGGTACACGCTGCTCAACGCGCTGGGGCAACCCATGCGAAACTGGGACAGCCGCAGCCAGCGCTTCTCGTACTCGTATGACACCCTGCGCCGTCCGGTGGACCGGACGGTCAGCGTGTCTAGCGGCTCGGAGAAGTTGCTGGGGCGCATCGTGTATGGCGACTTACTCAGTACGCCCGAGGACACCAACCACGTCGGTCGTGTGTATCGGGTGTACGACGGCGCTGGCGTGGCCACCACGGTGGAGTTCGACTTCAAGGGCAACCCGCTCGAAGAGCAGCGACAGCTCGTCACGAGCAAGACTACCCAGCCCGACTGGAGCGCGCTGCTGGGCGAGAGTACAATTGCCGCGATGGCAACCGCCGCGACCTCGCTGCTCGACTCCGAGACGTTCTCGGCCAGCAGTGAGCGTGACGCGGCGAACCGGGTGCTCACGGCGATCTCGCCGGACGACAGCGAGGTGAGCTACACGTACGACGAGGGCGGCGCGCTGCAGGCCGTCGAGGTCAAGCACCGCGGGAGCTCCACCGCGCAGACCGTGGTCGGGGAGATCTCCTACAACGCCCGCGGCCAACGCGAGAGTGTCGTGTACGGCTCGACCTCCAGCCCGACCACGACGACCACGTACACCTATGACCTGGAGACCTACCGGCTCGCGTCGCTCACCACCGTCCGCGGAAGCGATGACGCCACGCTGCAGGGCCTACACTATCACTACGACCCCGTCGGCAACATCACCGACATCCGCGACACCGCGCAGGAGACCGTCTACTTCAACAACTCCGTGGTCGAGGCTGCGAACTCGTATACGTACGACGCGACGTACCGGCTGATAGAAGCGACGGGCCGCGAGCACAGCACGCAAGGCACGACGCAGCGCACGGACGTGCAGATCACGATCGGTGCCCAGCCGATGACGAGTGACCCGTCTGCGATGCGGCGGTACACGCAAAAGTTCACCTACGACGAGGTGGGCAACATTCTGAAGATGCAGCACATCCCCGCCTCGGGGAGTGGCTGGACTCGGTACTACGAATACGACGCCTACGGCAACCGGCTCGAGAAGACGTCCGCTCCCGGAGATCCGGCAAACGGGCCGTACACGCACGCGTACACCTACGACGCGCACGGCAACATGACCGCGATGCCGCACCTGTCGAGCATGGTGTGGAACCACGACGACGAGCTGCGCGAGGTCGCCGTGGGCACGGAGACGGTCTACTTCCAGTACGCGGGCGGCATGCGCAGCCGCAAGTACGTGGAGAAGTCCGGCGCGACCACCGAGGAGCGCATCTACATTGGCGCATTCGAGATTTATCGCAGGAGCATCAGCGACACGCTCGACCTCGAGCGGGAGTCGCTGCACATTAGCGACGACACCGGTCGCATCTGCATCATTGAGACCAAGACGGTCGACGGCGGCTCTGCGGTCGGGGGTCCGACTGGCGTCTGGCGGTACCAGCTGAGCAACCACCTCGGCTCCGCCGCGACCGAGGTCGACGGGAGCGGAGCGGTCATCTCCTACGAGGAGTATCATTCCTACGGCACGAGCGCGTACCGAGCTGTGAACACGAGCATCGACGTCTCGGCCAAACGCTACCGCTATACGGGTATGGAGCGCGACGAGGAGACGGGGCTCGCGTACCACTCTGCCCGCTACTATGCTCCTTGGTTGGGGCGATGGGTCTCGGCTGACCCGATCGGACTCGGAGATGGACCGAATCGCTGGATGTACGCTACCGACAATTCAGCAACACTAGCGGACAAATCGGGTACCTTGACAACAAAGCCGGGGTTGTTGGAGCAAGCCGAAGCATTTATAAAAGATCCCATCGGGGAAGCCTCTAAACGCATTGACGGAGTTCGGCGAAAGCTCAATCCAAGCCCCAGTCCAAATGGGCACGGAACACCCTTCGACTCCCTTGATCAGCTTAATTCCCAGGCTGAAGGTGTACTGGAACTCCCGACGACGATTGCACTGGGTACGGTCGCCGCCGGAGAGGTGATGGCTGCGGAGATTGTGGACGAATCCGCTTTCGGTGGTGTGGCCGCACTCGCAGAGGGAACGGAGTTTGAGCCAGTGTTCAACAATGAAGTGACGGCTGAAGCAGAGGCTTTTGCCCTTCTCTTCATCCTTATGCTAGGGGCCCTCGGCGTGGGGGAGCCAGCGGCGGTAAACGGAGCGCGCACCCTTGTCGGCGCATTAGAGGGTGGCACACCTCTCGCTGGCGAGGCTATTGCTGACCTGCGAGCAGTTGCGACCGTCGATGGAGTCGAGGTAATGATTGCGGAAGCTGAGGCTCTGCTGCCCAGCGGATTGACAGTCGCGGAAGTCGGCCTCGCCGAGAGTGAAGCCTGTGCCGCGAACACGATTGCGATCTCTCGAAATCTGCAAGGGGTTGGTGTCCACGCGGAGGCAATTACCGAAGTCGAGCAGGGTCTGACAGCGACCGATGAACTGCTCGAAGTGCTCATGCCTGAGATTTATCTTACTGACACGGTGGCGGCAGGCACATTTGAGGAGATGGTTGTCGCTATGTCACGGAGCCCAGGCAGCGTTGGCATTCTTACGTTTGAAACCGCGTCGACAGATGTGGGGCATGTCGTCAACGCAATAGTTGACACGGCGGGCAATGTTATTTTAATTGATGGTACGGGCGAAGCGATGCTGGCCGAATTGTCTGAGTTTACAAATCTCACCTTCCACTTTAGCCCATGACCGTACAGAAAGAGCAAATCGACATGCTGCTTCATGCGCTTTCACGCATTGCATGCGCGCGCGCGGAAGTTGCTGAGGTATCGCAATCGGGTAAAAACTCGATTTTGAGGTGGCGAATCAAGTCCAAGAAGGAGGTGGCGTACCTAGGCAAGCTGCCTGTGATCACCTGCCACTCCGACGGGACATTCAGCTGGATACTTAAAGGGGACAGCTACCGGTTCACCCTTGCTGATGTTGTGGCGCTCGATCCCAACGCCAACGAACTAGAACAGCATGTAAGTGCTCCCGTTCGGGAATTTGCGTACTACTTGCGCAGTCTCGACTGTGAACCGCAGGCGCTAACAGTGGCCTTGAAGCGCAATACAAAATTAAAAAATCGTTTGTGTAGCATTGCGGTGAAAATTGCGCATCCTGGCATGGCTTTCTGTGATCTGTTGCACTGCGCACGCAATTCTTGGCGATACAACCTAGAATCTATGCGCACGCCAATGGCTTTCCCTTTTGACGATGTCGACTATCAGCGAGCGGAGCGAGAAGTGACATCGTCAACTACGCGAGGGATCATTTCGCAATGGTCGCACGGGGCTGGGCGCGTTGAGTTCGACATATTTGCAGCCGATCCATCAGGTTGCTCGATTCATCTGCTTGGGTAGGGGGGTCCCCGCCCGAAGGGCATGTAGTATCCGTCCAGCGAACCGCAATCCGACGACAGACGAGGAGCGCGATAAAGAAGAGGCTCGCTACTCAGTCTCACGGCGATCTCGCCCGACGACATCGAGGTCATCTACAGCTACGACGAGGGCGGCGCGCTGCAGGCCGTCGAGGTCAAGCACCGCGGCAGCTCCACGGCCGAGACGGTCGTGGGAGACATCACCTACAACGCCCGCGGCCAGCGAGAGTCCGTGGTCTACGGCTCGAGCTCGAGCCCGACCACGACGACCAACTACACGTACGACCCGCAGACGTACCGGCAGCAAGCCGTTGGACAGGACGTTGGCCACGACGATCAGCGGCTTGAACATCATGGTGAAGATCTTGAGCGGCAAGGACAGCCGCAACGAGGTTCGCTCTGCCGTGTGGATCGCCCAGATCTTCGGCCACTGCTCGCCGAGCACCATGTGCAGCAGGGTCACGATCGTCAGGGCCAGGCCGAACGAGACCACGTGCAGGGTCGTGTTGTCGTGGGTGTCGAAGCCCATGGACTCCGCGGCCAGCTCGATCAGGGCCGCGAACGCAGGCTCGGCGAGGTAACCGAGCACGAGGCTGGCGATCGTGATCCCCAGCTGGCAGGCGGAGAGGTACAGATCGAGCTCGTCAAACATGCCGATCAGACGCTTGGCGCGTGCGTCGCCCTGGTCGGCCAGAGCTTGCATGCGGGCGGGACGAGTCTTGACCAGGGCGAACTCGGCGGCGACGAAGATCCCGTTGAGGAACACGAACAGCGCAGTCCAGATCAGCTTGGCGACCATGTCGCCCAGGGTGTTCGCCGATTCGGATGGTAGGGCATAATGCTGCACGTAGCGCTGGCGCGAGACGTAATCTATCGACTCGACCCGCTCGATCACCTGCACGGAAAACGGCAGCTTGGTCGCCCACAACCTCCCCGCCGCTTTGTCCGCCAAGTAGAACTTGGTCGACGGCACGTACGCAACCTTGGTCTCGGCGCCCATGTTGTTGCAGGTCCCTATCAACAGATGCGGCTTTTGTCCGCCCATCAGGTCGATACCGCAACAACCCGCCGCGCCCCGAGCTCAGCGACGAGCTCCACAGCAAACAGCCGGTGCGCTCGGGCGAGGAGGCGGACGAGCTCGCCGTGTGGGTCGCGGAGTATGTGCCCCGGTTTCACGCGGCGATGCGGGCACACTACGTGACAGTGGGGGGCGGGCGCCCCTGAGAGCGCCTGGCCGCACGAGCCCAACTCGGGCGCAACTCGGCGATGTCTCGCACCGTCCGCGCCCGCTCGGGTCGAATTCGCTCAATTCTCGGCGTGCTGTCGGGCAGACACAGCCCCGTCCGCGCCAGCAGTTGCAGGATCGGCTGTGGCCCAAAATGGGCCGCCTTTGCTCACAGCGCCTTGGACCGGGCACGCACCGCTCGGTGTGTGCACGGCGTGACTCGGCGAGGCTGCTTTCCCGCAAGCGAGGGTGGCCCAAATCCCGGACACCTCGCTGGCTCACGCGTGAGCGCTGCAAAGCCTGAGCACGACGGCCGAGCAGCTGGTCGTGGCTGCTCCCTCACCGTGCTCGACGACTCCGCGTCGAGACAGCTATCAGCGTCGCCGGCCCGACGAGACGCGGCTGTACCAGCTCATCGAAGAGCATTGGCCGACTTTCCTCGAGCGCGCCGAGCAGGCCGGCGGCTTGCCTGACTTCATCGTCGAGGAGTTCGAGGCATACCTGCGCTGCGGCATGCTCGAGCACGGTCTCGCCCACTTTGTTTGTCGGCAATGTGGCGAGTCGTTGGTCGTGGCGTTTTCCTGCAAGCGCCGAGGGTTATGCCCGTCGTGCCTCGGCCGGCGTATGTCCGACGTTGCCGCGCATCTCATCGACGAGGTGTTCCCGGAGGTCCCCGTGCGGCAGTGGGTGTGCTCGCTGCCGTGGCGGCTGCGCTATGCAATGGGCTACGACCGCAAGCTGTGTGCCGACGTGCTCGACGCGTTCATCGTCGCGCTGCCCACCCGGCCGACGACGCTGGGCATGGCGGGCACGCAGCTCATGGACGTGGACGGCGACGGTCGCAAGGAACTCGTCAGCTTCGTCGCGCCTGCGCCGGGGTTCTTTCGGCGGACAGAGCAGGAGGGCTGGGGAAGCTTTCGGGCGTTCTGTTCTCGGATCCGCGCACGGCGATCCAGTTCGCGGACATGACCGGCGACGGGCTGGTCGACATCGTCAGGATCCGCAACGGCGAGTGCGTGTATTGGGCAAACCTCGGGTATGGGCGGTTTGGCCCGATGATCCGCATGCGCGGGCTGTCAGCGTTCGCCGCCGGCAACCTGTTCGATCCAGCGCGGGTGCGGCTCGCGGACGTCGACGGTAGCGGGGCGACGGACATTTTGTACCTCGGGGATCGCGGGGCGACCTTGTTTCGCAATCTGTGCGGCAACGGTTTTGCGGCGGCCGAGCAGATCTCGAGGTTCCCGGGCGTGCGCAGCGTCGATTGGGCCGAGGTCGTGGATCTGAAGGGGACCGGGAACGGGCACCTGGTGTGGTCGTCATCGCTGAGCTCGGGGCGCGGCGGCGTGCTTCGGTACATTGATCTGATGGGTGGGCAAAAGCCGCACTTGCTGATCGGGTCCCGCAACAACATGGGCGCCGAGACCAAGGTTGCGTACGCGCCGTCGACCAAGTTCTACCTGGCCGACAGGCGAGCCGGGAAGCCATGGGCGACGAAGCTGCCGTTTCCGGTGCAGGTGGTCGAGCGGGTCGAGAGCATTGATCACGTGACGCGCCAGCGGTACGTGCAGCACGTGGCGTACCACCACGGGTACTTCGACGGGCAAGAGCGGGAGTTTCGAGGGTTTGGGATGGTGGAGAGCTGGGACACCGAGTCGTTCGAGGATTTTTCGAATGCGGGGTTGTTCTCGTTCGAGCAATTCGACGCGGTGGAGGAGCAGCTGCACCAGCCGCCGGTGTACACGAAGAGCTGGTTTCACACGGGGGCGTTCTTGGGTGCGGAGCAGCTCGAGGAGCGGTTTTCTGCGGAGTATTGGGGCGGTGACGCGA
>NZ_PVNL01000063.1 GCF_002994635.1 Enhygromyxa salina | reverse complement strand
GCGGACCTCGCCGGGGGCCAGAAGGTCGACCCCGGGCGTGGTGCTCGAGGCTCCGCCCTCGGAGACGATCGGGATCGGCCCGGTGGTCGCGTAGGAGGTGAACACCGTGTCGTGGTAGGCGACGGCGATGGTGGGGATGGCGACGGCGAGGGTGTGGCGCTGTGCGATCCCTGGCTGCAGGATTGCCCCCTGGACCAAAAGTGCGTGCCCGCGACGACCGAGGACAACGCGGCACCGAGCATCAACAAGTGTGTCCCGGTGCTCGGTGCTGGGCAGCCGGGTGACGCGTGCAAGCTCGCCAGCAGGGTCGAGGCGACCGACGATTGTGGTGCGGATAGCTACTGCTGGAACCAGGACCTGGGCCTCTCGGGCGAGTGTTCGGCCTTTTGCGAAGGAAGCTCGGCGGAGCCGAGCTGCGCTCCCGGTACGACCTGTGTCACCGTCGACGCCGGCGCGGTGTGGAACCTGTGCGTGGATGGCTGCGACCCGGTCGCGCAGGACTGCAACATGGGTGAGCAATTCGGGTGCTACATCTTCGACGGGGATTTCCTGTGCGCGCAGTCGCCCTCGCTCATCCCCCTGGGTGAGCCCTGCGAATACATCAACGACTGCGCGCCGGGAGGCGTATGCATCCCCGGGGCAAGCCTGCCCGATTGCGTCGATGCGGCTTGCTGTACGGCCGTCTGCGAGCTCGATGGTGCGCAGTGCAACGCGCTGCCCGGGACCCAGTGCCTTCCGCTGTTCGAAGCCGGCGAGGCGCCGTTCGGATTCGAGGACGTCGGAACCTGCCAGTTGCCCACGTGATGCGATTTGCCTGTGTCCACGCGACGCAGCAGAACGCGCAGCTCGCCACACTCGACCCGCGAGCTCGCGGCGTGACGAGCCTTCGGCGTGGCGCCTGTTCGATGACGAGCGCCGCCCGATCGCCTATCCTCGCGCCCGTGCCACGTGCCCCTGTGCCCGAACTCCGCGGTCTGACGCGCTACGGCAACACTTTGGAGCTGATGCTGGACACGGACGGGTTCATGGCCCGCACGTTTGACAGTGCCGACGTGGTGCGAGCGCGGTTCGGAGGCGACTGGGTCGTGCTCGCGCGGGCGCCGGAGCTGATCGAGCAGGTGCTCGTGACCCAGAGCCGCAGCTTCATGAAGGACCGCATCACCCGCGACGTCGCCGAGCTGCTCGGCAACGGGCTGCTGGTCAGCGACGGTGAGCTCTGGCGCCGCCAGCGTCGGCTCGTCCAGCCGGCGTTTTCTCGCGATCGGATCGCCGACTACGCGGGGGGCATGGTCGAGGCGGCACGACGCCACGCGGCCGCTTGGCGCGAAGGACAAGTCGCGGATCTGTACGGCATGCTGATGCGCCTGACTCGCGACGTCGTCGTCGCTACCCTGCTGCGCGGGAAGCATGTCCAGAACGCCGACGACTTCGGCGCGGCGCTCGAGACCCTGATGGCCCGCTACGCTGACTGGCGCCACGCGGTGTTCCCCGGGCTGGGCCGGCTGCCGCTGCCGGAGAACCGCCGATTCGCGGCGGCACGCCGGCGGATGTACGCGCAGGTCGACGCCGTGATCGCCGAGCGGCGGCGCAGCGGGTCCGGGGACAGCGGCGACCTGCTCGATTTGCTTGGCATGCTCATGGCGGCGCGCGACGAGTGTCCCGCGCAGCTGAGTGACGAGCAGCTGCGGGCCGAGGTGCTGATCTTCTACATCGCCGGGCACGAGACCGTTGCGATGACGCTGTCGTGGGTATTCGCGCTGCTGTCGCGGCGGCCGAGTGCGTGGGACCTGCTCACGCGCGAGGTGGACGCGGTGCTCGGCATGCGCGATGCGACCGCCGAGGACGCACCCAAGCTCGCGTACACCGAGCAAGTGATCCTCGAGGCGATGCGCCTGTACCCGCCAATCTGGACCATCGGCCGCGAGGCGCTCGAGGACGTCGAGCTCGACGGGTTGACGCTGACCCGCGGTACGCAGGTGTGGCTCGTGCAATGGGCGGCACACCGCAACCCGCGGTATTTCCCGCAGCCGCTCGCGTTCTTGCCCGAGCGCTGGGAGAACGACCTCGGGGCCCGGCTGCCGCGTTTCGCCTACTTCCCGTTCAGTGGCGGGCCGCGGCAGTGCATCGGCAACCGCTTCGCCATGCTCGAGACCGTGCTGGTCCTGGCGACGCTGGTCCAGCGCTGGCGCCCGGAGATCGCACCGCGCGACCAACCGAAGCCGCGGTTCTCTATCAGTCTGCGTCCGAGCGGCCCGCTGCGCGCCCGCCTGCGAGCCCGCTGACGAACACCTACGTACGCAGCGACGCAGCGGCTCCGTCAACGCCACCGCCGGCGCAATTCGGGTTCTCGTAGAGCACCATGACCCCCACGTTCAGGCTCGCCGGATCCTCGATCCAGTCGGGCAAGACAGCCGCGACGCCGAACTTCGGATGCTTCAAATACTTGCTGAGGACCGGGTCGGGGACCTCCGGTTCGGGCGGGCGAACGGTCCCCGCATACGCCACGCCGTCGTGCACGAGTCCCCCGACCCGACGGGCGCAGCAGAGCGCGTACCAGGTCGCCAGTCGCTCGTGGTCGAGCTGAGACGCCGCGGCCCCAAGGCGCTCGCGGTACGCGGCGAAGCCGGGAATGCGTGCGAAGCCGAAGTAGTATCGACGTCCCTCACGCCGCAGCTGCTCGAAGATCACCTCGAATAGGGCTCGGCCGGCCCCCGGCATCGACGAGCACACGCTCACCCCATTGATGGAGTTGCCGCCGGCCTGATGTGTACGGCGCGTGAACCCTCGGTCCGTGAACGCGGCGTTGCAAGTCAGCCCGGCGATATCTCCAAGGTCGAAGTCGAGGTACTGCGAGTATCGATAGCCGACGATGCCGCCCGCATGGCTTGCGACGAGCAGCCCGCAGGGGTTCACTTCCAGCCAGCACCGGAAGTGCTCCTCGCCGTAGACCTCCATCCCCGAAGGTCCGAATCGGGCGCGGTCCAGTGCCGCCAACGCTGGCACGTCCGCCGCGGTGGCGGTGCGGATCGTGAAGCCGCTGAACGTGCCAATCTCGCCGATCATCTGCTTGATCACAGCGCCGGTACTTCCGTGAGGCCCGGTTCCGCGACGCGCTCGTCGTCGGGCTGGCGCCGGCGTGACCGCCAGATTGGAATCGTGTTTCCCGCGATACCGAGACCGGTGCTGGCGACGAACGCCAGATTGATGGTGGCCAGGCCGATGTGAGCGATGAACACACCGGCCACGCACACGACCGACGAGCCCATCGTGATCACCGTATTGTAGCGTTGGTCGCGGGCGAAGGCGTCCCCGAGGTCGAACACGTCGGCGAGACCTCGCAGCGTCCCGTCCAGGAGAACCATCTGCGCGCTGGCGACGGCCGGCGCCGCCGCGTCGCGCAGCGACACTGACAGCGCTGCTTTCTTGAGCGCGATCGCGTCGTTGATGCCGTCGCCGACGAAGCAGACGGTCCGTCCGGCGGCGTGCAGCGTATCGATGAACCGGCCCTTGTCCTCCGGGAGCTGCTCGGCGTGAACATTCGGGATTCCCAGCGCCTCCGCGAGGGCGCGGGTCGGGGCCTCCCGATCGCCCGACAGGACGTGGATAGCGAGACCGCGCGCGCGCAAGCGATCGATCAGCGCCCGCGCCTCCGGGCGGACGACCGGCGCGAGGACCAGGCTCCCGATCGGCGCGGAGTCGACCGCGACCCACACCCGCGAGTGGATCCCCGCGTCCGCCTGCTCCGCGTCGGGCAGCTCGATCCCCTGCTGGTGCATGAACCGTTGGCTCCCCGTGAACACCACCTCGCCGCCGACCTCGGCGCGAACGCCATGACCGAGCGTGTACTCGACCTCGGTCGCGGGAGCGAGGACGACCTCGCTCGCGACCGCCGCGGCCACAATCGCCCGCGCGATCGCATGGTTCTGGCGCTGCTCGACCGCCCCCGCGTACGCGAGGACGGCCCGTTCGTCCGCGCCACCGAGCGGGACGATCGCCGCGACCTTCAGCTCGCCGAGCGTCAGCGTGCCCGTCTTGTCGAACACGACGGTATCGACCCGCGACAGCGTCTCGAGCGACCGACCGTCCTTGACGAGGACCTCACGGTTCGCGGCGATCTCGATGTAGTTGAGCATCGACCACGGACTCAACAACCGCAGCGCCGACGAGAAATTCGACGACATGACCCCGAGCAGCGCCGGCACGCCCTGCAGGACGCCCGCCGCAGCAGCGAGGGCGAAGGTGGGCACGGTCGTGCGGTCCGACACGAGCTCGCTGCGTAGCTCGAGCTGCTGCTCGTAGGCGATCGTGTCTCGGAGCGCGGCCTCGATGCGGGCCGCCGCGGTCTCTGCTCCGGTCCGCGTGACACGGACGACGACCCGACCGCGAAGCACGACGGTGCTCGCATGCACTTCGTCTCCCGGCACCTTCTCGGCCGGCTGGTCCTCGCCGGTGAGAAACCGCTGGTCGATGGCTGCCTCGCCGCGCTCGACGATGCCGTCGACCGGCACCAGCTCGCCGGCTCCGACGATGACGTGGTCCCCGACCCGCACACGGTCGACCGGCGTGGCGATCTCGGACTCGCCGACGAGACACCAGGCGACCGCCGGCGGCGCCGCGACGATCCCCCCGAGGTTGTCGCGCAGGCGGCTCTTCGCGTTGACACGCAGCCGAATCGCCACGAAGTAGACCCACTGCGCAAACCCTCCCAGCACATACAGCCCGGCGCCGAGCGCAATTAGCACCGCTGAGGTATCTACGAACTCGGCACCGATCCGCCGCTCTACCTGCCACTTGCGCCACGCGCCGCGCAGCACGTCGACCGTATTGTAGACAATGCACCCGATTCCCAGCAATGTCGCCGGCGCCCACAAGACCGCGCCGGCTGCCGTCAGCCCGAGCCCTGTGACTGCCAGCGCGTGTCCTTCGCGCACGCCGTCGCTCTCGGCGCTTGCAGCCGCGTGGGTCGCCTCGGCGTCGTCGGCTCGAGGGGCAGACTCGGCAGCAGGTTGCTCGGGCTCCGCAGCGAGGTGCTCGTAGAGCCTGCGCGCGACGTACACGACACCGCCGACGAGCAGGATCTCGAGGCCCAGCATGGCCTTCACTACCATGAATAAGCGGACGGTGTCGACTACGCGCGGTCGCGCGACGTCACGAGTGGAGCGCGCAGCCGAACAGGTCATCCTGCTCGGCGACACCGTCGATGCCTGGGACATCCTGGTTATCTTCGTTGGGTTACACCGATCGCCAGATCGTCGAACCCATCGCAGTTGAAGTCCCCTGCCGCCAGCGCCCAGCCAAAGTGGTCGCCCGCTTCGGCGATGTCTTTGTTGAGCTTGTTCTCATCGCAGTACTCGTCGTTGTCCTCGGTCAGGCCATCGCCGCGGTCCACGGCGTCAAGATCGGGATCGTGGCCGGGTACGCATCGAGGGCTCGGTAGGCGAAGTAGGCCTTCCACGCCAGCCGCCCCCGACAATCGATCGACAGCTTGAGGTGCGTGACTTCGAACGAGCAGCGCTCGCCACGGGCGTTGGTCCGGGTCACGCGAGGTCGGGCGAGACCAGCAACCAGGGCCGCGCGCGCCGACTCGGGCAGTCGCTCGCTGACCAGCTGCGAGTCGAACAGGACCGGGAGATAGCGCTCGCGCGCGCCGGGCTCTTCGAAATTGAATTCGAAGCCAAGCCTGACGAGCTCGCCATCGACGACATCGAGGGGGCAAAAGCAGTCCCACTGCGGCAGCGCCCGACCGAGCTGCTCGATCGCCGGACGCAAGCTCCGCGCCGCGTCGTGCTCGAAGCCATCGAGCAGCGCCGCGCTGGCGCTGAACCGCAGCGCCGGGTAGGCCTTGAACAGCTCGCGTCCTCGGCGGATACCGTGACCGATCTCGAGCGGCCGCACGGACCCACACAGCTCGGCCAGCCGCACGATCGACGGGTTTGCGGGGTCGAAGCCTGGGCCGAGCAGCTGCGCGAATAGATCGCCGAGCTCGTGCTCGCCGAGCCTGGCCGCGTGCATGAAATACGACCAGACCACGCCAGCGATGCGCAGGCGCTCGTCGTCGTCGACCTCGAACCCAAAGTAGCAACGCTCGGGGAACACTGGCGCCTGGCGATGACCCACGAGGGCCTCGCACGCGCGCGTGAACCCGGCCGCAAACCGTGGCTCGGCGAACCATGGGCGCAGGTGCTTGGTCACCACGCGGGCGAGGTTGAGCCGGCCAACGCCGGGCAGCTCGGTTGCGATCGAGACCGACAAGCTGTTGCGACCGCGCGCGTCGTCGAGGAGGCCGAGCTCATGTTCGATGCCGAAGCCGTTGCTCATGAACACCTGCGGCAGCTCGCCGAGCGTTCGCTGAACTCGCGCGTAGCCATCGGCGTCGCGGACCGCGGTCGGCAACAGGTCAGCAAAACAATCCAAGGTTGCGCGCATGCTCGAGTCGTTCATTCAGGGCTCCTGATGGTCCACTAATAGCAGTAAAGCGCCCCGTCGAGGGGGCGGGGATGGTTGCCATCCCAACCCGAAGTACAGCGTTTAAATATGAGCAAATGCCAAAATTTAAGTTGAATTGTGACCCGCGGGTTCTTAGAGTCGCTCTCGCCAGCGCCCCTTGGTCTGGCGAGAGGAAGTAGGAAAATGAAGAAAAAAGTAAGCATGGTCGAATTGTATGAAGCCACCCGCTCCATGAGCGAGGAGCAGTGGTCGGTCTTTCACAAGATTGGCAATGAGTGTTCCCTCGACGAGTTCTCGGACTTCGTCGCGAATGGCGAGCTCCCGCTCGTCGAGTTGTCCAAAGAGCAGCTCGAGAGCGTCGCGGGTGGCAACAAGCCGCGCAAGGTCGTGGTCGTGAGCAACCCTCACGATTGGCCGTCCTGACCCCTCTGATCTCCCCAACCGAGCGCTGCGGTCACGCCGTGGCGCTCATATAATTCACACACTCGACCGAGGATAGTTCAGATGCTGCCCGAGGGTCTCACCCGTCTCGTAGGAACTAAAGCCGAGGAATTCGCCGCCGCCGTGCGTGAGGATCGGCTCGTGCAGTGCTTCGTACCCGAGCCCCAGCGAGGGGGATGGCCCGATCCGACCGCGCCGAGCCTCAAAGACTTGCTCGACGAGTTTCCCCAGACCTCGTGTGCGGTCGGCGTGATGCCATATGGCGAGTGTCGGGCGACCAACGACGAGGCTGTCGATGCGCTCAAGCTCGGCGGGCACGTGCAGATGGCCATGACCTGTATCCCCGACGTCAACGCGTGGATGTGTGGCCTCGCCGACGAACTATCCCGCGGTCAGGCACACCACATTCAGGCGACCTTGACGGTCAGCAGCCCGGGCGCGGGGGTCGCCTGGCACCACGACTCGGACTCGTGCCTGCTCATCGTGCAGCTCGCGGGTCAAAAGACCTGGTGGCTGACCGAGAGCGGTGAGGATCTCCACCCCGAGCGAATGGGCCACATCGACGCACGGCTCGCGGGGGTCGGGGGGACCCAGGCGCAACACGAGGCGACCGTCGCTCGACTCGAGCAGCGAGCCGAGCGCGTCGTGATGCGTCCGGGCACCGTCGTGGTCGCGCCGCCCTACACCTGGCACCGGACCCTGGCCGAGACAGACGAGGAGTCGTGGACGCTGCTGTTCGTGATCCAGCGCGGGACCTACGTCGAGGCCGAGTGGCGCCGACTCGCGCGCCAGGTGTGGCCGCGCGAGCTGTGGCCCGAGGTCGGGGACTATGACGCGACCGAGGTCGGCGAGCAGCTCGCGGCCCGGGTCCGCGAGTACAGCGAGGCCAAGCTCGAGGCGCGGCCGTCGACGATCTTCGATCCGCGGACCATGGTCAGGCGCAGGCCCGGCGTCGGCGTCGAGCTCGACCGCGGGCGCGGCGGCTACTGGACGCTGCGGACCACCGTCGACGACGAGACCCGCGAGCTGCTGGTCCCGCGGGCCTACGTCGCGGCCCTGCGCTGGCTGGCGACGACCCCCCGTCCGTTCTCGGGCTACCGCGCGCGGGCTGAAGCAGGCATCTCGCACCAGCTCGTCGATCGAATGCTCGAGACCCTGCTCGCGCGCGGCGTGCTCGAGCGTGTCGAGACCGAGACCGAGACCGAGACCGAGGTCGCGGGTGTCGGATCCTAGCTCGGTGATCGAGGCCGTCGACACCGTCCCCGCGCTGCTCGAGCACGTCGACGCCGGGCGGCCCGCGCTGTTCGACGCGGCCTTGCTCGGCCCGCGGACGACGGCGCTGGTCGGCTCGTGGTCGGCGCTGTGTGACGCGGCCGAGCCGTGGGCGATCCCGGTCCGTCCCAACTATCGCGACCACCGCTTCGCCGCCTTCCGCGACTACCTGCGAACCCGATCCGAGCCGAGCCTCGCCGGCTTCGGACCGCTGCCGGCCGCGCGCGTGGAGCTGCGCGATTACATCGAGCAGGCCCAGGCGCGCCCCGACCAGACCGATCCCGCGGTCGAGCTTCGACCCTCTGCGCGGCTGCTCGAGCACCTCGACGGGCCGGCCCCGCTGTTCGAAGCGATGGGCCTGACCCGGCTCCACCCCGGCAAGACCGACGACGCCGACGCGATCGTGGTCTACGCCTACGTCGCGGGCGCGGATCAGTCGAGTGATCTGCACTTCGATCGCGATGGTCGCCACGTGTTCAACGTCCAGCTGATCGGTCGCAAGCGCTTCGTGTTGTTCAGCCCGCACGCCGGCCCGCTGCTCAGCCCGATCATGCAGTTCAGCGGGATCCGGGCGCGCGAGTGGAGCCCGAGCCAGCGCCGCGACTTTCTCGCCTACGCCGGTGGCTGCGAGGTCGTGCTCGAGCCCGGCTGGGCCCTCTACATGCCGCCGTTTTACTGGCACCACATCGACTACCTCGACGCGGCCGCGGGTCTCGGGTTTCGCGTGCGGCCGCCCGACCCCGGGCTGCAGCGGGTGCTCGATCGACTCCCCGCCAACTACCTGCTCCAGACGATCGCCGCCGAGCTGCTCGCGCGCGACGACGAGCCCGCGCGCCAGTGCCGGGCCGAGCTCGAGGCCTTTGTCGATCGAGGCGCGCGCTCGGTCGCGGCCGCCTACGAGGCCGCGTGCGCGCTCCAGCGTCGTTGCCTGGCGACGCTCGGGGTCGAGCTGTGTGGCGGCGGCAGCCCGGTCATCGACAGCCTCGACTTCGGCGCCCCGCTGTTTCGGCAGTTCATGGCTGGGCTGGTCGACGACGCGCGCGAGCCGAGCCTGGCGCTGGCGCCCGAGCTTCGCTTCGCGCCGCTCGACCGCGGTCACGTCGCGCTCGTCCACGGCGAGCGCTCGGTCCCGGTCCCGCTCGCGCTCGGCCGGGCGCTGCTCGGTCGCCCGCGCTTCGATCTCGACGTGCTGATCGCCGAGCACCCCGAGATCTCGGCGACGCGCTGGACCCGGACCATCACCAAGCTGCGCGAGCGCGGCTTCATTGTCGCGCTCGACGGCTGATCCGTCAGCGTCGACGCGCGCGCACGATGAAGCTGTAGTGGCGCGGGGTGTTGATGTGAAAGTCGTAGTAGTGGCGGATCCACTCGATCTCGTAGACCGGATCGAGGAGCCGCTCGAGCTCGCTGCGGGTGAAGCACGACTCGGGGTTGTGCTGCAGCACGTAGCGCAAGAATTTGCCGACGACGCCGAGCGAGAGCGAGACCAGGCCGAGCGTGGGGTTGTACTTGGCCGAGTGGACCAGGACCAGCAGCTCACCGCCTGCGCGCAGCGCCGCCGCGCCGCGCTGGACGTAGTTGCCGAGCAGATGCCCGGGGATGTGATGCATGCACCAGCTGTCGAGGATCGCGTCGAAGCTCTGGGGCTCGAGCTCGAGCTCGAACACGTTGGCCGCACGAAACTCGAGCTCGCCCGCGTGGCTCGCAAACAGCTCGCCCGCGCGAGCGATCGCGCGAGCCGAGATGTCGACGCCGAGGACCGCGGCGCCTCGCTCGGCCAGCGCGGCGCTGTTCGAACCGACCCCGCAGCCGAGCTCGAGCACCCGCCCGCGGCCAAACCCCGCCTCGGCGGCCTCGACGACGATCGGGTGGGGCAGCCGCTCGTCGTCCTCGTGGGCCCAGGGCGCGGCGGCTCCTTCGGCGTAGCTCGGCTCCCAGTCGCGGACGTGAGCGCGGTACTCGTCGACGTCGTAGCCAAGCTCGGCGAGGGGCGCGGCCACGTCCCAGGCGCTGAGCTCGAGCAGCGGGCGATCTCCGAGCGTCTCGATCAGCTTGGTCAGCGGCTCGATCGCCGCGCGCATCCGGCAAGCCTCGGCTTCGGCGAGCAGCGGCAACAGGTGGTCTCGGGTCGAGATCGGCGTGGTCATGGCGGGTCGCAGGGCAACAGCTGGCGGGTCAGGGCGAGGTCGCGCACGGTCGCGACCATGGCCGCGACGCTGCGCTCGGGTTCAGGCAAGTGAAAGCGAGACTGGAGGTCGGCGGTGATCTCGGCGTGGGTCCGGCCGTCGATGAGCAAGACCAACACCCGCGCCAGCGCCCGGCCGGCGGCGCCCGTGGGCAAGCTCCCGGTGCCAGCGCGGACCAGCAGCTCGGTGTAGCGCTCGCCGAGGGCCGCGGGATCCAGATCGAACGCGGCGGGGTCGAGCCCGGCGACGACGCGATCGAGCTGCCTGCGATCCTCGCAAAAGCGCAGCAGCGCCGCGAGCAAGCGCGACCGGGGCGTGTCGCAGACCTCGAGTAGACCCAGGGCCTGCTGATGAAAGGCCCGGGCCTCGAGCGCCGCACGGATCGCGCGGGTGTGGCTCGGCCCGCAGTCGTGGGCCGTGAGGATCGCGTCCGCGAGCTCGCCGGCCTCGCTCGGGCGGGTGCTGACGAGGTCGAGGCCCAGGACCACGCAGGCGCGCAGACCGTTGGCGGCGAGCGTGCGCTCGAGCCCGGCGCGGTAACCCTGCTCGTCGTGGATCCGCAGCCGCCGCAAGGTCCGGCCGATCAAGGCCACGTTGTGCGCGACCTCGTCGTCGGGCGTGGTCGTGAGCCGCAGGCCCGGACCCCAGTAGTCGAGGGTCTGGCCGCCGACGCTGCGGGCCCGAACCGCCAAGGTCAGACCCGGCGAGCCCGTGTGGCCGAAGCCGTGGATCGATCGGTCTTGCTCGACGCGGACGACCGCCCCGCGCTCGAGCAGCGAGAGCTCGAGCTGCTCGCGCGCGCCGAAGTGCAGATCGTTGTCGTAGCGCTCGCCAAGCTCGAAGCCATAGTCGACATAGACGACCGGGTCGCTGAGGTTTTGAAACGCTCCGGACCAGCGGTGCGAGTGGGCGTTGCCGAACGTGTCCGTCCACATGTGGAAGGTCATGATGAACTGGTCGTCGGCGTAGACGGGTACGACGTTGGTCGCGTCGTGGAAGCACGCGCGGTTGGCCCGAGCGTTGAGCCGCGCGAGCGCGAGCTCGAGCAGCGCGCGCTTGTCGAGCGCGGCAGGGTTGACGCGGGCGAGGACCTCGGTGGCGATGTCGGCGAAGCACGCGAGGCGATGACCCGCGCGCTCGTAGGCGGTGCGGGTCTCGGCCGCGACCGTGGCGAAGATGTCGGCGGTGGGGGAGGGCATCGTCGATCTCGATTCAGGCGTGGAGGGTCGCCCGCGCGCGGGCGAGGGCCTCGACGCAAAACCCGGTCGTCAGGGCTTCGGAGCCGTAGAACAGCCCGCCGGCTCGCTCGCGACCGCCAAAGATGTAGGCCGACTCGGCCGGCCAGGAGCCGTCTTTGTGCTGACCATCGAGCAAGGCCGGCAGCTGGGCGGCGACCGAGACCGGCGCCGACAGGTTGAGCAATGTCGTGATCATCAGCGCGCGATCTTGAAGGCTGGTTTCGCCGTCGAGGCGCGCGTCGATCTTGGCGAGGATCGGCGCGCGGGCCGGCTCGAGCGCGCTGACCCCATGACGATAGGCGCGCGAGATGAAATACCAGATCAGCGGACGCGAGGTGTAATAATCACCATGTTCAATCTCGCAATTCGAATTGACGCAATCAATTAGCTTGGCGATCGACGGTTTGACCCGGTCATCCTCCTGGCCCAGAAACAACAAGGCATTGGCGAGCACCCCCATGTCGACCATGTCGCGCAGCGGCAGGGCCGTGAACAGCTCGGACAGGCTCGGCGTCCAGGCCGAGCGAAGGGCACGCTTGAACGCCGGCGTCGACTCACGCCGCGGCACCAGCCAGGTCCGCAGCAGACCCTCGGCGTTGCGATGATCGAGGACCAGGGCCTCACAGCTGGGGAATTCGACGGCGTGGTCGCGGAGGACCCACGCCACGCAGGCGATGTCGTCGAGGTCGGGCGGCGCCTCCTGGCGACGCGGGTGAAACCGCGACCAATAGCACCACAGCCCCGCGCCGCGCATGTCGGCGCGGAGAAACGCGAGCGCGGCGTCGATCTGCTTGGCGAGGTGCTCACCCTCGATCTCGCGGACACAATAGAGGATCAGGGCCGTGGCGAAGGGCGTGCTGTCGAGCTCGCGCGCGCTCGCCAGGGTCGAGTCGGGACTCACGAAGGTCGGCCACTCGCCGTGGTCGAGCTGCGATCGACGCAAATACGCAATTGCGCGATCGATGGTCTCGTAGAGTCGATGTTGCATCGAAGCCTCGCGACCATGCCATGTTCGGACTTTACCCGCCACCGGCTCGCGGTCCCGTTCGCGCGGCCGGCTCGATCATCACGGGTCGCTGTGCGATGCTCGTTTGACGGTCGTCGACATGAACGCGCCAAGTGATTGTAAAGACCCCGACGACGAACCACGCAGCGCCGCGTCACAGTCATTGTTTCGGGCTGCGGCGCTCGAGGCTCACGAAGATGACTATCTCCATGGCGCGCCTTTGCTCGTCGTGCCGGGCTGGGCTCGCCTGGCGGCGGGCTTGTTGATCACCGCGGTCGCGGTCGCGCTCGGCTACGCCAGCGTCGTGCCGATCAGCAGCTACGCGCATGGGGTTGCGATCGTTCGTGATCCCACGCCAGCGCTGGTGCGCAGCCCGACCCGAGCTGTGGTCCGCGCGGTCGTCATTCGCCCCGGGCAGGCGGTCGCTGCCGGGGACCCGCTCGTTCAGCTCGACGGCCCGGCCGCGGGCACGGTTCGATCCACGGCCGCCGGGGTGGTCGCCGAGGTCGCGGTCACGGCTGGCGACATGCTCGAGCCCGGTGACGCGCTCGTGACCCTGACCGAGCTCGACCCGCGCCCGATCGTCGAGCTCCACTTCGATGTCCACCAGCGCCCGCGCATGGACCTCGCCACGCCGATGTTCATCGAGCTCGACGGGTTCGCGGCCAGTCGAACCCCGGTCGTTGTCGAGGGGATCGCCGAGCTCGTCGGCCCGAGCGACGCAGCCGCGACCCCGCCGAGCGTCCGGGTTCGCGCGCGCCTGCCCGAGCTCGAGTTTTCCGCCGCCGATGGTCGCTACCCAGTCTACGCAGGCATGCGCGGGCGCGCCGAGGCCGAGCTCGGATCGGCGCCGCTGCTCGAGTCCGTGCTTCCTCGCTTGTTTGGAGCTTGATCCGTGGCCAGCGCTCGCCCTCCTCGTTTCATGGCGCTCGCCCGTCTGGGCCTGCGCGTCGGTCGTTCGCTCGAGCACGTCCAACAGCTGACCGAGACCGACTGCGGCGCGGCCTGCCTGGCCACGGTCTTGCGTTATCACGGCAAGCCGCGGCCGCTCGACGAGCTCCGCGCGGCGATGGGGACGGGCCGCGACGGCGTCAACGCCCTCGGTGTCCTCCGCGTCGCGCAGCGCTACGGGCTGCGCGGGCGCGGCGTTCGAGTCGGCCTGAAGCACCTCGACTCGCTCACGCCGGGGGCGATCTTGCACTGGGAGTTTCGCCACTTCGTGGTGTTCGAGTCCGTCGATCGCCGCGGCGTGACGATCATCGACCCGGGCCTCGGCCGTCGGCGGGTCACGCTAAAGCGCTTCGACGAGGCCTTCACCGGCATCGCCTTGTTGCTCGAGCCCGGCGAGGACTTCGAGCGCGGCGAGGCCCCACGCTCGCCGACCTGGGCCTACCTGCGCGAGATCTCGAGCCACCGCGAGCTGTGGGCCCACGCGCTCTCGATGTCGGCGTTGATCCAGCTGTTGGGCCTGGCGCTGCCGCTTGCGACCGCGGCCTTCGTCGATCGCGTGATCCCCCGGGCCAACTATGATCTGTTCGCGATCCTCGGCCTCGGCGTCGCGCTGATGGTCGTGTTTCAGGTGTTGGCGGCGATCGTCCGCGGCAACTTGCTCGTGCAGCTGCGCTGCCTGCTCGACGCCAAGCTCACAGTCTCGTTCTTCGATCACCTCGTCGCGCTGCCCTACGCGTTCTTTCAGCGCCGCTCGACGGGCGACCTGGTCATGCGCCTCAACAGCAACGCCGTCGTCCGTGAGATCCTGACCTCGGGCGCGATGTCGGCCGCGCTCGACGGCGCGTTGGTGACCATCTACCTGGTCTTGATCGCGTGGATTAGCCCGCTGATGGCCGCCGTCGTCGTCGGCCTCGCGGCCGTGCAGTTCTCGCTGTATTTCGCCACTCGCCGCGCGCAGGAGGAGCTGATGACCGAGGGCCTCGCGCTGCAGGCCAAGACCTCGAGCTACGAGGTCGAGATCCTCGGCGGGATCGAGACGCTCAAGAGCATGGGCGCCGAGGACCAGGCCGTCGAGCGCTGGACCAATCTGTTTGTCGACACCCTCAACACCTCGCTGCGCCGCGGCCGGCTCGACTCGCTGGTCGAGGCGCTGCTCGGCGGATTTCGCATGGCCGCGCCGCTGTCGGTCCTCGCGGTCGGGGCCGAGCTGGTCCTGCGCGGGCAGCTGAGCCTCGGCGAGATGCTCGGGCTCTCGGCCCTGTGCGCAGGATTCTTGGTCCCGCTCGCGGCCCTCGTCGGCGTGACCCTGCGGTTTCAGGCGCTCGGCAGCTACCTCGAGCGGATCGAGGACGTGATGCGAACCGAGCGCGAGCAAGACCTCCGCGCGGTCGTCCCGGCCAAGCCCCTCGGCGGCGCGATCAAGGCCGAGGGCGTCGGGTTTCGCTACGAGCAGAATGGCCCGCTGATCGTACGTGAAGTCGACGTCGAGATCGCCGCCGGCCAGGTCGTAGCGATCGTCGGCGCGTCGGGAGCTGGCAAGTCGACGCTGGCCAAGCTGCTGCTCGGCCTCTACCAACCCGAGCATGGGCGGGTGCTCTACGATGGTGTCGACCTCGCCCGGCTCGAGCTGCGCAGCGTCCGTCGCCAGCTCGGCGTCGTCACGCAAGGCGCCGACGTGTTCGGGACCAGCGTGCGCGAGAACATCGCCCTCGGTCACCCGGGCGTCGGCCTCGGGGCGGTCGAGAAGGCCGCCAAGCTGGCCGAGATCCACGCCGACATCGCCGCGCTACCGATGGGCTACGACACCTTGCTCGCCGACGGCGGCGCGTCGATGTCCGGGGGCCAGCGCCAGCGCCTCGCCCTCGCTCGCGCGCTCGTCGGCGACCCGGCGATCTTGCTGCTCGACGAGGCGACCAGCAGCCTCGACCGCGTGACCGAGGCCGCGATCGAGCGCTCGCTCGCCAAGCTCGAGTGTACGCGCATCATCATTGCGCATCGGCTGAGCACGATCGTCGGCGCCGACTTGATCTTGGTGATGCACGAGGGCCGGGTCGTCGAGGCGGGGACCCACACCCAGCTGCTCGCCGCGGGCGGGCGCTATGCGGGGCTGTACGCGGGCTCGACCGACGCAACAGCTGAGCCATGAGCCACACCCGACCTGACCCGACCCCGTAGCGAATGCCGTCGCGTCCTTGCTCAGGCCCGGGCGCCCACGAGCTCGCGCGGGGCGATGGTCTGCTTGGTCGAGCGGCCCCAGGCCACGAACGCAGCGAGCGAGCCGAGCATCAGCGGCGCGCCAAAGGCCTCACCCAGCGCGAGGTGGGTGATCGCGGCGAGGACCATCACGAACGCCAGCGCTCCGGCGGCGATCGGGGTCAGCTTCGGCTTGATGCGCAGGGCCGCGGGCAAGATCAGGCCGACCGCGCCGGCGACCTCGGACAGGCCGATGAAGCGCACGAGGGCGGCCGGCATGTGCTCGACGACGGTCATGCCGTTGGCCAGCAGCGTATCGATGGGCATGGCGAGCTTCATGCCGCCGGCCAGCAAGAAGGCGAGGGCGAGCAGGGCTTGGATGATCCACAGGGCGATGTTCATGGGTGTTCTCCGGTCCTGCGAAGTAGCCTAGGCTAGGTTCGTCTAGGCAACTAGGACGCGATATGACAACCTTGAGTTGCGCCCACGCAACCTGAAGGAACCGGCATGAACCTCAACGATCTCGCCAGCTTCGTCCACGTCGTCGAGCTCGGAACCATCAGCGCGGCGGCCAAAGCCGAGGGCGTGCCGAAGTCGACGATCAGCCGGCGCATCGCCAGGCTCGAGGACGAGCTCGGGGTCGAGCTGTTGCGCCGCAGCGCCCGGTCGTTCGCGCTGACCGACGACGGCCGGATGCTCCACGCCCGCAGCGTCGCCGCCGTGCAGGAGCTGAGCGACGTGGCCACCCGCCTGCACGAGTGCAGCGAGGTGCCCCGCGGCACGCTCGTGATCACGGCCCCACCCGACATCGCCGGCTCGGCCGGCTTCGCCACGCTGCTCACCGAGTACCGGCGGAGCTGCCCGGAGGTCCGCGTCGAGGTCCGGCTCGAGTCCCGGGTCATCGACCTCCAGCGCGAGGGCGTCGACGTAGCCCTGCGCGGGCACGAGGGCGAGATCCCAGGAGAAGCCGGGCTGATGTCCCGCTCGCTCGGATCGGCCCGGGGCGGCTTCTATGCCAGCCCCCGCTACCTGGCCGTCCACGGCACGCCGAGCACCCCCGCCGAGTTGAGCGAGCACGCGCTCGTGCTCCACGAGATCCTCGTCGGCCGCCCGCTCACCCTGGCTTCGGCCGTGGGTGCGCAGACCGTCAAACTCAGCTCGCCAGCCTTCGTGCTCAACGAGTTCGGCCTCGCCCAGCGGCTGATCGAGGCCGGCGCGGGCATCGGCATGCTCGCCGCGGCCTGGGCCCGCCCTTCGCTCGCGGCCGGCCTCATCGGCGAAGTCCTGCCGGGCTGGTCGATCCACCTGGGTCGGATGTCGTTGGTCTGGCCAGCGAGCCGCCAGCTCGCCCCGAGCGTGCGTCGCTTCGTCACCCTCGTGACCCAGCGGCTCGCGTTGCTGACGATGATCGACGAGCTGTGAGCGACCACGGCAGATCCAATCGCGCGGCGACCATCAGCCCCAGCTGTGGTGCACGGCGTGGTGGGCCACGAAGTCGAGCCAGAATTTGACCGACACGAGCACCAGCACGAGCGCCGTTGCTTGGTACATCTGGTACGCGACACGCATCGCCGCCAATCGACCACGTTGCGTCGAATACCTGCGGTTCAAGAGCTCGGGCGGGTCCTGCCGAGTCTCCAGCGGCAACCGGGCCTCGATGCTGACCGCGAAGCCACCGATCACAATCCAGAACACCAACGCGAAAAACTGCACCGGCCCGACCATCAGCAGCGGCGACTTGGAAACCATCAACGCGCCGCCGCCGACGAGCGCCGCGGCGAGCCCGATCTGCCCCGCCAACCTGGCGAGGCAGCCCAGCGGACCGGACAGACGTAGGTAGCTCACGCGAGTGAGCATATCGTGTTCAGGTCCGGGAACCCGGGACCCGGAACCCGGACCCGGAAAGCTCCGGATCCGGGTGCATGCGTCGACCGTGACCGCAGACGGCGCGATCGGCGGCGGCGCCCGAGGCCGATCGTTCACGTCGTCGCCTCGGGGCCGCCAAGCTCAGCATCGTTTCCACCGGCGGAACTCCGCCGGATCTCCTCATTCGCTCTGGAGGGTATCAGGAATAGGCGCCGCCCCAGGCGAACCAGCTGATGGTCCCGGTATCATTCCAGTAGTTGGTGACGACGAGGCGCGCCGAGAGAGTCCCCGAGGGGGAGATCGAGCGGATCGCTACGCCCCAGGGGTCGCCGCTAACCGGGCGGGTGTACGAGCTGAGCGTCCACCAGACCCCGCCACTGAGGGTTTGCAAGTAGACGTTGTCGAGCTCAGAACGGTGATCCCACGCGCAGGCCTCCAGCGCGCGTTTGGTCGTGTTGCTCACGGTGATCTTGGTCCCCCCGGCAAACGTCGACGCGACCGCGAACTGCTGAAAGCCCGTGTTGGTGCCGTAGCCGTTGTGCCAGTCGGTCCACCACTGGAATACGTCGCCGGGTCCTCCTCCGTTGACGCAGTCGCTGCCGGTGTTGGTCTCGCGCCACATCTGAAGTTCGCGCGGCGTGGTCGGGACGATCCCCTGGGCGGCGAGGCTCGAATGGTTCTCCACGAGGCGCGCGGGCGGGGCCTCGCTGGGAGCCATGGCGAGGTAGACCTCGAGCGGTGAAGAGCCCTCGTCGATGAAGTGGGTGACGCCGCCGCCCTCGGGCCCGACGGCGACGACGAGGATCTCATCGTCGCCGCTGAACTCGGAGACATCGAGGAATTCGATCATGCCCTCCTGCTCTCCGTCGATACGTGCCACCAACGGCACATCTTCGGGAGCGAGCTCGACCACCGGGAGCGCCCCCACCTCGTCAGGCGGGACGAGCTCGAGCGAGGCCTCGCCGGCAGGCGAGTCCACGTCGTTCGAGTCGTCGCATCCGGCCATCGAGCCAGTCGTCATGCACAAGAGCACCAGCAGGGATTTGTTCATTCGTTTCATTGGTTTGCCTTGGGATCAAAGAACGGCATTCGGGCCGCCCGACAGTGGTTCCAAGTGCCCTCGCTGGGATCACGACCTGCTCATCTTTTTTGGGGCCGACCTGCTGGATGCTGGACGCGGCGGTGCGATCGCGGCGAGCAGCGCCGCCGTGTCTGCGCAGCTATCGATCGCGGGCAACCCCGCCGCAGCCCGACCAACCTCCTGGAGCTGCTGCGCGTCGGCATTTACGAGGATCTGCACGAGCGTGTCGAGGCTTGCGAGCCGCTTGTCTAGGCACGCGGTCCGCAGATCGAACACGTTCTCGGATTGTTGCCCTTCGGCGTGGGTCCGGCACGCCTCGTCGCGCATGTCCGCCCACTCATTGGCGTAGCGATGGATCTGCGGCACCACCATCGCCAAGATCTCGTTGGCCTGCTCCCCATGCCTCGAGCGCACCGTTTGTTCGACGCGGGCGGCCCGCGCCTCGTCCCAGGTCTGCGTCATCTGATCTCCCGTGTTTGCACACACCTCGGGCTCGCTGGGCGCGACCCTGGGCCGGAGGGCGGCGAAGCTCAGCGCCCCCGCGAACGTAACGAGCAGGGTTCCGACCGCGACCCGGCGACGGCGGGCTCGAGGATCGCGGGCGAGCGCCAAGAGCAGCGCTTGCATCGATGGCCAACGGTCGCCCGGCTCGAGCGCTAGACCCCGCAAGAGCACCGCGTGCACCCAGCGAGGGACATCCGTGTCGCGTGGCCGGGCCGTGATCGCCCCAGCTCCGGTGCGACCCCACAGGTTGACAACGAAGCCGAGGGTCCGGTACGGGCACCCATGGCGATCCCGCGTTTGTACCGACTGCTCCCCGTCCTCCTCGCGCTGGCCCTCGTCTGCGGCTGTGACAAGGGCGACAAGGCCACGCCCACGGACCAGGCCAAGGACGACAAGAACGACAAGGACGACGAGGGTGACGAGAGCGAGGAGTCGGCCAAGCAGGACGAGGACAAGGGCCACGCCAAGCTCAAACTCGGCGAGCGCGACTGGAGCACGGAACGGGCCAGCGCCCAGCTCCAGGACACCGGTCACCTGCGCGTTCGCGCCAGCCGGACCGAGAAGGTCGACGGAGAGTCCCGGCGTGAGGCGCTGACCCTGCTGATCCGAGACTACAAGGGCCCCGGGAGCTACACGACTGACAAGGTCAATTCCAACTTCACCGGCGTCGGTTTCGACATCGAGGCGGCCGAGAAGGCCGCGGCCGAACAAGACGACGACAAGAGCACGGCGCTGGCCACCGACATGATTCGCAAGTCCACGGTCGTTCTGCTGCAGGACGCGAAGATCGAGATCACCAAGGCCGACGGGGACTTCATCGACGGCACCCTCGAGTGGTCCGGGATCGGTGGCGTGAACGGGCCGCGGTCAATCTCGGGCAGCTTCCACGCCCAGATCGACAAGGACTGACGCGGCCCGGGTCCAGCTCCGTCAGCTGGTCAGCAACTCGGTCGTGCGCAGTTCTCCCTCCGCAGGTGCCAACGATCCGCGTTGTCTCGACGGGCGCGGCTGCCCGATCAGGTGCCGCCGTCAGCCCCCGGGCCGGAAGTCTGCTCTGCGATGAACAACCACCCCAGGGTATCAGCCAGGTTCATGGGCCTGCCATCCCACTTGGGCGCCGTCATGGCTGGGTCAATATGCAGATCAGCCTCACGCAGGAACAGCTCGAGTTCTTCGAGATTATACCCCGTCGCCGCGGACGCCGGGCTGCCGGGAATGTCGCGTCCACGCTGATCCACGAATACAATTTTACCATCTCGAATTTCGCAAGCCAGGCCGTCCTCATGAATCATGCGGTGATGACCGGGGCACACCAACACCAGGTTGGACAGGGAGGTCGGGCCACCTTCGGCCCAGCCTTTTATATGGTGACCATGAAGGTGCTGCTTGCGACCGCAGCCGGGGACCCGGCAGCCGCCATCGCGCAGCCACAGCGCCCGGTCGATCGCTGAGGGAATTGTACGGGTGCTGCGGCCGACGTCGAGGAGTTCGCCGTGCTCGCCGACCACGACATCGACCCGGGCGCTGTCGCACGCGAGCATCTGCGCGACGTGGCTGGGCACTCGCGTGCCGTCCCGCATGAAGCCGCCGACACTACCTGGGCCGCCCTCGAGCTGCTGCGGCGAGGTGATGACGACCAGCTCGTAGCCCGAGCCGAGCGTGCGTGGGCGGTGTTTTGGGTACGCTCGCGCGACGTCGACGCTCGCCTCGGCGCGCTCCTGCTCGTGGGTCTCACTGTCGTTCGCGGACGTGAGCTGAGGGGTGGGCGGATCCGCAGGGGCTTCCGCGGAAGCCTGCGGCGAGGCTTCCGCGGAAGCCTGCCCGTCCTTCGCTGACAGCATGGCCTGCCAAACCAGAGCGGCCGCATGCGGCCTAGACACGGCCCTGTGACGAGCGCCCGATGGCCCGCAGCGCCAGCTAGAGCGCACCAACGGCGATAGCGAACAGCAACTCGGCAAGCGCTACAGGGAAGAGCATCGAATCAGCGGCGACCCTCGCATCATCGCCCGCGCCTCGCGCTCGCCACCACCCGATCGTGGCGCCAGCGGGCAACACGACACCGGCAAGCAGGCCCATCACCCAACCCGAGGTGACCGCATAGTGCCACGCGATAGCAGCCCCGGCGACTGCCAGGACCGCCAGCACCATGCCGATTAGAATCCGGGACATTCAATATCCTCAAATTCCTTGGAGAGCAGCGGCACACAGGCACACGCAGCGGCGATCCCAGCGCCCAACCCCCACGGATTGGCCGCAGCCAATGCGGCCGCGGTTAGCGTGATCCCAAGCGCGCAGCCTAGCCATCCTGCTTCCAGGGGATGCGTCGAGTAGGTAAAGCCACTGGCCATCGCAGCCGTGCGAGCCTCGAGCGTGCCAGGGGCGAGCGTCGTTTCAGTAGTGATCGTTCCGTCTGCCGAGTAGGTGACCCACGCATAGCCATCACTGAAATCAGACACAAAGACCTGACTGCCGTCTGGCTCTACCCAGTAGGTGAGAACGCCAAACAGGCCATCTTCAGTGTAACCGTAGAGGGTAATGTCGACCTCGCTTATCTCCATCTTTGTCCGTGTGATTGTGTTGGGAGACGTGCCCGCCGGTGCAAGTGCGAACACTGCGGCGGCAGTAATTGTGGCGATCGCGGTTGACACTCCAAAACCGTAGGTTGAGAGCGGGCTAGGTGCAATACGCAAAAGATGCACTGGCGTGCCGTCCCGCATGAAGCCGCCGACACGACCTGGGCCGCCCTCGAGCTGCTGTGGCGAGGTAATGACGACCAGCTCGCAGCCCGAGGCGAACGTGCGTGGGCGGTGCTTTTAGGTAAGCTCGCGCGACGTCGACGAACGCGTCGGCGCGCTCCTGCTCGTGGGACTCACTGTCGTTCGCGGACGTGGGCGCCTGCGCGGAAGCCTGGGGCGAGGCATCCGCTGAAGCCTGCCCGGCCGTTGCAACGAATTCGCAACTTCCTCGGTTGCCCAGATCTGCTCGAACCGCGAATATGCTCCATCCGATAGTCCCGTGTCGTCGGCGCGACTGCATGCGCGGGTCATGATCGAACAGCAAGAATGATCTTCCCCCGCGCCCGCTGGGTACGGCTGCGCGCAAGCGCGTCCCGTGTCTGCGCGAGTGGATACACCGAGTCGATCACCGTCCGCAGCCCGCCCGCGTCAACCATACTCGCGAGCACCGCCAGATCCGCCCCCCGCGAGCGACACAACACCATCCGCGACACCAGCCCACCCGGCATTCCAAGCAGCTGCGTAGGCGTCGATCGCAGCTGATCCCGAGCATTCTCCCCCGTCGGCACGGTCGACACATACCGCCCACCCGCGCGCAGACACCCGCGCACACGCTCGAGCGAGCTCTTGCCGATCGCGTCGAACACCACGTCGACACCACCCGACGCCGCCAGCGCCCCCACGACATCCTGGGTCCGATAATCGATCACCTCGTCGGCCCCGAGCTCGCGCACCCACGCATGATTCGCGCCGCTACACACCCCGATCACCTGCGCGCCCAGATACTTGCCGACCTGCACCGCATAATGCCCAACCCCGCCCGACGCACCGAGGATCGCCACGCGCTCATGACCCCGCAGCCCAACGTCGTCCCGCAGCGCCTGCAGGGCAGTCAGCCCCGCGACGCCCAGACCAGCGCAGTGGGCATGATCTGCGCTGCGCGGCTCGTGGGCGACGGCGCGCTCGTGCACGGCCATGTACTCGGCGAAGCCACCCATCTGCCCCAGCGTGGTCTGCATGGCGACGACCTCGTCGCCGGGCCGAAACCGCGACACCCGAGGTCCGACGGCGGCCACGACCCCCGCGACGTCGCTGCCCAGGACCTTGGGAAACCCAACGACGAACGAGCGAAACACGTAACGACCATCGCGCAGCAGCCAGTCGCGCGGGTTGACGGCGGCAGCGTGGACGGCGATCAACACTTGCGAGGGGCCGACCTCGGGGATCGGTCGAGGCTCGACCCGCACGACCTCGTCGCCGCCGAATCGCTCGATGTATGCAGCAAGCATCTGATTCATAGCGGGCTCCCCCCAACGTATTTGGTGAACAACGCGTGGATCTTTGGGTGCTGGCTGGGCGTGTCGCTGGGCGGGAAGGTGGCGTAGAGAAAGCTGAGCATCCGCGTGGTCAGCATCGGGCCAATCCGATTCCAGGCGCCGAGGTGGGCGCCCCGCCTGGTGATCACCCGTCGCCGCCGCTCGACCACGCCGCGCAGCGTGAGCGTGGCCGCCTGCTCGACGCTCAACACGTCATTGCGGTTCGCGTAGTCTTTCGTTGGCGCCATCATCTCGGTCCGGACCAAGGGCAGATACACCGAGCACACGTGCACGCCCTCGTGGTGGAACTCGGCGGCGAGCGAGTCGCCGAATACGTCGAGGGCGGCCTTGCTGGCCAGGTACGCCGCAAAATAGGGTCCGGGGATCAGCACGCCCATCGACAGCACCAGACCAATACAGCCCGCTCGCTCGCGCAGGCTCGGCAGCAGCCCCAGGCTCAGGCGCACCGGGGCAAAGTAGTTGAGCTGCATGGTCCGCTCGAAGTCGTGAAAGCGATCGAGAGACCGGGCGATCGGCCGCCGGATCGAGCGCGCGGCGTTGTGAATGAGCACGTCGACGCCGCCGTGCTCGGCGAGGATCTGCGCGACGAGGGCGTCGAGGGCCGCAAAGTCGGAGAGGTCGCAGACGTAGGGGTGAGCGTGGCCGCCCGCGTCACGGATCTGCCGGCTGACCTGCGCAAGCGCGGTGTCATCACGCGCAACCAGAAGCACACTCGCGCCCGCCGCTGCGGCCTGACGGGCCAGCTCGGCGCCGATCCCCCGCGAGCTCCCGGTGATGAGGACTGTCTTGCCGCCGAGCGTGGCCTGCATGGCGTCAGTCCTGCCATGTCGGCGGGGAATTCACCAGGTCGCACCACGGGCGCCCGAGCACAGCTAGCTTCGACGGGCCGCTGGTGGCACGCTGCCGCGACTGCCCACCATGACGGACACGCCCCAATCGGGTCGGCAGCCCAGCTCGGGCATGCGCCGTATCTTCGACCCGGATCATCCGATCTCGCCGCGGCGGCTGCCGTTCTTCTACGGCTACGTGGTGGTCGTGGGCGCGATCCTCGGGGTCCTGGCCAGCGTCCCTGGTCAGTCGACGGGCTTTGCTGTGTTCACGGATCACCTGATCGCGGCGAGCGGGCTGACGCGCCTGCAATTGAGCAACACCTATATGCTGGGGACGGTGGGCTGCGCGCTGTTGTTGCCCTACGGCGGCAAGCTGCTCGATCGCTGGGGCGCGCGGCCAACCGCGATGCTCGCGTGCATGTGCCTGGGCGCGACCTTGGTGTTGCTGACGGCGACGGCGCCGATATTCGAGTGGTCGGTCGATTGGTTCGCCGACTCGCCGGCCGCCCAGCTGATGTTCATGTTCTCGCTGCTGTCGATCGCGTTCGTCAGTCTGAAGTTGGCGACGCAGGGCATGCTCACGATGGTCAGCCGCACGATGATCGCCAAGTGGTTCGCGCGGCGCCGCGGGCTGGTGGTCGCGCTGGCCGGGGCGATCGTTGGATTTGGATTTGCGATCGCACCGATCGGCTTTAGCGCGCTGATTCAGGCGATCGGCTGGCGAGAGACCTGGTGGGCGCTGGCGCTGGCGGTCGGGGTCGGGATGACGCTGGTGGCGTGGGTGCTGTATCGGGACAACCCGGAGAGCTGCGGGCTGCTCATGGACGGTGACCAGCCGCTCACCGAGCCGCAGCAAGTGGAGACCCGGATCGCGCCGCCGCCCGAAGACGTCACGCGTGGCCAGGCGATCCGCACGCTGCCGTTTTGGACGGTCACGCTGGCGCTGTCACTACACACCCTGATGACGACGGGGCTCGCGTTTCACATCGTGGATCTCGGCGCCGTGGCCGGCTACGCCGAGGCGGAGGTCGTGAAGCTGTTCTTGCCGATGGCGGTGATCACCATGGTCATCGTGTGGCTGTCGGGTCTCGCCGCCGATCGCTTCGACATGCGCTGGCTGCTGGCGGGCATGATGGTGGCCGAGGGTGTGGGCATGCTCGGGGCCGCGAACCTGGGCACCGCGACGGCCCAGTGGGCGATGATCGGGGGGATCGGCTTCGCGGGCGGAGTCTCGGTGATCCTGTCCACGGTCGCGCTGCCCCACTACTTTGGTCGTGCACACCTCGGCGCGATCTCGGGCGCGCAGATGATGTGCATGGTGCTCAGCGGCGCGCTTGGGCCGTCGATGTTGGCGTGGTCGAGAAGCGCGACTGGGGGGTACGCGTTTGCGCTCGAGTCCGCGCTGGTGCCCGTGATCGTGGTGATCGTGCTGTCGTTGTTCACGCGTCCGGTCCGGTCGGCGTGAGATCTGGTATCTGTCAGTGATGCTGCGTCCCATCACCTCGCTCGCTGTGTGCTCGCTCTTCGCCGCGTCGCTCGGCGCGTGCCAGCGCTCGACCCCCGCGCCCGACGCCCAGCCGGCGGCGAAGTCCGAGACGCCCGCCGAGCCAGCGCCCAGCCCGGACGAGCCAGTCGAGCCAGCCGAGCCAGCCGAGCCAGCCGAGCCCGCGAGCGAGGCCCCGGCCCAGCCGATCGTCTACTACGTCGGCGCGCAGCTGTGGCGGGTCGAGCCCGATGGAACCCAGGCGCGAGCGCTCGGCCTCGAGACCTCGGGCGAGGACGACGGCACGGGCACGGTCGGGCACGGCGACTCCACGCCAACGATCTCGCCGGACGGTCGCTGGCTGGCCTACACCGAGGGCCCGGATCTGTGGATCGCCGAATTCACGACCGCGGGCGCCCAAACCCACCAGATCACCAAGATGCCGCCGACCGTCGATGATTGGATCGTCGCGGCGGAGCTGGGCTTTTCGGAGTGGTCGCCCGACAGCTCTACGCTGGTGGTCGCGCTCGACGAGCCGAGCTACGAAGACGAGTCACCGCTGCCGCTGCCGACCGGGCTCGAGTATGGATTTGCGGTCCTGCGGGTCAGCGATCTCGCGCTGACCCGCGCGGCACACATCGAGGGCTACCACGGCTGGACGCCAGACTCGAAGGGCGTGATCGACAACGTGTACGTCAGCCAGGCGAAGTACGAGCTGCGCCAGTACCCGATCGAGCCGGGCCCGGCCAAGCTGCTGCGGACGTCGAACGAGGGCTACGGGTTCGGTCAGCTCCACGTCTCGGGTGCCTGGCTGGCGTGGAATTCCAGCGGCGATGATCTGAGCGCCAGCATCAGCCAGATCCTCGTCGTACCGTTCGCAGGCGGGGACCCCAAGCCGCTGTCACCCCGGGCCGGCTTCGCGGCCATCCAGCGGCCCGTGGTCGCGCCCGATGGCGCGCGGGCGATCTACGAGCGCGAGGGCGGGCACTACGTCGGCTCCGGCCCAGACGAGGCGGCGGCCAAGCAGCTGCCCCAGGCCAGCGACCTGCGCTGGCTCGACGCCGAGCACCTGGTGGGTGTGTCCAGCGAAGGCTTGGTCGCGATCGATCTCGACGGGACCACGCGGGTGCTGGACACAGCCGGGACCGGGCTCGTGCGGATGTAGTGAACTGGCCGACGTCGCTCGCGCCGACGGGGCTGCTTGGCGTTCTAGGTGCTAGAGTCGAGGCATGAGCGGCGAAGCGGCGAACTTGCACATGACCTACGCCGAGTACTGCGCCTTCGAGCGCGAGTCCGAGGTCAAGCACGAGTACATCGCCGGCGAGGTGTTTGCGATGGCGGGAAGGACTCTCGAGCACAGTCGCCTCTGCGCCGAGATCGTGCACCAGCTGCGCCTCGCGCTCGAGGGCGGACCCTGCCGTGTGCTGTCCGCAGACGCGCGCGTGCGTGTGGAGGCCGCGGATGTCGACACCTATCCAGACATCTCCGTCTGCGGTCCGCCCGAGACCGCCGCCGGGGACGACCACGCGCTCCTCAATCCCAAGCTGATCGTCGAGGTCCTGTCGAGCTCGACCGAGGCCTACGACCGTGGGCTGAAAGCTTCGAACTACCGCAAGATCCCCGCGTTGAAGGCCTACCTGCTCGTCGCCCAGGATCGTCCGCGCGTCGAGCTGCAGGTCTGCGACGCGGACGGCCGCTGGGTCATCCACGAGGGCGTGGCAGGGGAGCGCCTGGCGATCGAGCCGCTCGGCATCGAGCTCGACGTCGACGCCCTCTACCGCGACGCGTTTTAGCCTATTTGGCCGTCTCTACCGGTTCGGCACCGAGCTCCTCGAGGACCTCGTGCTCGTCGTCGTCGGGCTCGTCGGCGCGCGTCTCAGCCAGCTCTTCGCGACGGCGGCGACGATAGAACACGACCTCCTCGGCGAGCCCCAGCACCACGAACAGGCTCAGCATGCCGATCAACACGGCCGGCCCGTTGACGCGCAGGAACGTGACGACCGAGAGCGCGAGCACCAACACGATGACGGTGACGCTGCGCTTGGTGAGGGTCAGATCCTTGAAAGATCGAAACCGAACCCGACTGATCATCAGGTAGCTCAGGACCAGCACGAAGCCCGCGATCGCTGCGTGGTTGCTGACCTCGGTCACGCCGACCGCGTGGTTGGCGAGGACCAGCGCGACGATCATGTTGGCGGCGATCGGGATCGGCAATCCGATGAATTGCGCGGGCTTCTTCTTGGTCGTGGCGGCGTCGGCGGGCGGCTCACCCGCGGCCTTGCTCGCGGCCTTGGCCTGCTGCTCGCGCATCTCGAGCACGTTGAAGCGGGCCAGCCGCAGCGCGCCGCAGGCGGTGAACACGAAGGCCACGAACAGCCCAGCGTGCCCGAGCTCCAGCAAGCCCCAGCGGTACACCAAGATCGCGGGCGCGACCCCAAAGGTGATCACGTCGGCGAGGCTGTCGAGCTGCACGCCGAGGTCCGACTGGGTCTTGGTCAGCCGCGCGATCCGACCGTCGGCGCCGTCGAACAGCAGCCCCAGCACGATCGCCAGCGCGGCCTTGTAGAGCAGCTCCTCGTCGCTCGAGCCGCCGTCGTGGCCGAGCCTGGCGGTGAGCACGATGCTGTACAGCCCGCAGAACACGCTGGCGAGCGTGAACAAGTTGGGCAGGATGAAGTAGGTCTTGCGGAAGTCCACGCCAGGTCTGGGCCCCGAACCTCGGGCGCCCCAGCGTACGGGAGCGTCGCCAGGGCCGCGACGGTTTTGTCGGCCCGGCCCCCAGCGCGGCCCGGCGGGCGCGGTAGAGTCCCGCGCATGGCCGTGCTCTTGCGCCTCGCCTATGACGGCACCGGGTTTCATGGATTCGCCCGCCAGACCGGGCCAGGCGGCGCGGTGCGGACGGTTCAAGGTGAGCTCGAGCGGGCGCTGTCGCGGCTGTACAAGCAGGAGCTGCTGACCCGCGGCGCGAGCCGGACCGACGCGGGCGTGCACGCGCGTGGGCAGCTCGTCGCGTTCGATCCGCCGTTCGAGATCCCACCTCGCGGGCTGCTGCTGGGACTGGCCGCGCAGCTGCCCCGGGACATGGTCGCGCTCGCGGCCTGGGCGGCGGACAGCCCCGACGCGGTACCGCTCAACCCTCGGTTTCACAACCTCGGCAAGCGCTACCGCTACCGGATCCGCGTGACCTCGCTGCGAGATCCGCTGACCGAGCGCTACGAGTGGCACCTGCCGCGGCCGCTGGCACTCGAGCCCATGCGCGCGGGCGCGCAGCGGCTGATCGGCGAGCACGACTTCGCGGGGTTTCGCGCGCGCGACTGCCAGGCCAAGACCACCGTTCGGCGGCTGCGCTCGATCGAGATCGGGGTTCACACGCTGGCGCAGATCGATCCGCTCGCGTGGGACACCGGCCGGATCGAAGCGCCGGATGAGCCCGCGGTGGTCGAGATCGATGTCTGCGGCGACGCCTTCTTGAAGAACATGGTGCGGATCCTGGTCGGGACCCTATGCGCCGTTGGCCGCGGGCAGCTCGACCTGGCCCGGCTCGACGAGCTGCTCCGCGAGGGTGACCGGGCCCGCGCCGGGCCGACCGCGCCCGCCCGCGGGCTGACGCTGATCGAGGTGCTGTGGCCGCGCGAGCTCGGTGGTCGCTGGTCCCAGCTGGACCCGGCGCGGCGCCCAGAGCTGGCCACCGCACCAATTCCGCGGGATTTTTCGCGCTGAGCTCGGACGTCGTCAGACTCCCCACCACCGCCTGTGCCCGAAACCCTCCGCACCTCCGGCAAGCTGTCGATCGCCGTGGCCGCCTCGCGCGTGCTGGGGCTCGTGCGCGAGGTCTTGTTCGCTCACTTGTTTGGGGTTGGGGCGATCGCCGACGCGTTTCAGGTCGCGTTTCGGATCCCCAACCTGCTGCGTGATCTGTTCGCCGAGGGGGCGCTGTCGAGCGCGTTCGTGCCGACCTTTCTCGCCGCGCTGGTCGGCAAGGCCGAGGACGGTGCCCCCGACAAAGAGGCTGCTTATCGGCTGGGCAACCTGGTGTTGGCTGGCGTGCTGTTGGTGACAGGCAGCCTGTCGGTGCTCGGGGTGGTGTTCGCCGAGGAGGTCGTCGGGCTGATCGCGGACGACTTCGAGGGCAGCAAGCTGAGCCCGGCCGCGGCCGCAGAGAAGCTGCGCCTGGCCGCGCTGCTGACCCGCCTGATGATGCCGCTGCTGACGATCATCAGCGTGAGCGCGGTGTGGATGGGCATGCTCAACGCGCAAAAGCACTTCATGGCCCCGGCCTGGGCGCCCGCGATGTTCAACGTGGCGAGCATCTTGGCGGGCGCGGGGCTGCTGGTGATCGATCCCCACGACGCGACCGGGATCGTGGTGTGGAGCGCGGCGACGTTGGGCGCGGGCGTGGTCCAGGCGGCGGTGCAGCTGCCCGTGCTGTGGCGCCTGGGCTACCGGCCGATCCCGCGCCTGCGGGGGCTGCTCTCGCATCCCGGCGTGCGACGGATCGTCCGGCTGATGGCCCCCGCCGTGCTCGGGCTGGCGGCGATGAACATCAACGTGATCGTCAACACACGATTCGCCGCTGGACTGGGCGACGGCCCGATCGCGCAATTGAGCTACGCGTTTCGCATTTTCTATCTGCCGATCGGGGTGTTCTCGGTCGCCCTGGCCACGGTCACGACCACGCGCGTGAGTGAAGACGCGGCCAAGCAGGACATGCGGGCGTTCGCGGCCAGCGCGGGCGAGGGCGTGAGCGCGGTGTGGATGCTGATGACGGCGAGCACCGTCGGCCTGGTGTTGCTGGCCGAGCCGGTCGTGCGGGTGCTCTACGCCTCGTTCAGCGACGCCGAGGCGACGGCCACGGCGATGGTGCTCAGCGCCTACGGGCTCGGGCTGCTGCCCTACGGCCTGGTCAAGGTGCTCGCGCCGGTCTTCTACGGGCTCGATCGCCCCCGGATCCCGCTGCTCGCCTCGTTCTCGGCGGTCGCTGTCACGATCGGGTTCAACGCGGCGACCTGGCGGGAATTCGGGGCCCCAGGTCTGGCCCTGGGCACCACGATCGGCGCCCTGGTCAACATCGCCGTGCTGCGCCTGGGCTTTCGTCGGGTGGTCGGGGCCCTGCCGGGCGTGAACCTGCGTCAGCTCGGGGCGCTGCTGCTGGCCAACGCGGTGCTCGGTGGCGTGGTCGCGGCCGCCTGGTACGGCGTCGAGCTGGGCATTGGCGTGGTCGGGTTCGCGTGGCCGCTGCGGGTGGCCGGGCTCGCGCTGGTCGTCCCGCTCGGGTTCTTCGCCTATGTCGCGATCTTGCGCGCGCTCGCGTACCCCGGCGCCGCGCTGCTGTGGGCGCTACCGAGCAAGCTGCTGCGACGAGTCCGCGGCGGTCAGCGCTGAAGCAGCTCTCGCCGCCTGCGCTTGCGGGCCTCGGCCTCGGCGATCGCTTCGGTGCACAGGCGCTCGATCTCCGGCATCGTCTTCGCTTTGCGATCTTCGATGCCGTGGCGCTCGAGCGCCCGATCAAAGTCCTTCCACGCGAACGACTTGACGTTGGCACCGAGCCACGAGACCGCGGTGACCACACCCCGCACGAGCACGTCGTCGGTGATGATCGCAACCGCCACTTTGTTGCTGCGCAGGGCGACCGCCGCCTGTTTGCGCTGCGCGGCCGAGACCTCGAGAATGCCGAGGCTGCAGCCGATGTAATACTTGAAATCGTCGGCGCCGAGCTCAGCGACGAAGCCCTCCCAGACCTCATCACTGATGTTGCCTGCCGTGTTCACGGCGACCATCAGGTCCCCGTCTTTGATCCACTTGAAGACGCACTCGCCCATGCGTTGTCCGTTCGACCCGAGTGTGCCAGAAAAGCACCCCGGCGGGGCGAGTCTTGGCCGTTCCCGCCGAAGTTCGTCTACATCGCGCGGGGGTGGGTCGAGACGATGTGATCTAGCGCAATGAGCGCGAAGTGATCCGCGAGCACGGGAACATCGTAGGCAATTGGCCTTGGTCCCGAACCATCAGGCCTAGAGAGGTATCCACCATTACACTGTTGCTGATCAACGAGGTAGTCGACACCCCGTCCAATCGTGAATTCGGCGTCAAAATGACTTAGCGTGATGAGCGCGTATGCACTGCTGATGGGATCACTCTCATCGCCGATTACGTGTCCCCAACCACCATTTTCATTCTGGGAGAGGCGCAGATACGACATCGCTCGGCGTTCGGCGGCTGTGCGATCAGTCTCGGACATGCCGTCGCGGAGAGCCTGCATCGCCAGCAGCGAACGGAAGATCGCGTTGCTGTGGGCACAGCTCCAGCTGCGCTCGAACGTGCCATCACTGTTTTGGCTGGCGATGATGTACTCGATGCCCCGGCGGAACACCGTTGGGTAGCGATCCTTGCTGGGCGCGAGCGCGTTGAGGACCGCCGCCGTCATGGCGACCTCGGAGCTGGCACCGCGCGTGAAGGTCGGGAACCCGCCGTCGGGGTTTTGCAGGCTGAGCATGTATTGCTCGGCCCTGGCGAGCGCGGGCGCATAGCGGTGGGGATCGAGCGCGCGCAGGAATTCGACGCAGTAGGCGGTGTCGTCGACGTCGGTCTGGCGGACGCCCTGGGCGTAGCCCCAGCCGCCGTCAGGCTGCTGATGGCGCAGCAAGAAGTCGCCCGCAGGATACAGCGCGGCGCCGTCGTGCCCGGCACCGACGAGGCCGAGCCCGGCGGTGGCGGTCGCGAAGATCTCCATGCGCGTGATGAACGAGAACCCGCCGTCGTCGCGCTGGTGGCCGAGCAGCTGGTTGGCGCAGCGCCTGACGATCGCGGCGTGGGCCGGGATCTCATTGAGGGCCAGCAGCGTGAGCAGGTGGCCGAGCAGGTATTGCTCCCAGGTCCCGCTGGCGTCGAACTCGAGCGTCGACAGCAGCGTGTTCACGTCTTCGTCGCTGACGTGCTCGGGCTGACCGCGGCCGACAAAGTACAGGACCTTGAGCGCGCGCATCAACACCGTCACCCAGCGCTGGTGCGGGGGCTTGGCGGCGAAGTCTCGCTCGGTCAGCGCGAGGTCGAGGTCGAGCCCGCTGACGGCCCCGAGCACGACCGTGAACAGGATCCGCTTGCGATCCGAGCTGAAGTGCTCGAAGCCCTCGAGGTAGTTGTCGATCGCCTCGGTCGGGGTGATGCGGGCGTCCCAGCCGAGCACGCTGGCGGTCAGCGCGTGGTGAAACGGGTCGAGGTCGTCCTGAAACCACAGCCCTTGCAGGTAGCCAACGATCCGCTCGCGCGCGGCCGGGTGCATGTCCAGGCGCTGCAGCAGGCACAGCGCCAGCGCTGACTCGAGCGCGCGGCTCTTGCATTCACCAATGATCGCCCCCTCGGCGTTGATGCTGTCGAGCACGCGCTGCGCGAGCACGTCGCGCGCGTCGAGTACACCTCGATCGAGCCTGGGGCGAGGGGGCACGGCTCGGACGGACACCAAAGAAGAAGTCAGCATGGTCAATCTCGCAAGTTGGGGGGAGGGCAGCTAGCGGGGGAGTCGAGCAGCGCTCGCGTCTGCGCGAGCACGTTGGCCTGGGTGGCGGTGGTCCAGCCGCGCGCGTGGGCGATGATCGAGAGCTCGGGCGCGGGCTCGAAGGCCAGCGGGAACCCGACGCGCTCGAACAGCGCGGCGTCGGTGACCGAGTCGCCGATCGCAAAGCACCGCTGCGCGCTCACGGGCCGACCCTCGGTCGCGGCCGCGAAGATCCGAGCCTTCTCGCCTGGCACGCCCGACGACAGATCGATCGTGCCGGTGTAGCGGCCCAGCTGGCGGGTAAACACCGCGCCGTAGGCATCCGAGATCTGGAGCTCGTCGGCGACCAGCCGGACCATCTCGATCGGGCTGCCGGAGATCAGCATGATCGTGTAGCCGCGCGCGCGCAGACCCGAGATCAACGCCGGGACAAACTCGAACAGGCGCTCGCGCTGGGTCGCCCACACCGCGCGGGCGTGGGCCTCGATCACCTCGCACTCGTGCCCGGCGATCGCTTCTGCGAACGCCTGGTAGGCGCGCGAGGCCATGCTCGAGAACTCGATCGTCCCGCTGCGATGCCCGGCGAGGATCTCGAGCACGCGCTCGCCCGACGGCTGATCGCAGGCCCTGGCTCGCATGAGCTCGCGCAGCAGCTCGACACCCAGCGCGCCCGGGAACAGGGTCCCGTCGACGTCGAGGATAGCGATTGTTTGTTCTGCGTTCATCGCGCGGGCCTAGGTTCTGAAGATCCAAGTTTAGGGGGCTGTAGACCCCTGTTTCGGGCCGAGCTGGACTGGACCGAGCAGCAGATGTCCGAGGGGTGCATTTTGGGACAGTTTTGTCCCCGCTGTAATACCCGGCTCGGAACGGCGTGCTTTTTGCGCAGCCTAAGTCCGCGAATCTGCCGAAAACGTGGAGATACCCGGTTTCAAGGCGCCCGCTAGATATCACAAGTATGTGTCGCGTCTACAGCCACACTAAAAATTCCTGGCCATACCCGACCTGCTGTGGGGCATTTTGGTGCGTCTGAAAGACCACTCGGTGTACTAAGGACCAATATTTGAAGCACCAGTCAACGGACCAAACTGTCTAGCCTGCGACACTCGTGCGAGCCTCTCACTGCCCGCAAAACGTGCGCCAGCAGCTTCTTGGACCCGCGGGCGAAACGCGGCGCCGGGATGCTCCGCGCGCGTTCATGACCATTCAGGCCACACAGGCAATCTGACTTTTACGTAGCGAACCTCACACGACGGCCCAATGGCCACCGTCGCGCTGGTCAGGAGTGGCTATCGGCGACGCGCAGCTCGGCCCCGACCGCGACGAGATCGTCGAGAAATCGGTCGAGCACCGCGCGCGTCTGCGCGGGGTTCATGATCACCAGGCGGACGGTGTCGCGCCCGTTGACCCGGCCGTAGCCGACCACGGCGAGGCCACGCCGGTTGAGCTCGAGGCACAGCTGCTCGCTCGACACCCCGTCCATCTCGAAGCACACGTTGAGGCTCTGCGGCGCGTGGCTCATGCGCAACTGCGGGTGCGCGTCGATCCGCGCGACCACGTGATCGCGCACGTCGAACAGCTGGGCAAACCGGGCGTCGTAGCCGTCGTCTCCGTGGTGCTGCCACGCGGCCCAGAGCTTGAGCGGGTCGTTGCGTCGCCCGCACTGGATCGAGCGCAGCCCCGGGTTGAGCTGGTCCTCGTCGGTCTGGAACAGGTAGTGGGCGTCCTCGCCGAGGTGGCGGTCGAGCAACCCTCGCGCGCGCAGCAGCAAGGTCGAGCAGGTCAGCGGGACACCCATGAGCTTGTGTGCGTCCCATGTCAGCGAGTCGCAGCGATCCAACCCGGCGAACAGCTGGGCCCGACGCCCGCGCGAGAGCAACAGCGATCCGCCCAGGGCCCCGTCGGCGTGGAGCCAGACCCCGTGAGCTTCGGCGATGTCCGCGATCGGCTCGAGCGGATCGAACGCGCCCATCACGGTGGTGCCGAGCGTCGCGTTGATCAGCGCGGGGTGGATCCCGGCGTCGAGATCGGCGCGCAGGGCCACGCCGAGCGCCTCGGGGATCATCCGACCCTGATCGTCGATCGCGATCACGCGCACGGCCGCGCGCCCGAGCCCCAGGATCTTGGCAGCCTTCGGCATCGAGTAGTGAGCTTCGGCCGAGGTGTACAGCGCGTATTCGATGGGGCCAGCGACGTCGTGCCGATCCGGGCGCTCATCGAGGCGCGCGCGGACCTCGTTGCGCGCGATCGAGACGGCCAACAGGTTGGACAGCGAGCCCCCGTTCGTGAACGTGGCCTCGCCGCCCGTGAACCCCGCGAGTTCGAGCATGTGCTCGATCAGCTCGTTCTCGACCAGGATCAGCGGACCCGCGGCCTTGTAGGTGTACATCGACACGTTGAGGTGCGCGGTGATCATGTCGGCGGCCGTCGCCGCCGGATCCCGCCCGCCAAACAGCTGGTTGAAGAACCGCGGCGTGGTGGTCAGCGGGGTGTGCAGGGCCAGCGCACGCAGTGACTCGAGCACCTCCGCGAGCGGGCGAGCCTCTGGCCCGAGCGGAGGGACCAGCGCCTCGGCGCGCTCGAGCGGCAACGGCGGACGGACGGCCTGCTCGGCCTCGGAGGCCGCGAGTTCTGGTAGCACGGAGGCCAGGAATTCGAGAGCCGCGAGGTAGCTCGGGTCGGGCATGCGCAGCGTCTGCGTACCATTTTCCCAGGCTCGCCAGCGAGAAACCAAGCCCGACCGGGGCGGGTCAACCTGATGATGGCGTCGCCCCGCAGTCGAGCTGTCAGCCTGACGCTCGCGGCGTGGTACCGTCGCCTGTCCATGCGCTTGCCCGCACGAACTCGGCGCGCCGTGACGCAGGGGCTGTTCGCGCTGTCGATCTCGAGCGGCTGTGGACCGGAGCCGGGTGACGCGCAGCGGTCCGCGCCAAGCATCGAGCTGACAGACTGTGGCGGCGCGGCGATCGAGGCCAAGTGCGGGGTCCTGCACGTGGAAGAGAACCGCGACGCGCCCAACGGACGCACGATCGCGCTGTCGATCCTGGTCGCGCCCGCGACCTCGCGGACCCCGGCCAGCGATCCCGTGTTCCTGCTCGCGGGGGGGCCGGGCCAGGGCGCGGCGGCGCTCGCGGGCATGGTCTTGCACCCGCTCGCGCCCGTTCGTCGCGATCGCGACATGGTGTTCGTCGACGTCCGCGGCACCGGTGAGTCGGGCCCGCTGGCGTGTGACGTCGAGCGCCCCGACGACCTCGAGGAGCTGCTCGGTGGGGTGTTCGAGATCTCTCGGCTCGACGCGTGCCTGGCCAGCTACGCCGAGGATCAGGTCGACCTCACCCAGTACACGACCACGCGCATGGTCGACGATCTCGATGAGGTTCGGGCGGCGCTCGGCTATGGGCCCATCAACTTGCTGGCGATCTCCTACGGAACCGTGGTCGCGCAGGACTACATGCGTCGCTACCCCGAGCAGGTCCGCAGCGCGGTGCTCGACGGTGCGGTCCCGGTCAGCGAGCGCGTGCTGCTGGGCATGCCCGCCAACACCGAGCGGGCGCTGAAGCTGGTGTTCGCCGAGTGCCGTGAGCAACCCGAGTGCGCGAGCGCGTACCCAGGCCTCGAGCGCAAGCTGGAGATGGTCCTGACTGATCTCGAGCAAAACCGGGTGCTCGAGCGAGTCCAGCACCCGCGCACGGGCGAGCAGCTGCGCGTGGACATCACCCGCGCTGGGTTCACGCAGGTCCTGGGGGGCGCGCTGTACAGCGGGACCATGACCGCGCTGGTGCCCCTGTTGATCGAGCGGGCCCACGTCGGCGACTACGGCCCGCTCGCGGCCGTGGGGCTGCGCATGGCCAAGATGTCGAAGTCGGTGAGCATGGGCCTGTACCTGTCGGTCAGCTGCGCCGAGCAGCTGGCGAGCGTGAACGAGGCCTCCCGGCGCGAGGTCACGGCCGGGCTCGAGCACTTCAGCGATCACGCGCTCGCGCAGCTCGAGCAGGCGTGCGCGCGCTGGCCCCACGCCACGGTCGACGCCGAATTCCGCCAGGCCGTCGAGTCCTCGGTCCCGACCTTGCTGTTGTCGGGCCGCTTCGATCCGGTGACACCGCCCTCGTTGGCCGAGCAGCTCGCTGGCCAGCTCGGCAACGCGCGGCACGTCGAGGTCGCGTCGATCAGTCATGGCGTGTGGCACAACGGCTGCGCGCCCGCGCTGATCGCAAGCTTCTTCGCCACGCCGGATCCGGCGGCGGTCGACGCCGGGTGCCTGACCGAGCTGGCCCGGCCGCGGCCGTTCTTGGGGCCGAACGGGCCGTGGCGCGCGAGCGAGTCCGCGGCGGTCGACCCTGATCAACTCGATCAACTCGATCAACTCGATCAGCCAGAACATCCCACTCATCCGGATCGTGCCGACGGCGTGCTCGCCCAAGGTCAGCCCCTGCGGGAGTAAAATTGCCATGATCGTCGCCCAGCAATTGCGCAAGCGCTTTGGGGACATCGTGGCGGTCCACGAGGTCTCGCTGCGCGCCGAGGACGGCCAGGTCACCGGTCTGCTCGGGCCCAACGGCGCCGGAAAGACAACGACCTTGCGGCTGCTGTACGGGCTGATGCGGCCGGACGCCGGGACCGTGCAGATCGACGAGGTCGACGTCGTCGCCGACCCGCTCGGAGCCCAGGCCAAGGTCGGGGTGTTGCCGGACGCCCACGGCCTGTACCCACGCCTGTCGGCCCGCGAGCACGTGCGCTACTTCGGCGAGCTCCAGGGCCTGCGCGGCGCCGCGCTCGAGCAGCAGATCGCGGCGCTGATCGAGCGGCTCGACATGGGCGGCATCGCCGATCGCCGCGCGGCCGGGTTCTCGCAGGGCGAGCGCATGAAAGTCTCGCTCGCGCGGGCGCTGGTCCACGGTCCCAACAACGTGATCCTCGACGAGCCAACCAACGGCCTCGACGTGATGAGCACCCGGGCCGTGCGCAAGCTGATCCGCGAGCTGCGGGACGAGGGCAAGTGTGTGCTGTTCTCCAGTCACGTGATGCAAGAGGTATCGGCCCTGTGCGACGTGATCGTGCTGGTCGCTGGCGGCCGCGTGGTCGCCCGCGGAACCCCCGACGAGCTGCGAGCGCTCAGCGGCCACGGGGATCTCGAGGACGCCTTCGTCGAGCTCACGGGCATCGACGACCACCGAGCGGACCACCGAGCGGATGGGGGGCAGGCGTGAGTCCGATGCGCAGCTGGCTGACGGCGATCCGGATCGTGCTGCGCAAGGAGCTGCTCGACGGCGTCCGCGATCGTCGGGCGCTGTTCTCGGCCCTGTTGTACCCGCTGCTCGGCCCGCTGCTCTCGGGGCTGCTGTTCGGGTTCATGGCCGACAAGCAGCGCGACGCCGCGGACGTCCCGGTCCCGATCGTCCACCAAGACCGGGCTCCCGAGCTGGTCGAGTGGCTCGCGGGTCACGGCGTGACCGTGGTCGACGCCCCCGAGCAGCCGCGCGAGGCCGTGCGCGAGGGCGAGGTGCCGTTCGTGCTCAGCGTCCCCGAGGGCTTCGAGGCCAGCCTCGCGCAGGGCACACCCGCGCAGCTCGAGCTGATCGTCGACGGCTCGCGCAACGACAGCCGCGCCGCGATCTCCCACGTGCAAAAGCTGCTCGGTTACTACGGCAAGGAGCTCGCCGGTCAGCGGCTGCTCGCGCGCGGCATCGACCCCGAGATCATGCACCCGGTGATCGTCGCCGAGGTCGAGGTCGCGAGCGATCAGGAGCTCGCTGCCAGCGTGTTCGCGTTCGTGCCGATGTTCGTGCTCATGGCAACGTTCATCGGCGGGATGCAGCTCGCCGTCGACGCCACCGCGGGCGAGCGCGAGCGCGGCTCACTCGAGCCGCTGCTGCTCAACCCGGTCCCGCGCTCGGCGATCGTGGTGGGCAAGTGGCTGGCGGCGGTGGTGTTCGCGCTCGGGTGCGTGATCCTCACGCTGATCGCCTGCGTGTTCGTGCTCGAGTACACGCCCGTGCGCGATCTCGGGCTGAGCCTGGATCTGCGCGTGCCCGCCCTGTTCGGGGTGCTGCTCGCGGCGGCCCCCATGGCGCTGATGGCCGCGGCGCTGCAGGTCCTGGTCGCCAGCTTCGCGCGCTCGTTCAAAGAGGCGCAGACCTACATCTCGCTGCTGGTGTTCGTGCCGATGGTGCCCGCGGTGATCGGCATGATGACCGGGCTCGAGCGCTCGGTCGGTGCGCTGCTGATCCCGGGCGTCGGCCAGCAGATCGTCGTCGAGCAGCTGCTAGGAGGTGGGGCCGCCACCGCCCTCGACTACCTGCTGCCGATGCTCAGCGCGCTCGCGGTCGCTGGCGCGTGCGTGTGGCTGACCGCGTGGATGTTCCGCCGCGAGTCGGTCGTGTTCGGTCGCTAGCCCTGGCTAGCCCCGAGGCCTTACCCCAAGCCTAGCGAGGCGGCTTGCGGGGCAGCAGCGGCGCCTTTGGACGGCGACGCTGCACCGCCCGCGACCACGTGCGTGGCTGCGGCGGCGGGCTCAGGGGCGGCCCCAGCGTTGGACTGGTCGGGGACGGCTGCGCCGGGATCTCGATGATCGCGTTGGCTTGTTTGATCGATGATGACATCGTGATGATCGGGGCTCACACCCGTCGCCATTCGATGGAGCCGCTGACGAGTTGAGGGGGGCGAAGCAGCAGCGCCAACATGTCTACCTTCGAGCGAGTGCTCCGCGACACGGGGGTCGGGAGTCGTGCGCCATCCGGGACTCAAACCAACTATCCCGTTCTCGTGATTTTCGCAATGCAGCTCATCGTGCAAAGCGAGCCGTCTAACTAGATGATCCTGGGTCAACTCAGCGGGCGCAGACGAGTCGCTCGATGTTGCGCAGGTCGTTCGCGTTGCGCTCCTGGAAACACTGCGCCCGCCACCCAACGAAAAACGATCGCTTGCTCCTGTGCCGCCCCGTTGGTTCAGCCGTCACGTACGCGTGCGCACGAGCGATCGCAGCCGCTGGTGTTCGGGGCGGCTCAGCGTGGATACTCGATCGTCATGCGCAGGTGCCCGGCCCGGATCGTGCTGCCGGCCGGCAGTCGCAGCGGCTGCGTGACCTCGACACCGTCGACGCTCATGCCGGTCTGATCCTGGCGTGGCTGGGCATGCTCGGGATCGGGCTCGACCGGCGCGAGCACGGCCTCGGTCCCGCGACCGCCCCAGTGCAGGACCGCCTGCACGCGCTTGCTCCCGTCGCTGGCGGTCTGGATCAAGCACTTGTCGCTGGTGCCGATCGTCTGCTTGCCCGGGATGACGAACGCGAGGTCCTTGGTCCCGCGGGCGTCGTCGATGTGCAGGACCGCCGCGACCGGGGTCTCGAACTCGCGGTGCAGGATCGACGCGAGCTGGCGGGCGACCACGCCACCGGTGGCCGGGCGCTGCTCGGGCTGCTTTTGCAAGGTCCAGTGGACCAGCTGGATCAGCCGCTTGGGCAGGCGCTTGCGACAGTCGCGGTAGCGATCGAGCGGGACCAGGTCGCGCTTGACGTGGGCCGAGAGCCACTCGAGCGGCTCGTCGAGCAGCCGCTCGCGGACCGCGTTGCACGGCTCCTTGGCGAACAGCGGCATCCGAGCCGAGAGCAGCTCGTAGAGCACGATGCCGACGCTGTAGACGTCGCTGGCGGGGACCAGCTCGGTGCCGGCGACCTGCTCGGGCTGACTGTAGTGCGGGGTCCCGATCAGCATGTGCCCCATGGTCGCCGTGATGCCGATCGTCGAGCCGGGGTCCCACGCGCGCGCCAGCCCAAAGTCGATGACCTTGCAGGTGCCGTCGGGCAGCACCCACAGGTTCTCCGGCTTGATGTCGCGGTGGACGATGCCCTGCTGGTGGGCCTCGTCGAGCCCCACGCACGCCTCGTAGGCGAGCTTGCAGGCTCGGACCGTGTCCATGGGATCGTGGAAGTGATGGACCGCGAGGAGATCCGCGCCCTCGAGCAATTCCATGATCATGTACCAGCGCTCGTCGGCGCCGAGCCCATGATCGAGGATCCGGACCACGTGCGGGTTGCTCAGTGACTCGAGGATCCGGATCTCACGGAGCGCCCGCAGGGCGGTGGCCTCGGCCTCGACGGGCACGCGAGACAGCTTGAGCGCGACCGGCTTCGGGTGACCCGGTGCCCGGACCTCGTAGACCTTGGCGAAGGTCCCGGTCCCGAGCTCGGCGAGGATCTCGAAGTCCTCATAGCGATCTCCTGGGGCGAGTTCGAGTTTCATTGTGGGAGGGGGCGGCTCGAGCCGGACAGAGAATGCGCGAGGATCGTCGGCGACGCCCGTGCGCGGCGCTCGATGCCAGCAGTACCACGCCCAGGCTGTCATCAGCTCGGGCGAGGCTGTTATCAGCTCGGGCGAGGCTGTTATCAGCTCGGGCGAGGCTGTTATCAGCTCGGGCGAGGCTTCTCGCCCGCTTGCGGGCGCCGGTGGTGGACTGGTCCACTGCGGGAAGCAGCGAACGCACGGCGCGCGCAGTCGCCCGAGGAGACCGGCGTGAGCGCCATGATGGGCACAGGACGCGCCGCCAGCTGCCGCTGGCGCGGCGCGCCGACGCTGAGCGAGCCGAGATCTGTGGGGTCGGAGCGCTTGCGCCCGTTGACCCCGTCTGTGTTCCGCGCGTGGCTCTCGTCCCCGAGTGCCGCTCGACGCAAGCAATGCGGAGACAGTTCGCCCGCAGGGCCTGGTCTGACCTTGGAGGCTTCGTCCATACTGAATTTTCGCGGTCATGAGTAAGCGACTCTACGTAGGCAATCTGTCCTGTGACATCACAGAGGACACGATCCGCCAGCACTTCGACGGCATCGGTGAGGTCGTCGAGGTCTGTATCGTCAAAGATCGCGAAACAGGCCGACCGCGTGGGTATGCGTTCGTGACGATGGCGTCGCTCGCCGAGGCAGCCAACGCGATCGTCGAGCTCAACGGCAAGGTGTGTGATGGCCGCACGCTCCGCGTCAACGAGGCCGAGCACCAGGTCTCCCGCCGCGGTCGCCACGGCCGCTGTGATTAGCGGGCTGCAAGCTCGGCGAGCACGCCCGTGAGCAGCAACAGCAGCCACCCGAGCCCAGCCAGCGCCACCGCGTGAACCAGGCGCGGCTCGCGGGCGAGGTGCATGTAGATCGCGGCGACCAAGCTGGCCTTCAGGGCCGCGAGGCCGAGCGCGGCGATCAGGTGCCACGCGGCGCCGAGCGGCGCGAACGCGAGCGCCGTGGTCAGAACGGTCAGGGCCAGCAGGGCGCCCAGGGTCGCGAGCGTGACCCTGACGCTGGGGTGGGTGGTGGCGGGCTCGCTCATGGCTGGGGGTCGATCAGATAGAGCAGCGGAAACAAGAAGATCCACACGACATCGACGAAGTGCCAGTACAGCGCGCAGCCGAGCACGGTGTTGCTGCGCACCCGCCTGCGAAGCGCGGCCACGATCAACGCGGCGAAGACCGCGAGCCCGGCCAGGACGTGGAGCGCGTGAAAGGCCGTGAGCACGTAGTAGACCGACCAAAATGAGCCCACGGGGTCAGCCACCCACGGGGTCTGGCCGTGGCCGAGGTGCTCGCGGTACTCGACGGCCTTGATCACCAAGAACCCGAGCCCCTGAGCGAGGGTGAGACCCAGCGCCGCGACCAGCGACGCGCGCCGCTGGAGCGCGGCGGATCGCGAGGCGATCACGACCGTGGCGCCGCTGGTCAGCAGGAGCGCGGTCATGGCCACGCCGAGCCGCCAGTCGCACTCGCGCGAGCCGGCGGCGAAGGCCTCGGGCGTGCGCAGCCGCTGCGAGGCGTAGTAGCTGAACAGCGCCGCGAAGAACACCAGCTCCTGGGCGAGGAAGGTCCAGATCCCGAGCACGGCGCTGTCTCGCTGATGGCCGGGATCGGCGAACGGCTCGCGCACGCGATCGCCAGGCTTGGCGTGGGCGCTCACGCGGGGTCCCTCGCGGCTTGCTCGGGGATCCAGTCGGGGATCCGGACGGGCATCGAGGCGTAGTCGTAGGCTGGAGACTCGACCGTTGGCTGGACCTCGAAATTGTCGGGAGGCGGCGGTGAGCTGGTCCGCCACTCGAGCCCGGTCGCGGCCCAGGGGTTGTCGCCAGCGTCGCGGGGCCGGCGGAGCGAGGCGAGCAGGTAGACCAGGGGCAGCAGGTAGCCCACGGCCAACAACACGGCTCCGCACGACGACACGACATTGAGCGCGGTATACGAGTCCGGGTAGCTGTGGTAGCGCCGGGGCATGCCGTCTACGCCGAGCATGAATTGCGGAAAGAAGGTCAGGTTGAAGCCGACGAAGATCGCAATTGCGGCGACCTTGCCCGAGCGCTCGCTATACATGCGACCGGTGATCTTCGGCCACCAAAAGTGCAGGCCCCCGAGGAAGGCCATCACCATGCCGCCGACCATGATGTAGTGAAAGTGAGCGATGACAAAGTAGGTGTCATGCAGGTGAACGTCGACGGCCAAGGTCGCGAGGAACAGCCCGGTCAGCCCGCCGATCGTGAACAGCGCGACGACCCCGAGCGCGTAGAGCATCGGCGTGTACAGGTGAATGCGCCCGCGGTAGAGGGTGGCCAGCCAGCTAAACACCTTGATCGCAGAGGGCACCGCGACCATGAAGCTCAGCACGCTGAACAGCAAGCTGCCGAGCGCCGACTGGCCGCTCACGAACATGTGGTGGCCCCACACGAAGAACCCGACCACGGCGATCGCCAGCGACGAGTAGGCGACGTAGCGGTAGCCAAAGATCACGCGGCGCGAGAAGCAGGTGATGACCTCGCTGACCACCCCCATGCCCGGGAGGATCATGATGTACACGGCTGGGTGCGAGTAGAACCAAAAAAAGTGCTGGAACAACAGCGGGTCACCGCCGCGATCGGGGTCGAAGATGCCGATGCTGAGCAGCCGCTCGATCGCCACGAGCAGCAAGGTCATGCCGAGCACCGGGGTCGCGAGCACGAAGATCACCGAGGTCGCGTAGTTGGCCCACACGAACAGCGGCAGCCGAAACCAGCTCAGCCCCGGGGCGCGCAGCTGGTGGGTGGTGACGATGAAATTCAAGCCAGTGAAGATCGACGAGACTCCGGCCAGGAAGATGCCGATCACCGTCAGGACCACGTGGCCCTCGGAGAAGCGGGTCGAGTAGGGGGCGTAGAAGGTCCAGCCCGTGTCGAGCCCGCCGCGGATCATGGCCGTGAGCGCGACCAGACCGCCGGCCACGAACACGTACCAGCTGGCCAGGTTCAGGCGCGGGAACGCCAGCTCGCGCGCGCCGAGCATCAGCGGCAGCAGGTAGTTGCCGAGCACGGTGGGGATCGCGGGGATCAAGAAGAACCACACCATCACGATGCCGTGGAGGGTGAACAGGCGGTTGTAGGTCTCGGCGCTGACGACGTCGCCCTCGGGGGTCAGCAGCTCGACGCGGACCACGGCGATCGCGAGGGAGGCGAGCACGAAGAACCCGAGGATCGTGACCAGGTAGAGCAGGGCGATGCGCTTGTGGTCGGTGGTCGTGAGCCACGCCTTGACGACGCTCGCGGTGCGCAGGGTCGGGGGCGGATCGGTGGCGGTCATGGCGTGTCTCCCTCGGGCTGGCTGGACCGGCGCGACCGCCACGCGGTGTAGTCGTCCGGGGTCATGACCACCACCCGACCGCGCATGCGCGAGTGGTCGAGCCCGCAGTACTCGGCGCACAGCAGCTGATAGTTGCCGGGCGTGTCGACCCGAAACACCAGCGTGCTCGCGCGGCCGGGCAGCACGTCGTGCTTGAGACGAAACTTGGGCACGAAGAAGCTGTGGATCACGTCTTCGCTGATCATGCTCAGGCGGATCGGGCGACCCGCGGGCACATGCAGGGCGTCGATCTCCCGGGGGCCGTCAGCGTGGTCGAACTTCCACATCCAGCGCTTGGCGGTGACGCTGACCTCGAGCGGGGACTCGGTCTCGCGCGTGTCGGCGTCGAGCTCGCGAAACGCGAGGGCCCCAAACACGAACATGCCGGCGAACACGGCGAAGGTCACCACGGTCCAGGCGACCTCGTAGCGATTGTGGTGGCGAATGGGCTCGGCGTCGCCGCGATCGCGCGCGTGGTGAAAACGAAGCACGAGGCCGACCATCGCAATCAGGACGACCAGCGTGACGAAGCTGCAGATCGCGGTGAGCGACCAAAACAGCAGCTCGAAGCGCGCGGCGGTGGGGGTGGGTGGCGTCATGGATTCGCCTCGGCGAGGTCGGCCCCGGCCCCGGCCCGGATCCGCTCGGCGGCCTCGGCTACGGGGATTCGGGCGATGCCGGCCTCGCGGTCGACCCACGCGTAGCTGGTCGCCCGCGCGTGCCACTCGGCCTCGACGGCGGCCCGCGTGGCGGCCAGATCAGCTTGTTCGGGCACGGACGAGCGTCCGTCCGAACGCGGAGTCGGCCACCAGATCCGCAGCAGCGTCAGCGACACACCCGCGGCGAACAGCAGGCACCCGAGCCAGCTCGCGATGCCCGCGAGCAAGCCCCGGCGAGATAGATCGGACCGCTCGTAGCGCGGCGACTCAGACATGGCGGCTGTGCTCCTGGTTGTGGGTTGGCCACCGCGACAGCGCGCGGGTCAGCGCCACCCAGGCTGCAGCGACGGCCGCGGGGATCACGGCGTCGAGCCAGCCAAACACCGGTAGCGCGGCGTCGGCGAGTGGAGCCGCTGGCAGCACGAGCCAGTACAGCTCGAGCAGGTGGGCGACCAACAGCAGCGCGGCGACGCTGGCGAGGCGCGCGGGGTGGCGCTTGACCGCGCGCATCAGCAAAGCAGGGATGGCGATCAACAGTGAGACGCCCGCAACCACGCATATCAACGCCAGCCACGGGCCATGGTTGCGCGCGAGGTACCAGGCGGCCTGGCCGGGGAGGTCGGCCGACCACACCAACAAAAATTGCGAGAACGAGATGTAGGCCCACAGCAGCGTGGCGCTCAGCAGCAGGGTGCCGAGGTCGTGGGCGAGCTCGGGCTCGAGCTCGCCGCGCCGGACCGCGAGCACCACGACGATGCACAGCGCCGCGACGACCCGAGTGATCAGCACGTACAGCCCGAACATGCTCGAGCTGAAGCCTGGATCGAGCGAGCTCAGCCAGTCGATCGTGCTCACGGTCCCGCTGATGAACACCGCGATCAGCCCGACCGCCGACAGGCCCTGACGCCGACGCCGGGGCGCGCGGGTCAGGGCCAGCGCGAGGCCCGACCAGATCGAGAGCGTGACGACCGACCGGACCACGAACCCGCGAGTGTGCAGGTAGGTGGCGTCTTGGAATTCGACGCCGGTCCACGGGTACACGGCCTCGGTCCCAAGCGCGATCGGGATCAGGCCCAGGGCCCACACTGGCAAGCTGCGAGCCCCGCCCTCGAGCAGCGGCAGGATCGGCCGGTTCCAGCGGCCGTCGACGAGCTGGTGAAGCATCAAGACCACCAGGCAGCCCAGGCTCAGGCCCAGGCCCAGCTGCCAGCCGATCAACCACGCCCGGACCAGCGCGGCGCTCACCGTGCACCTCCCGAGCTGTCATCGAGGGCCTCGAGCTCGCGGCGCTGCTCGGGCCCGAGCCGCTCGACCGGCACGTGCTGGCTGAGCTGCAGCACGCGGATCCACTGAGCGACGCGCCAGCGCGCCAGCGGATCGAGGTACGCATCGAACGCGAGCGTGCTCGCCTCGCCGTGGCCGATGCCCTCGATCAGCTCGTCGAGTGAGGCCGCCCGCAGTCGCGGATCGGTGAACGGCGCCGGTCGGGGAAACCCGCGGCGCACGGCCATGCCGTCGCCGTCGCCCAGCTGGCCGTGGCACGGCGTACAGAGAATCGCGTAATCGCGGCGCCCTCGCTCGAGCGCGGCCGCGGTGACCCGCTCGGGCGGCTCGAACCCGGCTGGCAGGTGGCCGTGGGGGATCGTGCCGGGGATCGGCGGGCGGGCCGAGCTGCCGTCATCGAACCACGCGCTGGCCTCGAGCGGCTCGTAGCGGGGCTGGTCGACCAGCTCGTCCTGCGCGCAGCTCAACAGCAGCGCGGCAGCTGCGATTGCCCAGGCCTCAGACGTGTAGCTCATGGATCACCAGGGGCTCGAGATCCTCGAGCAGCTCGCGGGTCCGGACCGGATCGAAGCGCGGGTCCTCGACGCCAACGGACAGAAAGAAGCGATCGTCGCTGGCCCGCTCGAACCCCGGCAGCGCGAAGATCGGGTGGTGCGGTCGGGGCATATCCCCAAGCGCGAGCGCGGCGAGAAACACTGTCAGCGAGGCCGCCAAGATCACGCACTCGAAGCTGGGGATGATGAACGCGGGCCACGAGAATTCAGGGCGCCCGCCGACATTGAGCTCCCAGTCGACCGCCGACGCCCACCCCTGAAACCCGAACATCAGGCCGCCGCCGAGCAGCCCGCCGAGCAACGCCAGCGCGGGGATTCGCCGTCGCGTGGGCGGCTCGGGCAGCGCGGTGATCAGGCCCTCGAGGTAGACCGGCGCGTAGGCTTCGACGTGCACGTAGCCCGCGTCCACGAGCCGCCGCGTGGCCGCGATCAGGGCCGCCGCGGCATCAAACTCGGCGACCAGCGCCGCCCCCGTGGGCTCAACCGGCATCGCCGTCGTCCTCGACCAACAGCTCGCGCATCTCGGTCATCGAGATCATCGGCACGAAGCGGATGAACAGCAGCATGAAGGCGGCGAACAGTCCAAAGCTGCCGAGCAGCGTGGCCCAGTCCCAGATCGTCGCGGTGTACTCGCCCCACCCCGACGGCAAGAACCCGCGCTCGAGCGAGTCGATCACGATCAGGTAGCGCTCGAGCCACATGCCCACGTTGATCCCCACCGCGATAGAGAACAGTGCCCAGGTGTTGCGGCGCACCCGGGCAACCCACAGCAGCTGAAGCAGCCCGACGTTCAGCGCGATCACGGTCCAGTACAGCGGCGCCGAGTGGCCGAACGAGTGCGAGCGGACCAGCGCCACGCTGCTGAGATCGCCGGCGTACCAGCCGAACAGCTGCTCCGCGAAGTACCCGTAGGCCGTGAACAACCCGGCGACCAGGACCAGCCTGGCGCACAGCTCGATGTGGCGTGGGCGAACGAAGTCGTGCAGCCCAAACCAAGCCCGCAGCGGGATCAGCAGGATCAAGAGCATGGTCATGCCCGAGTACAGCGCCCCGGCCACGAAGTAGACCGGGAACACGGTGCTGTGCCAGCCGGGCAGCAGCGTGACGGCGAAGTCGAAGCTGACGACCGAGTGCACGCTGACGACCAGCGCCGTGGCCAGGCCCGCGAGTAGGTTGTAGGCCTGACGATGGTGGAACCACTGGGTCGCCGAGCCGCGCCACCCGAGCGCGAGCAAGGCCCACACGCGCGCGCGTCGGCCCGTGGCGCGGTCGCGCATGGTCGCGAGATCGGGGATCAAGCCCAGGTACCAAAACGCGAGCGAGACCACGCCGTAGGTCCCGATCGCAAACATGTCCCAGACCAGCGGGCTGCGAAATTGCGGCCAGTAGGCGTAGGTCGAGGGGTAGGGGATCAGCCAGTAGAAGTACTCGGGCCGGCCGAGGTGAAGCAGCGGGTACATGGCCGCGCACACGATCGCAACCAGAGTCATGGCTTCGGCGAACCGGTTGATCGGGTTGCGCCAGCGCTGGCGACACAGCAGCAAGATCGCCGAGATCAACGTGCCCGCGTGGCCGATGCCGATCCACCACACGAAGCTCGAGATCGCGATGCCCCAGCTGACCGGAGAGCCGACGCCCCATACACCGACGCCGGCCACGAACAGCCACCCGATCGCCACAAACAGCACCAGCACGCCGAGCGAGGCGATGCCCATGGCCACCCGCCACGCGAGCTTGCGCTGCGGATCACGGACCCAGCCGGTGATCGCGGCGGTGATCGTGCTCATGCTCTGGCTCGCGTCCACTCAGGTGTCTGCCTTGGGGTGAGGGTTGCGGAGTCGGCCGAGGTAGGTGGTCCGCGGGCGGGTGCCGAGCTCGGCGAGCAGCGCGTAGCTGCGCGGCTCGGCCCTGGTCTTGGCGATCGCGCTGGTCGGATCGGCGAGGTCGCCAAACCTGATCGCGCGGGTCGGGCAGACCTGCTGGCAGGCCGTGCGCACGTCGCCGTCGCGCGGCTGACGATGTTCGCGTCGACTGGCGCGCCGACCCGCGTGGATCCGCTGCACGCAGTACGTGCACTTCTCCATCACCCCCAGGCCGCGCACGCTGACCTCGGGGTTGCGGGTGAGCGTGACGAGCTCGGGCTCGAGCCCGGCGTAGCCAAAGAAGTTGAACCGCCGGACCTGGTACGGGCAATTGCTGGCGCAGTAGCGGGTCCCGACGCAGCGATTGTAGACCATGTCGTTGAGGCCCGAGTCGCTGTGCACGGTCGCCCCGGTCGGGCACACGACCTCGCAGGGCGCGTGCTCGCAGTGCATGCAGGGCACCGGGACGAACGCGCGGGCGCTTGGCTGATCGTCGCGGTCGATCATATAGCTGTCGATTCGAATCCAGTGCAGCTCGCGACCTTTGCGGACCTGCTCGGGGCCGACGAAGGGGATGTTGTTCTCGGCCTGGCAGGCGACCACGCACGCGCCACAGCCAATGCAGGCGGCGAGATCGATCGCCATCGCCCAGGCCGGCGAGCGCAGCGGTCGATCGGGATGCAGGGATGCGGGCTCGGGATCCGCGGCCGCAAACGCCTGCGCCCCGAGCTCGCGGTAGCGGCCGCGGAAAACCTCGCGGACCAGCGGCCGCCCGTGCATGCGGTGGTGGTGCTGCACGATCGCCAGTGGACGTCGCCCGGACAGGGGCTCGAGCTGAACGTCGACGGCCGACCACGGTGTCGCCGCGCAGCGCAGCGCATAGGCGTTGACGCCGAGCCCGGTGCCGAGCTGCCCAGCGGCCCGGCGACCATAGCCAAGGTGGACGCTGACCTGCCGCTCGGGGTGACCCGGGAGCAGCAGCGCTGGCGCGTCGACGCTGCGTCCGTCGATCGTCAGCCGCACCATTTGCTCGTCGACGACCCCGAGCCGCGCCGCGGTGTCCGGGCTCAGGAACGCCGCGTTGCCCCACGTCAACGCGGAGATCGGCTTGGGCAATTCCTGCAGCCACGGGTTGGACGCGAACCGGCCGTCCCACACGCTGGGATCGGGGAACAGCGCGAGCTCGAGCGGCTCGGCTTCGACCGGCCTGGACCCCGCTCGCGCGCGCACCGACAGCTCGGCCAGCGCCGACGCGACCAGCTGGGTCGCAACCGGCTCGGGCTTGGCGTCGACGATCGATCCATCGTGGACAGCCCGCAGCCACGCGGCCTGCTCGGGCACGCGCCCGCGCCAGGTCGCGCGGACCAGGTCGCGCGCCGGGGTCGGGCGTCCGAGCAACGAGCTGATCAGCTCGGAGCTGCTGCGAGCCCCAAACAGCGGCCGGATCAGCGGCTGACCCAGGCTGGGCGTTCCATCGTGCGCGACGCTGTCAAACCAAGTCTCGAGCGGGTGCGTCGCGGGGACCACCCAGTCCGCGAGCCGGGCGGTCTCGCTGTCGTGGAGGCCGTGATAGATGACCCGCGGGGCCGCGCCGATCAGGCGCTCGAGCTCGAGCTCGGCCGGCGCATCGTAGGCCGGGTTGACGCCGTCGAGCACCACCAGGGTCTGAACCCTGCCAGCGCGCAGCTCGGCGGCGAGCTCCGCCAGCGACTCGAACCCGGGCGTCGGCCCGCGCGTCAGCGGCTCGAGGTACTCGATCGTCCGCCCCACGGCGCCGAGCAGATGGTTCAGTGCGTGAGCCACAGCGTGGATCTGCGGTCCCTGCCGTTGACCCGGCAGGACCAGCGCGGCTGATCCAGCTCGGCGCAGATCGTCGGCCGCGAGGCTCACCCAGCCTCGCTCGATCGCCGTCAGGGTCTCGCCAGCTTGGCGACCGCCCTGAACCGCGACGAGCAACGCCAGCGCGAGCGGCTCGACGGCGCTGTGACGGACGCTCAGGCAGTGATCCGCCGCGGCCCCGGTCAGCCCCGGGAAGCTCTCGACCGCGTACAGCCGCAGGGCCTCGTGGGTAGTGAGCTCCGGGCGGCGACGCTCGGCGAAGGCCCGCGCGTGGGCCAGGCGACCGGGCCGCTCCGTGAACAGCTCATCGTCGAGGCTGACGACGACCTGGGCGCGGTCGAGCCGGGGCAGCGGATGCAGGGCGCGGCCGAGCAGGGCCCGGGTACCGGCCAGGCTGTGGGTGTCGGCGATCGGCTCCCACGCGTACCAGCGGCTGCCTGGCGCTCGCTCGCGCAGGGTCTCGATCAGCCGCGCCAAGGTGCTCGAGGTGACCCGCGGGGTGAGGATCGCAAGCGGCCCGGCGGCGGCCAATCCCGCCAACGAAGCGTCGACGGCGGCCCACGTGCTCAGTTGCCCGTGGGCACGGGGCGCGCGCAGGCGATCGTCATCGACCAGGCTGCGGATCAGCGCCTGACCGAACGCGTCCGTCGCCCCGAGGCTCGACGGGTGCATGGGGTTGCCCTCGATCTTGGTGGGTCGACCCTCATGGCTCTCGACCAAGATGCCGTAGGCGTAGCCGGCCAGCTCCATGCAGGTCGCGTAGGAGAGCGGCCGGCCCGGGACCATCTGCGCGGGCGTGTGCACGTAGGGGACGATGTGCTCGGGCGGCTGCCGCTCGCCGCAGCCGGCCAACAAGCTAGCGAGCGAGGCGCCGGCCAGGGCCAAAAAATCGCGGCGGGAGCAGTGCAGGTCTCGATTCATCACGAGCGATTCAGCGGTGACAGGTGCTGCAGCTGAGCTGGGCCGGCAGCCCGTAGCGCGCGGGCAGGTCGGCGTGGCAATCGACGCACCAGCGCATCGTCAGCGGCGCGGCCTGGACCGTCAGGGCCATGCGCTCGACCTCCCCGTGGCAGGTCGAGCACGCGACCTCGGCCTGGACGTGAGCGCCGTGATCAAAGTAGGCGAAGTCGGGTAGGTCATGGACTCTGCGCCAGCGCAGCGGCCGTCCGTTGGCCCAGCTCTGACGGACGGGCGCGAGCATGGCGGCCTCCGTCCACAGCTGCGAGTGACAGTGCATGCAGGTCTGGGTTGACGGCATGCCCGCGAACGCCTCGGTGTCGACCGAGCGGTGGCAATAGCGACAATCGATCCCAACCCCGCCGACGTGGTGCGCATGGCTAAACTGCACTGGTTGCGCCGTGGCCCGGCCCTGACCCGTCGACCAGTCCGAGCGCGACGACGCCACCGCAACGATCGAGAGCACCACCGCGCCGATCGCCAGGGTCCACAAGCTCGCGCGCACGCGAAAGTTGACCGAGGCGGGGAACAGCTGGGCCACGCCACCCGCCAATGCAAATGTCGAACCCATGATGTCAGTTCACAATCTGGGGCCTGGCGCGGGGCAGCTCGATCGGGATCGTATCGATCTGAACCACACACGTGCGATTCCGACACGCCCGCGCCACGCCCGGCGAGCCGCGGACCCGCGTCACCTCAGACCAACGAGTCCGGCACGCTCGCTGCAATGCTGCTATGTTGTTGAGCATGGTCAGCGACGCCATGTCGAGACGCGGGGTCACCCGGCCGACGCCGGATCCAGATCAATCAGACAAACATGAAGATGGGCCCAGACACCCCCGAGGGGCGGTGGCGGTCGCGCCGTGGGTACTCGGCGCCGACGCGATCGCCAGCGCGTTGGCGACCGCGGCCGGCAGCGCGATCGTGTTGCTGTCGCGGCCCCGCGGCCCAGTCTCCGAGGGCTACGGCATGTGGCAGCGCTTCATCCGCTAGATCTATCCGTTAAATTTGGGGCACCTCGGTGGGGGTGGGCGTCGGTGACGGATCGCGGGGAAACCGAATCGGATCGGGCTCGCTCGGGGGGCCGATCGGGTCCGGCTCGCGCGGGGG
>NZ_PVNL01000062.1 GCF_002994635.1 Enhygromyxa salina | reverse complement strand
TGTTTTCAGCTCGGGTCAGGCTTCTGACCCGCTTGCAGGCGCCATTCGTAGACTGGTTCACCGTGGGCAGCGGACTGTTTTCAGCTCGGGTCAGGCTTCTGACCCGCTTGCAGGCGCCGTTCGTAGACTGGTTCACCGTGGGCAGCGGACTGTGGTTTCACACCACCCCGGAATCACTCGCGCTCGCGCCAGCGGCACGATACCCTGCAACCATGGTGAAGGCCCTGTACTGGCTCGGGCCGCTACTTTCGCTCTGCGTCGCGTGTGGACCACCGTTTCCGCCGGGGCGTGAGGGGTTCGGCAGCACCGGCACGGGCGAGACCGCGGGCGGCTCGGAGATCGCCGACGACTCGAGCGAAGCGGAGAGCAGCGGCGACGGCGATGGGGATCCAGGCGGCAGCGAGTCGGAGACCGAGAGCGAGAGCGAGTCGGAGTCTTCGGAGAGCGAGTCGGAGTCCTCGGAGTCCGAGAGCGAGTCCGAGTCCGAGAGCGAGTCGGAGTCCGAGACCGGGGACCCGCTGTGTGAGACCGACGTCGAGCTCGGCAGCCAGCTGCCCGTCGACTTGCCCGACAGCATCCCGGCCCAATCCAGCGAGTACGAGTGGAGCTGCGGCGGCTTTGGCCCCGAGAAGACCTACACATGGACGGCCCCGGCCGCGGGTCGATATCGGTTCGAGGCGGTCGGCGTCGGCAAGGACGCGCTGATCGCCCTGAGCGACGGCTGCGACGGCGCCGAGCTGGCCTGCAACGAGGACGTGGGCCCGTGGACCCAAGACGCGCGCATCCACCACCCGCTCGAGGCCGGCGAGTCGGTCGTCGTCACGGTCGACGCGATCTGGCCCGAGGGCAGCACGTACACCCTGCAGATCGACGCGGTCGAGTGCCCCGAGCAGGTCCTCGCCGGGCCGCTGCCGATCAGCGTCAGCGGGACCACGCTCGGCGCCAGCAACGAGATGGGCAGCGAGTCGCTGTGCGGCGGCGGCGAGGCGGGTGAGCACGCCTACGTGTTCACCGCCCCGGCCGACGGCACCTACACCTTCGACACGCTCGGCTCGAGCTTCGACACCTCGCTGTGGGTCTACGCGAGCGCGTGTGGAACGGAGGTGCTCGACTGCAACAACGACCTCGACGGTGAGCTGTCCTGGATCGCGATCGAGCTGGCCGCCGGCGAGACCGTGACCGTCGCCGTCGACGGCTGGCTCGGGGCCGAGGGCGACTACCAGCTCAACGTCGGCATGTTCGGCCCGTCGCCGCAGGACTGCCCCGACACGGTCTTGCCCGCGGTCGTCCCCCTGACGCTCACCGACACCACCGCCGGGGCCGGCAACGACTTCTTCGATGAGTGTGGAGGCGAGCTCGCGCGCGACCGCAGCTACTCGTACACCCCACCGGTCGCCGGCATCTATAGCTTCTCGACGGTCGGCAGCACGATCGACACGACCCTGGCCCTGCGCAGCGGGTGCGGAGCGCCGATCACCACCTGCAACGACGACAGCGACTGGTTCACGGTCAGCTCGCGGATCGTCCTGGATCTCGAGGCCGGCGAGACCCAGGTCATCGTGGTCGACGGCGCCGAGTCGACGGCCGGGGCGATCGAGCTGACGATCGAGCTCCTGTCGTGCGTCGACGAGGTGGCGCCCGCGACCACCTCCTGGACGACCGCAGGCTCGACCCTGGCCGGCGCCAACCGTGTCGGCAGCAGCTGCGGCGGGTTCGCGGCGCCCGATTGGATCGTCGAGTGGACGGCCCCCGCGACCGGCACCTATGTCGCCTCGACCCTCGGCTCGAGCTACGACACGCTGTTGCACGCGCGCACGCAAGGCTGCGGCGGCCCGGTCATGTCGTGCAATGACGACGCGCTGGGGATCGCCCCCGGCAATGGCCTGAGCTCGCGGGTCGAGGTTCAGGTCAGCGCGGGTGAGACCGTGCTGTTGGCGGTCGACGGCGAGGGCTCGGACGCCGGGCCCTTCAACCTCTCGCTCACGCCCGCCTGCGACCCGCTGGCGCCCAACTGCGGGCCGGGTGAGACCTGTGCCCGCAGCGGCGGCACCTTCAGCTGTCGGCCCGCCGCCGACGTCGGCGAGGGCGAGACCTGCGGCGGGGGGACTTGCGGGGGCAACTGTGGCGTGTGCAACTCCGGGTTGGTGTGCGTGTCGGGCCAGCTGCACCCCGGCTGCGGCGAGGCCTGCTGCGCGCGCGCGTGTGATCTCGACGCGCCCGTGTGTGGCCCCGGTGAGGTCTGCACGGCCGCGCTCACCGACGTGAGCGCCGCCCCATGGCACGCGGACCTCGGGTTTTGCCGCTGACCCGCGTCACGGCATCAGCTTGACGATGAATCCGTCGTCGAGCCCGTGATTTTGGACCTTGCCAGACACCCCGAAGTCGACCGAGCTCCCAAATGAGCGGCCGGCCAGCACGACATATCCATTGTCCGCGATCGAGATGTCGAGCCCGATGTCGGTGCCGATCCCGCCAAAGCGATTGTTGGACATCAGGTTGCCACCGGCCGAGAGCTTGGCGAAGAACACGTCCGGATTCGCCCCCGACGCCGAGATCGTCGCGCCGCCGAAGCTGGCCGAGCCCAGCAGCGCGCCGCCCAGGTAGATGTTCCCGGCCGGATCGAGCGCGAGGCTCATCCACGTGTTGATCTCGTAGTTGCTGGTGAACTGGTCAGTCTCGTCGCCAAACCGCTTGCTCCACACGTGGTCGCCGTTTTGATCGAGGGTGACCAGGAAGATGTCCCGCTCGCCCGCGCTGACCAGGTCGCCCCCGCCGAAGTTCACGGTGTCCGCCATGAACCCCACCATCACGATCTCACCGGTCTGGTCGCGGACCTTGACGTCGTGGGCCCCGTCATCGCCGGGTCCGCCGAACCGCTTGCTCCACTGGACCGCGCCGAGCGGGCTGAGCTTGGCCATGTAGATGTCCCGCTCACCCGCGCTGTCCATCCCGCCACCGAGCGGGATCGACTCCTGGAACCGGCCGACGATCACCACATTGTTGCTGGCGTCGGCGTCGATCCCAAACCCGTAGTCATCCCCGGGCCCGCCGATCTGGCGCGAGAACACGTGCGCGCCCGTGTCCGCGTCGAGCTTGACGACAAACGCGTCGCGCATGCCCGCGCTCTCGAACATCCCGCTGCCATAGTCGACCTGGCCGGTGAAGGTGCCAGTCAGCAGGACGTTGCCCAGGCTGTCGACGGCGACCCGCTCGGACCGATCGGGGTCCAGATCGCCGTAGCTGTCGCTCCAGATGTGGTTGCCGTCGCTGTCGAGCTTCGCGACCACCACGTCTGCCGCGCCCTTGCCCGTGAGCTCGCCGCCGCCAAAGTCGAGGTGCCCATAGATCCGCGCAACAATGATGAGATTGTCCTGCGCGTCGACGATGATCTTTGCTGGGTATTGATTGCTGCTATCCCCGTAGCGCTTGCTCCACTTGGGGTTGCCGTACAGATCGAATTTGGCGAGGACCAGATCGGCCTTCTCGCCGGTCGCTGTCAGCGGTGGCCCCCCAAAGCTGACGTCGCCCTCGAAGTCACCGAGCGCATAGACATTGCCGAGCGAGTCGACATCCGCGCTCGAGATGCTCTGCGACAGCGGGTTCCCAAAGCTGTGACTCCACAGCTCCGAGCACTCGGGCATCAGGCCATCGCAGTCCTCGTCGACGTTGACGGTGAAGCAGTCCTCCCCCTGCGGCGTGGTCTGGCCCTGACACGGGCCCCAGGTCTGCCCGTCGTTGTTACAGGTCCGCTCACCGGCGGCGCAGATCCCCACGTTCAGGGTCTCGGGCAGGCCGTCGTAGCAGCTCTCCACGCTGCCCGGATCGCACACAAAAGGCTCGCCGTCCGTCGGGTCTTCGGATCCGGTGTCGGCGGCGCCTGGCGGCAACAGGCCCGAGATCCAGTCGCGCAGGCAGTCCATCTCGCCCTGGCTGAGTGGATCGCCGTTGACTGGCATCCGCGAGCCGCAGCCGGGGGCGTCGCCAACCTTGAGATACAGCAGGCTGTCCTCGGGTGAGGCTGGATTGGCGAGCAAGCCCGAGCAGTTGGACCCCGGCACCCCCGAGACCCGCTGCTCGACGCCCGCCGAGGTGAGATCCAAGCTCGCGGCCGTCGACTCGCCCTTGGCATGGCAGATCGATCCACCGCAGCGGTCGATGAACAGCTGCGGAGTGTCGCACGTGAGCGCGCCGTCGGTGCCGTCGCCGAAGCTATCTTCTCCGACGGTCTCCGACCCGCCACCATCGCTACCGGCGCTATCGCCTGTACACCCCAGGAGCCCGAGGGCCCCAACCAAGAAGGACAGTCGAAGGCTTGCTGATCGAGGTCGAACATCGTGCATGATCATGGCCGTTTCCGGGCGGGACCATGACACGAAACATCCGAGGGGGGCGCCGGCACAATTTGAGCTCAATCTCGCGCATCACGACAAAGTGTGGACAAAACCGCCGAGTTTCCGCTCCCGTGACTTTCACATCACTGCGCCGTCCCACTCCACACTCGTCGCCACAGCCGCTCGCACGAGACGCGGCGCAGGCGGCGACGCTCTAGCCTGTCTGCCCATGCGCTGAATTGCCGCCACTCCAGGCGCGACGAGCATTGTCACTATCGCGAACAGGTCGCGTTCTCGACAACGGCGGCAACTCCTTCGTTTGGCCGGTCTCCCCCTTGCCGGCCCTCGTGGCCGCGCGTACGGTCCCTAGATGTGGTCGACGTCGGTGCCCTTCACCGGCCGCGGCCCCCATCGGTTGGCTTCGCGAATACGCAACTCGTGCGTACCGACAATGCTCGAACCAAAGTGAGCGTGAACATGCGTGAATTACTTCCAGCCCTGATTGGGCTCTTGGTCGGAGCCGCCACCACCACGTTGGCAGGCTGCCAGACCGATCAATCTGGCAAGGACGGCGAGTCGGCGGGCTCGACCGACGGCGACGATCTCGGCGAGTGCGGGGCGATCGAGCCGGGTCCGTCGCCGATCCGGCGCCTGACCCGCGTCGAGTACAACAACACCATCTATCAGCTGCTTGGCGACAGTAGCCTGCCCGCCAACGCGTTCCCTGCGGACGAGGTGGCCGGCAGCTTCGACAACCAAGCCGCCGCCTTGGTGGTCAGCCCGCTGCTCGCGGAGCAGTACGAGAACGCCGCCGAGCAGCTCGCGATCGCCAACGCCCCCGGGCTCATGGATCAACTGCCTGCCTGTGGCGGCGGCGCGCCCGACCCCGACAGCTGCACCGCCGACGCGGACGCCTTCATTCGCAGCTTTGGCAAGCGGGCCTATCGACGCCCGCTCACCGAAGACGAGGTCAGCACGCACATCGAGCTGTTCATCGCGGGCACTGGGCTCGGCGAGAGCTCCTATGATCCCGAGGTCGGCGTCGAGACAGTGCTGCAGGCGATGTTGCAGTCGCCTCACTTTCTCTATCGCGTCGAGTTTGGCCAGTTGGACCTCGAGGATCCGCCCGACCCCGCGCAGCCCGACGTGGTCCCGCTGACCTCGTACGAGCTGGCCTCGCGGCTGTCGTACCTGCTGTGGAACACGATGCCCGACGTGTCGCTGTTCGAGGCCGCCGACGCCGACGAGCTGCGAACCAGGGACCAGATCGAAGCCCAGGCCCGCCGGATGATGGACACACCTCGCGCACGCGAAGCCGTCAAGAACTTTCACCGTCAGTGGCTCGGGCTCGGCCGCATCGAGTCGCAGATCTCCGCCAACGGCAAGAGCGCCGAGATCTACCCCGACTACGGTGACTATCTGCTCTCGCTGTGGCGGCGCGAGACCGAGGCCTTCATTGACCACGCAGTATTCGAGCAAGACGCGAACGTCGAGGTGCTGTTCACCGCCAATTACACGATGATGAACAAGCAATTGGCCTTCTTTTATGGGGTCACCGGTCCAGACACCGTGGAGTTCGAGCGCGTCGAGCTCGACCCCACCCGCTACGCCGGGTTCTTGACCCACGCCGGCCTGCTCGCGCTCTACGCCATGCCGGATCGCTCGTCGCCGATCCACCGCGGCAAATTCGTGCGCGAGGTCCTGCTGTGTCAGGCCCCGCCGCCGCCGCCCGACGTGATCCCCAAGCCGCCCACGGTCGACGACACCCAGACCACCCGCGAGCAGTTCATCCAGCACGCCGAAGATCCGCTGTGCTCGGGCTGCCACCGGCTCATGGACCCGCTCGGGTTTGGATTCGAGCACTTTGACGGGATCGGCCGGTACCGCGAGACCGAGTGGGGCCTGGCGATCGACGCGACCGGCGAGCTGGTCGAGACCGACAACGACGGCCCCTACAACGGCGTCGTCGAGCTGGCCAACAAGCTGGCCAACAGCGATCAGGTCAAGAACTGCGTCGCCAGCCAGTGGTTCCAGTTTGGCTACGGCCGGACCGAGACCAAGGAAGATGCCTGCTCGGTTCAGTCGATTCAGGCCCGGTTCGCCGAGGCAGACTACGACATCAAGGAGTTGGTCATTGCGCTGACCTTGACCGACGCATTCCGCTATCGCCATGCGATCGCGACACAGGAGGCCCCATGAGCATTCGCAAGAATCACCGCTTGAGTCGACGGACCGTGCTTCGTGGGCTGGGCGGGGCAGCAATCGCGCTCCCGCTGCTCGACGCCATGCGCAGCGGCAGCGTGCTCGCAGCCAACGAGAGCCCCAAGCGCCTGATCATCATGTACACGCCCAACGGCACGGTGCCAGCCAATTTCTGGCCAGCCGGCAATGGGCCCAACTTCGAGCTCTCGCCGATCCTCACCCCGCTCGCGGCCCACAAGCAAGACCTGCTGATCATCGGCGGCCTCGACATGATGTCGTCGCTCAAAGGCCCCGGGGACGCCCACCAAAAGGGCACCGGTAGCTGCCTCACGGGCACGCCCCTGCTCGAGGGTAACTTCGCGGGTGACGGTGGGCAGTCGGCCGGTTGGGCCGGCGGCATCTCGCTCGATCAAGCCGTCGCCAACCACGTCGGCAAGGACACGCCGTTCGCCTCGCTCGAGCTCGGGGTCGCCGTCCAGGATCCCGCGAACGTCGGCGCGCGGATTTCCTATCGCGGGGCCGGGCAGCCGCTGCCGCCCGAGAACAGCCCCTACGCGGCCTACCAGCGCCTGTTTGGCGACTCGATCGCCGACCCGCTGGCGGTCGAGCGTCGCGCTGCGAAGCGCCGCGCCGTGCTCGACGCGGTCGGGGACGAGCACCGCGCGCTGCGTGACCGCCTCAGCGGCGACGACCGCGAGAAGCTGCACAATCACCTGACCGCGATCGAAGAGATCCGCAACCGCCTCGACGAGGGCGTGATCAGCTTTGGTGGGGAATGTCAGCCGCTCGATCAGGGCGAGCTCCTGGATCCCAACCTGGTCACCAACATGCCGATCATGGGCAAGCTGCAGATGGACCTCATGGCCATGGCCATGGCCTGCGACATCACGCGGGTCGGCACGATCATGTGGACCCGGTCGGTCGCGAACCATGTGTTCTCGTTCGTCGATCCCAAGATCACCGAAGGCCACCACTCGATCGCCCACAAGGGTGACGAAGACGCGCCCAAGATCGCGCAGAACAGCGCGATCAACGCCTGGTACGCCGAGCAGCTGGCCTACCTGATCACCAAGCTCAAGGCGATCCCCGAGGGCGACGGCACGGTGTTCGACAACACCGTGATCTTGTGGACCAACGAGCAGGCCAAGGGCAACAACCATAGTCGCTACGACATGCCCTACGTGCTCGCTGGCAGCGCGGGCGGCTACTTTCAGACGGGTCGGTACCTGACGCGGCCGGACATGCCACAGGTCCCGCACAACAAGCTCTTGGTCTCGCTGCTGCAGGCCATGGGCGTCGAGACGGACAGCTTTGGCGACCCCGAGTTCGACACCGGCCCGCTGTCTGGGCTGACCTAGACGCGGGCACCCGACGCGGCGTTCGCGAAGATCGCCGCGTCGCCTGAACTTGGGTACGATGGACATTCTGGATGCGTCGCGGCCGGTCGGCCGGGCGCAGACGACCTCGCTATGGGCCAACTCTCACTCATCCTTGGACTCGCGCTCACGCTCGCTCCGCCCTCGTCCGCGCCAAGCGACATTGTCGAGATCACCTCGCCACAGCCGCCCGCGCCGAGCGAGATCGTGGAGGTCGCGACACCAGCGCCGCCCGCCAGCGAGCTCGCGCAGCCGGTCGAGACCACCACGCCGAGCCCCGCGCTCGCGCCCGCGCCGGTCGCGAATCCAGACGCCGACGCGGCAGTCGAGGGCGCCGAGCAGCCCGACGAGGACAAGCAGGGCAAGCCGGACAGCGAGGCCAAGAAAGCCAAGAAGCCGAAGAAATACGAGTTCAAGGTCGGCGCCCGGGTCATCGCGGGCGGACGGCTCCGCTACATCGAGCCCCGGCTCGACAGCGAGGGCAGCCGGATCGGGCAGCCCGAGCGCAAGGGGTCGCTGCAGCTGCGACAGGCGCGGGTGAAGGTCAGCGCGAAGTACCTCGACGTGCTGTCGGCCAAGGTCAGCCTCGAGTTCTCGGACTTGCTGGGCAGCCCCTCGGCGGGCGACGTCCTGCGCGACGCGTGGGGCAACGTCCAGATCCACCCGGGCTTCCAGATCAAGGTTGGCCACTTCAAGCGTCCGTACTCGCGGCTCGAGCTGCGCGGCGTCTCGAAGGTCCCCATGATCGGGCGCGGCCTCTACAACTCGGTTGCGATCGAAGACCTGTCGTGGGGCGACCGCGCGGTTGGGGTCGCGCTGTGGGGCAAGCTCGAGCCCATGCGCCCGGGCCTGCACGAGCTGGGCTGGTCAATCAGCGCGTCCAACAACGCGCTGGCGGGCGCGCCCAACGGGGTCGATGCCCACGCGCGCGTGACCTACGATCCAACCGCGTGGCTGTCGATCGGGGCCGGCGGGGCGTTCAAGCACGTGCAGGACTCGCTCGCCAACGAGGCCGACTGCCTGGCCGAGTGGAAGCGCGACGCCAGCTGCCGACGCAACGTGTTCGGCGCGACCTTCGACCTGGTGTTCCGGGTCAAGGGCCTGTACGCGAGCGTCGAGACCAACCTGGCGCAAGACTGGCTGTTCGCCGAGACCTCACCATGGATGCTGGGCGCGCTGGCCTACGCCACCTACGACTTCGAGGTCGGCAAGAAGACTCGGCTCCAGCCGATCGTGTCCGGTGAGTTCATCGACACCAACCTCTCGTTCAGCGAGAGCGAGGCGCTGCGCGGCGTCGCCGGCCTCAACATCTTGTGGACCAAGCGGCTGCGGGTCATGCCGCAGGCCCAGTACGTCATGCCGATGGCCCCGGTGACGTCCTTCAATCACTTCGTCGAGAGCTGGGTCGTCGGGCTCTGGGTATCGGTGCAGCTATGAACACACCATCGAAATTGGGGCCAACCACCCACGCGGGCCGCGGTCGCGTGATCGCGTTCGAGGGCGTCGACGGGGCTGGCAAGAGCACCGTGCTCGCGCTGGTCGCCAAGCACCTGCGCGAGTCGGGCGTGACCGTCAGCATGCCGCGGGTCGGCAAAGAGCACAGCTCCAAGCCGATCCGCGAGATCCGTCGCCTGACCCGCGACCGCAGCAACCTCTCGCTGCTGCCGCGGGCCGAGAGCCTGCTCTACGCCAGCCGCGAGGCCCAGGTCCTCGACGAGCACGTGAGGCCAGCGCTGGCCCGCGGCGAGACCGTGCTGCTCGATCGTTCGATGCTGACCTCGATCGTGATCGGCGCCTATGGCCGCGGGCTCGAGCTCGAGTCATGTGAGGCGATCGCCACCCACGCCTCGGCCGGCCTCGACGTCGACCTCACCCTGATCTTCGACGTCGACCCGCGGACCAGCCGGATCCGCAAGCGGCTCGAGAAGATCCGCACCAAGCGATCGCGCGACGGCGGTCGCAAGGGGCTGGCCGGGTCCGGCTTCAAGGAGCGGATCCGATCGGGCTACCTCGAGCTGGCCAGCCGCGACCACCTGCCTGTGTTTCACACCGAGCGCAGCGGGCCGCGCGAGGTCGCCGACCGGGTGATCTCGCTGCTCGAGCGCGGCAGCTTCGAGGAGCCGCCGGAGGACGCGACGCCCTGGTGGATCACCGATCCCGACGCGCCGTTCGAGCTCGCAGCTGCAGCGCTGCCGCCGATCGTCCAGCTGTACTTCACCCGTCGCATGCCGCTCGGGCGGGAGCTGCGGGCCGGCCTGCTCGAGCGCGAGCCCGAGCTCGCGATCTGGGCCAGTGATCTCGACGATCCGCTGCTCGTCGCCGCGGCCGAGCTCGCCCCGGAGCTGGTGCTGGCGCGGCTCGGCGCGCTCGACAGCGGCTTGGTCAGCAAGGACGCGCTGCGCGAGCGCCTGCTCGAGTCGCACCCGGTCGAGGTCGCGCGCAGCCTGGCCCGGGTCGACGGCGACGCGGCCGATCGCATGCGGATCCAGCTGGCAGAGGCTGCGCCGGGCGCCGTCGTCGAGAGCCTCATGGGCCGCGGCGACGCGTTCGCCGTCACCTTGCGCGACCGCCTGTGGAAGCACGCCGACGCCTACGAGCGGGCTCTGGGCCTGCAGGGCTGCGACGATCCCGAGTCCTGGCGGCGCCGCGACAAGTTACTGCTGAAAGACCCGGCGCTGGTGATCTCGAGCTTGCGTGGCCTGGCGATCGAGCGGGTCGATCCGATCCTCGCGCGCTACGCCGCGCTCGCGCCCAAGCCGGTGCTGCAGGCGCTGCATGGTCGTGGGGACGCGACCGCCCACGCCCTGCGTCGGGAGCTGCTCGACACCGGGCGCGAGGTGATCGACTCGCTGATCGGGCTCGATGATCCGAGCGCCTGGGGGCTGCGCGAGCAGCTGCTCGAGCGCTGGCCCTCGACCGTCGCGTGGAGCCTCGGTGGCCTCGGCGATCACCCTCGCACCGCGGCGATGCTCGAGCGGTGTCGGGCCTGCGCACCCACGGATCTGTTTGTCTCGCGGCGCCTGTTTCAGGCGGCCGCCACCAGCTCGCCCCCAGTCACCCAGGTCAGCCCATGATCATACCCAATCGCTCCATCCACTCGGCAGGCTCCATTCACGCGTGGACGCGGCTCGCGCTGCTCACCCCGCTCGTGGCGCTCGCCTGCAACCAACCCGCGCCGCCGGGTTCGTCGGAGGCCACGGACCAGGGTGACGCCGTCGACGACGGCGAGACCGGGGACATGCAGCCGGATCTCACCGACGGCTCGGACGCGACCACCGACAATGGAGAGGACACCGACGCCGACACCTCCAGAGATACCGACACCGAGACCGACACCAGCGACGGCGGCGATCCCAACCTGGGCGTGTACGCCGACACGCTGTACCCGCTCGCCGACGGCGCCCACTGGACCTACCTGATCAAGAACCTCAACGGTCAGATCCTCGGCATGGACATCGTCGACACCCAGGAGATCGAGTGGAATGGCGAGCAAGCCTTCATGCTGACGGATCAGCCCAACGCCAAGGGCGAGTGGACCCAGAGCGTCCTGGTCGTCGATGGCACCCTCGCTACCCGGGTCCACAAGAAGATCTTGACCGAGAACGGGGTCGCCTCGATCGTCGACTACGACCCCGGCTTCGCCCGGGTCGACGACACCTGGGACGTGCTCGGGTTCTCCGACGAGCTGTTCTACGATCGGACCGAGACCGACGGCGACGGGCTCAACCCCAAGCTCGAGCCGCGCGGCCACATCTTTACGGTCGAGGCCGTCCACGAGCAGGTCACCGTGCCCGCCGGGACCTTCGACTGCGTGAAGATCGAGCGGGTCCGCAGCGTGGGGACCAACGCAGGTGAGCTTGCGATCTCGTGGTACGCGTTCGGGGTCGGCAAGATCCGCGAGGAGCGGCCGGCCGAGTCGCGCATCGAGGAGCTCGCGATCGTCTCGCTGCCTGGCGGCGTGCAGCTGCCTTAGGCCCACTCCCCCGCTCAGCCATCCCAGCCGTAGGTGCCACGCGTGTCGCTGGGGAGCTCCGCGAGCCGTGCTTCGATCTGACCCCGGTCGAGCCCTCGCGGCGCCCGGTAGATGATTGCGAGGCTCCCCTTCTTGACCCGCTTTTCTTGACCCACGACCGTGCAGCCGAGCTGGCGCAGCGCGGCGCCATAGGCGTCGGCGGCCGGCTGCAGGGTGTCCTTGTCGAGGCCCTGCACGACCACGCGCTCGACGGTGTCGCGCTCGAGCACGAAGATCAACACCCACGACAACGCGGCGGTCAGCACCGCGACCACGTACAGCTCGAGCCCGCACGACAGGCCGATCACGGTCACCAGGATCACCCGCCCGGTGTCCTTGGCCTCGCCGACGTTGGTCCGAAACCGCATGAGCCCGCCGATCCCGAACACGACCAGGGCCATGCTCGGCTGGACCTTGACGATGATCGCGATGATCGCCCCGACCAGCGCGTACATGATGAAGGTCTTGGGCTGCTCGATCTCTTCGATCGTGGTGGCCTTGGCTCGGGTCGTCGGGTGATAGGCGAGCAGCGCGGCCAAGCTGATCGTGACCGCGAGGATCATCAGCATCGAGGTGATGAACCCGACGTCGTAGAACGCGGCCCACCCGAGCCCCAGATCGGTGGGGAGCGAGGCGTCGAGGTGGACCTCAGGGAGCGTGTCGGGCGGGGCGCGCATCACCGGCGTCAAGGATACACGCAGTAGCCATTGCCGTCGGCGATTCCGCCGCTGCGCCAGCAGACCAGCCACTCCTCGACGAACGCGTAGCGGGCGTCAACGAAGGCGTGCAGCTCGGCGACCTTGTTCAGGTACAGGGCGTCGGAGTAGGGCTTGTTGACGTCCTCGAACACCGCGTCTTGGATCTGCTCGGTCCAGGTGTCGATCCGCTCGTGCATCTTGGCGGGGTTGTAGCCATCGTGGAGGATCTCGTCGATGAGATCGATGTACAGCGCGAACCACATTGGATCTTCCAGTGAGAGGTCGTAGTAGGGCCGGCCGTGCGAGGTCGGCTTCTCCCACACGAAGGGATCGGGGTTGGCGGGGTAGTCCCCGTCAGGCGGATGCGCAAACCGCTCGAAGGTGTTGTCCTTGTCCCACGGCAGCAGCATGAACTTGCCGCCGATCGGCTCATCGTAGAGGTAAAAATTGAGCCCGCCGGCCCACATCCCGTCGGAGTCGGGGATCACGGCCTCGGCGGCGAACACCCGCAGCGCTTGCTCGATGTCGAGATAGGTGAACAGCTCCTCGGTCGTCGCGGCGTCGCGCAGGGCGTTGAGGCGAATGGGGGTGCTCGAGTCCTCGTTGGTCTTGAGCACCCAGTTGCCGCGCTTCCACAGATCACCGGTTGGATCGTCGAAATTGCGCTCGAGGAACACCTCGTCGAGCTTCTCGAGGTTGGTGAAAATGCCGTAGTACTCGCCGTTGATGTTGAGCCGGGCATTGTTGGCGCAGGGGGCCTTGATCCCGACGTCGCGCATCACCGCGTAGGCCAGCCGCTCGCGCAACAAGTGCCGATTGAAGGTGGCAGCGTCGAACACCAGGCGCTTGAGGCCCATGAAGTTGCCGTTGGGATCGTTGGTGTGAAACCCGATCTGGAACTGGAACTTGTCGTTGTCGTACCAGGCCGTCGGGTTGCCGCGCAGCCGGATCTCCGCGTTCTCGATCACGATGTCGCCGTACCTGAACTCGGCGAGCGGGTGGTAGGGCTTGGGGTTGACGCCCAAGTCCTCGTTCATCTGGCCGTTGTGCCACTCGGTCTGCAGCAGCTCCCAGACGATCGGGTGAATGGTCAGCTCGAAGGTGGGCAGCAGATCCTGGGCATAGATCGCGTGGCAGCCCTCGTCGTCCACGGGCGGCTCGGGGTCCGACGGGAGGTCCGGCAGCGGCTCTTCCTCGTCCCCGCTCGACGTCTCGGTCTCGGTCGACGTCTGCGAGTCGCCGCTCGAGGTGTCGGTCGCCGCGGCCTTTGCGTCGTCGGCCTCGATGCCGACGCCCTGCCCGTCCCCGCAGGCCACGAGCAGTCCACACCAGGTCAACGCAAAAAATCGAACTCTATGATGCTGCATCACGTGAACGTCCTGGTGGTCATTTAGCAGGATTTTCGAGCGCGGCATGTCGACCGCCAAGCGACGCTCAGCGCACCCAACGCCCGCTTGCGCGCGTGCATTGTTGGGCACCGACGAGCTGCGTCCACGGTCCTCGACGTTGCCGCGAGCACGGCCATGGAAGATGCTGTCGCGGGCATGCCCGAACGAGAGACAAAGCCGGCGGCCGGCGATCTCGAGGTCCTCGAGGGCGTCATCGAGCGCACGGTCTTCCACGCGCCCGAGAGCCGGTGGACGGTGCTGCGTGCCAAGGTTGCCGGCGAGGTCGCGCTCGTGACCCTGGTCGGTCGTAGCGCCGGGATCGAAGACGGCGCCGACTTCAGCGCGCACGGGCGCTGGGCGGTTCACGCAACCCACGGCCGGCAGTTCGCGTTCGAGGCCCTCAAGCTGCGGCGACCAACCACCGCGGCCCAGATCGCGGCGCGGCTGCGGACCTACCCCGGCATCAAGGAGGTCATGGCCGAGCGCATCGTCAAGCGGTTCGGCACCGACACCCTCGACGTGCTCGACCGGGAGCCACGCCGGCTGCTCGAGGTCACGGGGCTCGGCGACAAGACCCTCGCCAGCATCACGGAGCATCACGAGCAGCGCCAGGGGCCCGTCGTCGAGCTCGAGAACCGGCTGCTCGAGCTCGAGGTCTCCCCCCGCCTCGCCGACGCGCTGAACCAGCGCTACCACGATCAGGCCATGGCGATGCTCGAGCATCACCCCTACCGGCTCGCGCGCGACGTCCGTGGCATCGGGTTCCAGACCGCCGACAAGATCGCCCGGGCGCTCGGCGTCGATCTCGAGAGCAACGAGCGCGTCGACGCCGGCTTGCTGCACACCCTCGAGAAGGCCCAGAGCGATGGCCACTGCGCGCTGCCACCCGCGCAGCTGCTCGACGACGCCCGCAAGATCCTGCGGCTTCCGGCCCCGCTGCTCGACGCTGGGATCGATCGCCTGATCAACGAGGGCGAGCTGATCCCACGCCTGCGCCCGCCCGGGTCTGAGCCCGACGAGCTGTACTTCCTGCGCCGGTTCGACGAGGCCGAGGACAACCTCGTCGCGAGCTTGCTCGAGCTGGCCTGCACCCCGCGTGAGCCGTGGGAGGTCGGTGAGCTGCCCGAGCACCTCTCGCCCGGACAGCGCCGGGCCGTCGAGGCGATCGCCTCATCGGGCGTCGCGATCTTGACCGGCGGGCCGGGGACCGGAAAGAGCACCGTGGTCGCCAACGTGATCGAGGTGGCCAAGCGCGCGGGCGCGGCGTTGCTGCTTGCCGCGCCGACCGGGCGGGCCGCCAAGCGGCTCGAGCAGACCACGGGCGAGTCGGCGAGCACCGTGCATCGCCTGCTCGAGGTTCGCCCCGACACCGGCGAGTTCAGCTACTGCGCCAACAACCCGCTGCCCGACGGGCTGGTGGTGATCGACGAGAGCTCGATGCTCGACCTCGAGCTGGCCGAGGCGCTGATCACCGCGCTGACCGTGAACAACCGGTTGTTGCTGGTCGGCGACGCGGATCAGCTGCCCTCGGTCGGCCCCGGCAACGTGCTGCGCGATCTGATCCGCGCGGCCGAGGCGGGCGCGTCGTCCCCGATCCCCGTGGTCCGGCTCGACACGATCTTTCGTCAGCAAGAGGGCTCGACGATCGTCGGCAACGCCTACCGGGTCCTGCACGGGCAGCCGCTCGCCCCCGACGAGGCCAGCCGCGGCAGCGCGGGCGAATTCTTCTTCTTGCGAGCCAGCGACGCCGAGCGGACCCACGCCAAGATCGTCGAGATGGCGGCCGAGCGCATTCCCTCGGCGTTCGGCTTTGATCGGGTGTCCGAGATCCAGGTGCTGTGCCCCATGCACAAGGGTCAGGCCGGGACCGAGGCGTTCAATCGCGCGCTGCAGCAGGCTTATACCGGCGAGCGCGAGGGGCTCGACGCCCCGGGCCCGCGCGGTGAGGGTGGACGGACGTTTCGCCTGGGTGATCGGGTGATGCAGATCCGCAACGACTACGAGCGCAACGTGTTCAACGGCGACATTGGGGTCGTCACCCGGATCGTCGCCAACGCCGGCATGCTGACCGTCAACTACGACGGTCACTTCGCAACCTACGGGCGCAACGAGCTCGGGGCCCTGCGCCTGGCGTACGCGATCTCGATCCACAAGAGCCAGGGCAGCGAGTTTCCGGCCGTGCTGATCCCGATGCTGACCGAGCACCACGTGATGCTGCGTCGTAATCTGCTGTACACCGCGATCACTCGGGCCCGGCGGCTGTGCGTGATCGTGGGGGACCTCCGCGCGATCGAGCGAGCGGTGCGGCAAGCCGACGCCGCGCTGCGCTGGACCGGGCTGGCGGAGCGCACCCTTGCGCTGCTCGAGGCCAGCGCGGAGGCGGGGGTGGGGGTGCAGGCGCTGGAGCTCGACTAGCGGGCCGGGGAAATCTCGACGCGGCCCAAAGTGGGTCACTGGGCTTGGAGGCCGCGAAGCCAAAGCGATGCTTCACCCGTCCGGCTTCGACCGACCGGCTTCGCCACCACCGACGGTGCTTGGCCTCGCGGCCACGGATGACGTTGCGCTTGGCCCTGGCGATAGCAATGTCGTCGCGGCAGGCCAACATGAACAGGCGAAATGCAACAACCCGCTTTACCGAGTGAGTTTCGGCATTTGCCTCATCCTCATTTTGGTTGCATGTTTGGTGGGGTTCATGGGTGCTTCATCTGCTCGCAACTGCATTGTTTTGGCTGTATCCGTGGGGAAGCGCGAGCTCGATGAAGGTGGAGGCCGTGTTGATGGTTTCTATCGTTCGTGACGTTGCCGCGGCTGTCTCGGCACCGCTGGCGATCCTACTCGTCAACAAGATCACTCACAATCAAATGTTCATTGATCAACGGTTCGTGATCAAGGGAACGCAAGTCAGCTGAGTCAGCTCGCTACGAGCTCGCGGGAGACCATCGATTGTTTGCGCCGCGCGGCCAAGCGCACTCGGGCGTGCACAGGCCGCTCGCGGCCGACTGCGACCTCTCGGATTGCTGCGACATCGATTGCCCGCTGCCCGGGCGTTGAGGCCACGGTCGGCGCTGCGCGGCTCCGCTAGACCCCTACCCGCAGATCACTTCCATCGACTGCGTCGGCCCGGTGCAGGTCGCCGTGTTGATGCCGCCCCAGTTGCTGTTGTTGATGCACGGCCGCACCGTGTAGGCGGGGTTGGTGCACTGGCACACGCTGTTGCCCTGGGCGTTGACCTCCGGGCCGTTCCCGCAGTTGCCGACGTTCCAGGTCCGGCCGTCACACGCGACGTTGTTGACGGTCTGCGCGTTGCCCAGCGCCTGACAGATCGTGTTGGCGGCGGCGCCATTGCAGGTGACTCCGATCGGGTCGTTGCTGCCCCGGATCACCACCGTCGAGTAGGGGCCGTTCATCGCGACCTGGGACCGGAAGGTCGTCCAGGCTACGCACTGGGCCGGGCTGTTTTGCCCGTTCGTGAAGTTCTCGAGGTAGAACACGCCCATGCCCGTCGACGTGCAGTCGTTGGCGCAAAAGTCGTCCGGGTTCATGTTGCCGTCGTCGCACTCTTCGACGCCCATGTGCACGAACGCGTCGCCACACACCGCGGGCTGGCAGCTGGTCGGGCACGCGTCGGTGTCGACCATGTTGCCATCGTCGCACTCCTCCATGCCCTGCCACAGCACCCCGTCGCCACAAAACGAGTCCGTGCACTGGGCCGTGCAGGCGTCGTCGTCGGCCATGTTGCCGTCGTCGCAGTCCTCGTCCTGGGCGTGGACGATGCCGTCGCCACAAAACGCGGTGGTGCAGTCGTTCTTGCAGTCGTCGGCGTCGTCCATGTCGCCGTCGTCGCACTCCTCCATGCCCTCGTACAGGAAGTTGTCACCGCACGCGGCGATCAGGCACGGCCCGACGCAGCCGTCGGCGTTCGAGTTGTTGCCGTCGTCGCACTGCTCCGAGAGCATGTTGTGATAGCCATCGCCGCAGACCGCGTAGGTGCAGTCCGCGTCGCAGAACATGGTCTCGTTGCCGACGTCACACTCCTCGCCCGGGTCGACGTGGGCGTCGCCACAGTAGGGGCCGGGGTCGCCGTCGCCGTCGCCGTCGCCGTCGCCATCGCCATCGCCATCACCGTCGCCGTCACCGTCGCCGTCACCATCGCCGTCACCATCACCGTCGCCATCACCGTCGCCGTCGCCATCTCCGTCGCCATCGCCATCGCCGTCGCCCGTCTCGGTCGACTCGAACGAGGTGAGGCTCGTCGCTGGCCCGTCGGTGGTGGGGCAGCCCGTGAGCAACACGAGGCCAGGGAGCACGACAGCGGGGACATACAAAAATCGACGCATGGGATCTCCTACGACAATTGTGCTCGCCAGAAAAGCGAGACCCGAGCTTCGGCATTCAGACGCGTGAACGCCACGCGAGCCGCGAGCTCGGGCGGCCGCGTGCCGAGCCAAGCCCGCGGCGCGGCAGCAGGCACATGGAGACAGCCGCGACCCAATTCCCGCGAGATCTCGAGATCGTGGTATGCCAGCGTGCATGTCGGGGCACAGCAAATGGTCCACGATCAAGCGAAAGAAGGGGGCCACCGACGCGGCTCGCGGAAAGGTCTTCACCAAGATCGCCCGCGAGATCATGGTCGCCGCCAAAGAGGGGGGTGGCGACCCCGACGGCAACCCACGCCTGCGAACCGCCCTCACTGCCGCTCGGGCTGCGAACATGCCCAAGGACAACCAGGAGCGGGCGATCAAGAAGGGCCTCGGTGAGCTCGAGGGCGTCAACTTCGAGGAGCTGCTGTATGAGGGCCGCGGCCCACATGGCACCGCGTTCGTGCTCGAGGTCCTGACCGACAACCGCAATCGCACCGTCCCCGAGCTGCGTCACATCCTGGGCAAGAACGGCGGCGAGATGGGCTCCGATGGCTCGGCCACGTGGATGTTCGACCACAAGGGGGTGGTCATCGTGACCAAGCAGTCGATCAGCGAGAACCAGCTGATCGAGACCTGCCTCGAGGCCGGCGCCGACGACATCCAGGACGAAGACGAGGTCTGGGTGGTCAGCTGCGAGTTCACGGGCTTCGCCGCGCTCGAGGCCGCGCTCGCCGATCTCGAGCCAGAGAGCGCCGAGATTCAGTGGGTGACAAAACCCGAGAGCGCGCTCCCGCTCGACGGCGAGGCCGCCGAGGCCGTGGCCAGGCTGTGGGCCAAGCTCGACGATCACGACGACATCCAGAAGGTCTACTGCAACGCCGATCTCCCCCATGAGATCATGGAAGCCCACGGCCTCTGAGATGAGCACGATCAACGCCCACTCGACGCGCGACGCCGATCTGCCAGCGAGCTTGCCAATGATCGGGGGCCGGATGCTCGGCGTCGATCCAGGCACCCGGGTGGTCGGCTACGCGATCATCGACGTGCTCGCGCCGGGCCGGTTCGAGTATGTCGAGTGCGGCGTGCTCCGGGTCCGGGCCAGCGACGATCTGGGCACGCGGCTGCTCGAGCTCGGCACTGGGCTGCGCGAGGTGATCACCGAGTTTCGCCCGTCCGCGCTGGCGATCGAGCGGGCCTTTCACGGGCTCAACGCCGCCAGCGCGCTCAAGCTCGCCGAGGCCCGCGGCGCGCTCAAGCTCGTCGCGCTCGAGCATGGGCTCCCGGTCAGCGAGTACGCGCCCGCGCGGATCAAGCGGGCGGTGGTCGGAAACGGCCGGGCCACCAAGGCCGAGATCCAGGCCCGGGTGCGGCTGCTGTGTCGGCTGGGCAGCATGCCCGAGTCCGACGCCGCCGATGCCCTCGCCATCGCGATCTGTCACGTCCAGGCCAGCCGGCTCCCCAACCTCGACACCGATCCCCGCGCGCAGCTGCGCCGCCAGCTGGCCCGCAAGCGCAGGCAGGGACGGCGATGATCGGCTGGGAGCCTGACCGCGCGAGCACGCGCAGCAGCAGATGATCGGCTGGATCAAAGGTAAGGTCGTGCGCCGCAACCCGGCGAGCGGAGTGATCATCGTCGAGGCCCAGGGCGTCGGGTGGGAGCTTCAGGTCTCGCTGCAGACCCTGGCCGGGGTCCCGATCGAGGGCCAGGTGGTCGAGCTGTGGATCCACACCAACGTCCGCGAGGACGCGATCCAGCTGTTTGGGTTCGCCGACGAGCGCGAGAAGCAGCTGTTTCGGATGCTGACGTCGGTGCCCAAGGTCGGGCCGCGCAACGCCGTCGCCGTGCTCGGGGGGCTCCCGGTCCTCGAGCTCGTCGAGTGCATCGCCGCGGGTGAGAGCGCCAAGCTGGTCAAGATCCCGGGGATCGGAAAGAAGACCGCCGAGCAGATCGTGCTGACGCTCGGCGACAAGGCCCTGACCCTGCTCGAGTTCATGCGCAGCTCGGGCGACGCCGCCCCAGCCTCGGCTGCGCCGGCCAGCGCGGACGCCAGCGACGAGCTGGCCACCGCCGCCCGCGACGTGCTGTTGTCGCTCGGGTGGAAGGCCAAGCCGGTCGAGAAGGCGCTGGCGCAGGTCCTCGAAGAGCTCGGCGACAAGGCCAAGGGCACCAGCCTCGACGCCCTGGTCCGGCCCACGCTGGCCCGGCTCATGGAGCGCTGAGCGGGCGCGGCCAGGTCGACGAGCCCGCCACCAGCGCGAACGCGGGGCCGCCGAACGAGCGACCGCCGTCGCGGTAGCGGTGGGTCGCCCAGAAGTCCCGCGGGTCCCGATCGAGCACCAGTGTCCGGCCGTGGTCGCCGTCCACCACGTGGAACGGCGTGGTGTTCGGCTCCTCGCGCACGTCGAAGAACAGCTCGATGCGGTCGCCGTCGAGCCGGTAGGTCAGCGACTCGGTCGACCAGTCGTCGAAGTCACCGCGATGAAACCACCCGACCCCGCGGCCATCGATCGCGGTCGCGGCGAGCTGGTACATGTGAAACTCCGCGCCGCCCGTCGCGTGGTTGCGGTAGTCGATCCACAGCCGATCGCCGATGCCGCTGGTCTGCTCGGTCGGCGCGGCCGGCTCACGGTTAGCGACGTCGAGATTGGACTCGACCTTGCGATAGCGGGCGCCCGGCTCGTAGGGATCACCGCGCAGGGTCATCAAGGTGACCCCGTGCTCGTCCTGCTCGAGCACGGCCGTGAGCGCGTGAGCGACACCGCGCTTGCGAAACTGCACCGACACGTCCACGTCCCGGCCCGACGGTTCCACGCTGTAGTCGAAGCTGTGGGTGTTGGCGAGGCCGACCTTGCCGTAGCGGTACAGGCCCTTGCCGTCGCCGTGGAAGTACCAAAACCGCAGCGGCTCGCCCTCGCCGCGGGACTCGTAGCGGGTCCACAGGCCACGCAGAGGGTCCTCGACCTGGGCGGCCGCCTCGCTGGCTGCCGACGCTGCGTCGCGTGGCTCCGACTCCAGCAGCGGCAGCGTCAGCACCACTGCGGCGAGCGCCAGGCCGAGCGCGGCACACGGCGAGCAGCCGCCGGGACGCCACGGCGGGCGGGTCTCGAGCGGGCGGATCGAACTGGACAGCAGACGCCGAACGGGCATGCCGCAGTGTACCGGTTTGCATGGCCCCCGCACCCGCGCGAGCATGCGCGGCGATGGCTTCTCACTCGCCGCCGGCCTCGCCACCGGTCTCGCCCTTGGTTCTGGCGTCAGCCTCGCCGCGGCGCGCCGAGCTGCTGCGCCGCGCAGGCTTCGAATTCACGGTCTGCCCGGTCGACTGCGAGGAGACCTGGCTACCCGGCGAGACCCCGCTCGCGTACGTCGAGCGCGTCGCCGCGGCCAAGGCCGTGGCCGCCTGCTCGCTCGACGCGGTCATCGACACCGACCCGACACCCGTGATCCTGACCGCCGACACGACCGTGTGGCTCGACGCCGACGGTGAGCCGTTCGCCAAGCCCCGCGACGGCGCCCACGCGACCGCGATGCTGCGCGCGCTGACGCAGGGTCGGCCCCACCGGGTCACGACCGCGTGCGCGTTCATGCGGCCACCCGCGCGGCCCGGGGCTTCGCCGCAGCGGCTCGCGCAGCTGAGCGAGACCACCGTCGTCCACATGCGGGCGCTCTCGGACCAGCAGTTTGCCAGCTGGATCGGTCCGTACCTCGAGCTCGCGCGCTGGCGCGACAAGGCCGGTGGCTACGCGATCCAAGGGCGCGCCGCCGCCCTGGTCGAGTCGATCGAGGGCAGCTACACGAACGTCGTCGGCCTGCCGCTCGCGCAGGTCGTGGCCCAGCTCGAGGTGCTTCATGCCTGACATCGAGTCCGTCTCAGTCGCCGCCAACCTCGACTCGATCCGCGAGCGCGTCGATGCAGCGATCGCCCGCCGCGAGCCGCGAGTGGGCACGGCCGACGTCCGCCTGATCGGCGTCAGCAAGCGCCAGCCGCTCGCCAAGCTCGAGGCCGCCTACGCGGCCGGGCTGCGCGACTTTGGCGAGAACTACGCGCAAGAGCTGCGCGACAAGCTGGGAGCTTGGCCGGCCGACCGCGACGCTCGCTGGCACTACATCGGCGCGATCCAGTCCAACAAGCTCAAGTACATCGTCGGCAAGGTCGCGCTGATCCACACGGTCGATCGGGTCGAGCTGATCCAGGCGATCGACCGTCGGGCCACCAGCGCTGGCGCCGTTCAAAAAATTCTGATCGAGGTCAACCTCGCCGACGAGGCGCAAAAGGCCGGGGTCCCGCCCTCGCTAGTGCCGACGCTGCTCGACGCCTGCGCGGCGACCGAGCAGGTCCGCTGCGTGGGCCTGATGATCATCCCCCCAGCGGCCGAGCCCGAGCACACCCGGCGGTTCTTTCGGGAGCTGCGCGAGCTTCGTGACCGCCTGCGCGAGGGTCCCGAGCGCCCCGGCGTCGACCTGCGCGAGCTGTCGATGGGCATGAGCGCCGACTTCGAGGTCGCGATCGAAGAGGGCGCGACCCTGGTCCGGGTCGGGACCGCGATCTTCGGCGCGCGTGCCTGAAAGATGCTAACTAGCAGGCCGTGAGCCGTCAGCGACCGCTGCTCGTGCCTGCCACGCCCGCGACGCCCGAGCGGCCCGGCGGCGCGGCCGTACACCTGCGCTTCGACGAGGCGTTGATCGAGGCTCGCGCCAGCGACACCCTGGCGACCGCGATGATCGCCGCGGGCGTGTTGATGACCAGCCGCTCGCCCAAGTACCGGCGACCGCGGGGGCCCTACTGTCTCAGCGGCGACTGTGGGACCTGCCTGGTGCGGGTCGACGGCCGACCCAACGTGCGCGCGTGCATGACCCCGGTCCGCGAGGGCATGCGGGTCAGCTCGCAGAACAGCTACCGGCCCAAGCAGCTCGATCCGACTCAGCTCGTCGACTCGCTGTTCCCCGGCGGGATCGATCATCATCACCTGATGGTCCGGCCGCGGATCGTCAATCAGGTCATGCAGGAGTTCGCCCGCAACCTCACCGGGTTCGGCGAGCTGCCCGAGGGGGTCGACACCTGCAGCTACGAGTACCTGGCCCACGAGCTGCCCGTGTTGATCATCGGGGCGGGGCCCGCTGGGCGGGCGGCCGCGGCCGAGTTCGAGGCCGCGGGGATCGATCACCTGATCGTCGATCGGCTCGATCGGGCCCAGCTCGCCGCGAACGTGGACGCCACCAGCCCGGAACCGCCCCCACACCCGCCCGCCAAGCTGCTCGCCAACACGGGCGTGTTTGGGATCTATCCCGGGCCGCACCAGGTGTTCCCTGGGCGCGAGCGCGACCTCGCGCTGGTCGCCGCGAGCGAGCACCACGCCACCGTCGAGCGGCTCCACGCGTTTCGTCCCCACCACCTGATGTTCTGCGTGGGCAGCCGCGACCCCATGCTGCCGTTCCCCAACAACGACCTGCCGGGCATCGTGTCCGCGCGCGGGCTGATCCGGGCCCTGCGGCGGGCGGATGCCCGGATCGCGGGTCCGTGTCTGGTCGTCGGCGAGGGTCCATGGGCGACCGCGCAGCGCGACGCACTCGACCAGCTGCGGGCCCCCCACGCGGCCAAGGTCGAGCTCGTCTCGCCCACGCAGATCGAGCGCGCGATCGGGGGCGAGCGCATCGAGGCGCTGATCTGTCACGGCGGCGGGCGACGCAGCTGCGCGCTGCTGGCGATCGCCGAGCCACCCGCGCCCGCGCATGAGCTGGCCGCCCAGATCGGGGTCGCGCTGCGCTTTGATGGCGGCGGATTTGCGATCGAGCGCGCCCCTGCCCCTGCCCCGCATGGACGCTGCGGTGAGCTCGGCGGGACCAGCTTGTGGGCCGCGGGCGACGTGTGCGTGGGGGTCGATCCGGCGTCCGGTCAAGCTGCCGCCGCACGCGACGGCGCGCGCGTGGCCCGGGCGCTGGTGGACGTGCTCGCGGCTGCGCCCCACGAGCTGCGCGACGCCACCCACTTCGCCCCCGCGTCCCCACCCCAGCCGCCGACGCTGCGCGAGCGCCCGGTCGTCGGCGATCGCTTCGCGGAGGATCCACCATGAGCGAGCGAACCTTCGTGTGCCGCTGCGAAGACGTGACGGTGAGCGAGCTCGAGCACGCGTTCGCGGCCGGGCTGACCACGATCGAAGAGGTCAAGCGCTACACGGGCTTCGGCACCGGGCCGTGCCAGGGCAAGGAGTGCATGGCGGCGCTGGCCCGCGAGCTCGTCCGCCGTGGCCTGGCCACCCCCGCCGCGCTGCGTCCATTCACGGCCCGGCCGCCAGCCGAGCCGGTCAGCTTTGGCGCGCTCGCAGCCGCGCCCGATCCCTACGTCGATCCGCTGCCCTCGCGCTTGCACGCTGATCCGCTGGGCGACGCCGATCCGCTCGCCGACGCCCAGGAGCCGCCATCTACATGAGCACGGCGAGCCTCGGCAGTCGCGACGCGAAGCTCCCCGACGAGCTCGATCTGCTGATCATCGGCGGCGGCGTGATGGGCCTGTCGATCGCCTACAACCTGGCCCGCAACCACCCGGGCGCGCTCGGGCGGGTCGCCGTGGTCGAGCGCAGCTACCTGGTCTCGGGCGCCTCGGGGCGCAACGGCGGCGGCCTGCGCATGCAGTGGGGCGACGCGGGCAACGTCGCGCTGATGCGCGAGAGCATCGAGCTGTGCCGTCACCTCGCCCAGGAGCTCGGCATCAACCTGTGGTTTCGCCAGGGCGGATATTTGTTCCTCGCGCGGACCGAGTCGGGGGAGCGACGCCTGCACCGCAACGTCGCCGTCCACGAGCAAGTCGGCGTGCCCACGCGCCTGCTCGCCGCGCGCGAGGCCCTCGAGCTGGTCCCCCAGCTCGACGTGTCCGAGGTCCGCGTGGCCGCCTACAACCCCGAAGACGGGGTCGTGTTTCCGTGGCCGTTCGTGTGGGGCTACGCGGCGCGAGCGATCGCCCACGGCGTCGCGATCCGCACCCACACCAGCGTCGACGCGCTCGAGCCCGACGCCGACGGCGGCTACCGGGTCACGCTCTCGACCGGTGAGCGCCTGCGCGCGGCCCGGGTCATCAACGCGACCGGGGCCTGGAGCGTGGGGATCAACCGCGGGCTGGGGATCGAGCTCCCCAACCACCCCCACCGCCACGAGATCCTCTCGAGTGAGCCGCTCAAGCCGTTCTTGGATCCGCTCGTCGTCGATCTCGAGACCGGCCTGTATTTCTCGCAGAGCACCCGCGGCGAGATCGTCACCGGGATCACGCTGCCCGATCCGCCGGGGCTGGTCGCCAGCCACGAGGTCGAGCTCGGCTCGACCCTGCGGTTCTTGTCCAACGTCTCGCGCGCGCTGATCCGCGTGATGCCGATCGCCCGGCACCTCAAACCCCTGCGCCAGTGGTCCGGCCCCTACGACATCTCGCCCGACGGCGACGCGATGGTCGGCCCGAGCCCCGACCACCCGCAGCTGATCCAGGTGTGCGGATTCACGGGTCACGGGTTCATGATGGCGCCCGCGGTCGGTCGCATGGTCGCGCGCTGGCTCGCCACGGGCGAGTCGCACCCGATGCTGGAGCGCTGGGATCCGTGCCGGTTCCGCGACGGTCGGCAGCTCCGCCGCGAAGACATGATCATCGGCTAGCGACCTACTTGGGCTCCGCGCTGGCGTCAGTCTTGGCTTCAGTCTTGGCCTCAGAGTTGGCCGCGTCGTTCGCCGCGTCCTCCGTCAACTTGGCCGTGATCTCGTCGACCCGCCCCTGCGCGCGCTTGGCTGCCGGTTTGCGCCCCCGCCCGGTCTCCGCCGCGACGAGCAGCTTGTAGACCTCGCGCTCGATCTCTGGCTCGGCGTCGAAGTGGGCCGCGATCGCCAGCGCCCGCTCGCAGGCCGCCACGGCGTCGGCCCACTCGCGGGACTCGACGAACAGGTTGCAGCGACGCTTCTCGAGCCCACCGATGTGGCGATGCCCGTCGGGATAGATCTTCGTGTACACGGCCCCCGCGCGGTCGAAGCTGGCGCGCGCGTCGTCGAAGCGCCCCAGCTCTTGCTGGGTCACGCCGATGTCCGTGTACGCGGCCGCGACCTCCCGCGAATTCTCGCCCTTGGTCTTGGTGTGGATCACCAAGACCCGCTCGAAGTCGGCGAGGGCCTGCTCGAGCAGCGAGGCGTTGCGGGCGATCCGAGCGAGGGCGTGGAGCGGGTTCGCGAGGTTCGGTGCGTCGGGCCCCCCGACCTGCTCCCGAATGCTCAGCGACGCCCGAAACGCCGCCTTGGCCTTGTCGTACTGCTTGGTGACCCAGTAGACGTTGCCGAGGTTGTAGAAGACCGTCGCGAGGTGCGGGTGATTGGGGCCGTAGGCGTCCTTGGATCGGCTGACGGCCTCGAGCAGGACCTCTTCGGCTTCAGCCTCGTGCTCGGTGTCGTCGACCCGGGCGACGCTGGAACCGTAGTTCATCATCATGCGGATCGTGATCGGGTGGATCTCGCCGTACTCCTGACGGGCCAGGGCCAGGGCCCGTCCGTAGTGGACGATCGCTGGCTCGAAGTGGCCCTCGGCGAGCTCGAGCGCCGCGACGGCCCCCTCGTAGGGGATCTCGAGCTTGGGCGAGCCACCCGTGCGGACCAGCGCTGACGAGGCCGCGAGCGTCCACGCGCGGCCTTCGGCGAAGCGATGCTGCTGCGACCCAAGATAGAAGATCAACCGCGTCCACGCCCGCGCCTCTTGCTCGACGTCACCGAGCTGCGCGGCGAGCTCGATCGCCTCGCGCAAGCTCGCCTCGCCGGGCTCGAATTTACCGGTCTCGAATTGCGACTGCGACTGGTCGTACAGCGCCCGCGAGAGCGTGCGCAGGTGCGGGACGGCGCGGGCCCTGGCCACGACCCGCTCTTGCAGCGGCAGGCTCTCCTCGTACTTCTCGGCCGAGGCCAGCGCGAACGCCCGGTTGAGGTCGACCTCCATCGCGCTGATCTCCTCGCGGGTGACCGCGTCGAGCTCGCGATCGTCGATCTCGTCGGTCTCGCGGACCGTCGCGCAGGCCCGCGGATCCGGGAGCGCGTGCACGGCCGAGACCGCCCGCTCGACGATCTGATCGTCAGCCTCGACAAACAGATCCACCATCGCGTCGAGCTCGCGGGCCCGCTGCTCGAGACAGTACATGCGGACGTCGAGCAGCTCGTCGGACTGCTCCCCCACCCACGTCGCCTCGCAGATCGCGACCCGACTCTGGCCCCAGACCAGGCTCCATCCGTCGAGCGTCGAGATCGCCCGGCGAGCCGCGTCATCGGCGAACGGCTTGCTCGAGGCCAAGAACGCGGCCTCGACGTCGGCGCGCCGCTCCGCGTTCCAGTGCTGATCGATCTCCGCGCTCAACGCTGGACAGTGGCTGGGCGTCGGCTCCGAATTGTTGCCAAACCCGAAGACCAACCCAAGCGCTCCCGTCACCAGCCCCACGACCCCGACGCCCAGCGCCGCGAACCGGCGCAGTCGCTTGGCCGGGTCGCGCTCGAGCGCGGTGAGCAGCGCCTCCATCGACGGCCAGCGCTCCGAGGGGTGGGCACTGAGACCGCGCGCGAGCACCTTGTACAGCCAGGTTGGGACGTTGTGGGCGCTCGCCTCTTTGGGTGGCTGCGCCGGCTTGCCCCCCGCCATCTTGGCCAGCTGATCGCGGCGATCGGTCCCCTCGAACGGCAGGCGCCCATACAGCGCCTCGTAGAAGCTCACGCAGAACGAGTACTGATCCGTGAACGGCCCGACCCGCAGACCCATGTGCTGCTCGGGGGCCATGTACGCGGGGGTGCCGACCATCCGGCCCGCGACGGTCAGGTCCACGCTGATGTTGGACTGGATCTCGTCGATCAGCGCGTGCTCGGCGGTCGACGTCGGGTCGGCCGCGCTGGCCGTGCTGGCCGTGTGTCGGCGTCGCTCGAACTCCTGGCGATCGCGCTCGGCGTTGACCTGGCGATCGCGCTCCTTGGCGACGCCAAAGTCGGCCACGCGCACGTCGCCCTCGACGCTGATCAGCACGTTCGAGGGCTTGAAGTCGCGATGGATGATGTCGGCCTGGTGCGCGGCCGCGATCCCGCGACCCGCGAGCACGAACTTGGCGAGGATGTCCTGCCACGTCCGCGGCCGGTCGCGCAGCCACTCGCGCAGCGTCGCGCCCTCGACAAACTCCATCGCGATGTAGACCTGCCCCTCGAACACGTCGACGTCGTGGACCGTGACGACGTTGGGGTGGCTCAGCTTGGCCAGCGCCTGCGCTTCGCGAAACAACCGATTGCGCCCGGCGGTGCTGGCCTCGTCGGTCGCCGTGTTGCGCAGCAGCTTGAGCGCGATCTTACGATTCAGCTTGGGGTCGTAGGCGGCACAGACCATGCCCATGCCTCCCATCCCGATCGACTCCAGGATCACGTAGCGGCCGACGACGGACAGCTGCTTGGCGTCGCCAGGATCGCTGTCCATGTCAGCGACCGTCTCGGCTCCCCCTCGCCGCGCTGAATTGGGCTGCTGGTTCATCGAGATGCCCAGCTCGGATTGTACCGTGCGGGGGTGGTGATCGGGTCGGAGCAGCGCGCAGTCGCCCGACTGATCTGAAGATCAACCGTGTACCGGCGAACCATTATAAATGGTATTGCTAACGATTAGTTTTGGACCGATCAATCGTGATCTTTAGATCACTTTCGTGCGATTCCGTTCACTGTGTAATTTTGACGCAAAATGCAGAATTCGGGGTCTAAACCGCCCCTAATGCGCAAAATTCGTTGAAATAAGTTCGGCTCAGACCCTGGTCATGGGGCGTGCTTTACATTATCTTATGATCAGCTCTTGATCCAAAGGACCACTCCCATGCGCCCCGCAATTACCGCTCTTGTCTCCATCTCCCTGCTCGCCCTGGCCCCCGCGTGTGACAGCTCGGATGCGGACCTGGGCGACGACTTCCGCGGCTCGTTCGATGTCAACACACAGATGACAATGGCCGACGGTGGCAGCGACGACGGCACGGTCATCTGGGAGATCGTCGAGGCCGGCGTGGTCTACGAGGGGCCAGCGCAGCTCGGCAACGTCCTCATGTATGTCGAAGGCAACGCGATCTACGACACCAGCGGGGAAAAGACCTGCACCATCGACAGCCCCTTCCTGCACAGCAACATGCGCGAGGTCGTCGCCGCCAACGGCAGCGAGGTGCTGTTCACCGTGTGGAACAACTACGTGTTCGACGGTGAGATCCACGTCAAGAGCGAGAACTGGGGCCAGGTCAAAAAGCAGTTCGGCGACAAGCTGTTGTTCCAGCTCGAGCCCAACGACATCTTCCTCGGTGAAGCGATCGACGGCTACCGTTTGATGTCCACCAACGCCGACATCACCGCGCAGAGCGAGGGTCGCAAGCTGCTGATGGCCGCGCTGATGACCGGCGAGTGTGGCAGCGCAGGCCTGCCTGGCTACACGTTCTGACCGCAGACAGGTCGCTGCCCAAGCTGAACCAGACGACGAGTGGCGCCTGCAAGCGGGCGAGGAGCTTGGCCCGAGCTGAAACCAGTTCCGGGCTCCATGGACCCCGAGGTCGGCGCAACGCCGGTCTCGGGGTCTTCTCGTCATGAGCTTCGCGTGGACGGGCGCTCTTCGGCGAACATGCGGAGCACGAACGCCCCCGCGGCGGTCGCCCGTAGCTGCCTGGCGAACGCGCCGTAGGCCGGCGGCCCCTGGTCCAGCGCGGGCAACCAGGCGCCGTAGCCCTCGCTGGGCTGAACACCGACCACGATCGCGGACAGCGCCGCGAAGCTCAGATCTGCGATCGAGAATTGATCGCCCACGAGGTAGCGGCGGCCGTCGGACAGGCGATCGCTGATCTGCGTGAACTCGGCCAGGATGTGACCGCGAGATCGCTCGGCCAGCTCCGGGGTGATCTTCAGCTTGCGGATCAAGATCTTCCGGATCACCGGACCCAGCCGCCTGAAGGTGCGGGCCTGGCTCGCCCCCACGCTGTGGACCGCGATCTCGGCGAGCACCGCGGCATCCGGCAGCAAGAAGTGATAGACGAGCCGGCGGGTGTCGGCCCCGAACCGACCGCTGAAGTGGCGATCCAGGACCGTCGCCTCGGGACTCCAAAACTCGTCCCCTGCCCCGGCCCGAGTCGACGCGAAGCGCACGATCTCGGACGAGTCGGTGAGCAGCGGCGCGTCGGGATCGCCCGTGACCAGCATCGGGGTCGAGAACCGCGTCGAGCCGCGATCGGCCTGGCCCCGACGGTAGCGCAGCCCGACCGGGATCGTGGCCGCGAAGTGCAGCGCTGGCATCCACGGCTCCTCCACATACTCGAGCCCAAACCGATCGAGCGCCCAGCGAGCCTTCTCGTTGTAGTGAGACGGACGAATCGTGATCAGCCGCGGGGTCACGCCCGCCAGCTTACTCGCGTCCGACCAGCGACAACACGACCCCCGCGACGCCGTCGGCCAGCGCGTCGTAGTCGTCCGAGTCGGCGTAGGGGATGTGCAGGAAGTACACGGCCTCGAGCCGGCCCTCGCCCGCGTGCAGAGCCGTGAGCGCGCCGTAGTGGGTCTCGTTGCACAGGTAGCTGTTGTCGGCCCGGGCGCTGGCCGCCAGCAGCTCGTAGCCGGCGATCGTCCGCCCGGTCAGCGCGGCGATCCGAGCCGGGATCGGGCTCCCGTCCGGCGCCGCCAGGATCGCTGGGGCGTCCGGGTTGATCGGCTCCGTCCGCGCGACACCAGCCGCGTCCGCGCCCTGCCGCAGGTTGTAGGCCCCGACCTCGAGCTGAAGCGCGTCCAGCCGATCATAGACGCCCAGGCCGATGTTGATGATCACGTCGACGTCGGTCGGCACAGGCGTCCCGACCTCCCAGGTCACCGGCATGGTCGCGAAGCGCCACTCGAGCTCCGGCGCCGCGGCCCGCAGGCGCTGGACGAGCGGCCCGGCATGATCGCGGGGATCGCTGGGATCGCGGGGCTCGCTGGTCCGGGGCTCGCCCAGCAGCAACCTGCAGCTCGGGTTGTCGCGGCACCGCCACACGTTGGGCGGCTCGCCCAGCTCCCGCCAGTCGTTGAAGCCCGTCACCAACACGCGCATGGGTTGTCCTTCGTGATCGAGGATCGGCTGATCGGGATCGGGCCGCGCGGCGTCGACCTGGGCGGCTCGCGGCCCGTCGATCCGAGCGGTGTCATCGAGCTCGGCGACGCTCGACGAGCACCCGAGCGCGCTCAGGCCCAACAGGCCCAGCACAGCCAGCTCAGTCCCCACGTCCGTCCAAGCTCGAGCGGCGTCACGCATGCCAGCTAGATTGCCACGCACGGCGACTCATCGCTCGCCTGGGCCGTAGGCGGCCAGCGCTGCGGCGACGCCCAGGCCCTTGCCACCCTCCGGGGCCGCACCGCGCAGCACGTCGTCGATCGCAGCGAGGCACCCCAGCACGTTTCCCCGAGTGCAGGCGGTGCCCATCAAGCCGATCCGCCAGACCTTGCCCGCGAGATCCCCGAGCCCACCGCCAACCTCGAGGCCGTAGTCTCGCAGCAGTCGCGCTCGGGTGGCGCCGTCGTCCAGCCCTGTTGGGAGCTCGACCACGTTGAGCTGCGGGAGCCGGTGCTCCGCCGCGACCCGGAGCCGCAACCCCATGGCCGACAGCCCAGCGGCGAGCGCCTCGTGGTGGCGTCGGTGGCGAGCCCAGGCCTGCTCGAGGCCCTCTTCGTGGACCATCACCAGCGCCTCGTGGAGCCCGTAGATCGCGTTGACCGGGGCCGTGTGGTGGTAGGCACGCTTGGCGCCGCCGCCCCAGTAGCCCATCACCAGGCTCAGATCCAGGAACCAGGACTGCACGGGCGTCGCCCGGGCCTGGATCCGCTCGACCGCGCGGGCCGAGAACGACACTGGCGACAGCCCGGGCGCGGCCGACATGCACTTTTGCGAGCCCGAGTACACGGCGTCGAGGCCCCACCCGTCGACCTCGAGCGGCACGCCCCCCAGCGAGGTCACGGCGTCGACGACCGTCAGGCAGTCGTGCTTCTGAGCCAGCGCAGCGAGGCGCGCGGCGTCGGACAGCGCGCCCGTCGAGGTCTCCGCGTGGACGAACGCGAGCAGCTTGGCGTCGGGGTTGTCGTTGAGGGCCGCCTCGACCTTGTCGGGATCGACGGGCGTCCCCCACTCGTCGTCGACCGCGATCGCGCGACCGCCCGCGCGCTCGACGATGCTGTGCATGCGGCCACCGAACACTCCGTTGCGGCCCACGACCACCGCGTCGCCAGGCTCGATCAAGTTCACGAGGCACGCCTCCATGCCCGCGGATCCAGGCGCCGAGATCGGAAAGGTCAGCGGGTTGTCGGTCCGCATCGCGTACTGCAGCAGTCGCTTGACCTCGTCCATCAACTCGACGAACGCCGGATCGAGGTGGCCGATCGTCGGGCGCGCCATCGCCTGCAGCACCCGCGGGTGAACGTCGCTCGGGCCGGGGCCCATCAACATGCGGCGGGGCGGCTCGAAGGACCTGAACGGATCAGCGTGGCTCATGCGATGGGGTTTTACCCGACGGCGAGCGGACCAGCTAAAGTGGCGCCGATGACCGGCCAGAGGCTCAGCGAGGTGTTGGACGGGGCGCTCGCGCCGTGCCTGGATCAGCTGCTCACGCCCGCGCTGGTGATCGATCTCGACGCGGTCCAGGCCAACATCGCGGCCACGATCGCGCGTGTCGGTGGCGAGGATCGCTGGCGACCGCACCTCAAGACCAGCAAGCAGGCGGTGATCATCGACCTGATGCTCGACGCCGGGCTGCGCCATTTCAAGGTGGCGACCTGCGACGAGCTCGGGCTGCTCCTGCGCACGGCCGGCTCGCGGGCGGTCGACGTGTTGTTCTGCTACCCGGCCCAGCGCGCCTCGCTGACCGCCGTGCTGGCGCTGGCTCGCGCGCACGCCCACGCGCGGGTCCTCGTCCTGGCCGACTCGCCCGCGCACCTCGACGCGATCGCGGCGTGGTCGCGCGCGCTCGGTCACACCTCGCCGCTGCCCGTCATGCTCGACGTCGATCTGGGCATGCACCGAACCGGCTCGATCCCGGCGGAATGGCGCGAGCGCCCCTCAGTCCCCGAGCCGCTGGTGCTCGCGGGCCTGCACGGCTACGACGGACACCTGACCTGGGCCCAGCGCGAGCAGGCGCAGCTCGGCTACGACGCGCTCGTCGAGCTCGCTACCGCGCTGTGCTCGGGGCCCGCGGCGCCAGCTCCCAGCACCCTCGAGCTGGTGACTTCTGGCACCCACAGCTACGCGCACGCGCTCGACCACCCGGGCCTGCGAGCGGGCGCGTGGCGTCACAGCGTGTCGCCCGGGACGATCGTGCTGTCGGATCGCCGCTCGCACGCGGCCGAGCGCGACATTGGCCTGCGCCAGGCGGCGTTCGTCGCCACGCGGGTGATCAGCGCCGGCCCCGATCGCGTGACCCTCGACGCCGGGAGCAAGGCGATCGCACCCGACGTCAGCCCGCCCAGCTGCGCGATCGTGGATCACGGCGAGCTCGAGCCCCAGCGCGCGAGCGAGGAGCACCTTCCTTGTCGCGTGCAGCCAGGCGCGGCGAGCCCCGAGCTCGGACGCTTGCTGTGGCTGATCCCCGAGCACGTGTGCACGACCGTCAACCTCTACCGCGAGGCCGTGTGGATCCGGGGCGGGCGCTACGTCGGCGTGGGGCCGGTCGGTGCCTCGGGCCACGGCTGTGGGTTGCCGGACACATCGCTGGTCAAGCCGCCGCGCGAGGGCTAGGGTCTCGCGGTGCTTCGCGTTCGGCCAGACGGCGCCATCGAGATCGATGTCCACGCGGTCCCAAAGTCGTCGCGCGACGCGGTTGGCAAGCCCCACGGCGGACGGCTCAAGCTTCACGTCAAGGCCGCGCCCGTCGACGGACGCGCCAACGCGGCGATCATCAAGCTGATCGGCAAGACGCTGGGTGTCCCGCGCGACCAGATCGAGCTCGTCCACGGCCAAGCTGGCAAGCGCAAGACCGTGCGGATCTCCCCCCACGCGGGGCTCACCTCGCTCGCGGATGTCCTGACCAAGCTCGGGCTCGAGGACCAGGTCCAGGGCCAGGCCCACTGCCACGGCGATGGGGTCCCGGCGCCAGGGTCGAGCGCGCAGGTCGGGCTGCTGCTGCTGCTCGCGCTGGTCGGCGTCGGCGGGTGTGAGAGCCCCCGCGAGCTGCCGATCACCGTGATGTTGCCGGCCGACGTCAGCGACTATGACCGGGCTGACAACGCCAGCGTGGTCATGCGCCCCAGCGGCGACGTGTTCAGCTTCGACGTCGACGGCCTCGACTTCACGCTCGAGCTCGAGGGCCCCCCCTCGACCGAGGCGCAGCAGCTCGAGCTGTACCTCGCGGACGGTGAAGAGCTGCTCGCGTGGGGCGCCACGGCCCCGTTTGCGAGCGCGGCCCCGGACGTCGGCCTCGCCCTGTTTCTGGGTCGCCCCGGGCTGCTGTCGAGCTGGCCCGAGCAGCTCGACGCGCCCGATCCCCTGATCCTCGGCGCCCGCGCGATCGGGCGCGGCATGCTGTTGGTCCAGGCCGACGGCGACACCTTCTTGCTCAACCACTACACGCTGCTGCTCGAGAGCGGCAGCCGCCTGCCAGACACGGCCGGCTTCTCGACCGACCCGAACAATTTAGGCAGCGGGTTGGGCAGCGGGCTGTTCTCGGCCGCCAACGGCACCGTCGTGCGGCTCGGATGGGATCAGCCAGATCCGATCGCGTGGCGCTACGACCCGGGCGCCGACACCTGGACCGAGCTCGACCTCGCGAGTCCGGGCGCGGGCGTCGAGGTTGGCGGCCGCGCGGGCGCAGCCGTGCTCACCGATCCCGACGACACCCGGGTGTACCTGCTCGGCGGCGGCGGCTCGACCGACGGCGTGGCGATCGATCTGATCGCAGACGCGCAAGGTGTGCTCGCGGCCGCCCCGGTCGCCGACTTTGCGCTCGACGGCCCGCGCGATGGGGCCACCGCGCTGTGGATCCCGACGCAGGACGATCCAACCGCCGACGTGCTGCTAGTCGGCGGCGACGCCGACGCTCCGCTCGCGGTGCTGTCGAGTGTCGGCGCTGGCGTGGGTCCGAGCATGGCCTGGCGGGGGCTCGGCTGCGCGATCCAGACACCGACACCGACCCAGGCCGGCGTCGCGGTCGTGTGCGTCGGCGGCAGCATCGACGCTGTGCCCACCGCCGACGCGCTGACGATCGACGTGATCCCAGGGGCGTCGGCGCAGGTCGACGTGCACGAGAGTTTCCTCCCCGTCGCGCTGCCTGACCCACTGATGTTCAGCGACGCGTCCGCGCTCTATACGCAAGGCGAGGGTCGGTGGTTCCGCATCGCCCGCGACGGCCTGACCGTCACCGAGCCCAACTCGTCCCCTGCCCGGGCCAGCGGCGGCCATTTAGTTTCTCTCGAGAACGGTGTTACTTTCGTCGTTGGCGGCGTGAACCCAGAAGGCGCCGCGCTCGACCGTTGGCAAGTCTTCACGCCCGCCCTCTGACCTCGAGCCCACGGCGCAGCCCGTGGACAGTGAGCAACCGAGCCCGCGCGGCGATTTTGCTCGACGGAACCAACCCTTGTTGCGCATCATCTCCCCGGCCGACGCCCCGACGGTCCGCGCGCATCGAACACACCCAGGGGCTGTGATCACGGAGCAAGAATGGCCGACACGCTGACAGTCAAGGACAACCGAACCGGTAAGCAATACGAGATTCCGATCTCCGACGGGACCATCCCCGCCAGCGCGCTGCGTGAGATCAAAGTAGACGACGAGGACTTCGGGTTGATGTCCTACGACCCGGCGTACAAGAACACGGCGTCGTGTCGCTCGGCGATCACCTTCATCGACGGCGAGAAGGGCATCCTTCGCTACCGGGGCTACCCGATCGAGCAGCTCGCCGAGCAGTCGAGCTTTCTCGAGGTCTCGTACCTGCTGCTGAAGGGCGAGCTCCCCAACCAGAGCGAGCTCGACACGTGGGTCGACAAGATCACGCACCACACCTACGTGCACCAGTACATGATCCAGGCGATGGAGGGCTTCAAGTGGGACGCCCACGCGATGGGCAAGCTGGTCTCGCTGCTCGGCACCCTGTCCACCTTCTACGAGGACAGCAAGAACGTCCGCAACGCGGCGGTCCGCGACGAGCACATCATCAAGATCATCGCCAAGATGCCGACGATCGCCGCGTGGTGCTTCCGCCACATGCAGGGCCGGCCGTACATCTACCCCGACAACGGCCTGAGCTACGCCGGCAACTTCATGAACATGCTGTTCCGCATGGCGGAGCCGCAGTACAAGCCGGATCCCGCGATCGAGAAGGCGCTCGACGTGCTGTTCATCCTCCACGCCGACCACGAGCAGAACTGCTCGACCAGCGCCGCGCGGGCGGTCGGCTCGGCCGAGACTGACCCCTACTGCTCGCTGGCCGCCGCTGCAGCCGCGCTCTACGGGCCGCTGCATGGCGGCGCCAACGAGGCCGTGCTGCGGATGCTCGAGGAGATCGGCAACCTCGGCAACATCCCCGGCTTCATCGAGGGCGTGAAGAACCGCGAGCGCCGGCTGATGGGCTTTGGCCACCGGGTCTACAAGAACTACGACCCGCGGGCGCGGATCATCAAGAAGCTCGCCCACGAGGTGTTCGCCGTGACCGGCAAGAACCCGCTGCTGGAGATCGCCCTCGAGCTCGAGAAGATCGCCCTCAACGACGAGTTCTTCGTCGAGCGCAAGCTGTACCCCAACGTCGACTTCTACTCGGGGCTCATCTATCAGTCGATCGGGTTCCCGGTCGAGTTCTTTCCGGTGCTGTTTGCGATCCCCCGGGCCGCCGGCTGGCTGGCCCAGTGGCAAGAGATGCTGATGGATCCCGAGCAGAAGATCGCGCGGCCCATGCAGATCTACACGGGCGCAGGCGAGCGGGCCTACGTCCCCATGGACAAGCGCTAAAAGGGTCACACCACTCAGCGCCTCGGCTCTCCATGTTCGTGATGGAGGCCGGGGCGTTTGCTTGTTCGATTGCTAAGCCGGTTGCGCGCGATCCAATGCCTCGAGGCCGTCGAGGATCAGCTCGGCGTCAGTGCCCTCGATCGAGCTGAGCCAGCTGGCCGCGTCGAAGGGGTCGCGGAACAGGCGGACCTGTGCGGTGCTGGAGAACATCTGCATGGACACGCTGTGCACGATCGACGCGCCGAGGCTGTGCTCGGTGTCGACGATCCACGCGACCGCGGTGACGGTGGGACCGGCCGCGAACGCGGCCGCGAACCCGGCTCGAACCTCGGCGGATGGCGGCGGGAACATCTTGCCCAGCCAGATCAGCACCACCATCGACTCGAAGTGCCTGCGCATCTCGAGGTAGGCCTTGGCCTCGCGCAGCGCGACGTCGAGGCTCGGCGTCACCGGGTGGTAGAGGATGAACACGCCTCCACGGACGGCTGCCAGCCCCTTCGGCAGACAAACTTGTTCGTTCAATTGCCAAGTATGCGACGCGACTGCCACGAATCGAGGCTAGCGGGTCGCGGATCCGGCCGACTGTCCCTCGGACCGAAACCGTAGGAACTCAGTTCTTGGAGCAGGCTGCGGGGCGCGGTCGGGCCGCCAGTTCACCCCCCCGCGCGGGGCCACTCAGCGAGGCTGCTGGATCACCGTGAGCTCCCCGCGCTGCCCGTCTCGCTCGTACACCAGGTTGGCCTCGTCCTTGCCCGAGAGCGCCTCGTCGAGGGCACGGATCGCGTCGAGCGAGCTCAGCTCGGCGCCGTTGACCGAGAGCAGGATGTCGCCCTCGCGCAGGCCCAACATGCCGGTGAGGCTCTCGGTTCGCGCGCGGACCAGCTGCAGGCCCTGCCCGGTCGCGCCGCGCTTGGGCCACAGCGAGACCTCGCCGACGAGCAGCTTGGGCTCGGCGGCGAGCTTGTCGATGAGATCGGGATCGATCTTGCACACGCGCTGTGGCTCCTCGGTGCAGACGATCGCCCCAGGCGCGATCTCGAGGCTGGCGCGACCGACCTGATCGAGCTTGTCGCCGAGCTGATCGGCGCGTGCCCTGCCCGCCTCGCCGAGCTCCGCGAACCCCTGCGCGGCCTCGTCCAGCCCCACGGCCAAGCTGCGCCGCGCGCCCGCGACCTTCTCGTCGACCTCGAACCGCTCGCGGGCGTCGGCGATCCCCTCGCGGGCGTTGGCGAGCCCCTCGCGGGCTTCGTGGCGAGCCTCGCCCAGACCCCGCTTGGCCTGCTCGACCCCTCGCTCCGCCGTCCGCGCCGCCTCGTCGACGACCTCGCGGGTCTGCTCGCTCGATCGGCCCTCGCAGGCCACGACGCAGGCGAGCAGCAGACCAAGCGACAGCCCCGAAGTTCGGACATGGGCGCGAAGCATGCCAGGAGCATAGCCGACGCCGAGCGAAGCTCTTAGGATCCACGCATGCGCCAGCTCAGCCTATGCCTCGCCACCTCCGTATTCGCGGGCTCGCTGCTCGGCTGCGCCGCGCTGCGGCAGAACATGCGCGGCCAGGAGCTCTCGTACCGCGGCGCGTGGCACTGCGGCGGCGGAGCGTGCAAGCCGAGCGAGATGGTCAAGTCGACCAGCGGCACCCGCGACGGCACCGTCAACATCAACACCGTCAAGCTCGATCCCAAGGCCGGCATGGCGTTCACCGCGGCCGCCCCGTTCGAGCAGCTGGTCGCCACGGTCACCGACTGCAAGGGCAAGCAGGTCAGCGTGCCCGAGCGCGACATCGTGCGACCCGGCAAGCACGGCCTCAGCGATCAAGACGCGCGCGAGAGCTGGATCGTGTGGGTCGACCCGACCGCGCTGAGCAAGCTCGAGCGCGGCGCGGGCTCGTGCGCCGTGTGGAAGGTCGAGGCCACCGCGACGTGGGCCGACGGCGTGACCTACTCGCTGACCGCGGGCGTGGACCTCAGGCGCTGAGCGAAGGCTGGTCATGGATGATCTCCCACAGTGGGCGCTGCCCAAGCTCGCGTCGCCGCAGGTCGAGCTCCGCCGCCGAGCCGACGGGGCCACGATCCTCGCCAACGCGCTGCCGCTCGGGAGCTACCCGCGCTGCCTCGGTGATCTGCTCGTGGCCAACGCCGCTGCCCGGCCCGATCAGGTGTTCCTCGGTGAGCGCACCGCGGGTCCCCACAGCCCGTGGCAGACGGTCACGTGGGCACAGGCCCTGACCCGGGTCCGCAGCCTCGCGCAGGCGCTGATCGATCTTGGCGCGGGGCCCGAGCGACCGCTCTTGTTGCTGTCGGGCAACTCGATCGCCCACGCGCTGCTGACCCTCGCGGCCATGCACGTCGGGATTCCGGCCGTGCCGGTCTCGGTCGCGTACTCGCTGGTGTCGCGCGACTTCGCCAAGCTCGAATTGATCAGTCAGCAGATCACGCCCGGGGTCGTGTTCGTCGAGCAGCGCAAGCCCTTCATCCCCGCGCTCGAGGCCGCCGGGCTCGCCGCCCTGCCGCTGATCTGTGGCGACGCGTCGCCAGGCTCGCCCGCGGATCCAGGACCGCGGGCGCGCACGGTCGAGCGTTACGAGTCGCTGCTTTCGCTCGCGCCGAGCGACGAGGTCGACCGCCGCTTCGCCCAGCTCGGACCCGACACGATCGCCAAGGTGCTGTTCACCTCGGGCTCGACCGGGCTGCCCAAGGGCGTGCTCAACACCCAGCGGATGCTGTGCTCGAACCAGGCCGCGCTCGCGCGGGTGTGGCCGTTTTTGGGCGAAGACGCCGCCCGCGGTCGGGTCCCGGTGATCTGTGACTGGCTGCCGTGGAACCACACCTTTGGCGCCAACTTCAACTTCAACCTGATCTTGATGCACGGCGGCAGCTTGTGGATCGACGCTGGCAAGCCGGGTCCGGGCGCGTTCGAGGCCACCCTCGCCAACCTGCGCGAGCGCTCGCCCACGCTGTACTTCAACGTGCCGCGGGGCTTCGAGCTGCTGGTCCCCGAGCTCGAGGCCGACGCCGAGCTGCGCGAGCGCTTCTTTGCAAACCTCGATCTGGTGTTCTATGCCGCCGCCGCGCTCCCGCAGCGGCTGTGGACGCGGCTCGAGCAGCTCGCGATCGCGGCCCGGGGCCAGCGGCTGCTGATGGTCTCGGCGTGGGGCTCGACCGAGACCGCGCCGTGCTCGACCGCGGTCTACTGGCCGATCGAGCGCGCGGGGGTGATCGGCAACCCGATGCCGGGCACCGAGATCGCCCTGATCGACAACGGGGACAAGCAAGAGCTGCGGGTGCGCGGCCCCAACGTGACCCCGGGCTACTGGCGCGACGCGCAGCTCAGCGACGCGGCCTTCGACGAGTTTGGGTTCTATCGGATCGGCGACGCCGGCAAGCTCGCGGACCCCACCCGACCCGAGCTCGGCCTGGAGTTCGATGGCCGGGTGTCCGAGGACTTCAAGCTCAGCTCCGGCACCTGGGTCCACGCTGGCAAGCTCCGGCTGCAGGCGATCGCCGCCTGCGAGCCGCTCGTCGAGGACTGCGTGCTCGCCGGCCACGACCGCGCCGAGCTCGGGCTGTTGCTGTTCCCCAACCTCGCCGCGTGCCGCGAGCTCGCCGGGCTCGACCGCGCGGCGACGGCCCAGCAGGTGGTCTCGCACGAGCTCGTGCGGGCCGCGGTCAGCCGCGCGCTCGCGGCCCACAACCGCCAGCACCCCAGCAGCAGCACCCGCTTCGCGCGCGCGATCCTGCTCGCCGACCCGCCGTCGATCGACGCCAACGAGATCACCGACAAGGGCTACATCAACCAGCGTGCCGTGCTCAGTCATCGCGCTACACTGGTCGAATCGTTGTTCAGCGACGATCGAGACGCGCTCACCGTCGGCACTGTGGACTGTAGCTAATTTCCCCGCCCACGCGTGGCCCATGCCGCAGGAAATGCGTCGAGCGCTCTGGGAGCCCGTGGTGGTATGCATTGAATCGCTCCTCGTAGCATTTAGCGACACCGCGGGGGCTGCATTGAGCCGCGGTAGGGGCAAAAAAGGTCGTTCAGTGCCAGCAGTCGAGTGCTGCTAGAGCCGCGATCGTATCAGTGTATTGAAAGCGGTGCGACCGCACGCTCGCTTCTCGTCTCGCGTTCGTGTATGCATTGAGTGCATTCGCGGTGAGCCGACTCGCACCGTTGCCAACGCCGTCTCAGTATACCGATTCAAGCAGTGGTCATTACTACACCCCCAGTCACGCCCCACTGCGGCGGCCCTGGTTTGCATCCCGAGTCCCTCAGCTTTCCCCCCAACCCCGAATAGCGCCCCAGGCGCAATCGAACGAGTACCGATGCCAAAGCCGACCTTCCTCAACCTCCCCGACGAGAAGCGCAAACGAATCACCGAGCTCGCGCTCGATGAGTTTTCGACCTACCCCTATCGCCAAGCTTCGCTGTCACGAATCGTCTCTCGGGCAGGAATCGCCAAAGGCAGCATGTACCAATACTTCGAGAACAAGCTCGACTTGTATCGGTGGTTGGTGACCGACGAGCTCGAGGCCAGGCGCACGCAGTGGTTGGAAAATGACTCGCAACAGCACGCGCAGGCAGATGACGCCGAGGCGTCGGGCCCCCGCGAGGTGCTCGGACTGTTCGCCGGGCTCGAGCGCCTGGTGATGACGCGGATCGGCTTCATGCTCGCGCATCCGCGGCTCGCTCGTCTCGCCGCCAGCGCGATGGAGCCGTCCGCCGACGACGAGCTGAGGGAGCTGCACGGCGCGCTGTGGCGCAGGCAGATCGACGATCTCGCGGCCCGGCTCAGCGAGGCCCGGCACACCGGCGAGGTCCGACAAAACATCGATCCGCGCACGGCCGCGCACCTGATCGACGCGCTGATCCTGCGCGGCACCACCAACGCGGTGCTCGAGCGGCTCGGCGTCGACGCCCACGAGCTGCTGACCAAGCCCGACGCGGGAGCCGAGCTCGCGGAGTCGGAGTGGCGGGGGCTCGTGCGGGACGCGATGCGGCTGATCCGTGGCGGGATCGAGGCGACCGCGCCGCTGCAGGCGGCCCAGGGCTCCAACGGCAGCCACGACGATGACGTCGACACCCGCCTGCGACCGATCGCGCGGCCCAACATCGAGTGGCGCGCGAGCCACGAAGGCGGCTGATCTCGACGGCCGCCAGGTTTTTTGTGGCGCACCGCGCCCGATCGCGGCCATCTCGCACGAGTGAAATCCCTCGTGGACCCGGGGTTTCCCGCCTTGCTCACCAGCGGTGAGCTCCGACAATGCGAGGAATGTCTGTCCGGCCAGGGTCCCGGCTCGCCGCCGCGCTGGCTGGGCTGTTGGCGGGAGCCTCACGTCTGGCCTGGGCGGGGCCGCCTGGGTCGGGCGAGGCGCCGGATGACACCCGCGCGCAGACCGAAGATCTCGATCCAGATCCAGACTCGGATCCAGATCCCGAGGCGGATGCAGACCAGTCCGAACCTGGCGACGACGCCGCCGACGACGACCGCTCCACTCGCGAGATCATCGTGAGCAGCGACACGCCCGACAACTACGTGCGTGACGCCAGCGTGGTCAGCCGCCGCCAGATCCAAGAGCGGCTGCCTCGCTCGGCCCCCGACGCGCTGCGGTTCGAGCCCGGGGTCTACGTGCAGCAGAGCGCCCACGCTCAGGCGTCTCCCTACGTCCGTGGGCTGACCGGACAGCAGACGCTGATCGCCTTCGACGGGATCCGGCTCAACACCTCGACGTTTCGCCAGGGGCCCAACCAGTACTTCTTCACGGTCGACTCGCGCACGATCCAGCGGCTCGAGGTGGTCCGCGGCGCGGCCTCGACGACCTGGGGGTCCGATGCGCTCGGCGGCGCGCTGCTGACGACGCCCATGGATCCGACCATGGATCGCTCGAAGCGGTGGACGGTGCACCCGCGCCTGCTGCTCGCCCACCGCACGGCCGACGGCGAGCTCGGCGGGCGGGCGCAGCTCGACCTCGGGTGGAAGGGCAAGCTCGGATTCTTCGGCGGGGTCGGCTACCGCGACGTCGGGCAGCTGCGCACCTCCGGCGCCGTCACGGCCCCCGCGACGGGCCGGCCGTGGAAGGAGCCCCGGTTCGCCAGTGACGAGCGGACCCAGCTCGGCACCGGATTTCGCGAGCTGACCGCCGACGCGCGCCTGGTCTGGCAAATTGATGACCGCTGGCGACTGAGCGCGGGCTACTACGACTACCGCCAAAAGGACGCGCCGCGGACCGACAAGTGCCCACCAGCCGAGGCCCCCGACGACGAGTGCCTGGTCTACCTCGACCAGTTTCGGACCCTGACCTACCTCGCCGCGGACATGTCCGACGGGCCCGACGCGGCCGCGCGCGCGCGCGTGAGCGTGAGCTACCAAAATCAGCACGAGCGGACCCAGCTGACCCGCGACAACGGGGTCCCTGCGATCGACGGTGGGATCGAGAGCAACGGCCGCGACGACGTGCACACGCTCGGCCTGCGCACCACGCTGTCGACGGCCGTGCTCCCGCTCGGTGAGCGCGTCGCGTTTGGGGTCGACTACGGCGGTGATCTGTACTTCGACATGATCGAGAGCCACGCCTGGCTGGAGTTCACGGACGTGTCTCCGCCGGTGACCTCGGTCGCGCCGCGCGGCCAGTACATCGACGGCTCGCGCTACCTGACCTCCGGCGTGTGGGCCCAGCCCTACGTGTGGATCGGTGAGCGGGTCCGGATCAGGGCCGGCGGCCGGGGGGCGTTCGTGTGGGCCAAGGCCGACGGCGAGGACGCCAGCGAGACCCTGGCGGTCGATCGCAGCTGGGCGACCGCGGTCGGCAACGCCGGGCTCATGGTCGTCGCCGCGCCGTGGCTGACCTGGCACCTGGACTTTGATCAGGGCTTTCGCGCGCCCAACCTCGACGACCTGACGAGTCGCCAGCAGACCGGCCCGGGGTTTCAGTTCGAGAACGCGAGCCTCGAGCCCGAGCGGGCCCTGTCGTTCGACACCGGGTTTCGCGTGCGTCACAAGCGGGTCGAGGCCAGCCTGTTCGTCTGGCACTCGTTCATCCGCGGCTTGATCGGCCGGGCCCCGCGCGAGCTGGGTGCATGCCCGGGCGGCGCGGCCGAGAACCCGACCGGCTGCGAGGCCTCACGCACGCGCTTTCAGCTGGTCAACCTCGACGGGTGGGCGTTGCTGCGCGGCGTCGACAGCTCCGTGCGGGTGTTCATCCCGGCCGGGTTCGTGATCGGTGCGACCTTCTCGTGGGCCTGGGGCGAGGGCCAAAACCCCGTGCCGCCGCCGACCAACACCGGCGCGAGCAACTACGAGGAGCGGCTGCCGCTGTCGCGGGTGCCCCCGCTCAACGGGACCGTCGAGCTGACGTGGTACTCGAACGTCGGCCTGTGGCTGGGCTCGGCGCTGCGCTGGGCCGGCACCCAAGATCGCCTGGCGCTCGCCGACGTCGCCGACACGCGAATTCCCGATGGTGGCACGCCCGGGTTCGCGGTCTGGGATCTTCGCGCTGGCTACCGATTTGATCCGGTGGTCCTGCTTGGACTCGTGTTCGAGAACGTGATCGACTCGCCGCATCGCTATCATGGCTCGAGCGTCAATGGGGCCACGCGCTCGCTCAACCTGTCGGTCGAGGTCGGGTTCTGATCGGGACAGGGGGAAACCCTCGGTCAGCCAGGGGATTCGCCTCCAGGAGTTCGGTGCCAGATACGGGTGGTCTCCCGATTGTTGGGTGCGGCCGCGCGGGTGTATCCGAGGCTTGGAGTTCTACCCGATGCCCATACAACCTCTTCGCGCTCTTTGTACCCTGACCTTGTTCGCCACGCTGGTGGCCTGCCGCGCGGGCGATGACCCGATCGATGATGACGGTGGTGACGGCGACGGTGACGTCGGTGCGGGAGAACCCTGTGATCCGGCCGACGACCCGGTCGACGAGAGCGCCTGTGTCCCGCTCGCGACCGACTACCTGCCAATGGACAGCGACGCGGATTCGTATGAGGCGTGTATCTCGGACGGCGGCGTCTACGAGCTGGTCTCGGATCCGCCCGGCTCGATCGCCCGCGTCGAGGCGGCCGACGAGATCGCCGATCTGCTGTGGCGCAACGACGCGCCGACCCGAGACGACTTCACCATGGCGCGCGCCGCCTATGAGTTCGACCAGGGCCTCGGCTCGCGGGTCGAGCGACGCGAGGATCTGCACTACCCCGAGATCCCCGAGGCCGAGTGGGACCCCGGGCTCGACCCGGACAAGCAGTGCTCCAACACCCAAAACGCCGAGAACCACCCGGATCGCTGCGCGGGCCCGGTGCAGATCCGACCGTTGATCAACGACGCGTTCATCGCCGGCATGTCCGGTGAGGGCGATCCCAACGTCCACGCCGCCCGCATCGAAGCCGCGATCGTGTGGTTCTCGTATCTGTCCGTCTACAAGGAGGCGTTCACCTGCGTCGCGACCCCGAAGGACTGCGACTCCGCGTGGGCCTACTACACGGGCGGCGCCCAGGCTGACGGCGACGTGATCGGCTTCGCCAAGCTGGTCCGCGACTACAGCCCGACCGCCCACCAGCGCATCTTCGACGGGATCTTGGCGGTCCGTTGCTTCCGCGATCTGTACTCGATCGACGACTTCCCGACCTACGCCGACCTCCCGGCCGAGGGCCAGGCGCTGTTCGACAACGCGTGGGAGCAGCTCGACGACGCGCTCGCCCGCGGCTTCGTGGTCGCCCTGCGCCAGCACTTGCTCGCGCACGACGACGAGCAGTGCAGCGAGGCGCTCGAGGCGAACTGGGCGTTCGTGCAGATCGCTGGTGGGGCGCTCGATCGCGAGCTGCGTGAGCACGACGCGACCGCGGCCGACGAGCTGGCGGCGATCTACGCGCTCAGCGAGCCGGGCACCGCGGACATCGAGCGCGCGGTCGAGCTGCTCGACTCGGTCATCCCCTGCGGCTGACCTGCGCTCGAGCTGAGTAGCCGAGTCGTCCCAGGACTCGAACGGCTGACCCCGAATCGTCTCCTGGAGAGCTCGGGCGGCTGACCCCGAGTCGTCCTGGCGGCTCGGGCGGCTGATCCGAGTCGTCCCAGGAGCTCGGGCGGCGCGCTCGGGCTACTCGGGCGAATCGGCGTCGAGCTCGACCCGAGCCTGGGAGGCGGGGAGCCTCGCGTCCCAGGCCAGGCGCGCCTCGAGATCAGTGATCAACGCTTCGCAGCCGGGGAACCCGCCGAGCTCGCGGCCGAGGCCCTCGGCTTCGCGGGCGGCGACGAGGGCTTGCTCGAACCGGCCGAGGTTGCGGAGCACCCGGGCCTTGGCGAACGCGAGCAGCTCACGGTCGTCGAGGGGCTCGTGCTCGTGCCGCGCGACGAAGGTCTCGATCGTGCGCAGGGCGGCCTCGTGGCTGCCCTGGTTGATCCGCGCCTCGACGAGATCGAGCACGAGATCGCTGGACATCGCGTCGGCGATCGCCAGCGCCGACGCGTACTCGTCTTCGGCGGCCTCGTGATCGCCCCGCTCGACGTAGTAGTCGCCAGTCGTGCGATGCCACAGCACGAGGGTTCGCTCGTCGCTGGGGTTGGCGCCTTCGAGCAGATCGCCGGCTTCGGGGAACCGCTTCATCTTGAGCAGCGCGTGCGCCAGCAGCATGCGAACCGGAAAATTTTCCGGCTCGTGCTCGAGTAGCGCGCGACAGACCCGCTCGAGCACCGCGTGGCTGCCGTCCTCGAACGCCTCGATCGCAGCGCTCCACAGGTCTTTCTTGGTTGCGGCCATGGGGCTCTCTCCCGGCCGATCATACAACCGCGGCGCCCAGGTCTGAAGCGAAAGCGGTAATGCGTCTGATGCGCGACCCCCCGCCCATGCATACTCCGGGCGTGACGGGCGTGCTGCACTGGCTGCGAACCATCCCGCGTCGGCCCTACCTGCGTCGGCGAGCGCTCGTGTTCGTCTGCGTGCTCGCGCTGAGCTTCGTGCCCATGGCGGGGACGTTGGGCTATTTCTCGAGTCTGCTGCTGGCGCCGCTGCTGAGCTGTCTGGCCGCGGCCGCGGGGGTCGACGCGGTGCTGGAGCTGCGAGCCGCGGCTGACACTGGGGGATCCCCGGACGAGCGTGGACCGCTGTGGCGGCTCGCGGCTCACGGGGCGCGCGAGCTGGCGTGGTTGGTCGGTCTCGCGCTCGGCCTGCTGGTGGTGGGGATGCTGTGGACGACCAATTGCGATCCGTTCGGGGGCGCGGCGTACTTTGTGATCGGGCCGATGTGTTCGGCCGCGCTGGCCTGGCTCGCGGGGGTCAGCGCCGCGCTGCTGATCGGCCCGCGGCCGCGGTGGGTCGTGCTGATCGCGGGCTGGATGCCGCTGCTGGGCTCGACGTTGATCGGCGTGCATCGGCTGTATTTTGATCCGGTCGTGTTTGCGTATGATCCCTTCGTCGGGTGGTTCTCGGGGCCGATCTATGACGAGGGGATCGAGATCTCATCGCGCTATGTGCTGTACCGGGCCTACAACGGGGTGGCCGCGGCGGCGGTGTGGCTGGCGCTGGGAGCGAGCCTGGATGAGCGGCTGCGGTTGAGTCGGTCACGAATGCTCGCGGGCGGTCCGAATCGGCTGCGTTCATTGGTTGCGGTGGTGCTCGGGCTCGCGGCGCTGGCGATCGGCTGGTCGGCGCCGCGCCTGGGGTTCACCGCGACCACAGAGAGCCTGGCGCGGGTGCTGGCGGCGACCAAGACCACCGAGCACTTTGTGATCCGCTACGCGCCGACCTCGATCACCGCGCGCGAGATCGAGATGGTCGCGGCCGAGCACGAGTTTGCGTGGCACCGGCTCGAGCGCCGGCTGGGATCGGCGCCCACCCGGAAGATCGAGAGCTTCATCTTTGTCAGCGGGGATCAGCGCGGCGCGCTGATCGGGGCCAACAAGGTGGAAGTGTCACCCCCGTGGCGGCAGCAGATGTACCTGAGCCAGCGGCCGTGGCCGCACGACGTGATGCACCACGAGCTCGCGCACGCGTTCTTGGGTGACTTTGGCGACCCCGTGCTGGGGCTGCCGATCGCGGGGCTGCGCTTCAATGGCGCGCTGGTCGAGGGCGTGCCCACGGCCCTGGCCCCGCGCGCGCACGACAACCTGGGGCTGCACGAGCAGGCGGCGGTGCTCGATCGGTTGGAGAAGCGACCGCCGCTGCAGGCGATCATGGGCGCGGGGTTTTGGGGGGCGGCGGCGAGCCGGGCCTACACCGCCGCCGGGTCGTTCGTGCTGTGGTTGGCGCAGACGCATGACTGGGAGTCGGTCGCGGAGCTGTATGGCAACGCGGGGGACTTCGAGGCTACGTATGGGGTGGGCCTGGACGCGCTCGAGCAGCAGTGGCTCGGGTTCCTGCGCGAGATTCCGCTGCGGGAGGCGGACGTCGAGGCGCAGGCGCAGCGATACCAGCGAAGCTCCGTGTTTCGGCGGCCGTGTGCGCACCGGGCCGCTGATCTCGCCCACGCCGCTGCGGTCGCGCGGGTGCTGGGGCAGGAGGAGGAGGCACTGGATACTCAGCGGACGCTGTGTCGGATCGAGCCGGACGAGCCTGGCCACTTCTTGCGGCTGGCCGACATGCTCGCGGGGTGGGAGCAGTTCGACCAGGCGGCGGCGGTGCTGGACGAGCTGGCTGGGCGCGAGGAGCTGACGGCTACGGTGCGGGCGGTGATCGAGGAACAGCGCGGGGACACGGCGCTGGTGGCTGGGCGGCTGGACGAGGCGGCGATCCACTACCGGGCGGCGATCGGGCTGGGGTTGAGCGAGGCTGGTCGGCGGCAGCTGCAGATCAAGCTGCTTGGGGCTGGGGATGTGGAGCTTGCTCCGCTGGTTGTCGAGTTTTTTGGGCCGTTTCGGGTGAGTGATGATTCGCGGGCGAGCTCGATGCTGCAGCTGTGGACGGCGGCGAAGATTGCTGGGTTGCCGGGGTATGCTGGGATTGGGGATTATCTGCTTGGGCGGCAGTTCGCGAGCATTGCGGAGCCTGGGCGGGCTGCTGAGGTGTTTGAGCGGGCGGTCTTGGGGGAGGGGTTGGTTAGTGTGGAGCTTCAGCGAGCGGCGCTGCTGGGGTTGGTGGCTTCGCTGACGCAGCTGAAGGAGTGGGAGCGGGCGCGGGGGGTGCTGGGG
>NZ_PVNL01000061.1 GCF_002994635.1 Enhygromyxa salina | reverse complement strand
ACCCCAAACCCGAACCGTTCACGCTCGAGCACGCGAGTGCTGGAGTCGAGCTCAGTGGGCGAGACCTGACGACTTGCGTGACCCGCATGAACCCAAGGCAACGCGAGCGCGCGCGGCCCCGATGAGAAGCGACTCGAGTGAAGCCAGACCAGACACCAGAGCAACCAAGAGATCCCAGCACGCCCAACACATGCGCGCGCGTGGTGGCGCGTGGTGTTGGTTGTACGTGGCGTCGCTTGGTCATGATGACGTCGAAATCATAGGCCGATGATCCGCGATCGAGCCAGTGATTTTTTTTTCGCTGCCACGCGGACCTCGTCGATCTCGGTCGCGACGACGAACCCAACGCCGATCGAGACGCTGTCGCGTGGACCGGATCGTGCGCGTCGGCAGCTCGAACCTCGGTCGCAGGTCATGTCGACCGCGCTCGTCTCAGATCGTGATCGCGTCGGGCTGCGGTCGCCGTGTTCGGCCTGTCGTCGAACACGGGCTCGATCGCCTGCGTCGCCAACCACCATGCGCTGCGCCGTGAACCGAGTCATGCCTGGAAGGTCACTCTTCAGGTCCCAACGTCCAGCTCGAGGCGACTGGCGCAGCGGTCGCCCTCCGCATGCGCGCAGTCGCTCGGTGTTTTCGGCTCGGGCCAGGCTTCGGGCCCGCTCGTTGCCGCGCGGGACAAACCGCCTGAACTGCCCCGCGAGGCGGGCACCACACGAAGCTCGCGTGCTACTGTGTTCGCTCGCGGTCGTGCGATTTTCGACGACCACGAGAGGCAGCGATGCTCTGCGCCAAGTGTCTTCGCCCGGTCGACGTGGGCGTCCCTCGCTGTCCCACGTGTCAGGGCGATCCCTTCGTCATGGCGCGCTATCGGCTGGATCGGCGGCTGGATCGGCGGCTGGATCGGCGGCTGGATCGGCGGCTGGAAGCCAACGCTGCATCGCCGCGAGCGCTCGAGCCTGTTGGGTATCGCGCCACACGAGTCGAGGACGGCCTGCTGGTCCGCGCGCTGGCGCTGACGCTGCCGCACACGCAGGTGGGGGCGCACCCACTCGCGGACGATGCCGCGCGCATGGAGGCCCTTCAGCACCCCGGACTGCCGCTCGAGCTCGACCACGAGCTCGAGCCGAACATCGGTCAGGGCTGCGCGCGCGTGTGGCTGATCCGCGAGCATGTCCGCGGCGAGACCCTGGCAGCGCGACTTCAGGACGACAGCGAACGCGTGCGCGAGCAGGGCTTCGCGGTGAAGATCTTGGTGGGCGTCGCCGAGGCGCTCGCGTACCTCCACGCCCAGCGCCCGCCGGTTGTCCACGGGTGGATCTCACCCTCGACGATCCTGATCCGCGACGAGACCCGCACGTCGGCCAGTCCGTGCGCGATCAGCCTGCTCGATCGGCTTGGCCAGCTCGGCGCTGCCGCGGTAAGCGACGCGCCGAGCCCCGCGACAGATGTCCACGCGCTCGGTCTCGTCGGCGCCGCGCTGCTCGAGCTCGACACCGCGAACACATCGACATGGCACCCCGCCCGCCTGGCCGCGCTCGCTGCCCTCGTCGAGCGCATGCTCGAGCCCAACCCAACGCTGCGGATCACGAGCGCCGAGGTGCGCGATCGCCTGCTCGAGCTCGAGTCCGGCTTGACTAGCCCTGCTCCCGACACGCCAGTCACCACAAAACGCGACCTCCACTCCCCGCCGACTGCGGCGCGCCCGGCCAAGCCGGGCCCACGCTTCATGATGCTCGAGCCCAGCCCGCCGACCCGACCGACCCGGCCTAGCCGCCCGAGCCGCCCCACCCAGCCGAGTCGACCGAGCCAACCGCTCGGGCCCACCACCAAGCTGCGCGAGGGAGCACGCACCCCCAACCGTCGACCCACGACCAGCCGCAGCCTGGGCTCTTTTCACGGTCACCTGGCCAAGCCGCAGGTCCCCGACGTCCCGATCATGCGCCCCGAAGAGCTCAGCCGCGAGCTCAGTCAGGCCTATCAAGCCACCGCCGCGCTGCAAGACCGCCAGCGCAAGCGACTGAGCCTAGCGCGTGTGCTCGTCGTCCTGATCGCCGCCATGATCGCCGCGCTCACCACCTATCTAGCCATGCAGATCATCTAGCTGTCTGCGGCTCAAACAGGAACAGGCCGCCCCGAGAGAGGCGGCCCGCTGCCTACCGTGGACCCGGTCCACGAACGCGCATGCAAGCGGGCGAGAACCCTCGCCCGAGCTGAACACAGCCTACGAGTTAAAAAGAACAGCCGCCCCGAGAGGGGCGGCCCGCTGCCAACCGTTGAACCGGTCCACGAAGGGCGCATGCAAGCGGGCGAGAAACCTCGCCCGAGCTGATAGCAGCCTCGCCCGAGCTGAAAGCAGCTTAGTCGCGCCGACGACGACGGATCAGGCCAGCGAAGCCGAGGGCCAAGAAGGTCCCAAGCAAGCCGCGCGTCTTGTCCGTGCCGTTGTCGGGCGTGCTGCAGTTGCAGCCGTCGTCGATGCCGACCTCGGCGCCGAGATCGCCACCGGTGCCGGTGCCGGTCTCGCCGTCGCCGAGCGTGTCGTTGCCCGTGTCGCCGTCGCCGTCGCCGGCGGGGTCGCCGTCGCCATCGCCCGGATCGCCGTCGCCGTCACCCGTGTCGCCGTCGCCGTCACCGGTGTCGCCGTCGCCGTCACCCGTGTCGCCGTCGCCGTCGCCGTCGCCGTCGCCGTCGCCGGTGGTCGTGGTCGGGTTCGGAACCGGGTCGGGCTCGTTGGTGGTCGGCTCGGGGTTCTGCGAGCAGTCGTTGAAGGCGCAGCAGGGGTCGAAGTTCAGGGTCCCGAAGATCGACGCCAGCGCGGCCTCGAGGTCGGCCTGGTTGTTGGCATCGAAGTACATCTCCGTGCCGCCCGAGCCCCAGTTCGCCATGTTGTCGAGCTGCGCGATGGCAGCCGGCTGATCGACGCCGTCGCCGAACCCGATCACGTAGGTCGTGATCCCAGCGTTGTACATCTGGGTCATCTCGGCCTGGACCTGCGCGTCGGTCGAGTACAGGTTGTACTGGCCGTCGGTGATCAGGATGTTGAAGTAGATGGTGGAGTCGTTCGCAGGGAACTGCGCGCCCATCATCTGCGCGTTGGCGTGGTAGGTCTGCTGGTTGTTCTTGATCAGCTGCAGACCGAGGTGGGTGTACGTACCCGAGCCCGAGCAGAACGCGGCGACGCCACCACACTGCGGCATGTGGCTCTGAGTCGGGTTGTCGAACCCTGGCGGATCCTCGACCTGGCCGTCCTTGAAGCTCCACGCGATCGGCGGACCACCCCACGGATCGTCACAGCCCGGCTGCTCGCACGAGGTGTTGGGATCGAGGGCCCAGCCGAAGTTGTCCTTCATGCAGGGGCCGTACTGGACGAGGACCTTCTGCTCACCGGGCGCGGGCTGGTTGTGCCCGAACACCGCGAGGCCGAGGTGCGTGACGTCCTCGGCGGCGCCGATGCCGACGTCGATGTCGAACAGCGACATGTTGCCAGCGAGGGCGTCGCGGGCCTGATCCCAGCCGGTCTCGTCCATGCCGCCAGCGACGGTGCCGCCGTTGACGTTGAGCATGGACGACGACGCGTCGAGCAAGATCATCACGCGCGGCAAGCCGCCGATGCACTCGGGCGCGACGACCGAGTTGATGATGTTGTTGACGACGCCAGTGAGCGCCATCGCGAGGAGCTCGGGCGTTGCGCCGTCGATCGCCTCGGTGGTGCCACCAGCTGCGGCGGTCTCGTCGGCGGCCATCTCGGCGGCCGGATCACCAGCGACGGCCACGACGAAGGTCTGGACGTTGCTGTTGTCGAACAGGTCCATCGCGGTGATGGCCGGGTTCTGGCTCGCGGGCGCCAAGACGGAGGTGCCGTCGACGCCAGTCCAGGCGCCGTCCGTGAGCAGCACGTTGACGTACGCGCGCGCGGGCATCACTTGGTCGTCGGGGTGGTCGGCCTTGGTCTGGTTGATCTCGACCTTGACCGCCTCGAGCGCGCCCTTGGTCCAGGTGCCAATACCGACTGCCATGCCCTGCATGGGCGCGTCGATGTTCTGCAGCGAGTCGACGAGCTCCTGGCCGTTGCACGGCACGTACTCGTTGTTGTCGTCGTCCCAGTGAACGTCGATCTTGTTGCCGTCGATGATGCCCGACTGGTCACCGACAATGGCGGTGTTGGGCGAGTTGGCGTTGGGATCGTGACCGAAGCGCATCAGCGCCAGGTGGGTGTTCTGGCTGAGGAAGCTGCCGGGCTGGATCACCTGCTGCACCGCGGCGACGGTGACTTCCCAGCGGGTGAGGTTGTTCTCCATGTCCCAAAGCGTGTTCATGGACGTCGAGTAGTCCATGATGAACATCACGTTGGGCTTCTTGAAGGTGCAGTCGCCCTCCTCGGGGCAGTCTGGATTGCCGCCAGCGGTCGCCTCTTCACCCTGGGTGCCGATCGCAAACGCGAGGCCAATCCCCATGAGGAGGCCCACTTGCAGTCCAATTCGTTTCCAGTTGTCGCCAAGTAGTCGTTTCATTTCAGTCCTGTCCGTTGCGGGCCGTGTCGGTTGGGTGTGTGGTGGGTGTCCTCCCGCTGCTCGTGGCACGAGCGAGTCATCGCGGGCGGATGAAAATTCGATTTTTCTCGAACGCGAGCCCAAGGCCCGCGGGACACTGGGCGACATAATCAGCCAAAACCAGGCGCGCTGTCGACCCCTAATCAGGTTGAACGCGCACAGCACACGCACTCGCCCGAGCACCGGCACGCGAGCCAAATCACTTAGCTGCGATCCCAACACCGTGCTAGCAACAACGCACCATGCATCCGGCCTGGAGACTGCTCGGCTTGTCAGCCTGTATCACGGCGTGTCCCGTCGCCGAGGAGCCGCTCGGTCCTCCACCGGGCGGCGGCTCGGGACCGGTGACCCTCACGTCGGGCATGCCCAACAGCGGCACCGCCACAGGAGACAGCGAATCGGGAGATCTCGGCACTGACGGCGAGCTCGATCTGCCTGGCTGCGATCTGCTCGCAGACCCGCTCGACGCCTGCGGACCCGACATGGCGTGCGATCCAGACACCCTCACCTGTGTGCCAGCCAACGGGGTCGGCCTCGTCGATGACGAGTGCAACGACGACACCGAGTGCGTACCCGGCTTGGTGTGCTTCGACGCGCGCTGCCGCGAGCTGTGCGCGCCCGATCTTCCCGGCGAGGAAACGTGTGAGGACGGTCGCGTGTGCACCCGCACCGACTCTCCGCTACCTGGCATGTGCCTCGAGCCCTGCGAGTTGCTCACCCAGGACTGCAGCGTGGTGTTTGACGCCTGCAACCTCGCCGTCGGCTCGGGCGGAGCGCCCGTGAGCGTGTGCACGTCCAACCCGGGCGCTGGCGTGGCCGGTGACGCGTGCGAGGACGATGGCGAGTGTCTCCCGAGCTACCTGTGCACACCCGCGGCCGTGCACTCGGTCCCCTGCGCGAACGAGGCCGCCTCATGCTGCACGCCTGCCTGTGACACGCTCGAGCTGCCCTGCTTCGGGCTCGAGCCGATCTGCCACTTGCTGGGTCTCGAAGATCAACCCAACGCGGGCTACTGCGGACCCTGAGCGATCACGACGCGTCGCCCGAGCGCGACGGCGTGCCCAGCCCCAAGGTTGCGAACTCGGTCAGATAGGTCGCCCGTCCAGCGTCGAGATCCACGATCGAGATCGTGCTGTCGGCGGTGTTGGCGACAAACAACCAGTCGCGCGCGTCGTCGATCAACATCTCGTTGGGTCCATCGCCGAGGTCGAGGGTCGCGACGACCACGAACACGTTGAGATCCACGACCGCGAGCTGATCGCTGCCGTAGCAGCTGACCAGCGCGAGCGACGGTCCAGGTCCACCGTCGAGCGCGGGGTGATGCACGCGCACGAGGTTGGGGTTGGTGCACAGGCTGACCGTCGCCAGCACCCGGACGCCCACGTCCTGATCCTCGTCGAGGCTGGTGTCGACCCGGCTGAGCGCGGGCGGGGTCGTGTGCACGACCAGCAGTCGATCGCCCTGCTCGGGATCCTCGTAGGCCATGCCGCCCATCAGCGGCTTGGGCTCGGCGGACTCGAGGTTGGGGCCGAGCACGGTCGACTCGTTGCCGGCGATCAACACGTCGAGTCCCGGCGCCACCCGAAACGATCGCAGGCCCCACCAGTAGCGCTGGGTGGCCAGCAAGAACGGACGCGTGCAGCCCTGCGACAGCGCGGGGACGTTGCCCGTGTCGAGATCGCACGCGCGCTGGATCACCGAGAACCCGCCGCCGAGGCCCGAGTCGAACAGCTCGTCCTCGCGGAAGAACTCGGAGTGGGCGTCGACGACCTCCGGACCGCGGTCACCGTCGAGAGCGATCAGCGTCAACCGCCGCCCGAGCAAGTGCGGCAAGTAGGCGTAGCGAAAGCCTCGATCGTCGAGGCTGAGCCGCGAGGGGTCGTCGCCGATCTCGCCGGGAGAACCGACCCGGTGGACGCGATCGCAGAACTGATCCTCGGCCTGTCCGCAGTCGAGGCGCAGCCGGCCGGCGTCGCCCAGGCCCTCGCCGAACACGTCGACCCAGGTGACGCCGGGCTCGACGCGAGTCGGGATCAACAGCCGCAGCGGCCCCTGCTCGCCGCCCGGGCGATCGATCGCGATGTTGCCCGCGCCCGAGGGCAGCCGCACGCCGAGCTCGGGATCGATCAGCAGACGCGGCTCGCACTCGAGCCGATCGTCGCGCGCGTGGGCGCGGCAGGGACGTTTCGCGTCGAGCGCCTCACCGACACCTCGAGGTTGCGCGAGCCCGGCCGCGAGCGCGGCGAGATCGAGCACGACCAGCGCCGAGCTGGTGTGGCTGCGATCCCAATTGCCATTGGTCACGAACAGCCGATCCCCATCGGGGCTCTGGGCCAGGCCGGTCGGCTGGACCAGGCGATCGAGCGGCGCGAGCTCGTCCTTGCCGCAACCGCTGAGGCTCGAGACCGCGAGGGCGGTCATCAACCCGAGACTCGCAACGCCCCCTCGCACGCCGAGACCTTCTCACATCCCTCGGGCGAACGCCTCGGGATAAGCCGACCAGGCCGCGCCCAGAGCCACGAGCGCCGCGGCCAGGCGCAGCGCCGGAGCCACGGCCGCGACCAGGTCTGTCGGCTCGGCCCCGCCGCGACCGAGGCTGACCACGCAGACCTGCACGAGCGCCTGGGTCAGCAGCACCGGGGTCGCCAGCGCCAGCGCCAAGACGGTGATGCTCGCGACGCGAGCGATCAGCCACGCCGGCAGGGCCTCGGTCGCGGGCAGCCATGCGCCGGGATCCGCGAGCGCGAAGGTCTCGAACAGCCCCACCAGCCCCGCGAGCAGCGGCGCGTGCAGGCCCAGGCTCAGCCCCGCCGCCAGCGAGGCCGCGATCATCAGGGCGCTGAGTGAGCCGCCGGCGTCGGCCCGCAGCCCCAGCGCGTGCTCGCTCTGCTCGGCCGCGCCGACCAACGCCCAGCCCGGCAGCGAGACCGCCAGGCCGAGCACGCTGCCAAGCAGCAGCTCGAAGCCGAGCCAGATCCCGAGCACCCCGAGCTCGCTGACCGCCGGCGCCCCGAGCTGCCCGCGAACCAGCGCGAGCCCAGCCACCACCACCGCCAGCGCGGCCGCGATCCACACCCAGCTCGGCCCGAGCAGACGCCGCCAGCTGGCCTGGACACGCAGCACCGCCCACACGCGGGCGCTCGCCAGCGCGGCGGCCACCAGGATCGGGTTCACGGCTCGGTTCCCATGGTGTCGTCAGGCCTGGCGCCAGGCGTGGGATCTCCAGGCCACGCCCAGCAGCGCGAGGCAAACTCGAGCGTCGACGCGGCCATGCTCGAGATCACCAGCGCCAGCGCCAGGACCACCGCCAGCGCGCGGACGATCTGCCCCAGCGCCGCGTCACGGATCCCCAGCGACCCGCACAGCAGCCCCACCAAGATCGCGGCCACGGCCGCCACGCCGATCAGCGGCAGCACGCCCACGAGCACCAGCGCGAAGCCCTCGCGGATCGCCAGGCTCAGCGCGTCGATCATCGATACCCCTCGACCAGCCCGACGATCACCGTCGTCCACCCGTCGGCCGCCAGGAACAACAAGATCTTGGCCGGCAGCGCGACCGCGGCGGTCGGGGTCTGGTGGAGCCCGAGCAGCACCAGCACCTGCGCGCAGATCAGATCCACGACCACGAAGGGCAGCAGGATCATCACCGCCAGCTGCAGCCCCCGAGCGAGCTCGCTCAGCAAGAACGCCGGCACCAGCACCGCCGGCTGATCGGGCTCGCGCTCACTCAGCTCGGCGAACACGTCGATCTGTCGGGGGTCGGCGTGGTCGGCCAAGAACTGCCACAGCGGGCTCAAAACCTCGTCGCCGACCTGCAGCGGCGCAGCGATCACCGCCTCGATCCCACCGATTGATTCAAGCGCGGCGATGCACGCCTCCGCGACCGGCCCCATCACCAGCGTCGTGATCACCAGCGCCAGCGCCAGCATCGACCCATAGGGGAGCAGCCGCTCGGCCCCAAGCCCCAGGCGCAGGGCGGCCAACACGACCGAGATCTTCGTGAACGCCGTGCAGGCCGCCAGCAACAGCGGCAGGGCACCCAGGATCAGCCAGACCGAGACATTCGCCGGCAGCTCAGCGCCCACCCTCGACTCCAAAGCGACCCAGCAGCTCCGCCCACGGCCGCGCCAGCGCCGGCTTCGGCGGCGACGCGGTCTGCTCGACCGGCCCGAGCGTCGCCAGCACCGCGGGCGCGCCGCTCGGTCCGGTTCCCACGAGCAGCCGCACGCCCGCGATCTCGATCACCTGCACGGTGTGCTGAGCGGTCAACACCATCCGCTCTCGACTCGCCAAGCTCCCCAGCGGGCCCCCCCCGCGCAGCCGTCGGGTCAGCCAGGCCAAGACCAGCAACAGCGCGAGCAACGTAAGTCCCACCACCGTGAGAGGATCAACACCTGCGCCCATGTCGCAGACCATACGGTCACGCGATCTCAGCGCAAATTTTTCGACAAACCCGAGGCTAGCGCAGGCCCTTCACCAACCCCTCGAGCCCGTTGTGCTTGACCTCCAGCGCCAGCGACATCGCCTCGCCCAGGCGCCCGTTCGGGAACCCCTTTTGAGAGAACCAAACCAGGTAGGGCTGCGGCAGGTCGATCAACGTCACGCCTTCGTACTTCCCAAACGGCATCCGCATCCGGACCAGGTCCATGAGGCGCTCGGGATCGGGTGTCGGCAGCTCGCTCACGGCCCCATCGTAGCCGCGGCGGGTCGAGACGCCGAACCCAAAGCCGAACCAAAAACAAAGCCCGCGTCCGAGGACGCGGGCTCAGTCGTCGTCAGCCGTCGAGCTCAGCTGATGGAGTCGCCGGCGCCGTCGGCCTCGGGGATCTTGCGATCCACGAGCTCGATGATCGCCATCTCCGCCGCGTCACCCCGGCGCTGTCCAAGCCGAACCACGCGGGTGAACCCGCCCGGCCGCTTGCGCACGCGCGGCGCGATGTCCTCGAACAGCTTGTGCAGGATCTCGCGGTCTTGCACGGTCTTGGCCACGTGGGCCATGGCGTGGGCGTAGCGAGCCTGCTCGTCGCGGGTCCGCTCGTCCTTGGGCTTGTCGAGCAGATCGCCCAAGCGAACGCCGACGGTGATCGTCCGCTCGACCTCACCACGCAGCTCCTTGGCCTTGGCCACGGTCGTGGTGATGCGCTCGTGCCGGAGCAGCGAGGTGACCATGTTTCGATACATGGCCTTGCGGTGCGAGGAATTGCGACCGAGTTTACGGCCGGATTTTTGGTGACGCATGGGTCATTCCTCCCGGGCGGGGGGTGGCCCCTGCCAGCCTTCGATCTTCATGCCGAGCGACAGTCCCATCTGCGCAAGGATCTCTTTGATCTCCTTGAGGGACTTACGGCCGAAGTTCTTGGTCTTGAGCATCTCGGCCTCGGTGCGCTGCACGAGGTCGCCGATGTAGTGGATGTTGGCGTTTTGCAGGCAGTTCGCCGAGCGAACCGAGAGCTCGAGCTCGTCGACGGAGCGCCACAAGATGTCGTTGAGCTTGTCCTGCTCGGACTGCGTGGGTGCGAGCGCCTCTTCGATCTCCTCGTGATTGATGAAGATCGACAGCTGCTCCTTGAGGATCTTGGCCGCGTAGGCGACCGCGTCGTCGGGCCGGACCGAGCCGTCGGTCCAGACCTGCAAGCTGAGCTTGTCGTAGTCGGTCTGGTGTCCGACGCGGGCGTTGGTCACCCGGTAGTTGACCTTGCGGATCGGCGAGAACAACGAGTCGATCGGGATCACGCCGATCGGCATGCCCTCGGTCTTGTTCTGGTCGGCGGTCGCGTAGCCGCGACCCATCGCGCAGGTCATCTCCATGTGCAGGCGGCCGCCCTTGCTGAGCGTGGCCACGTGCTGATTGGGGTCGAGCACGTGGACGCCCGACGGCGCCTGGATGTCGGAGGCCAGGACTGGACCCTCGCCGGTCTTGTCGATCAGCAGGGTCCGGGGGGTGGCGTCATCCATGCTCAGGCGCAGGGCCTTCACGTTGAGGATGATGTCGGTGACGTCCTCGACGACCGCGGGGATCGAGGTGAACTCGTGGAGCGCACCGTCGATCCGGACCGTGGTGATCGCGGCGCCCTGCAGGCTGCTCAGCAGCACGCGACGCAGGCTGTTGCCGAGCGTGATGCCGTAGCCACGCTCGAGCGGCTCGCAGGTGAACTTGCCGTAGGCTTCGTTCAGCGAGTCGCTGTCGACGTCTAGCTTCTTGGGGCGAATCAGATCCCGCCAGTTGCGGGCAATGGTGTTGTAGTCCTGCATGCGGTCCCCTTACTTGCTGTAGAGCTCGACGATGAGCTGCTCGTCGATGTCAGCGGCGACGTCCGTTCGCTGCGGAACGTTCTTGATCTTGCCCTTGTAGTTGTCGCGGTCGATGTCGATCCACAGCGGCAGGGGCGAGCGGTCGAGCTTGGCCAGCGCCTCGTTGATCTTGGCGACCTTGCGGCTCTTCTCGCGGACCAAGATCTCGTCGCCCTCGCGCACGAGGTAGCTCGGAATGTTGACCCGCTGGCCGTTGACGGTGAAGTGACCGTGACGCACGAGCTGGCGCGCCTCGGCGTGGCTGCTGGCGAACCCGCAGCGGACCGCGACGTTGTCGAGGCGACGCTCGAGCAAGCTCAGCAGGTTCTCACCGGTGATGCCCTTCATGCGGGCGGCCTTGAAGTAGTAGCCGCGGAACTGCTTCTCGAGCAGCCCGTACATGCGCTTGACCTTTTGCTTCTCACGAAGCTGGTGGCCGTAGTCGCTCGGCCGCCGGCGCCGACCCTGGCCGTGCTGGCCGGGTGGGTACTGACGACGGTCGTAGGCGCACTTCTCCGAGAAGCAGCGATCGCCCTTGAGGAACAGCTTTTGATCCTCGCGCCGGCACAGCCGGCACACAGGTCCCGTATAACGTGCCATGGCTTAGACCCTCCTCCGCTTGGGCGGACGACAACCGTTGTGGGGGATCGGCGTCACGTCCTTGATCGAGGTGACGCGCAGACCCGCAGACTGAATCGCGCGAAGCGCCGACTCGCGCCCGGCACCCGGGCCGGAGACGCGGATCGCCACGGTCTGCATGCCGTGATCCTGAGCCGCGCGCGCGGCCTGATCGGCGGCGAGCTGGGCGGCGAACGGCGTGGACTTGCGCGAGCCCCTGAACCCTCGGATCCCCGACGAGGCCCACGAGATCGCGTTGCCGTTGACGTCGGTGACGGTCACCAAGGTGTTGTTGAAGGTTGACTGAATGTGAACGATCCCGGTCGGGATGTTCTTCTTGACTTTCTTTTTACCGCGTGTCGATGCCATCGGGACTACCTCACTTCTTCTTCATCGCGACCTGGCCCCGCTTGGGGCCCTTGCGGGTGCGCGCGTTGGTGTGGGTCCGCTGGCCACGAACAGGCAGGCTACGGCGGTGACGGAGGCCGCGGTAGCAACCGAGATCCATCAGTCGCTTGATCTTGGTCTGGACTTCGCGTCGGAGGTCACCCTCGACCTTGTAGTCCGTCTCGATGACCCGACGGATCGCAGTGAGCTGCTCGTCGTTGAGGTCGTCGGTGCGGATCGACTGGCCGACGCCAGCCTTGTCGAGGATCTGCCGGGCGGTGGTGTTCCCGACGCCGTAGATGTACGTCAGCGCGATGACGACGCGCTTGTTACGAGGAAGGTCGACTCCAGCTACGCGTGCCATGTCAGCCCTGCCTCTGCTTGTGTTTGGGGTTTTCGCAGATGACCCGCACGACTCCTCGTCGCTTGATCACCTTGCACTTGTCACAGATTTTCTTGACGCTTGATCGCACTTTCATTTGCTCTGCTCTCGCCGGGGATGTGACGGGGTGCTCTCGCTAGCGCGCGAGACCGAGGATCACACCGCGGCCCGGATCGAGGCTGGCCCTGCGGCACAGCACACGTTGCCCCGTCCGAACGGGAACCCCCAGGCGCTTACACTCCTCGGATGGGCCAGCGACGAGCTGACCTTCTGAGGTATCGAGGCGAAACAGCTGCTGGGGCAACTCAGCGACGACGGTCGCCTCGAAGGTGGGGGTGGTGTTCATGGAAAAGCCAAATCCCCCAGGCCGGGTTGGGGCTGGGGGATTTGGCTTTTCCATGAACACCACCCCCACCTTCGAGG
>NZ_PVNL01000060.1 GCF_002994635.1 Enhygromyxa salina | reverse complement strand
CCCCAAGCCAGCCCCGACCCGCGTGCCCGCCAGCCCGACCCGCGGCGACGCCAAGGGCGAGCCGACGCCCAGCATCACTCCCAACTTCGCGCCTGACAGCAACTCCCCGAGCGACATCGCGCCGAAGAAGGCGGCGCCGAGCAGCGGCGGCGTCAGCAGGTAGGCCGCACCAGCGGAGCTCCCGGTCGCCGCTCGCTCACTCGGCTTTGTCGAGCAGCAGCAGCAGGGCCGGGAGCATCAACACGCTGGCGACCAGCGTGCAGCCGATCCCAATGACCATGGTCGCGCCGAGCTGGACCATGCCCAGATGGCGCCCGAGCAACAAGCCGGCGAACCCGACCATCGTCGTCAACGATGACAGCACCACGGCGTTGCCGGTCCCGCGGATGACCTCGTCGAGCCGGGCCCGGCCGCCGTGGGTCCGCGCGTTGAGCTCCCAGCGATGCATCATGTGCACGCCCGCGTCGATGCCGATCCCGAGCGTCAGCGGCAGCACGACGATCGTCGCGACGTTCAGCCGCAGGCCCACGATCGCAAACCCGCCGACCATCCACCCCATCCCGACCAGCACGGGGAACAGCGCGAGCAATGACTTGCGGAGGTTGGCGAAGTCGAGCAGCAGCAGGACGACGACCAGGCACAGCGAGAAGAACGCGGCGCGCTTGAACCCGTCGACGATCATCACGTTGTGGTGATACAGCGACACGCCCTGGCCCGCGGCCTGCGGGTCGACTGACTCGAGATCCTCGGTGAAGTGCCGCGCGGGTGCGTTGTGATCGGCACCCGAGGCGATGTCGCCGGCGGGGTACACGTAGAGCGAGATCCGCTCGCTACCATCCCGGGCCACGAACCGGAGCGCGAACAGCTTGGGCAGGTCACCCGGGACCCAAACGCCCCGCTCGGCGACGGCCCGCGCCGTGGTCCAGGCCGGCCCGAGCAGCGCGGCCATTTGATCTTCGATCTCGTCGAGGGTCGCCGAAGCCTGGGCGCGCGGCAGCGTGTCGAGCCGCTCCTTCAGCTGCGTGAACGCCTGCTTGGTCTGCAGGATCGGCGCGCTCGCGGTGCTGTCGAGGCCAGCCTGCTCAGCCGCGAACACCAGCTCGTCGAGCGCGTCGACGATCGCCAGGACCTGCTTGGCCAGCGCCGCCGGATCACGCTCACGGCTGGCGAGCTTGCGCCAGTCGGGGTTGCGCTCGAGCCCAGCGAAGTCGGCCCGCAGCCCGGCGAGCCGGTCGTCGGTCAGCTCCGGCAGCATGTCGGTCGGGCTGTCGACGCGGGCCACGCTCTGCATCGATCGCAAGCTGTCGGCCCGGCGTCGGGCCTGATCGAGATCGTCGGCGGTGACCCACGCGAACCAGGGGGTCATCGCCCCGTCCTTCTCGAGGGTCTGGAGTCCCTGCGTCGACTCCCACGACTTGGGCAGGAACTCCAAGAACCCGGGGTTGTAGGTGGGGGTGGCGGCGATCCCCAGCAGCGACAGGACCAGCCCGCCGAGCACGATCAACAGCGGGGAGCTGCGCGCCATTCGGGCCAGGAAGCTGATGTCGCCGAACGGTCGCGGCGGGTCCTCGTGTGCGCTCAAGTCACCGCGACCGAGCACGACCGGCAGCAGCAACAAGGTCGCGACCAGGGCGACGACCAAGCCGATCGCCGTGATCACGCCCATGCGGCCGTACGAGGTGAACTCGGTCGTTGCCACGGTCAAGAACGCCAGCGCGGTCGTGACGGCGCCGGTCACCACCCCCGGCCCCGCCTTGGACAGCGAGGAGAACAATGCCTCGCGGCGGGTCCGGCCCTGGCGCAGATCTTCGTCGTAGCGGGCGAGCAAGTGGACCGAGAAGTCGATGCCCAGACCCATGAGCACCGCGGCGAAGCTCGACGTGATCGGATCCAGCGTGTCGAACAGCAGGTACATGGCGCCGAGGCTGACCAGCGTCCCGACGCCGATCGGCAGCAACGCCACGGTCGCCCGCTTGAACGAGCGAAACCCGATCAACAGCAACAAGAAGATGCCGATCCCAGCGGCCGCGCTGGCCCGGACCATGCCGCTCGCGAGCGCGGCTTCCTCGTCGACGACCAAGAACGGCACGCCGGTCAGCGTGATCGAGACCTCGCTCGTTCCGTGGGCCAGCGCCTGGGCCCGCAGCCGCTCCACCGCCGGGCTGAAGTCGGCCACTTCGTCGCCCGCGAACTCGGGGAACGCCACGACGAGCAGCCGCTCTCCGTCGTTGCTGACGAAGTAGCCGTGCTCGTCGAGGCCGCGCTTGCGCAGCTCTTCGGTGTCCGGGAACGCGCTGGTCGCCGCGTCCCCGCCTGCGATCGTGCGCAGCAGCGCGTCGGTGTCGACCCCTGGACCGACCCCCGCGTCGCCAGCGAGCTTGGCGTCGAGCGCCGTGGCGAGCGCGGCGAGCTGCCCGAGCTGGGCGTCAGCGTCGTTGCGGTCGACCTCGATCTCACCGTCGAGGGCCGCGAGCAGCTGGGTCTCGACCAGGCCCAGCATGCCCTCGAGCCCGCGCTCGAGCGCCCCCGGTAGATCCGCGTCGGCTGGCAGGCGTCGGCGAAACTCCGCGAGCTGGCCGGGTGCGTGGACCAGCAGGGTCTCGGCGACGTCCTTGGCCTCGAGCCGCGCGAGCACCCGGCCGTGGAACATCTCGTCTTGCTCGAGCGCGCCAGCGAACCCGTCGACGACCGCGCGGCGCTGCTCGGGCGTGCCGCCAGCGATGATCGCCACCGGAGAGTCGTGGTGACCGAACTCCTGATAGAAGTTGACGATCCGCCGCTGGTACCAGTTGTCGCCGTCGACGAGCCCGACCCGCGAGGTCTTGATCGTCAGCTGGCTGGCGAACACCATCCCAACGACCGTCAGCAACGCCAAGACTACGGTGACCGTGACCGGCCACCGAAGCCCGAGGCGTCCGAACACGACGAAGAACTTGTCGCGCCGACGATCGAGTCGGTCACGCTGGGACATCGGCACCTGTTAGCTCTAACCGGGCCGTGAATGCAAGAGCTGGGCATCACTGGGTGGTGCGACCCCCACCCCGAACCTGCGCGGATCCGACAGCGTGAACCACCATGCGCGGGGAACCGCGTCCCAACCGCGATCGCGCAGGCCAGCTTGCCGGCGTGCCACCCTGCCAGCCCCCTGCCAGTCGAGTAGCTAAGCAGCTAAGAGCCGGTGTCTTCGAGGTCGGTCCCGTCGAGCTTGGTCAGCTTGCGACGCACGAGCTTCTGCAGCGGCGGCTCCGGAAGCAGGGGCTTGGTCACCACCGGCTCGAGCTCGACCTCTTCACGGGTCACGAGCTTGCGCCCGCCCACGCCGGCCGCCTTGCGCTTGGCCGCGGTCCGCTTGGTCTTGGCCTTGGTCTTGGCGGTGGTCTTGGCGGTGGTCTTGGCTGTGGTCTTGGCGCTCGAGCGTGCGGCCTTCTTCTTGCGGCCGGTCTTGGTCTTGGCCTTGGTCCCGGCTTGCTTCGCTGCGCTGACGGTGTTGAGCTGACGCTTGAGCTCGACGCTGGGCTTGAAGTCGACCGTCTCGCAAGCCTCGATGTCCATCGGCTCGAGCGTGCGCGGGTTGACCCCGCGACGACTCGAGCGCTGCTTCTTGGTGAAGGTCCCGAACTTTGGGTAGGTGAAGCGCGGGCTGGTCGAACGAGTCACGCGCGACCGCACGAAGTAGGCGGACAGCTCGGCGAACGCGAGGTCGAGGATCTTGACGATCACCTTCTTGGTGACCTCGGGCGGCAAGTCGCCACTCCGAGCGCTACGAGCGATACGATCGATCAGTTCGGCCTTCGTCATGGGCGTGAGAGAGCGAGGAGCGAGGCGTCGAAGGTCGTCGGGTCAACACGCACGATGCCACCTGCGGCGCGTACGATCGACCGAGACAAGGCTGGCCACTCTAGGGGCGAGGGCTCGGCGAGTCAACATCCTCGCCGTTGCGGGCCCCGAAGTTTGTCCGCTGTATTGGTTGTATCGGTCGCGGGGTGAGCCAGCGACACGGTGGTCTGATCGCTGCGCGAACCCACGTTCGAGTCGTTCCGTCGACACGCACGTTCGTGCACGAATTGATCAGGTGAACGGACAGCGGTAAGCGAAGTCGCTACCGCTCGTGCGCTGATGTCGGTGCACGCATGAGTGAGAGTGCACGCTCGAGATCATCGAGAACTTTTTGGTCTTCGGACTTGATCACGCCGCCACGATCTGTTTGTGCCCGTGGTCCGCGAGCGCCAGTCCCCTTGCGCTCGGTCCTGATTACGTAGGACGGGTGGTAGGTCACCACCACGGGGATCTCGGCGCCGGTTTTTGGCTCGCGATATCGCTGCGCCTGGCCCCGCATCTTGTACAGCGGCGCGTCGACGCCGAGCAGCAAGCAGCCCGCGAAGCGACCCAGCGCGACGATCACCTTGGGCTCGATCGCCCGCAGCTGCGCGTGCAAGAACGGCGCGCAGCGATCGATCTCGACTGGGTGTGGATCACGGTTTCCAGGCGGCCGACACTTGAGGACATTGGCGATGTAGACCCGATCTCGCCCGAGCCCCAGGTGCGCGAGCCAGCGATCGAGCCGCTGCCCGGCGGCGCCGACGAAGGGCTCTCCCAGGCGATCCTCGTCGGCGCCCGGTGCCTCGCCCACGAACATGAGGTCGGCCTCCGGGTCGCCAACGCCGAACACGATGTGCTGGCGCGTGGCCGCCAGCGGGCAGCGCTGGCAGTCGCCGACGTTTCGCTCGCGCAGGTAGGCGAGCTTCTTGGCCGCCGGCCATGCTTCGGCCCGCGTTGCGGTGACACGCGCGCTGGTGCCAGCCGGCGCCGCAGCCACGGGCGGCGCGACGACAGTCACGACCGGGGCGGCGTCCGGCGGCTGGGGGCGACGCGGTTCGACGACTGTGGCAGGAGCGGCGGCCGGTGTCGCGCCGGGCGAGACAGCGCGCGCCATCTCGGGCGCCGGAGCGCTCGCGTGATCGTGACCGGCTTCGCCATCGCCATCGTCATCGTCGACGGCGACGACGTCGTCGTCGTCTGCTTGCGAGCGCCGCATCTCGATCGGCGCCGCGCCGACATAGTGGACGCCCCGGAACTCTCGCAGGTGCTCGAGGTGACGCGCGAACGCCCGCGCGAGCGCCTCGACCTCCCCCTCATGCTCGGCCGTGCTCACGATCCACCTCCGCTCGGCCACCAGCGCGCCTCGAGCTGCGCGAGCATCCACTCGGCCAGCGCGAGCTTGGGCTGGGGTGGGCCAGCGTCGACGGCCTCGGCGTCCTCGGCGAAGATCATGAATCCCGCGTTGGTCGGGCTGCCGAACCCGACACCTGGGACGCCGACGCGATTGACGAACAGCGCATCGCAGCCCTTGCGCTCGAGCTTGGCCCGTCCGAGTCGGCGCAGCTCGGCGCCCAGCCGCTCGCCCGCGTCGGCACCGGGCGGCGTGTCCACGGTCTGCGCGGCGAACCCCAAGAACCGGGTCCGCGGTCGGTGACGCGCGGCCAAGGTTGCGAGGATGTCGACCTCCGCTCGCCAGCGCATGTCCGACAGCGACGCCAACACCCGATCCTTGTCCAGCTTGCCCGGCGACGGCTCGGCCGGGACCAGATCGGCGACCGCGGCGACCATGGCGACCAAGTCGATGTCCTCCCCGGCGAGCTCGCGCTCGCACGCGTCGAGCATCTGCGCGCCCGTCTCGACATCGACGCGACGAACGCCCGCCGGGGTCGGCAGCGCGACGGGCCCGGCGACCAGCACCACCTCGGCGCCGCTCGCCGCAGCCGCGGCGGCGATGCCAAACCCCATCTCCCCGGTCGACGCGTTGCTGATGAAGCGGACCGGATCCAGGAACGCGCGGGTGGGCCCAGCGGTGACCAGCAGCTTGCGACCGACCCAGCTGCGCCTCGTGGGCGTCACCAGCTCGGGGTGGGGCTGGCGATCGACCAGCGCCCGCGCAGCCGCGGCGATGATCGGTGGATCGATCATCCGGCCCTCGCCGATCCACCCGCACGCGAGCTCGCCCCGATCCGGCCCGACGAACGCAGCTCCGCGCTCGCGCAGTAGCGCGAGGTTGGCCTGCGTGGCCGCGTGCGACCACATGTTGGTGTTCATCGCGGGCGCCCACAGCACCGGCGCCCGCGTGGCCAGCAAGATCGTGGTGGCGAGGTCGTTGGCCATTCCCGCGGCGGCACGAGCCATGATGTCTGCGGTGGCGGGCGCGACCAACACGAGCTGCGCCCAGTCGGCGATCTCGATGTGGCCGACCCGCCCCTCTTCGGCGGCGTCGAGCAGGCTCTGACGGACCGGGCGACCGCTCACGGTCGCGAGCGAGAGCTCGGTGCAAAACGCCGCCGCGGCCGGGGTCGTCACGACCTGGACCTCGCAGCCCACGGCGATCAATTTGCGAACCAGGTCGGGCGCCTTGTAGGCCGCGATCCCACCGGCCACGATCAGCACGACCCGAGTCATCGCGGGGCAGTGTAGGGGATCCGCGTGGCGTGAATCCAACCTGATCGGCGCGCTACCCCAGCGGGACGCTGCCGATGACCTCGATGCCAAACCCCTCGAGCCCGACGATCTTGCGCGGGTTGTCGGTCAGCACGCGGATCGCTTTGACGCCCATGTGCTTGAGCACCTGCGCGCCGAGCCCGAACTCACGAAACCCAGACTCGCGCGGCCGCAGCCCCGGCGAGGCCGGCGCGCGACTGCGCATGCCTTGCAGGTCGAGCTGCTCGGTGACCTCGTGGCCGGGGCCGCCGAGCACATACAAGAACACGCCACGACCAGCCTCGTCGATCCGCGCCAGCGCCGAGCGCATGCGCGTGGCCGAGTCGTCGCCGAACCCAAACACGTCGCCGATCAGCTGCGCACGCTGGGCCCGGATCAAGACCGGCGCGCTGTCGTCGATCTCCCCCTTGCTGAGGGTGACGAACCGGCTGACCGGGCTGACCAGCGACCGATAGCTGCGCATGGTCCAGCCGTCGCGCTCGGTGATGCCGAGCACCGCCGACTCGAACGGAGCGGCGGCGATCTCTTCGATCAGGGACTCGCGCTGCAGCCGGTACTCGATCATGTCGGCGATGCACACGATCGGCAGGCCGTGCTCGCGGCCAAACGCCTCGAGGTCGTCCATGCGGGCCATCTCGCCGTCATCGCGCATGATCTCGCAGATCACCCCGGCGGCCGAGCACCCGGCGAGCCGCGCGAGGTCGACGGAGCCCTCCGTGTGGCCCGAGCGGACCAAGACCCCGCCCGGCTGGGCGCGCAGCGGGAAGATGTGGCCGGGGCTGACGATGTCTTCGGCGCCAAACTTGGGATCGGAGGCGACCCGGATCGTCTCGGCTCGATCGCCAGCGGAGATCCCCGTGGTCACGCCGCGCCGGGCCTCGATCGAGACCGTGAACGCGGTGCCCATGCTGCCGGGATCGGTCGGGACCATCATCCGCAGGCCGAGCTGCTCGATTCGCTCGGTCATCAGCGACAGGCAGATCAGCCCGCGCCCATGCTTGGTCATGAAGTTGACGGCGTTGGCGTCGCAGTGCTGGGCCGCGATCACCAGGTCGCCCTCGTTCTCGCGGTCTTCGTCATCGACCATGATGACCATGCCGCCGCGACGCGCCACGTCGATCGCGTGCTCGACTCGCTCGAAAGGATGAGATTGTTTGATCACGGCTGCACCTGCTCGCTGGAGGACTGCGTTGACGGGGAAAACTGAAGGAGTCGCTCGACGTAGCGCGCGAGCATGTCGACCTCGAGGTTGACCTTGGCCTGGTCGCCCGTCTGGTCGCCGGCCTGACCGACCAAGTCGACCAAGCCGCCGAGGGTCGTGATCGCGAGCGTGTGGGGGATCAGCCCGACCATGAACCCGACCTCGTCGACCTGGTTGACCGTGAGGCTGACGCCGTCGACGACGATCGAGCCCTTGACCGCGATGTAGCGGCGCAGCGGCTCGGGTGCCCAAAACCAGCACTCGCGGGCGGTCCCGCGCGGCTCGACCGTGCGCAGGTGACCGACGCCGTCGACGTGGCCGCTGACGAGGTGCCCCCCGAGCGCGTCGCCGAGCCGCAGCGAAGGCTCGAGGTTGACGACCGACCCAGGCTCGAGGGCCCCGAGGGTGGTGACCGCCAGGGTCTCGAAGCCGACGTCGGCGACGAAGTGTTGGTCACTCGACTCGGTCACGGTCAGGCAGACCCCGGCCACGCACACGCTCGCCCCGATCGTTCGATCGGCCGCGGCGAGCTGGGCCGCGATGACCAGGCGTCGACTGTGTGGGCGCTGGCTGAGCTCGCGGACACAGCCAGTGGTCTGCACCAAACCGGTGAACACGGGCGGGGTATAGCACCCCCGTGCGGACCCGGAGCCGGTTCGGGCTCACCTCACACGCGGCGCCGACACTGGAGCGTACACACACAGCTGATCGACCCCCAGCGTGCGCGTACGCAAGAGCTCGAGTCGCGGCGCGTCGGCGACGCTGGTCCACCCCACCCCCGCGATGACCGGGCGCCCTTCACCGAGCACGAGCGGCGCGCGATACAACCACAGCTCTTGCCACGCGCGCGCGGCCACGAACGCACCGAGCAGGCGGCCGCCACCCTCGACCATCAGCGAGCGCACGCCCCGAGCACCGAGCTGGTTGAGCGCGGCCTCGATGTCGACACCGCCCGCGTCGCGCTCGGGCAGCTCGAGGGCTTCGGCGCCGGTCCTGGCCAGCGCCGCGCGAGCGCGCTTCGAGGCCCGGTGGGTGTGCAGATACAAGACGCCCGGTCGCAGCAGCTCGAACCCTCGCCCCGCGCTGGCCACCCGCAGGCGAGGGTCGAACACGATCGGATCCGGGCTCACGCCACGCACCAGGCGGACGTCGAGCCTCGGGTCGTCCGCGAGCACCGTCGCCGCGCCCACGGCGATCGCGTGATGCCGCGCCCGCAGCCGATGAGCGCTGCGGCGCGCGGGCTCTCCGGTGATCCACTTGCTATCACCGCTCGCCGTCGCGAGGGATCCGTCGATCGACGTCGCAGCCTTGAGCGTCACGAACGGTCGACCACGCGCGACCTGGTGGAGATAGTGGCGGTGGACCTCCCGCGCCCGCTCGGCGAGCAGCCCGAGCTCGACGATGACGCCGTGCGCCCGCAACCGACGAACGCCCGCGCCGGCCACGTGCGGGGCCGGGTCTTCGATCGCGGCGACGACCCGCGTGACCCCGGCGCCAAGGATCGCGTCGACGCATGGCGGCGTGCGGCCGCGGTGGCTGCACGGCTCGAGCGTCACGTAGAGCGTCGAGCCCTTGGCCGCGCGGCCGGCCTGGACGAGCGCCCGGACCTCGGCGTGATCGCCACCGGTGACGTCCGATCGCGCCTTGCCGAGCAGCCGACCACGCTTGACGATCACGGCTCCCACGCACGGGTTCGGGTAGGTCGAGCCGGTCCCCGCGTTGGCCAGGCGCAGCGCCTCGCGCATCCAGTCGACGTCGCTCACGCTCACTCGCCACCAGTCCACGCGGCGCCCCGGCCCGCGCTCGCGGGAGCGGCGGACGCAGACGCCGGGCCGGCGACTTCGGCCGGCTCGTCCGCGGCTGGCTTGCGCGCCGGCTTGCGCTTGCGGGGCACCAACCCCGGCTCACCGCTGTCATCCTCGCCGTCCGCACCCAGCTCGGGAAACAAGGTCCGCTGGCCCTCGATGTTGACGCGCTCGGCCTTTTGCATCTCGCGGAGCAGGTGCTCGAACTCGGCGATCGACTCGAAGCTGCGGTAGACCGACACAAACCGGACGTACGCGACCTGATCGAGCACGTAGAGGTGATGCATGATCCGCTCGCCCAGAGCCTCGGAGCTGAGCTCCCGATCACCTTGGGTCGACGCCCAGGTCTCGATCTGCGTGACGATGCGATCGAGCGCGTCGGACGGGATGCCGCGCTTGCGACAGGCGATGTCGAGCCCGCGACGGATCTTGCTGCGATCAAACGGTTGGCGCTCGCCGGTCCGCTTGAGCACGATCGGCAGGGTCTCGTCGATCCGCTCGCGGGTCGTGAAGCGGTGCCCACACTCGTTGCACACACGCCGCCTGCGGACCCCGTCGCGACTGTCGCGCGAGTCGACCACCTTGGTGTTGCGTCCGCCGCAGACCGGGCACTCCACCGCGGGTCAGCTCCCCTCCCCGTGTTGTCGGGTCAGGGATTCGATCAGCTCGACTCGGTTCGCGTGACGGCCACCCTCGAAGCTCGCCTCGATGAACTCGCGCAGCAGCAGCTTGGCGAGCCCGGCGCCGAGCACCCGCTCACCGAGGCACAGGACGTTGGCGTCGTTGTGGGCGCGGGCCATCTGGGCGCTGAACCCGTCGGCCACGACGCCCGCGCGAATGCCCGGGATCTTGTTGGCGGTCATCGCCACACCTTGGCCAGTCCCGCACACCAGCAGGCCGTACACGTCAGCGGCTCCGCGCGCGCGGTCTCGCAGGACCCGCTGGCAGACCTCGACGGCGATGGAGGGGTAGTCGACCCGCTCCGTGGCGACGGCGGGGCCCGTGCGACTGAGCACCGCGTGGCCCGACTCGCCCCCCCACTCTTCGAACTCGGCGATCAAGGCATCGAGCAGCGTGACGCCGCCGTGGTCGCTCCCGACGTGGAACTGCATGACTGGTTTGTACCCCATCCACGGGCCGCTCGCGTGGGGAGAGAGCGCCCGCCCGCGCGGGAGTTGGATCCTCCGGCGGTGGAGCGAGGCACGCGTCGCGCGGCGGGGTCGACCACGGGCGCCGTCAGGGCGCGCGCTTGAACAGCAAGCAGGCGTTGGTGCCACCAAACCCGAAGCTGTTGGACAGGGCGTACTCGACCTCGACCCGCCGGGCCTCGTGCGGGATGTAGTCGAGATCGCAGCTCGGGTCCGGGTCGTCGAGGTTGATCGTCGGCGGTAGCACGCCGCGCTGCAGCGCGAGGCAGCACAGCGCGCCTTCGACGGATCCGGCGGCGCCGAGCAGATGGGCGTGCATCGACTTGGTCGACGAGACCTGCAGCTTGTCTGCGTGGGCCCCAAACACCTGGCGGATCGCGCTGGACTCGATCTGGTCAGCCGCGGTCGAGGTCCCGTGCGCGTTGATGTAGCCGACCGCGTCACCGCTGACGCCCGCGTCCTCGAGTGCCAGGCGGATGCACGCCTGCGCGCCCTCACCGTTGGGACTCGGCGCGGTCACGTGGTGGGCGTCGGAGTTGGCCGCGTAGCCGACGAGCTCGGCGATGATCGTGGCACCGCGGGCCTTGGCGCGGTCCATGTCCTCGAGGACCAACAGCCCGCAGCCCTCGCCCATCACGAAGCCGTCGCGGCTCTTGGTGAACGGCCGCGACGCCTTGGTCGGCTCGTCGTTGCGCTTGCTCAGGGCTCGCGCGGCGGCGAAGCCACCCACGCTCAAGGCGGTGATCGTGGACTCGGTGCCGCCGGCGAGCATGACGTCGGCGCGACCGTAGCGGATCGCCAGATAGGCCTCACCGATCGAGTGCGCAGCGGTCGAGCACGCGGACACGTGGCTCATGAGCGGGCCCTTGAAGCCCTGAAAGATCGAGATCTGGCCGCCCGCGAGGTTGATGATCAGCGCGGGGACAAAGTACGGGCTGATGCCGTGGCGCCAGCCCTTCTCGCGCATCGCCAGATGCGTCGACTCGATCGTGGTGATCCCCCCGAGGCCCGAGCCCACGTAGACCCCGGTGCGCTCGGCCGGGGGCCGATCTTCATGCAGGCCCGCGTTCTCCAGGGCCATGTACGAGGCCGCGACCGCGTACTGAATGAACAAGTCCATCTGCCGCAGGTACTTCTTGGAGAAGTACTTGGTCGGCTCGAAGTCCCGCACCTCGGCGGCGATCTGCGTGGGCAGCTCGCTCGCGTCGAACTTGGTGATCGGACCCACGCCACTGCGGCCCGCGATCACGGCCTCCCAGGTCTGCTCGGTGTCGAGCCCGAGCGGCGTGATCATGGAGGTTCCTGTGACGGCTACTTTGCGCTCTGCCACGTGTGTCTCGTGTGTCTTGGCTAAACCCTGGGTGAATGGGCGGGCGCCCGCACGATCGGGGGCACCCTCGCCGCGAGCGGCAATCTCGAGCTGTCGCCCGGCGACCGCTCAGCCTGCGTTGTTCTGCTTGATGTACTGAACCGCGTCGCCGACGGTCTTGATGCTGTCGACCTTGTCGTCCGGGATCTTGATGTGGAACTTCTCCTCGAGGGCGAGGACGAGCTCGACGATCGCGAGCGAGTCGGCCTGGAGATCGTCGGTGAAGCTCTTCTCGGCTGAGACGTCCTCTTTTTGGACGTCGAGCTGCTCGGCGATGATCTCTTTGATCGTGTCGAGGATGGGGTCGGAAGTTGCGTCGGACATGTCTGGATTCGCTCGTTGTTGGTCGAAGGTCTGATGGCTTCGGGTTGGGGATTCACATCGCGAGGCCGCCGTTGACACGCAGCACGTGGCCGGTGACGTAGGCGGCGGCCGGCGAGGCCAGCCACGCGACGGCCTCGGCGACCTCGGTCGCGGCGCCAATTCGGCGCAGGGGGATCTTGGCCAGCAGCTGCTCGCGGGCGTCGCCCTGCAGCGCGGCGTCGGTCATGTCGGTCTCGATGAAACCTGGGCTCACGGCGTTGACGGTGACCCGGCGACCCGCGAGCTCCTGGGCCAGCGACTTGGTCAGCCCCAGCAGCCCCGCCTTGGAGGCCGCGTACATCGACTGGCCCCCGTTGCCGGTCTCGCCGACGACGCTCGAGACGTTGATGATCCGTCCGGCGTCCTTGGCCTTGAGCAGGTGTCGCGCCGCGGCTTTGCTGCAGTACACGGCGCCCTCGAGGTTGACGGCGAGCGTGCGTCGCAGGTCCTCCCGCTTGGCTCGCATCAGGAGGCCGTCGATCGAGATGCCGGCGTTGTTGACGAGGATATGGAGCGCGCCGAGCTCGTCGATGACGCGCTTGATCCCGGCCGCGACCGCGTCCTCGTCGGCGACGTCGAAGCCGACGGCGATCGCCTTGCCGCCCGCCGCGATGATCTCGTCGCACAAGCTGGCGGCCGCGGCCTCGCTGCTGGTGTAGTTGACCGCCACGCTCGCTCCACGAGCGGCGAGGGTCGTTGCGATCGCGCGGCCGATGCCCCGCGAGGCACCCGTCACGAGCGCGACCCGGTCGGTCAGAGATAGCGATGGAGGAAGGGCCGTCACGGCGCCAGACGTGTATCGCATCGGTGCATCACTGCCCAGCCCTCAATCGCTTCGAAGCTCACGAGCAACAATGGGCCACCACGTCACCGCGCATCCAACTGCTCAGCGAACTGCTCAGCGCTGCGCGACCAACTTTGGGAGCTTGTCGACGTCGGCCGGCTCACCGAGGCCATAGACCTTGAAACCACGCTCGATCCGTCGAAGCAGGCCACGAAGCACGCCGCCGTTGCCCAGCTCGATCGCCTGTTCACAGCCCATGTGCAGTGCCTTTCGCACGGATTCCTCCCAGCGAACACGATGCGTGACTTGAGCCACGAGCAGCCCACGGACCCGATCTGTGTCGGTGATCGGCTCGGCGTCGACGCAGCTGATCACGGGCGCACGCATCGGCGCAATGTCGACCTTGGCGAGCCACTCGGTCAGCCGCTCGGCCGCGGGCTGCATCAGGGCGCAGTGGAACGGCGCGCTGACCTTGAGCGAGATGGCGCGACCCTCGGCGTCGTGGGCGAGATCCGAGATCCGCTCGACCGCGTCGTAGTGACCGGCGACGACGATCTGATTGGCGCCGTTCAAGTTGGCGGGGCTGACGATCTGGCCATTGATGCTGGCCGCCTCGCACATCGCCTCGACCTGCTCGATCGGCAGTCCGATGATCGCCGCCATCGACCCGCCCGTGGGCACGGCCTCTTGCATCGCTTGGCCGCGCAGGCGAGCGAGCCGAACCGCCGTCCAAAACCGAATGCTGCCGACGGCGACCAGCGCCGAGATCTCGCCCAGGCTGTGGCCCAGCGCGAGCTTGGGGCGGATGTCCGTGCGGGCCTCGAGCACCCGCAGCGCGGCGATCGAGGTGGTCAGGATCGCCGGCTGGGTGTGTTCGGTCCGCGCAAGGTCGGACTCGGGGCCCTCGAAACACATCTTCGACAGCGGCTCGCCGAGCGCCTCGTCGGCCTCTTCGAACACGAGCCGGGCCTCGGGGAACTCGCGCGCGAGCGCCCGGCCCATGCCGAGCGCCTGCGTGCCCTGTCCAGGGAACATGAAGGCGGTAGTGCTCACGATTTGCTCGGTCATCATGGGGTCTAGCGGTGGTTTCGGGCCAGCTCGAACAACTTCGCGTGGCCTTCGATCGCGCTGGCAACAGCCTGTGTCAGACCGCTCTCGGCGCTGCGTCGGGCCCCGAGCAGTGCATTTTGAATTGCTCGAGGCCTGGCGGCACCGTGGCAAATCATGACGGCGCCGTCGACCCCAAGCAGCGGCGCGCCCCCGTGAGACTCCGGGTCCAGACGGCGTGCAACCCCCTGCAGCGCGGGCTCGATCGCAGCCGCGATCGAGTGTTCACCCTGGACGCCTCGCGGTGAGGTCGCGGGGTCCGCCAGCGCCGCGCGCAACATGGCAGGCCACGCGTGCATCGCCGCCTCGGCGAGCTTGAGCAGGACGTTGCCGGTCCAACCGTCGGTCACCGCGACGTCGCAGCTGTCGCCAAACAGCTGACCGGGCTCGACGTAGCCGATGAACTCGAACGCATCGGATCGCCTGGCCAGATCGTGCGAGAGGAGCTCGTGGGTTCCCTGCGTGAGCGCGGTCCCCTTGGCGACCTCGGTGCCGTTGGCGAGGACCCCGACCCGCGGACGAACGACCCCGGTCTCGACCCGCGAGAACGCGGCGCCGATGACCGCGAACTGGACCAAGTTGAGCACCTTGCACTGGACGTTGACCCCCGCGTCGAGCAGGACCGTGCGTCCGCCGGGCGTCGACGTGCTGGGAAAGCTGGTGGCGATCGCCGGACGATCGACCCCGGGCAGGCGGCCCAGCCGCAGCAGCGCCGCCGCGAGGATCGCCCCGGAATTGCCAGCCGACACGACCGCGTCGACGTGACCTGCGGCCAGCCGATCGATCGCCACGCACAGCGAAGCGCGGGGCTTGCCGCGAACCGCCCGAGCCGGACTCTCGTCCATCTCGATCTGGTCGGGCGCGTGGGCGACGCTGATCCCCTCGGGCAGCGCGGCCAGCTCGGCCAGCTTGGCGTCGAGCACGGCTCGATCACCGACGAGTTCGACGCCGAGCCCATCCTTGGCCGCCCGCACCGCTGCCTCGATCTCTGGATCGGGCCGGCGGTCCGACCCGAACCCGTCAAGCCCAATACGAAGCTTGCGACCCTGAGCCATGACATCAGCGTAGCGGGTCCACGAGCGACTGCGCCCGCAACCCCGCTGGTTTGCGGGACCTGCCCGTGGTGGGCCGCGCCCCGCGTCGACAAGCCCCGCCCCGGCGAAGGAGCGGAGCGACCGACACTAGTCGCGCTCGACGGCGAGGACCTCGCGGCCCTTGTAGAAACCGCAGGCCGGGCACACCCGGTGACTGAGCATCAGCTCTTCACAGTTGGAACAGGGCGAGAGCACCGGTGCGGTCCGGCGATCGTGATTGGCCCGACGCATGTCGCGACGAGATTTGGACTTGCGCTTCTTCGGTACAGCCATGACGGGGAGTCCAGTGGAGGCGGGAGTGTGGAGGGTTTGGAGAGGAGATGAAAGCCCATGCGCCGGAGTTGGCTCACAGGTCTTCGTCGGACTTGACCTTGGCTAACGCCCGCTTCCATGGCGAATCCGGGGTCTCGTCGTCGGCCGCGCCGCCGTCTGGCAGCAGGCGCAGGCCACATTTGGGACAGCTGGCGGCGGCCTCGCTGCCAACCACCTGGGAATTCAGCTCGGTGCCGCAACGCATGCACAGGCCCCGACACGCGTCGCCGCGACTGCACAGCGCGCGCATGGGATACGCGAGCAGCAGCTGCTCGGACACCAGGGCGCACAGATCGACGGTCGTGCCCTGGTAGCCGATCTCGTCGAGCTCGGACGCCTCGAGCGGCTCGATCTCGTCTTCTTGATCGGGCTCACCCGTGAACTCGGCCCAGCTGCGCACGCGGTCAGCCGGGACGAAGGTCACGCACAGATCACCCATCTCGCCGCCGACATCGACGGGCGCGGGCTCGAGGCAGCGTGCGCACGGGACCTGGTAGCGAAGCTCGAGCCGACCGCGAACCAGCAAGGTGCGATCGGTCTGCAACATCAGCTCGAGTCGAGCGATCCCGGCGCCGTCGGTCGGCGAGACGATCGCGTCAGTCTCGGCGAGCACCGACGCGATCCAGGCCGCGGGGATCTGGGCCTCGAGCGGCTGCGGGCCGAGCTCGAGCTCATCGAGGTCGATCCGCAGGGCCTCGACGCCAGCAACTGGCTGCTGCGCCGCGTTGTCTGGCTGGGCCGGATCGGGCTCGCCGGATCCTCGTCCGGTTCGCTGGTGTTTGCGGGGGGCCATTTCGAACTGGCGTGTCTAGTACACGGCACCTCGCCCGACAAGGGGTGCGCGATGGTTGTCGACTCAGCGGTCTTTGCGCCCGGACGCAGAGGTGTCGGCCCGTCTGGCCCTGGCCCGAGGCTTCGCATACCCTCGCGCGACTTCAGCCGGGCACCGGACCGCACGTCGGCCTCGCCCGTCGTGCAAGCCGTCACCAACGCCTCCGTTGGTGCGCCCTGCCCGTCCGAAGCTGTCCAGAGCGGCCCGCATCTCGATGAGCCAGCGCCCCCGAACCGACCTCCGCGCCAGTGGCCAATCAGGCTCGACTTTGGCGGCCTCCCGCACCCTCGAAGCCCGCCTGCTCGGGCTGCTGGTCGCGATCGCGTCGGTCGTCGCACTGGCGTGGCCCAGCGAGGCGCTGGCCGGCGAGCCGCCGTGGTCGCGCCGAACCCTGCGCAACCCGGCCGGCCCGCTGACGATCGGCGGGCCGTTCCGCTCGTTCGCCGCCCCTCCGGCTCCGGGCCCAGCCCCCGGCCCGGGCGCGACCATCCCGGTCAGGCCAACGGCGCCGTCGGAGACGGAAGCCGGGGAGACGGAAGCCGGGGACGACGAAGATGATGACGATCTGCTCGAGCAGCCGCGCGGACACAGCGATCCGGCCGCGCTCGAGCTCGAGGTCCCCGAGCTGCTGAGCAAGCGAACGATCCCGCCGTTTTGGCTCGAGCGCGACTACACCACGCACACCACGACGGCGCTGACGTTTCCGCCCCTGTACTTTCACCGTCAGCCCAAGCCCGGCCACCCCGAGAAGCTCGCCCACGTCGATCTCAGCCTGACGATCGCCTACTACAACAAGACCCGTCGCAAGCAGCGATGGATGAACCCGCTGGCGCTCTACTTCGGCGGCTACTCCGAGCACAAGACGGTCTGGGCGGCGCTGCCCTTGTTGATGGGCTACCGCCGGGTCGGCGAGCAGTTCAACTTCGGCCAGTTCCCGTTCGTGTGGTGGTGGGGCAACCGCCACGTCAAGAACCTGTTCGTGTTCCCGGTCCACTTCCGCAAGAAGGCCCCCGATCAGGTGTTTGGGGTCTCGGGCTTCCTGGCCTGGTACGGCAGCCGGAACCTCGACGACGAGACCATCGACAATGATCGCCGGCACTTCGTGTTCGCGCCGATCTTCTTCCGGTTCCAGCGCGGGCTCAAGACGATCGATGCCAGCCCGCTCTACTTCGGTGGCAAGAACCTCGCCAACGGCCTGACCCACCGCACGATCCTGCCCTTCGTGCACTGGGAGAGCCGCGAGTTCGGCAACCGCAAAGAGCTGTGGACGATCCCGTTCATCCGTCGCACGGACGTCGCCCGGGGGCGCAGCGCGTGGGCGCTGCCGCTGCTGCTCAGCTTCCGCGATCGCAACCCCGAGCGCGATCTGATGGCGCTCACGCCGTTGCTCTGGCACCACCGCGATCGCCTCCGCGACCGCAACACCTGGGTCACGCCGATCGCCGGACACCTCCAAGATCCAGCTCAGAGCATCTCGTGGGCGGCCCCCGTGTGGTGGCGCTTCGCCGATCGCCGGACCGACACCTCCGTCAACGTGATCGCGCCGCTCGCGGTCTGGAAGCGCAGCCCGACCAAGCTCAGCCTCCACACGCTCGCGTTCTCCTACTGGCGCGACAAGTCCGAGGCCGGCGGCGGCGGCGGTTCGTTGCCGCTGCTGACCTTCATCCACCACTCGCCCGCTCGCAGCCGACAGTTCGTGCTGGGCGGGGTGTTCTGGCGGTTCGTCAACAACGCGCCGGGTGGCCCGGATGCGCAAACCTCTGATCCCACGGCGCGGCGCAGCGCCTGGGGTGTCGGTCCGCTGGTCTATCGCAGCAAGCGCATCGAGCAGGGCGTCGAGCGAGCGCGGCTTGGGCTCCCGCCGCTGCTCACCTTCATGGGCCGCGACGGCAGCAAGAGCCACCAGGTCGTGACCCCGCTGTTTTGGCACTACCGCGACCGCGATCCCGCCAACCAACACGACACCTGGGTCCTGCCTCCCGTGTACGTGCAAAAGCGGGCCGACGGATTCCGCGCCGGGCTGCCGCCGCTGTTCGTGGCCGCCAACGACGAGCGCTACCGCTACGCCGTGATCCCCGGGCTGTTGTTCGGCCACGTCGAGGACAAGCAGACCCAGACCGCCCGCACGATCTCGCCGCTGTTCGTGCGGACCAAGTCGCCCGACTCGCGCGTGATCGGAGCGGGCATCATCGGGTGGGACGTCAAGCGCGAGCTGACGGGCGTCGGCGGGGTCGTCGAGCAGCAGCGCGACTCGGTGCTGTTCCCGCTCTACTACCGGCGCCAGCGCGGCGACCGAACCTTGCACGTCAGCCCGCTCGGCGGGGCGCTGCGGGGGCCCGACGGCCACGCCTGGCTGGGCACGCTCGCCTACGGGTTCGCGCGCGAGTCGACCGACGAGGCCGGCATCCAGCGCAAGGGCGGCGGCCTGCTGCCTCTGATCCACCACGAGACCCGCCGCGACGCGAGCGGCGAGCACGTCGGCGCGACCACCAGCGTGTTCCCGCTGTTCCTGCGTGACCGCCGGCCCGAGCGCGACCTCGACATCTGGTCACCGCTGATCTGGCGCGGGCGCGTTCGGGGCGACAACCCCCGCAACAACCTGGCGATCGTCCCGCTGTACTTTGGTCAGCGCCAGCCCGACGGCATCGACGTCGACGCCAGCTTCTTCTTCGTGTGGTCCCGCGATCGCGCCCGCCACACCCACACTTTGGTCGCCGGGCCCTTCTACCACCGGCTGCAGCGCGACAAGCTGATCACCGGGCTCGGGCCGCTGAGCTACTGGGAAGACTCGAGCAAGCGGCGGCTGCTGGTCGTCCCGCCGCTGATCGTCAGCCTCGAGGACAAGATCAAGCGCACCCGCACCAGCGTCGCGCTGCCGTTGTGGTTCGACCGCGTGCAGGCCAACCGGCGGGTGTGGATGGCGTTCCCGTTCATGGTCGGCGTGCACCGCAAGCACGACTTCACCAAGGCCGGCCTGGTCGTCCCGCTGTTCTACGACATCCACCGGCTCGGCAAGAACTACCGCTTCACTGGGTTCGTCCCGCTGTTGTTCCGCTACCAAAAGGGCGGGTTCCAGGCCGACGACGACGCCTCCGATCGCTACACCCTGTGGGGCAGCTTCCCGCTGTTCTTCTATGGTCACGGCGGCGGCCCCGACGGCCGCGCTCGCACGACCCACTCGGCCGCCGGGCTGTACCTGTGGGACAAGAGCCCCGAGGGCTGGAAGTTCTTCACCCCGCTGGGCGGCGTCGCGCAGAAGCCTGGCAAGCAGGTCAGCTGGTACGCGCCGTTGATCTACCGCAAGGTCACCAACGAGCAGCACACCACGTTCGTGTGGCCGGTGTTCGCGTACCACAAGGGCTACCGCAAGGGCCGGGACGGCAAGCCCTACAAAGACATCAGCACCACGTGGGTCCTGCCGCCGCTCTACGTCGGTCGCCACGACGAAGACCGCAGCTGGTGGCAGTCCACCTTGTTGGTCTGGCAGTTCAAGCGCCCGCACAAGGTCAGCACGGCCGTGCTGCCCCCGGTGTTCTTCATCCAAGACAGCTACAAGCAGCGGCGCCTGCACTGGCTGCTGCCGCTCTACGTCCGCGACAACAACATGGCCAAGGGCGAGGCCTGGACCGCCGTGTTCCCCGGTCTGTACCTGCAGCACCGCAGCCGCGAGCACAACAACGCGGTCCAGTTCCCGTTGCTGTGGCACTTCGACAACCCCAAGCGGCGCGTCACGATCGGCGGGTTCCTCTGGTACGACGTGCGGCTGCCACAGCGGGGTACGGCCACACAGGTGCTGCCGTTCATCTACGCGCGACGCGAGACCCCGGAGCAGGTCGGGCACATGATCGGCCCCGGGCTCGGGACCTGGCGCCGCGAGGCTGACGGTCAGCCCCCTGCCCTGCACTGGCGCGCGCTGTTTTGGATGATTGGCGGCGGCAACGAAGACGGCCAGCGCTACCTGTGGCTGTTCGGCGGCAAGATCAAGCTTCCGCCGAAGCCGCTCGCGCCTCGCAAGCAACGTCGCGGTCGTCGGTCCAAGCCCGCCGACGGCGACGCCGCTCGCAACGACGCGATCGAGTCGGCGTACTTCGGCACCGCGATCTGAGCTCGACGTCGGCGCTCGTCGACTTTCGTCGAGCGAGCCCCGAGTCGTCTCGCCCAGCGTCGTGCGTGGTGATCTCCAGAAGATCCGCCTGTAGCGCGACGCTCGCGGGATCTCTCGCGACCTTCGATCGCCCGCGGCGGCGCCTCGATCGGGCCCGCGACGATCGTCATCGAGGCCGCGATAGCCAGCCCAAGTGCCTGTAGATCGAGTCAACCGCGAAAGCGGGAAAGGACGACTCGAAATGATCAAATCACTCCTACTCACCTCCCTCGCGCTCGTGACCCTCAGCTTTGGCGTGGGCACGGAAGCACCCCCGGACCGATGCGCGGAGCTCTCGACCGACGGGTACCCGCTCTACTGCTCCCCCACCGGGCCAGACGCCCCGTGGTGGAGCGACGAGGTCTGCTGCGACGGCGCGAAGTGCGTCGAGATCGGGACCGGCGGCTGCCCCGACGGTACTGAAGACTACCTGTGCCGATACGCCGAGATCGACGCCCTGGGCAACGTCACCTGTCTGTTCGAAGTGCCAGACTACTGCGAGGGCAACAATTGCCCGGCGCCGCCGGCCGGCTACCAGCCCCAGCCCCAAGGCAGCGTGATCTGCTGCTTCGCCCAGGGCTGCTACGACGCCAGCGAATTCATCTGCACGGGCGGCGAGCTGTACTGGTGCGACAACGGGGTCAGCAACCTGGACGGCACGGTCACCTGCTTCGACAACGACGTGCCCTGAGCTCCCGACCACGCACCCGCAGGCTCATGGCTCATGGCTCATGGCTCACGTCGGCTCATCGGGTTGCTGGCGGTGAACTTGGCGACCAGCGCCTGCGCGTGCTGAAGCGTTGATCCACAGACCTCGCGGCCGGGTGACTCCAGCCCGAGGATCAAGTCCTCGAGGGCATCGACCACGTCGGTGTTGTCGAGCCGCCCCTCAGGGCCACGACTCAGGTACGTCGTGGTCCTGAGGCGCTCGAGCGCCGCTGAGGCCAGATCACAGCGACCTGTGCGGGCCGCGATCCGTGCACGCAGCAGCAGCGCGTGCGGCACCAACGTCTCCGCCCAGACCGCCCGTCGTTCGTGAGCGACCGCCAGCATCGCGTCCACGTCGTGGAGCGCCTCGTCGAAGCGGCCGGAGTTCGTGTGATCGTGCGCGCGCACCAACATCAGCTCGAACCTGAGCTGCGGGGCGTGGACCTGAGCTGCGTCCAGGCTGGCCAACGCCTGGGTGACGCGGGCTCCGACGGCGTTGGCTTCTGCCTTGGCTTCTGCCTTGGCTTCCAGGACCACTAGCTCGGCCAAGGCGGCGACCTCGACGCCCGCCTGAACCTCGCTGCGCTGGGCCAGACTGGTCAGCGCCGCCAGATCGTCGAGCCCGTCCCCGCCGGCCGCCTGGGCCAGGCGAACGCGCTCGAGCAACAGATGGAACCGCAGCCGATCGAGCCCCAGACGATTGGCCTCGGCCAGGGCGCCGCGCAGGCGCAGAGCGGCCCGCTCATGTTCGCCCGCGTCGATCAGCAGGCGCGACTGCCAGCGAGACACGCGGAGCCGCGCGGCCGCGATGAACGGCTCGGGTTCGGGCGCCGCGTCGGCGAGCTGCACCACGCGAGCCTCGATCTCCGCCAGCGCCACGCCAGCTCGATCGTGGTCGCCGGCCAGAACGGCCTGTTCAACCTGCGCTTCAAACCCAGCGAGATCCGCGACATGAGCGAGCGCCAGCGGCCCAGGCGAGGCCGCGGCCACGCCGGCTGTCGCGTTGACGCAGTCCGCAGGCTGGCCAAGCTCGGACAGCAGGACCCGCGCGACCGCTGGCGACATCTGCCCGCGCGAGTCGTCCTGCTCCAGCAACAAGCCAACCACCGCCCGCAGGCGCTCGCGCTCGTGCTGCAGGCACTCCGTCACCGCGTCATCGACCGCGCACGAGCGGGCCCACAGCCCGGACCAGCTGGCGGACCAGTCTGTCAGCCACGCCCCCGCAAAGGCCAGCTCCGGACGCCGCTCGAGCGCCAGGCGCTGTCGGGGACCCCAGTCGGTGGCGGCGGTCTCAGCCGCGCACAGGTCCCCGGGGATCGGCGAGTTGCTGCTGGACAGGCTCAGCGCGGCGAACAGAGCGATGGCGAACCCCAGCCCGAACGCAGCGCCGACCCCCCCTCCGAACAGCCCGCGGACCAGCCCGCGGAACAGGCCGCGAAACAGGCCCGGAACCGCTGCCAGACGGCGGCTGGCCTCGAGCGCCTCGAGCAGCGCCTCGACGCTGGGCCAGCGTTGCTCGGGCACCTCGCTGAGGCCGCGCAGCAGCGCCGCCTCGATCGCGCGTGGCATCCCAACCGGGCGGCCGCGGCCCCGCTCGAGCCGACCGGCGGCGATCGAGCCAAGGATCGTCGCGGCGCATCGACCCGCATACGGACGCACCCCAAACAGGGCCTCCCAGGCCATCGCACACATGCTGTACTGATCTGCGCGGACGGGGTCATGCGGGATCCCGGCCAGACACTCGGGGGCCATGTAGGGCTTGGTGCCGCCACCGGGCTCCCGATCTGGTCCACTTGGTCCACATGGTCCACATGGCTGACTGGGCTGACTGGGCTGACTGGCCTGACTGGGCTGACTGGGCTGACTGGCCTGACTGGGCTGACTGGCCTGACCGGGCGCGCCTGGATCGCTCGACTCACCTGGCGGCGGGGGCCGGCCTGGGTCGGGCTGGCCGGCGTGTGGCGCCCCCGGCCCGCCCCCGTCGTCACCCGCGAGTTCAGCTGCGACCGCCACCGCGGCGCGGCGGACCGCGGCGGCGACCTCGGGGCCCGAGACCCGCGAACCGACGCGCGCGAGCCCGAAATCCGCGATCCGGACCCGCCCGTCCGCGCCCACGATCACGTTGCCGGGCTTGACGTCGCCGTGCACCAGGCCGGCCCGGTGGACCGCCACGAGGCCGCGGCCGGCTGCGATCACGCAGTCGAACACGGTCGTCCAGCGCCGGGGTCGTGCCCGCAGCCACCGGCCGAAGTCGGGGCCATCGACCAATTCCATGGCAATGAACACCAGGCTCTCCACCTGGCCAATGTCGTGGACCGAGACCACGTTCGGATGGGCAACGCGAGCGAGGCAGCGGGCCTCACGGAACGCGAGGTCATCGCAGTGGCCGTTGGTCAGCACTTTGATGGCGACCCGACGCTCGAGTTGGGTGTCCCAGGCCTCGAAGACCTGCCCCATGCCGCCGCGACCGATCACGCGCAACAGCTGGTAGCGGCCAAACTCGACGACCGGCTCAATGGCCAATTCATCGAAGAAACCCGCGATATCGGCGATATCGGCGTTCTCGTCCGTATGTGGACCGCGTGCTTGGCTACGCGGCGCATCATGGCCATTCGAAAGCTCCACTCCGATTGCTCGTGTGGCGATTATGGGAGGAGCCCGAGGTGGAAGTAAACTGAACGGCGGTTAATTTTGGCGGCTCGATTTCGGGCCACCCCTGTGCGGACCGGCGCTGATCGCGATCGCGATCACGCGCCGATCGCGATCGCGATCAGCGCTGTTCGTCCGCGTGGTGCCAGCTGCCCGTCACCAAGCGGGTCGAGTCACCGCAAAAATCAGCTCCGCGGGCGCGCTCGACCCCGAGATCTACACGAGATCTCTCTTGGGCAAACGTGAGCAATACATGATCTCGAATATTTGTCGGATCAAAAGCGGCACATAATCATAGTACTCGCGACTATGCCCATTCGGTAACATAAGCAGGGCAGTACCACGTTGATGTGTCGGGCTGAGCTTGCAAGCAAGAGTTGGGCCGCGCGCGTTTCGCGACACCGTCACCACCAGCTCCCTGGACATCGAGCCCCCGCGATGCGCCTACGCGCGAGGGACCGGTCGACGAACGACGCGGACCTCTTGCACGATTTCGTCCGTGACCGGCTTGTCGTTGGGCCCGACCGCGACATTGGCGAGCTCGTTGGCCAGCTCGACGCCGGCCTTGGTGCACCGCCCAAACACCGAGTGGTCACCGTCGAGATGGCCCGCCGGCTCGAGCACGATGAAGAACTGCGCGCTGCCAGTGTTGGCCCCCTTGTTGGCCATGCTCAGCGCGCCGCCGTCGTGGCCAAGCTGGGGGTGAATCTCGTCGGGGATCACGTAGCCCGGGTTGCCCCGGCCGGTCGCCGTGGGGTCGCCACCTTGGATCATGAAGTCTGGGATCACGCGGTGGAAGATCGTGCCGTCGTAGTAGGGCTGACCCTCGACCCAATCATCGGCGTCGCTGTCGAACCATGGCCGCAGCCCGCGAGCGAGGCCGACGAAGTTGGCGACGGTCACGGGGGTGAGATCCTCGAACAGCCGGCAGTCGATGATCCCGCGCGCGGTGACAAACTCGACCCACAGCTCGCCCTCGGCCGGCAGCCCGACCAGCGCTTCATCGAGCGAGAACAGCCCGTCGACCGGATCGCCCTGGGCTTTGTTGAAGGCCTGGATCTCGTCGAGGGTCATCCCGACGTCGGGCTCTTGGCCACGCTCGAACCGGGTCGAGAGATCGCCGGCGCGGCCGGGCGCCTCGCTGTCCTGGCCGTCGCGCAGCGTCGAGCGCTCCGGCGCAGAGCCACCACCGCCCGACGGCCCCCCGTTCACGCTGCTCAGGCTGTCTTCCTCGCCAGGCAGCGGCGGCGGCGGCGTGAACACACATGCCGACGTGAGCGCGAGCACGAGAGCCGCCGCGAGCGGGCCACAGGGCAGGCCCGTGGCCAAGCTGAAGTCGCCGAGAGAGGGCATCAGGGGCGCAGGTTGACCGGCCCGCGATGGCTTGACAAGCCCGAAGCTACGGGCAACAACATGCGGCCCCCGGCGCCCCCGCCGGCCAGCGAAGCAAGATCGAGTCAGCGAAGACACCATGGCGAATCACAAGCAGGCTGAGAAGCGCAACCGACAGCGGATCAAGCGACGGGCTCGCAACCTGATGCACATCAGCTCGATGCGCACCTACATCAAGCGGGTCCGCAAGGCGATCGCCGAAGGCGACGTCGAGGCCGCCAAGACCGCCCTCCCCGTCGCCCTCAAGGCGATCGGCAAGGCCAACGCCAAGGGCGTCATTCATCGCCACACGGCATCGCGCTACACCTCGCGCCTGACCCTCGCGGTCACCAAAGCCGAGACCACCGCCTCCCCCAGCTGAGTTGAGCTGCGCGTCCGCTGGCTGGGCCCACGCATCCGTCAGCTGGACCTGCCGCACCGAGAGCGGAGTTCCTTCGCACGACACGACCCCTGCCACGCAGCGGGTCGTGTTCGCAATTCGTCGGCCCTGATGAGCTGATGAGGCTGACCAGGCCTCATCAGCCTGAGCAGTCCTGCGTCACGACGCGCCGCGAGGATCGACGAGCGGGAGCGCGCCGCAGGTGTCGAGGACCCACCGCTGCAAGGCGATGTAGGGCGACTCGTAGGCCAGCTTGGAGCCGCCCTTCAGATCCGCGTCGAGCCGGGCGAGCCCCGCGTAGGCGGCCCGCAGCCGGTCCTCGTCGAAGCCGCTCGCCTGGTCCTGCAGCTTGCGGACCGCGTAGGGCTTGCTGTTGAGCGCCGCCGCCGGATCACGCGCGAATTTCACCGTGCACAGGCGCCGGGTCTGCCACAGCAGCAACCCGAGCAGCTTCATCGCCTGCCCGGAGTCCTTCTCGCCCGTGTGGAACATGCGCGCGAGGATCTCGAGGGCCTGGGTGTGATCGGAGCGACCGATCGCGTCGGTGAGATCGAACGCGTTGGCCTCGCGCGTGGTCGCAACGACGGCTTCGACGTGCTCTCGCTCGACCCGCGCGCCACCGGAGAACGCCACCGCCCGCTCGAGCGCGGGGATCAGCTCGGACAGGCTGGTCCCGACGGCGCCGACCAGCGCGTGGGCGCCGGCCTGACTGAGCGGCAGCTGGCGACGCTGGGCCTCGGAGAGCAGCTCACTGGCGGCCTCGCCCTCGCCGGCTGGCGCCATCTGACACTCGACCACGTGCTTGGCCTTCTTCGCGGCCTTGACCAGCTTCGAGGTCCCGTTGATGCCCGAGCTGGTCACCACCAGGACGGTGCTGGGGTTGGGCGCGTCGAAGTAGTCGATCAGCGCCGCGATCGCGTCGTCGCGCTTGGACTCGGGCGCCTTGACGTCCCCGTCGAGCTCCTCGGCCCGCTTGTGGCGGCCCCAGTCCTCCGGCGAGGACAGCTCGACCAGCCGCCGATCGCCCATCATGGGCACCTGTCCGCACGCGTTGAGGACCTCGGCGGCCGACAGCACATAGGGCGCGTCGAACTGCTCGTGGTTGAACGCCTCCATGCCGGTCGAGACCCCGCCGGGGCGCAGCGCCGCGTCTCGCAGCAGCGCCACTGCAGCGCTGATCGAGGTTTGGTCGGCCCCCCACAGCAAGTACACCGGCGCCAGGCCACCCGCCGCGACCGAGCGGGCGATCCCGTCGCTGAGGTGCTTCAGGCCGCTCACGCAGCCCCGCTCCCTCGACCTCGCCGCTTCAGCGTGACCACGACCTCGACCTCGGCGGTCATCGGCATCATGTCGAACACGCGCAGATCGACGACCTCGAACGGCGAGCCGGGGCCGACCATCGCGGCCAGGTCGCGCGCGAGCGTGGCCGGATCACACGACACGTAGACGATGCGGTCGCTCGCCACCGCGATCAGATCCTTCGCCGCCTGGACCCCGATCCCCGCGCGCGGCGGATCACACACGACGACCTCGTAGGTGCGCCCGCCCGCGGCGAGCTTGCCCAGCAGCTTCTCGGCCTGGCCGCGCTTGACGTTGATCGGCAGGCCCCAGCGCTCGGCGGTGCGCTGCAGGTTGGCCACGGCCTCACGATCGCCGTCGATCGTCCACACCCGCTTGGCCGAGCGCGCCAACGCCCGCGAAAAATTACCGACGCCAGCGTGAAGCTCGAGCACGCGCCGCTCGGCCGGCTGGGCCATCGCGACCACGTGCTCGACGAGCGCCGCGTTCTGGCGAGCTTGAGCCTGACTGAACGTGAACGGGCCCTGCGTGACGGGCGGGATCGGGCCATCGCCGTCGAGCTCGAGCGAGGTCCGACCCACGCCCACGTGCTCACGACCCCCGCGCAGCTGGACCCCGACCAGCGTCGGCCCAGCCTCGGACGCGCTCGAGCTCGCGATCAGCTCGCGGATCGCGACCTCGAGCTCCGGGTGCGGGCGGACGCCAGGCAGGCCCAGCACCACCTCCACGCCGTTGCTGAGCCCGTGCACGCTGCCGGTCGCGGGCAGCCAGCTGGCCCACCCGCGCAGCTGCTGCATCGCCCAGTCGAGGGCCGGGTCGAGCACCGGGCAGTGATCCGCGTCGACCAGCTGGTGGGATCGCTGACCAAAGAACCCGAGCTCGAGCGTGCGGCCTTCCACGCGGTAGTGCAGCCGCGCGCGCCGACGGTAGCCGAGCGCGAGCGGGCTCGGGACCGCGACCGGCGTGGGCAGGTCGATCCGGCGCAGCTGGTTGGCGACGATGTCGGCCTTGAGCTGGGCTTGCGCGGCCGGATCGACGTGCTGCCAGGTACAGCCGCCGCAGCGATCGGCGACCGGGCACGGAGGCTCGACGCGCAGCGCCGAGCGCTCGAGCAGCTCGACCACGTGACCTCGCAGCCACCGCTTGTGCTCGCCCGTCAGCCCGACGCGGACCCGCTCGCCGGGCAGCGCCCCCTCGACGAACCACACCCGCGCGTCGTCGCCGTCGGCGGCCTTGCCGACGCCTTCACCGCCATGCGCGAGATCGCGGATCTCGACGATTGTGGTGCTGTCTGGGGTCGTGGAGGTCGAGTTGCTCACCAGGCGCCGGTACTACCCCGGCGTCTGTGCGCCGGCAAGGCCGACGTCCACCACCCACGCGTCGGGGCAGCGCTGGCCCACGACCAGGCCGGTCAGATCGAAGTGCGCGCGCGCGTGATCGAGGATCCACGCGTCGCTCGTCGAGACCACGCCCTCGAAGCTCGCAAGCCGCCGATCGGGGTTGTGGTCGAGCTCGATCTCCCACGCCCAGCCGCGGTCGGCGGCCTGCTGCGCCAGCGCCAGCGCCAGCCGGCCGCTGTTGGACACCGGGCGATCGAGCAGCCACAGGATCGACGCTGGCCCCAGCTCGGCGAGCTGCTCACCGATCGCGGCGCTCGCCGCCAGCGTGTGGGCGGTTCGCCGGTAGCTGCCGTGCACGCTGGCGAGGTCGCGCAGCATCGTGTCGCGACCGCGGAGCAGCACCCCACCGGCGAGCGCGACCTCGAGCGAGATCAACACGTTGAAGCCGTCGATCGCCAGCGGCTGGCCCGCGACCGCGCCCGGGTCGAGTCGCCGCTCGCTGCGCCGGGTGGTCGCCGCGTCGGTGCAGGTGCTGCGCAACACCGCCGTGCGCTGCCTGGTGCGGAGCCCGTGACGATTGCCGACCAGCTCCAGCGCAGCGGTCTGGGCGTAGCCGCGATCGAGCAACCACGCGAGCTCGGCGACCGCGGCCCGCAGCCCGAGCAGCTGTGGATCGGCGAACAGCGAGCCGTCGTCGTCCGCTGGCCCGCGCGTCATGACTACAAGTACACCGCGACGCCGAGCACCGCGACCGGCGAGATCAAGTTGGGCTGCAAGACCACGGTCTCGCCGAGCGGCCGGCCAAGCTCGTCTGCGTAGCTGACCGAGTAGAGGGTGTCGATCAGGGCGACCCGCACCCCCAGCGCGATGAACAGCGACAGCTGGACGAGCGGCAGGTAGTCCAGCTGCAAGCGCGGCTCGATCGCCGGGATCACGCGCAGCCTGGACCCGCCAAATTCCAGGCTGATGTCACCGATCGGATCGGTGGCGCGGCGGTGGTGGAGCTCGGCGACCACGCGCAGCTGGGCGTCGAGCGCCAGCCCCGACCGGGCCCACGCGTGCTGGTAGCCAGCGATCAGCGAGATCGGGTAGCGGGCCACGCGATAGGTCATCACCCCCGACCCCGTGGGGTGGCTGACCGTGCGCTCGAACCGGGGGATCAGCGCGACACCAGCACCGACGTGGGCGCCAGCGGCCGCGCGCCAGCCGAGGGACAGTTCGGCGCCGCTGTCCCACGCGCGCTCGCGGGCCCACGCCTGGCCGACGTACGCGACCTGCAGGCGTGCGTGGCTGCGCTCGCGCAGCAGCTCGGTGGCCGTGAGCGGGGCTGGCTCGGCGACCGGTGTTGGCTCGACCTGATCCGCCGCGCGGGGATCGGGGTCCGCGGCGTGTTCCTGGCCGTGATCGCCCGCCACCGACGGCGGGGTCAGCCCGATCGGCCGCCCCGCGATCAGATCCGTGGTGAAGTGGCGAATGATGACGGCGGCCGCCTCGATCGCCCCGATTCGATCGCTGAACCCAAGCACCGGGCGAAGCAGCACCGACCCGTCGCCCACGACCAGATGCAGCGTCAGCCCGTCGGGGCGCGGGTCGAGCCAGACCAAGCCCACGGCCGAGCGCTCGCGGACCAGCTGCTGCCCGGCGTGGATCCTCGCCTGCAGATCCTGCGATGGGTCCAGATCGATCCGCTCGAGCGCGACGTCGACGTCGTTGAGCTCAATTCCGACGGCGCGGAGCATGGACGCCGCGAGTTCGCCGTCGTCGGCGGCGAGCAACAGCAGCGGTCGCTCGGCGTCAGGCTCGTCGAGGTCACCTGTCTCGGTCGACGCGTCGGCGACCGGATCAGCCGGCGCGGCCGAGGCGTGGGTCGCCAGACCCCACGCCAGCGCGGCCCCCAAGGAGGCCAGCAATGAGGCCCCCAGCCGGGCCGCGGCTCGTTTCGTGGGCGGTTCCTGCATCCGGCAGCGCGACCGCGGCGAAGCGTAGCACCTTCACGCCGCGCGGTGCTCCGTGGCCGGACGGCGCAGATGCGGCAGCACGACCGTGTTGGCGACGAGCACCCCGGCGACCAGCGAGACGGCGACCAGCACCATCCGAAACGCGGCCTCGATCCCGCCGAGCGCGTCGTTGGCCATGAACGAGGTCACGCTCTGAAATCCGATCGCGCCCGGGACCAACAGCAGCAGACAGGGCAGCAAGATCACCGCGGCGGGCAGCCGACGCCACGCCGCGTAGCCGTTGGCCGCGAGCGCGACCGCGAACGCGCCCGTGAACGCGCCGAGCTCCGGACCGACGATCGACGCGGCGAAGCGCGCGAGCTCGGCCGCGAAGATCCCGGTGATCGCGATCGCCGGGATGTCGGCGCGCCGGGCCTGGAACAGCACACAAAACCCGATCGGCGCCAACACCAGCGCGAACGAGCGGGTCCAGGCCGGCAGCGCCTCGACCAGCCAGGGCGCGACCTCGTGGGTGGGACCGAGCGGCAAGACCTCGACGATCGCCCGCGCGACGGCGACCCCGAACGCCATCGTCACGAACACGGTCAGCGAGCCGGCCAGCCGCGCCGTGCCGGACACCAGGTGGCGCGTCGCCAGCTCCGTCATCGCCAGGGTCAGGCTCAGCCCGGGCACCAGCACGATCAACGCCGACAGGATCGTCACCTGCTCGTGGACCCCGGTGATCCACCGCGCCGCGAGCAACGACACCAGCGCGGCCAGGAACGCGGCGAGCGGCGTGAGCACCCGCCCCAGCCCCGCGCGCGCGTTGGCGAAGCGCGACAGCACCCCCAGCCCCAGGCCCAGGCCCAGCGAGAGCAGCACCTCCGCGAGGTTGCCCCCGAAGAACCGGGCGGCGCCGGCCGAGGCCAGACCAAACGCCGCGATGACCGCGGCGCCGCCGTAGACCGGTGGCGCCGCGGCGACCCTGCGGAGCTTCAGCTTGCCCGCGACCGGATCCAGCCGGCCGGACCCGACCTCGGCGATCACGGCATCGAGCGCGACGAGCCGGCCGAGCTCGGCCTCCCCCGCGTCGGCCCGGATCAGGTACGACCGCTGGCGCCGACCGCCAAACGCCAGCTCGACCGCGGTCGGCGTGGCCAACACCTGCAGGCGCTGGCCCAGCCCCTTCGCGCAGACCACCAGCGTGTCCTCCAGCCGATGGGCCGGAGTACCGTGGCGATGCAGGTACTTCGCGGCGCTGACGAGGAACGCCCGCGAATCGCGCTGGGCGCGACGAAGATCATGCGACATTGTGCGCATTTTTCCGTATAATCCGTGTCCAGCGACGGATTCGCTCGAATTTATCTCCATTCTCGCCGCGCGCCACCGAATTGAAATCGGATGAAACCAGAGAATCGTCTCCTCGACCGAATTGACCACGAGATCCTCGCGGCGCTGCAAAACAATGCTCGGCAGAGCAACAAGGAGCTGGCCGCGTCGATCGGCCTGGCGCCGTCGAGCTGCCTCGAGCGAGTCAAGCGGCTGGTCCACGACGGGATCATTCGGGGCTTCCACGCCGACGTCGATCCCAAGGCGCTCGGCATCACCCTCGAGGCGCTGGTGTTCGTTCGGATCGTCCGACACCAGCGCGAGCTGATGGAGGCCCTGTGGGCTCACCTCGCCGCACAGCCCGAGGTTCGGGATCTGTACGACGTCGCCGGCTCTCACGACCTGGTCGTGCACGTGGCCGTGCGCGATGTGGAACACCTGCGCCGCCTGGTCGCCGAACAGATCGCGGGTCGGGCCGAGCTCGGGCAGCTCGAGACCTCGCTGATCTTCCAGCACCGCCGCAGCAACCAGCTGCCTGATTATGGCCACGAACACGCTGCGCCCGCCCGCGGGCGGCATGGGTGATACACTGCCGCGCTACATGTGGAGGCGAGCGATCAGCCCCGAGGTGCGCGACCGGATCGATCGGCTCGAGCTGCCCTTCAACCGCTGGGGCTTGGACCCCTACGGCATCTCCAAGGATCACCTCGGGCTGTTCCTGACCGTGCTCGGTCAGGCTCACAAGCACTACTTTCGGCTCCGGGCCCACGGCGTCGAGAACGTCCCCGCCCACGGTCCGGCGATGCTCGTGTCCAACCACTCCGGTGGGTTGCCCACCGACGGCAGCATGATCCTCGCCTCGATCTTCTTCGACCGCGAGCCGCCTCGCCTCGCCCACGGCATGGTCGAGAAATTCGCCCAGAGCATGCCGTTCATGGGCCCATGGTTCTCGCGCGTGGGTCAGCTGCCGGGTCTGCCCGAGCACGCCAAGCGACTGCTCCTCGATGGGCGCCTGCTGATGGTGTTCCCCGAGGGCGCGCGCGGAACTGGCAAGCTCTACCGCGATCGCTACCAGCTGGTCCGGTTCGGCACTGGGTTCATGCGTATCGCCCTCGAGACCAAGGTGCCGATCGTGCCGATCGCGTTCATCGGCGGCGAAGAGGCGATCCCCACGATCTACCACGCCAAGGGTCTCGCCAAGCTGCTCAACGCGCCCTACGTGCCCGTCACGCCGTACCTGCTGCCGATCCCCCTGCCGGTTCACTGCGAGGTTCACTACGGGGAGCCCATGAAATTCGAGGGCACGGGCAACGAGCCCGACAACGTGATCGATGGCTACGTGGCGCAGGTCAAGGAGCGAGTCGAGGAATTGATTGCGGTGGGTCGGGGCTCGCGAGCGCGGGGGCTCGCGGATCTAGAGCACCAATCAGAGGGCATGGAGGCCGAATAGCGCGGTGCCGCTTGCGACCTCCGGCGCATCCGTGGCCTAATCCAACCCTCGTGAAGGTCCTCATCACCGGCATCGCTGGCGCCCACGCGCAGCTCGTCGCGCTCCGCCTGGTCGACGGCGGCCATGAGGTCTTGGGCATCGACGTGCGGCCGTGGCAGGGCGCGCCGCGGGGCGTGACGATCTTCCAGACCGACGTCCGCAAGCGCCCGGCCGCCGACGTGTTCCGCGTCCACCGTCCCGACGTGGTCATCCACATGGCCACGGTCACCCACTTCAACGCCAGCGCCGAGCAGCGCTACCGGGTCAACCTGCGCGGGACCCAGGCGGTGTTCCGCTACTGCGAGGAGTTTGGCGTCAAAGAGGCGGTGTTCGTCGGGCGCCACACCATCTATGGCGCGGCCGCCGACGCGCCGCTGTACCGCAACGAGAGCGAGCCCCCGCTCGCGGTGTCCACGTTCCCCGAGCTCGCGGATCTGGTCGCCGCGGATCTGTATGCCAGCCGCGCGCTGTGGTCCTGCAAGCACATGCGCACGGCCGTGCTGCGGATCGTCTACGCGCTCGGCCCCAGCGGGCGCGGCACGCTGGCGAGCTTCCTGGCCGGGCCCCGCGTGCCGATGGCGCTGGGCTTCGATCCGCTGTTTCACGTGATGCACGAGGACGACGCCGCCAAGGCGATCGTGCTCGCGGCCGAGTCCGAGATCGCCGGCGTGTTCAACGTCGCCGGGCCCCCGCCCGTGCCGCTCTCGGTCCTGTGTCGCGCCACCCATCGCTCGGCCGTGCCGCTGCCAGAGGCGCTGCTGCCCCGCGCGCTCGGGCGGTTTGGCCTGCCCAAGCTTCCCCCGGGCGCGATCGCTCACCTCAAGCACCCGGTCGTGGTCGACAACAGCGCCTTCATCGAGGCCACCGGGTTTGCGTACAGCCACGACGAGCACGCGACCATGTCGTCGTTCCGCGACGCCAACATCCTGCGAGAAGATCGAGGTCTATGATGAGCGAAGCGTTTGGAGAGCTGCCCCAGAGCTGGCACGCCGTGCTCGGCGACGAGATCGCCAAGCCCTACTTCCGCAAGCTCGAGGCCTTCGTCGCCAGCGCCCGCGCCACCCAAGAGGTGTTCCCGCCCGCGCCAGAGGTGTTCGCGGCGTTCGAGCACACCCCCTACGAGTCGGTCCGCGTGCTGATCCTCGGCCAGGACCCGTACCACGACAACGACCAGGCCCACGGCCTGTGCTTCTCGGTTCGGCGCGGCGTCAAGATCCCGCCCTCGCTGCGCAACCTCTACAAGGAGCTGCAGTCCGACGTCGGCGTCGACGCTCCGGATCACGGGTTCTTGCAGGCGTGGGCCGACCGCGGGGTGATGCTGCTCAACACCGTGCTCACGGTCCAGGCCCACAAGGCCAACTCGCACCGCAAGCAGGGCTGGGAGACCTTCAGCGATCGCGTGATCGAGGTCCTCGCCGCCCGCGAAGATCCGCTGGTGTTCGTGCTGTGGGGCAAGCCCGCGCAGAAGAAGCTCCCGCTGATCGAGCGCAACGGCAGCCACCACGAGATCATCGTCGCGGCTCACCCCTCGCCGCTGTCGGCCAGCAGCGGGTTCTTCGGCAGCAAGCCGTTCTCCAAGGTCAACGCCGCGCTCGATCGCTGGGGCAAGCCGCCGATCGACTGGTCGCTGCCCGACTGAGCCCCTGCGCCTGTCTCGCTGACAACCAGCGAGACAGGACGCAGAGCTGCCCGCGAGCAGGTCAGCAGTCGCCGGGGTGGTCGACGTCGAACCCCGCGGATTGGGCCTGGCACGCGTTGGAGTAGGTCTGCCCGTTGCAGGCGCAGTGCGGATCGAAGATCCCCGGACAGAAGTTCGGGTTGTCTAGACACAGGCCGATCGATCCGCCTTCGCCGCAGTCGTCGTTGGGCCAGTCGCAGTATTGACCGTCGGGGCATCCGACCATCTGTACGCCGCCACATTGGCCGGGCAGGAGGTCTCCGTCTCCGTCTCCGTCTCCGTCTCCATCGCCGTCTCCGTCCCCATCCCCGTCTCCATCGCCGTCTCCGTCCCCATCCCCATCGCCGTCTCCGTCTCCGTCTCCGTCCCCCGGGTCACCATCTCCCGGGTCGCCGTCCCCGTCCCCAGTCTCCGACGTGGTGCCCGTCTCGGCGCTGTTCACGTCGTCACCACAGGACACGAGCAGAGGTAGACACAGCACCCAGGCCAAGTTCAATCGTATCGAGTTCATGACCTCAGGATATCCGGCGACACAGCGCGTCGCCATCCGCTGGCTGTCGACCCCGCCCACTGCCGCGGTTAGGCTCTGCGAAGATGCCCGCGCCCGCCGACGACAAGCCCGGCGTGTGGACGACGCTGGTCCGCTACGCCAGCCTGGTCCGCCTCAGCCACACGATCTTCGGTCTGCCGTTCACGCTGGCGGCGGGCGTGCTTGCGCACCGCGCGAGCGTGTACGACGGCCTCGGCGACGGCACCGGGATGACCTGGCTCAAGCTCGTGTGGATCGTGCTCGCGTTCACGGGCGCGCGCACGACCGCGATGGGCTTCAACCGGATCGTCGACCGCAAGATCGACGCCGCGAACCCGCGCACCGCGACTCGGGAGCTCCCGGCCGGCCAGATCGGCCTGGGCGCGGCGTGGGCCCTGACGATCCTCGCGAGCTTGGTGTTCGTCGGCGCCGCGGCTGCGCTCGGCCCGGTCGCGCTCGCGTTCACGCCCGTGTGCCTGCTGATCATCTGCGGCTACAGCCTGTTCAAGCGGTTCTCATGGGCGGCCCACCTGATCTTGGGTGCAGCGCTGTCGCTCGGCCCGGCCGGCGCGTGGGTGGCCGTCACGGGCGGGCTCGAGGGCTTTGCGATCCCCGGCGTGATGATGGTCGCGGTCGGCACCTGGGTCGCGGGCTTCGACGTGATCTACAGCCTGCAGGACCACGACTTCGACGCCCAGGCCGGGCTCCACTCGATCCCGGTCGCGTTTGGGGTCCGCGGGGCGCTGTGGGTCTCGGGGCTGTTGCACCTGCTGACCGCCGCCGCGCTCGTGGCCCTGCAGCTGCTCGCGGGGCTCGGCATCCCGCACCTGGTCGGGCTGATCGCCGTCGTGGCGATCTTGGCCTACGAGCACTGGATCGTCCGCCCGAGTGATCTGAGCCGGATCGACAAGGCCTTCTTCGACCTCAACGGCTGGATCAGCATCGCCTACTTTGCCGCGATGATCGTCGACGTGGTCGTGCTGCCCTGGGTCCGCTGACGCGGGTGAGCTCGTGCATGGCCACCACGCCGCGGTCGCTTCACGGTTTGTGATCTCGCGCCAAACCCGGCTGGGGCAAGTGAATTTGAACGCGCGCACGGGTTTGACAGCCGCCGCGGGTGCCCGGATGCTGTGTCGGTGACGCGCGGATCGAGTCGGATCGTAGCCGGGTTCGGATGCACCCTCGCCGCACTCACGATCGCGTTGCTCGATCCGCAGACCGCGAGCGCCTCGGAGCCGAGCCCCGCGTCAGTCGCGGCCCCGCTCGAAGGTCCGCTGGCACCGCTCGGCCACGACATCCAGCAGCTCGAACCAGATACAGGCACCGACGCCTCGCTGAGCTCGCCCGGGCAGCTCGCGCTCGAGGTCCCGTCGCTGATCGCGATGACGCCGGCGCCAGCGAGCTTCATCGCCCCCCCGGTGCTCGCCAAGCGAGCCAAGGACCGCCAGTTCGACACCAGCCACGGCGAGGTCGACCCCCGGGTCCGCAGCCTGCCGCGGACCCACCGGTTCCGGTTTGCTCTGCACGCGCAGCACATCCGCCTGACCCAGGCGGCCGACTCCGAGACCGGCGAGAACGTCCGCTACCACTTCGCGCCGATGATGCTGGACCTCGGCTACCAGGCCCAGTTTCTCAAGTACGTGATGGTCCGGCTGGCGGTCGCCGTGGGGGGCAACGTCGCCAACTCCCGCAACGCCCAGCCGCTCGCCGTGTTTCCGCAGGGCTACCTCGGGTTTCAGAGCAGGATCATCGGCCTCGCGTTCGGCTATGGCTTCGACTGGACGATCCCACCCGTCTTCCACGCCATCACGCCGGGCACCCAGAACGAGCAACCCACGATCACCCGCAACCATGTGGTGATGGGTGAGCTCAGCGCGACGAGTCGCATCGATCGGGTCGCGCTGACCTTCAGCTTCGCGTTTGGTGGGGTCCAGTCGGATCTCACCCACTACGCGTTCTACGAGCGCAAGTGGCGGCCGTACTTTGGCCTGCAGGCCGGGATGTTCTTCGACGGGACGATCCGCCGCGAGAAGAAGGCCCGCAAGCGCGCCGAAGCTGAAGGCCGCTGACGCATAGCGCAAGCTCGACCCGAGCCGAGTCATGCACGGCACGGACGGCCGATGGAAGGAACCGGCGACCGAGCCAAGCGCCCTCGCCGACGCGACGTAGGCTGATCACGATTGCGGCGCATGGCACGGATCTCCACTGCGTGCGACGATCTGCGTCGTGTCCCGCTCGCACGATGCCCTGCCAGCGCTGGGTCGCGCCCGTGCTGCGCTCGAGATTGGAGCCGGCGCCACGGCTCTGCGAGCGCTGATCGATGCCTGGCGCGTGTGTCGAACGCCGGAGCTGGCCGAGCTCGTCGAGCGGCTGTCGGTCCGCGTCGCGCAGGGACGCTCGCTGCCGCCGGCCAAGACACAAAAGCAAGCGCTGCTCGACTGGATCGAGCGTGCTCGCCGACGCGACCCGGCCGATCTGCACCTGCTCATCGAGGCGTTCGAGCGCATCTTCGAGCGGGGTTACAAGCAGCAGATCATCGCGTGCCTCGACGAGCTCGCCGAGCGGCGCGACGACCCGCGCCTCAGCATGAGGGTCGCAACGTGGCGACATGGGAACTTCCGGATCTTCGGGCACCAGCACAAGCTGTCGCAGCGCTACGACCGACTGCTGCTCGCGTGCGGTGATCCACGGCTGCTTCCGGACGGTCGCTTCCGCTCGGCCGCGTTCCAAGCCGAGATCGCGGCGCGCCTCGTCGAGCTCGGCAGCAGCATCGAGCCCGAGACCGAGCCCAACGCGGAGCTCGACGAGCTCGCTGCCAGCGAGCGCGAGCAGCTGCTGAAGCTCATCGCCAGCGCCAAGCTCGATCCCGCCGCTGACCCAAAGCCGCGCGCGAGCGGACCCAAGACCCGCGAACAGTTGTTTGAAGCGGTCTACGCCGATCCTGGCGACGACGCCGCGCGCATGGTGCTCGGCGATTGGTTGCTGTCGCAGGGCGATCCACACGGAGAGCTGATCAGACTGCAGCTCCACCGGCCCGACCACGAGCCGAGCCGCGAGATCCGGAGCCGCGAGCGAGCGCTGCTGGCCGAGCACGCCACGACGTGGCTGGGCCCGCTCGCACGCCTGGCGGTCAAGCGCGGCCTGATGTTCGAGCGCGGCTTCCCGGTCGCCGTTGCGCTCAAGCCGATCGCGGCGCGACTCGTCGAGGCCGAGCAGGACCACCGCGAGTGGGCGACGCTCGAGCGTGTGATCTTCGCCCGTCGGTCGCGAGGCTCGGCCGCGATCATCTCGCCGCACATGCGTGCCGTTCGCGAGCTCGAGAACGTGTGCGACGCGGGACTGCTGGCGCTGGCAACCCGGCACGACACGCTGCCGGTCGAGCACCTCTCCTATCATACGGTCAACCGGTGGGGCTGGACTGGCAAGGGCATCAAGGCGCTCGGCGAGTGCGAGGGCCTGACGCGCCTGCGTAGCTTCTGGATGCTGCACGATCTCATGCCACAGGACGCCGCGTGGCTGTGGGACTCCAAGCTAGGCGAGCGGCTGCGGGCGTTCCACATGGAGTCTCGGCAAAGCCTGGCCGATTGGCGTCAGGTGCCCATACACGTGCAGCGGATCGTGCTGCACCGCGGCGAGAGCTGGTGGATGCTCGAGCGTGATGACCGGGGCCGTTGGGCGCGCGTCCACGTGCACCTCGCGGAGCGCGACGGCGAGGTGATCGCGACCACGCCACTCGCGGGACTGGCCAATGACCTCGACGAGGTTCGTGTCGAGGTCGACACACGCCACGCCAGGCTCGCCGCGCGCGTCGAGCAGCTCACACGACAGCTCGCGCACTTCGACCACGCGCGCCTCGACATCGGCGAGTGGACGCGCGAGCGACCGGTGTGGCTCCCCGAAGCTCGACCTGCAATCAAGGCTCGATAGGCTGCGCGAGCTCGGCCCACGCCGGGATCGGGTGGGGCCGCCAGTCTTCGTCGCAGTGCGGATCGGCGAGCTTCGGCTCATCGGGCGAGACCAGGTTGCCGGCCCCGAGCAACGCGACGATCAGCGCGCGCGCGTCGGCTGGGCCCTGCACGCGATCGATCGCCTCGACGAAGAACTCGTCGCCGGCCTGGCGCACGTGCAGCGGCAGGTGACGGACACCCGCGATGTGCAGCTCGCCGTCCTCGGCCTGGACCAAGCTCAGGTACATGAGCAGCGAGCTGCGGCGGGCGAGCTCGGGCTGATGACTGGCGAAGTTGCCGAGCGAGTACATGACCAGCCCCTCGCGGCCGTCCTCGCTGACCAGCTTGGTCCACGGCTGGACCACGTGCGGGTGACTGCCGATCACCGCGAGCGCCCCCGCCTCGATCCACCGCTTCGCGAGCTTCTGCTCCGACTCGCGCGGCGCGTGGACGTACTCCTTGCCCCAGTGCGGGGTCACGATCACCGCGTCGGCCTTGGCCGCGCGATCGTGCTTGCGCCCGGTCGAGCGCAGCTTGCGGATCACCGCCTCGACCGCCGACCCCGATCCGCACTGGAGGACCTGATCGAGATCGTCGGGGACCCGATTGGTGTTCTTGGTGCAGGCGATCCAGGCGATCTTCAGGCCGTCCACCTCGGTCACCGTGTACAGCCGCTCGAGCTCGCTCGACCCGCGGGTGCCCACGAACTCCAGCTTGGCCTTGCGCAGCGCCGCGACCGTGCGGTCGACCCCGAGCGGGCCCCGATCCAGCGAGTGGTTGTTGGCGGTCGACACGATGTCGACGCCCGCCGCGACCAGGTCGGCGGCGATCGACGCGTGGTAGTTGAAGCGCGGATAGCTGGTGTAGACGATCCGATCGAACACGCGACCGGGATCCTCGACCTCCAGGAAGTCACGATCGAGCCCGTGCGCCAGCGGGCCCTCGAGGTTGAGGTAGGTGAGGTCCGGCTCGGCCAGCAGATCGGCGATGTTGGCCCACAGCACCGCCGCGCCCTGCTTGGATGCGTAGGCCTGCTCTTGCAGCTCTTTGTGCAGCAGCAGATCGCCGCCGAACGCCAGCGTGATCCGCTTGCCCGACGCGCACGCGCCATCGAAGCGCAGGTAGTCGTCGGGGAGTGTGTACGGGGGCTCGGGCTCGGGTTGTGGCTGGGCCGGTAGGCCGGGGCCGTCGGTGAGGGTGTGTTGATCCGCGCCGATCAGGATCGCCTGGGCAGCGACCAGCGCCGCGCTCGCGTCCTTGTCTGGCTCGACGGTGCTCGAGGCGTCGAACAACGCCATGCCCGGCTCGATCGCGCCATCGTCGACCGGCGCCGGCTTGTTGCAGCCTCCCGCGAGCAGGGCAGCCGCGAGCAGCGTGGCCCGGGAGAGCGGAGCTGAGGAAGCGAAGCGAGGCACCTACGGGGATTGTAGTCGCTGCGCGTAGCCTCGAGCTAGCTCGACATGGCCAGCCTCGCGGCGGCCGGGCGCATCACCTCGAACCTCGCGCGAGTGTGAGTTCAACGTCGACGATGCCTACGCATACGATGACGTCGGCCGTCGCGTGACTGATCCGCCCTGGTGACGGCACCTACCACTAATCCACCACGAGCAGCGCCAACAGGCCGACACCGACCACCACCGGTGCGGTCCCGAACACCAACACAGCGATCACGACACCCACCAATCCGAAGCCCAGGCCCACGCTCGGGGTGTCGATTGCGCTGCCAATCAGCTTGGCGAGCCCGCGTTGCTGGAGGCGGCGCCTGGAGGCGGTGGGGTTCACTGGGGTGGATTCGCGGTCGGTCATCAGCTGGCGGGGCGGTAGTACCCGGCCGGTCCACGAGGGATTGCACCACACTGAATATTTTTTGCTCCGGTAGCTAAACCCCGCAAACCGGCCCCTGACGGCGCGAATCGTGCGATCCTGGACGCGTGGGCAGGCGGAACTCCAAGCCGAAGAACAAGCGTGGCACCCGGGCGCAGCGGTTCGGATGGACTTACGGCGGCTTGATTCTGCTCGCGTTCGCAGCCCCCGCGCCACTGTTTGGCCTGCTCGAAGCTGGCGGTGGTTGGGGGGTCGCGGGCTGTTGGGTGGTTCTGCACGCGATCTTGGCCGCGTATGTCCACGTCCAGAACCGAACGCTACCGCGGTTTCACCCGGCTGGGTTTGGCAAGCCCAGCGACCCGGGCTTTCGCGAGCGAGGCTTCACGAAGGAGCACCCGCCGACCCGGAGCAAGTGGGAGCTGGCGCTGTTCCTGCTCGCAGGGTGGATGATCGTTGGCATCGGGCCGGCGATGCCGGACTACCCGAGTTGGATCGCACCGAGCTTTGTCAGCCTGCTCGGCCTCAGCGTTGGGTTGCTCGCCTATCGGTATGATCACAAGTCGGCGAGGGATGCTCGACGGTTGCTCGGCGCCCAGCCGATCCGCGATGCGACGCACGCCAGCGAAGGCCGGCTGGTCGGCACGGTTGTCGGCGAGCGCAGTGCCAAGCCCGTCTTGTGGCGCGAGGTGCTGGAGTACGCCTGGTCCGAGAGCCAGCAGGTGACCAAGGACATCACCGACAGCAATGGCAACCCGCAGACCGTGCAGGTGACCGAGACCTCGCACTACAGCTGCGGGCTCAGGCGCGAGCGCGAGCTCGAGAGCCTCCGCCTCGACACGGAGCTGGGGATCATCGAGGTCCCGCTGCGGGGGCTCGTATGGGCGGCCGAGCGCGAGCTGAGCTTTGGGCGCCGGGGCGAGGAGGCGTCGGGCTGGCGACCGCCGAAGCCCAAGGGGCAGGCCATCCCCGACCGCACGCGGGCGGTCGCCCTCGAGCGCATCCACGCGGGCGATCGCGTAGCGGTGCTCGGCGAGCTGCGTCGCGAACAGGGGCGGATCGTCGGTGGCAAGGACAGCGCGGCGGTGCTGTTCGCGGCCGGCGGTTCAGACCCGCAGGTGGTGCTGAGGCGCGCGCTGCTGGGTCGCCGAGCGTTGCTGGCTGCGATGGTGCTGCTCGGGGTCGCGACGTTCATGAGCTGAGCGTCAGCGAGACGCCCGCGATCACGCCGACGCGTGAGCGGGCGAGATGCTCCCCAGTCGGCGTCCGTTGGCGTATCCTCGAGCGCGATGGCGCTTCGGCCTGGGCTGCACGAGACCTTGTTGACCCGCGAGGTCGCCGAGGCGCTCGAGGCCATCGACCCACGCTTCAAAGACGTCGCCGAGCTGTCCGACGAGGCCGCGGCCGAGCTGCTCACTCGCCACGTGACGCAGCTGCTCCACCACGTGCTTCGCCAGGCAAAAAAGGACCGCGCGGGCCAGCTTCAGCTCGTCAACGAATTGGTCACCTGGCTCGGGGATCAAGCCAAACGGGGCGAGATCGACGAGCACGACCGCGTCGCTCCACCCGGCCGTGTGCTGCGCTCGCTGCTCTCGAGCGACGAGATCCGCCTCGCCGCCAACCACCCGCCGCGCCCGCTGATCTCGCCGAGTCACAGCGACCTGCTCGTCAACGGCCCCCGCGACGTCCGGCTCGGCCACCTCGTCGCGCGCGAGCTCCCGAGCGCGGATCGGGTCGATATCCTGATCTCGTTCCTCAAGTACTCCGGCCTCCGGGTGATCCTCGATCCGCTCCGTCGCTTCATCGAGCGGCGCCCCGGCCAGCTCCGCGTGCTCACGACCACCTACCTCGGCGCCACCGAGCTCCGCGCCCTCGACACGCTGCAGGAGCTCGGCGCCCAGGTCCGCCTGTCCTACGACAGCCGTCGCACCCGTCTACACGCCAAGGCCTGGCTGTTTCACCGCGACAGTGGGTTCTCGACGGCGGTGGTCGGCTCGTCGAACCTCAGCCACAGCGCGCTGCTCGACGGCTGCGAGTGGAACGTGCGGGTCGGCCAGATCGACAACGCGACCGTGCACAAGAAGCTCGAGACCACCTTCGAGCAGTACTGGAGCGACGAGGGATCGTTCGAGCCGTTCGACCGCGAGCGCTTCCTCGACGACCTCGACGCCCAGCGAAGGCCCGACGCCGACCGCGACGCGATCGCCCGCGCGATCGACATCCGCCCCCACCCGCACCAACAAACTGCCCTCGACGCGCTCGCGGCCGAGCGCGACGCCGGCCATCACCAGAACCTCGTCGTCGCCGCGACCGGAACCGGGAAGACGGTGATCGCGGCGCTCGACTTTCGCCGGCTGCAGCGAGAGCGCGGCCCGCTGTCGCTGTTGTTCGTCGCCCACCGCGAAGAGATCCTCAGGCAGAGCCTCGGCGCGTTCCGGGCCGTGCTCCGTGACGGCAACTTCGGCCGTCGACTCGAGCCTGACCGGCCGCTCGAGCGGGACCGGCACCTGTTCGCGTCGGTCCAGTCGCTGCATGAAGGCCGCCTCGCCGAGCTGCGGCCCGAGGCCTACGACGTGGTCATCGTCGACGAGTTCCACCACGCGGCGGCGCCAACCTACGACCGGCTCCTGAGCCACCTGCGCCCGAAGATCTTGCTGGGCCTCACCGCGACCCCCGAGCGCGCCGATGGCCAGTCGATCCTCGCGTGGTTCGAGCAGCGCATCGCCTACGAGATCCGCCTGTGGGACGCCCTCGACCTCGGCCTGCTCTCGCCCTTTCACTACTTCGGCGTCCACGACGAGACCGATCTGAGCACCGTCGACTTTCGCGCGGGCCGCTACGACACCCGCGATCTCGAGCGCCTCTACACAGCCGACGACGTCCGGGCCCGCGCGGTCCTGCGCGCGACCCAGGACAAGGTCGCCGACCTCCACGCCATGCGTGCGCTGGGCTTTTGCGTGAGCGTCGAGCATGCGGAGTTCATGGCGGCGTGGTTTCAGCGAGCGGGGGTGCCAGCGCTGGCGGTGAGCGGCAAGACCAGCTCGAACAAGCGCGCGGCGGCCCTCCGAGCCCTGCGCGACGGCACGGTCAAGATCCTGTTCGCCGTCGATCTGTTCAACGAGGGCGTCGACCTTCCGGCCGTGGACACCGTGTTGTTCCTGCGCCCGACCGAGAGCGCGACGGTCTTCCTTCAGCAGCTCGGACGCGGCCTCCGCCTGGCCGAGGGCAAGGACTGCCTCACGGTCCTCGACTTCATCGGCGACGGCGTCCACGAGCGGTTCCGGTTTGACCAGCGGTTCGCGGCGCTCGTTGGTGGCACCCGCGCCCAGGTCAAGGGCGCGGTCGAGGCCGGCTTCCCTCACCTGCCAGCTGGCTGCGAGATCCTCCTCGATCACCGCAGCCAGGAGATCGTCGTCGAGAGCATCGAGCGGACCCTCCGGCTCGGGCGGCAGGAGCTGGCCCGCGACCTCGCAGCGATCGGCGACGTCGGCCTGCGCCGCTTCCTCGATCAAGCCGGCGTCGAGCTCGACCAGGTCTACGGTCGCGGCGGCACGTACACGGAGCTGCTCCATCGCGCGGGTCTGCGCGAGGGCCCTGCCCCCAAGCACGCGACGACCCGCGCGATGGAGCGCCTGCTGCATGTCGATGATCCGAACCGGCTCGGCACCTGGCGTCGCTGGCTGACGCTCGACAAGCCCCTGCGCGCGGATCCGTCGGACCCGCTGCAGCTCATGCTGTTCGTCGCGGCCGGCCACGTGCGCCGCCCGATCGCCGAGCTCTCAGCCGCGTGGGACGAGCTGTGGGCCGCCCCCGACCTGCGCCGCGAGCTGGCCGAGCTCATGGGTGTGCTCGACGATCGACGTCGGCGTCCCACGCTCGAGCTCCCGGGCCTCGCCCCGCTGCGGATCCACGCGACCTACAGCCGCGACGAGGTCATCGCCGGCCTCGGCGAGCTTCGCCAGGGCAAGCTCCTGCGCCTGCAAGGCGGCGTGTATCGCCACCAGGCCACTCGGTCCGACCTCTTGTTCGTCACCCTCGACAAGGACGCCAAGCAGTTCACGCCGACCACCCTCTACGAGGACTACCCGATCAGCCGCGAGCGGTTTCACTGGGAGTCCCAGGGCCGCACCCGCGCCGACTCGGAGACCGGCCGCCGCTATCAGAACCACCGCGCGATGGACTGGAACATCCTCCTGTTCGTCCGCCAGCGGACCCACGAGCGCGGCGTCACCAGCCCCTACACCTTCCTCGGGCCCGTGGACTATGAGTCGCACGAGCGCGAGAAGCCGATGCGCATCATCTGGCGGCTCCACCACGCGATGCCGCCGGAGCTGTGGAGTGACGTGAAGGTCGCCGCGGGCTAGCAGGCCGGAAAAAACCTCGACACGGCCCAGAGCACGCCCCTGGCCTCCGAATGCCTTTGTCGCCAAAGCTCGCGGTATGCCCGATACAGCTTCGCTTTGGCTCCGCGGCCTCGAAGCCCAGTGACGCACTCTGGGCCGCGTCGAGAATTTCCCCGGCCTGCTAGCGCGAAAAAACGAACGGGTCGCGCCGCGGCTCGGACTGGGTTGGTGAGAGCCAACCATGTCCAAGCCCAATCATTTGGTCCCGTCCACGCTGGTGATGGCGCTGAGCCTCGCGCTGGCGGCCTGTGAATTCGATCCACCGCCGACACCTGCCGTCTTCTTGGATCTCGCGCGGGCCGGCGACGCGGCCCAGCCGAGCTCCGCCGAGTTTGGTGTGCACCTGGTCGTGCAGACCTGGGGCGGGCAGAGCGTGTGGCTCGAGGTCGACGGCGGGACGCTGCGCCGCGCTGGGCAGGATCTGGCGGCGGGCTGCGTCTCCGCACCGGGCGACGGCGAGCTCGTGGATGTGTTCGTGAGCCCCGAGCAAGTCGAGGCGCTGGTGTCGGCGTCGCTCTACGAGACCGGGTGTCCGACCGGCGGCACGACCCGTCCGAGCGGCGAGGTGCTGGCATCGGACGCGACGTTGGTGACCCGCGAGGTCAGCAGCGCCAACGACTCCGAGGGCGGCGAGAGCAGCACGGACACGAGTGACGAATCGACGACTTGAGGAGACCGACATGCAAGACAAACAAACGATCGGATTCGCGGTGGTGCTCGGGCTTGGGTTGGCGTTTGGCGTGCCCGGCTTCGCGTTGGCAGCAGCGCCTGTGCGACCGGTGGAGCAGCTCAGCGATGATGATGGGCTCAAAGTGTTCGAAGCTGCGGGCTGCGAGCCGGCCAACGTCCTGTGCCTCGACGGCGACGGCGTCGGTTTGCCACGGAACTCCAACGCAGACCGCGATCGCCTGCCGGCGAACCTCGATCAGGGCGAGAGCGTGACGGTCAAGGTGGTTGGCTGCGCGGCCCGGTATGCCAACGTGGAGTTCAACCTGAGCCTCGTCGGTGGACCCAAGCGAGAGCAGCTGTTCCGGGCCGACGCTGCCGCGGGGAGTGAGATTAAAGCGGAGGGACTAGATGGACCCCCGCCGCCATGCTCGACTCCGACCGAGTTCACCGTGCTCAGCTCGATCGTGCTCGAGGTCCCCGCCTCCGCGAGCGTCGAGCTCAGGTTCAAGCGCAAGGCTGTCGATACCCCACCGCTCCCCGCCGCCGAGCATGTCCACGTCGCGCACGTCCTGCGACCGCTGTACTTCCTCGACGTCAGCGTGGCCGCGCCGTTCGTGATTGGCGGCAAACGCAAGGTCTCGAGCAGGGTCGTGCCCGATCTCGACAAGAGCGTGCTGACCCTCGAGGAGGACCTGCGAGTCTCGCCAGCCGTGATGCTGCACGTGTTCCCAGGCGGCCGTCGACTGGGCGCGATTTCCTCGTTCAGCAGCGATCGTGTGTGTGTTCGCATGGAGGCCGCCGATGTGAAGCTCGCGGACGCCCGGACCAAACGAGACGCAGAGAAGGTCAGTCGAGACCAAGCGCTCTTGGTACTGGACCAGGTCAATTCCGAGCTGAACAAGGCCCGCGAAAAATTGAAAGACGCAGACGACGAACTGGCAGGGGCCGCTATCGAACGAGACCAGGATCAGGCCGCTCTCAATGAGGCTCTGGTCGAATTCGAGACGGCCAAAGCCGGGCTCAAAGCGGCGCAGACCAAGCTTGATGGGACCAAGCAGAGCAAAGCCAGGAAAAGCGCCGAGGCTGAACTAGAAGTTGCTCGAGCCAAAGTCGAGAAGGCCGAGAACGACAAAGATGCGGCTGAGGTGTCGTTGAGGGAGGCGAGCGACGCGCTAACGAACGCTACGGCTGACCAAAAGACAGCCCAACGGCAAGTGAGCGATTGGGAGGGACGCCTAGCGCCCGCCCAACGGGATCGAGACGCAGCGCAGAACCCACTCGACCACGCCGAAGCCGACTTGACCGCAGCCGAAGCCAAGCGTTGCCAGCACCTACGCCGGGCTCGCTACGCCGCCAACAGCCTCGGTCTCCAGCTCGGCGTTGGCCTCGATCTCTCCAAGTTCGGTGACGAGTTCTACTCGGGTCTGTTCTTCGAGCCCGTCACCGGGCTCAACCTCGGCGTCGGCATGGCGATCATCAAGGGCGATCAGCTCAACCCAGGCTACGCGGTGGGTCAGGTCGTCGATCCCACACAGCTCGGCCCCTACGCCAGCGAGCGCTACATGATCCGCCCCTACGTCGGCATCAGCGTGTCGTTCGACATCATTCGCAACATCCGGGCCGCGTCGAAGGCCCCGGAGGTGACGAAGCTCGAAAACGGCTGATCCCAGCGGCGACAGCTCGCACACCCGCCTGCGTGGGGGCGTTCGCGTGCGCAGACGCGCGGCCCTCGATCGTGGCATGCTCCGCCCAACTCGATGCTGCACCTCAAGCGAACCTCGAAGCTGATCCTGTCCTCGTTCTTGCTGTGCGCGCTGCTGCCAGCCTGCGACAAGAAAGAAGAGAAGAAGGACGACAAGGTCGAAGAGAAGTCGGAGGCCGACAAGGAACTCGAGGAGCGCCTGGCCAAGAAGAAGGCCGACCGCGCCGCCGAAGAGCAGGCGCTCGCCGACAAGGCCGCGGCGATCAAGGCGCTGGCGGTCCTGCCCGCCGAGCTGCCCAAGGATCTCGAGGCCGCCTGCGCCGGGGTTGCGACCGCGCAAGACGAGTTCATGCAAAAGCACTACGACGGCGAGGGCCTGGCCAACTGGAACGGGGCCAAGGAGTCGCAGCTGGGGATCATCAAGGCCGGCTGCGTCAAGGCTGGGAGCATCGAGGTCGCCGCTTGCCAGGCCAACGCGATGGCCAACGCGCCGGGTGACTACAAGAAGGACCTCCCCGACATCCTGGGCGCCTGCATCGAGGCCTTCAGCGGCGAAGCTGCAGCAGCGCCGGCCCAGTAGGCCCCGGGAACCCAGCCCCCAGGACGGCGCCAGCGGCAGGGCCCGTGTGGTTCAGGTCGGGTGACCTGAGGGGGCGCGGGAGCTTTTCCCCGGCCTGCCCGCATGCTGTACGCTCGGGTCGTGTCGAGCGATCCACCCTTCGACGGCCCTCCGCTGTTGACCGATACCCTGGCCGCGCCGCCCAGCGCCCCGCTCGGCGTCGGCAGCGTGCTCGCGGATCGCTACCACATCACGGGCGTGCTCGGCGACGGGGGCATGGGCGCGGTCTACCTCGCCGAGCACGTCGTGCTGGGCAAGCTCGTTGCGATCAAGGTGCTCAAGCCCGAGCTGACCCACGACTCGCATCTGGTCGAGCGCTTCTTTCGTGAAATGCGGGCCACGGCTGCGGTCCAACACGAGAACATCATCGACATCCTCGACTTCGGGCAGACCCCCGACTACGCGTACTTCGCAATGGAGGCGCTCGACGGCTGCGAGCTGGCCCACATCGTTGGACGCGGGCGCAGCATCGGCTGGGCGCGCGCCAAGCCGATCATCGTGCAGATCGCTCGGGCCCTCGCGGCCGCGCACCGAGCCGGCATCGTCCACCGCGACATGAAGCCCGGCAACGTGTTCCTGATCACCCGTCACGGGACCGCCGACTTCGTCAAGGTCCTCGACTTTGGCATCGCCAAGATCGACGACGGCCAGCAGCTGACCCAGGTTGGCATGGTGTTCGGCACCGCCAGCTACATGGCGCCCGAGCAGGCCACGGGCGGGGAGATCGACGGCCGCGCAGACCTGTACGCCGTCGGCTGCATGATCTTCGAGATGCTCAGCGGCACCGTCCCCTTCCCTGGCGACAACTTCATGCAGGTGCTGCGTCAGCACGTGACCGAGCGACCTCGGCGGCTGCGCGACGTCGCCCCACAGCTCGACGTGCCCGCCCATGTGATCGATGGGCTCGAGGCGCTGATCTTCAAGGCGCTCGGCAAGTTCCCCAGCGAGCGCTTCGCCGACATGGTCGAGTTCGAGCGAGCCGTGCTCGAGCTCGACGGGGCGCTACCACGCGGGATCGATCACGGCGCCCCGCTCCCCGCTCCGTTGATCGGCCACGCTCAGCCCCCGCGCGTCGCGGCCGGTTATACAGGCGCGGCCGGTTATACAGGCGCGGCCGGCCATGCGGGCGCTGCCGGCCACACGAACGCTGTCGGCTCTGCGGGCGCTGCCAGGCCCCCACAGCACGTCGACGCTGGCCCGCCGACCGACTCGACCGTGATGATGCCAGGGATGGGCGGCTCGGCGATCGACCCGTCCCACGGTCAGGCGCTCGCGCCGATCGCCTACTTGTTCGTGGCCTTCGCCCACGGCACCGACGGCGTACTGACCACCGAAGAGATGCGCGCGCTCGCGGATCGGCTGCGCCGCTGGGGCCCGCAGGTCGGCCTCGACGGCATCGGTCACGTGCTGCGCGAGGCGGTCCTGGGCTACCGCGGCGCCAGCAACAAGATCGCCGCGCTGGCCCAGTGTCGCGCGCAGCTGGCCGCCAGCTTTCCGCCCGCGAGCCTGACCCAGCTCGTCGTGGATCTGCGCGAGATCGCGACGGCCGACGGGCACATCTCGGAGTCCGAGCAGCAGTTCGTCAGCGAGACCGCGCGGGCGTTCGGGCTGCAAGGCGACAATCGGCTCAGCTCGCTCGCCTTCCTGTACCTCGCGCTGGGCTCGGCGACCCAGGGCACGGTGGCCGCGACGGAGATGAAAGTCCTGGGCGAGCAGCTGCGCCAGTGGGCGCCCGGGGCCTCGATGACGGACACCGCCGCCGTGCTGCGCGAGGCCGTGAACGAGTACAAGGCGCTCGCCAGCGTCGAGGCTCGCCTCGACCGTGCGCGCGCGGCCGCCGAGACCCTGCGCCACTCGACCGACGCCGAGACCCTGCGCCACGTGCTCGCGGATCTGTGGCGAATCGCTGGGGCCGACGGCCACATCTCGCCGGAAGAGCAGCGCTTCATCATGGAGATGGTCCAGCGGTTCGGGACCCGGACGTGAGCGCGACCCGGCCGCACGGACCGTCCGCCCCCACTCCTGCCCCCACCCCTGCCCGAGGCGGCCCGGCGTGACGCCGCCCAGATTGAGCGAGCCAAGCGGGCCCGGGGCCACC
>NZ_PVNL01000059.1 GCF_002994635.1 Enhygromyxa salina | reverse complement strand
CTCGACAACCGGCGCGGGCTCGACCGCGACCGGCTCCGGCGCGGGCTCGACCGCGACCGGCTCCGGCGGAGGCTCGACCGCGACCGGCTCCGGCGGAGGCTCGACCGCGACCGGCTCCGGCGGAGGCTCGACCGCGACCGGCTCCGGCGGAGGCTCGACCGCGACCGGCTCAGCCGCCGGCGCAACCAAAGCCCCACCACCGAGCGCCGCATCGACGGCCGCCTGCTCCTCGGGCGACGCGGGCGGCAAGTTGATCGCCAACCGCTTGATCCCGTCGGTCAGCGACCGCATACCCGGGGCGCTGTCTTCAAACTTGTCGCGGACCACGGCCGCAAACGCGGGCACCGACTCCTGCAAGATCGCGATGGCGACCCGATCCTTCGGCGTGACTGCGATATCGCCGACCGCGTTCTCGAACCGGTCCATGAACCATCCGTACGCGTTGCCACGCCCACGCAAGCGCTTGCGCGGCGGAAACCCGGTGTCCCAGTACTGCTCGACCAGCCCCTGCATCAACGCCACGCCACACGCGAGCCCGTTCAACCCCTCGGTCTCGAACCAGGCCCAGGCTACATACGCGGCCATCAAGAAGTCCTTGCTGGTCGTCGTCAGCAGCTCGCCGCCAACCTTGGCGACCAGCGGCCACTCGGGCATCCCGGTGGTCGGTGACTCGATCTTCGCGACTTCACGGCGCAGCTCTTCGTGGCGCGCGTCGTAGTTGGCGTTCTCGCCCCCGGGGTTGTCGCCGGGGATCGGCGCGAGGAGGGCGGCGGCACGTTGCTCGACGGTCTGCTTGTCCATGGATCTGTCTTCAGCTCGGGCGAAGCTGCTTTCAGCTCGGCCGAGGCTGTTTTCAGCTCGGGCGAGGCTACTTTCAGCTCGGGCGAGGCTTCTCGCCCGCTTGCATGCGCCGTTCGTGGACTGGTCCACCTCGGGCAGCGGACGTTAGGACATTAACTTAGACGAGGTTGACTGCGCAAAAGGCCCCCCACGCAAGGTTGCGCAGGGAGCCTGGTTGCCCATGGAGGTCAGTCCAGAGCTAGTCCTTGTCGAGCTTGCCGACCAGCGAGAGCTCGAACGATGCGCCCATGTACTTGAAGTGCGGGCGGATCTTCATCGAGCACTTGTACCAGCCGGGTTGTCCCTCGACGTCCTCGACCGAGATCGAGGCCTTGCGGAGCGGACGACGGGAGCGAACGCCCGGCGCGGGGTTGTCCATGTCGGCGACGTACTGGCTGATCCAGACGTTGAGCTCGCGCTCGAGATCGCCGCGCTCTTTCCACGAGCCGATCTGCTCGCGCTGCAGCACCTTCATGTAGTGCGACAGCCGGGTGACGATGAACATGTAGGGCAGCTGGGTGCCGAGCCGGTAGTTGGTCTCGGCGGCTTTGCCCTCGGGGGTGTTCGGGAACACCTTGGCCTTCTGGACCGAGTTGGCCGAGAAGAACGCGGCGTTGTTGCTGCCCTTGCGCATGGTCAGTCCGATCAGGCCCTCTTCGGCCATCTCGAACTCGCGGCGCTCGGTCAGCTGACACTCGATCGGCAGCTTGGTCTGGATCTCGCCCAGCGCCTTGTACTGGTGCAGCGGCAGATCCTCGACGGCGCCGCCCGAGGTCGGACCGATGATGTTGGGACACCAGCGGTACTTGGCGAAGCTGTCGGCGACGCGGGTTGCGAGCGCGCAGGAGCTGTAGCCCCACAGGTAGTTCTCGTGCTGGTCGATGACGTCCTCCTTGAAGTTGAAGGACTTGACCGGCACGTCGTCCGGGCCGTAGGGCATGCGGAGCATCATTCGCGGGGCGACGAGGCCGACGTAGCGGGCGTCTTCGCTCTCGCGGAACGCGTGCCAGCGGGCGTACTGCGGACCCTCGAACAGGCTCTGCAGATCCTTGAGCCGCGGCAGATCTTCGTAGGACTCGACGCCAAACAGCTTGGGCGACGCGTTGCCCAGGAACGGCGCGTGGGCCATGGTCGCGACTGCAGCGCACTGCTGGAGCAGCTCGATGTCCTGCGGGCCGCCAGCGAACTCGTACAGCGAGCACATCAGCCCGTAGGGCCGACCGCCGAAGGTGCCGTACTCGGCCGAGTAGACCGTGCGATAGAGGCCCGACTTGGTGACCTCCGGGGCGTCCTCGAAGTCCTCGAGGAGCTCGTCTTTTTGGACCGAGAGCACGTTGATGCGCACGTTCTCGCGGAAGTTGACGTTGTCAACGGTGTACTTGAGGCTGCGCCAGGCCGACTCGATCGCCTGGAACGACGAGTTGTGCAGGATCTGGTTGAGCTGCTGGCTCATGCGAGCGTCGAGCTCGGCGATCATCGCGTCGACGGCCGCCTTGTCGATCTTCTTCGACTCGCGACCCTTCAGCATCTCGCTGATGAATGCCTGCACGCCCTGCTTGGTGACGTCGTAGGCCTCGTCGCCGGGGGCGAGGTTGGTCTCGGAGAGGATGGTCTCGAGCAGGGAGCCCTCGGCTGCTGCCGCTCCCCCAGATTCGTTCTCAGTTTCGGTGCTCATGGGAACTCTTCAGTGTGTCGGGTGGAGAATCAGTGAGGGGTGGGGCTCAGTCTTTGGCGCCGAGCTCGGCCAGCAACGCGTCGCGGGAATCCGAGTCTTCGAGCAGGCTCTGGATCTTCTTGCGGAACGCCGGAACGTTGCCCAACGGGCCCTTGAGGGCGTTGAGGGCGTTGCGAAGGTCGAGCAGGCTCTTGAGCTCCGGGACTTGTTCGACCACGCCCTCGGGCGTGAAGTCCTTCATGTTCTTGAACTTCAACGAGACGCCCATCTCCGCGCCAGCTTCCCCCGAGAGGGTGTCGGGCACGTTGATGTCGACGCCGATGTTGTACTCGGACAGCACGTCGTTGAAGTTGTCCTTATCGATGTTGATTGGCTTGCGCTCCTCGACTGGGGTGTCGTCTGCCTTGCCTGTAAAGTCACCGAGCATGAGGATACGGAGCGGCAGCTCGACATCCTCGGTTGCATCGCCGGCCGGCTTGTAGACGATGTTGACGCGTTCTTTGGGGGCGACGGATGCTTCTTTTGCCATCTCGGCGCGGAGCGTATCACCTTTGCACTGCGATTCGCGAGGATGATCGTCGTTGATCGAAAGGTCGGGGTGGTCACGTCCAGACAGCTGCGTTGCTCGCGAACGTCGGCCTGCGCCGGTTTACGCGGCGGGGCACAGCGGATAGTGCGCGATCTCTCAACCGCGCCGCCAGACCCCGGGACGGCTCCGCGGGTGTGACCACCGATCTTATTTGGAACGGCAGTTCGCGGGCCGGCTCGCGGGCGCTTGCGCGTGCCAGCGCGCCGGCGGGAGCGACGTCGGATCCGTCGGCTATGGTCGAGACATGTCCACGGGGCTCACCGTCGCCCACGCCCGCTCGTCCGACCCTCCGCAGATCGCCCACGAGCTCAGCGAGCAACTCGGACCCACGACACCAGGGTTGGTGCTGTTCTTCGTCAGCAGCAAGCTCGCGTTCGCGGACGTGGCTGCGGCGGTCGCCCAGGCGTTCCCCGACAGCCTCACGATCGGCTGCACCACCTGCGGCGAGATCGGCCCCGACGGCTTCAGCGTTGGACAGGTGTCCGCGCTCGCGCTCACGGGTCCGATGCAGGCCCGCGCGGTGCTGCTCGAGCAGCTCGCTGAGCTGAAGTACGAGCGCTGCGTCCAGGCCGTCGACGAGCTGCGAGCGGGGATCGGGGCCGAGCGGGTGCGCGAGCGCCCCGAGGACTTCGTGTTCCTCAGCCTCACCGACGGGCTCTCGGGCGCCGAAGAGCTGTTGCTGGCGGCGCTGGCCAGCGCCGCGCCCAAGGTCCCCCTGGTCGGCGGGAGCGCGGGCGATGATTTCCAGTTCCAGGCGACCCAGGTGGCCCTCGGCCCGCGCGTCTCGACCGGCAGCGCCGTGCTGCTGCTGCTCGAGCCGCAGCGCCCGTTCGTGCCGTTCCACCTCCACCACTACACGCGCGTTGCGGCGCCGATCGTGGTGACCGAGGCCGACCCGGCCCGGCGACTCGTGTCGCGACTCGACGGCTACCCGGCGGTCCCATTCCTCGCCAAGCTCGCGGGCCTCGACGAGCAACGTCTGCGTGACGACCCGCTCGAGACCCTCGCGGCCCGGCAGATCGTGTTCGGCTTCGAGGTCGGACCCGCGACGTTCATGCGCTCGGTGATGACCGTCCAAGCGGAGAGCCTGCTGATGGGCGGCTCGCTCGAGGAGGGCACGCTGATCTATCCCATGGCGGCCGGTGACATCGTCGCCGCCACACGAGACGGACTCGGGCGCGCGCTCGCTGGCATCGCCGAGCCGCAGGGATTGCTGCTGTTCAACTGCGCCGGCCGGATGTTGGAAGCTGGGGCGCGAGGGCTCGTAGCGCAGCTTGGGGCCGCGATGCTGCCGATTCCGGGCGCTGGCTTCACCACTTACGGTGAGCAATTTGGCGCGGTACAGATCAACCATACGCTGACAGGCTTGGTGCTCGGACAAGCGACATGACTGAAGGTCCCGATGAGCAGATCCGTGCCTTGCAGGAGCAGCTCCGTGCAGCGCAGGAGGTGATCGAGGCGCTCTCGGCCCGCATGGCCCGGGACGCTCAGCATCGCGACCCCGACGCGCTCCCGCTCCACAAGGCGATCGCCTCGCTCGAGAACACCGTCGAGCTGCGGACCCGCGAGCTCGCCCGGTCCGAGGCCCACTACCGCGCGCTGTTCGATCACGGGCCCAACCTCGCGTTCATCATCGACGACCTCGGGATCATCACCAGCGCCAACGCGATCGCAGCCCGACTCCTGGACGGCGAGCTGCTCGGGATGCCGCTGATCGAGCTGTTCGAGGGGTCGGCCCGCGACGTGGTCGAAGATCTGCTGACCGCGGACGCGGGCGAGGCAGATGAGATCGAGATGGTCGGTGGTCGCGTCGTCGACATCACCGTCGCGCCGGTGCCGGGGTTCGGCCACACGCAGGTGATCGTTCGGGATGTCAGCGCGCGTGTCGAGCTTGGCCGCCAGCTTCAGCACGCCCGCCGCCTGGCGGCGATCGGAGACCTCGCGGCTGGGGTCGCCCACGAGATCAACAACCCGCTCGCGGTCTTGCAGCTCGGCCTCACCGATCTCTCGCAGCGGGTCCCGGACGCCGCTCGGGCGGCGATCGACGAGCTGCTCGGCCACACCCGACGGATCGCCCGCATCGTCACCAACCTGCGTGCCTTCGCCGCGCCCGAGACCCCCGAGCGGACCCGCGTCGAGGTGCTCGGCGTCGTCGAGGCCGCGCGGCAGCTCGCGGGTGTCAGCGGCGAGCCGCTCGAGCTGACGTGCACGGTCGAGTCGCCCACGCTCAGCGTGATCGCCGACCGTGCCCAGCTCGAACTCGTCATGGTCAACTTGTTGGGCAACTCGGCGCGGGCGATCGCCGGCGGCGGAACCATCGAGGTCAGGGCCCGGGCCGTCGACCAGCGCGTGCTCATTCAGATCCTCGACGAGGGGCCCCCGATCCCCGATGACGTGCTCGAGCAGATGTTCACGCCGTTTGTCAGCGGCGGTGGTGAGCGGGTGGGCACCGGGCTCGGCCTGGCGATCAGCTGGGGGCTGATGCAGGACAACGAAGGCTGCGTGCGGGCGTTCAATCGGGCCGAGGGCGGCGTGTGCTTCGAGCTCGAGCTCCCGCTCGCGCCGGCTCTCGAGCCCCCGGCGCCAGCCCACCCACCGGACGAGCCGCCCAAGCTGCGGATCCTGTGTGTCGAGGACGAGCCCAGCTTGCTGCGGAGTCTGGTCCGGCTGCTCGGGCTGTCCGGTCACGTGGCGGTTGGGGTCGAGACCGCCGAGCTGGGGCTCGAGCTGCTCGCGAGCGAGCCCTTCGACCTGGTGATCAGCGACGTCCGGCTGCCCGGGATGAGCGGCGACGAGCTGCGGCGGCTGGTGCTCGAGCGCTACCCGGCGCTGCGCAAGCGCGTGCTGTTGATGAGCGGGTACTTTCCCGAGCGCGAGGACGCGTCGCCGTTCTTGCAAAAGCCGTTCAGCTTGCGACAGCTGACCGCGGCGATCGAGGCGATCCTCGCGGACTGAAGAGTGAGCGAGACGCTCGCGTGAGGTCGACCGTGGGGCTGGAGCCGGTCGGAGACTCGGGCCGAAAACTCGGGTGTGAACCGATCTCGGCCGCCCGAGACTACCCCCGCGAACCCCCTCTGAGAGCTTATCCATGCAAGATCGACGCACTTTGGCCTCCCCCTCTGTCTCCAAGCCCCGCCTCGCGGCCGCCGCGCTCAGCGCGCTGGGTCTGCTGACCCTCCCCGGGCTCGGCTGTGCCAGCGACGGCGGCGACTTCGACAGCTTCGGCGGTGAGACCGGCGGCTCCTCGCTGGGATCCGGGGTCGGCCAAGGCGGCGCGCAAGACTTTGGTCTGTTCCGCGAGATCCTGCTCGAAGGTGGGATCCCCGGGCCGGAGACGATCGACGACATGGGCTTCTTCGCCGAGCACCAGATCGAGATGCCTGCGCCCAACTGCGGCGAGAACGTGTGCATTCACGGGATGCTTGGCGTGATGGGCAACATGATCTCGGGCTCGAACTGCACGGTCGTGCTGGTCGGCATGAACACCCCGATCGACGCCGACTCGGTCGAGCGCCCGCCGCTGAACCTGGCGATCGCCGTGGACCTGTCGGGCTCGATGGCCGGTGAGCCGCTGCATCGGGTCCGCGAGGGCCTGCTGCGCATGCGCAACAGCCTGCAGCCCGAGGATCGCGTGAGCCTGATCGGGTTTGGCGACGACGCCGAGCTGATCGTCGAGCACGTCGCTGGCGACTCCGTCGAGCTCGCCACGGCGATCGCCGGGCTCGAGACCAAGGGCTCGACCAACGTCTACGCCGGCCTGCGCTCGGCGTTCGAGACCGTCGAGGCTCACGCGCAAGACGGCTACCAAAACCGCGTGGTGCTGGTCTCGGACGGGATGGCGACCGTCGGCATCACCAGCTCCGACAAGATCGAGGGGCTCGCGTCCTCGTGGGGCGACCTCGGGTTTGGGCTGACTACGATCGGTCTGGGCTCCGACTTTGACGTCGACTTGATGCGCACGCTCGCCGAGGTCGGGAGCGGCTCATTCTATTACATCGAGGACTACGCCGCGGTCGAAGAGGTGTTCGAAGAAGAGGTCCAGGCGTTCGTGATCCCGCTCGCCGAGGACGTGACGATCGACGCGACCGTGTTCGAGGGCTACGACCTGCGCAGGATCTACGGGACCAAGCAGGCCGACGTGTGGGGCAACCACGGTCACATGGACATTCCGATCCTGCAGATCGCTCACCGCATGAGCGACGACGACAACGAGAACGGTCGCCGCGGCGGTGGCGGAGCGATGATCCTCGAGCTCACGCCGACCGGTGACGACCCCGGCGAGGTCGGCCGCATCGAGTTCGAGTACCAGGTGCCCGGCAGCGACGAGATCGTCGAGCAAGTCGTCGAGATCACCTCACCGCTGGGCCCGTGGGAGACGCCCGCCGACGGGTGGTTCACCAACGACAGCGTCGAGAAGGGCTTCGTGATGTTGAATCTGTACGTCGCGTTCGAGATGGCGGCGACCCGCGCCTCGGTCGGGGATGATGCGGGCGCCCTGTCGATCCTGCGCCCGCTGGCGCTGAGCGTAGAGGCATGGCTGGCGGCGACGCCCGACGCCGACATCGAGGATGATCTGTTCTACGTGTACCGGTTCATCGAGAACATTGAAGCGCGCGGGAGCGTGACCAACTCACCCAACCCGGTCCCCCCGGAGCCGTGGCCGGCCGACTAGACCATATGATTGACCGGCCCACAGACGTTCCCCGCGGTGAGCGACAGCGGGATCGGGTCGAACCAGGAGGCCGAGGCCTGGCTGATCGAGCACCTCTGAGCGGGCTGGTCTCCGCCCGACCAGGCTCGCCCGCGCCGTGGTAGCGTGGCGTCTTGGTGTGAGCATGGCCGATCCGACCCACGATCCTCCCGCCACACGGCGCGTGCTCCCGGCTCGCGCGCTGCTCAGCCCCGCGTGGCTGCTCGCGCTCGCCGTGCTGATCACCAACGACCACTGGCTCAAGGGCGCGGACGTGATCCCCGCGTGGCTCACTGGCAAGCTCAGCGACTTCGCGGGGATGTTGGTCGCGCCCGTGCTGCTCGCCGCGCTGCTGCGGGTGCGGACTCGCGGGGCGCTCGCGGCCTGCCACGTCGCGGTGGGCCTGGTGTTCGCGGCGATCCAGCTGTCGCCTGCGTGCGCGGGCCTGTGGTCCGGGTTGATGGGTCTCGTCGGGTTCCCGTGGGTGATCACCTGCGATCCCACCGACCTGCTCGCGCTGCCCTTGCTCGGGCTCTCGTGGCAGCTGCTGGTCCCGCACATGGACCCCGAGCGCTCGCCGCTGCGACCGTTGCAGCGCAGCGCCGTCGCGGGCTTGTGCGCGCTGGGGCTGTGGTCGTCGGTCGCGACCACCGAGGGCGACGGCTGGGACGACGAAGGGGACGGCGGCTGGGACGGCAACTTCGAGAACGTCTACGGGCACGTCTATCTCAACAACACCAACGACACCCAGCTCGCGCTCCACATTCGCTACCGCCGCGGCGGCGTCACCCTCGACTGCGACGCGGTCGCGCAGGATCCCGGGCGGCTGCTGACGGCGGCCGCGTTTGGCGAGGCCGAGCACTGGCTGTTGCCGGCCCGCGCCAACGTTGGCGTCGAGCTCGACGGCCCGGGCTGCGACGCGGCCTGGATCGCGGGTGAGAGCATCGACCCGGTGATCTTGTTCATCGACCACGGCGCCAACAAGTACATCCCACGCTGGTATCCAGGCCAGATCGGGACTCAGGACGAGCTCCACACCGAGGGCCTCGGCGTCCAATTCGAGCCGGGCGAGCGCGCCCAGTGGATCGGCGGCGACGACATCCGGTTCACGCCGCGCACCGACGCGCCCGAGCAGCCTGCCAGCTGCGAGGCCCCGGCGACCGAGAGCCGGATCGAGTGGTCCGTCGAGGTGCCCGAGCTGCCGGCCGAGCTGCTGTCGGTCGAGGCCGGACTCGACGGCTGCTTCGAGCTCGAGCTGCGAGAGGTCGACCTCGTCGACCAGGAGCTCACGCCCGCTGGTGATCCCTACTTTTGGTACGTGTGCGCGCCCCCTCAGGCCATGCCCTTCGTGGTTGGAGACTTCATCTCGGCCGAGGCCAAGACGGGCGCCCAGGGTACCCGCGAGCTGACCCTGGTCCTGCTCGACGCCGGCGATTTGCAGCCGGCGAGGGACGTGAACGGCGTGTGGCTCCTCGATGTTCGGCTGCTGCGTGGCGGCAATGATCCCGCGTTCGTGGGGCCCGCCGTGGGCCGCGAGCTCGAGGCCCTGCCCGCGCCCAGCTGTCCCTGGCAGCTGCACGCCGGCTGCGCGACTGCAGAGCGCCACGTGCAGCTGCGGGTGGTCGGGGCCCAAAATCCCGTGCAGCCCGGGGTGCCCGTGAGCTTCTCCGACCCGGCGGGCCCTGGCGCCCGCGTGCACACCATGATCGTCAGCTACACCCGCGAGCGCGCCGTGGTCGACAGCGGCTGCGCGGATGGGGCCACGACGTTGAGTCACGACATCGACGTCGCCGTGATCGATGAGCCGCTGCTGTAGGCCGCTCGACATCGGGGCGGGCTTCACACAAACTCGCCGAGTGCGCGCGCTCGAGATTTTGCTGGTCAGCTGCCTGGCGACGGCGTGCAGCTTTGACTCGGTCGGCCATGGCGACGGCGAGCCCGGCGACGAGAGCGACGCTGCGACGACGACCGAATCATCCGGCGACGGTGATCCCGGCGATGGTGATCCCGGCGACGGCGACGGTGAGCCCGGCGACGGCGACGGTGATCCCGGCGACGGCGACGGGGACGGCGACGGTGAGCCCGGCGACGGCGACGGCGACGGCGACGGCGAAACGGGCGACGGCGACGGCGAAACGGGCGACGGCGACGGCGACGGCGACGGCGACGTGTGCGAGGGCGTCCCCAACTGCGAGATCGTCGACGCACTCCCGATCCAGGGTGGCGTCCTCAATCCCAGCCCCGGCGGGCCCGACGTGAGCCCGTGGAGCGACGTCGGCGGGACCCCGCTCATGGGCACCGCGGGCGGCGACACCCTCAACGGCACCGCGATGAACGACAGCATTGAAGGTCTGGCCGGCATCGACTCGATTTTCGGGTTCGGCGGCGACGACGAGATCTTCGCTGGCGACGACGACGACACGGTCCAGGCGGGCGACGGCAATGATCGCGTGCTCGGCCAGACCGGCGACGACGACCTGTTTGGGCAAAACCACGCCGACTACCTCGACGGCGGAACCGGCGACGACACCCTGACCGGCGGCGCCGACGATGACGTGCTCTACGGCAGCGTCGGCAACGACACGCTGGTCGGCAACACGGGCGCAGACTGGCTGTTCGGCGACGACGACGACGACACCCTCTACGGCGGAGCGGATCCCGATCGTCTGTTTGGCGGGAGCGGGATGGATCACCTGTACGGCGAGGCCGGCGACGATCTAATCGTCGGCGGCGAGGGCAACGACACCCTGTCTGGCGGGCCCGACTCGGACACCTACGTGTGGCGAGCGGGCGACGGCAACGACACGATCTCGAGCGACATCAGCGGCGACGACGTGATCTGGATCGGCAGCTACGGAGCCGCCGACGTGGTCCAGGCGCGGGTTGGGCAGGATCTGTGGATTGTGTGGCCCAACACTCGGCTGACGGTGACGGCGTATTTCTCGGGCCAGAACCTGGTCGAGCAGATCCAGACCGAGCTGCCGTAGTCGACACGCCGACGCGCTCAGTTGCAGACCGAGCCGACGTCCCCGCAGCAGTCGCCATAGTTGGCGCACTGCGCATCGCACCAGCAGCCGCTCGCGGCCTGGCCACCGCAGCTGCCCGAGCAGCTCTGGGCCGGCTTGCACTCCGCGAGCACGTCGGCGCAGCAGTCACCGTAGTTGCTGCACTGGTCGTCACACCAACAGCCGCCGGCCGCCTGGCCACCGCAGGCGCCGTCGCAGCTGTTCACGACGGGGTTGGGCTCCGGCTCCGGCTCTGGCTCTGGCTCCGGCTCTGGCTCTGGATCGCCAGCGTCGATCGGCGCCCCGCAGGTCGCCGAGGCGCCCGACAGCGGCCCCGCGTTGCAGCTAGGCCAGCTCCCACCCGCGGTCGCGGCGTCCTCTGGGAACCCCGTGCAGCCCGGACCGGGCGACCAGTTGCCCTGGGCGTCGTGGCACGGCGTCAGGTCCAGACCCGAGTCCTGCTCGAACCACGGCATCCCGCGGTGCATCAGCGAGTAGTACCCACCGGTCCCACAGGCCCCGCCGTACGACGTGATGCCAAACACCCGCCAGCTGCCGTCGGGGAGCTCGATGAACACCGGGCCGCCCGAGTCTCCCTGACACGAGTCTTTACCGTCGCCGCCGACGAACGCCTCGTTGTTGCTCGTGATCTTGTTGAGCTGGGTGTAGACCTCACGCTTGATCCCGTAAGGCCCGTTGTCGGCGTTGCCAAACCCGACCACGGCGACGGGCGCCCCGGGCTGGAGGATGTCGGTCTCGCAGCCCATCAAGGGCGGCACGATCGGGAAATTCGTGACTGGCGTGACGAGCTTGCAATACGCAAAATCGACGCCCTTCCCGACGCCCGTGTAGCCCGGGTAGATCTTGCAGTAATCGGTGCCAACATAGAAACCGTCGTTGTTGCCCGAGAGGTCATTGCCGAACCGAATCGAGCTGTAATTGGACCCGCAGTGGGCCGCATAGGCCACAATTTCGGGGTGGATCAGCGTGCCCGTGCACGAGCCGCCCAATGACACGGTCGTGGGCCAGCCACACGACACCACCGGGCCGCCGCCGTAGATCCGCTCCTCGTGCTCGGTCTCGCTCGGCTCGTCGTCGGCCTGGCCGGCGATCCCATCACCGCGTGTGGGCCGGCCGTCGTCCTCGAGATCGCAGCCCGGCACCGCCACCGCCAAGAGGGCCGTCAGCGACACTACGTTGCCGAATGTGTAGGTGCGCGTACCCAAATGTGCGTGTTTTCCGTTCACGCCCACCAGCATAGGGTACTCCGGCACGAATAGGTGGTTGAAGTGCACACCAGAGCAAATAAGTGCTCGCTATCTGAAAATGGGTTGTTGTGCCCACGCCCGATTTCGGGGACAGGTGTCATTCTTGCGATCTAGCTCGCAGTATACACAATCGTGCTCATAATCGCGCATGAAATCAGCTCAGTGTTCATGACTGGTATTTCAGTCGACGATCTCGGGCGGGGCATCACCCCACACGAGAGCGGTCCCGCGCGCGTGCGCGACGACCTACTACGCGTGGCGCCGCGCGATCCGGGAGCACGGCCTGCATCCCAGCGACTAGCCGTCAATTTGAGCCTGCAGCTGATCACGCAGCCCGAGTAGATCCGCGCGCAGCCAGTCCACCGCGGTCTGCCACTGCGCGTAGTCCAGGTCCGGGTCCTCCTGGACCGCCGCGTCGATCTGGTTGGCGTAGAAGTCCACGCGGCTGTCCAGCTCGTCCTGCGTATACAGCGTGTTCAGCAGCTCTTGGGCAGCCGCCGTCCACTCGTCGTGCCGCTGCGTGACGATGCGCCGAATGAAGTCGTCACACATCGCCGGGTAGCGCGACACCCCGCCAAAGGTGGGAATCCCAGCGCAGCTCTGGGGCACCTCGTTCCATGCTGGAGCGCCGTAATTCGTGACGATCGGATTCGGGTAATCAAAGGTGTGGTCGAGGTCCCACGGGATCAACCACACCCGGTCCGCGAGGCCCTCTTCGTACCAATAATAGTTGTGATTCCCCGCCGGCAGCCCGTACAGGCCAACGATGCCGTCCCAGTTCTCGATCGCCCGATCAACCGCGATGTAGCGCATCAACGCGTCGGCGTCCATCCACTGCTCGATCACGCCGTTGAAGCCCGCGTCGCCGCCTGCCGCCAGCGCCGACGCGAACGTGACCATCTTCGCCGCGCTCGGGTCTTGGTCTTCGTTGGTCTTCAGCGCGCCGAGGTACGGACCCTCCCACTGGTGAATCGGCCAGATCTCTTTATAGACGTTGCCGTCGCCGTCACTGGGGAAGCGATCGTCCGTGAAGCGGCCGTCGATCTGCTCGACGACGATGAACAGCCCCACCAGCTCGCCGTTGATCAGCAAGCGCGCGTGCACGGCTCGCGGCGCGATCACGCCATTGTCGAGAAACAGGTTGTAGCCAAGCCGATCGTGCAGCTTTGAGGTGTCGCCCCCACCCGCGCCCGACATCGCGTGGAAGTTCAGGCGCTTGAGACCGTAGAACAGCGGCCCCTCGCTGTACTCGGTGAACTTGAGCTTCATCGAGATCTTGGGGCAGACCTGATTGCCCTGGCCGTCAAAACACCAGTACAGGCTGCCGTAGCCGCCCTTGTAGCGCACGCCGATCGGACCCCAGGTCTGGCCCTCGAAGTGGAGCTGGGCGGGGACGTAGATCTCGGCGGTTGGGTCCTCGTTGAGTAGCGCCCAGTTGGGCGGTGAGATCTCGAGTTCGTACGTGCGCAGCTCGTTCTGGTCGAATACGTAGGTGGCGTCTGAATCGCCGTCGCCGTCGCCCGGGTCTCCGTCGCCGTCGCCCGGGTCTCCGTCGCCACCGGTGTCGGTCTCCCCGTGCGTGCCAGGTGCTGCCGGGCCGCAGCCGAGCGCGACCACCAGACCCACGATGAGGTATTGCGTGCGCACGAACCACGCTACCACACTCGCCCGAACGCGACCGCGATTCGCACCGCCACGTCACGCGGCAGTCCATCTGGGCTCACTCGCGCGTTCGCTCGGCCTCGCAATTCATGCGTCCTCGAACAGCGCCGAGACATCGGTCACCTCGCGGGCCCGATCCGCCCAGCGCTCGAGAACCGCGATGTCCTCGCATGCGCGAAGGCGTGCTTCGCTGTCCGCCTCACAGGCGACGCCGCGGACGTCGAGCAACGCGAAAATCAACTCGACGAGGGTCACGCGTCGACCTTCCTGCCGACCTTCCTGCCGACCTTCCTGCCGACCGGTCTCCAAGCCGTGCCTACAGCCGCGCAAGTAGGTCCCGCTGTTTTTCTCAATCTGCCAGATCTCGTGCTTCTCTTCCATGTTCAGCTCCTGTTCTATCGCTGCCCGCTCTCGCTCTGACAACGCAGCTAGTATCGTACCAATATACGAATGCCTTCGCTTCTCGGGAAGGCCCATGCACGCGCGCACTCCATTTTGCGCGGCCTCGCTGTCACCCGCGTGTCCGTGCAGGGCCCCAACCAGCACACCTGCGGTTGGCCACCGCATCATCTCCTCGAGACTGAGGCGCGGCACGGTGTCCACGTCGAGCAGCAGGCCGTCGATCCGAGGTGGTGGACCCACTTTCCAGTCACGAATCGCCGCCGACATGCGGCGGCAGTACGAGACGAACACCATCCAGGTCTGAAGCTCGTAGCTGTCGGCCAGGACGGCTTGATAGTACGGGAACCGCCATCGCTTGATGCGCTGGTACGCCCCCTGCGCCTCGACACCAATGACGATGCCGCGCTTGGGGACCTCGACCTCGTGAACCAGCACGAGGTCGGGGTAGCGCACGATGACCTTGTCGGGATCCTCGGGATCTTCGCGCTCGACTTCGCCCTGCCGGGGAGTTGGTGTCCCAGCTACGGGCCGCTCGACACCGAGAAGATCGAACGCGAGCCAAGGGTCGTGGCGGAACAGCTCGATGGTTCCTTGATGAAGCTTACCCAGCACATCTACGATGTCGGCCCCCGCAGATGTGCTTTGCAGCTGCTGCGTTAATTTTTTGCCGCGATGTTCGCGCCGCTTGGAGTGCGAGACCGTCGCACCGGCCAGACGCGCCCTACGGCCCGGTCCACTCGATCGCCGCGCTCTTGCAGACCGGCTCGCACCCGGCCCCATTCGGCCGGTGCTCGGTGTACACAAACGCCGCGCTGGCATCGACGATCGTCTGGTCAGCGTGGGTATGAACCACGTGAACCTTCGCGGGCTGCCCGTGGAACGACAGCTGCCACTGAAACTGACCCGGGATGGGGTCCTCCGTGTAGCCGACCGCCCCGTCCATCGTCATCTCGCGACCCTGCATCGCCGGACCGAAGCGGAGCTCGACCCCGTCGGAGCACTTGCCATACGCGGCCTCGGTCTCGCTGGTGAACTCGACCGTGCAGGTCTTCGCCTCGCCGTCGACCTCGATCGCAAACGCGTGCGAGCCGAGCGCGCCTCCGGCCGCCGTCAGCTGGGTCGTGATCTCGGCCAGGTCGGCGCAGCCCATCGACGTGCACATCCGCGGCTCGCCCTTGTCCGTGTCCGAGCTCCCCGCGTCGGGTCCGCTCGAGGTGTGCTGACAGCCGAGTCCGGTCAACGAGCCAAACAACGCAAGCGTGAGCGCGGACCGAGAGCGAGCGGACGAGTGGGGCATCGGGACATGATAGCCCAAGCGCATCCCGTCAGCTCTAGCGCGTCGCGTCGCCGGTCTCGATCGGCTCGAGTCGCCCGGTCGCGTACAGCAGCTTGATGTTGGCCCGCCGCAGGTCGATCTTCGCGTTGATGTTGCGCAGCGTCGCGTCGACCCGCTCGTACTCGGCGTCGAGGATGTCCGTCGTGGTCGCGTCGCCAACTTGATAGAGATCCACGGCGACTTGGTAGCCCTCGGCCGCGGACTCGGTCGCGCGCTCGACGTACTCGAGCTCCGCCATCACGCTGATCCGCTCGGCGTGGGCGGCCGCGACCTCGAGCGCGAGCCCGCGGCGGAGGGCCTCGCGCTGAGCGTCGAGCCCACGCTTGTTGGCGTCGAGCTCCTTGATCTTCATCTTGCTGTTGATCGCGTCGTTCATCACGAACGTCAGCGAGACCCCAGCCGTCCACGAGCCGTTGAACACGGCCTCGAGCGGGAAGAAGCGCTGGTTGGGGTTGGCGTAGGTGGCCTCGGCGAACCCATCCAAGCGCGGGTAGTAGCCGGCCCGCGTGGTCTTGATGCCGTACTCGAGCGCCTCGGTCGACGACTCGAACGCGCGCATTTCATAGCGCTGGTCCTCGGCCTCCTGAATCATGCGCTGCAGATCCGCGGCGTCCGCCAGCGGCGGCTCGGGGGTCAGCAGCTGCTCGCCGATCTGGTAGCGCTCGAATTCCGACTCGCCCATCTGCAGCGCCAGCGCCTGCTCGGCGAGCAGCCGAAAGTTCTCGGCGCGGATCGTCGCGGCGGTCAAGGTTGCGACCGCGGCGTCGAGCCGCATGACGTCGGCCTTGCTGGCGACCCCGGCCTCGAACGCCGCCTCGGCGTCGAGCAGCCGGGCCTGCGTGCGGGTCAGCGACTCCTGCAGCGCGACGGTGCTGGCGATCGTCCGCACCCAGTCGTAGTAGGCCAAGCGCGCGTCCTTTTGCGTGGTCAGGCGCTCGGCGGTGCTCGCAAGCTCGGCGGCTCGAATCTGGGCCTTGCCGGCCTTCTTGGCGGTCGGCAGCCGGGCGATGTAGTCGGAGATCGGCACGCCGATCTGGGCCTGCAAGGTGAACGCGTTGAGCGGGGGCGTGGGCAGATCGAACTCGAACGGAACCGCACCGACCGGCTGCCCCATCTGATCGACGACGCAGTTGAGCGGCGCGAGGTCACCACACGGCCCAAACCCGAGCAGGCCCTCGTTCTGGGCGCCAACGATGAAGCCACCCGCGCCCGTGTCGAAGTTGAGCCGCGCCTGCGAGAGCCGGGTGTACGTGGCGCTGGCCTCGACGTGGGGGATGAACTGATAGAGCGTCTGATCCAGGCGGGCCTCGGCGGCGGCGACCTCGGCCTGCTTGGCGGCCAGGCCAGGCGAGCGCTCGACGCTGCGCCTGGCGACCTCATCGGCGGTCAGCCCACCCGCGACCGGCTGCAGCGCGGCGACGATCGGATCATCAAACTCGGCCACCGGGGCGGCGGCCGGGCCCTCGACCGCGCTGGGCCCATCGAGGGTGTCGGCGGGCGGACCCGCAGGTGGTGCGACCGGCGGGTCGACCTTGGGCGGCGGGGCGGCGGCGAGCGGCGGCGCAGCCCAAGCCAGGCTTGGCGCGCCCGCGCCAGCGAGTGACGCGAGCAGGATCAACAGGCCACACGAACGGTTCATCACGGGCTCCATGAAAATCAACGATCACTCGAGCGAGCGCGGTCGCCTCACTCGGACGGCGCGTCGCTCGACGCGGGCGCGTCGGCCTGCTCTGGTTGCCCAGGTTCTCCGCTGCCGAACAAGCCCCAGACCCCAGACAGCCGGGCGACCATGCGCTCCGAGATGAGATACACCGAAGGGATCACGACCAGCGTCAGCAAGGTCGAGGTGATCATTCCGCCGATCACACACACGGCCATTGGCGCCCGGGTCTCGCCGCCCTCGGACAGCGCGAGCGCGATCGGCAGCATCCCAAACACGGTCGCCGCCGCGGTCATGAAGATCGGCCGCAGCCGCACGCGCCCGGCCTTGCTCAGCGCGTCCTCGAGGCTCGCGCCTTGCTTGCGCTCCTCGTTGGCGAAGTCCACGAGCAAGATCGCGGCCTTGGTGACCAGCCCCATCAGCATGATCACGCCGATGAAGCTGAAGATGTTGAGCGTCATGCCCGACACCCAGATCCCACCGAACGCCCCGATCACCGACAGCGGCAGCGAGACCATGATCACCAGCGGCTGCGTGAGGCTGTCGAACTGGGCGGCGAGGATCATGTAGACGAGGATCGCGGCGAGCCCGAGCACGGCGAGCATCGCCGCGAACGACTCTTCCATCATCTCGGCGTTGCCGATCCACCCGGTGTCGAGCTCGGGCGGGACCACCTCCGCGGCCTTCTGCTCGACGATCTCCATGGCCTCGGCGAGCGGCAGCCCGTCGAGGTCGGCGAGCACGACGATCTGCCGCTGGCGAGCCTGGCGCTCGATCTCGCTGGGTCCGGTGCTCTCGACGATGTGGACGACGTTGGCGAGATCGACCAGCTGCCCGGTCGTCGAGCGGATCGTGATGCCGTCGAGGCTGCGCAGCGCGTCGCGGTGGCGCCTGGGTAGCTGCACGACGATGTCATAGACGTCGCCGCCATCCTTGAGCGTGCCGATTGGATCCGCGGCCATCAGGCTGCGCAGGCTCGCGGCGATCTGGGCGACGGGGACCCCGAGGTCGGCGGCGCGCTCACGGTCGATCTCGATCGCCAGCTCGGGCTTGCCGCCTGTGTAGGTGGTGTCGACGTCGACGAAGCCCTCGATCCCGCCGATGTGCTCGGCGAGCTCGTCGGCGGCCCGGACCATCTTGTCCATGTCGCTGCCGCGGATCGTGAACTGGATCTGCTGCTGGCGGAAGCCCTCGCCGCCGAACGGGTCGATCATCTCGACGCCGACCTCGATGTCTTGCTCGGTGAGATCGGCGAGCCGCTCGCGGACCCAGGCCATGCCCTCGGCCTGCGACCAGCTGCGTGCCCGCGCGCCCTCGAGCGCGACGTTGATCCGCGCCTGGCTGACCTGGGCCGAGCCCGCGCCGATCGTGGTGAAGGTGTCGCGGACCCCCGGCAGGTGCTCGCGGACGTCGTGGGCGACGGCCTCGGCGATCTCGCTGGTGGCCTCGAGCGAGGTCCCGGTCGGCATCTCGATCGAGATCGCAAACTCGCCGCGATCCTCGGCCGGTATGAACTCGCCCGGGACCTGGCTGACGACCACGACCGAGAGCGCGAGCGTGCCGAGGGCCGCGCCGACCGTAACCCACGGCCATCGCAGCGCCTTGCGGACCAGCCACACGTAGGCGTTCTCGAACCCCTCGAACGCGCGATCAAACGCCCGCGCGAGCACGAACTTGCGGTGCGCGACCCCGCTCGCGCTGTGGCTCTGCTTCATGAACCGCGCCGACATCATGGGCGTGAGCGTGAAGCTGACGAGCATCGAGATCAGCACCGCGACGCTCACGGTGATCCCAAACTCGTAGAAGAACCGCCCGATGATCCCGGACATGTACGCGACCGGCACGAACACGGCGACGATCGACAGCGTGGTCGCGATGACCGCGAACGCGATCTCGTTGGTGGCCTCGCGCGCGGCCTGCATGCGCGGCTTGCCGAGCTCCTCGTTGTGCCGATAGATGTTCTCGATCACCACGATCGCGTCGTCGACCAAGATCCCAATCGACAGCGACATCGCCAACATCGTGATGTTGTTGAGCGTGAAGCCCAGGAAGTCCATGACAGCGAAGGTCCCGATCACCGAGGTCGGGATCGCCAGCGCCGAGATCAAGGTCGCGCGCCAGTCGTGCAGGAACACGAAGATGATCAACACGGTGAGCCCGGCGCCGACCAGCAGATCGACCTGCACGTCCTCGATCGCCTTGCGGATGAACGTGGAGTTATCGTTGGGGATCGCGTAGGTGACCCCGAGCTTCTCCAGCTGCGGGCCGAGCTCGATCATCTCTTCGCGGAGCCGATCGGCGATCTCGACGGTGTTGGCCCCGGACTTCTTGCGCACGACCAGGGCCATGCCCGACTGGCCGTTCAAGAAGCTGGCCGAGCGCGCCTCCTCCATGTCGTCGACGACCTCGGCGACGTCGCCGATCCGAACCGCCGCCCCGCCGACACCGGTGATCACGATGTCGGTGATCTCGGCGACGGAGTGGACCTCCCCGCGGGTCGTGACCGTGAACTCGCGAGTGCCCTGGGTGACGTGTCCGGCCGGCAGGTCGAGGCTCTGGGAGCGCAGCGCCTGGGCGACGTCGTCGACGGCGAGCCCGTAGCCGACGAGATCCGCGGGGTCGACCTCGATCCGGATCTGTCGCTCGCGGCCACCAATGATGTCGATGCTGCCGACCCCGGGGATCTGCTGCAGCTGCTGCTTGACCACCTTGTCGGCGATCCGGGTGAGCTCGGAGGTCGGCAGGTTCGAGGCCAGCGCGACCGAGGCGATCGGCGCCGAGCCCGTGTCGAAGCGCTGGATGACCGGCGGATCGATGCCCGGCGGCAGGTCGCGCTCGATCGCCGAGATCTTGTCCTTGACCTCCTGCAGCGCCTGTTCTGACTGGACCTCGAGCTCGAACTCGACGACGACGACGGTCACGCCCTCGAGGTTGCGCGAGGTCATGCGCTTGATCCCGGCGACGCCCTGGATCGCCTCTTCGATCGGCTCGGCGATCTTGCTCTCCATCGTCATCGGGTCGGCGCCCGGGTAGACGACGGTGGCGGTCACGACCGGGAAGTCGATCGCCGGATACAGATCCACGCCGAGCCGCGGGTACGCGAACAGCCCGAACACGACCAGGGCCATGATCAACATGGCCGCGAACACGGGGCGCTTGACCGATACGTCGACGAGCTTCATGGCGTGGTCCCTCTGCTTATCCGGCCCGGTTTTCTTGCGCGGCGATCATCGCCGTCGGGCTCTTGGCGTCCTGCTCGGGCGCCTGTTCAGCCGGCGCGGGGCTCGGCTTGGGCGCCTGGATCTCGACCTCGACCGACATCCCCGACTTGATGCGCAGATCCGGGTTGGCGACGTCGATGATCAGCTCGATCGTCCGCGAGCGTGGATCGACGGTGTCGCCGATCCGGGTGAGCGGGACCTCGAGGCGCTGGTCGAGGGCCGGGAAGTACACGCCGAGCGGGCTGCCGATGTCGATCTCGCGCAGCTTGAGCTCGGGCACGCGGACCCGCACCTCGACGGTGGAGATGTCGTCGATGACCAGCACGATCGTCGGCGGCATCATTGTCGCGACCTCGCCGACGTTCTTGTACTTCGCGGTCACGACCCCCGAGATCGGGCTCTCGACGCTGAGGTCGCTGGTCCGTGAGCGCGCCAGCGCGGTCCCGGCCTTGGCCTGCTTGACGCCGGCCTTGGCGGCCTCGACCCCCGCTTGCGCGCGCTCGAGGTTGGCGCTGCCGACCGTGCCGCGCTCGGCCAGCTTGCGGGTCCGCTCGGCCTCGCGCTCGGCCTCGGCGAGCTGCAGCTCCGCCGACGCGACCACCGACTGGGCCTGCGACACGGCCAGCTGGACCGAGGAGCCCTCGATCCGAAACAGCCGCTGGCCGGCCTCAACGGTGTCACCCTCTTCGACGGCGATGCTGGAGATCACGCCGGTCATGCCCGGCGCGAGCTCGACGTGGTGCTTGGCGCGGACCGTGCCGACCCAGCGGTGGGTCGAGCTCGCGTCGGCGTTGGCGGCTGCCGCCGCGTCGACCGGAGCCGTGATCTCGGCCCGTGGCGGCGCGGTCTCGCCGGTCGCAGCAGGCAGCGCCTCCCCTTCTTGTTGCTGATCGCAGCCGCTCAGCAAGACCAACCCAAGCGCCAGCGGTGCCAGCAATCCAATCTTTTTCATGTGCGTCATCGCGGTGTCGCCCCGTTCAAGAAGAGTTCCATAATCGTGTCCGTCCTCGTGCGCAATCCGGGCTGGCAGCCGCCGACGATCCACTCGGTGATCGCCCCGTGGATGAGCCCGCCAAACACCCACGCGAGGGTCTCGGCAGAGAAGTCAGGGCGCATGCGCTCGCCCGCCTCGGCGATCGAGCCTGCGAGCAGCCCCAGGAGCTGCTGACGAAACTCCTCGTCGCCAGCGTCGTTGGCCCGCTTGAGGTCCATCGGATTGGCGCCCAGCTGCATGTACATCGTGAACAGCATGCCGTGCTCCTCGAGGAACTCGAACATCACCTTCACGACCTCGCGCATGCGCGCCAGCGGATCTTCGACGCTGGCTTTTTCGGCCAGCGCTGCGGCCAGGCACGCGCGGCCGTCGTCCAGGATCGACTCGAAGATCTCTTCTTTGCTCGAGAAGTAGTTGTAGAGCGTGCCCGTGGCGACCCCGGCCTCGGTCGCAATGTCGGCGATCTTGGTCTCGTGAAACCCGGTCCGCCCGAAGATCCGCATCGCCGCCTCGACGATCGCTTCGCGGTAGACAGCGCGGCTCTCCTCTCGCACGGATCGGCGGCTGCGCTTGGATGGTTGTGCACTGGCCATGAGCGTTTGCGCGCGCGTGTGACACAAGCCACAAACAGCGTTTCGCGGCTCGGTTCATGATATGAATCCGAGTTCATGTCAAGGATGCGATCGGTGAAGATCTCGTTATGCTCGTGATTTCATATAGTTATATCAAACTCACGCGTTCTACGCAGCCCGTTCTAGACGCAGAGATCGGATCCGGTTCACGCGCACGAACCCAGCTTCACGCGCGATCGGACACGTCGAGCAGCGTCTGCGTGTAGCTGAGCACGTCGACGTAGCTGATGATCCCGACCAGCTCTTCGGTCGTGCGATCGACGACCGGCACCGCGCCGATCTTGTACTCGATCATCACGGCGATCACATCGCTGATGCTCTCGGCGCTGTCGACCGTGATCATGTCGCTGTTCATCGCCTCGCTGACCGGCGTGTCGAGGATGTCGTTGGCGCGGTCGCGATCGGCTTCGTCGAGGTACTCGATCTCGAGCATCACCGGGATCCGATACTCTCGCAGGTCGCGGTCGCTGAGGATCCCGACCAGCGTGGTGCCGTCGACGACGGGCAGGTGGCGGATGTCGCTGTCCTCAATCAGACGGATCGCATCACGGACCGTCGTGTCCGGCTTCACGGTGAGCACAGAGCGCGTCATGATGGCTTCGGCGGTCATGCGGCCCGCATAGCACGGCGTGAGCGGGTTCGGATCAGCCGGGAAACCGCGTCGCAAGAGTTGCGGCTGCGACAGGCCGACTTCGGCGCGGCCGGCTACTACGGCAGCGGCTCGCCGCCGGACACGTCGTACTCGATCAGGTTGGGATCCGCGGCGATGTCCGCCTCGTTCCACAGCATCGGCCGCCACTGCTTTTGCGAGAACAGCTCGGTCTGATCCTGATACCAGCCCGAGTCGACCTCGCTCGACTGCGAGTAGCTGAGCAGCGCGCGCCCGCGGGGGCCGTCGTCGGTGAACTCCATGCACATGATGAAGCTGGTCCCGTAGTTGACCTGGTAGCCGTCCTTGGTCAGATCGGTCTGATCCCACACGACCTCGGCGCGGGGGACCTCCGCGGTCAGGTCGCTGCGCAGCTGCGAGTGGGTGATCAGGTTGGTGATGCCCTCGGACGCGTTGCCGCCGTGGATCGGGACCGACTGCCCGCCCTTGCGGGTGAACTGTGCCTCGCCGAGCGGCGCGTCGAGGGCGACCCCGGCCTCGTCGAGGCGCTGCACGGCGCGGGCGAGCGCGTCGAGCGGAGCGTCGCCGTCGGCGAGGGTGTGGGGCGTGTCGACGGGATCGCCGACGTCAAACCCGGTGGCGAACAGGGTGCCAGCATCCTTGAACGCGGCGGCGTCGAAGTCACCGAGCACCTCGCGCCAGATCACGGCGCCGACGCTGTCCAGGTCGAGCTTGCCGTCCCAGGTTGCGAGCAGATCACAGGCTTCGGCGATATCGACGACCTCGCCGCCGCCGATGTCCCACAGATCGACGCCAGTGCAGCGCGCGACCAGATCATCGCGCAGCAGCTGCGCCGTGTAGCCGCCGTTGGCCAGCGCGGCCGTGGTCAGCTCGTCGAGATCGAGCTTGCCGTCGGCGCCCGCGAACCCGTAGCCCGCGTCGGGGTCGAGCAGATCGAGCAGCGTGCGGGCGTTCATCCGCGTCCGCATGCTCCGCGCCGTGCCCTCGAACCCGTGCAGCGGCGAGTAGCCGGTCAGCGGCGCCAGCGGGTTGCTGAGCCAGTGGCTGTCGTTGGCGTTGAAGACGAAGTCGCTGCGCTCGAGCTGCGGCATGTTGGCGGGCGCGATCAACCCGGGGCTGCGCGCGCCGGGATCCGCTTGCCACTCGTCGCGGCTGTCGCTGCCGTCGAGCAACCAGATGTCCTGATCCGCGAGGGCCTTGGTGAAGCCCGAGACCTTGCGCTCGGTCCAGGCGTCGATCGCCGCCTGCGAGAGGTTGGGCGTGGGGGTCGAGTCCATGTACCAGGCCCGCCCGTCGGCCGAGGCGGCCATGGTGTTGACCCACGGGATCCCGGCGACCTCCGTGTGGACCTGCTGAAACTCGCCCAGGCTGGTGCTCATGTTCATGCGCAGGAACTGCTCGATGAGCACGAAGTTGTCGATGTTGGCGTCGCGGTAGCTGAGCGCGAGCGCAGAGGTCCAGTAGAACGGCTCGAGCGCGGCCATGGGCCCGTAGTGAGTCCGCCACATCGTGCGGGTTTCCTGCGTGATCGTGCCGTCGTCCTCCATGACGTCGATCGTGAATTGCTCCGCCAGCATGTCGCGGACCTCGCCGTCGTAGTAGTACTTGGTCGGCTCGCCGGGCGGTGAGGTGATCTGGTAGAGCGTGAGCCGGTGGCCGTCGGACACGGTGTGGGTCCAGGCCACGTGCTCGTTGAAGCCGATCAGCACGCCCGGGACCCCGAGCAGGCCGACGCCGTAGACCTCGAACTCGCCCGGGATCCGCAGGTGGCTCTCCCACAGCTGCAGCTCGCCCTCCCAGGGAAAGTGCGGATTGCCCATGACCATGCCCCGACCGCTGGCGGTGACGTCGCTGCCGAACGCCCAGCCGTTGCTGCCGAGCTCGCCGCGGTGCGACGTGAGCGTGGAGAAGTGCGGGGCCGGGTCGGCAGGCGCGGCGCCACCGGGTGGCTGGGCCGAGCCGACCGCGGTGATCGCCTGGCGGCTGCTCGCGAGCAGGCCAAGGTCGATGTAATAGGCGAACAGATCAATGTGATCGAGCTCGGTGGGCACCCAGGCCTGGCCGTCACAGTCGCCGCCGATCTTTCCTTCGGCCAGCGCCTGATTGTAGCCTGCCGCGTAGCCCAGGATCCCGTCTTGCACGGTCTCGTCGAGCTCCGGGAATTGCTGCTGCGCGAGCTCGTAGACGTGCAGCTGCAGATACGCGAAGTCTGTATAGATGTTGACGTTGGCCTCGCCGGCGCCGAACCACCGCGCGCGTTCACTGCGGACCTTGATGATCTGATCCGCGAGCAGGCAGCCTTTGTCCTCGGTGAACGCATAGGCCTGGCCGAACGCGAGGCTGCCCCAGTTGTCCGCGGTGACGTGGGCGACACCGTGAGTCGTGCGGCGAATGTTGGCGGCGTAGCGCGCGTCGTCGCTGCTGGTCTCGCCCGTGCCGGTCTCCGCGGTCTCGCCAGCGTCGGCGGGCGCGTCGTCGCTGCAGGCGAGCGGGAGCAACAACAGCGCGAGCGCGCAGGGAAGACGGCGAGACAAGCGAAGCATCGGCGAACGGTAGAGTCGCGTGGATCGGCGGTCAACGGGCCGCGTCGAGCTCGGCATGGCACGCACGCGCTCTGCCTGGGCGCACGCAGCCGTGGGTGCGCTCGCCAGTGCTAATGCTGCGGCGCTGGAGATCACCGCGATTGTCGCAGGGGCTGCTCCTCACGATCAGCCTGGGGCGCGGCGGCGTGTCTGGACGATCGCTTGTAACGACGATGACGAGTTCGGCACGCCATGTCCGACCGACGACGACGGCATCGGCCAGGGCGAGCGTGGTCGCGGAGCCACGACGGTTCACCAAACAAACAGTGTTAGGAACAGCGGTCGGCTGACGGCTCGCTACGCGCTACCGGAACGCGCATACGCAACATCGCCGCGGTTGCCGAAGCCGCGCCACCGACCCCCTCGCTTCTCCCGTACGCCCTGAACCATTGTCTGCTAGCGTGTTCATGTGTTCGATGACAGCTTGACGGCAGGACGCCTCGAGCAACCGGCGCGACCCGACGGCCCCACGGTCACGCTTGGCGACAGCTACGAAGATCTGCGCGACGCGAGCCGCCACCGCCAGCTCGCGGTCGGCGAGCGCTTCGCGGGCTTCGAGGTTCGCGGGATCTTGGGCCACGGGGCGATGGGCGTGGTGTACGACGCATGGGACCCGGCCGCCGAGCGCCGCGTCGCCCTCAAGCTGCTGCGCTCGCCGAGCCGCCGCGCCGCCGAGCGAGTGCTGCGAGACGCCCGCGCCCTCGCGCGCCTGGGTCACCCCGCGGTCGTGAGGATCTGGGCAGCCGACGTCCACCGTGGCGCGCTGTACCTGGCGATGGAGCTGGTCGAGGGCAAGGATCTGCGCGAGTGGATGCAGACCCCGCGTCCGTGGGGCGAGGTGCTGCCCGTGCTGATCAGCGCCGGACAGGGGCTCGCGGCCGCCCATGCGGCTGGTGTGATCCACCGTGACTTCAAGCCCGAGAATGTGCTGGTCGGCTGGGACGGGCAGGTCCGGGTGCTCGACTTTGGCCTCGCAAGGATCTCGAGCGCGCACGCGGACCTGCTCGACGCTGGGGCGCATGCCGAGCCGGCCGAGCACGACGACCAGAGTGAAGACAGCGTCGGCGATGCAGCGGGTGAGGCCGGCTGCGGGGCCGGGCCACTCAGCGGCAGCTTCGCGGCGCTGCCGATCGACGCCGACGAGCGACCCGCCCCCGACGAGGCCGAGGCCCTGGCCCGGGTCCGGTACTTCGCGCCCGAGCAGCACATGCACGCGCGGGCCGACGAACGCTCGGACCAATTCGCGTTTTGTCTGACCCTGTTCGAGGCGATCCACGGCCAGCACCCGTTCCAGGCTCAGACCGCGCAGCAGCTGGCCCAGCGGGTCCGCGAGGGTGAGGTCACCCTGCCCGCCAAGGCCCCGCGCTGGCTCAACCGGGTGCTGCTCCGGGGTCTGTCCGTCGCGCCCGACGATCGCTTCGCAACCATGGAAGATCTGCTCGACGCGCTCGAGCGACACCCCTCGCGTCGGCGTCGGCACAAGCGGGTGGCCGCGATCGGGGCCATCGCGGTCACAGCCGTCGCGCTCGGGATCATGATCCCTCGGGCCGGGGCCGTCGACGCCTGCGCCAACGTCGAGCGTGAGCTCGACGCGACGCTCGGACCCGCGGCCCGAGACCAGCTCGCCGCTCGGTTCGCGCAGCTCGATCAACCGGGGGCAGCGGCGGGTGAGCGCGTCGTCGCGGAGCTCGGCGCGTGGGCCAAGCAGTGGGTCGAGGCACGCCAGGCGATCTGTCAGAGCCGCCACTCGCACCACGAGCCGACGGCGCTCGATCTACGCCGCGCGACCTGCCTGAGCGGTCAGCTGGCCCAGGTCAGCGCGCTCACGACCGCGCTCACGCACGCCGAGGACCGAGCGCTGAGGAACGCCGCGCGGACCCTCGCGGCGCTGCCCGAGCCACACGCGTGCACGGGCGATGATCCCCCGGACGCTCGGGCTCACGCCGAGGCTGCGACGCCCCTCGTCACCGAGCTCGAGCAGCTGCGCTGGCTGACGCTCGCGGGCGGCGACAGCCAGACGCGCGGGCGCGCGGAGGATCTCGTCGCCAAGCTGCGCGCGCTCCCGGCCCGCCGCGCGAGCGGGTCCCTGCTCGCCGAGTCGCTGATCTCGCTCGCGATCGCCGAGCGTGACGAAGACGCGCTGGTCGACGCCGAAGCCCACCTGCGAGAGGCCGCGAGGGTGTCGGAGCGGGTTGGGGCGGATCGTGTCCGGGCTCGGGCGATGGTCGAGCTGGGCTGGACCTTGGGTTCGGGTCTGAATTCGGGCCTGAATTCAGGTCTGGGTGCTGGCGTGGGTGCTGGTCTGGGATCCGGCCACGAGTCAGGCTCGAGGGCGACCGAGGCCATCGCCGTCCTCGAGCACACCGAGGCGCTGCTCGAGCGCATCGGCGATCCCACGTTCGAGCGTCAGCGCCAGCGCCAGGCGCTGGCCAAGGCGTTGCTGGCCGCGGGTCAGGCCGCCCGCGCGCGCGAGCTGTTTGAAGGGCTGCTCGCCGAGATGCAAGAGCGGGGCTTCGACGAGATCACCCGCGCCAGCGTGTCGCTCAGTCTCAGCCGCGTGGCCGCGTTCGAGGGTGACCTCACGCTCTCGCTGCGCCACGCCCAAGCCGCGCTGACCAGCTACGAGCGGCACGGCGAGCACCACAGTCCGCTGCTCGCCGAGGCCCTGCGCGAGGTCGCCCGGGCGCAGACGGCCCTCGGGCGCCACGAGGCCGCGGGCGCCAGCTTGACCCGCGCGGTCGAGCTGCGCCGCCAGCTGCTCGACTCGCAGCCGACCGCCGCGGCGCAGCGACACCTCGCCGAGCTGCTCATCGAGCTTGCGACCGTGCACAGCAAGCTCGGCGAGCGAGGACACGCCGCCCAGGGCTATCGCGAGGCGCTCGCGTTGATCCCCGAGCACGACTTTTCCAATCGCGCCCTGATCTTGCTGGAGCTCGGCGCGGATCATCAACGCGCCGCTCGCTGGCAGCAGGCGCTCGCGAACTATCAAGAGTCGCTGCGCCTGGCGGAGCGCGTGCACCCGATGGACAGCTCGCAAGTCGTGAGCGCGCGGCTCGGGGTCGGAAACGCGCTGCTCAACCTCGAGCGTCCGGCCCAAGCCCGTGAACCATTGCAGCGTTCCCTCGCCGATTGGCCGGCCACAATGGCGGGTACGGCACAAGCTGCACAATTGCGGTTCGACCTGGCCCAGACCCTCGCCGCCCTCGATGGCTGGGCGACGCCAGTCGAGACGCTCGCCCACGACGCCCACGCGATCTACATGCGCCTGGGCCTGACCGAGCGAGCCGCCGCCGTCGAGGCGTGGCGCGCCATGCATCGCCCCCCGCCAATGACGCCCTGAACGTCGTTCGCCGGGTCCTTTCGAGCCACTCGCGACCACGCGCATTATTGCTCAATCCATCGCGACGGCGCGCGTACAACTAGCCGCTGCATCGACCGAGCGGCCCGCCGCGAGACGAGCGACCATGCCGTGCAGGATATGAGAGTGGTTGAAAGACCACCCAAGACTACCCAATTGTAACATGCGAGTGCGTCAGCGAACGAACGCGAAGCGGCCGCCTATGGCAGAGTACCGAGTGCCCGAAGGGGTCTAACGCAATGGAGTTTGCTCCGCGCAGTGTTGAAGAGAGCGTCGCAGAAATGTCGGACGCGGGGGGCACCATGCTCGACGGCACGGTCGTCGACGTGTCCTCGACATTGATCACGCTCGGTCGAGCTCACGCCAATTTGGGCACGCGGTCGCTGTCCATGAACCGGATGGGGACCGACGACGCGGAGCTCTCGGCGGTGTCACTCAGCGAGTCCTCGCGCCGCTACGAGCACCTGCGGCTGCTCGGGCGCGGCGGCATGGGCCAGGTCGATCAAGTCTGGGATCACGACCTGATGCGCAAGCTCGCGGTCAAGCGGCTGCACCCCGATCGCGCCAACAGCAGCCCGGCGTTGCGACAATTCTTGTGGGAGGCGCGGGTCACCGCGCACCTCGATCACCCCAACATCGTGCCAGTCCACGACCTCAGCCTCGATGATCAGGGTGATCTCTACTTCACGATGAAGTTCGTGCACGGGACCTCGCTCGACGAGCTACTCGGTGCGCTCGCGCGGGTCGAGCAGGCCAACGCCGAGGGCACCGATCCAACCGCGGTGGACGAGGTGATCACCGCCGAGCACCTCACCGCGCTCCGGCGGGTCCGGCTGTTCATCGATCTGTGCCAGGCGATCGCGTATGCGCATGAGCGCGGGGTCCTGCACCGCGATCTCAAGCCCGCCAATGTGATGATCGGCCAGTACGGCGAGGTCCTGATCATGGACTGGGGCCTGGCCTATCCGCTCCCGGGGCCGGCCGGTGAGGGCCTGCGCGAGCTGCTGCCCGACCCGCTCATGGATCGCAAGCCGGCCTCGCCGCACCGCCCCACGGGCACGCCGCGCTACATGTCGCCGGAGCAAGTCCGCGCCCAGCCGCTCGATCGGCGATCCGACATCTACTCGCTCGGCGTGATCCTCTACGAGCTGCTGTGCCTGCGGTCGCCCTACTCCGCGACCGACTTCACCCGCTTGCTGTTGCAGGTGGCCGAGGGCGACGTGCAGCCGCTGACCGAGACCGGCCCGAGCGTGCCCGACTCGCTGATCAACGTGGTCAACCGGGCGATGGCCCCCAACCCCGACGATCGCTACCCGACGGTTCGCGCGCTGACCGACGACATCGAGGCCGTGCTCGACGCGTTCTCGCCGACCCTGGGCGCGGGCCAGAGCGGGTTTGGGGAGGTCATCATCGTGCCCCGGGCGATCACGCGGCCGGCCCCGCAAGCGGCCGAGCCAGAGCCAGAGCCAGAGCCAGAGCCAGAGCCAGAGCCAGAGCCAGCGGCCACCCCCGAGACCGAGCCCGAGCCAGCGCCAGAGCCAGTGGCCACGTCCGAGCCCGAGCCGGCGCCGATCCGCACCCAGCACATCGTCCTCACGCTGTGCGCCGGGATCGTCGGCGGCCTGACGATCGCAGGCTCGACAAACGCCCTGGCGGATCCGACCACGGGGACGCTGCTGGCCCTGACCCTGCTCGCGCTCGGGTTGCTGTTCTGGCCGCTGCGCGCCGCGATCTCGCGCTGAAAGACTCCCTCCCAGGCCGGCGTTGGGCGGCGACCCGCTCTCGCGGTCCCCGCCGATCGAAGCCTCCGCCATGTCCGAACCATCCCGCCCCCGCGTGATCCTCAAGGCCCTGCCCATGCTCCTCGTTGGAGTCGTCGGCGGGGTCTTTTGTTGCCAGAGCTCCCCAAACCCCGGCACCCCCGGCACCGGGGCCGAGCAGGCTGATCCAGACCCCAGCGGTCCCGGGGACGCCGTCGCGGGCAAGATCACCAAGATCCGCGGCAGCCGCGGGGTCGGCTCGCCAGATCTGCCCGAGGGCGCGTTCCTGGGCGAGGGCGCGACGGTCCACGCGGGGCAGTGGCTCGAGCTCCCGCGAGGGACCCGGGTCGAGCTCGAGCTGAGCGGCGGCCAGCGCCTGCGTGTGGACGAAGACAGCCGCCTGCGACTCCCGGGTGCGCGCGGCCCAGACCAGCCCGAGCAGATCGAGCTCACGCGTGGCCGCCTGGTCGTGCTCACCGACGCTGCCCCGCTCGAGGTCCTCGCGGCGGACGACCGCCTGCTCGTCGAGCGTGGCGAGGTCGAGCTGCACCACGCCGGAGACACCCGCCACTTTGGCGTGGTCCAGGGTCGGGCCCGGCTGCACACGGCCGGGCGCGAGGTTCCGCTGGGGCCGGGCGCGAGCATCTCGACGCCCGCGGCCCCGACCGCGCGACCGCTGACCCCACCCGACGAGACCCTGCTCGCGGCCGCGCTGATCCCCACCTTGAGCTTGACCCCGCTGCACGAGACCGCGTGGACGGCAGCGTTCGAGCGCAGCGCCCAGATCGTCGACGACATCCCCGAGGGCGTCGGCAGCCTGGTCGCGCGGCGGGCCGGCTCCCAGGTCGAGCGGCAGTCGCTGCGCCTGACCGAGCAGACCGTCAACGTCACGATCTCGGGGCGGATCGCGCGGACCGAGATCGAGCAGGCCTTCCACAACGACTCGGGCCAGACCCTCGAGGGCATCTATCAGTTTCCGATGCCGTCCGACGCGTCGATCTCGGATCTTCAGCTGCTGGTCGGCGACACCTGGATGCGCGGCGAGATGCTCGAGAAGCAGCGCGCGCGGCAGATCTTCCGGCAGATCGTCGACGCGACCGTGCCCCGCGATCCCGCGCTGTTGCAGTGGGAGCAGGGCAGCGTGTTCAAGCTCAACATCTTCCCGATCCCCGGCAAGGGTGAGCGGCGCATCAAGATCGCCTACACGCAGGTGCTGCCCGCGGTCGGCGAGGCGCTGCGCTACCGCTATCCAATGGGCGGCTCCGGGGCGACCGCGACGGAGATCGGCGACTTCACGTTCAACGTGAAGATCGACGAGGCCGGGCTCGACGCGGCGGCGCTGGCCAAGGTCACCACGCCGATGGCCGAGCTCGCGCGCGAGCACAGCGGCGGGCAGCTGGCGCTGTCGATGCACGAGCGCGACTACCAGCCCACCCACGAGCTCGGCGTCGATCTGCCGCTGCCGGGCGAGGAGCAGCGCCGGGTGATGGCCGCGACCCACCGCGACCGCGACGGCCAGGGCTACTTCATGCTCACGCTGCGGCCCGATCTCGAGCTCGGAGCCACGCGCAAGCCCGTCCACTACGCGTTCGTGCTCGACCGCAGCCACGGGACCACGCCCGAGCTGTGGTCGGCGGCGCAGGGCATGACCGAGGCCATGCTCGCGACCCTCGAGCCCGATGATCGGTTCACGATCCTCGCGTGTGACACGGCCTGCGATCAGCTCGAGGGCGGGATGCGGGCGATGTCGGGCGCGAGCTCGCGAGACTCGCTCGCGGAGGTCGACCGGTTCTTGAACCGTCAGCGGCTCGCGGGCGCCAGCGACATCGGCAACATGCTCGAGCGCGCGGGCGCCTCGCTCGGCGAGCTCGAGCAGCGCAACCAGCCAGAGCCGGCCGAGCAGGTCGAGCAGGTCGTGGTCTATCTGGGCGACGGCGTGCCGACCTCCGGGGCGCTCACGCCCGACGAGCTCGGAGCCCTCGCCCGCGAGCAGCTCGGCCACCTGCGCGTGCAGGCGGTCGCCCTGGGTGCGCGCTCGGATCTGCTGGTGCTCGACAACCTCGTGCGCCAGAGCGGCGGCGATCTGATCCAGACTGACGCCCGCGATGACCTGCAAAAGATCGCCCGCGAGCTGCGGCTGCGGGCCCAGGTCCCGGTCGCCCGCGACCTCGCGCTCGAGCTCCCGCCGGGTCTGACCGACGTCTACCCGAAGGCGATCCCGGCGCTCCGACCCGGCGACTCGCTGACCTTGGTCGGTAAGCTCGCCGACGGTGACGCTTCGATGCTGCGCGGCGACGTTCGGCTCCACAACACCCAGGGCCGCGACTCCGCGACCGCGATCGACGAGCGCTTCCAGGTCATGCTCGACGCGGAGTACTCCAAGCCCGGCGCCGCTGGTTCCCCTCAGCCGGGGCGCGGCGGGGTCGTTCACGCCCACCTCCCCCGCACCTGGGCCCAACACGAGATCACCCACCTCACCCAGACCGAGGGCGCGGCCGCGGCCGATCGCATCGTCGAGCTGTCGCGCGAGTACAACGTGCTGTCGCGCTTCACCGCCCTGTTGGTGCTCGAGAACGACCGCATGTTTCGGGAGTTCAACGTCGCTCGCAAGGCCGAGGACAAGGACAGCTGGAGCGACGAGCCAGCTGGCGGTGCCGAGGCCGAGCCCACGTCCGAGCCTGAGCCCGAAGCTGCCGTGCCAGCCGAGCCCGCCAAGGAAGCCAAGCCGACAGACTCGAAGGACGCCGCGGCTGCCGAGTCCAAGCCCAAACCCAAACCCAGCCCCACACCCAACGCCGCGCCCGCGCCCGCGCCCGACTTTGCCGACGAGGATCCCTTCGATGACCGCAGCTTCGGCCCGGCACCAGGCGGCGACTTTGAAGCCGAGGAGGCGGAGGGCGACAGCATCGACGGGCTGATCGGCGGCGGGTCCAGTGCGTCGGGCTCGAGCTCGGGCAAGGGCGGCGGCGGCTTCGCTCCGGCCCCGCCACCCAAGAGTGACGAGAAGAAGTCCAAGTCCAAGTCCAAGTCCGCGAGCCAGCCCAACCGGCGTGCCAGCAATGACTCATGGAACGGCGGCGGGTTGCCGGATCCCCACAACCAGCAGTGGGAAAAGCAGTCGCGTTGGCGTCCCCCGCAGATGTCGCTGCGCACCGCGGGCGGCCCAAGTGGCGGCGATCTGGACGTCATCGCCGAGCTTCAGCGCACCCGCGACGCCGATCCCGGCAGCCGCAAGGCCCACCGTGATCTCGTGCGTCGGGCGATCCGCGACCGGCATCCGCAGGCGCTCGCGTTCGCGGCAGCTTGGGCGGCCGCCGATCCTGATCACTCGCCCGCGCTGCTGACCCTCGCCGACGAGATCGCGGCGGCGGGTGATCCCCTGGCGCTGCGCGCCTACGCCAGCGCCGTCGAGGTCGAGCCGTTCTCGACCAAGCTGCACGGGCGCATGGCCGACGCGCTGACCCTCGCGGGTGACTTCGAGCGGGCCTGCTCCCACCGTCGCGCGCTGGTCAGCATCGATCCGGCCAACGGCGAGTTCGCGGCCGCGTACGTCGAGTGTCTGGCCGCCGCGGGCCGGACCACCGAGGCTCGCGCGGCGCTCGGCCGCGCCCGCACCAGCGTCAACTCGACCAAGGCCAAGCAGGCGCTGAGCCAGGCCGAGCGCGCGATCGATGCCCCTGTCGTGCAGGATCCAACGAGCCGCCTCCACGGCAACGCGGATCTCCGCGCCGAGCTGCGCTGGACCGCCGCCGAGAACCTGGACCTCGCGTTCATCGATCGTCGCGGGCGCAGGCTCTCGGTCCTGCGTCCGGAGTCCGTGCGCATCCGCGAGGAGCGAGACGGGGCGGAGCGGGTCGAGATCATGACGCTGCGCGAGGTCAACGGCACGGTCTTCATCGAGGTCACGCGACCGGAGTCCAACAGCGAGTCGCCGGTCCGTGCCAAGCTGACGATCAAGACCGCGACTGGGCGGCAGAGCTTCACGCTGTCGCTCGAGCCGGGGACCAAGCGGGTCGCCCTCACTCAGTGGGATAACTGATCGGGCGGATTGCGACGGAGCTCGAGGAACGGGGCCAATCGGCGCTCTAGTAGGCCTTCGTGCTGGTCCTGTCCTCGAGCCTCAGGCCGTCCCGGCCTCCGCGGCGGTGACGATTCCATTGGCGATCATCGCCTGGACCAGCTGGTCCGCGTCACGTCCCAGCATCTGCTGAACCACGCGAGCAAGATCCGCGGTGGTCTTGTCAACGGCGAAGGGCTGGCCGCGCAAGCCGGCGGCGAGGGTCATCGCCGTCAGCACGCTGCGCATCACCGTCTGGCGGAGCGAGCCGCCGAGCACCAGGGCGCGAACGGTCTGGGTGATGTCGTAGATCCGCTCGTGATGGCGCAGCATGAGCTCGGCGGTCTGCTTGCTCGGCGGCGGGCAGTCGGGTCCGATCACGAACACGAACACCAGCGGAATGCCGACAACACGGTGCTGCCGCTCGACCTCGACCGCGAGGCCCCGGGCGCCCGCGTCGGTGGGGTCGCGCCAGCGAACCACGAACAGCTCTCTGTCGACGAACAGCTCGTAGGGGGCGCGGGCGGACATCGGGGGAGTGTCCGATCGAACCGCGCTTCCACCAAGGCTCAAGATCGCGCCAAGATCGCGCCTCAGAGCGGGCGCAGGCACTTCAACAACAGGTCGTCATGGATCTCGGTGAGCGTGCGCAGGTCGATCCACAGCTGATCTTCTCGCGCCCGCCCGACCAGCGGTGGGTCCCCACGACGCAGCCGGGCCGCCACCTGGTGGGCCTTTCCGGGCGCGACCAGGGCTACGCTGGGGATCAGCTGGCCCGGCAGCGAGCCGCCGCCGATCGTGGCCTCGGTGTCCTGCACGCGATCCAGTGGCCAACCGAGGGCTTGGCACAGGCGCACGCCGCGTGTGCGGAGTTGCGCTTGGTCAATTGCGAGCATGTCGTGCAGGGGCAAGCGCGGCGAGCTGGCGCTGGCGTGGGCGATCGCGGTCGCGTGCAGGGCCGCGAGCGCCAGCTTGCCGCACCGCAGCGCGCGGGCCAGCGGGTGGCGACGACAGCGTGCGATCGCGTCGGCCGAGCCGGCGAGGATCCCCGCCTGCGGACCGCCGAGCAGCTTGTCGCCGGAGAAGCTGACGATCGTCGCGCCCTGCATGAGGTAGTCGCTCACGGTTGGCTCGCCGGGGGGCTGTCCCAGCGACCCGCTCCCGAGGTCGGCGATCAGCGCCACGCCGTGCGAGCCCGCGACCTCGGCGAGCTCCGCGAGCTGTGGCTCGTGCACGAACCCGGCCTGGACGAAGTTGCTCTGGTGCGCCCACAGCAGCGCCGCGGCGGGCCGGCCTCGCAGCGCGGCCACGTAGTCGCGCACGTGGGTGCGGTTGGTGCTGCCGATCGAGATCACCGGGACCCCGCCGGCCGCGGCCATCTCGGCCACGCGAAAGCTGTCGCCGATCTCGACGTGCTGCCCGCGCGAGAGCACGACCCCACCGGTCGGACCGCCACCCGCGAGGGCCGTGCACGCGAGCAGCAGCGCCGCCGCGCCGTTGTTGACGACGAGCGCGTCCTCGGCCTCGAACAGCGCCGCCAGCAGCGGCGAGAGCACCGCCAGCCGACTGCCGCGCTTCCCGTCGTCGAGGTCGAGCTCCAGATCGCAGGTTCCAGCCGCATCATTGACGGCGACCCGGGCCGCCGCCGACAGCGGCGCGCGACCGAGGTTGGTGTGCAGCAGCACGCCCGTGCCGTTGAGCACGGGCCGAGGGTGGACCTGCAGCCAGCGATCCAGCTGCGCCCGCGCGACGGCGGCGAGCGCATCGAGCTCGGCGACCGGCGGGCTGGGGTCGCGGGCGGCGTCGAGCGCCGCGACGACCCGAGCCCGCTCGGCTGCGATCGCGTCGACGACCACCCGCCGCACCAACGCGTGGCGCAGCCCGAGCTCGGTCAGCCGCGGGTGCTCGAGCACGCGGTCGACCCCCGGGAGCTTGCGCAGGTGGAGCGCGCGGAGATCCTGGGTCATCCCAGCACCAACAGCGCGGTCAGCAGCAGCGTGAAGGTCAAGGTCGCCACGATCGGCACGAGCAGCGAGGGCCGCCGCTTGACCGCCAGTTTCGCGGGGTTGGTCGCGGGCTTGGGACGGCGGACGGTGAGCTCGCCGCTGCGCGCGAGCAACCGGTCGACCCGCGCACCATGATGCTCGAAGCGCAGCCGCATTTCTCCGAAGGTCACGCGCGATCCATGCTCGAGGCTGGCCTGCGAGACACTCCGCCCGTCGACGATGAAGCCGTTCTTGCTGCCGAGATCGCGGATCATTGCGCCATCGGGCGTGACCACCAGCTCGGCGTGGCGACGCGAGACGTCGACATGGTCGAGCGTCACGTCGACTCCGACGCCGCGCCCGAGCACGTGATCCCCAAGCGAGAGGTCGTGGGCCCGGTCGTTTCGACCCTCGCCCAACTCGATCAGGCGCGCGACGAACTCCGACACGGGCGCAGTGTAGCGAAGCGTCGCGCGATCCGTGAATTCTCGGCGGGATCGATCAGTCCGACAGCTCGGGGGCCGGCACCCAGCGATCCTCGATGCGGCAGCTGACGCGACCCGCGAAGCTCCGCGCGAGCGCCCGGCCGTGTCCTCCCTGGCGTGCGCGACAGGCTTTGAGGGCGGCGCGGACCAACGCGCGCGGCGGTGGCTCGCAACGATCGGGCTGGGCATCGTTCGGTGCATCGCGCGGTCCAATCTCGACGCCGCCGCGCTCGAGCTGGTCCGCGAGCGCGCGAGTGAGTGGATCGGCGTCGGCGTCGGCGGTGGCCGGCTGGCGGTCGGGCGGATCGGGCGGATCGGGCTGGTCGGGCTGGTCGGGCTGGTCGGGCGGGTCGGGCTTCGGAGGAAATCGAGCGTCGAGGCGGCTGAGCCGGCGGACCTCCAGCAGCTCGAGCAGCCGGACCCAGGTCAGGCCCGAGTCGGTCGCCCGGTACAGGCACGCGCTCGCGGGGCGGCTGGGATCGGCGACCAACAGCGACGGTGAGCGCACGGTGCCGATCGCCACCCAGTCGAACGTGGGAGGCGCCACCTGTCGCCGCGTGAGGGCCCCGTCGAGCAATAGCCCGGCCGAGATCGCGACGGCCAGCAAGCACGCGAGTCGAGGCGGCAGCCAGTCGCGCGGCGGATCCTCGGCCGGCAGCGCGCGTCGCAGCCCGAGCCCGAGCAGCGCGGCGCCACACAGGGCGCCCGGACCCGCAGCCGGGAGCCGGCACAGCAGCGCGCTCAGGTCGAGGATCGGCGCCGCGAACAGCCGCGCGAACGCCAGCCCCAGCGCGCCGAGCAGGCCCGGGGCCACGCTCGCCACCAGGGCGGCCGGCATCATGAGCCCAAACAAGGGCAGCGCGATCGCGTTGCCGACCAGCCCATGCAGCGGCGCGACGTCGAAGTACAGCACGCTCAGCGGCGCGGTCACCCAGGTGATCCGCCAGCTCATGGCCAGCACGCCGAGCTCGCGCGGCGCCGTGACGATCGCCGTCATCGCGGCGAGCGACAGCGCAAACCCGGGATCGAGCAGCCAGCTGGGCTGCCAGATCAACATGGCCGCCGCGACACACGCGAGCGCGGTCGGGCCGTGGGAGGGTCGGCCCACGACCGTGCCGAGCTCGACGGCGGTCAGCATGGCCGCCGCGCGGACGGCCGACGCCGCGCCGCCCGTGAGCCCGACGTAGGCCCACAGGGGCACCCACGCGAGCACGCACGCGTGACTGGGCGAGACGCCGAGCACCACCGCCACCCGGCGCGCGAGGACCTGCAGCCACAGGGCCGCGACCGCGATGTGGAGCCCGCTGACGGCGATCAAGTGACCCAGCCCAGCGGCCCGAAGATCGTCGCGCAGCTGGGGTGGCAACGCCGAGCGCAGCCCCAGCCCAGCCGCGACGACCAAGCTCGCCGCCGCGTCGCCGCGCGTGGATGACCACGCGCGCTGACGCAGCTGCGCGACCCCCCGCCAGTACCCGTCGATCAGCCGACGCGCGCCGGTACGCGGCGGCGCGGGGCGCTGCCAGATCACCGGACCTCGGCCCAGATCGAACGCTGGCTCGCCCGCGCGCGCGCGGCTGTCGAGCGCGGTTCGCCAGGTTCGCGTCAGGGCCTCGGCCGAGATCGCGACTCGTTCGCCGCTGGACCGGGGGCACGCGTCGGGTGGCGCGACCACGTTGATCGTCGCTGGCCCAGCGCCCAACTCAGCGCCCGCGGGACCCCGCAGCTGCAGCCGGCAGCGCGGCCCGGGCTCGCTGGCTCCGACCACCTCGAAGCTCCGCATCGACCCCGACCAGCCCCGCTCGGCGACCCGCGCTGGCGGCCCGGCTCCGACGCTCGCACCGCGCAAGAGTCCGGTGCAAATGATCAGTCCGGCGAGCACGGCCGCCCGCGCGTCGTCACGATTGCCCCGAGCCCGACAGCGGAGCAGCACCGATACGAACACCCCGCCGAGCACCAGCGGCACCAGCGGGGGCCCGATTCGCGCACACACCCAACCAGCCGCGATCGCGGCGATACAGCCCAGCGCCACCAGTATGCTCCGCATGACCGGGCTATCGGCCCGCGCGAGCCCTGTTTGCACGTCTTTGCAGGGCCGCCGCGGCCCGAGGCCCGGAGTCCGCGAGCGCTGACGCACCCGGCGAAACGCCAGAACGGCACCAGAGTGGCTCTAGCGCACAAAACGCCATCGAGGTGCCCGCGCTTGTTCCACTTCGGCCCCGGAAACCCTACACTCGGCGACGGTCGTGCTTTTCACGAAGATCTGGACAGCCGTTCTCGCCATCCTGGCCACTGCGTGCCTTGCTGGGATGTATCTGCTCTCGACCGGTTCGGCCGGCGGCTTCACGGAGGCCGATGAGACCGCTGTGCGAGCGGTGACCGAGGCGGGCATGGCGGCGCTCGCGTCGGACATCAATTCGTCCACGGTCTCGCTTGGGCCGTCGCTGCTCAGCGACACGCGCTTGCGCGAAGCCCTCGACGGACCGGCGGTGCCGGTCGTCGACGACGACGGCCTCGAGGGCCCCTCGCTGCAGCAGGTGTTCGTGCAGGTCGCCAACGAGAGCCTGCTCAACGAGTACCCGCGCATGAGCATGGCGATCGTCGACAAGAGCGGCAACGTCCTGGCCCGCACGGGCCTCGCGCCAGAGCTGTTCGACGAGCTCGTGAAGATGGGGGCCATGGAGTCCGCGCTCGACAGCGAAGAGCCCGAGCTGCTGTCGGCGACGCTGGCCGGCAAGCTCCACGCGGTCAAGCTCTCGCGCCCGCTCGCCGACGCGGCGCAGCGACGGCTGGTCACGATCCGCGCCGTCGAGCTCGGCGGCGGCTCATTCTTCCGCGGCGTCGTCGGCACCCGCAACCCCGCGGGCCTGGTCCGCGACGGTGAGGTGCTCGGTGACGCGATCGGTGGCGCCAAGCACGAGGAGCTGGTGGCCTTCGTCACCCAGCACATGGACAGCATCCCGCCCGAAGGCGCGAGCGGCGTGTTCATGGTCAACAGCGGCAGCAACGCGCGCCTGGGCTCGGCCGCGCGGGTCCCCGGCCCGGCTGGCAAGGGCAAGAGCGGGACCCTGTTCGTGGTGCTGTCCAGCAACACCCTGGGCTCCACGCAGCAAGACATGGCGACCGCGCTTCAGGTCGCGCTCGACAGCGGCGGCCTCGAGCAGCTCAACTGGCTGCTGGTTGGCGGGCTGTTGGTGATCAGCCTCGGCCTGACCATGTACCTGCCCCACATCGAGTACAACACGCCGCTTCGTCGGCTCGCCAAAGAGTTCAACGGGATCACGGAAGGCCGGCAACACGAGGTCTACCACGACACCTACGGGGGTGAGCTCGGGCTCCTGGCCCGGTCGGCCGCGACCGCCATGGAGGCCCTGCGGGTCTCGTGGGAGAACGAGCTGCTGGACTCCGACGCCCAGCTCTCAGACGGTAGCAGCGCGCCCCGCCGCACCCGCAGCACTCGCAGCCTCCGCGCCGCACCCCGCCGCGCTCGCAGCCAGGCCCACGAGAGCCTCAGCGCGTCGCACGACGACGCCGATGACTCGCTGCCCCTCGCCGCCAGCGACGACCACCGGCCCGCGCCGTCGCGGACGGTCCACCACGAGCCCGACGCGATCGATCTGCCAGGCGCCAGCGCCCCGCCGCTCGCTCCTCCGGCCCCCCCGCCAAAACAAGCCGCGCCAGCCCCGGCCTTCAGCGATGAGGTCGACCCGCCTGCGCTCGCGCTCGATGGCGACTCGGTCAGCTTCGCCGGCCTCGACGTCGAAGGCGACGGCGACAGCGACGATCGCGAGAGCTACTACCGACGCATCTACGACGAGTTCGTCGAGACCAAGGGCGCGTGCGGCGAGCCGGTCGAGGGCTTCACCTACGAGAAGTTCGCCAAGAAGCTGCGCAAGCAGAGCGAGACCTTGATGAGCCGCGCCGAGGTCACCGACGTCCAGTTCAGCGTCTACGTCAAAGACGGCAAGGCCGCCCTGCGGGCCAAGGTCGTCAAGGCCTAGAGCTCGGTCTGGATGGCCTCGATCTGGTTGAGGCCAGAGTAGAAGCCGACCAGGCGAATGCTGCCCGACGGGGTCACCAGCACGTAGTCGCTGCCAGCCTTCAGCGGCATCAGATCGCTGGGCCCGACGCCCCCGAGCCACAGCACGTCGTTGCCGCCGTCGTCACCGTCGATCACGTCGTCGCCGTCGCCGCTGCGCCAGATATAGACATCGTCATCGAGCCCGCCCGCGAGCAGGTCGGCGCCCTCACCACCCACGAGCACGTCGGAGCCGTCGCCACCGTACAAGCTGTCGTCGCCGGCCTCGCCCCACAGGGTGTCGTTGCCGAGATCACCATCGAGCACGTCACCGTCGGCGCCACCGAACAGGCGGTCGTCACCGATCTCCCCGTAGAGCTCATCGACCTGCGCGTCGCCGAACAGGACGTCCGCCTCACCGCCGCCGTAGAGCTTGTCGTCGCCGGCCCCACCGTAGATGAGGTCGAGGCCGTTGAACCCCTCGCAGATGTCGATGCCTGGCCCGCCCTCGAGCTGATCGTTGCCATCGCCACCGTTGAGCGAGTCGTTGCCGCCGCCACCGAGCAGCAGATCATCACCGACCAAGCCCTCGAGCTGGTCGTTGCCGCCTAGGGCATCGAGGATGTCCGCGAGCTCGGTGCCCATGAGGTTCTCGCTGCCCTCGGTGCCGACCACCGACATCCCGCCCATCCCAACCGCGGCCCAGGGTGCGAGATCGACGTTCATGTCGGGCACGATCGTGCTCGAGATCCCACCGGTGATCGGGATGTCATCGGTGGCGTCTTCGCAGGACATCTCCGCACAAGGATCGCTGCTGTCATCCTCGCCGTCGGGCCCGGTCGTCGAGTCGGAGGCCGAGCCATGATTGCCGCTGCCGAACGACGACGAGTAGCTCATGGACTCCTCACCGGCGCCTGCGCTGCAGGCGAACGCGAGCGTCACCGCGAACAAGGGGGTAATCCGAGCCGATATCATCGCGCGACAGTGAACGAGCGCGCGCCGTTTGTCGAGATGCGATCCGATTTGCCGCTCGCGCCAGCTGAGCCGCCCACGCGCGCGAATCACTTGGCTCGCGCATGTCGCTGGATTCTAGCGCCGCTGTTTGCATGCTTGGCTGTTAGAGTTGGCGGGTGCGAGCTGGGGACGAGACCGCCCACGCGAGGGCCTTGCTGCTGGACGCTCGCTGCCCGGCGTGCGCGGAGCCCCTCGGTCCCCGATCGCTGTTTGGGGCGGCGCCGTGCTCGTGGTGCGACGCGCCCATCGACGCGCGACTGACCGGTGTGACCCTGGCAACCGATGTCCAGGGGCGTGGCCGTCGGCAGCTGATCGGGATCGCGGTCGCCGTTGGGCTCGCGCACTTGCTGCTCGGGTGGGTCCCGCTGATCGGCGCGCTGGTGCTGCTGGTCGCGGCGGCGTGGATCCGCGTGGGGATCCTGCAACCAACCACCGCAATGCTGTCCCCGCGACGTCGGGTTCTGACCCGCTGGACCGCGCGTCTGGTCATGGCCGCGGCGCTGGCTGTGACGGTGATCCTGACCGAAGCGCTGACCTTGATCCCCGTGCTCGGGCTGCCGGCCAAGGCGGTGATCGGCGCGGGCGAGGTTGCGATCGCGGCGTGGGCCGTGACGGTCTACGTGCACTGGCAGCTGCGCCGTGAGGCCGCGTCCCGACCGATCGCCAGCTGGGAGTGGGTCGTGCTGGTGCTGTGCTTCGCGGGCCTGGTCGCCTCGGTGATCTTGCTCGCGCTCGCGTTCGCGGCCCTCGCCTCGGCGTTCGACGCTGCGCTGGGGTGGCTGTCATGATCGCCGAGGTCATCGCCCGGCTTGTCTCGACCAGCGCGCTGGCGGGCACCCGCGCGAGCCTGACGCTGCTGTGCCTGGGTCTCGCGGCCCGGTTCGAGCTCATGGCCGCGCCGCATCCATGGATGACCAGCAACGTCGGGCTGGGGATCTTGCTGGCCTTGGTGATCGTCGAAGAGCTGGCCGAGCAAGACGAAGATCTGCAGGCGCTGTTCGATGTGTTCGCCTACGCGCTGCGCGGCGGGGCCGGGGCGCTGGCGGCGGGGACGATTCAGGCCTCGGCGACCGATGTCGGGGTCGAGCTGCCGCAGTGGGGCGCCGCGCTGGTCGGCGCGGGGCTGGCGGTCGGCACCCATCACCTGCGGGCCCGCCTGCATCAACAGTTGCAGGGAACCGGTGAGGGCGTGCTCAGCCCGCGGACCTGGCTGACCTGGCTCGAGCTGGGCGGGGTGTTGGGGTTGATGGTGGCGGTGCTGCTCGCACCGATCGTCGCGCTTGGGTTTGTCGTGGTCGCGAGTGTGATGGGGGTCGCCGCGATCGCGGCCAAGCGTGCGGCGGAGGACCGAGTGTGGCGGCGCGCCTGCGAGGGCTGCGGGGCGCGGGTGCGCGTCGAAGCGCGTCGGTGTCCGGGGTGTCGGGGGGCCGTGCAGGTCGTTCGGTGGCGGGAGTGACGAAGGTTCGACGCCTGGAGTCCCATGAGCCCGGTGCGCGCGCTCGAGTGACAGCCGCGCAACGCCAACGCCCACGCGTTCGCGCCCGCTTCGATCCCATCCCCTAAGACGCGGCCGGGGTCGTGGAGTAGCATCCCGATGTGCCCGACCCGCACGAGGGCCCCAGCGAGGTCGCGTCAGACAGCGCCGAGGAGCATCAGACCGACGCGCCGCCCGAGCCGGAGCAAGCATCGGCGCTCGAGATCGATACGTCGCCAGAGTCAGCGCCTGACGTCGACCCGCCAGCGCCGGAGCCCAGCATCGACCACGATCTGCTGACCGATGCTGCGCCACCGCCAGCACCCGACGTCGACTCGCCGCCCGAACCGGACCCCAAGCCGGGCGCTACGCCCTCGGCCCCGCCCAGGCACCACGCGGCCGTCCGGCTGATCCGACCCAACGGCGCGGTGATCCTCCTGGGCCTGCTCTGCGCGCTCGCGGTCATCGAGTCGATCGCCGCGTTCCTCGAGTACCGCGAGCGCATCGCCGAACACGACTGGGAGGCCGTCGCCGCGGTGCTCGCCGAGCACGCTGCCGACCCCACCGAGCCCGTGATCGTCGCCAGCGAGTGGCTGGGCCCGAGCGCGCGGATGCGGCTGCCCCAGACCCGCAGCTGGGACGCGCTGGCCTATCCCGATCTACGCAGCTTCGAGCGGTTTTGGCTGCTCACCCACAAGCGCGAGCGCCCGTGGCGTGGCCCGCTTCGCGCCGAGCTCGAGGGGCTGCCGCGACCCGAGCTGCTCAGCGTCCACGACGTCGGCGAGCTGACACTGCAACACTACCGCCAAGACACCAGGGTCGAGCGATTCTCCCTGCTCGAGTCCGTACAGTCGATCACGACCGCCAAGGGTCGCTGTCGCGGTGGACCCACCACGTGGACCTGCAAAGAGGGCCGGGTCTCGCTGCGGACCGTCGAGATCGACTACCACCCCCGGCGCTGCCTGGCCGTCGAGCTCAGCGACGGCGCGACGGCCAAGGTCGACCTCGGCAAGCTCGAGCTCGGAGATCACATTCGCGGGCACGTGGGCTTCGCCGACTTCAACGGGCGGCTGCGGTCCGACCCCACCGCCCGCATCGAGCTGTGGATCGACGGAGCCGTCGCCGCGCGCTGGGTGTTCACCGACGATCAAGGCTGGGCCGCGTTCGCGCTCGCGACCACCCCAGGCAAGCGCCAGCTCGAGCTGCGCGCCATGTCCACGGTCGCGGGCACGTGGCAGCGCAACGGTCACCGCGACTCGCCGACCGACTCGCTGTGCGTCGAGCTGCGTGGGTTTGACGAAGGGGTCGCGACACCATGAACGCCTCGACTCCGCCCACGGACGAGACCCCGACGCCTCGCCTGCCCGCGCGGATCCTGCAGCGGCTCCGCTCGCCGCGGCTGGTCGCGGCGCTGCTCGGCGTGCTCACGGTGATGGTGTTGCTGCGCGGTGAGGGGCAGATCGGCTACGTACGCGATGAGGGCGTGTACCTCGAGGCGTCGCGGCACTACGCCGCCTGGGTGGTGCGCTGGCTCGACGAGGGCGGCGAGGCCAACACCCCCGAGATCCGCGATCGCTACTTTGGCATCAACCACGAGCACCCCGCGCTGATGAAGCTCGCGGGGGGGATCTCGGCGCGGACCTTCGCCGAGCCACCCGCGCCCGAGGTCCTCGCCGAGATCAGCCAGATCAAGAACCCCCGCAAGCGAGCCTGGCGAAGCGAGCTCGCGGCGGTCGAGGGCGGCAAGCTGCACTGGATGCGCGAGGGCGCGGCCATGCGGCTGCCCGCGATCTTGCTGGCCGGGCTCGCGGTCACGCTGTTGTTCGCAACCGGACACCGACTCGGCGGCGGCTACCTCGGCGGCCTGATCGCGGCCGGCTACTTCATCTTGCTCCCGCGCGTGGCCTTCCACGCCAGCTTGCACGCATTCGACGTGCCGATCGCCACGATGACCTTGCTGGTCGCGCTGGTCTGGCTGCGGGCGCTCAGCGACTGGCGCTGGGGCCTGGCGATCGGCCCGCTGCTGGGCGTGGCGATCGCCGTCAAGCACAACGCCCTGTTCCTGGGCCCGCTCCTGGCCCTGCACCTGTGGGTGTGCCTGGCCCTGCGCTGGCGTCACGAGGGCCAGCGCCCCCGCCTGGCCCAGGTCGTGCCGCTGCCGCTGATCAGCATGGCCGTGCTCGGGCCGCTGGTTGCCCTGTTGCTGTGGCCATGGATGTGGGACGACACCTTCGCCCGGCTGAGCGAGTACGTCGCGTTCCACAGCGAGCACAGCTACTACAACATGGAGTTCCTCGGGCAGAACTACAACCGCCCGCCACTGCCGATCAGCTACCCGTTCGTGATGACCTGGGCCACGGTCCCGAGCGCGCTGCTGCTGTTGACCTCGATCGGGTTGCTGCTGACGATGCGGACCATTCGCACCCCTCGCGCGCTGCGGCACCTGGGTCGGTTTGGTGACAACCGCGGGCGCATCCGTCGACGGCGATCCAGCGAGGATCCGCAGCCCCGCTGGGTCGCCCCGCTGCCCAGCTTTGACGGCCGCGAAGAGCCTACGCTGTACGTGGGCCTGGCCGCGTTTCCGCTGCTGCTGATCGCCCTGCCCTGGGTCCCGATCTTTGGCGGCACCAAGCACTGGCTGACCGCGTACCCGTTCATGGCGTTGCTGGCCGCGATGGCGTGGGGCCGGCTGTGGTGGCGGGCTCGGACGCTGCTGCGTGCGTGGCCCAAGCTGCTGCGATGGGCGCCCCCGGTCGTGCTGATCGCGGTGCTGGCCCCCAGCACATGGGCAACCCTTCACGGGCATCCGTTCAACCTCTCGCAGTACGCTCCGCTCGCTGGCGGTGCGCGAGGGGCCGCCGCGACCGGGCTCAACCGCGGGTACTGGGGTCACGCGATCGTGCCGCTGCTCGACTCGGACGTCCTCGCGGCCGAGCGCGTGTACCTGCACGACGTCCACCAGCTCGCGGTCGAGCAGTATCGCCGAGAGGGGCGCTGGCCCGGCTGGCAGCCCAACGGCCTCGGCCGCGCCGACGCGGCGCTGCTGTTCCCCGAAAAACACATGCTCAGCGACGAGATCGAGATCTGGGATCGGTTTGGGACCGTGCAGCCAGCGATGGTCCTGACCCTCGATGATGTGCCCGTGACCATCGTCTACCAGCGACCGCAGTAGCGTGAGCGCGCGCGGTCGCTCGCGCCAAGCTCCGCTTTCTTGCCCTGGATCGCATGCCGATCGGCCACCAGGCGCTGTAGCGTTGCTCAGGCTCCGCTACAGACACCCAACGCAGACCTCGAGGTGGCCGCGCTCCTCGACCGGGGTCTCGGGGTTGCCGTAGTCTTCGGGGCCATTGACGTAGGTCACGTCCTCGCAGCCCTCGCTGATCAGCGCGACGCGAATCCCGGCGCCCGAGATCGCCGGATCCCCGGGGAAGTTGATCTCGGCCCGCTCCGCCCAGCTCAGCTGCGCAGAGTTGGGATCGAGCTGGCAGTCGGCGAACGCCGAGCAGTCGATGCCCGCGCTGCAGCCGGTCTCGCCTGGCCCCAGGCTGGCCCGGTTCTCGAGGATGACCGAGTACCAGTGATCCGCGCTGCCCACGTCGACGGTCACATTCGACGCCTGGCCCGCGGCATTTTGCACGCTCACGTTGGTCGGCTCGGCGCAGCCGCAGCCCGGCGCATACCCCTGCATCACGCACTCGTCATTGTTCGGACAGCCAGCATAGTGATCGATCTGCGGGTCGACGCGGATCGCCACATTGCCGGAGTCTAGATCCACGCTCAGCGAGCCCGCGAGCCCATCGACGACGACGTCGCTGCGATCCGGGTAGTCCTCGGCCTCTTGCAGATTGTCGGAGGTCACGAGCTCGAGCGCGCCGTCCCAGCCGGCCGGGATCGTCACGCGAAAGTTGGCACCGTCGCGCAGCGGTTGGAGCAGACCGTCGTAGTAGGCCCGGACGTAGCAAGTGGTCGTCCCCGCAGCCCAGCACGCGCTGTTGGGGCTCAACGTAGTCGGCGGCGCCGGGATCGACACCGCGTACAGCCACGGCTGCATGCGCTCGAACGCGCCCTCTGCCCCGCCCGCCGCGGCGATCGTGAACCGCTGCATCTCGATCGTGATCTCCGTCGTGCCCTCGACGTAGATGACCTCGATGTCGCCGCGGTTGGCGAAGTTGTCGCTCGACACACGATCGCCGATCGACAGCAGCTCGATGATGTCGGCCGGACCGGCGCCAACCGTCTGCCACTCGTCGACCCAAGCCAGGCGACCGCCCGGCTCACCGGTGTCCGATGAATCGGACTGGGTCTCGGTGTCAGCCGTGGTGTCCGAGGTCGTCTCGTTCGCGTCGCCGCTGCCCTCGACCTCGCCGCTGCTGCACCCGGCCGAAGCCGCGACCAGCGTCGTGAACAGAGCCAAGCTCGACCACTTGCGCTTCAACTGGAGGGCATACATCTCGCCCAGACTACGGAAGATCCGCGCGGGGCTTACAACAGCGCGAGACCTGTCGACGCAGCCTGCAAAAATGCACCTTGCTCACGTCCAACGGCCGCGCGACACTGCGCACTCCATGGACAAGACCTACCCCTCCGCCAGCGCCGCCATCGAGGGCATGCGCGACGGTATCACCCTGATGTCCGGTGGCTTTGGCCTGTGCGGCAACCCGGAGAACCTGATCAAGGCCGTGCACGCCGCTGGTCACCAGGATCTCGACATCATCTCCAACAACTGTGGCATCGACGGCGTCGGCCTAGGTGTGCTGCTCGACGCCGGGCGCGTGCGCAGCATGACCGGGTCGTACGTGGGCGAGAACAAGACCTTCGAGCGGCTGTTCTTGTCGGGCCAGCTGAAGGTCACCCTGGTCCCCCAGGGCACGCTGGCCGAGCGCATTCGGGCCGGCGGCGCGGGGATCGGCGGGTTCTATACGCCCACCGGCTACGGCACGCCGGTCGCCGAGGGCAAGGAAGTCCGCGAGATCGACGGCCGCTGGTACGTGCTCGAAGCCCCGCTGCGGGCCGACTTCTCGCTGATCAAGGCCTGGAAGGGCGACCGCCACGGCAACCTGATCTATCGCCACACCGCCAACAACTTCAACCAGGCCATGGCCACCGCCGGGGCGATCACCGTCGCCGAGGTCGAAGAGCTCGTCGAGCCCGGCGAGCTCGATCCCAATTTCGTGCACACACCTGGCATCTTCGTCGACCGCATCATCGTCGGCGAGTCCTACGACAAGCAGATCGAATTCCGCACCACGAGGGAGGCCTGACCATGGCGATGACCCGCGAACAGATCGTCATGCGCGTGGCCAAAGAGCTGCGCGACGGCTACTACGTCAACCTCGGCATCGGCATGCCCACGCTGGTCGCCAACTACGTGCCCGAGGGCATGCAGGTCGTGCTGCACAGCGAGAACGGCCTGCTCGGGATCGGCCCGTTCCCGACCGAGGACGAGGTCGACGCCGATCTCATCAACGCCGGCAAGCAGACCGTCACCGCGATCCCGGGCGCCAGCTACTTTGGCAGCCACGACAGCTTCGCCATGATCCGCGGCGGCCACCTGGATCTGTGCGTGCTCGGGGCCATGGAGGTCAGCGAGCACGGCGACCTCGCCAACTGGATGATCCCCGGCAAGAAGGTCAAGGGCATGGGCGGCGCGATGGACCTCGTCGCGGGCGCCAAGCGAGTGATCGTGACCATGGATCACGTCGCCAAGTCGGGTGAGCACAAGCTGTTGAAGCAGTGCAAGCTGCCGCTCACTGGCAAGCGCGTGGTTCACGAGCTCGTCACGGATCTCGGCTACTTCAAGCTCGGGCCCGAGGGCTGCACGCTCGTCGAGATCGCGCCGGGGGTGACCGTGGAGGAGATCCGCGAGAAGTCCGAGTGCGCGATCAAGCTGGCTTCGGGTGAGCTTCCGGTGATCTCGGTCTGAGCGTCACTGGGGTGGCTTGGCGTTGCGCCGCATAGGCGCAGCGCTGAGCTCGACATCGCCCATGCAGCTGCTGAGCGTTCGCATCGCGGCGCCGCGTGCCCGGGCCCCCCTCCACGTCCACTTGCTCGCGTCGGCGATGGCTTCTACGAGTCCGGTGGCGGTCGCGCCGAGCATCACGGTGGCGTAGCCGCGGTCACGAACCTTGCGCTCGCTTCGACGAGCAGCGCGGCGCCGCGAAGATATACGAACGACCACGATCGAGCTGCTACCATACCCAGAATGTCGAGGCCCGACGCAACCGACGGCCAGTCGCCGCCGCCCCGCATGAGCACCGCGGCGCGTGCCGAGGCGATGCCGGTCGAGGATGTCATCCAGCTCGCGTCCGAAGGTCGCCTGCGCATGCCGGGCTTTCAGCGCGCTTTCAGGTGGGAACCCGAGGATCGTCGGGCCCTACTCGACAGCATCTACCGCGGCTACCCGGTCGGCACGTTGCTCCTGTGGAAGAACCCGCCATCCGCCACGGAGACGGGACGACCGCTGGGCGTGACGGGCGTTGCGAAGGTCCAGGGAGACCGATATCTCGTCGTCGACGGGCAGCAGCGGCTGACCACGCTCTGGGAGGGGCTCGGCCGCGCGCCCGCGCCAGGCGAGATGGCGCTCGTGTTCGACATCGAGCGCGAGGAAGTCGTCAGCCGCCCGCTCACGTCCGACGAGATAGCGGGTCGGCCATCGCCGCGTGGGGAGGGTGACGACGGCGAGCGCCTGCCACAGGTGCCGCTGCACCTGGTGCTCGACGCGGCGGTGCTGTCCGCGTGGGTCGCGGCGTGGATGTCGATCGAGGACAAGCGCCGCTACTTCGAGCTCGGCAAGCGCATTCGGGAGCACAAGCTGGGCCTCTATGTCGTCGAGCACGCCGACATCCAAACGCTCCGGCACGTGTTCGACCGCGTCAATTCGACGGGCAAGTCCATGCGCCGCGAAGAAGTGTTTGACGCGCTGATCGGGTCGCAGATCGCCCAGGATGGCAACACTGGGCTCGCGCTCGTCAACGCGCAGCTCGCCGATCTCGGGTTTGGGGCGATCGAGCCAACCACGATCCTCAAGGCCTTCGAAGCGATCCGGGGCGACAAGGTCGGCAAGCTCGACCCGCGGAAGCTCAACGTCGTCGACGCCGAGGCCGATCTCATCCGTACCGCCAGGGCCCTGCGTGCGACTGTGAATTTCCTACGCGCCATCGCCCACGTCCCCCATGTGGCGGTCCGCCCCTACGAGCTGCCCATCGTCGTGTTGGCGCGCTTCTTCGCGCTCCATGACCACCCCAGCGAACGGAGCCTGATCCTGCTGCGTCGTTGGCTGTGGCGCGGCTCTCTCGGCGAGCGCCTCGGTGGCGCCTCGAGTTCGATGCAGCAGCACGTGGACGACGTGACCGAGGACGAGGCCGAGTCCGTTCAGGCGCTGCTGCGACGCACGGGCTCACCCGAGGGCCTCGCGCTCGACGACGCCGAGTGGGGTAGGACGATCGCGGCCAGCATGGCGAGCGCGCGCGGGAAGGCGATGATTTGCGCGCTCCTCGCCCAGATTCCGCGTAGCCTCGTGACCGGGGAGCGGCTGAACGTGAGCGTCCTGTTTCGCAACGGAGTGACCGACGCCGTGCGACCGATCCTGCATGGATCGACTAGCGGAGTCCATCGCGGGCGCGGAGTCATCAACAAGCTGCTGCACCCATCGGGGTCCGCCGCGAGGACCCTCATCCTCGAGTGCACCGACGAAGCCGCGCTCTTCTCCCACGGGATCGACGCTGAAGCGCGCCAGGGGCTTCGCCGGGGCGATCCCGAGACATTCTATGCACACCGCGGTGAGTTGCTGCGGCGCTCGACCGAGGCCTTCTTCGCCCACCACACCGAGCTAGATCGTGACGACGCTCCTCCGATCGTTGCGCTCACGAGGCGCAGCGCGTGAGCGCTCGTGTGCTGTTAGGCGACGTCGTCGTGGGGGAGCTTCGTCCGGACACCGCCTCTAGCCAGACGACGCTCGAGTTCGACGCTTCGTACGCCGCGTCCGCCTCGCGTCCCGTGCTCGGCCGATGGTTCGAGGACCATCTGATCGAGCCACCGCGCGCGTTTCGTGGCGCGCCGCTGCCCAACTACTTTCGAAACCTGCTCCCAGAGGGAGCGCTGCGCAAGATCGTCGAGCGGCGCCTCGGGACGTCGGCGATCCCCGAGTATGCCATGCTCCTTCGGCTCGGTGAGAACCTCTCCGGCGCCGTGCGGGTCATCAGCGATGAGTTTGACCTTCACCCTCTCGAGGCCGGTGAGCGCCAGCGACGGGATGCGAACGACCCGTTTCGATTCGCGCTCACGGGCGTGCAGCCGAAGCTCGCGCTGTCCGAGGTCGGCGACAGACTGACGATGCCGGTCGAGGGCGCCGACGGGCACTGGATAGCGAAGTTTGGCAGCCCTGCGTATCAACGCCTGGTGGACAACGAGCTCGCAATGCTGGATTGGGCGCAGCGTTGCGGACTCGACGTGCCCGAGCATCGCGTGGTTCGTGCGTCCGAGATCGAGGACATCCCGGCGGACTTCGACGCCGACCAAGATGTCCTGATCGTTCGGCGCTTCGATCGGGAGGGGGACCGACGGATCCACCAAGAGGACTTCGCACAGGTCTTCAACCTCCCGCCGGAGGAGCGGTATGCGTGGGAGGTCATGGAGCTTGGGTGGAGCCACTACGGGAGCATTGGTGCTGTCATCTGTGCGCTCTGTGGCGAGGACGATTTTCGACGATACATGCGGCGCCTCGCGTTCATGGTGCTGTCGGGCAACGCTGACGCGCACCTCAAGAACTGGTCGCTCCTCTATCCCGATGGCGTGAGCGCACGGCTCGCTCCGGTATACGATGTGGTCTCGACGGTCGTGTACCCGTCACTCCCCACACACTCTGCGCTGCGGTGGTTGGAGCCACTAGAACCCACATTGGAGCCGCCCATGCAGCTAGTCGACGTGACGTTGGATGATCTGCTGGGCGTCGTATCCCAATCGCCGGCCGACTTTTCGCAGGTGATGGATGACCTCGAGGCGTTCGTCCGCGACGCCCGAGAAGCGTGGCCCGCCATCGCAGCAGCTGCGCCGCCCGTGGTGCGGGACCGCGTCACAGCTCATCTCGCCGCGTCAGCTCTCTGATAGGGACCGCCTGATCGCCTTTACTGGGGTCGCCGCTCCAACTAAGGGACCGGAGAGGTTGTGACGGCGCTGGTCGGCAGCCAACAACTCGCGAGCACTCGCCTGCTTGGGTGCGGTAGTAGGCGCGAGGCTCGGAGGCCTGCCCGACCGGCTGTCCTTCGAGCGCAAAGCAGCGTCCGGTGCCGGCACTCGTCGTGCACGCGTTGGCCTCGACCGCCAAGGTGTCGTGCCAGCGGCACCCGAGCGCCTCGCAGCTCGTGGCATTCTGCTCGGCGAGACACGCCTCGGAGGTTGGCCCCGTGGCTCCGGTCTCCGTACTCTCCCCGCTCTCGGTCTCGGGCTCATTGGCGCAGGCACTCATGACCATGAGCGCCGTTGCCACGATCGTCACACCTGTGTAGCCAAGTCGATGTCGGACGATCATGGTTTGCATCCTCTCGATGGCGTCGGGCTCCGGGTCGCCGTCGCCCGCTTGCCCTACCCCCCGAGCACGAGCACGTACTCGCCCATCAGCGCGGCCATGTCCATGACCTCGGGATCATCGAGCTGCAGCGCCGCAGCGTCGAGCCACTCGGACATCGCCTCGGCCGCGGCCAGGGCCTCGATCGGCTGGGCCTGCTGCCACGGCCCGCCCAGCACGGTGCCCAGTCTGCGAGGCGCCAGGTGTCGACGGCGGTCGCGTGCTGCTTCATGGTCACGGTCAGCGTGGACGTCGGGTCGGGATCCCGACCGACACCAACGAGAACGTCGAGGTGCTCGAGCTGCTGCTGCGTCGCTACGCATGCCAGCGCTGCAAAGCGATCATCGTGGTCGGCCCGCGTGGTCTGCTGCGAGGCCGGCACTACAGCGCGATGGCGATCGCGCTGGCACTTTGGCTGTGGGCGGTCTACCACCGCAGCGACGCCACGAGGTCGGCATCAACTCTACCTCGTCCGCGATGCTGTCTCCGCGCAGACGCGGCGATGCAGGCTTTCAGCGCCAACCAGTCTCTTGCAGGGTGGTGGCTTCGCTGAGTCACCACGAGCACACACTGAGCCGTGCGTGCTCTGCCGCGCAGGCAGCGAAACGGTCCCAAGCGCTCGCGCTCTCAACGCCGCGAAGCCGCTTGCCTGGGCGGCGTACGCCGAGCCGACTCCGGGTTGCGGCCGCGTTCGACCTGTTCGCCTCTCTGCTTGACCCTTCGAACTCCACGATGCGAGCGTCACAGCGCCAGGCCTCAAGCGGTCGAAGTTCGCCGAGTTCGACGATACCCTCGTCCGCCCACAAACGCCACCGCGCCCAGAAGGGAGAGCAGTCCAAACCACGGCGATCGAGAGTCGCCAGCTTGACAGTCGCAACCGTTGGAACCGTCATCGAGTCCACCGCCATCAGTCTCGCCGGACCCGCTCCCGCCAGATTCTCCTCCCCCTGGTTCGACTACACAATTGCTGCAACCGTCACCCGGCGAACTGTTTCCATCATCGCATTGCTCCGACCCCTGAACGATCTGATTCCCACACTCTACCCGTCGAGCCTGAAACAACCGCTGATCCGGGAAATTCGGGCTTCCCCACAGCCCAATTCCGAGCGCCCACTCATTTCGGGGATTGCCGTAGAACTCAGCCCCGTCCGGCATGAGACCTGGATAGCCGCCTATCAGGAATCGCCGTTCCCCCATTCGCCCTATGAGCTCTTGACCATCGTCGAGCAAGGTCAGACTGCCGAAAGTGTTGGCAGTGTTGAGAAGTTCCGTCGACAACAGCGTCACGGCCGGCGCGCGAGAGTCAACTTCAATCTCGGCAACGCCGAAATCAGGCCCACCAAAGGTGGACGTGGAAAACGGAATCAGGCATCGCGCCCCATCGCAAAGCACGCCTCCCACATCGAAAGCCTGTAGACCTTCAAGTACGACGAGAGAGCCCAACGGCTCTCCATTTCCATCGAATAGGACAACCGACACTTCAGTCTCGACGGGTGTCAATGTGGTCACAACGAACGCATCGATGGAGGACGCGTATCCCGCCGCGAGGCGGTTGACCCTGAACTCACCGGGATGGTCAACGTACGCCCAATTGAGAACATTCGTCGAGCGGATTGCCGTACGCAATGTCAGTTGACTGTTACTCAGAGATTCATTGGCCATCCACGCGATGAACAGTCGTTCATTTGTCCCGTCGCCACCGATGGTCACTGCTGGCAGAGACCATGTGACCCCGCTGGGGCCCGGATCGACCACCATGTCCGGCAGATCGGGGCTCAAGTCCCCGCCGACGGTCATCAACCGATGGATGACCCGTCCGTCAGGAGCTGTTGTCACCAACGCCTGAACCTCGCTGGGCGGTCGGTGAGACACTACCGCCGTGCGTGACACGTCCATTTTAATCACGGAGGTTGCCGCAGAGTCCGGTGGATAGTCCGGATAACTTGCGTCTTTCCACCACGCGATTTCAAACGTTCCCCCCGCCGCGCCGTAGAGGTGTTCAAGTCCTCCCAGATCATCTCGTCGCCAGGATCGCGTTGCCGCAAAGCTCGCGGGCACTGCAGTCTGCATCACGCCGGTTGTACCATCCACCAAGCCCCCGTGGACATTCCCGCCGGCCTCACAGGTTGCCTTACTCCTGTTTGCGTGAAAAAGGCCCAGCACGTGTCCGGTTTCGTGCAGCAGCACCTGGCCCAAATCAGCGTAAATTGACATCGACCAAAGGGACTCGTTTACCCCCTCGCACTGTGTTGGCAAAACCATGATCCAGCCCAAGGGGTCAGTATCAGGCGGCATGTTACCTATCCCCCGAACGGTGGAACTCGCGCACGCCTTTCCTCCTTCGGCGCACGGCGTCCCCAGCTTCGCGCTTGCACAGGACATACTCGTTATCGTAATTCCTGCGGGAAAATCCTGAATCGGATTCGGCGCAACGGGATCCCACGCCTCATTTGTAAAGCCGGCGAAATAGAGCTTTGGAGATCGGTTAGATTCGTTGTGCCTGGCGACAACCTCAATCACGAGTCTGGCGATATCATCCTGCGTTTGCCCGGTGTACCCAACGCTGTTCTTCCCAGATATGTTCACCCACACGGGGATTCGGAGGCCTGGGAACCTCTTCGACCAAAATGATATCATATCTCGCGATGTGGCACACCAAGCCTGAGCGCCTCTTTCCAAGACGCACATTGTGCTCAGTACGGCAGCAACTCCCAACACCAAACCAGTGCGCTGCATTTGTCTATTCGTTCCTTTCCATGTATGGGTGTCCAACTACATGGCGATCAAGCACGATCGCAACAGCGACGACTCTCCGGGCGTCAGCGCCTTGCTCGCAACGCGCACCCGACCATCAAGCCCGCGTACGACAACCTCGTGGAGATACCGATCGTAACCCAGAGCCTCCCGCTCGTCATGGTGCCAGGCCAGCGCGCCCAAGCGTCCAAAGCTGCCGATCCAACCCGTCACCGTGGGTTCGGCTGTGCCGTACCATCCCGCAACTGCGAGAATGCCTTCATCAAGGCTTACCATGCCACCGAACTCAGCTGCGTCAGCGACACCTTCGCTCGACCATCGCCAACCGGACTCTGCGCGCACCTCCGCCAACCATATTTGCGAGAAGACGAATGCCGAAACCGGGACATGAACACCTCCGACATACCATTGGCCGCCCGTATCGGCACCGATACCCAGGGCTCGCCGTGCGGAGGTAGGATTGGGGTCAGGAGTGATGCTGGTTCGTGCTGTTTCAATGCCCTGGAGGTCGTACTCGACAACCAGTATATCGGTTGTGGCAACGATCGGCAGTTCGTCGTCGAAATTGGGACTCGTGCTGATGGTGACCGCGACAGCGATCGAGGTTTGACTTCGGCCAATCACCCGGATTTCGTCGTCGTATCCAAAGAAATCCTCGTTCAGTAGATTGTCCATCTCGTTGGTCGTCGGATTGAAGATCGCTAGCCAGGCATCACCTTGACTCGCACCCGCAACCCATACGCCCGCATCGGTCGACTCGATGGCGGAGGCGTCGATGGGTGAGCCTGCACCTTGATCGAGATCCACGGAGTTGACGACGCTCCCCGTCTGATCGATGTGCAATAGCCAATTTCCGGTCGCCAACGCCCATGCGCCGCCGTCTTCATCCACCGCGAGATCGAGAACCGTGACATCGCTAGTGCCGGGAAGTGTGACTTCGGTGAACCAAGTCGGCCCCGCCGCACTCTCGTAGCGGGCGACCCAACCTCGGTAGTTCTCCTCGACGTGCATCGACCCTGCCGCCAAGAAGGCTCCATCTGGAAGCGGCAACAGGTCGCTAACTTCGTTGCGATCGCTGCCCGCGAGCAGTTCTACACATTCGAGAGCCACACCCGATGGAATACACGCGGAGCTACATCCGTCTCCTCCGATTTGATTTCCGTCATCGCAGAGTTCGCCTTTGTCCACTATGTTGTCACCGCACGCGTCGACGCTGCCGTTCTCGGCGGCCGACCCCGGCCCACAAGACAGACTCGAGATTGTTAGCGTGCCGAGACCAGCTGCGATGGAGATTCGTCCACTGGACGAGAATCCTCTGCGGCTTTGATACATTCGCGTTGTGTATCATGCCTCGAATTTCGAGTCAACGGCAAAGGGATGCCCGAACCTGGCTGCGCCTGCGCAACGGTTGCGCCTGCATAGCGACAGGCGAGCAGATTGGCTGCGCGCAACTTGGCTGTCTACCCAGCTCTTGCCGAAGCAGCTTCATCACCCGCTTGACGTGCCGCTTACGCGCCTCGAGATCCCGTTGCGCTCGCTCTCCGGCAAGCGCTCGACCCATGACAAAGGCGCTCGAGGTGCGTGAGCGCCTGCCCCTTGCCACCGACCTCGAGCAGCCGCGAGCGAGGTCATCATGCGCCTCGATCGCAAGCTCGATCTCGCCGTCGCGGAGGGCCAACTACGCATGCCGGGCTTTCAGCGCGCGTTCAGGTGGGAAGCCAAGGACCGTTGGGCCCTGCTCGACAGCATCTACCGCGGCTACCCCGTCGGCACGTTGCTCCTGTGGAAGAACCCGCCATCCGCCACGGAAGCGGGGCGACCGCTGGGCGTGATGGGCGTTGCGAAGCCCCAGGGAGACCGATACCTCGTCGTCGACGGGCAGCAGCGGCTGACGACGCTCTGGAGGGGCTCGGCCGTGCGCCCGCGCCACGCGCTCTCGCACGTGTTCGACCGCGTCAACTCGACGGGCAAGTCCATGCGCCGCGAAGAGGTGTTCGACGCGCTGATCGGCTCGCAGATCGCCCCGGATGGCAACACTGGCCTCGCGCTCGTCAACGCGCAGCTCGCCGATCTCGAGTTCGGTGCGATCGAGCCGACCACGATCCTCAAGGCCTTTGAAGCCATCCGGGGCGACAAGGTCGGCAAGCTCGACCCGCGGACACTCAACGTCGCCGCGGCCGAGGCCGATCTCATCCGCACCGCCAGCGCCCTGCGTGCGGCCGTGACCTTCCTACGCGCCACCGCCCACGAGGTTGTGGATCGTGGAAGCACAGATAGTCACGGAAACTGGAGAGCGCGCCAACGAGGCCAGACAGAACCCCGCCTGACCCAGCGCCCGCTCCAGCGCCACGACGATGCCCCTACCCGCCGAGCACGAGCACGTACTCGCCCATCAGCGCGGCCATGTCCATGACCTCGGGATCATCGAGCTGCAGCGCCGCAGCGTCGAGCCACTCGGACATCGCCTCGGCCGCGGCCAGGGCCTCGATCGGCTGGGCCTGCTGCCACAGCGCACCGATCACGATGATCGCCTTGGCGAAGCTCACGACCACGTCGGCCTTGTACAGCTGCGCCGCGTCCTGCTTGACGAGCGCCCCGAGCTCGAGGGTCAGCGAGTCGCTCATCGGCGCGAGGGTCAGCGGATCGAGATAGTCGACGTGGGCCTCGATCGTGTCGCTCGCGTCGACCGAGTCGGGATCACACGCGCCAATGATCTGATGAAAGCTCATTGCGTCGTTTGGCGCGAGGTGCTGGGGCTCGACCTCGGCGGGATCGGAGGAGTACTCCTCGCCGTGGAAGCTCTTGATCCCGAAGTACCAGGGCAAGGTCACCCGCATGCGGACGTCACGAGCGACGACCGCGACATTGGACAAGAAGCGCTCGCCAAACTGCAGCTCGGCCTCGGCCGGCGCGTCAATGAACACGTAGGCGCCCTTGCCCGCGTCGGTGACCGTGTCCATGAGGCTGTCGTTGTAGCCGGACGCGTCCCCGACACCGACACCGACCATGTAGATCCCGTTGCCGTCCTCGGCCTCGGCGGCGCTGGCGATCAGCTCGAGATCGGTCACACCCGCGTTGGCGCCACCGTCACTCATGAGCACGACCCGGTTGATGCCATTGGCGATGTAGGTGGCCTGCGCGAGGCCATAGGCCTTGACCAGTCCACCATGCAGATCCGTCGAACCACCAGACGTGAGCCCTGCGATCGCCGCGACAAGGGCTGGATCATCCGGCCCCGTCACGGCGTGCTTGTCCAACACCACCGTCTGCGAGGAGCTCCACTCGACCAGGGAGATCACGTCGCCAACACGCAGCTGGTGGGCCAGCGCGACCATCGAGTCCTTGACGAGATCGAGCCGCTCGCCGCCCATCGAGCCCGAGGTGTCGAGCGAGAACACCAGGTTGAGCGGAGGGCGGTCCTCTTGACGGAGCTGTTGGCCGGCCGCGTAGAGCAGCAGCGTGAACTCTCCCTGCTCGGCGTCGGTCCGGCGCATCTCGATCCCGACCTCGGCCGCCTTGTCGACCGGGTTGCTTTCAACGATCGTGTAGTAGTTGAGGAATTCGTAGATCCGCACGCGGTCGGGGGACACGATCTGGCCGTCGTGAATCAGGCGACGAACGACCGCGGGCGAGGCCTGTGAGTTGCTGTCGTCGTTGCTCATGTAGAGCACGATCGGGTCCGTGGTGTCGGGGCAGACGGGCACTTGCTCGTCCGCCAGTGGCACGCTCTGCGGCTCGAACGGAGGATCGGTGCCATCCGGCGCGCCCGATTCATCGGTTCCGGTGTCGGTTCCCGTGTCGGTGCCTCCGCCAGGCTCGATGCACAGGGCGATCGAGCCATCAAAGTCGATCAGGCACTCGCTCCCGTCAGGACAGATCGGCGAGTCGGGTGTGCCCATGCAAAATTGCGCACAGCTGCCGATCAGGCTGCCCATCTGATCGCTCACGTCCCAGCAGTAGTTCGCCTGATCGCAGTCGTCGGTCGCCTCTGTAAAGCCCGCGTAGTCGCACATGTCCCCGGTCATCCCGGCGCCGGTGATCGGCACACACTTGTTGGCGTCGAACGAACCACCCGTGCTGGCATAGGCCACGCACTTCTCACCCTCGGGGCAGTCCTGCGCGAACGGGTCGCACTGGCTGCTGCTGGAGAAATCGCCCGCCGGGGTGAAGCCCAGGCTGCTCGCGCCACCGGTGTCGTCGCCATCGGTGTCGCCTCCGCCGCCGTTGCCGTTGCCGCCGGGTTGCGGGATGGGCGCCTCTGGCCACTCGGCGTCACCCCAGGTCAGGGCGACTTTTGGCTTGGAAGCGTCGCTCTTGCACGCTGGGAGGGTCAGGAGGCAGGCGGCGACGAGCGTGAGCAGACTGAGGCGGCGCATTGCGCAAAACTACCAAAACATTTATTTCTTTCAAAGACAATTTGCGCTCAGCGCTGTTTATGCGGGTCCGATCACGTGCTCGTCGGCAAATCGCGGCGGTTTGTACACTCGGGCCCTGGCTCTGGCTCGCCCAGGCTCGACCGGACCTGGTCACCGAGACGGCTTGGTACAGGAACTATGACTACAGCCGGCTCAGGGCCCGTAGAGCGAGTTCGGGAACCGCTCGGCGAACGCCTCCCAGCAGCTGTCGGCCTCGTCATCGTCGAGCGCCTGACAGCCGATCGCCCCGAACGGCTCGGCGAACATCCCGTCGGTGAAGCGCTCGACATACTCCAGGCGCAGCGCCTCGCGTTCGTCGGGTCCGACCATCGTCCGCAGCTGCTCGAACGCGCGCTCGGTCACCCAGTCGTCGCGACCGAGATCCACGAGCCGGCGAAACAACACCTGGGCCTCGTCCGGCTTGGTGGCGCGCAACGCCAGCGCGCGACCGAACATCTCGTCGTACGCGAGCGGATCCACGTAGGTCTGAGGATCCGCTCCGTCGGCGCCGACGACCGTGTCTGTCGGCGCGCTCGGCATGTCAGGTGGCGCGAGCTCCTGTTCGGTGTTCGCCATCTTCGCGGCCAGGGTGTGGGCCGCTGAGCTGACCTCGACCCCCTCCGCCCCGAGCAGGCCGCCCGTGACCCGCACCTTGCCCTGAAACACCTCGACCTCGGGCACCGCGTCCGTGTGGGTCACGCGATAGCGCGCCCCCGCGATCGCAACAACGTCGTAGCGACCTGCGTGCACGATCCACTGCGCGCCCTCGACCCGCTTGACGTGGAGGCTGATCGAGCCAGCCGACAGCGCGATCTCGGCGCCCTTGCTGTCGCTGCGGACCAGCTTGGCGACCGCATCTTTCGACGGCTCGACCCGAGTGCCGTGCTCGAGCGCGGCGAAGCTGCCAGGCTCGAGCAGCGGCGGTCCCTGGTCGGCCGGCTCGGCAGCCTCAGCTTTGGCCTTGCCGCGCTGGCGCTCGTCGAGCGCGGCGAGCCGATCGTTCATGCGCACCTGCGAGATCGAGAGCAGCACCACGGCCGCGCAGGCGAGCGCCGCCACCCCCCACGCCAGGCCCGGTCGGCCGCGACGCGGGCTCGAGCCAGACGCGGCCAGCTCCGCCTCGGCCAGACCCGCGTTGGTCTCCCCTTCCGGCTCGGTGATCCCCGACTCCAACTCCGCCGCGCGCCCAAAGGGTTGAAGGCAGCCGGGATCGCCGCCGCCTTCGCCGCAGCCGGGGTGGTCGCCTTTGGCGTGATGACACGCGCCGCGGATGCCGGCCTCGCGCAGAAATGGTCGGACGACCGATCGATCCCAACGGTCCATCTGGTGCCGGCGACCGCATCGTCGGCCTCCAGCGCGTTGACGCTGCCGGGAACGATGGAGGCCTGGGAAGCGGCCAAGCTTTATGCCCGCGCGCCCGGTTATGTGAAGGCATGGTACCGCGATATCGGCGCGATGGTTCCTGCCGGAGCTCCGCTCGGCCTTGTCGACACGCCGGAGCTGGACGAGCAGATTCTGCAGGCCCGTGCCGATCTCACCAGCGCGCGGCGGTGTCCCGGGACAGCGTGGTCGCCGCACGCGCGCTGGAACGACCTCCTGACTACGAACTCAGTATCGAGACAGGAAGCCGACGAGAAGAATGGCGACCTCGCCGTCAAGCGTGCCGCGGTACAGGCAGCACAGGCTAATCTCGGCCGATTGCTTGCGCAAAAGGCTTTCGCC
>NZ_PVNL01000058.1 GCF_002994635.1 Enhygromyxa salina | reverse complement strand
GACCGCCAGCGCGTCGACGTGCGGCGCTCGCAGTCGTCGCCGCGCTGGCGGTCGTCGTTGGTGCTGGCGTCGCGGGGGTGGCGATCTCCAGCGCCGGGACCGAGCCCGAGCCAGCGGCGACCAAGTCAGCCGCCGCCGCAGCGGAGCGAGAGCCACCGCCGGCGATCGCGGCGCCTGCGTCGACCGGCTCGGTCGACTCGAAGGACAACCGTCAGCTCGCCACGGTCGAGCCGGGTCAGCCTGCGCAGCCGCAGCCCGATCCTGCGGCGATCCCCGCGATCGCTAGCGAGCCGGAGCCTGCGCCCAAGCAACCCAAGCCCAAGCCCGAGCCCAAGCCCGAACCCAAGCCCGAGTCGAAGCCCGAACCCAAGCCCGAACCGAAGCCCGATCCCGTCGAGCCCGACCCCGTGCCAGCCGATCCTCAGCCGCCCAACCCCAGTCCCGAGCCATCCGACGCAAAACCTGATCCAGACCTGCCCACGATCAAGGACGACGTGTATGACTGAGCCCGTGCGCACCCACTCGCTCACGCACACCCCGCGCGGTCGGCTGTGTGCTGGCGTGCTCGCCTGCACGCTTGCGACGACGCTCCCGATCTCGGTCCAGGCGGCGCCGGCTTCTGGTTCAGCTGACGCGTCTGGCTCGGCTGACGCGCAGGAGGTCCCCGAGGCGTCGCAGGTCCGCGCGGCACTGGACGACGGCGATCTGACCTCCGCGCGCGAGCTCGCCCAGGTTCGCAGCGAGGCGGAGCCCAGCGTCGCCAACCACCAGCTCGAGGCCGAGGTCCACCTGGCGCGGGGCGACTACGAGCAGGCCGAGCTGTCGCTGGTCGCGGCGCTCGAGCTGCTGCCCGAGGACGCCAGCGAGCGGGCGGGGATCGAGGCGCAGCTGGCCGAGCTCGAGGTCGCGGCGCGCGGGACCAAGGCCGACGAGCCCGCGTCCAGCCATCGCGAAGCCATCGACCAGGCCCGGGCAGATCGGCTGGCCGCGCTGGCCCCGAAGTCGCCACCGCCACCGCAGGTCGTCGACGCGCCCGAGCCCGTGTCGATCACCAAGAAGTGGTACTTCTGGGTCACCCTTGGCGCGATCGTGGCCTCGGCCGGGGCGATCGCCGGAATCGCGATCTCGTCCGCCGTCGACGACCGCGACGGCACCACCGCCGGGACCGCGAGCGCTGGCGCGGCCCGGCAGCCGATCCCCGCTGGCGGGGTCATGTTTCGGTTCTGAGGTGCCCGCTTGCCGCGTTGCCTGATCGTCGCCGCGCTCGTGTTGCTGCCCGCGTGTGTGCGACGCGACGCGACGCCGCCCGACCGCATCGCGCAGGTCGCCGCGCCGCTCGCTGCTGACGAAGATCCCACGTTCGAGCGGTTCTCGGGCACGATCGAGCTGCCGCTGTCGAGCATGGACGCCCGCAAGATCGGCCCGACCCCGCTGATCCCGGCGCGCCCGGGAGCGGACGGTCAGACGGTGATCGTCGAGTTCGAGACCACGGGCCTGCGCAGCGCGACTGGCAAGCTCGGGTTGTTGCCGCCGCGCGGCGCCGCCCGGCAGGAGGTCGCGTACGACATGCCCGGCCAGCCCGACGATCCGCGCAGCGTGTGGGTCGATGTCACGATCGAAGCCGACGGCGCCCAGCGGTTCGAGCTGCCCGCGCCGGGGCCGACGTGGCACGCCGAGTGGGCCGTGGTCGCGCTCGAGCTGCGACTCGGCCGAACCCCGATGCCCGCGCTGGTCGGCCCGCGCAGCGAGATGCTGTCGGATCAGACCCGCACGCCGGGTGCCCGCGTGATCCTGGGGGTCGTCCCGGTCGAGCCCCGGCCCGCGCGGGTCCAGGCCGTGCGGGTGGCAGGCTCGATCAGCCTCGACGGTGTGCTGGACGAGCCCGCGTGGCAGACCGCGCCCGCGATCTTGCTGGCCAGTCGTGACGGCGAGCCGGCCACCGAGATCAACGAGCAGCTGGGCGGCCCGACATCGGTGTGGTTCGCGTGGGATCGCGAGTACCTGTACGTGGCCGGCTCGCTGCCCGATCCCGATCTCTACGCCCCGCATCGCGAGCGCGACGAGCCGCTGTACCGCGACGAGGCCTTTGAGGTGTTCATCGCCGGCGACAGCTCGGGCGCGCGCTATCTCGAGCATCAGGTCTCGGCCCGCAACGTCGTGTTCGACGCCCGGTTCCCCAAGTACCGCGAGGGCAACGAGGGCTGGGACGGCAGCTGGCGCAGCGCGGTCTCGCTCGACGGTGAGCTCGAGCGTCGCGGCGGGGATCGGGGCTGGACCGTCGAGCTCGCGTTCGCGTGGTCCGAGCTGTGCGAGCGCACCAAGATCCGGTGCCCGCCCAAGCCCGGCCAGCAGCTGCGCGTCAACGTGTTTCGGCTCGACAAGCCCGACCGCAACCAGCAGGTCGGCCTCGCGCTGAGCCCGACCCTCGAGCCCGACTTTCACGCGTGGCGCAACGCCGCCGAGCTGACGCTGCTGGATCACGAGCCAGAGCCAGGAGAGCATGAATGAGCTTTGAACCGCGATTGTCTTCAGCTCGGGTCAGGCTTTTGACCCGCTTGCATGCGCCGCTGTCTTCAGCTCGGGTCGGGCTTTTGAGCTTGGGGCTGATGGTCGGTGTGTTGGGGTGTGACGGGGGCGGGCATGCTGGTCCCACGCCGCCGCGCCCAAGCGAGGGCAGCGGTCGTCACATCAACGAGATCCAGGCCGTCGCCCACGCCAGCGGGACCGCGGCGGCGACCTACGGGGTCGATCGTCCGCACCCGCTGAGCGAGGTCGAGCAGGCGATCCTCACCGCGATCGAGCGGGGCCATCGCGGCCAGCGAGGTGGGGATCTCACCCATGATCCGGCGCTGTCGGCGATGGTCCACGATCTCGCGCTCGCGAGCCCCAGCCGGTTCGACATGCCCCCGACGCTGCTCGACGCCCTGCTCGCGTGGCATGGGGTCCCCGATCCCGAGCCGGCGGTGGTCGTCGTCGAGCTGCAAGGCAGCGATCACGGCTGTGATCGCGCCGCCAAGCCGGACTGCCAGGAGGCCCTCGACGCGCTGGTCGACGAGGTACTCGAGACCCTCGGGCCCGGGCGCTGGCGCGTGGGCGTGGGCGTCTCGGCGGTCGACGGCGGGGCCAAGACGCGGATGATGGTGGCGATCGTCGAGCGGGCGATCGAGCTGCGACCGATCCCCGTGACGGTCGCCGCGGGCGGGCGGATCGAGCTGCGCGGCAAGCTGCTGGGCAAGCGCGTGAAGCCCCGGATCGAGCGGGTCGACCCCAAGGGACACTGGGCCCGGCTGGCCGCGGTGGTCGGCACCGATGGCTCGATCGACGCGGTGGTTCAGTGCGACGCGGGCGACGGCGCCTACCAGATCGAGGTCCTGGCCGACGGCGCGCTCGGGCCCGAGGTCGTCGCCAACTTCCGGGTGTTCTGCGGCGTGCACCCGCCCAGCGAGATTCGCTACGGCTACGAGCGGCTCGGCGCCAAGGTGACCGACGCCGACGTGGTCCGCGGCAACTTCGATCTGCTCAACGCCGAGCGCGAGGCGCGGGGCCTGTCGATGCTCGCGTGGGACGATCGGGCGGCCGCGGTCGCCAAGGGCCACAGCGACGACATGGCCGCCAACGGGTTCGTCGGCCACACCTCGCCGACCACCGGCGACGCGCCGACCCGGTTCAAGCGAGCGGGGATCTCCGGCGCGGTCGTGCGCGAGAACGTCGCCCGCGGCTACGGGCCCAAGGGCATCCACGAGAGCTTGATGAACAGCCCGGGGCACCGCGCCAACTTGCTCGCCGATGACGTCACCCACGTGGGGATTGGCGTGGTGTTTGGTGAGCCCGAGTCGACCGCCGCCGATGCGCCGCGGCCGGTGTTCTTGACCCAAAATTTCTACGCCAAGCTCGGGGCCGACACGCCCGCTCGGCCGGGCACGGCCCTGCGCGATCGGGTCGACGAGCAGCGCAAGGCTGAGGGCCAGGCGGGCGTGGCGTGGGTCGCCGCGCTCAACAAGATCGCCCAGCGACGCGCCGACGGGGCCGCGGGGATCGGGCCGGGGATCAGCGACGATGAGCTGCAGGCGCAGGTGTTCGGCGTCGGGCTGCAGTCGCTCGAGCAGCACCAGGTCACGGCCGGCAGCTTCGCGGATCTGCTCTCGCTCGAGCTGTGGACGCAGCTGCCGGCCACGGCCAAGGTCGGCGTGGGCGTGGCCCAGCCCGGGGCGGGGAAGGGCCTCGTGATGGTGCTCCTCGTGGGCAAGTAACGCTGTTGTCTCGCGGGGCGCCACAGCGCCCGGGGGCCGGGGGTATGGTTGGGCATGCAGTCTCACCGAGTCGCGCCGCTGTGGGTCTTGTTCACGCTTGCCGGATGCGGCGGGGCCAGCCCGGCCACCGACGCTGGTGCCTCTGGACCCGGCGTCACGACCAACGAGACCGGATCGGGCGACGGAGACGGCGACGGCGACTCGGGCAGCGGCGACGGCGACGGTGACTCGGGTGACGGAGACGGCGACCCCGGAGACGGCGACGGTGATCCCGGTGATGGCGACGCCGACTCGGGCGGCACCAAGTTCGACCTCTCGGCGCTCCCCGACGGGTCCGACGAGTGCGGCAGCGGTGGCGGGGGCGGCAACGATGACGTGCTGTCGTTCATCTGGATCGCCAACAGCAGCCAGGGCACGGTCTCGAAGATCAACACCACCACCGGGATCGAAGAGGGCCGCTACGACGCGAGCCCGCAGGCGGACGGCAACCCGTCGCGGACCTCGGTCAACCTGCTGGGTGATGTCGCGGTGTCCAACCGCCACCCCGGCGGCGTCACCAAGATCGCGGCGCACCTCGACAACTGCGTCGACAAGAACAACAACAATCAGATCGAGACCTCGTCGGGCCCCAATGACGTGCTGCCCTGGGACCAGGACGAGTGCGTGCTGTGGCACGTCACGACCCCGACCAACAGCTATGGCAACGGCCCGCGACCGACCGCGTGGGAGGGCGGCAAGTTTGGTGAGGGCGGCGAGTGTGGGGTCGACGAGAACCCGCGCCTGTGGGTCGGGTTCAAGGCCAACAACAGCAACGGCGTATTTTGGCGGCTCGACGGCGCGACCGGGGCCCTGCTCGACGAGGTCGATGTCGGGTACTGGGGGAACAGCTACGGCCCCTACGGCGGAGCGGTCAACGCCAACGGCGATCTGATCGTGACCGGCCTCAACACCGATCCGGTCAAGCACATCGACGCTGACGATCTCACCGTCACCGACCTCGGCAACCCGGCCAACAACTGCAAGTACGGAATGGGCCTCGACCAAAACGGCGACATCTGGGTGGGCCACTGTTTTGGCGAAGGGATCTCGCACTACTCGTTCGCCGACGAGCAGTGGACGACCCTGCCAAACCCCGGTGGCACCCGCGTCAACGGCGTCCAGGCCGATCGCGACGGCAACGTGTGGGGCGCAGGCAGCAGCCCATGTCGGCTCGTGCAGGTCGACGTCGAGACCAAGCAGTACGTGAACAACAACATCCCGCTGCCGTTCGACTGCAGCAGCCCATGGGGCGTGAGCGTCGACGTCGAGGGCTTCGTGTGGGTCGTCGACATGGGCTCGAGCAAGGCCTACAAGGTCAACCCCGAGACCTACCAGACCGAGATCACGGTCAGCGGTCTCGTAGGTCCGTACACCTACTCCGACATGACCGGCAGCGGCCTCAACCTGGTAGTGAATCCACCAGGTTGAGAGTTCACCACCCACGGTGAACCGGTTCACGAATGGCGCCTGCAAGCGGGTCAGAAGCCTGACCCGAGCTGAAAACAGCCCGCTGCCCACGGTGAACCGGTCTACGAATTGCGCCTGCAAGCGGGTCAGAAGCCTGACCCGAGCTGAAAACAGCCCGCTGCCCACGGTGAACCGGTCTACGAATGGCGCCTGCAAGCGGGTCAGAAGCCTGACCCGAGCTGAAAACAGCCCGCTGCCCACGGTGAACCGGTCTACGAATGGCGCCTGCAAGCGGGTCAGAAGCCTGACCCGAGCTGAAAACAGCCCGCGGTAGCCACCGGCTTAAGGCGTTTGTTGGGTGGGGGAGGGGATCGGAAAATTCAGCGTGGGTGCAGTTGTCTGGACGCGCCGTGGTGACATGCTCCCGCGATGACAACTCACCTACTTCGACTTTCCTACGTGACCTGCACGCTCGCGTTGATTGGGTGCGGCCGCCCCAGTGAAGAAGGCGGATATTTTGGCAACGATGAGACCGGCCATGCGGACACGGAGGCCGACGCAGACACCTCGGCAGACACGGACACAGACACGGACACAGACACTGACACCGACAGCGGCGACGGCGATGGCGACGAAGGGGAGACGGAGGGCGAGTGCGCGACGCCGCTGCCCGACGATCCCGAGCTGCAGCTCGGGTTCGTGCAGTCGCAGCTCGAGCTGGTCCCCGGGGAGTCGTACGAGTACCAGGTCGGCAACTGGGGCTGTTGCGTGTTCTGGGAGCCGCTCGAGACCTGCTCGGTCTACTCGGTCGATCCGGCCGACGCAGGCGCGACGATCGACCCCGAGACGGGCGTGTTCTCGCTCGCGGACGACGTCGCTGATGGCGCGACCTTCACCGTGACCGCAGACGTCCAGGACGGGCTCGCCAGCGTCAGCGGCACGGTGACCGCCTACCTGCCCGAGCTGCACCCGCTGCGTGGCTACTGGCGAGAGGTCGCGCGGATCCCCTGCGACGATGGCCCGGAGTTCGTGCCCAGCGATCCGATCAACGAGCTGGTGTTCACGGCCTCGGGTGACTTTGTCGTGACCTGGACTCCGTTCGAGATCTACACCGACTACTGGGGCACGTATGCGCACGACCTCGACACCAACGCGCTGTCGCTGACACCCACCGACGGAAACTACCTGCCGGACGACATCGAGGGCGAGGGCAGCGTCAGCTTCGAAGCCGAGCAGCTGGTGCTCCACGACATCTGGCTGGGCTCGTCGCAAGACCCCGTCGAGCCCGCTGGCTGCGGGCACCGCTTCGAGTAGCCGAGCCGACCGCGCTGCTGCTCAAATTCGACAGCAGACGCGGTATTACGCCAGTGACGAGCCTCGCGGGGCCGCGGGCACGCGCGCGAGTTTGCACGACGGCCCTGCTTGGTTAGGATGCCGCCGCGTGAGCACCTCCAAGCCGCACCCCGCGTCCCCCGAAGCTCGCAGCGAGCTGGTCCTTGGCGTCGTCGGAGGCTCGGGTCTCTATGTCATGGACGAGCTCGAGCAGGTCGAGCGGGTCTCGCTCGAGACGCCCTTCGGCGAGCCTTCAGCGGCGTTCGTGGTCGGCAAGCTGCCGCGCCGTGACGGCCCGCCGCTGCGCGCGGTGTTCCTGCCGCGGCACGGACCTGGCCACATCTTGTTGCCGGGGGAGATCGACTACCGGGCCAACATCCACGGCTTCAAGCAGCTGGGGGTCACGCACCTGCTCAGCGCCTCGGCCGTCGGCTCGTTGCAGGCCGACATCGCGCCGGGTCACATCGTGATCCCGGATCAGCTGATCGATCGCACCAAGGGTCGGGCGTCGAGCTTCTTTGGCAACGGCTGCGTCGCCCACATCCAGTTCGGCGATCCCTTCGACCAGGGCTTTCGCCAGCTGGTGACCGACGCCGCCGCGCCGATTCTCGCGGCCAGCGATCAACAGCTGCACCGCCGCGGCACGATGGTCGTGATGGAGGGTCCAGCGTTCTCGACCCGCGCCGAGTCCGAGCTGTATCGGCGCTGGGGCGGCGACATCATCGGCATGACCGCGCTGCCCGAGGCCAAGCTCGCCCGCGAGGCCGAGATCGCCTACGCCGTGCTCGCGACCTCGACCGACTACGACTGCTGGCACCAGAGCGAAGAAGAAGTCAGCGTCGACGCGGTCGTGGCGATCATGCAGGCCAACGTCGCGCGGGTGCGCCAGATCGTGCTCGAGCTGGTCAACCTGCTGCCCACCAGCTGCGCGCAGCTGCCGTGGCCGCGGTCGCTGGCTGGCGCGCTGATTACCGATCCCGCCAAGATCCCCGCGGTCACCCGCGAGCGGCTCGACCTGATCGCCGGTCACTACCTGCGCGATCGCTGATCCTCCTGTTTCTCGCTGCTCCAGCTGTTCATGCTGTCCATGGCCTAGACATGCCAACAACCTCAGATCAGACCAATCACAACCTCGTGGTCGTCGGCAGCGTCGCCGTCGACTGGGTGATCACCCCCAGCGCCGAGCGCAGGGACAGCGTTGGCGGTGCCGCCGTGTTCTTCGCCATGGCCGCGGCGCCGCTGGCCAAGGTTCAGCTCGTCGGCGTGATCGGTCACGACTTCCCGCAGGCGTCGATCAACGATCTCGAGCGCGCGGGCGTCGACCTCGCGGGGCTCGAGCGCAGCGACGGCCTGACGTTCCGCTGGAAGGGTCGCTACCACGAGAACATGAACCAGCGCGACACGCTGGAGACCCACCTCAACGTGTTCGAGGACTTCGCGCCGAAGCTGCCGCAGCGCTATCGCGAGAGCGACTTTTTGTTCCTGGCCAACATCCAGCCCAGCTTGCAGCTCGCGGTGCTCGAGCAGATGGACAGGCGCCCGCGCCTGGTCGGCCTCGACACCATGAACCTGTGGATCGACATCGCCCACGACAAGCTGCTCGAGGTGCTCGCGCGGGTCGACGTGCTGGCGATCAACCAAGAAGAAGCGCTGCAGCTCACGGCCGAGAGCAACCTGGTCCGGGCGGCCGCGAAGATCCGCGAGCTCGGTCCCAAGACGCTGGTGATCAAGCGCGGCGAGTACGGTGCGCTGTGTTTTGGTCCCGACGGCTCGCTGTTCTGTGCGCCCGCGCTGCCGCTCGACGACGTCGTCGATCCAACCGGCGCGGGGGACAGCTTCGCGGGCGGGTTCATGGGCCACCTCGCGAGTACGGGTGACCTCAGCAGCGACAACATTCGCCGCGCGGTGATCTGGGGCTCGACGATGGCGAGCTGCTGCGTGCAGGGCTTCTCGTATGATCGGCTGCGTGAACTCAGCCGCGAGCAGGTCGACGCTCGGTTCCAGCGCTTCGTGGATCTCACCCGGTTTTGATCGCCGGACTGGCGACACGCTGTCGCCAGTCCCGCGCGTGCTAGGCGCGTACGCGGGTCCTGAGCGGCGTTTATTTGGGTCTCACGTCGGCCGCAGCCGCGGCGATGGGGTCGTGGGGCGATTTCGCGCGACGTTTGTACACACCCTGAGGCCGCCTGCGCTCGATCCACGAAAACCGAGCAGAAACGAGTCTTCGCGTGGACACGATCGGGGGTCGCTTGATACGTAGACAGTCGTGGCCGAACTCGAGCCACCGACAGAGGTTCCCGTGAGCGACACCGAGTCACCTTCTCGTTGGGTCCCCGACATTCCCGCCAGCCTTGGACGCGTCGCGCGTGCAAAGCCAAAGATCCTCGTCGTCGAGGACATGGATGTAGTGTTGGAGATGTATCTGCGGACGCTCAAGGGCGCCGGTTACGACGTCGTCGGCTGCCCGACCGCTGCGGAGGGCATCGAGGCGATCGCCCAGCACCGAGACTTCGACGCCGCGCTGCTCGACTTCTCGCTGCCCGACGGCACCGCGCTCGACATCATCCCGGTGTTGCTCGACAACCGGCCGCTGACCAAGGCGCTCGTCGTCACCGGGCAAGATGACGAAGAGGTGCCCGCGCAGCTGATGAGCGCCGGCGCCCACGGCTACATCCAAAAGCCGGTCGAGGACGCGTCGCTGCTCGCGGGCATCGGCGCCACGGTGCGGGCGACGCAAGCGTGGCGGGTCGCGCTCGGGCAAAAGGGCGGCGACGATCTGCCGACGTCCGAAGACGAAGAGATGCTGATGTTCCAGACGCAGTCGATTAATTTCGACATCCGTCATGGGCTCGCGCGTCTGCAGTTCATCGCCGGCCTCAGCCCCGTGCAGACGATCACCGCGTGGCGACTGCTGTGGGGCGATCCCGACCAGCGGATCGCCGAGCTGCTCGGCTGCACCAAGCGGACGGTCAAGTATCACGTGTCGCAGGTGCTCGCGCGGACCGGCGCCCGGTCGCGCTCGGACCTGCTGCGCGTGCTGCTCGAGGACGCTGGCGTCGAAGACCCCTGGGCCAAGAGCTAGTCATTACCCCCACAACCGCCTTCGCACTTCGCAGGTCACTCGCTGCGCTCGCTCCCAACGGGCTAGCTGTTCGCAGGCGCATGTGTGGCCCCCTAGGAGGGGGCTCTCGTCTGGGCACCTACAGCCACCGGCCGGCGCTCCATTCTTGGAGCGAGCGAAGCGAGTGACCGTGAAGTGCGAAGGCGGCTGTGGGGGGTAATGATTACGTGCTCTTCACGCGTCGGACCAGGAAGTCGTAGACGCGGGGGAAGAACGGCGCGAGCCGGGCGGCCCAGACCTCGGGGCCGCCGATCATCTTGTCGTTCACGCGGCGAGCGATCGCGTCGGCGCAGCGCGTGGCGAATTGCTCGGGGCTCATGGCCTTGCTCTGGGCGTCGCCCACTCGATCGTAGGCAGAGCCGTCGGCCGTGAGCGCGTTCTTGGTGATCTCGGTGTGGACGTAGCCAGGGCTGATCACGCTGACGTGCACGCCCTGATCGTGGACCTCGGCGCGCAGGCAGTCGAAGAAGCCCTGCAGCGCGTGCTTGGAGGCGGCGTAGGCCGAGCGCAGGGGCGTGCCGATCTTGCCCATCAACGAGCTGATCACGACGATCTGACCCTGGCCACGCGCGAGCATTGAAGGGAGCACGGCCTTGGTCAGCGCCACCGTGCCGATGTAGTTGACCTCCATGATCCGGCGGTCGACCTCGATCTGGGTCTCGACCACCGTCCCGCGCTGGCTGATGCCGCTGTTGTTGATCAGGATGTCGACGTGGCCGAACCGCTCGAGCACGCGGGCATGCGCCTGCGCGATGGTCTGCTCCTCGCTGAGGTCGAGCGGCACGACCATGTGATCCCCAGCCCGATCAGATCGTTCACGCACCCGCTCTAGCAGTGGTTCTCGACGAGCAGACAGCACCAAGCTCGCCCCACGCCGCGCGAGCTCATACGCCAGCGCCTCCCCAATCCCCGCCGACGCCCCAGTGATCCACACGACCTTGCCGCTAAAATGCCCCATGCGCCGCGGATGGTGGCGTGTCAGCCCCGCTCGCGCAATAGCACGCGAGCCCCCTCACCAGCGCCAAAGGGAGCGAAGCGACCCACTCGCAGCTCTCTCAACGAGATCGAGCCCCCTTCAAGGGGGCCACACATGCGCCCGCAAACAGCCGGCCCCGAGGAGCGAAGCGACCAGACGCGCCAGCGGCTGCAGTCGGCGAAGTGCGAAGGTGTATGTGGGGGTTTTAAACGAGCCTGTCCATGACGTCGATCGCGAGCTCGTCGTAGGGATCCAGGTCGAGCGCCTGCTGGGCCGCGTCCTGGGCCCCGGCGTTGTCGGCCAGGCTCAGCAGCACGGCGCTGCGGTACGAGAACACCACGGCGATGTTGGGGTTCATGTCCTCGGCGTAGGCGAGCAGCTCCAGCGCGTGGTCGGCCATTTCGGGGCTCTGGCCGCTGGCCTGGAACCGGGCCCACGCGAGGTAGGTGTGGAGCTCGGCAACGTCGACGCCGTGCTCGTACGCGGTCTCGAGGTGCACGATCGCCTGGGCCCAGCGTGACTCGGCGATCGCAAACTCACCGTCGGAGAACTGCATGGCGCCCAGCGTCTCGGCGTCGGCGGTGGCGGTCGCTTCGGGGTCGTAGTCGAGGCCGGCGCCGAGCGTGGCGGCGTCTTCACCGAGGTCGGCGCCGTCGAGCGAGAGGTTGCCGCCGAGATCGATGTCGTCGAGCTCGTCGAGGTCCATGAGCTCGTCGCGGACGGCCATGGTGGCCTCGAGATCTGGGTCTGCGTCGAGGTCGCTGGCGAGCCCGGCGACCGGCTCGGGCTCGTCGGGCTCGTCGGGCTCGTCTAGATCGTCATCGAGGGCGTTGGCGACCGCCTCGATCGAGAGGTTGCTGAGGCTGCGATCGAGCGCGAGGTCGTCGTCGGCCTCGAGATCGGCGGCGAGCGCCGCGAGGTCGTCCTCGTCGTCCGCGAGCGGGGGGGGCTCGGCCGCGTCGAGCGGGGGCTCGAGGAGCTCGGGCTGATCGGCCGCGCCGAGATCCAGACTCGAGGGTTCGGACGGATCCGAGCTCTGGTCGAACTCATCGGCACCTTCGCTGTGGTCGAGCTCGTCGACCTCCTCGAGCTCCACCAGCTCTTCGAGGTCCTCGAGCTCCTCAATCTCGTCGTCGTCGTCGAACGCGTCGGCGTCCTCGGCGTTGGTGACCTCGAACGCGGGAGGCTCGGGCTCCGGTACTGGCTCCGGCTCCGGCGCTGGGGCTTGCGCCAACCGAGCAGGCGCGTCGAGCTTTGACGGCCCGTCGTCAGGATCTTGCTCGAACGGCTTATCGTCGTCGTCGTCGAGCAACACCATCTCGAACACGCCGGTCTCGGCCGGGTCGGCGGCCAGCGGTTGGCCTTGCCCGATCGCGGCGTCGCTGTCCTCGGCGTCGTCCGCTTCCTCGCCGCCCGCGAGATCCATGTCGTCGTCGAAGGTCTCGTCGGGGGTGTCGCGCTCGGCGGCGATCAGGGCCGACGAGATCTCGCGCGGCGCGGTCTGGATGGCGTCGGGCTCGTCGACGCCGAAGTCGTCACCCGCGTCGAAGTGCTCGTCGTCGGGCTTGGGCAGCTGGCCCGGCAGCGGCGTGTCCTCGTAGGTGGTGATCGAGAGCGCGGGCTTGTAGTCGGGCGCGAGCTGACGATCTGGCAGCACCCGGCCGTCGTCGGGCTTGGCCAGGCTCGCACGCGGCTCGCGGCGGGTCTTGGCCAGCCGCGCGACGCCAGCTTGGATCGAGGCGTAGAGCAGCAGCGCGGTCGAGGGCACGACCGGATCGCTGGGCGTGGCCAGCAGCTCGCCGATGCTCCTGCTGCCGTCGAGACAGCTGAGGAAGTAGTCCTCCTCGGGGGCGACCTCGAGCTTGACCTCTTGCTCGGGGTCGATGATCGGGAACCGCTCGCTGAAGCCCTCGAGCGAGCGGGTCGCGTGGGCCTCGTCGGTGGTCTCGAGCAGGGCGTTGATGATCATGCCCTGGACGTGGTTGGAGAAGCGCAGGCCGTAGTCGTCACCCTCGACGTCGGGCTTGTACTGATAGCGGCCGTCGTCCCAGCTGAAGATGTCGTAGAGCTTGTGACGCAGCTGGGCCTCGAGCCCGTAGCGCAGGTTGCCCTCGCTCAGGATCCCCATCTCGACCAGCAGCTCGCCCTGCTTCTTGCCCGTCCGCCGGATCGACTCGAGGGTCTGATCGCACTGCGCCTGGGTGATCAGGCCCTCGCGCGCGAGGATCTGACCGAGGCACTCGGCGGTGACGTTCGAGCGCACGGAGATCGGCTCACCGTGGCTGAAGAACACGACCTTCTTGGTCTTGCCGTTGAGCAAGTAGAGGCTGCCAGTGCTCTTGGTCCGCGCGAGCTGGCGGACGAGCTTGGGGAACGGGCTGCGGCGGAGCGTACCCTTGAGCGGGAAGCCGAGCGTGGTTTCAGTGGTCTCCGGCATGGGTGTCGTCGGGGGGGCGGGTTGGGTCGGGGTGGTCCAGCCGGGGCAGGTGGCGATCAAACGCGGCTCGGATGAGCGACCGTTCACGCTCGAGGGTCGAGACCAGCGTGTCGCGGTCTGCGAGGCCCATCCTACGTGCAAGGGCGGTCAGGCGGGGAGAATTCAGAGTCAGGCGGTCGGTCTCGCCCCAGTCGCTACCCCGCGACATGCGGAGTCGATTGAGCAGGCGTCGCTCGAACCGGTACGCGCGATCGAGCGCCGCCGCCTCAGCGTGATCGAGGGCACCGACCGACGCGAGCTGCTGCAGCGCCGTGGGGATGTCGCGGGCCCGTATGCTCATGGGCGCGGGCCCGGTCTCAGGGTCGCTTGCGGTAGCCGCTGCGGACGGGGGCGTGACCACGCGGCGACCATCGTGCCGCAACTGCAGGGCAGACACCAACAGTTCGGCCTCGAGCACCCCGCCAACCCCTGTCTTGATGTTCCACTGCTCGCGTGTCTCACGCGCGAGTTCGAGCTCGATCCGTTGCTTGAGCCGGCGCGTCTCGCTGGCCACGTGGTCTGGATCATCGTCGCGGGCCCAGACCGAGGTGGGGACGACCTCGTCGATGATCTTGGTGGCGAGACCGAGCGACGGAGCCTGCACGTGGGCGGCAGCGCCCATGTGAAACGGCTGCTCGGCCACGGCTCGCAGGCGCACCAGCGCGAGCCGCTCCCAGACCTCGAGCGGGCGGCTGTGGTAGCTTTGAAATCCAGCCAGCGACGAGACGAGCAGGCCCTGGCGGCCCGACGGGCGCATGCGCATGTCGACCTCGTAGAGCCGCAGTCCCCGGCTGCGATCCTCGAGCCGGGCGATCAGCCGGCGACTGACTCGCTGGGCGGACTCGCGGGCGACCGTGGGCGAGACGTTGTGCGCGGGCTCGAACACGAACATCAGATCGAGGTCCGAGCCATAGTCCATCGCCTGCATGCCGAACTTGCCGAGCGTCAGGACCGCGAGCGTGAACGCCGGGCCATCGCGCAGCTCGGTGGCCAGATCCGCGAGCAGCTCGCGGACGACCAGATCGGCCAGGTCCGACAGGCTGCGCCCGACTGCCAGGGGATCGGGGCGACGCGCGAGATCGTAGATGCCGATCCGGACCAGCTCACGGTGCTTGAACAACATCAGGCGGTGATCGAGGCTGCCGTCATCGCCCTCGCTCGAGAAGTTGGCGTAGTGCTCGCGCAGCTCGTCGGCCGTGGGCAGCTCGCTGGCGGCGGCCTCGAGCAGCAGCGAGAGCCCGCCATCGCGGGCTGGACCCGAGGTGCCACCAAACCCGATCAGGCCGCGGCTGAGCGGCTCGCTGGCGCCGAACAGATCGGCGACCTGGCGAACGAGCTGCTCTTGCTCGGGCGCCCCCATCACCCGCCACACGCCCAGGTGAGCGGGCCGCGTGGCCGAGAACTCGACGAGCCGACGCACCGCCTCGACGGGGTTTGCGCTGTCGAGGCAGGCCAGCAACAAGCGCTGACCACCGATCAGCGCGGCGCCGGAGCTGGCCAGCGCGCCGTGGGGACGCGACAGCAGGTGGTCGAGCATCGCGGCGACCTCTTCGGCCGCCTCCGGCCACAGCCCAAAGCTCGCGAGCGCGTCGAGCCGGGAGCGCGGCGACGAGCCGGGATCGAGCAGCACCGCCTGCGCGACCTCGCGCTCGGCCGGGGCATGGCCGGCGAGCTCGGACTCCCCGGTGAGCGTCCCGGTGATCGCCTGGACCTGGCCGCGCAGCTCGGTCAGGGCGGCGTCGAACCGAGCGAGGGTCCGCGGTGGCGCGGGCTCGCGGGCCCCGGCGAGGTTTCGCACCGCGCCGATCAACCACGTCGGTGGAGCCCCGACCGCGAGCCGACGGGCCAGCAGCTCGCGGGCCGGCTCGGCCTGGGGCACGCGGTGGGTCTGCTGTCCCTCGCTCAGCTGCACGCGATGCTCGATCCGGCGCAGCACTCGGTAGGCGCGGGCGAGGATCTCGTGCTCCCGATCACTGAGCAGCCCGGCCGCGGCCAGGCGATCGCAGGCGTCGAGGGTCGAGCGCGCGCGGAGGCTCTTGTTGCGGCCGCCGTTGAGCAGCTGCAGGCTCTGCACGAAGAACTCGATCTCTCGGATCCCGCCAGCGTCGTGCTTGAGATCGACGTTGGCGCTGCCGATGCTGTCGTGGGCCTGCGCGCGGGAGCGCTTCATCATGGCCGCGATCTCATCGAAGATCTCGGGGCCCAGGCTGCGCCGCCAGACGAACGGTGTGAGCCGCTCGAGCACGGTCGCGCCGAGCTCGAGGTTGCCGGCGACCGGGCGCGCGCGCAGCCACGCCTGGCGCTCCCAGCCGCGACCGTGACGCTCGTAGTAGCGCTCGAGCGCGGACACCGAGAGCGACAGCGGACCGCGGGAGCCGAACGGGCGCAGCCGCAGATCGACATGAAACAGCGGCCGCCAGACGCCGCTGCCTTCGATCAGGCGCAGGGCCTTGCGCAGGCGATCGTGCAGGACGGTCCGCAGCCGGTGCACCCGAGCCTCGTCCGCCGCCGCCACGGCCTCGTCGGTGTGGACGAACACCAAGTCGATGTCGCTGAGAAAATTGAGCTCGCGGCCGCCGAGCTTGCCCATGCCAAACACGCAGACTTGCTCGAGCAGCTGCGGATCGACGCCGCGCAGGGCCGCGTCGATGCACCCTCCAGCGACATCCGAGAGCGCGCCGCCGACCTCCTCGAGCGGGGCGTGCTCGAGCTCGCGGCGGGCCAGCCACAAGTAGTTGTGCGTGCGGACCCGGGCGATCGCCTCGGCGAGCGGGTAGCTGGCGAGCGCGGCGTCGATCTGATCCGCCACGGGTGGGGGCCGCGTGGGGGCGTCGCCGAGCAGGGCTTGGACCTGCGCTGCGTCGAGCAGGCGCATCAGCCGAGTCGGGTAGCTGCCCTGATGCAGCAGCGCGACGCCAGTCGAGCTCGGTGGCTCGCGCAGGTGGGTCGCCGGCAGCGACAGGGCCCGCTGCAGCGCGGCGTCGGGCTCGGGACCGGCGAGCAGCTCCTCGAGCGGCGCGCGCCAGCGAGGCGCGAGCGTGGTGACGTAGACGCCACGCTCGCGATCCTCCAGCGCGAGAACGTGCTCGAGGATCGCGCTGAGATCGTCGAGCGGGGTCGACACCTCGGACAGGATAACCCCGGCGACCGGGCGCGCCGCTCCCCCGGTCGAACCCGAGATCAGCGCGGACGCGGGTTGACACGGACGCGCGCTCGCGCTGACCTGCAGCATGCGACGCGTCGAGGCGGGGTCATCAGCTCGGGTCAGGCTTCTGACCCGCTTGCAGGCGCCATTCGTCGACCGGTTCACCTTGGGCAGCGGGCTGATGCTGTTGACACTGTCCGTCGGACTGCTCGGGCCGCTGGGGTGTCGCCGCGCGCAGTCGAACGACGCGAGCGCGCGGCCGCCCGCCGCCAGCTCCCCGGCCACACCGACCGGCAGCGCACAGCCCGATCCGAGTGAGCTCGGGGAGCCTGCGCGGTGGTCGATCGACGGGACCACCGTCGCCGAGGACCCGTCGTTGCCGCTGACGCTGGATCGTGCGCTGCGGGATCATGGTCGGCGCGGCGATCAGGTCCAAGATCACGTGATCGCCGATCTCAACGGCGACGGGGAGCTCGACGCGGCGCTGCTGTTGCCGGCGATCGCGGTCGCCGGAGCCTACGACCACCTGATCTTGCTCAGCGACAGCGGGGCGATCCGCGTGCACGACGTGGCCGAGCTCGTCGATGTCCCCCCCTTCGCGATCACGATCGTCACGCTCGTCGACGGGCCGACCTTGATCGCCGTGGCCGCGCGGATCGGCGGCTGCGAGCGCGGGCCCGGGTTTTCGTTCCTGCGTCCGACCGGCGCCATGCTCGAGCACGTCGGCTCGATCCGCGTCGAGCCCTACGACTGCGCTGCGGCTGAAGCCAGCGTCGAGTTCGTGCGAGCGGCGAGCGGCCAGGTCTCGGCGGTCGAGCTGCGGCACGGCGACGCGCTCACGCGCTACGTGTGGGATCGCAGCGTCGGCAGCTTCGCGCCGCAGTGAGCGGGGCGTGCCTCGTGGCGGGCGCCGATTGTATGGTGTGTCCATACACGGTGACGCGGGCCACGACGAAATGATCATTGTGTCGTCAACGGCAACGAGAAATTCTTGCGGCCAAACCGTTGTTCTGGCTCCAACTATTCGCTTTGCACCGATTGACCCATGATCAATCGTGAGTGTCCACCGCTCGTATTCAGAATACGAATATCAGCAGCGGGCGAGGAACCTCATGACGCCAGAGAAAACCAACCTACGGGCGCCCGCGCCGACCCGCGACTGCAGCATGTCTCTCCACGCGCGGGTGTCGATCGGTCGCGCTTGTCTCGGCCGGTCGCTGGTGCCGCCGATCGTGCGGGGCCCGGCGACCGAGCCCGTCGCTCACGTGGCCCGCAACCACCCCCGTCGACGGGTGGCGGCGGTGATCCCGGAGCACGTGCTGGTGACCACCGATGGTTCGGACTCGGCGCATCGAGCGATCCCGGCCGCCCTGGCCGCGATCCGTGCGTGTGGGAGCTCGCGGGTGACGCTGTTGCGGGTCCTGACACCCAAGCACGCGGGCCCGGTGCACGCGCTCGAGTGGGCGATGGCGCGGGCTCACGCCGAGATGGATCTCGAGCGCCTCGCCGCGCAGCTGCCCCTGGAAGAGAAGGCGACCTCGGTCGTCGCGGAGGGACGCGCCGCCGAGCAGATCCTGCACTTCATCGACACTGAAGAGGTCGATCTGATCGTGATCGCCAGCCACGGCAGCGACGGCTCGCGGAGCTGGCGGATGGGCAGCACCACCCGCAAGGTCATCTCCAGCGGGCCGGTCTCGCTGCTGGTGGTACCGGCCGAGCCGCCGTCGACCGCGTTCGAGCACATCCTCGTGCCGCTCGACTGCTCCGCGCGGGCCGAGCATGTGCTGCCCCTGGTCGCCCGCGTTGCGCAGGCGCACGACGCCCAGATCACCCTCGCGCATGTCGTCCAGCGGCCCGACAGCTCGCACCACCTGCCGTCGGGCACGCGCGAGCGCGGGCTGATCGAAGAGCTGACCCAGCACAACCGCCAGCGGGCCAAGACCTACCTCGAGGCCGTCAGTGAGCGCCTGGCGGGTCGGGGTCTGCGGGTTCAGATCAAGCTGCTGTCGGACACCAACCCGGCCCGCGCGATCGAGCGGCTCGCGAGCAGCTCCAACACCGATCTCGTGTTGCTGTGTGCCCACGGTGGCGGTTGCGCCCACGGGGAGCGCTACGGATCGGTCGCGCGTCGGCTGCTCGACTCGCTGGTCAAGCCAGTGTGGATCGCCCAGGATCTGGCAGCTGAGGCCCCTCCACGCTTCACGGCCGCACAGAGTGTGGAGTGAGGGGCGGAAACCACGATCAGGTGGTCACCGAGCGCGTGGCCGCCGAGCGGCGTAGGTCTGCGTTTGCGCCCCGACGCCACTCGACGCGCGCGCGCGCGTACGCGGTCGCCCGGCACCTCAATGGGCTGGTCCGCGCGCTCGCAGACCGCAAGGATCGCTCGCTGCCGGCCGGGATCGAGTGGGTGCTCGACAACCACTTCGTGCTGCGCCGCGCGACCCGGCAGGTCCGTCGCGGCTTCACCCGCGAGTTCGAGCGCCAGCTCGCGCGCGCGGAGCTGGGAACGGGCGCCGACAGGGGCCTGCGCCGGATCGAGGTCGAGGCGTTCTCGCTCCTGCGCGAGGGCGAGGGCCTGATCGATCGCGAGCTGATGATTCGGCGGGCGCGAGAGTTTGGCCAGCAGCACGACGCGTCGATGGCCGAGCTGTGGGCGCTGCCGATGCTGCTGCGGCTGGGCCTGCTCGAGCAGCTCGCGCGCGACGTCCCGCGGCTGCTGCATCCGATGATCGACACCGCGATCGACCATCGCGTGGCGAACTGTGTGCGCAGCCTGTTGCTGGTCGAGAAGACCGACTGGGCCCGGTTCTTCGAGGCCGTGAGCGAGGTCCACCGGATCCTGAGCCGAGATCCGAGCGGCGTGTATCCGACCATGGACTTTGCGACCCGCGATCGCTACCGCCAGATCATCGAGGCCCTGGCCCACCGCAGCGAGCTGTCCGAGACCGGCGTCGCGACCCGGGCGATCGAGTTGGTCGGCGAGGACGGGCACGTGGGTCATGTGTTGCTGGCCAGCCCCAACCGCGAGGCGCGGTCGGAGCTCGAGCGGGCGATCGGATACCGGCCGAGCCTCGGTGATCGTGTGTTGGTGCCGCTGCGGCGGCACGCGGCGTCGCTCTACATCGGCAGCATCGGTCTGGTCGCGGCGCTCCATGTCGCGGCCCTGGGCGTGGGGCTGCGCGCGGCCGGGACCAGCCTCGGCCTGGTGCTGCTCGCGTGCGCGCTGGTGCTGATCCCCGGCTGGACGATCGGCGTCAGCCTCGTCAACTGGCTGGTGACCCTCGCGGTCGAGCCGATCCCGCTGCCCAAGCTGGACTTCATCGACGGCGTTCCACGCCAGCATCGCACGCTGATCGTCGTCCCGGGCCTGTTGAATCGACCGGGCGACGCCGACGCGCTCGCGCACAGACTCGAGTCTCACTACCTCGCGACCCGCGACCCGATGGTCGAGGTTGCGATGCTCACCGATTACGGCGACGCCGCGACCGAGACGCTGCCGTCCGACGATGATCTGATCGAGCGCGCGCGCGGGCAGATCGTCGCGCTGAATCGTCGTCACGGGCTGCCAGCCGGACGGGCGGACGAGGGGCCGTTTCATCTGTTTCACCGCAGGCGGGTCTGGTGTCCGAACCAGGGCTGCTGGATGGGGTGGGAGCGCAAGCGCGGCAAGCTCGATGAGCTCAACCGGCTGCTGCGTGGCGATCTCGACACCACCTACGTGGTTCACGAAGGACGCGAGGGGCACTTCGCGGAGTTTCGCTATGTGCTGACCCTCGACGCCGACACCGTGCTCCCGCTCGGGGCCGGGCGCCGCCTGATCGAGACGCTCGCGCACCCGCTCAACCGCGCGTGCTTCGACGCGGATCTGCGGGTCCGCGCCGGCTATACGGTCCTGCAGCCGCGCGCCGACGTGGCCCCGGACGACGCGTCGACTCGGTTCGCGCGGGCCTTCGCTGGCGACGGGGCGTTCGACATCTACACTCGCGCGGTCTCGGACGTGTACCAAGATCTGTTTGGCGAGGGGATCTTCGTCGGCAAGGGCATCTACGCGATCGACGACTTTCAGCGCAGCTTGGCCGCGCGGATCCCCGAGGATCGGATCTTGAGCCACGACCTGCTCGAGGGCCTGCACGGGCGCGCGGGGCTGGTCACCGATGTCGTGGTCTACGAGGACTACCCGCAGAACTGGCTGGGCTTCGCGCGGCGCCTGCATCGGTGGGTCCGCGGTGACTGGCAGCTGCTGGCGTGGTTGGGTCGGCGCGTCCCGGTCACGGGAGGTCAGCGCACACGCAGCCGGTTTGACGGGATCGCGCGCTACAAGATCGTCGACAACCTGCGGCGCAGCCTGGTGGCGCCGACGCTGATCGGCCTGGCCGTGACAGCCTGGTTTGCGCTCCCGGGATCGGCGTGGATGTGGACGGGGCTCGTGTCGCTGCTGCTCGCGACCCCCGCGCTGACCGACCTGGCCGGGGGCGTGCTCAGCTCGGCCCGACCGGGTCGCGTTCGCGCGGCGCTGTGGGGCACGGTGGTGTCCGCGCCAGCGGCGATCGGGCGGTGGTTGTTGCGGACCACGACGCTGCTGGACGAGGCCCAGATCTGTCTGGACGCGGCGGGTCGCGCGATCGTCCGAACCGCGATCACGCGGCGCAACCAGCTCGAGTGGACACCCGCGGCGCAGGCCGGACGCGGCAGTGATGATCCCGTGACGGTGATCCGCGAGATGGCGCCGTCGCTGGTGGTGCCGCCCGTGCTCGCTGCGCTGTTGGTGGTTGTCCGGCCCGAGGCGTTCGCGGGCGCGCTGCCGATCTTGCTGGCGTGGTTCGTCGCGCCGCCGCTGGCGATCTGGACGGGGCGCGCGGGTCGACGTCGCGTCCACGCGCCCGTGTCGGTCGATCGTGCGCTGCTGCGTCGACTCGCGCGGCGTACGTGGGCGTACTTCGAGGCGATCGTGGGCCCAGAGGATCACTGGCTGCCGCCCGACAACCTGCAAGAGCAGCCGATCCACGAGGTCGCGCACCGGACCTCGCCGACCAACATCGGCATGGCGCTGCTCGCGACCCTGGCAGCCCGCGATCTTGGCTACATCGATCTGCTGGAGCTGGTGGTCCGGCTGCGGAGCACGATCGAGACCCTCGGTCAGCTGCCGCAGCATCGCGGTCACGTGATCAACTGGATCGACACGACCACGCTCGAGCCGCTCGAGCCGCGCTACATCTCGACCGTCGACAGCGGTAACCTCGCGGCCGCGCTGATCGTGCTCGAGCAGACCTGTCTCGAGCTCGCGCAGGAAGCCCGGCCAGTTCGCGGGCGGTTTGCTGGCCTCGCCGACTCGCTCGATGTGCTCGGCGACGCGCTGACCCACTGGGGGCCCGAGGCCGATCGGGCGGCGCGGCAGGTCCAGCTCATGCGCGGCCACGTGGACGCCGTGACTGACGATCCCCGGTCCTGGTCAATGAGCCTCGACGCCCTCGATGACGGCGCGTTCGTGCAGCTCGACGTGCGCCTGCTCGAGCTGTTTGACGCGCGCCGCAGCGAGGCCGCGTTCGAGCCCGCGCGCTTCGAGGAGCTGCAGACCTGGGCCACGCGGATCCGCACGGAGGTCGAGGACGTTCGCGCGGAGATGGCGGGCCAGCTGCCGTGGTTCGAGTTCGTGTCGGAGCGGCCGGATCTGGTGCCCGTCGGCGCGCGGCGACTGGTCGACGCGCTGTGCGACGCGCTGGGTCGGGTTCCGACGCTCGGGCGGACCCACGCGGTGCTCGGTCGCGCGCTCGCCCGGGTCGAGGCGCTGCAGCGCTCGCGCGATGGGCACGAGCACGGCGAGTACACGCACGAGTACACGCAGTGGTTGGACCAGCTCGAGCAGGCCCTGCGCGCCAGCCTCGATCACGCCCAGCTGGCCCGGGCCCGACTCGCCGAGGTCGCCGAGCTCGCGCGCGAGCTGGTCGCGGCGATGGACTTCGAGTTTCTGTACGACCGCGAGCGCGAGCTGACCTACATCGGCTACGACCTCAGCAGCCAGCGCTACGACGATCACCACTACGATCTGCTCGCGTCCGAGGCCCGCTTGGCCAGCTTCGTGGGCATCGCCAAGGGCGACATACCGATCCAGCACTGGGCCAAGCTCGGCCGGCCGATCGGCAACTTCGGAGCCGGGCGCGGGCTGTTGTCGTGGAGCGGCACGATGTTCGAGTACCTGATGCCGCCCTTGTTGCTGGACGAGGGCAGGGGCACGCTGCTCGACGCCAGCGCCAGAGCGGCGATCCGTGCTCAGATCGAGCACGCGGACCGCCACCGGCTCCCGTGGGGCATGTCCGAGTCAGCCTACGCGCGGCTCGACGCCGGGTTCAGGTACCAGTATCGAGCGTTCGGCGTGCCCGCGACGGGGTTTCGCCGCGGCCTCGATCGCGACCTCGTCGTCGCCCCCTACGCCAGCTTGCTCGCCCTTCACCACGAGCCGGCTGCGGTCGTCGACAACCTCGGCGCGCTCGCGGCCGTCGGTGGGTTTGGGCCGCTCGGCGTCTACGAAGCGATCGACTTCACGCGCGAGCGGATCGGGCTCGGCAGCGATCGCGCGGTCGTGTACGCGTACATGTCCCATCATCAGGGCATGATCATGCTCGCGCTGCACGGCTACCTGTGCGATCGCGCCATGGTCCGCCGCATGCATCGCAACCCGGCCGTGCGGACGATCGAGCTGTTGTTGCACGAGCGCTCGCCCGGTCGCGTGCCGATCGAGCGTCCCCAGCCGGCCGAGGAAGGCCCGCCGGTCCGGCCCCGGCTCGACAGCGTGCGCGGCTGGGCGGCCGATCCGGTCGATGGCGCGAGCGCCCACGTGGTCTCGAATGGTCGCTACGGCCTGCTGATCACGCGGGCTGGGGCGGGACACAGCTGGTGGAAGGATCGCGCCATCACTCGGCCCTGCCGGGACGCCACGCTCGAAGATCTGGGCGCGGTCACGTACCTGCGCGAGCACGACACCGGCGAGGTGTGGTGCTCGCTGGGCGGCGCGGACGATCCCAACCGCGAGGTCGTGTTCACCCCGCACGGCGCGTCGATCGTCACGCATCACCACGGCCTGGTCGCCGAGCTGACGATCACGGTGGCGCCTGTCGAGGACGTCGAGCTGCGGATCCTGCGGGTCAGCGATCGTCGCGGTCGGACGCGACGGCTGACGGTCAGCCACTACGCGGAGATCTTGTTGGGCGACGCCGTCGAGTACGAGCGGCACCCGGCGTTCGCCAAGCTGTTTGTCGACACCCAGCTGATCGTGACGCCGTACCCGATGATCCTGTGCCGCCGACGACCGCGCGCGCCCGGTGGCGAGCAGCTGTGGCTGGCCTGCGCGCTGATCTCGGACGCCGTGGCGTGGTCGGGCTACGAGACCGATCGCGCCCGCTTTGTCGGCCGTGGTCGATCGCTGACGGATCCGGTCGGGCTGACCCGCGCGCTGCCCAGCGTCGAGACCCCGATGCAGGCGACCCTCGACACCTGCGTGGCGATGACCGGCGAGGTCGAGCTGGCAGCGCGAGGCAGCTGCGAGTGCGCCTTCATCAGCGTGTTTGGTCGCTCGCGGGCCGAGGTGCTCGCGCGCGCGAGTCGGATCTCGACGATGGCGGCCGTGCGGCGGCATGCCTTCGACGCCGAGCGGACCGCGATCGAGCGGGCCCAGCGGCGTGGCCATGACACCGACGAGCTGCGCCTGCACCAGCGCTTGTTGTCGGCCATGTTGTTCCCGCGGGCCGAGCTGCGGGTCACGGGCGAGACCCTGGCCCGCAATCGGCTCAGTCAGGTCGGGCTGTGGCGCCACGGGATCTCGGGCGACCTGCCGATCGTGCTCGCGCGGGTGAGCACGGTTGGAACTGGCGTGATCACGCGCCTCGCCCGAGCCCACATGCACTGGCACGAGCGGGGCCTGGCGGCCGATCTCGTGGTCTTGGAGGAGCGCTCGCCCAGCTACGACGGCTCGCTGCGCCAGCGGCTCGCGCAGCTGCTCGAGCACCTCGGGGCCCGGATCGCGCGGGAGGGCGGGGGCGTGTTCGTGATCCACGGCGCGAGCTCGAGCGCGGCTGAGCGCAACCTCCTGCTCAGCAGCGCGAGCCTGGTGCTCGACGCCGATCTCGATCTCGAGGCCGCGCTCACGCCGATCGGGGTCCCCGAGCTGCCGCTGTTCGAGCCCGAGGGCCAGCCGCGGCCGCCGACCACCAGCTTGGCGCGACCCCGCGACCTCTTGTTCGACAACGGCTACGGCGGGTTCTCGCCTGACGGCCGCGAGTACGTCGTGCACCTCGAGCCTGGCCAGTCCACGCCCGCGCCGTGGATCAACGTGCTCGCCAACCCCGAGTTCGGCTGCATCATCTCCGAGCGCGGCGCCGGCTATGCCTGGTCGATCAACGCCGGGCTCCGGCGGCTCACGCCCTGGTCCAACGACCCGGTCCTCGATCCGCCCTCGATCTCGCTGTACCTGCGCGACGAGCTCGACGCCGAGGTCTGGTCACCGATGCCCGCGCCTGCGCCCTATCCGGCGCCGTACCAGGTCCGGCACGGGGCCGGCTACACCTCGTTCACCCACCATGGCCACGGCCTGCGCCAGCAGACCGAGGTGTTCGTCACCCCCCGCGATCCGGTCGGCGTGATCCGCCTGGGCCTCGTCAACACCTGGGACCGGCCGCGGCGGCTGACGGTGACGCTGTGCATCGAGTGGCTGCTGGGGAGCCGCAAGTCGGACACGCGCACGCTGATCAGCGACTTCGTCCCGGAGTTCGAGGTGATGTTGGCCCGCAATCCCTGGAACCCCAGCTTCGCCGATCGCTGGGCGTTTGCGGCCGCGAGCGAGCGCCTGCACGCGGTCACGACCAGTCGCGAGGAGTTCTTTGGGCGCAGCGGCGATCGGCGACTGCCCGCCGCGCTGCGGCGGATCGGGCTGTCGGGCGAGGTGCTCCTGGGCAGCGATCCCTGCGCGGTGTTGCAGGTCGAGGTCGAGCTGGGTCCGGGCGCCGATACCCAGCTGCACTTCGTGTTCGGCGAGGCTGAAGATCGCTCGAGCGCGCTCGGGCTGGCCAGGCGCTACCGAGACCCGGCGCTGGTCCGCGAGGCGCGTGAGCAGGTCGACCACCACTGGGATCGGCTGCTGTCGGCGGTCGAGGTCCACAGCCCCGATCCCGGCTTCGACCTGATGGTCAACCGCTGGCTGCTGTACCAGTCGGTCTCCTCCCGACTGTGGGGGCGCACGGGCTTTTATCAGTCGAGCGGGGCGTTTGGGTTTCGCGATCAGCTGCAGGACGTGATGGCCCTGGTTCACGCGGCCCCGGAGCTGCAGCGCGCGTTCCTGCTCGAGGCGGCCGGCCAGCAGTTCGAGGCTGGCGACGTGCTGCACTGGTGGCATCCACCGCACAACGCCGGGCTGCGCTCGCGCTGCTCTGACGATCTGGTCTGGCTGCCGCTGGTGACCGCGCACTACGTCGAGGCGACGGCGGACCTCACGGTCCTCGCCGAGCAGGTTCGGTTCCTGGATGCGCCGCCGCTGGCCACGCGTGAGCAGGAGCGCTACCACGCGGGGCTCGGGCCCGGGTTCGGGAGTGAGCTGCAGGTCGATGGATCCGCCACGCTCTACGAGCACTGCATGCGGGTGTTCGCGCGCGCCAGCGACGTGGGGGCGCACGGGTTGCCGCTGATCGGCAGCGGCGACTGGAACGACGGCTTCTCCAACGTCGGCGTGCTCGGGCGCGGGGAGAGCGTGTGGTTGGGGTGGTTTGTGCGGGCGGCCGCGCTGGCGTTCGCGGGCGTGTGCGAGCGACTGGGCGAACTCGGCGACGCCCGTGAGCTGCGGAGTCGAGTCGCGGCGCTGCGTGAGCCGCTCGAGTCCGCGTGGGATGGCGCGTGGTACGTGCGCGCGATCCATGACGACGGCGCCCCGCTCGGCGCCAGCGGCAGCGAGGCCTGCGCGATCGACTCGATCGCGCAGTCGTGGTCGGTGCTCTCGGGCGGCGCGAACGAGCTGCGCGCCCGAGTCGCGATGAACAGCGTCTGGCAGCGGCTGGTGATGCAGGATCAGCGGATTGTCCGGCTGTTCACCCCGCCGTTTCGATCGGCCGTCGCGCGGGTCGGCTACGTCGAGGGCTATCCGCCCGGGATCCGCGAGAACGGCGGCCAGTACACCCACGCCGCCGTGTGGGTCGCGTGGGCCCTGGCCGAGCTCGGCGAGAGCGAGCGGGCGTGGGCGGTCGCCAGCATGATCGGCCCGCTCGCGCATGGATCAGATAGCGAGGCGATCGAGCGCTATCGCGTCGAGCCCTACGTGGTCGCGGCCGACATCTACTCCGAGCCGCCCCACGTCGGTCGCGGCGGCTGGACCTGGTACACGGGCGCCGCGGGGTGGCTGTACCGGCTCTCGGTCGAGCGCTTGCTGGGCGTGCGGCGCAGCGAGGGGCGGATCACCCTCGCGCCCACGCTGCCGCGCGCGTGGCCGAGCGCCGAGCTGGTGCTGCGCGACGGACAGACCGTCTACCGGGTCCAGATCACCAAGCGCGACCTGGGTCGCGAGGTGATCGCGTGCACGGTCGACGGCGTCGCCGTGGCCGTGCCGACTGTGCTGCCGGCCCCCGATCAGCGCGAGCACGCTGTGGTGATCACGCTGGACTAGCGTTGGAGCTAGTCGAGCAGACCAGCGTCGCGGGCGGTCTGTAGCGCGTCGAGCAGCTCCGCGAGCATCGGGTGGTCCGCGAGCGGGCCGTCGTCGGTGAGCTCGTCGAGCTGTGTCGCCGCGCGCTCGAGCGCCCGGACATACACGGCGCGCGCATGATCTCGCTGGCTGACGTCTGCGGCTCGCTCGAGCTGTTTGGCGTAGCGCAGCGTGAGCGCGAGCTCGTCGATCATGCGGGCGTGGCTCCACGCGGCGCGGACGGTGGGATCGGCCGAGTCTCCCCCCGAGTCGGCGCGGGTCAGGGGCCCGAGCGCGGCGACACACGTGGCCCACGCGAGCTCGCGGCAGCCGCCCGCGAGCGGACCGCCAGCTTCGAGCGCCCGGCAGCGCGAGCTCGCCTGCTCGAGACACGCGACAGCGTCGGCCATCGGGACCTGCTCGGGCAGCGTGATCTGGTCGAGCATCGTGGGCCCGGTCATGGCCGCCACGGCGCGAGGATCGTGCACGTAGGCCGTGAGCGGCTCGTCACCCATGGCGATCGCCAGCTGCTGATCCTCGACCAACATCGTCCAGTCCGCGGGTCGCAGGAAGTCCGCGGGCAGCACCCCGGCGACGCTGGTCTGCAGCGCGAACGCGTCGCCCTCGCGCCGCTCCACGCGAACCCGCAGCTCGATCGGCGCCTGGCCGGGCTCGGCGTGGGTCGGCCGCACGATCACCCACGGCCCGACGAAGCTCAGCGTCAGCGCCGGTCCGATCCAGGTCCCCGTGTAGGGCATCTGCGAGTTCGGCTCGGGGCTCGGGGCGGGTGAAAGCGGTGCGGATGAAGGCGGGGCGGTCGCAGGCTCGGGTCCACGGCAGCCCAGGCCGAGCGTGACCGCCATCGCGAACAGCCGCGCGAGCGCGGGCGCCCGGCGCTCAGCAGCTGGCGCCGGAGTCGGCATCGGGGTGCGGGAAGGTGTCGCTGTCTTCCTCGCCCGCGCGCGGGGCCAGGCACTGGAAGTCCTTCTCGATCAGCAGCCGCAGCACGCCCTGCTCGGCCTCGATCCCCACCTGCTCGGTGTCGGCCCAGGTGTTGGCGAGCGAGCGGGGCAGGGTGACCTCGATGCAGTCGCCCTCGAACCGGGCCTGGGCCGCGTCGACGTCCGCGCTGCACAGCACATACTCGAGCGTGCGCGCGCCGAACTGGGTCGAGGCGCTGACGCGGCCAGTCGTGCGCAGCTGCTGGACCTCGCCGCGGGTCAGGCGTAGGCGGAGGGAATCACCGCGAATGCGCAGTTTCACACCGTCACGATAGTCCGTGGTCGCGGGGCCGTCCACGTTGCGCCTGGGGGTGGCTCTGGCAAGCTGGTGACATGGACGGCGCGCTAGTCTTGGCGGGCGGCTCGTCGAGCCGCATGGGCACCGACAAGGCCTGGCTGGAGCTCGACGGTCGCCCGCTGCTCGAGCACGTGGTCTCGGTCCTGGCGGGTTGCTGCGGCGTGATCGTGATCGCGGCGCGGCCCGGCCAGCAGCTGCCGCCGCTCGCGGGCCACCCGGTCGAGCGCGTCGACGATCCGGTGCCCGACGGCGGTCCGTTGGTCGGCGTGGTCGCGGGGCTCGAGCGCCTGGCCGCGCATGGAGTCGCGCGCGCGTACCTCGGCTCCTGCGACGCCGCGGCCGTGAGCGCCCGCCACGTCGAATTCATGCTCGCCCAGCTGAGGGCCGCGCAACAGCTGGATCCTGGTGTGTGCGCTGTGGTGCCGCGAGAGCCCGACGGGCGGGTCCACCCGCTGGCGGCGGCGGTGGCCGTCGACGCGATGCACGCCCACGCCCAGACCGAGCTGGCGCGCGGACAGCTGCGGCTGCAGCGGGTGTTCGGGGCGGCGCAGCTGCAGGTGATCGAGGTCGCGGCGCTCCCTGATCCCGACGCGCTGCTGCCTTGCAACACGCCCGCGCAGTGGCGAGCGCTCGCCCGAACGATCTCCAGTCGCTGAGCTGCCCGCGTCAACCCACGCGGCTCTCGTCGGGCCCCGTCCTCGCGGTTACACTCGCGGACATGCGCCGATCTGGACTTACTGGTTTGCTCCTCACGCTCGCTGCTTGTGGCGGCCCTGCTTCGACCGACGACACGACGCCAACGAGCGGTATCTCGGCTGACGCCACCACCGCGGCCGAGGCCCCAGGTGACGGGGATCCAGGCGACGGCGACGGTGACTCTGGCGACGGCGACGGCGACCCGGGCGACGGCGACGGTGATCCCGGCGACGGCGATCCCGACGACGGCGGCATCAAGTTCGACATGGCCGGGATCCCCGACGGAGGCGGCGACACCGGTGAGGAGGGGCCGATCATCCCCGAGAACTGCGACCAGGCCTCCAAGGGTGAGACCACCGTGGGCTGCCTGTTCTACGCGGTCGACCTCGATCAAAACGGCGGACTCGAGAACGACCAATACGCCGTCGCGGTGTCCAACGTTCAGCTCGACACCCCGGCGACGGTCACGGTCGAGAAGCGAGTCGGCAACGCGTGGCAGGTGGTCGCCGGCCCAGTCGTGGTCGCGCCGCTGGATCTGCACGCGTTCCCGCTGCCCAACAACAACCAGCAGGGCAGCGGCATCAAGGCCGACGGCACCTATCGGGTCAGCTCCGACGTGCCGATCATCGCCTATCAGTTCAACCCGCTGATCCAAGGCGCGGCCAGCTCCGACGCCTCGATGCTGTACCCCGCCGCCAGCTGGGACTACATCAACCATGTCGTGCACTGGGGCGAAGGCTACGGCAACGGCTACATCACGATCGTGGCTGCGGAGGACGGCACCGTCGTCGAGGTCACTCCGGTGGTCTCGACCCAGGCGGGCCCCGGTGTGCCGGCCGGAAGCCCCAACGTGCCATTCGAGATCATGCTGGCCGAGGGCGAGATGGCCGAGGTCATGGTCGTGCAGCAGCACGCGCAGCTGACGGGCACCAAGGTCGTGTCCGACGAAGATCACCCGATCGCGGTGTTCTCGGGGCACGAGTGCGCGTGGATCCCGTTTGGCGAGGTCGCCTGCGATCACATCGAAGAGCAGCTCTCGGGCGTGCGCCTGTGGGGCCAGAACTTCGCGGCCGGGCGCGTGCCCGTGCGCTGGCCGCAGGCGCCCGAGACCTCTCTGTGGCAGATCGTCGCCAGCGAAGACGACACCACCGTCACGATCACGGCGCATCAAGACGTGACGGGCCTGCCCATGACGCCAGCCGTGCTCGACCAGGGCGAGAAGCTCGAGTTCTTCGCGGGCGGCACCCCGCAGCACCCCGGCGATCTGTTGATCGAGGCCGACAAGCCGATCGCGGTCGCCAACTACATGACCGGGTTCGGCAACTTGCCGTCGGGCAACTTGGGCGATCCGGCGATGGTCCAGCTCGCTCCCTTCGAGCAGTTCCTGCCGCGCTATGTCGTGCTCGTGCCGGATCAGTGGATCAACGACGTGCTCGTCGTGACCCAGCCGATCGGCGCCGAGGTCACGGTCGACGGCGTGCCGATCCCGCCTGATCAGTACCTCGAGTTCGGCGGTGCATGGGAAGCCGCGCGCTACGCCGTCCCCGATGGCGTGCACCAGCTCGAGGGCACGGAGCCGTTCTCGGTCGTCGTGGTCGGCTTCGACGGGGCCGACAGCTACGCGTACCTGGGCGGCTCGAGCACCGGGAAGATCAACCCCGCGCCGCAGGGCTGACGCTCCTTCGAGAGTCCCGAGCTGTTCGCACGCTGAGCCGGTCGGGTCGGCCGTCCGTCGGCGGACCGTCCGACAGCTCGGGGGACGGTCGCGACGGTCCGGCACCGCAGCACCGTCGCTCCGCGTCTTGTCGCTCAATTGCTCGGAGAGCCGCCCGTGCGCGGGCACATGTGTAGCTCTGGCGTCAGCGCTCGAGGACCAATGTGCACGGTATGACATCTGCAATGAGCCGGGACGATGTCGACCGCGCCATACCCCTTGCACCGGACTAACCCTACTCGCCACGCCAGCGTCCTCGCCCTGCTCGCGCCCTTGCTGCTCATCGCTTGTGATCCCGAAGCCACCGACGCTGGCAGCGACACCGACACCGCGCAGACCGAGGATGACCCAGCGCTGAACGAGCCGGTGCTGCCAGCGGAGCTGCTGGACTATGGCCACGACCTCCCCGCGCACTTCGAGACGCCGCGCGTCGACGCGGTCGACAATACGCCAGGCGACAACCCGATCACCGACGCTGGCGCGACGCTGGGGCGCGTGCTGTTCTGGGATCGCCAGCTGAGCGAAAACCGCACGGTCGCATGCGGAAGCTGCCACGATCCCGCGTCGGGCTTCTCGGACACGGCCGTGCTGTCCGAGGGCTTCGCGGGTGACCTGACCCGGCGCAACTCGATGCCGCTGGCCAACCTGCGCTGGTACGAGCGCGGCGCGATGTTCTGGGACGAGCGGGCTGACACGCTCGAAGACCAGGTCCTGATGCCGATCCAGGACGCCGCCGAGATGGGCCTGACCCTCGACGAGCTGGTCGCGCGGGTGTCGACGACCGACTACTACGCGCCGATGTTCGAGGCCGCGTTTGGCGACGCGCAAGTCAGCGCCGAGCGGATCTCACAGGCGCTGTCGCAGTTCGTGCGCTCGATCGCGTCGTACAGCTCAGCCTGGGACGAGGGCGTGGCCCTCGTGAACGGCGACATCGCCCAGGACCTCCCCAACTTCACCCCCGAGCAAAACCGCGGCAAGGATCTGTTCTTCGGCCCGGGACGCTGCGGCGCCTGTCACATGCCGGGGAACTCGCTCACGCCGCCGCTGCCAGGAGGTCAGCCGCCGCCGCTCACCAACCTCGCGCTGTGGTTTGTCGACGAGCCGGTCAACAACGGGTTGCTCGACGCCAGCGACGGTGGCCTGGGCGAGACCACCGGCCTCGCAGCGGACGACGGCAAGTTCAAGAGCCCGTCGCTGCGCAACGTGGCCCTCACGGGTCCGTACATGCACGACGGGCGGTTCGAGACCCTGGCCGAGGTCGTCGAGCACTACGACAGCGGCATCGAGGCCCACCCGAACCTCGATCCGCGGCTGCGGGACCCGCAAAACGGCGGCGCGCCGATCCGCTTGAACCTCAACGCGGCCGACCGTGCGGCGCTGGTGGCGTTCCTGGGCACGCTGACCGACCCCACGCTCGCCGACGACCCGCGTTGGTCGGACCCGTTCGCGCCCTGAGCGAAGGCAGATCGCGGCCCAAGGTGAATCAGGCCACGAACGGCGCCTGCAAGCGGGTCAGAAGCCTGACCCGAGCTGAACACACTTCCGGACGCTTGGCCGCTCAAGCGTCCGGCACCTGCAGGCCCAGCGCTTCGATCGGGTCTCCCGACCACAGCTTGCCGACCGCCATCATGCTCCACATCTTGAAGTCGCCCATCAGGGACCACAGCGGATAGGTGAACGTTGCCGGGCGGTTGTGCTCGATCTTGAAGTGGCCGATCCATGCGAACAGGTAGGCCCAGACCACGCCCGCGAGCAGCCACGGCTGGGCCCACACGCCCAGCGCGATCATCCCGAGCATCAGGGGCGCGGCGTTGCGATGGCGCTCGATCAGGTTGCCGATCACGCCGAGCGCGAGGATCGCCGCGAGCACCGGGCCGAACCGCGCAGGCGACGACAGCAGCGACCACCCGACGAGCGCGAAGAAGCCGGCGGTGCCGACGAAGTGCAGCGCCCGGCATGTGGGGTTGCGGTGCTCGCCCAGGTAGTAGGGGAAGAACTCGGAGAAGCTCGAGAAGCGCGCGTCAGCCATCGCGCGGGCAGGGTACCCTGGTTTGGGCAGCTTGGTCGCGCGCGCCCGATCCCGTAGCGTGCTCGGGTGAACACGGTCGCCATATTGCTCGCCGCCGGCAAGGGCACGCGGATGCGCTCGGAGCTGGCTAAAGTCCTGCACCCCTTCGCTGGCGAGCCGCTGGTCCTGCACCCGCTGCGGGCGGCCCGGCGCTTCGGCGTCGCGCGCTCGATCGTCGTGGTCGGTCATCAGGGCCCGGAGGTCGAGGCGCTCGTGCGGGCGCGGCTGCTGTCTAGTGAGGGGCGGGGCGAGGGCTGGGCCGTGGACTTCGCCGTCCAGGCCGAGCAGCGCGGGACCGGACACGCGGTCATGTGCGCGCTCCCGATCCTCGGCGACGACGTCGACGGATCGGTGCTGATCCTCAGCGGTGACGTGCCGCTGCTGCGCGCCCAGACCCTGCAGGCGCTCGCGCTGGCGTGCGGTCGCAGCTCCGCAGGGCTCAGCCTGGCCAGCTTTCGCGCCGCGGATCCAGCCGGCTACGGACGGATCGTGCGCGACCCGTCCACCCACCGCTGCGTGGCGATCCGCGAGCACAAGGACGCCAGCGAGGCCGAGCGTGAGATCGACGAGTGCAACGCGGGGGTCTACTGCGTCCGCGCCGATCACCTCCGCCGCGAGCTGCCGCTGCTCGGGGCCGACAACGCGGCGGGTGAGATCTACCTGACCGATCTCGTCGCGCTGCGGGCCCGCGCGGGCGAGGTCGCCGTCGTCGAGGTCGAGGCCGACGAGGTCGCGGGCGTGAACACGCCCGAGCAGCTGACCGAGCTCGAGGCCCGGGGGCGGGCGCGGGGCTGGATCAGCTGACCGAGCTCGCGGTAGCTGCCTGCAGCACGGTCGCGCGCAGGACCGCGATGTCGAACGGCTTCTCGAGGAAGAACTCGCACCCAGCCTCGCGCGCCTTGACGTGCTCTTGTCGCATCACGCTCGCGCTGACCACGACGATCGGGAGCGTCGACCAGGCCGGCGAGCCCTTGAGTTCGCGGGCGAGCTCGAGCCCGCCGACGCCCGGGAGATCGAGGTCGAGCAGGACGACGGCGGGTCGTCGCTGCTCGAGCGCGGCGCGAGCTTGGACGACATCGTTCGCGCGCGTCACGAGCCACAGCCCGGTCTTCTCGAGCACGAGCTTGATCAGAGCGAAGTTCGCGTCGTTGTCCTCGACGCACAGGACCGGGCGGGGCTCGTCCACGCTGCGATTGTAGAGTTCGCGTGTCTCGTCGCGGTCGGGGGGCATGGCGAAGTCGTGATCTTTGCGGTTCCGCAGTCGATCCGCGAGCGCGGGTGCGTGCTTCTCGCGTATCTGAACTGGTGACGATCGTCTGTGGTGTCGCATGAAACGCCGTTCACCGGAACTGGCGCGGCGAGATCTCTGACCGCGGCCCGGCCACGTCGGGCCCCATGCCCATGCGCACAGCCGACCGCGGCGGCGAGTCGAGTACACTCGCGCCGTGTGGCTGACCCCGCGTCGCCGGCATCTCGCACCCCAGGACAGCCACGCGCGGGGCTCCTGGGTAAAATCCTGGCCACCCGGGGCGCGCAGGGTCGGGCTGGGCTTGGCGGTCGCCCTGGTGCTGCTGCCGCTCTCCCTCGCGCCGAGCGTGGCCATCGCGGCGCCGCCGGTCGAGCCCGCCCGGGCTGCTCCCGTGGACCGCTCGCCCCGGGCCGCCCGGGCCGACGAGACGGCGGGCATGGATGACGCGGGCGTGCTGGTCGAAGGGCCGATCGAGCGCACGGTTCACATCGTCGCGCTCCAGATCCGCGGGCGCAAGCAGGTCACGGCCAAGCAGATCACCGAGGCGCTCGAGGCCGAGGGGCTCGTCGAGGGTCAGCAGGTGTTCTGGCCGGAAGATCCCCGGATCGATCGCGCGGTCCAGCGGCTCGCCGCGACCGGCTACTTCGACCAAGTTGCGATCCGCCTGGTCCCGGTCTCGCGCAACTCCGACAGCGCGTCGCTGGTCGTGGATCTGCACGAGCGTGGCTCGCTGGTGATCCGCCAGGTCAGCGCCGCGAGCTCGCTGCTGACCCCGTTCGCGGGCGGCTTCGATCTGATGGAGCGCAACCTCGCGGGCAGCCGCGTGCACCTTGGCGCCGCGTTCGTGGTCGGGACCAAGGCCCGGGGCGTGGCCGACGACCAGCGTCAGCAGGCCTACGAGCTGTACACGGAGCTGCCCGTGATCGCCGGCTCGCCGATCGGCGTGGCCGGCAGCGCCTACGCGATCCTGGCCAATGAACCGTACCGCGTGGCCGGGGAGGACTACGATCCGAACCCGAGCAACTTCGACACGCTCCGTTACTCTCGCTACGGCAGCGTCGTCGGGGTCACGATCCCGGTCCGGGCTGATCTGCGCCTGGGCATCGATTTTCGGTTCGAGGCGATCGATGCGCGGTCACAGGGTGGGGCCGATCCCGCCGAGATCCCAGTTCAGACCCTCCCGAACGGCGATCTGCGCGAGCTCGATCTGCAGCTCGAGCACGGCATGCACTTCTTGAGCTCGGCCGAGTTCTCGCTGATCTGGGACCAGCGCAACCGGGCGGCGATCATCGGCAAGGGCGGGCACGTCCGCGTCGACGTGCAGCTGTCCTCGCCCGCGATCGGGTCCAGCTATGAGTACCTGAGGGTGCTGGTCGGTGGCGGCTACTCGTTTCGGCTGCCGTGGGGCCACTGGCTGACGCCGAGCCTGTGGGGCGGGCAGATCGCGGGCGACGCCCCGCGCTTCGAGATGATCTTGCCCGGTGACCTCGCGGACTGGACCCCGGGGCGGACCATGGGTCTGCAGTACTCGACCCGCTGGCCCGTCGACACGTTCAAGACCGGCGTCAACGCGTACGCGCTGGCGAGCCTGGGCGGGCGCGTGGATCTCGAGTACGGGATCCCGCTGTTTCGCCGGCCGCAGACCTCGTTCGTGTACGGCGGCTATCTGTTCTTCTCGGCTGGCGTGTTCACGCTGACGGGCACCCGCGCGCAGCGAAGCGAGCGGCGGGCGCTCGGCGAGCTCGCTGCGCCGGTCGGCTTCAACGCCAACTTTGGGCTCAAGCTGGACACCAGCATTGGGACCATCGACCTGTCGGTCGGCAACGTGCTGCGGCGGGTGCCGCTGTGAGGCGCCGCCGCTTCGTCGCGCTGCTTGTCGCGAGCCCCGCGCTGACCGTGCTGCTCGGGGCCGCGCCGGAGACCCTGCCGCGACGCAAGGCCGACTTCTCGTTCACCAGCCGCGAGCTCAAGATGCGCGTGGCGATCCCCGACTTGCTGCGGACCACGGACAAGCAAGCCATGAAGATGCTCGACGGCGGGTACCCGACCCGCCTGGTCTACGACCTGGGCGTGTACGCGAAGGGCTCGCGGACCCCCAGCTCGCTGGCCCACGTGGAGATCAGCGTGCAGTGGGATCCCTGGAATCAAGACTACATCGTCCAGACCACGCTCGGCGGCGGCGCCCAGCCGACGGTGCGTCGCTACGCCCTGCGCGACGACGCGATCAAGGCCGCGACCACGCTGTCGGTCGTGATCGCCAAGACCCCCGACATCCCGCGCGGAGAGGACCAGATCCACTTCGTGCAGGTCGTCGCCCAGCGCAACCCGATCCAGAGCAAGAGCGGCGGCAGCGGGGGCGTGGCGCGGGGCCAAGATCGCGATCTCGAGGTGTTCTCGCGCTGGGTCGGGATGTTCGTGCGCTCGCGACCCAAGGCGGAGAAGCTCGTCGAGTTTCGGACCCACCCCTTTTACGTGCCGCGGGAACAGGACTGAGCGGCGATGGCTGCGAGCGAGCGAGCGCGCAAGGCCGGCTCTCGAGCTGGACGCCGAGGCACCCAGGGGTTTCGGGCCGTCGAGCAGCACCGCGAGCTGCAGGCGCGGCCGCCTTGGTGGGGGCGTCTCGAGGCTCGAATCACGATCTCACTGGTTGCGATCGGGATCCTGTGCGTGGGCGCGACGAGCTACCTCGTGGCGCTGACGGTCCAGTACTACGACCAGGTCAGCGAGCAGCAGGTCGAGCTGCAAGATCAGGCCCTGCGCCTGGCCGAGCCCTACTACGAGGAGCTCGCCGCGGCCCAGCGCGAGGCGTTCCGCGCTCGCACGCAGCTGCTGCCCCACGAGCTGCGCGGGCTCGACGGCGCCCCGCTCGAGGCGTTCTTGGACGACTGGATCCGCGCGCGCGCGGACGTGATCGAGGTCGTGATCGAGCGACCGGGTGTCGAGGCGGTGATCGTGGGCCGCGGCGCCGATGCTGCGCGTGACTTGGCGAGCGCGACCGGGGACCCCGGCGCTTCCGTGGCCGTGGACGAGTGGATTCACGTGCCCCTCGAGTGGCCGCTGAGCGAGACGGGCGGGCTGGTGCGCGTCACCTGGGCGGTCGACCCCAGCATCCGCACCCGCCACCAGCAGCTCGGCGAGCTCGCCCGGGATCTCGGCGCGATCGAGGTCAAGGGCGCTGGCGGCGAGGTCCGGATGGCCGAGCGCGACGAGGTCCGGCGGGCCGTGATCACGGCGCTGACCGTGGCCAGCTCGCTGGTGCTGTTCGTGGCGATCCTCGCCGGGATCCTGATCGCCCGCCGGACCACCCGCAAGGTCTCGGATCTGTCGGAGGTCATGCGTCGCGTCGCCTCGGGCGACCTCTCGGTCCGGGCCCCGCGGCTCGGGGCCGACGAGCTCGGGCAGCTGGCGAGCGCGTTCAACACGATGCTCGACGAGCTCGAGCACACGCGGCGCCGGATCGCGTACCTGCAGCGGGTCGGGGCGTGGCAAGAGATGGCCCGCCGGATCGCCCACGAGATCAAGAACCCGCTGACGCCGATCCAGCTCGCGGTCCAGCAGCTGCGCGAGAAGGATCCCGGCAACGACGCGCGGTTCTCCGCGCTGCTGCGCGACTCGGTCGAGATCGTCGAGGACGAGGTCGAGTCGCTGCGGCGCATGGTCACCAGCTTCTCGCAATTCGCCAAGCTGCCCGAGGTCGAGCTCGAGGCGGTCGCGCTCGCGCGGATCCTCGTCGAGTTCGAGCGGGCCTACGTGCACGTCGACGCGGCGCTCGAGATCGACGTGGGGACCGAGGGGCTCGAGGTGCTCGGCGATCGTCAGCTGCTCAAGCAAGTGCTGGTCAACCTGGCCGAGAACGCGGCGCTGTCGGCCCGCGAGGCCGGGGTCGAGCAGCCGCGGATCCGGGTGTCTGCGCGCTCGGTCGCCGATCGGGGGGTGGCGTGCCTGGTGGTCGAGGACAACGGCCCGGGCATCGCCAACGAGCGGCGGGAGCTGGTGTTCGAGCCGTATGAGACCACCCGGGTGCACGGGACGGGGCTGGGGTTGGCGATCGTGAAGAAGATCGTGCTGGACCACGGCGGCGAGATCTCGGTCGGGCACAGCGAGGCGCTCGGGGGAGCTCGGTTCGAGGTCCGACTGCGGCTCAGCGGCGGCGCTGCGTGAGCTACCGAGCTCGATTCGGGGCTAGCTCGGCGCCACGGAGTCGATCCACAGCTGGTGGAGGCCGTCGTTGCGGAGGTTCGCGGCGACGACCTCGGACCAGGTGGTGGCCGGCGGTGGGGCGATCTTGCGGCCGGGATCGAGGCGGATCGGGACCGCGGCTGCGCGGCCGGTCGGGGGCGTGAAGCCGATCGTCAGGGCGTAGAGCAGGGTCATGATGTCCGGCAGCTCTCGGCATCCGCACTCGACGACGGCCGCGGACGCGAGCTCGGCTAGCTTGGCGCATCGTTCGCCTGGTGAGACGTTGGCGAGCTCGCCGAACACGCTGGCGAGCGGGGGGCAGGTGTTGGCGTAGCCGCGCACGCCCTTGGCGACGAACATGACCCGCTCGTTGGGGTCGGGCGGCAGCTCGGCGAGCATGCCCGCGAGCATGGCCGGGTCGCGGGGCTGCGGGATCGGGCGGTCATCGGTGACGTGGACGAGCACGCGGACCTCGGTGCGGCCGGCGGCCGAGAGCCCACGCCACAGCTCGGCGACGGTCGAGGCCGGGACGTCACCTGCGATCGCGAGCGTCATCTCGCCGGGCTCGGGGATCCGCCGGGGTGGGTCGGCCAGCCAGGCTTGGATCGAGACGGTGCCCTGATCGCCCTCGGGATCGGTGAGCCCGGCCTGGTCCAGGGTGATCACCCGGGTCGCCAGAGGGTGGTAGCTGTCCGCTGTCCACGTGACCTTCGGCAGCGCGATCGCGGGCACGCCCAGGTCGAAGCTACACAACGACAGCAGCTCGGTGTGCAGCGGCGCCGCGGCACACACCGGCTCCGCGGCTGGGCCGCCCGAGCTCGCTGCGGCCGCGCCCGGCTCGGAGGTGGTCGCGGTCGGCTGTGACTTGGAGGGCGGGCTCTGGCACGCGAGCGCGAGCGTGAGCGTGCTGGCGAGGATCAACGCAGGAGGTCGCACGTGCACGCAGGCTACACGGTTTGCGGTTGGTCCGGCTCGCCGCGCTCAGTTCGGCTCGCGCTCAGTCGGTGTTGACCGCGTAGGTCGCCCACTCGCCGTCGTCGAGGCTCAAGGTCGCGCAGCTCGGCAGCGTGCAGGTGACCTCGAGATCGGGGATCCGCGGGGTGTCGAGGCACAGCGCGCCTGCGGCGGTCCAGATCGCCTCGGGGGCGCTCAGGTCGGCGCCGGAGCTGGGCACGACGGTGCCATGCTGGTTCTCCCAGATGAGCGGGGTGCCATCGACCGTGTAGGCGTGGCCGTCGCCGCAGTAGTCGGCGGTGAGCATCTTCAAGGTGGCCTGCCGCTGATCCGGGCTGGCCGCCGTCCCCTCGCCGTCGACGTCGGCGTGGGGGCCGTAGCCCATCAGCGCCATCTTGGCCGCGGCCGAGCCCGCGCAGGCCAGCGTGATCCAGTCGGTCTGGTTGGGGATCACGGTCTTGGCGTCGAGGTCGTAGCGCTCGCCCGCCAGGACTACGACCGAGGCCAGGAGCGGATCGAGGAGCGTGCCCTTGCAGACGCTCTGGGCCAGCAGCGGCTGCGCGAGGTCGGGATAGATCAGCGAGTAGGCTGGATGCGGGTCGCCTCCGGTCGCCCACGAGTCGACCTCTTCGTAGCCGGCGATGATCACCGGGACGGTCAGATGGTCGACCCGCAGCAGCAGGATCGAGCCGACCAGCGCTGCGCCCCGCAGCCGGCTCTTGCCGAACAGTCCGCCGCGGGCAACCAGGGCGTCACCCTCGGTCCCGAGCGTCCAGTTGAGCAACAACCCCTGCGGGGGGAGGAAGCCGACGAGCCTGACCCCGTCGGCGTTGGCGGTCCCGCCAAGGTGCAGCTCCTGCAGCGACTTGCCGTTGACCTCCGAGGTGTTGTAGCCGCAGCGCCAACGGGGGCAGTCGAAGCTGAGTCCGCGCAGGTCGGCGTCATCGTCGGGCGCCGCCTCGTCACAGCCTGCGAGCGGCGCCAGACCGACAGCCAGGGCGCAGGCCATGACGACGCGCGAGAGGACGGTGGACGTGGGTGAGGAGGGTACCGAGTGGGTCGTCATGGGGTTGTCGTCTCCGTGGAGGTCTGGTGCAGAAGTTGGGGTCTCACTGGGCGCGCGCCTCGAGCATGTCGAGCATGTCGAGGCGGCGAGCGTAGGCGCTCGGCCAGTGCTGGTAGTAGGTCCGGGCGGCGGTCGCGAGCTCGGTGACCCGCGCGTGTGGGCGGGTGGCGTGCACGCCAAGCACCTGGGCGAGGGCGGTCTGGGTGCTGGCGAGCAGCCGCTCGCGCTCGATCGGTGGGGCCTCGTCGGCGATCGCCTCGAGCTCGGCGAGCGATCGCTCGAGCAAGCGGGCCGCGCGGGCGGGGTCGTCGGTGAGCAGCTCGGCGAGCACCAGGCGGCGCTCGGCCTGCTCGACGCGGAGCCACCACTCGGCGCCCGAGGGCTCAGCGTGGGTCTGCTCGTCGACCCTGGCGATGAGCACCTCCAGCGCCGTGATCGCAGACGCGCCGTGATCGTCATGCAAGAACGCATCGATCAGCAGCCGGCGGTCGTCGTCTTGGTCGAGCTGCTCGCGGGCGGCGAGGAACGCAGACCGAGCCAGCTCGGGGCGCGCGCGCGCGAGCTCGAGGCGAGCGCGGCCAAATTCGCACTCGCCAGCGAGCCGCGCCTCGCCGACCTCCACGAAGCGCGGACACAGCTCGCGCAGGCTGGCGCCCGCCTGCTCGGGGTCGGCCGTGTGGAAGGCCGCGAGCAGCCGACCGTCGAGGGTCCACGGGTGCTCGGGTCCCAGGCGCCGCTCATAGATGTCGATCATCCGGGCCTGGATGCCCGACTGCAGCTCTGCATCGACCGTCAGCATCCCGAGGTTGGCGAGGCCCAGCGCGACCTCGAGGTGCGCGTCGCCAAACAGCCGCTCCTTGAGGACCAGCGCCTGCTCGAAGTCGGCGCGGGCGCCCACCCGATCACCCGCGGCGAGCCGGACCGCCCCCGCGTTGTTGAGCAGCAGCGCGCGCAGCTCGGGATCGTCGCCAGCTCGAACCAACATCGCTTCGGCGATCGCCAGATCGGCGATCGCGGCCTCGCTCCCGCCACCGGCCAGGCCCCGCACGTAGACCCGGCGGATCATCGCTTCGGCCGCGAGCGGGTCGAGGTCCTCGGCGATCGAGATCGCCAGCGCGCGGTCGAGCAGGGCCCCGCTCGACCCGCGGTCGAGCTCCAGGACCATCGACGCTCGCGCCTCGGTGAGCAGCGCCTTGGCCTGGGACGCCGGGAGCTCGAGCGTCAGCGCCTCGTCGGCGACGGATCGGGCGAGCTCGGTCGCCTCGGCGATCCGTCCGGCGTGGGCGAGGGTCTCGGCGCGGACCAGGTTGGACTCGAGGTGCAGGACGACGACCGCGACGCTGGGATCCGTGGGGGGTCGATCGCGCGCGGCCATCGCGGCGAGATCATCGCAGGCGTCGAGCCGCGGGAGCTTGGCGACCATCTGCCCGGCGTGGTCGACGATGTTGCTGTCGGCCGTGGACAGGATCTGAACGGTCTCGGCCAGGGCCAGGCGCCCACGGTCGAGGCAGGCCATCCGCGCGTCGAGCAGCGCGTCGGAGTGGTCGCCGCGGCGGTGCTCGTGGCAGACGCGACGGTGCGCGCTCGACCACGCGTGGGCGTAGTCGTTGACGGTCTCGGTGATCCGCACGCCGAGCGCGGCCGCGTAGGGTCGATCGGTGGCGCGCATGGCCGCGTGGATCCGCTCGGCGCGCTCGGGTCCCCAGACCGCCGCGAGGCTCCGCTCCGCGCCGTCGCAGGTCGGCAGCGGCGGGGGAGCTTGCCCGCGCGCCACGAGCACGCCGCCGAGCGCCGCGAGCCCGGCGATCGCCAGGGTCCCGATCCAACGCCGACGGACGCGGCTTGGATCCTTGGCGAGCGCGACGCTGAGCGCCCGCATCGACGCGGGTCGATCTTTTGGGTCGGGCGCCAGCCCGCTGACGACGAGGGCGTGGAGCCACGCTGGCACCGAGCTGGTGCTCGCTGGCGGGGCGATCCGCCCGTTGACGACGTTGGCCTGCAGCTCCTGGAAGGCCCTGGACTTGGCCCGAAATGGATGGACGTGATGGAGCGCCTCGTACAGCGCGACGCACAGCGAGAAGATGTCCGACGCCGGGGTCAGCTCGAGGCCCAAGAACTGCTCGCGCGACATGTAGGCCGGCGTCCCGACCCGCTCGCCGGTCTTGGTCAGCGGACCCGCGATCCGGTCGAGCGACGACGAGTGCCCGCCTCCGCTCGGACTCGACCCGTGACTGTCGCCGGTGCTGGACCGATCGCGGGCGCCGTGCTTGGACTCGCTGGTGGTGCCGAGATCGAGCTGCTCCGCGCCCACGAGGCCGAGGTCGAGGATGCGTACGCGTCCGTCGTCGCCGATGATCACGTTGGCGGGCTTGACGTCGCGATGCACCAGCCCTGCCTCGTGCAGCGCGGCGAGCCCATCGGCGACCTGGCAAAACACGGGGACCAGCTCTCGCCAGCCGCGTCGCTGCGCCGAGGCCCACTCCTTGAGCGTCGGACCCGAGACAAACTCCATGGCGATGAACAGCCTGTCGCCGGCCGCACCGACCTCGTGCACGGTGACGACGTTGGGGTGCGCGACCTTGGCCATCGCCTGCGCCTCACGCAAGAGCCGCTCGCGGTGCCGGCCGTCGTGGTCCCACTCGTGGTCGTGCAGGACCTTGACCGCCAGGCGGCGATCGAGGACCTCGTCGTACGCGGCGTAGACCACCCCCATCCCGCCCGCGCCCAGGCGTCGGAGGATCGGGTACCGACCGATCGTCAGCGGGCTGTCCTCCGTCTCGCTCGCGGCCAGATCACTGCCTGTCTCGGACGTATCGACGCTGTCGAGCCCACGCGCGGCACCGTGCGTGCGGGTCGTGGGGCCCTCAATCTGGAGCTCGCGTGCCCGCGCGATCGCGACCCGGGCGAGGAAGCCCTCACGCAGCGCAGCGGCGGCGCTGGAGGCGTCTTCGCCAGCCTCGGCGGCCTGCGCCACGATCTCGTGATCGTCGGCCCGCAGCACGGCCGACGCGAGGGCGTCGACGAACTGGCTGGGTCCGCGCTGCGGAGACTCGCGGCTGCTCACCCGCACGCTCCCAGGCTCAGCGTGGGAGCACCCGATGCGCGGCTCGACGGATGCGTCGGACGATCGTCTCGAGCTGGGTCTGCGCGAGGTCGAGCTGGGCCCGGATCGCCGGTCCGTCGCACCCGAGCTCCATGGCGTCGAGGACCCGCAGCGCTTGCTCGTCCTCGCGCTCGCCAAAGTAGGCCCGGAGTCGATGAATTTGTTGCTCGGCCGACAGCGCGTCCTCCGGGTTGCCGGCGCCGATCAGGTCCATGCTCGACGTCAGCGCGACCGTGTCGAGCCCCCGTCGGGCGGCCTCGTGGGTCGAGACGCTGCGCATGATCCCGACCAGATGACCCACGAAGTCGACGGCGGCAGGCTTCCAGCGACGGCGCCCATCGAGGGTCCGCTCGAGCGCGTCGAACAGCAGCGCCTCCGCTTCGATCGACGGCACCTTCCAGGCCAAGATCCGCGCGACCTGGCGCAGGCGCGACCAATCGGGGTCGCGCAGCTCGCGGATCGCGGTCTCGATGACGGATGCACATGCGGGGCTGTCGGGCGGCAGGGTCATCGGTCGAGGGACCGACACAGGTTAATGCCCGTCACGGGGGTGGTTCGGACAACCACTTCAAAATTTGCAGGGCCAGGCTCCCAAGCCGGTTGCGGGGCCTATGTGTACGGGCAGCGAGACGGGGCGCGACGGCGAGGCCGGTCCCACACACTACGAGTTGTGCGGGGGCAGCGCGGCGCGACATGGAGCCATTGTCGTGCCAGCGCGGGCCTCGATCAGGTGTGTTTCGCAATCGTCACGACCACCGACTTGAAGCTGGGCGTCCCCGAGCGTGGATCGATCGCCGCGCCCGGGACGAGCACGTTGGCTTCGGGAAAGTACGCGGCCACGCAGCCCTCCCGCACGTGGTGAGGCACGGCGACCCACTTGGGCGCGCGGCGCTCGACCCCCTCGAAGTGGCTGATCAGCTCGACTTGCTCATACGGCTCGATCTCCAGCCGTCGCATGTCGGCGAGGTTCATCAGCACCAGGCGGCGATAGCCATGGATCCCCCGCTCGCGATCGCCGAGCCAGTAGACCGTGGTGTTGTGCTGATCGTGACTGCGGACGGTCGTCAGCAGCAGCGCGTTCTCGGGCAGGGTGGGGGTGGGGCCAGCCGAGCTGGCGATCGTGAGCTTGGCCTTGCCGCTGGCGGTGGCGGTGGCGAAGCGCCGATCGTGGGCCGGCCTCACCAACCTCAGCGGCCGACCAGGGGCCAGCTCGGTGGCGAACGCCTCACAGTCCGGGAGCGCGGCGGCGATCAGCTCGCGGATCCGGCCGTGATCGCGGGCGAGCGTGGCCCACTGCACGGGCGAGTCTGGGCTCAGGGCCGCCCCGATCTGCGCGAGGATCTCGACCTCCGACACCAGCCCGGCCGCGACGGGTCGCTCGCGGCCTAGCGAGGCCCGCACGCCTCCGGTCGCGTCTTCGAAGCTCGACCACTGCGGTGCGCCCGGGCCCGCCTCGGTCCGGGCGAGGCACGGCAAGATCAGCGCGGTCTCACCGGTGATCAGGTGGGAGCGATTGAGCTTGGTGCTAATCTGGACGGTCAACCGGGCCCGGCAGATTCCGGCCGCGAGCGCCTCGGTGTCGGGCCCGGCCGAGAGCAGGTTGCCGCCGAGGCCGAGCAGCACGTCGATCTCGCCGCGCTGCATGCCCGCGACCGCGTCGCTCACACTCAGGCCAGGTGCGCGGGGCATGGTCACGCCGGTCGCTCGCTCGAGCCCAGCGAGCAGCGCGTCGGCTGGTCGCGGCGTGACGCCCATGGTCCAGCAGCCCGCGGTGTTGCTGTGTCCGAGCACCGCGAGCGGCCCGGCGCCACGCTTGCCCACGTTGCCGCGCAGCAACAGCAAGCTCAGGAGCTGCTCGATCGCATCGACCCCGCCGCGGTGCTGGGTCAGGCCCACGCCCCAGCACGCGATCGTGTTGTCAGCGCGGATGTAGATGTCCGCGGCGGCCTGGATCTGCGCGCGCTCGACCCCGCTGCGCGCGACGATGTCATCCCACTCCCGCGCGGCGATCCCCGACGCGAGCGCCTCGTAGCCCTCGGTGTGGGCGTCGACGAAGGCTCGATCGACGGCGTCGGCCTCGATCACGGCCTTGGTCAGCCCCTCAATCAGGGCCAGATCGCCCCCGACTTGGACCGACACCAGCAGATCAGCGATCTCGATCCCGGCTCCCAGCCAGTCGCGCGGCCGTCGGGGATCGCGAGAGCGCACCAGCCCGACCTCGCGCAGCGGGTTGATCGAGACGATCTTGGCGCCCCGGTGCTTGGCCGCGCGCAGGGCCTCGAGCATGCGCGGGTGGTTGCTCGCCGGGTTTTGCCCGATCACGAAGATCGCGTCGGCGGCCGCGAAGTCGTCGAGGTCCACGGCGCCGCGCCAGCTCCCCAGCGTGTTCGTCAGCGCGACCCGACTGGCCTCGTGGCACAGCTGCGAGCTGCTCGCGAGGTTGTTGGTGCCCAGCTCGCGCGCGAGCAGCTGCCAGCAGAACGCGGCCTCGTTGCTGACCCGCGCCGAGCTGTAGAACGCAGCGCGATTGGGATCGGGCAGGTCGCGCAGCTGCTCGGCGATCAGCGCGATGGCCTCGGACCAGGCGATCGGCTCGTAGCTGTTGGACTCGGCCCGGCGGACCATGGGGTGGGTCAGCCGACCTTGCGCGTTGAGCCAGTGATCGCTGCGCCGGGCCAGCTCGGGGATCGTGTAGGTGGCAAACAGCTGGGGCCCCGCGCGCCGCTGCCCGAGCGCGTCGACGATCGCCCGGGTCCCGCTCTCGCACACGGCGAACCGGGGGGGGCTGCTCGACGGGGCGGCATCGGGCCACGCGCACCCGGGACACGCGAACCCGGGATCTTGGTTGGCGCGCCGGAGCAGGCGAAGCCCCTGGCGCACCCCCGCTTTGCGCAGCGTATCGTTGAGCGCGACGGCGACCCCAGGCAGCCCGCCGCTGGTCTGCGGCGCGGGATCGACGGTCATCGGCGCGGTCACCAGCGGCGTCAGCGGACTCGCGGGCGCGCGGGTGTGCAGCTGCCCGGGTCCAGGGGTGGGTGGGGGCGCGGCGTCGCCGAGGTCGGTGGGCGCCTCGGGCGTGTCCGTCATCGAGCGGATGGTGCCCCGCGGAGATCGGCCGATCAACCCAGCCACTCCCGGCGGTCGGGGTTCGCCGCGCTGCCCACCCGCGATATCTCACGGCCCGGTGCGGTCTTGCGTTATGGTGTGCACATGTCCGCGGACTCACCCGAGCCCGAGCTCGACGGGTTGAGCCATGATCCGAACTGGGATCCGAACTGGGATCCGAACTGGGATCCGAAGCTCGGCTTCGAGACCAGGGATCCGAAGCTCGCCTTCGAGACCTGGCGAGGATTGTTCGACGCCCTGTCGGAGCCGATCTACGTGCAGGATCGGGACGGTCGGTTCCTCGAGGTCAACCGCGCCGCCGTCGAGATGCACGGCTACACCCGCGAAGAGCTGATCGGTGGCAGCCCCGCGCTGCTCGGCGCACCGGGACGGGTCGACATCGACTCGACCCTGGTGGCGGTGCGCGCCGCCCTCGAGGGCGAGCCACAGGTGTTCTCGTGGTGGAGTCGCCACAAGGACGGCTCCGAATTTCCCAAGGAAGTCACCCTGACCAAGGGGCGCTTCTTTGGCCAAGACGTCGTGATCGCCGTCGTTCGCGACGTGCGCGAGCAGATCGATCGTGAAGCGGCGCTGATGTCGACCGAGGCCCGCTACCGGGCCGTGTTCGAGCTCGGCAGCGACGGCATGCTGATCGCCGACTGCGACACGGGTGAGGTCCGCAGCGTCAACCGCTGCGCGGCCGAGCTGTTCGGCCAAGCCCGTGAGCAGCTGCGCGGCCGCAAGCTCGTGGACCTGCTCAACCCCGCGACCGACGATCCCGGCGCCCGGACCGAGCGGCTCGAGCGGCTGGCCACCGCGCTCGCCAAGCGCGACGGCACCTCGTCGATCATCAAGTGGTCGCTGCACGCCGCGGGCGGCGAGCTGCGGTGGGTCGACCTCGGGTTCTCGCCGCTGCCCGCGGCCGACGGGGACCGCGGCGCCCACCTCGTCGTCAGCATCCACGACTACACCGAGAAAAAGCGCGCATCCGAGGCGCTGCGGACCGTCGAGCAGCGCGAGCGGGTCGCCGAGCGGCTGCGGGCGCTCGGCGAGCTCGCGGCCGGGGTCGCGCACAACTTCAACAACGCGCTGACCTCGATCCTCGCCCACACCCAGGTCCTGGCCCGCAGCGACGATCTCCCGCAGTGGGCCCGCGAGGATCTGCTGGTCATCGAGCGGGTCTCCCGCGGGGCGGCGGTCACGATCCGCCGAATTCAGAGCTTCGCGCGCACCCGCGATCCCGACGCCCTCGAGTCCGCCGATCTCGCCGACGTGGTCGCCAACGCGGTCGCGCTGACTCGGCCGCGCTGGCACCCGCCCGGCGGCAACGACCTGTGGGATCTCCACTGGACTCCGTCCGAGGTCCGCCTGCCGATCATCGGCAACGGCGCCGAGCTGTGCGAGGTCATCGTCAACCTGATCCTCAATGGCCTCGACGCGATGCCTGGGGGCGGCAAGCTGACGGTCTCGACCGGGCTCGACGGTGATCGCGTGTGGGTCGAGGTCGGGGACACCGGGGTCGGGATCGACGCCGGTAGTCAGCGGCGGCTGTTCGATCCCTTCTTCTCGACCAAGGGCCGCCAGGGCCTCGGCCTGGGCCTGTCGGTCAGCCACGGCATCGTCGGCCGCCACCACGGCGAGATCACGGTGATCAGCGAGCCCGGCCAGGGCAGCACGTTCACGGTCTGGCTGCCGCTCGGCGAGCACGTGAGCGAGGCCGAGACCGGCACCATGGGGGGCGCGCGGCCCTCCGTCATCTTGTTGGTCGACGACGATCCGGTCGTGCGCCGCTCGCTGGGGCAGATGCTCGAGCAGCTCGGCCACGAGGTCGTGATGGCCGAGCACGGCAAAGACGCGCTGGTCCGCCTCGACGAGCGGCCCGACGTCGACCTGTTGCTCACCGATCTGGCCATGCCCGTGCTCGACGGGGCCGGCCTGGTGCGCGAGTGCGCCAAGCGTTGGCCCAAGCTCCCGCGCGTCCTGATGACCGGCCTGGTCGCGGACGCCGAGCCAGGGCTCGTGGAGCTGACCGCCCTGATCTTGAGCAAGCCGATCGATCTCGCCGTGCTCGATCGCGTGCTCGCGCGCCTCCTACCAAGCATGCCCCTAGCTTGAGGCTGTTGTCAGCTCGGGTCAGGCTGCTATCAGCTCGGGTCAGGCTTCTGACCCGCTTGCGGGCGCCATTCGTAGACCGGTTCGCTGTTTGCAGCGGGCAGTTTTCAGCTCGGGTCAGGCTTCTGACCCGCTTGCGGGCGCCATTCGTAGACCGGTTCGCTGTTTGCAGCGGGCAGTTTTCAGCTCGGGTCAGGCTTCTGACCCGCTTGCGGGCGCCATTCGTGGACCGGTTTCACTGTTTGCAGCGAACTCACGGTAGCATCGAATCTGATCAGGGCGTTTGGCGTTGGGCTTGGCTCCTGGTCGAGCTCGCCCCGAGCGGGACACAGATCCAGTTCACGGTCGACACACGTGGGTCTCTGCGTACATACGTCCGGGCTTCAGCTCGGCCCAGGTGCCCGCAAGCGGGCCACAGCCCTGGCCCGAGCTATAACACCCAGGTTGCCTTGCGAGACTTGAAGGTGAGAAGCTGCCCGCGGGGTGGCTGGTTGGATCCTCATGCAAGGGCGTGAGCGCGCGAGTCTCACCACCGTCGATCCGGAGGCCCAGCCCCGGCGCGGGCCATTGGCGTGGCTGGGCCTGCTGATCTTGCTGTTGGTGTTGCCGGCCGCGACCTGCGACACGCCTCCGGTCGCGGATCCCTCCGTTGGCCTCAGCAGCGGGCTGCAGCTGCCCGAGGTGCGTCGGCCAGACAATCGGCCCATTCGCATGCTCAGCCGCGACGGCACCGATATGCCGCTGGTCTCGCTCGAGGTCCGCGGCACGGTCGAAGATCCGCTGGCGTTCACCGAGCTCCATCTCGAATTCGAGAACCCCGAGCCGCGGCCGCTCGACGCGACCTTGTCGCTGCGGCTCCCGGCCAAGGCCCGCGTGACCCGCTTCGCGGCGCTCATCGAAGGGTCATGGCGCGAGGCCGAGGTCGTCGAGCGCAAGCCGGGGGCGCTGCGAACGTCGCTGCATGAGCCGGCAAAACTAGCGATCGATCCCAACCCCGACGGCGACCAGCACTTCGAGGTCACGCTCCCCGACATTCCAGGCCGCTCGGTCCAGCGGCTGATCTTGTCGTACACGCAGACCTTCGACCACGTCGACATGGCCTACCGGGTTCGGCTCGCCGGGCTCCACGACATCCCTCGCTTCAGCGCCCGCGTGGTCGTGCACAGCCAGCCGGATCCGCTGCTCGAGGTCTGGGCGGGCAACCGCCTGCCCGAGCAGCTGGGCATGGACGATCAGGGCCGGCGCGTGCTGGAGCTGCGTCGGTTCGACTGGACGGCGACGGAAGACTTCGTGGTCCCGACCTCGGGGCTGCGCCGAACCGGGGTCCGCAGCGGCCGCAAGGTCGCGGTCCGCATCAACCCGCTGACCCACGATCACGCCGCGCCGATCGAGGAGCTGACGATCCTGTTCGACACCAGCGCCTCGCGGGCGGTCGGCTATCGGCAGCAGGTCGAGCGGCTCGCCGAGCTCGTCGAGGCCCTGCAGCCGTGGACGGGCAACCAGCTGCCGCTCCGGCTGATCGCCTTCGATCAGGGCTTCGAGACCATCTACGAGGGGCCGCTCGGCGACATCGACCGCGGCGCGTTCGACCACCTGCAGGCTCGCAACGCGCTCGGGGCCTCGAACCTCGTCAGCGTGCTGCGCCACGTCAGCAAGCTGACGGGAGGGCGGGGGACCCGGCCGCCGGGCAGCGTGCTCGGCCCCGAGACTTTCATTGAAGCACCCGACGAGACCCCCGACGGCTGGGACAACGGCAGCAAGCGGGTGTTGTTGATCAGCGACGGCATGGCCACGGCCGGCGTGTCGGAGCGCAGTCAGCTGCTCGAGACCGTCGCCGACCTCGCCGACGCCGACATCGGGCGCGTCGACGTGATCGCGGATCACGGCCGCCGCGACGCCTGGACCCTGCGCACCTTGGTCCGCCAGCTGCCGGCCTCCGGGTTGGTGCTCGACGCGTCCGACAGCCCGCGCCAGATCGTCCGTCGCCTCCTGCGGACCGTGCACGACGACGTCAAGATCTCGGTCCCGGGCGCGCGCTGGTACTACCCGGAGGTCGTTCATGGCGTGCAGTCCGACGACGAGGTGCTGGTGTTCGCGGACGTCGAGACCGTCGAGGCGGGGCTGCGGGTCACCGTCGAGAGCCACGGCAAGCAGACCTGGGTGGTGCCGCTGGTCGAGGTCGAAGAGCCGCTGGTGGGGCGCGCGCTCGAGCAAGCTCGCGTCGAGTTCTTGGTGTCCACGCTCGAGGACAAGGCCGAGGGCCAGCCGCTGGTCGCCCGCAAGCAGCTGTGGCGGCGGATCGTCCAGAGCGCCAAGCTCAACCGGGTGCTCGGTGACTACACGCGCCTGTCGATGCTGGCCGACCGCGACGACTATGAGCGGGCCGGCATCGATCCGGCGAGCCTGCCCGATCTGCTGTTTGCCGGGCCCGAGGGCGTGCAAGCCCGATCCCGCGGGCTTCCCAACGCGCTCGCCGAGGACGACGTCCCGCTCGCGCGCACGCGCTTGCCCGAGTTCCCGAGCGAGACCCTTGGCGTCGATCAGCTGCTGCTGCTGGCCCAGGACGACGTGCAGAACGGGCCGAGCGGGCTGAGCTCCGCCGACGCCGACGCCGTGATGGCCGCTGGTGCGCTGGTCGAGGCTCCGCTCCCGCCGCTGTTGCCCGAGCTCGAGCCGCCGCCCGACTCGCCAGCCGCCGAGCTCGCGCGCATGCGCCTGGCCAAGCCGCTCGAGGGACGCCGCCGGACCCGCGCGCGCTCGCTGCCGCCGATCCGGGTCCCGCAGGACGCCTACCAGGGCAACCTGCTGACGATCATGAACCTGCTCAATTGGGGGGACGTGGCCGAGGCCAAGCAGGTCGCGTGGCGCTGGCGCGAGGCCGAGCCGACCGAGGTCCTGGCCGTGGTCGCGCTCGGCGAGGCGCTCGAGGCCAACGCCGAGCTCGAGGCCGCCGCCCGGGCCTACGGGTCGATCATCGACATGTATCCGGATCGCGCCGACATGCGCCGGTTCGCGGGCTCGCGGCTCGAGGGGCTCGGCAGCGTCGGCTCGCGGCTCGCGGTCGACAGCTACCGGCGCGCCAGGCAGCAGCGACCCGATCATCCATCGAGCCACAGGTTGCTGGCTTTCGCGCTGCTGCGCGCCGGTCGCGAAGAGCGGGCCTTCGACGTGCTCGACGCGGGCCTGCGCCGGGACTGGAGCGCGGCGTTCTCGGGCGCGTTCGTCGGCGTCGAGAAGGTCCTGCGCGAGGACCTCGGGCTGATCGCTGCGGCCTGGATCGCCGCCGAGCCGGCGCGCGAGGCCGAGATCCTCGACCGCCTCGCGCAGCTCGGGGCCGAGCTCGAGCGGACCGCGTCGCTGCGCTTCGTGCTGACCTGGGAGACGGGGGCCAACGACGTCGACCTCCACGTCCGCGACGTGTTCGGGAGCCACGCCTACTACGAGAGCCGCGGCCTGCGGAGCGGCGGGGCCCTGTACTACGACGTGACCAACGGCTACGGGCCCGAGGTCTTCACCGTGATCGGCGAGCCGACCGGCTACCCCTACAACCTGCAGGTTCACTACTACGCGCGGGGGCCCAACGGGTATGGAATGGGCAAGGTGCAGATCGTCGAGCACGATGGTCATGGTCGGCTGATGTTCGACGAGCGACCGTTCGTGGTCATGAAGGACCGGGCGTTCGTCGACCTGGGCGATCTCGACGGCCCGCTGCGACGTCGATAGACTTTCCAGCAAACGCGTCGCGCACGCCCGGGGCTCGTGTACCATCTGCGACATGGCCGTCGAGAAGCGGGCGATCGGGCTGCGGGTGCTGATCACCGGCGCGTCAATTTGCGTCGTGATCGCCGGGTTGCGGGCGGCCGGTCCGATCTTGGTGCCGGTCCTGTTCTCGGCGTTCCTCGCGGTCCTGGCGATCCCGCCGGTCAACTGGCTGCAGAGCAAGAAGGTCCCCGACTGGCTCGCGGTCACGATCGTGTTTGTCGGCGTGATCGGCAGCTTCATTGGGATCTCGTTCCTGATCGGCAACTCGGTCGCGAGCTTCTCGGAGAACGTCCCGGACTACGAGGCCCGGCTCTCGTCGATGACCGCGGGCTGGATCGCGTGGTTCAGCGGTCACGGGATCGACGTCTCGACCGACACCTTGCTCGCGCAGATCGACGCGAGCCAGGCCGCCGACTGGGCCGCCGCGATGGTCGCCAGCATCGGGTCGCTGCTGTCCGACACCGCGTTCGTGCTGCTGACGACCGCCTTCATCTTGGCCGAGGCCGCCGGTCTACCCCGCAAGCTGCAGGCCGCGCTGGGCGACCCTGACGCCGACCTCGCGCGGTTCGGCGGCGTGATCCGCGATATCCACGAGTACCTGTCGATCAAGACCAAGATCAGCGTGGTCACTGGCTTGTTGGCCGGGCTGCTGTGTTGGGCGGTCGGCGTCGACTACCCGGTGCTGTGGGGGGTGATCGCGTTCTTCCTCAACTACATCCCCACCTTGGGGTCGATCATCGCCGCGCTGCCGCCCGTGTTGCTGGGGGTGGTCAACGTCGGCTGGGAGCGATCGGCGGTGCTGCTGATCGGGTACCTGGCGATCAACACGATCATGGGCAACGTGGTCGAGCCCAAGGTCATGGGCAAGCGGCTGGGGTTGTCGAGCCTGGTCGTGTTCCTGTCGTTGGTGTTCTGGGGCTGGATCTGGGGGCCGCTCGGGATGTTCCTGTCGGTCCCGCTGACCATGGTCGTGAAGATCTTGCTGGAGAACAGCGACGATCTGAAGTGGATCGCGGTGTTGCTCGGCTCGGGCGCGGAGATGGAGCATCGGCTCGAGCCCGACGGCCAGGGTGGAAAGCCCGCGCCTGGGATCCGATCGGCGGTGGTGGCCCAACCTCCAGTTGCGGCGGATGACGCCGATGATCTCGATCCGTTGGTTGACCCCGGGGACTGAGTTTTGGGATTGGCTCCGGAAGTGGCCGCTTGCGATCGGTCGGGGTCACTGGCCTACTGCGGATGTGAACTCGATCAAGCTCTACTCCGCTGCCTCGTTGCTCGCCGGTTCGTGTCTCGCTGCGCTCGGGATCTCGGGTTGTGGTGACAGCGCTGGTGACGGTGGGACCGAGGTCGGTGCGACGGACAGCGAGACCGGCGATGGCGACGGTGACGGCGACACCAACGAGACCGGGACGACCACGATGGGCTCTGGCGACGGCGACGGCGATCCTGGTGATGGCGACGGCGATCCCGGTGATGGCGACGGCGATCCTGGCGACGGCGACGGCGACGGCGACGGCGACGGCGATGGGGACGGCGATGGGGACGGTGACGGCGACGGCGATGGGGACGGTGACGGCGACGGCGACGGCGACGGCGATGGCGACGGCGACGGCGACATGATGTACGCGCCGTGGCTGCTGAGCGTCGACGAGCCCGACGCGACCACCGATGTCCTGGTCCAGATCCTCATCGAGGACGGCATGCTCGGTCAGACCAACGTGATCTGTGAAGACATCGAGTTGCCCGACACGATCCCGGCCGACACCGTGTTCACCTCGCTGACCTTCAACACCGACGTGTTGTTTGCGTCGGTTCGGGTCCAGGGCAACGGCGACACGTTGCTGCGCATCGATCCGTGCCAGTGCACCTCGGAGGAGATCGGGCAGTACACCGGGTTTGACGGCGTCAACGGCATCACGTCGAACGAGCTGCAGAACATGTTCGGGGCCTCGTCCAACCAGGACGTGATCATCGACATCGATCCGATGACGGCGGTCTCGGTGATGCTCAACCCGCTGCCAGGCAACTGGGGGTCGACGGGGCTGACCTGGTCCGATCCGATCGACAACGTGCTGTACGGCATCAACGCGAGCGACGATCGCCTGTACACCTTCGACGGAGACGACGCCTCGAGCATCGGCTCGGTCCAGATGAACATGAACTTCGCGTCGGTCGGGATCGAGTTTCACCCGGGCGTCGACAAGCTGTACGCCTGCGGGATCAGCGGTCAGAACACCTCGCTGTTCTCCGTGGACCTCGACTCCGGCATGGTCAACCTCGAGGCGGCCAACGTGCTGCAGGCCAACTGTGACAACCTCGCCGCGCCGTTTGGCCCGGTCGAGTGCATCCCGCAGTAGCCGAGGCGAGCGCGCCGGGTGAGCTGTGTGACCCGCTCAGAACACCCGCTGCAGCATGCCGCCGAGCATACCGGCGTCGAGGTCGAGCTTGGCCTCGAGCCGGTCGAGATCCGAGATCGTGTAGGCGTCGACGTCGGCGCCGAGCCAACGAAGCGCGGTGGCGAGCCCACGGCCGATGTCGTCACCGACGAGCAGCGCGACCCGGCTCGTTCCGATCGCCGCGGCGAGCTCCGTGCGGCCCGCAGACCCAATCCAGATCCGCCCGCGGATCCACAGGACCAGCGGGCGGACAGACGGTCGCAGGTGGTCGAGGAATTCTCGCCACTCTCGCTGCGGTGGCATGCTGGCGAGCTTGGCGAGGTTGATCCCGTCCACCTGATCCCAGATGAGTCCTGGACGCTCGGCGGGCTGAGCTCGAAGTGGAGTCGCCTGGCTGCCAACAATCATGAATCAGCGGTCAGCAACTTCCGTGCCGCGCTCAGAGCCAATCGCCCACGAGTGCCTTTTGTGCACTAGTGTCGGAAAACTCGATGTCTTGATCGAAAGGACAGCGACCTCGACCCAAGTCGCTCCCCATGTGGGAACAACCGCCCGGGGCTCGACGGCGCACTGGGGCACTAGGCCCCCGCAGCGCCACGGCCAAGCTGGCGCGCGATCGCCCATGTCGGAAACACGAGCTTGTAGAGTCGGTAGTCGAGCACGGCGGTGTTGAAGAACACGCCGACCGAGGCATCGTGCGGCCACGTGCCATCTGGCAGCTGGCGGTCGAGCAAGAACCGCAGGCCTCGCTCGATCGCCTCGCGCCCGCGCTCGGGGGCCGCCTGCTGCAGGGTCAGCACCGCCCACGCGGTCTGGACGACGCGGCTGGGTTGGTCGGCGTCGAGCGGGCGCTCGCGTGACTCGAGCACGCCCTCGTAGCGCTCGCCCCAGCCGCCGTCGGCCCGCTGTTGACCGATCAGGTAGCGGACCGCCCGACGGACCGCGACGTGCTCGCCGTCGAGCCCGGCCGCGAGCAGCCCGGCGACGCTGAAGAAGGTCCCGTAGGTGTAGTTGACGCCCCAAAACCCCGGCCACGCGCCATTTTTGTGCTGGGCCCCGAGCAGGAAGCCCACGCCAGCGTCGACGGCGGCCTGGACCCGCGCTCGCAGCTCGCTGGGCATGTCGTCGCCGAGCGCCTCGCGGGCGACGGCGAGCCCCCGCACGCAGCTGGCCGTGCACTCGGTGTACGAGTACTCGAGCATGCAGTTGCCGTACATCTCGGCGGGGTTGAAGCGGGCCAGCACCATCGAGCCCCGGCGTGGCTCGTACGAGCCGAACCCGCCGTCGTCGTTCTGGCGCCGCAACACGAACGCCACGGCGGCGAGCTTGCGACCGAGGTCGAGGCGCGCGTCTGCGTGATCCCAGCCGCGGTGCTCGGCGTGGAGTAGACCCTCGAGCGCCTCGGCGGTGCAGTCGCTGACCGGCCAGGGGTGGTGCTCGTTGGCGAAGCCCCACCCGCCGCGGGCCGACTCGCGGTAGTGCTCGCGGCCGCCGGGGATGTCGTCACGCAGCTGCGCGTGCGGCAGCCAGGCGCTCGCACGGCTCACGGCGCGCGCGGCCTCGTCGAGCGGCGGGCCCTCGCACAGGGCCTGCAGCGCGAAGCTGGTGTCCCAGATGTCCGAGCGCGCCCCGCAGATGCGCAGGCCCTCGTGCTCGTCCTCCCACATCCAGTACTCGAGGCCGTCGAGGGCCTGGGCCAGGCGGGGGTCACGACGATCGCGGGACCACATCGCCAGGCAGAACAGCATGCCGTTGACGGGGCTGAGACAGACCCAGTCGGTGCTCGAGAATTCGAACTCGATGTGGGCCCACGCCCGGGCCAGCGCCCGCCGCCGGACCACGGCTGGGATCGCCCGCGACAGCGCGCGCGCGCCCGCGAACAGCCACTCGAGGCTGCGGCCGATCGGCTCGTAGAGATCGGTGCTGACGATCTGGCCGCGGGTCGCCCGAAACCGCGAGAGCTCGAACCCCTCGGGATACAGCTCGCTGCGGATCGACTCGATCAGCGGCGACGCGTCGGCACGAGCGCGCGCGCCGTACAGATACGACAAGCCCAGATAGATCAGCCGCATGTGGCAGTACAGCCGGCGCGGGTGCATGGGCGAGTCGTCGGGCAGCAGCCACAGCTCGGGCAGCAGCGGCTGCAGCTCGGACCACGGGTACAAACCGAGCAACGCCAGCCACGCGCGGCCCCACGTCGGGGTGCCGTAGGGTCCGCCGTGGGCGTGGATCCACGCGCGGGCGTCGAGCACCAGCGGATCGTCGTTGGCGGCCCCGAGCAAGCGCAGCGCCACGTAGGCGAGCACGGTGTGGAACATCCACGAGTCGTGGGCGCCCGCGAGGCCCGACTCTGCGCCGTCATGATCGGGGTGTTCGGGTTGATCGGGGTGGTGATCGGGCCCGGCCGGCGACGGCGGGAGATCGGGGTGCATGCCCCAGCCGCCGTCGCGCTTGCGCTGCAGCTCGAGGCTGCGACGGATCCGGCGTCGGCGGGGCTCGGGGATCTCGCGGCCGACGATGTGACAGCAGATCACGTACTGGCAGATCAGCATCGGGTTCCACACGACCTCGCCAGCCCACGCGCCATTGTCTGCCTGCGCAGCTTCGAGGGCCACGCACGCGCGCTGGTAGGCCGCCAACACCTGCTCGCGCTCGAGCGGGGTCGTGAGGGGATCGAGGTCGGGGCCCGAGTTCGTCACCGAGTTCGTCACGAGGTTCTTCATGAAGCTAGAGATCGTCGGAGCCGCCAGCGTCCTCGGCATCGTCGGCGTCGGGTGGGGTTGGCTCGGGCGGGGTCTTCACGTGGTCGACCGCGCGGCCGAGGATCATGAAGTACTGGTAGGCCAGGAAGTCGTGGCGCTCGAGCACCTCGAACCCCACGCTCTCGAGCTCGGCGCTGGCGATTGCATTGGCGACCCGCTGGCTCGGCTTCGGGCAGCCCACGTGGCGCGGGCACTCGGCGTCGTCGCGCCAGTCGATGACCGCCAGCCGGCCGCCGCTGCGCAGCGCCTTGTAGACCGCCGTGAAGTAGGCCTCACGATCTTGCAAGAACGAGTAGGTGTTGGAGATGAACACCAGGTCGACGCTGTCGCGCGGCAGCAGCGGGTGCTCGTAGACCGCGAGCCGAGTGACGATGTTGGGCGTGCTCCACTGCTCGCGGTGCGCCTCGATGTAGCCCTTGAAGTCGGCGTCGACGTCGACCGCGTAGGTGGTGCCGTCGGGCGCCGCCGTGGCCAGGCGCCGGGTGAAGTAGCCCGAGCCTGCCCCGATGTCCGCGATGTCCATGCGCGGGCTGATCCCCAGCGCGTCGACGACCTGCGCCGGCATGGCCCACGCGTCTCGCTCGGGCTCCTCGAAGCTGGCGAGCGCGGCCAGCTTGTCATCGTAGTGATGGTCGCCCGGCTTGTCGGTCTCGACGTCCCGGTTGCACCCGCTGACACCGATCGCGACCGACACGCCCAACAACATGAACGCGAGGCCCGAGCGGGCGAGGGTGGCGCGGGCGCGGCGAGACGCGGAGCTCACGGGGCGACCATAGACAGCCCGAAGCCCGGGATGCAATCCCAGGCAGCCCCTCGCGCCTCGGCGATGCACTGGATCACGTTTGCAGGCCGCGTGTACGAGTGGCGAGCGAGCGGCTACACTCCCCGAACTTTGGCTGCCACCGCGTCCATGCAAGCTCGCGGCGGGTCCGCCCCGGCGACTCTGGCGGCGACCTGTGCCCGCTGCGGACAGGCCTTCAGCGGCCCCGACGATCGCCGCGCGCAGCTGCGGGCGCCGGATCTGTGTCGGGCTTGCCACCTCGACCCTCGCGCGCGCTCGCTGCCGCTCGAGAGCGACATCGGCAAGAGCTGGCTGCTCCGCTGCGGCAAGACCTTGCTGCAGCTGATCGTCTCGCCCAGCGCGAGCTTTCGGGTGGTCGAAGAGCCGGTCTCGCACGCGCGGGTCCTGGCGTTCCTCGCGACCTTGCGGCTGCCGACCTGGCTGTTCGCGCTCGGGTGGGCGGGGATCTCCTGGCTGACCGCCGACGGCGTGGGACCGCTCAAGCGGCCCAGCGTGATCGGGGAGCTGCTCGGTGCCCAGTTCGCCGATGTCTTGCGGCTGTGGCTGCTGCTCTTGGTCCCGCTCGGGCTGCCGATGCTGTACTTCTTCGGCGGGATCTTGGCTCACAGCGCCATGGCGCTGACCGGGGGCGCGCGGCGATCGATCGGCGCGACGATGCGCGCGGTCGGGCTCGCGCTGGCGCCGTCGCTGCTGCTGGTCGGGATCGCCGATCTGTTGGTCGTCGGGCTGGGACTCGAGCCCGAGGTCTGGTTCGTGCTGATCTCGCTGGCCGTGATGATCGCCGTGGTGCTGCTCGCGGTCGCGCTGGCGCGGACCCACTCGACCACGCTGGTCCGCGGGCTGCTGGTCGCTGCGCTGCCGGTCGTGTTCTTCGCCAGCGTCACCGTGGGCCGCGGGCTGCTCGAGTTCTATCGGCTGCCGTTCATGCCCGCGCCGCCGATCGACAGCTACGCGCCATTTCCAATCGAGTGAGGCTTCCAACAGTGAGGAATAGATGCGTAATTCGACCCCGGCATTCCCCGTAGGCTTCGCCGACCCCGACGGCGCGGCCGGTCCCGTGACGATCCGCCAAGGCGTCGCGTGGGGCGAGCTCGACGCGCTCGGCCACGTCAACCACACCGTGTACCTGCGCTGGTTCGAGAACGCTCGATTCGCGTGGTTCGAGCGGGTCGGCATCGCCGCGCTGATGCGCGAGCGCGGCGGCGCCGTCGGGCCGATCCTCGCCCGCGTCAGCTGCGACTACCGGATCCCCGTCGGCTTCCCCGATGCGATCCTCACCAGCGTGCGCTGCGTCGAACTCGGCCGCAGCAGCCTGACCCTGCGCAACAGCGTGTGGTCCGAGCAACACCAGGCCGTGGTCGCCGAGGGCGAGGTCGTCGGCGTGATGTTCGACTACGCGGCCAAGCGCAGCACGCCGATCTCCGAGGCCGTGCGCGCGGCGATCCACACCCTCGACGGCGCGGCCATGCACGCCTGAGGTTCACGCCCGAGCGCGGCGCCTGGGTCAGGGCACCGGCAGCCCGAGGATCTGCGTGTCATCCAAGACCTCGCGCACGCGCCAGCGCTGCAGCAGCGGGCTGTAGGAGAGACCCTCGACCGTGATGAAGGTGCCCTGCTCGTCGCCGTAGTCGTCGACGCGCCGGGCCTGCACGCGCAGCTTGGCCAGGCACCCATTGCGCGACACGACCTCGACGTGCTCGCAGCCATCGAGCTCGCCGCCGGCCGCCTCGCAGCGCTCGACCGCGAACTCGTCCAGCGCGGCGTTGCGGGTCGCGAGCTTGGCGGGGTCTTGCTCGATGCGCTCGCACTCGTACCGCTCGTCGGCCCACGAGACCGCGACCACCAGGCCAACCGCCGCGGCGCCGATCAGCAGCTCGCGGACACCCACGAAGCCGGACAGCCAGCTCATCAACCTGCGCCGGCGTGGAAGCGGCGTCAGAGGTCCGTGCTGCGGCTCCGTACCCGTGCGATCTGCCATGGGCCGGGACTAGCACCGAGCGCCGGTCGCGGCAAAGCGCGACCGGCCAGCGCTGGTACATCGACGTTCAGGCTCCGAGCGCGGCTTTGATCGCGTCGTCGAGCGAGGCGTAGTCGCTGGGCGCGATCGCGCTGTACTTCACCTGGTTGCGGCCGTCCGCGAACATGATCGTGCGGCTCTGCTTGACCTGATAGTGGTCCTCGAAGGTGCCGTTCGGAGCCTCGTTCTTGGGCGCTGGGATCACGACCGGCATCTTGATCCCGAGCTCGGCCTTGAGCGCCTTGGCCTTGGCCTGCAGCTCGTCTTTGTTGCCCAGCGGGGTCACCAACGCGCCATCTTTGACGTCGGCGATCACGGCGAAGGCCTTGAGCTTGTCCTCGCCGTACTTGGCCACCATCGCGTCGAGCTGGGCGAGATCCTGCCTGAACGCCTCGTCGTCGATCGTGCCGACCGCCATGATCTTGGGGCTTGGGCCGTACTTGCAGACCTGGCAGTACTGATCGCCAGACTCGCAATTGATGATCTCGAAGGCGGCGAAGCGCTGGCCCAGGGCGAGGCCGCTGGCGACCGCCACCTGCTCGGGCGCGTCGTCGGCCGGCTTGGCGTCGTCGGCCGGCTTGGCGTCGTCGGCCGGCTTGGCGTCGTCGGCCGGCTTGGCGTCGTCGGCCGGCTTGGCCTGGGCGGCGACTTCGTCGGACGCGGGCTTGTCACAGGCGGTGACGCCCAGCAGGAGGGTAGCGAGCAACAGCGTGGAGCGGCGGGTCATGTGGGGTCCTCTCGAGAGTTGAGCCGGGACAGTGGCAGACGCGGGTACGGCCGCCCGCGAGTCATGTTTCACGGCGCGGGTGCGCGTGTCCGGCGCGAAATCCCGATCTGCCGACCGCCGCGGCCCCGCCCGATCGCGCCGCGATGCCCTATGATGCCCGCGATGTCGACCTCTCGACGCAGCTTCCTGCGGACCACGGGCTTGGCAGCTGGCGCTGGCTTGCTGTGGCCGAGCTGGGCTCAGGCGGATCCGCCTGGCAGCCGCACGCCCGCCCCGGTCAAGCCTCCGTCCAGCGCGGACCTGGCCCTGCTGTCCGCGAGCCCGCTGTTGAACGACGAACTCCTCGCCAAGCGGGCGATCGAGGCCGCCCAGCGGGCGGGGGCGAGCTACGCCGACGCGCGCCTGGTCGCGTGGCGGCGCGAGCGAGTCTCGGTCCGCGACGACCACGTGAGCGACGTGCACCGGTCGAGCGAGTACGGGCTCGGCCTGCGGGTCATCGCCGACGGGGCGTGGGGCTTCGCCGCGACCCCGCGGCTCGACCCCAAGTCGATCGACGGCCTGGCCAAGCGGGCCGTCAGCGCGGCGAAGATCAACGCCACGCTGCGGCGCGAGCGAGTCGAGCTGGCTCCGCTCGCGGCGATCTCGGGTAGCTGGGTCGCGCCGCACCGCGTCGATCCGTGGACGATCTCGCCCAAGCACAAGGCCGAGCTGCTGATCTCGGCGACCACGTCGGCGCTGGCGATCGCCGGGGTCGCGCACGCCTCGGCGCTGGTCGACTCGCAGCGCGAAGAGAAGCTGTTCTTGAGCTCCGAGGGCGCGCGCGTTCATCAGCTGATGGTTCGCGTGCGGCCGCAGCTGAGCGCGACCGCGGTCGATCGGCGCCGCGGACAGTTCGCCAGCCGCGACCACGAGATCGCGCCGATGCTCGCTGGCTGGGAGCACGTCGAGGACGCCAAGCTCGTCGACGACGCCGCGCAGATCGGCGAGGACGCGGTCCGCAAGCTCCACGCCGCGCCGGTCGAGCCGGGCGAGCGCACGGTGATCCTCGATCCCAGCAATCTGTGGCTCACGATCCACGAGAGCATCGGGCACCCGACCGAGCTCGATCGCGCGCTCGGGCTCGAGGCCAACTTCGCGGGCACGAGCTTCCTCGATCCGGCCAAGACCGGCGCCTACGAGCTCGGCAACGAGCTGGCCAATTTCGTCGCCGATCGGACCCAGCCCGGCGGTCTCGCAACCTGTGCGTGGGACGACGACGGCGTCGGCACCGAGCGCTGGCAGCTCGTCAAAGCAGGCAAGTTGGTCGACTGGCAGACCACCCGCGACCAGGCCCACTGGATCCGCGACAAGACCGGTGACGAGCGCGGCCACGCGTGCAGCTACGCCGACTCGTACTCCAGCGTCGCGTTTCAGCGCATGCCCAACATCTCGCTGACGCCGGGCAGGGAAGGGTACACCACCGAAGATCTGATCAACGCGACCGACGACGGGATCCTGATCAGCGGTCGCGGCAGCTGGTCGATCGATCAACAGCGCTACAACTTCCAGTTCTCGGGCCAGTATTTCTGGGAGATCAAGCACGGACGCCTGACCAAGCCGCTGCGCGACGTCGCCTACCAGGCCAACACCGTCGATTTCTGGCGGAGCATGGACATGCTCGGCGGCGAGGGCAGCTTCCGACTCGGCGGCAGCTTCGGCGACGGCAAGGGGGAGCCGGGCCAGAGCAACGCCGTCAGCCACGGGTGCCCGCCCGCGCGGTTTCGGGTCAACGTCGTCTCGACCGCAGGAGGGAAGGGCTGATGGCGACGCTCACCAAGGCCCAGGCCAAGGCGATCACCGACACCCTGCTCGGCGCCGCGATGGCGCCGGAGCTGGTCGTCAGCGTGCGCGACCGCAGCCATGGGCACGTCCGCTTTGCCCGCAACCAGCCGACAACGGAGGGCGACGTCGAGACCTTGACGATCAGCGTGACCGCGTCGATCGGCGGGCGCTCGGCCACCGCCGTCGGCAACCGCAGCGACAAAGCTTCGCTGCTCGCGCTGGTGACCGAGGCTGAAGAGCTCGCCGCGCTCAGCCCGGTCGATCCCGAGCACCTGCCACCGGTCGGCAGCGGCACGTACCTGGACGTGCCCGGGCACGACAAGGCCACCGCCAGGCTCGGCGCCAAGGATCGGGCCGAGCACCTGCAGCAGGCGCTCACGGCCGCCGAGGCGGCCACGGTCGAGCTCGCGGGGTTCTTGCAGCACCACGAGCAGAGCGCGGCGGTCGCGACCAGCGCGGGCGCGTTCGGGTTTCAGGCCAGCACCGCGGCCTCGCTGACGACGACCTGCAGGACGCTCGGGGCCGATCCAGGCAGCGGTTGGGCCGGGATCGAGTCGCACCGGATCGCCTCGATCGACACCGGTGGGATCACGGCGCTGGCCGGGGAGAAAGCCGACATCTCGCGGAGCCCCAAGTCGCTCGACCCTGGCGACTATCTGGTGATCCTCGAGCCGCAGGCGGTCGCCGAGCTGCTCGAGTTCCTCGTTGACGCCCTCGACGCGCGCGCGGCCGACGAGGGCCGGTCGTGGCTCTCGCACCCGGACGGTGGCACCCGCGTGGGCGAGTCGCTGTTTCACACCAGCATCACGCTGCGCGCAGATCCGGCCGATCGGGCCAACCCCGCGGCGGCGTTCACCGACACCGGGGAAGCCCACAAGATCGTGCCCTTCATCGTCGATGGCGTGGTCGAGAACCTGGTGCGCTCCCGCTATTGGGCCGACAAGACCGGCATTCCCGCGATCCCGCGTCCAAGCTCGGTGCTGCTCGACGGTTCGGATGTCGACCTCCTCGAGCTGGTTCGCGCGGTCGACCGCGCGGTGCTGGTGACGCGCTTTTGGTACAACCGATCGCTGGATCCTCGCACGATCCTGGCGACTGGTCTGACCCGCGACGGCACCTTCTTGGTCGAGCAGGGCAAGATCACCACGGCGGTGAACAACTTCCGCTACAACGACAGCCCGGTGAAGATGCTGCGAAACGCGGTCGCCCTGGGGCGCCCGCAGCGAGTGGTCACGCGCGGCGGCACGGTCATGGTCGTGCCGCCGATCGTCGTGAAGGAGTTTCACTTTGCGAGCCGCTCGGACGCGATCTGACGCAATCCACTGATCGGCTGAAAGCGGCCTGGGCGCGCGCTGGAGCCAGGTAGGCGGGCAAGACCGTGCGTGACAGGGCGTGCGCCGAGCAGGCATGATGAGCGCGCGACTGTTGCGGTCGCTAGATCCACCTAGACCAACTGGACCCACCTAATCATGTCTCGCCTTCTTCAGCATCATCAACTATCCCTGATCTCCCTCGCGGCCCTCGCCTTCGTGACCTTCGGTTGCACGGACGACACAGACAACAGCCCGTTCATGACCATGGGTGACACCGGCGACGGCGACGGCGACGGCGACACGACCGGCGACGGCGACACGACCGGAGACGGCGACGGCGACGGCGACACGACCGGAGAAGGCGACGGAGACGGCGACGGCGACGGCGACGGCGACGGCGACGGAGACGGAGACGGAGACGGCGACGGCGATCCGAGCCCGCTGTGTGGCAATGGCGTGGTCGACCCAGGCGAGGAGTGCGACGTCGGCAACGAGACCATGCACTGCGATGGCGACTGCACCTACGCCGCCTGCGGCGACGGCTATCACAACATGCTGTCGGAGGAGTGCGACGACGGGAACGTTCAAAACGACGACGGCTGCATCGGCGCGTGCGTGCTCAACGTGTGCGGCGACGGGGTCTTGTGGGTCGGGACCGAGGAGTGCGACGACGCCAACATGATCGACACCGACGCGTGCCGGAGCGACTGCAGCTTGCCGTTCTGCGGCGACGGTGTGATCTGGGAGGGTATGGAGACCTGCGAGGATCTCAACATGGTCGACGACGACGCCTGCACCAACGCTTGCCAGGTCGCGTCATGCGGTGACGGGATCTTGTGGGCGGGCATGGAGGTCTGCGACGACGGGAACCTCGATGACACCGACGCCTGTCCCGGCAGCTGCGAGCCGGCGTATTGTGGCGACGGCTACGCACTAGCGGATGTCGAGGAGTGCGACGACGGCAATAATGTCGACGACGACTTTTGCATGAACGACTGCACCTCGAACGGCTGGTACGACGACTTCGAGAGCAACAACCTGCTGACCCTGCCCTGGAGCAGCGACGGCAGCGCGATGTGGGCCACGAACGCCACCCAGCCGCACGAGGGCCTCTACGGCGCCGCCAGCGGAACAATTACGCACAGTCAGTCGACCAACCTGCAGGTCACGCTCGCGGTCCCGCAAGCTGGCGTCGTCAGCTTCTGGTATCGCGTCAGCAGCGAGACCAGCTACGACTATCTGCGATTCTACATTGACAATGTTCAGCAGGGCAATGGTTGGTCGGGCAACCTCCCCTGGGCGCAAGCCAGCTTCGCCGTCGGCGCCGGGAACCACACCTTCCGCTGGACGTACAGCAAGGATGGGTCCGTCAACTCCAACTCCGACAAGGTCTGGATTGACGAGGTCTATATCGGCATTGCGCCGTAGTCGGCTGATTATTCTGTCACGCGGCGTCGCCTGACCTCTGTGCCAAATACGGCTGAGGGAGGCGACCCGCGTGCCCTTGGGCAGAGTCGGAGTAGACTTCGCTCGGCAACGGACCCTGAACAACGGTGGGAGGGGACGCCCGCGAGCCTCCATGAACGCTCCGATTGTCTGCTCATCATGTGTCACGCTGCTTCGCTACATTCCGTCGCGCTCGCGCTCGTCTTGCCGGCCCTCGCCTGCGGTAACGCAGGTGTCAGGGACCAAACACCGGCCGGGGACGGTGTCATGGACACCACCACCGGACCGCCGGGTATGCAAGGCGATGCGACCGGACTAGACGACTCGGAGACCACTGACGCCCCGGGCGGCTCGATGAGCGGCACGACGGGCGACCCCGAGAGCTCGGACGAGACCGAGACCGAGAGCGGCGACGACGACGACGGCGGCGGCGCTGGTCCGGGCATCAACTTCGACCTTCACCCCGTGCCCGACTCGCCCTTTTACGACACCTCGTGCGGCATGGTCGACTTCTTGTTCGTCATCGACAACTCGGGGAGCATGTTCGATGAACAGATTGCGCTCATCTCCAACTTTCCCGCGTTCATTAACGGCATTGAGAATACCCTGGACAGCGTCGACACCATCCACGTGGGCGTGACCACGACGGATGATTACGTCCCCAATGTCGCGGGCTGCCAGTTGCTCGGATCGCTGGTGGTGAAGACCGGCGGGTCCGACTCGAGCAACTCGACATGTGGCCCGTACATCGAAGACACCAACTACATGACCGAGATGGATGATCTTGGCGCCAAGTTCAGCTGCGCCGCGCAGGTCGGCAGCGGTGGCTCGGCCGCCGAGCGACCGATGCAAGCCATGGTCAACGCCGTCAGCGGTCTCTATGGCGGGGTCGACGAGTGCAACGAGGGCTTCATCCGCGACGACGCCCTGTTGGTCATCATCGTCATCACGGACGAGCCGGATCTGAGCTCGCAGGGATCCCCCGTGACTTGGTTCCAAGATGTCGTCGACGCCAAGGCAGGGATCCCCGAGAACGTGGTGGTCGTGTCGCTGATCAACACGCCCGGTGGCAACTGCGGCTTGAACGACACCGCGCAGAGCATCGCCGACTTCACCACGATGTTCGGCGCCAACGGGTTCATGGCTGACATCTGTATCCCGGACTTCGCTCCGATCTTCGACCAGGCGATCGAGATCATCGACGTAGCGTGCGACAACTTCGTCGTGGATTGAGCGACGTCGTGCGTGGGCGGGGGGCTCGTGCCGTATCGGCACGAGACCCGTCACCACGTTCCGTTCAGTTCGCTGCCAACGGGCGCTCCGGTATCCAGAGGCGCATGCAAGCGGGCGAGGAGCCTCGCCCGAGCTGATGCTCCGGGGTCAGCCTGGGTTGCAGTAGTACTGCACCTCGGCCGACTGCTCGATCCCGAGGTCGTCGCAGGCCGCTCCGCACACCTCGATCTGGCTGTACTCCATGTTGGTGTAGATGAAGCCGTTCTCGCTCTCGCAGTCGTCGACGAGCTCGTAGATGTTGTCGCCGATCACGACCTTCGTGTAGTCCGGGAAGAACGGGGGCTCCAACAGATCGAGGAAGCAGCTAGAGCCGTAGGAGTCCTCGACGACGGCCTCGAGCGCTTGTGCCAGCATGTCGGCGTCGTCGGCTCGGTAGAACTTCTCGAGCCCGGCCTTGGGCGCGCCGCCGGCGATCGCCATGGCCTCCATCTGCATCAGCGTGGGGCCGAACATCGACGGGGCGATGCCGACGACGTAGGTGGTCACGCCGTTCATGAGCCCGGCCTCGAGCGTGGCGACGGCCTCGTCGAGGGCGGCCTGATCGGGATCGGGGGCGTTGTCGTCGGTGCAGCCGATCCGGCCGTCGGTGATCAGGAAGATGAACTTGGCGCCACCTTGAGACTCGTACTGCTCCATGTAGGCCATCGTGTTGGTGATGCCGAGCACCGTCGGCGTGCCGCCGTTGACGACCGCCATGGGGCCGGGGATGTTGGCCAGGAGCACGTTGGCGTTGTCGATCGCGATCGGGACGTCGGGGTTGACCGAGACCCCGCACGCGCCGAAGCCCTGGGTCGAGAAGGTCTTGGCTCCGAACGCGATCTGGGAATCGGCCCCGCCACCCACGACGGCCTCGACGGCCTCGTAGAGCGCTTGCCACCGGGTCTTGTTGGGGTCGTTGATGTCGAAGCCGACGTCCATCATCGAGCCCGATCGGTCGAGCAGGAACATCACGTCGGGCGGGATCGGGGCGACCTCGCCAGCGAACTCCTGACAAGCCTCGTCGCCGTCGCCATCTCCGGAGTCGCCGTCGCCGTCGCCATCGCCGTCGCCGTCGCCGGAGTCGCCGTCGCCGTCGCCGTCACCCGGGTCGCCATCGCCCGGATCGCCATCGCCGGAGTCGCCGTCGCCATCGCCGTCGCCCGGATCGCCGTCACCATCACCGTCGCCGTCGCCGTCACCCTGATCGTTGGTGCCGGCCTCCGTGGTCAGGTCACCGTCACCATCACCGCTGCTTGCGGTCTCGTCACTCGAAGTGCTGTCCTCGCCGTCGCTCGAGCCGCTGTCGCCACACGCGAAGGTCAAGCTCAGCGCGGCGAGCAAGCTCAGAGAGACGGGAAACCGGGGTCGACCACGAAGTTGAACCATGGGTCATAGACTACAGGTTATTGGTCTCGATCGAAATGTCCTCAATTCTGGGTCGGAAAATACCCACATTTCGGGACTGCTCGATCTCGCACCTGTCGGCGCGGCTTCGCGGTGACAAATTTCGTCACTCACATCAGCTCGAACGAAGCGGGCGCTGGCGAGCGATGCCTTCACGACCGACCACACTGTGGGGGCCGTCACTCGTTCAGTCTCACTCGGGCCGATCGGAGGTGGGGGTGGGCCCGTGTACCACCCGACCCCGACCGCGGCGACGATCGTGGGGGTGGCCCTCACGCCTGGCTCGCTCCATGTCGATGAGCTCGCGGAAGTGCAGGTCGCCGATCCGCTTTTGTTGCTGCTCGTCGAGCGCCGCGAACTGCTCGGTGAGGACGTCGGCGCGGGCTGATTTCATGCCGCCGCCATCGAACATGTGCAGGATCATCGCGAGGGTGATCTGCTCGAGTGGGAGCCCAGGTACGTAGCCCTGGTCGTTACCAAGCGCGACAATTAGACCCGCGCGCTCGAGCTGATCCGTGATCGCCACGATCGGCGCGAGCCCGATGTCGAACCGCTCATTGAGCGCGTCGACGGTCATCCCCAGCGAGACGGTGTTTTCGGCCTCTTCATCGGGATCGGTGCTCAGGCGCATGGTCTCCGAGCGTCGATCGTAGTTGTCGGCGATCGCCAGCAACAGCCGCGCTGCCGTCCGCCCAGGCGAGGGCAGCAGCCGTCGCTGAACCCGGTAGTTTGGCTGTACGTAGCCCTCGCGCGCGACCGAGCTGAGGTGGTGGACCACGAAGGTGATCTCGGTGCCGAGCAGCACGATCATCCAGCTGAGGTAGGCCCAGACCACGAACACCGGGAGGATCGCCAGCGAGCCGTAGATGCCCTCGTAGGTGTGGATAGCGACCATGCTCAGGTACCGGCCGAACGCGATCTTGCCAAACTCGAACAGCGCGGCCGACAACAGCCCGCCGATCGCCGCCGCCCGCCAGCGTACGGTCTGGTTGGGCAAGAACCGGTTGAGCAGGATCAGGCCGATGCCGCTGGTCACGACCGGGGTGATCGCCAGTGATCCGATCCGCGACAGCACCGGCTGCGCGAGGCTGTAGAACACCACGATCGGGCCGAGGCTGGCGAGCGTGTAGAACATCGTGAACTTGGCGACCAGCGTGCGCGAGCGGGACACTCGCCAGATCTCGTTGACGGTCTTCTCGAGCGTCGAGAACAGCAGGAACGCCAGCACGATCACGACCAGCAGACCCCAGCGGCCCAGCTCCTGAATGTTGACACCCGAGGCCAGACTGACCAGGCCATCGGCGAGCTCACCCGCGCGATCCATGTCGGGGCCCAGCGCGTAGGCGATCTGCTGGACGAACTGGGTGCCGAAGCTCGGGTCGAGCTTGCCGATGAAGAACAGTACCACCCCGACGCTGGGGACCACCGACAGCAGCGTCTGCAAGGCCAGGCTCGAGGCCAGCGCCGAGCAGCGATCCGCGAACAGCCAGCGCCGGATCGTGTACACGGCCAGCAGCCAGACGCGCCGGCTCGGGCTCGGGTCGTGCTCGGGCTCGGTCGGGATCAACCAGTGCTGGGCGCGCGCGAGCTGGGCGCGAAGGTTCTGGGGGTTCAGCGGATCCACGCGCGGCCGAGTGTAGAACAGTCGCTCGCGACCTGTGCGAGAGTCTGGGCATGCGACGGCCCCCGCTCGTACTGCTGCTGACGACCACGCTGGTGGCCGCGATCGCCTGCGAGCCCAGCTCGCCGACCTCGACTCCGGCCGCCGACACGCCGTCGACGTCGGCGTCGGCGTCGGCGTCGGCGTCGGCGTCGGTCGACTACCAGGCCCAGGCCGACGCGCTCGCGCACCGGTTCGTGATCCTCGATGGCCACGTCGACGTGCCGATCCGGGTGGCCGGGGCCGTGCGTGAGGGCCTGGCGGTGCCGCCCGTGCACGACCACGCCGACGACGGGGACTTCGACTACGCCCGGGCCCGCGCGGGCGGCCTGGATGCGCCGTTCATGTCGATCTACACGCCCTCGGCGTTCGAGGCCGAGCCTGGCAAGAGCAAGGCCTTCGCCGACCAGAACATCGACTTCGTGGTCGGGCTGGCCACTGATCACCCCGACAAATTTGCGCTGGCCGTGACGCCGGCCCAGGTCCGCAGCAACTTCGAGCGCGGGCTGATCTCACTGGCGATGGGCATGGAGAACGGCGCGCCGATCGAGGGGGAGCTGGCCAACCTCCGCCACTTTCACGAGCGAGGGATCCGCTACATCACGCTGACCCACGCCAAGGACAACCACATCTGTGACTCGTCGTACGACCAGGCCCACACCCACGCGGGCCTGAGCCCGTTCGGCCGCGAGGTCGTGGTCGAGATGAACCGGCTCGGGATCATGATCGACGTCTCGCACGTGTCCGACGACAGCTTCTGGCAGATCATGGAGCTCAGCGCGGCGCCGGCGATCGCGTCGCACTCCTCGTGCCGAAAGTTCACGCCCGGGTTCGAGCGCAACATGAGCGACGAGATGATCGTGGCGCTCGCCGAGCACGGCGGCGTCATCCAGATCAATTTTGGCAGCGGGTTCCTCGACGCGGCCTATCGCGACGCCGAGCAGGCCAGCGAAGCCGAGCTCGCGGCCCTGCTCGAGGCCCACCAGACCGACAGGACGGCGCCAGAGGGCGAGCGACTGATCGAGGCGTACCGGGCCGCGCACCCGCTGCCGCGGGTCGACGTCGGCGTGGTCGCCGATCACATCGATCACGTCGTCAGCCTCGCGGGCGTCGACCACGTCGGGCTGGGCTCCGACTTCGACGGGGTCGGCGACACGCTGCCCGATCGCCTGAAGGACGTCTCGATGTACCCCAACTTGCTCGCCGAGCTGCTCAGGCGCGGCTACACCGAGGCCGAGATCGAGAAGATCTGCTCGGGCAACGTGCTGCGCGTCTGGCAAGCGGTCGAGGACCATGCGGCCCGGTTCTAATCAGCTCGGGTCAGGCTTCTGACCCGCTTGCGAACCGTTGTCAGGAGCGCGACTACTGTACGTCGGGTCACGCTGCGCTTCTCGTCACGCCAGTTTGCGTCGGATCTTTGCGGCGATCGGCGGCGTCGTGGTCGAATCCCACCAGGCGCGCATGCAATTGAGTCTAGTGATGATTCAGGGCGATCTCGATGACGCCGAGGTCGAGGCCATCTACGCCGACGTCGGCTACCGCGACTGCGCGGTCGTCGGTCAACCAGTGCCCGGGATCGCTGTCCTCGGGCTCGTCGAGGACGAGCGCGAGCGCTGGCCCCAGCGCGAGTTTCTCCGCCACTGCCGCGATCAGGGCTGGACCGTGATCGCCGACGAGTCGGGGTGCCTGGCGCTGCTGCCCAGCGAGCGCTGGTCGGCGCTGGCCAACCGTCGGGGCACCCGTGTGGTCGTGCTGCACGGCGAGCCCGATCCGGGCATGCGGGCGTTCGCGGTCCACGAGCCGGGCGGCCAGCGGCGGGCGGTCGCGGTCTGCGAGGACGAGCGCGAAGAGATCGGCGTGCCGCTGGCGATCGAGGCCGCGTTTCGGGGCTCGCAGCTGCCGATCGACGATCTGTTGGTGCTCGTCGCGGGGCTCGGCCTCGACTTCGAGCGGCTCAACCTGCTGCCGCCGTACACGGTCACGGCTGCGTACGCGCCGTCGTGGGCGTGACCCCGAGCTCGCGGGCCAGTCGCGCGAGCCGCCTGGGGTGGTCCGTCACGATCCCGTCGACGCCCAGCCGGATCAGCCAGCGCATCTGCTCGGGCTCGTCGATCGTCCACACGTGGACCTGCAGGCCGCGCTGGTGGGCCGCCCGCACGAACTCGGCGGTGACGACCCGCAGGCTGCCGTGGCTGACGGGGACCTGCAGCGCGTCGTAGTCGATCGGGACCCTGGCGCTCAGCTTGGCGCGCGCCGCCAGCCAGAACGCGAACACCTCCGCGGTGCAGGCCGAGGTCACGACCGTGCCACGCGCGAGTCGACGAAACGCGCGCAGCGACACGAGGTCCTCGCTGCCGACCAGGACCCGATCGTGGATCCCCAGGGTCTCGATCTGCTGCCACAGCGCCGCGACGATCGGCGGCTTGGCCTGCTTGATATCGAGGTTCACGCGGACCTCGGCGTCGAGCCCGACGACCTCCTCGAGGGTCGGGATCGTCACGCCCTGGCCGCGAAACGGGTAGCTGTGGCCGTCGAGGGTGAAGTGGTAGCCAGCGTCGAGCCGCCGCAGCTGCGCGAGCGTGAGCTGCCGGAGCTCACCGTGTCCGTTGGTCGTGCGCTGCAGCAGCGCATCGTGAAAGCACACGATGTGGCCGTCGCAGGTCATGTGTAGATCGGTCTCGAGCCACGGGCAGCCAGCGTCGAGCCCGGCGCGGAACGCCTCGAGGGTGTTCTCGGGGTGCGAGGCTGCCCCGCCCCGGTGCGCGAGGCAGGCGAGCCCGCGCGACTGAAAGTAGGGCAGGGGCACGCGGGGTGGTTGTCCTCTGTGGCTGGCGATCCGACAAGCGACGATCAGGGGCGCGCTACGAGGGGCGCTGGCCAAGCGCGAACCACCGTCCGGCTGCGGCCTCGCAGACCAGGCCGAGCAGCTCGGCCTCACACAGGGCCACGGCGGCCTGGATCGGGTCGGGCATCGCGTCGATCGTGGCGCCCGCGGGCCCCGCAGCGTCGAGCAACTGGGCCAGCCAGGCCAGGTGCGCGGGCCAGCTGGTGATCGGATCGGCTGCGCTTGGGGGCGCTCCGCCGAGCTCGTCGAGCCACGCGCCGACGCTGCACCCGAGCGCTCGAAGTCGCTCGGGATCGCTGTCGAGCGGGGCTTCTCCGAGCGCGCGGGCCCCCGCCCCGATCAGCGCGCCACACCCTGCGGATCCGCTCAGCACCGCGACGGGCACACCCTTGCGCAGACCCAACAGCCCGGTCCCGCGCGAGCCCGAGCGCAGCCCGGCCTCTGCGACCAACACCGCGTCGGCGAGCCCCACGACGATCGCGTTGCGCGACGCAAACATCTCGCGGTTGGTCTCGGTTCCCGGCGGATGCGCGAACAACAACCCCGCACAGTCCGACGCGACCATCCCACCGAACAAGCGCGCGTGGTTGGGCGGGTACACGCGATCGCGCCCACACGGCAGCACCGCGAGCTGCGGGATCCCCCGCTCGAGCGCGGCCCGATGCGCCCCGCCGTCGATCCCAAGCGCGCCCCCAGATATCAACGCCCACCCGCGCAGCCCCGCGGCCTCGACGATCGGCCCTAGCGCCCGCAGCACGTGGCGATGCGCCGCTCGACTCCCCACCACCGCCAACCGCGGCCCCGCTGGCAGCGCCCCAACGAGCTCGAGCGGCTTGCGGCGGGCACCTGGGAGCCCGAGCTGAATTCCAGTGAGAGACAGACAGGGCTGGTCGATCGGTTCCACACCCTCCCCATCGGCCCGCCCAAGCCGAGTTTGCAGCGCTCGGGCTGGTTTAAAAACAACCCCTATGTCGCGTTTCGGCTCCAGCGCTCGCTGCTCTGCGCCGCTGCTGCAATGCGCGCGGGCGGCAGCAACACACGAAAGCGAGCACCCGCCCCAGGGGCGCTCTCGACCAGGATCCCGCCCCCGTGGCTGCGGACGATCCCGCGCACCGCCGGCAGCCCGAGCCCGCGGCCGGCCAGCTTGGTCGAGAAGAAGGGCTCGAAGATCCGCGCTTGGGTGGCGTGATCCATGCCCGACCCGGTGTCGCGCAGCTCGAGCCACACGTACGTGCCTGGCCCGAATTCGGGCCGCTCGACCAGGGTCGCCAGCAGCTCCGGGCCGAATTCGTCGACGCCGGTCGACAGCGTCAGCTCGCCCGCGACCGGACCGATCGCCTCGGATCCGTTGACGACCAGGTTCATGATCAGCTGGCGCAGCTGGGCCCGATCCGCCTCGATCTCGGGCAGATCCGGGTGCAGGGACAGACGGATGCTGACCGACTCGGAGATCGCAGCGTGGAGGACCTCGGCGAAGTCGGTGATCAGCGAGCTGAGCTCGAATTCCTCGGGGACAAATTGACCGCGGCCCGAGAACGCCAACATCTGCTGGGTCAGCTCGGTCGCGCGCTCGGCCGCCGCTTCGATGTCTTGCACGCACACCGCCGCGAGGCTCTCGTGATCCATGTCGTCGAGGGCGATCCCGGCGTTGCCCAGGATCCCGGCCAGCAAGCTGCTGAACTCGTGGGCCATGCCGCCGGTGAGCACCGACAAGCTCTCGAACTTGCGGGCCTTGCTGTCGAGCTCTCGGCGCGAGCGCTCGAGCTTGCGCCGATCGCTGACGTCCTGGGCCACGCCGAGCACGACCGCGCCCTCTTCGAGCTCGCGCCGGACCCGAGCCACGACGAACAGCTCGCGGATCTCCCCGTCGACCAGCAGCCGGTGCTCGAGGTTGAGCCGGGCCTCGTCGTCGATCAGCTTGTCGAGCGCGCGGCGGGTCGGGGCGATGTCGTCGGGGTGCAGGAGGTCGAGCAGATCCTCGATGCCCATCGCGTCGCCGCTGGGGCGCCCGCACAGCCGCTCGAACTGCGAGTCCCAGGTCAGCTTGTTGGTCTCGAGCACCCAGTTCCATCGGCCCAGGCGCGCGAGCTCCTGCGACTCGGCGAGCGCGGCCTCGCGCTCGCGCAGGGTCTCGGTCATCCGCACGTTGTCGGACACATCGAGGGCCAGGCTGCCGACCAGGCGCTCGCCCGCGGCCCCGTCGATCGGAAACTTGGCGCCCTGCCACCAGTGGACCGCGCCGTTGGCATCGACGATCGGCTCGAGCATGTCGACGAACCCATCGGCCACCCGGGCCTGCTCGTGGATCACGCCCGTGCGCGCCGCCATCCCGCCCGGCAGCAGATCATCCTCGGCCCGACCGATCGCGGCGTTGACGTCGATCTGAAATTGCTGGGCGAACGCGCGGCTGGCCCAGACCACCCGACGCTCGGGATCCGTGATGTAGGCGATGCACGGCGAGGCATCCATGAAGGTGCGAAACCGTTGCTCGGATCGCTCGAGCTCGGCCTCGCGGGCGGCCCGCTCGTCGGCGTCTTCGTAGGCCTTGAGCACGGTCCCGCAGGCGCTGAGCAGCGGCGCGAGCGGAGCGACGAGGTTCGAGTGGAAGCCGCCCGGCCGGTTGGCGACGGCGAGGATCGCAACCGGCTGCCAGCGTCGCCCGTGGCGGGACAGCGGGATCGCCATCAGGTTGTCGAGCGCCGGCAGGCGCGGCTCGTAGTCCAACAGCAGCGGCTCGGTCGTGCGGGCCAGGTTCGCGAGCGGGCGCGGGATGGTCTCGCCGGTGGCCCCGGCCGCGAGCGTATCTTGCAGCCACTTGACGACCTTGGCATGGCGCTGAGTGTCAATTGCCAGCACGCACTCGGGGCTCAGCACCGATCCGGTGCTGATCGTGCGGATCCGGGCGATGAAGCCGATCGCGCTGTCGGTCAGCTCGAGGACCCCGGTCAGCGCGGCCGCGAGCACCTCGCCGCGGGCGGTGTCGTTGCGATCGGACACGAAGCGATCGTGTACGACCTGGATCGCCGCGAGGATGCGTTGAGGGTCGAGCGCGCTCATGAGGGTGGCGAGGACTCGCCGCGCGCACGCGCGCGACCACCCGATGGTGCCATGAAACGCGCGCCTCTGTGCTCAGTCCTTCTCGCGCTTCCAGGCGTCATCGAGCACCAGCGTGAACGGCATCGCGCCCTCGAGATCCGCGATCTGTTTCGCGCTGGCCCGTGTGCCGCGCAGATCGAGGGTGCGCAGCTGTTGCATGGCGGCGAGCGGCTCGATGTCCACGAGCGGCGTGTTCGCCAGTGACAGCGTGTCGAGCCGCGTGAGACCCAGCAGGGGGCGAACGTCGCGCACGCCGGTGCCGTCGAGCGAGAGGACCTCGAGCCGCGGCAGACTCGCGAGCGAGCGGACGCTCGTCACTTTGGTGTGGTCCAGGCGCAGGACCCGGAGCTGCTCGAGGTTGCGCAGCGGCGCCAGATCCCGAACGCTGGTGTCGGCGAGATCGATGACCTCGAGCTTGTCGAGCTTGGTCAGCGCGGAGATGTCAGCGACGTTGGTCTCACTCGCCAGCAGCTGCGTCATGTCGACCGCGCGCGCGATCGGGTCGAGATCCTGGACCCCAGTCCCGCGGATGTCGAGGGTCGAGAGCTTGTCGAACCCGCGGATCGGGGCGAGGTCGACCACGTACGTGTCCCACAAGATCAGGTGCTCGACCGCCTGCAGCTTGGCGATGTGCTGCAGGTCGACGATCTGGGTGCCGCCCAGGTTGAGGTTGCGCAGCCCGTCGACCTCCGCGAGCGCGGCGACGATCGTGTCCTGGCTGGCGCCGAGCGGGATCTTGGTGATCGAGGGCCCGCCGAGCTGGTAGTGATCGAGGTCGACCGCCGCGGCCACCAGCGGCGCGTCGGTCTTGGCCGGCGCGAAGCCGTCGATTTGCAGCACATCCGGTTGGGTCAGGGGGACGACCGTGATCAGCTGGCTCGGCGGACTCGGCTGGCTCGGCTCGCGCGGGGCAGCCTCGGACTGGTGGTCGGCGCTCGCTTGGGCCAGCTGCAACTGAGCCACCGGGACCCCCGGCGATGTAGATGCAGAGGCGCCAGCGTCGGAGCCCGCCACACACGCAGCGCAGATGAGGGGGAGCAACGAGACGGCGAGACGTGGGTGGTGTCGCATGTTGGTGGGTGCCCACGTGGGGCCGGCTCGTTGGGCAACGCAGCCTGGCGATGATCGTTGCATCAAGACCGTTATCAGCTTGGGCCAGGCTTCTGGCCCACTTGCAGGCGCGATTGCTGGACCGGTTCACCGGGGGGTAGCGGGGTGTTATCAGCTTGGGCCAGGCTTCTGGCCCACTTGCAGGCGCGATTGCTGGACCGGTTCACCAGGGGGCAGCGGGCTGGTATCAGCTCGGGTCACGCGAACTACTCTTCTCGCAGATCCAAAACCATCGTCGCCCGACGAGCCGGCTCTTCATCGACCAGTACAGGTCGCGGCCCGTCGAGCGCCCAGGTCTTCACGCTCGCGGGGTCGCCCTCGCGGTGGCCGTGGTCGACCCTGATCCACGCCTGGTCCTCGGGCCCGGTCACGATGCTCGCGCTGGTCGAGCTGGGCAGCAGCGCGCAGGCGAGCAGGAGCTTGGCGTCGAGGTCGGCCCGGCGACGGGCGAGCACGGCGAGCGGGCCACGGTCGGCGACGGTCATCGGTCGCGGGCTGATCGGGATCGCCGCGACCAGCGCGAGCACTGTCTCGACCAGCGCGTCGCCGCACAGCCGCGCGAGCGTGCTGCGGATCGGCTCGAGGTCGCCGCGATCGGCCTCGAGCATGTGCTCGTGAGCCTCGCTCGAGCCGTGGTCCAGGCGCTCGGATCGCAGGACCAGCTGGCCGGCGACGGCGATCGCCCGCCGGCGGGCGGCAGCGATCGCGGGGCGCTCGACGGCGACGTCGAAATTGAGCTTGCCGCGGGGATGGCCGGCGATCGGGATCGGCGACCACCAGCTGTGCCGGGTCCAGACCAGATCGTCGGTCCGGCCGGTCCGCGAGATCCACAGTCGGCCGAGATCCCCGACGCCCTCACCCGGCGTGAACTCGACGCGTGGACCCCCGAGCTCGGGCTCGGCCTCGTCGGTGTGGCGGGGCGGCGGGGCGTCGAGCACCGCGTCGAGCCAAGCGAGCGCCTCGCCGACCCGCCAGCGGCTGAGATCCGAGCGCGGCGCTCGGTCGTGGATGTGACGCATGCGCGCGAACTCGGGCCCGACGCAGCGCTCGAGCGCCAGGCGGGCGAGCTCGAGCAGGTCCCGAAGCCCGCGCTCGCACACGTGGCGTGCGAAGCCGCTGCCGCCCGCGGTTCGATCGAAGATGCACAGCGCGCGGCGACCGTCGATGTCGACGAGATCGACGTCGACCAGCTCGACCGCCGCGCGCAGGTAGCCAGGGATGATCATGCGCAGCGCGGCGGCGAGGGGGATCAGCGCGTCGTCAGTCGGCGACTGGACGGGCTGGGGCTGACTGGTGTCGACGCTGGTGTCGACGCTCGTGTCGATCAGGCACACCTCGGTCCCGTAGCGGACCTCGAGCGGTCGCTCGTAGATGCGTTGATCGACCAGCACCGGCCCCGGCGCGAACCGACGCACGCCGTGCAGCGACTCGGTGATCTGCGCGTGGGTGAGCCAGACCGGCAGCGTGCGACCACCGAACTGCCGATCGGTCCACTGCGGCCGGCCCTCGGCGGTCGCGCTCTCGAGCTCGACAGTCACGCTGCGATCATTGGTGGTCCGCTCGCGCCCGCCGATCTGCTCGGCCCGGAGCTCGCGCGCGCCTGGACCTTGGGCTTGATCGTCGATGATCATGAATCGCCCACGCGGGTGCAAGAAGATCCGGCCGGGTGGGTACACGGCCCGCGCGATCGCGGCGTCGATCGTCAGCAGCACCTCGGAGGTGCCGGCGTCGACGACCTCGGCCCGCGAGCTGCGATCGCTGACGCAGCGGGCGTCGATCGGCTGGCCCAGCGCGCCTTCTTTGACCGCGCGCAGCAACGTCTGGGGCACGACATCGTCGGTCGCCGGATCGATGTGGAGGACCTCGCGCAGCCGCAGCGCGTCGCCGAGCCCGGCCACGGTGTCATCGACGAAGCGCCCCCCGAACCGGTCGCGGAGGGCTCGAAGATCCTGCTCGCGCCCGATCGCTCGATCGAAGTGGCGCTGGCGAACCACCCGCGGCTCGCTCAACGCCACGGCGCGGGGCAAGCTGGCGACCAGCTCACGGTGGACCGCGTCCTCGGCCTCCTCGTGCAGCACCATCTCTTCGTCGCCCGGTGGCGCGAGCACCAGGACCACCGGGCTGCGAGGTGGAAACGCCTCGGGGTCCAGGCCGACGCCCGCGTGGGCCAGGCGCGCGGCCTCGCGGCGCACGTCTGGGTAGGTGCCCTCGACGATCACGATCGCGGCCGCGCGCGGATCGTCGCAGTGGTGGCGACGAAGGTTGCCGAGATCGAAGCCCGCGCGCCTGACCCGGCGCTCGGCGTCGCCGGCCAGGCGCAGGTGCCAGGGCAGCTGCGCGCGATCGCAGGCCTGCGCGAGCACGTTCAGCGGGATGTCGACGCCGAGCCCGTCGACGAGATCGCGCCGCCGCAGCAGCACGCGCGCGCGACTGGGCGAAGCATCCTCCGCGAACAGGCGCATCGGCACGGCGAGCACGTGCTTGGCCCACGCGTCCATGCCGCTGGCGCCGGCCGCCGCGGTCGCCAGCAGCGCGGCGGGGTAGGGGGCGCGGTGCAGACGATCGAGCAGCGCCCACAGCCTGCGGACGCACAGCTGCAGGTGCATCTCGGCCACGCCCGTGAACCCGTCGACGTCGTCCGCGACGATCAGCCCGAGCCGCCCGAACAGCTCGTCGGTTCGGGGATCACACAGGACCTCGGCCTCGCACGCCTCGAGATCGGCGACCACGATCGCGGGCGTCCGCCCGGCGACCAGCGCGGGCGTGAGATCCTCGCCAGCCACACACACCAGCACGTTCCAGCGGGCCGAGGAGCCCAGCAGCGCGCGCTCGAGGGTCTTGGCCCAGCGCGTGGCCTGGTCTCGATCGCGGACGATCACCAGCGAGGTCGCGCCGCGATCAAAGAACACGTGGAGGGCAGCTAGCAGCGTCAGCGTGGTCCGGCCCGAGCCCTCCGCGGCGAGCACCAGCGCGTGCGGGGTCGAGCCGTGCGCCTGGCTGACGACCGAGGCCGCGTGCTCTTCTTCGAGGGTGGGGACCTCGCCGCGCTCGGGGGCCGCCTGCATCCGCCACAGCTCGCCGAGGTGGTCGAGCAGCTCGGCTTGGTGGGCCCACGGGCGCTGCTCGCCGGTCAGATCCTCGAAGATCTCGCGGACCAGGGGCGCGATCGCTACGGGAAACTCCGCGCGGCGGCCCGGCACCTGCTCGCGGTGCTCGAGGGCCTCGAGCTGCACGCCGGGCCGCAGCTGCTCGAGGGCCGCGTGGAGCCGGGCGAGCGGGGCCATGCGACGAGTCTGTTGCTCGTCCTCGGGGTCGTCATCGTCGGCAGCGGCGGGCTTGTCTGCGGCGGGTGGCCGGCCCGCGACCAGCAGATGAAACGCCAGCGTCCACAGTAACAGCCCGCCCGTCACCCACGCGCCGGGGGCTGGGAGCACGCCCGGGTTCTCGGCCAGGCGCATGCCCGCGAGCAGGTGAAGCGGGATCACCAAGCAGACGATCGGTCCCAGCCAACGACGAAAGCGGCGATCAGCCCGGCGGGTGGTCGAGGAGCCGACCCACGCGAAGTACCAGGGCAGCTGGTTTGCGCGCGATGGCCCGCCTCGCGGCTCGCTCCAGCGCAGCCCGGCCGCCCATACCCAGTCGAGCACGAACCGGATCAACGACCACGCCAGCGCCCACACGAACACGTGCACGAGGATCGCCAGGCCGGGGTGCTCGGCCAGCGGTAGCGCCCCCCAGGCCCACGGGCGGCCGAGCAGCTTCCACTCGAACCACCCGATCTGTGCCCACGCGGACTCGGCGAGCCACTCCGGTCGGCGCATCAGCGAGGCCAACAGCGGATCGACCGCGCGACCAAACATGTAGACGCCCACGCACACCAGCGAGGCCGCCGCGGCTGCGGGGCCGGGGCTCGGGGCGTCGGGCGGGGCGGCGAAGCGGCGGCGGATCAAGCCTGCGAGCAGCAGTACGAGCGCGATCGCAACCAGCGGCATCACCACGCGGGCGGCCCCCGCGTCGAGGAACTCGGCGATCATCGGCGCGAGCTGCCGCTCGGCGTCGGCGAGGCTGTCGGGGATCCCGTCCGCGAGTGAGTCACCAGGATCGAAGCCGTAGTCTTCGAGCGCGTCGAGTGAGTCGAGCGAGTCGGGATCGATGTCAGCGGGTATGTCGGGCGGCGCCCAGCCCAGCCACATCCACGCGGACATGCTGAGCATGGTGAGCATCGTGGCCACGCCGCTCATGGCTCGCTGGCCCCTTCGCCAGCGCCCTCGCCAACTCGCTCGGGCCCGGTTGAAAGCTGGCGTGGCGCTGCGAATGCACCGTTGGCGGGCTTGGCCACCGGTGTGGCGTGCAGGCTGGGCGGCGCAGGCGGACGGGTCGCTTGCTGTGACTGCAATGACTGCAATGACGCGACCGCCGACGCGGCGATCCCCGTGGCCGTGATCACGAAGTAGGCACGATCGCGCTCGACCCCGGCCCGCAAGGGCGTGCGCTCGGACGCGGCCGCCGCTCGCTCGGCGACCAGAGCCAGCGCCGCGCGAGGCACGATCGCGTGTCCACTGCGCAAAAACGGCCGGTTGATCCCGCTCGGGTCGCGCTCCTCGTGGCCGGTGAAGTTCAACGCGCCACCCAGGGATCGCCGCTGGCGACGAACGAAGCTGGCGAGCCGCTCGGCGGTGGCCTGGGCCCGCTCGCTGCCCGCGAAGGGATCCCAGTCGGCGATCGGCGCGGCATGGGGCTCGGCCGCAGCGCGGAGCCGGGCGAGGTCGGCGAACGGCAGCTCCTCGCGCCAGCGATCTCCGCGACCATAGTAGCTAGCGAGCTGCCCGAGCACGTCGTGGACCCGGCTCTCGCGGGCTTCCGAGGCCAGCGAGTCGACGATGTCGGCCGATCCCTCGTCACCGACGAACGGCTCGACCAGGCTCTCACCGCCGCGCCCGAGCAAGCCCGAGAGCTCGTCCCGCTCGCCCATACCCGACTCGGTGCCCAGCTTGACCCCAAGCTGCCGCAGGTTATCGCGCAGCTCCGAGCGCGCCCGGCGGGCGGCCTTGTCGATCAAGAGCAGGGTCTGCGCGTCGGCGTCGAGCGAGGCCTGGACCGCGAGCAGCGACTCGACCCGCGCGATCGCCCGCGACAGCTGCAGCCGGGTCCTGAAGTAGTCGAGCAGCGATCCGCGGCCACCCGCGATCGTGCTGGCGAGCGCCTCCCACATGCGCTCGAGCGCGCGCAGCAGCGCCAGGTGAGCGGTGCCCAGCACCCAGGTGAGCCAGGCGCCCAGCCCGATCACGCCGCCGATCAACGCGGTGAACCATGCGTGGCGGCGAACCAGCGGCTCGTACCAGTGATCGGGATCGATCCACAGCGCGTCGGCCAGCATCCGCAGGACCGGGGGCACGAACAACAGCAGGCCGAGCAGCGAGAGCACGGCCCACAGCAACATGCGGGGCGGGTCGGGCTTGCGCCTGGCGGCGTCGAGCATCGACGCGTGGGCGCTGCGAAGCTGTTCGAAGTCGGGCGGCGCGGCCGGCAGCGCGCGGTCGCGCTCGGCCAGGGCGTCATCGAGCTGCTCGCCGAACGCCCGGCGCAGCTTGGCCACGAGCTCCTCGGTGCGGCGCAGACTCTGGGCGCTGGGCTCTTGCCACAGCTCGCGATCGATCCGCTTGCGCAGGCGCCCGAGCAGGTCGTCGCGCCAGCGCTCGATCGCCGTTCGATCCCGGGCCACCACGTCGTCAAAGCGCTTGCGCTGCAGCAGCCGCCAGGTGGCTTCGATCGCGCGCATCCGGCCCTCGAGCCAGCCGCTGGGCACCGCCGCGGGGGGCTCTGCGTCGAGCAGCGAGGGATCCCCCGGGTCCGGGCCGTAGCGATCCACGAGCAGCTCGGGCCGCTCCCACCAGCGCGGCGGGGGATCGGGATCGAGGTTGGGGGCGTAGCGCTCGAGCACCGCGCGGACGTCTCGCTCGGCGATCTCGGCGTGGTCACCTCGATCGAACGATCGCGCCTCGAGCTGCTCGAGCGCGTCGGCGTCGCTGAGGCTCGACTCGATTCGCGGCGCGGCCTGGATCGCGTCGAGCAACTCGAGCGCGACCCGATCGCGCCCGTACGCGCGAAGCTTGTGGCGGGGGAACTCCGCGACGGCGCACACGAAGCTCGCCAGCGGCTCGTCGGGCTGGTCGCCGTGCAGCAAGCTCGCCGCCAGCTCCGTCCCCAGCTCGGTCCCGACGTCCGCATACAGCAGCAAGCTCGCGAAGTTGCGCACGCACTGACCGAGCTCGGCCTCGGACAGGACCGAGAACTCGGCGACGTCCTCGATCAGGTACAGCTGAGGGATCGCGCGCTGGCGTGGCGGTGTGGTGGCGATCGCAGCGACCAGCGCGTGGACCGTGGCGACCAACGCCGGGCCTTGGGGGTCGCTGGGTGGGTGCGGCATCGCGACCAGCGGCAAGATCACGGCGTTGCGCTGCTTGCCGGTCCGGTAGCCCTCGAAGATCGGGCCGAGCTCGGCGAGCAAGCGGGCCTGCACGCGGCTCATGATCGTCAGCAGATGCTCGCGCACCTCCGGCTCGCCGAGGCTGGCGAACACCAGGATCGTCAGCCGCGTGTGGTGCTCGATCGCGCTGGCGTCCCGGGTCGCGACCATGCGCGCGTGGCCGAGCGCGTGGCGGACCCGCGCGAGGGTCAGCTCGGTGATCGCCTCGACATCGGCGAGGCTCGGCTGATCATCGGCCTGCGCGTGGACGCGCGCGCGCACGACCCCGAGCTGGTGACCAGCCTGGAGTCCGGTCTCGTGCCCGTGCCCGCGCTCGGCGAGCAGGCGCTCGGCGACACTGGCCCCGAACTCGCCGAGCCCGATCAGGACCGCGGGGACCTCCAAGCTCCGCGACGCCCAATCGCGCTCGATGGTGTCGTCGCCGTAGACCATTGGGGATGCCATGCGAGCCCGGAGCAGGCGCGACGGGGGGCCCCGCCGCCCTCACTCAGTCGCCGACGACCCCTGACAGGATGGTTCGGGCCTCGTTCAGATCCCGATACTCGGACCCGCGGATCTTCCCGTCGAGCTCCAGGTCCTGCAGGCGGCTGCCCCAGCTGCGCGCGAGCTGCTTGAGCTCGGCCTTGATCGGCTCGTCGATCGCGGCGACGTCGGCCAGCAGCGGCTGCACCCAGCCGTCGAACACCGCGGGCATGTCCTTGCGCAGCGCGAACAGGGCGTCGGCGGCCCCGAGCATGCCCTCGCCGAGCGGCAGCGCTCGGTCATCGCGGACCCGCAGGCTGAACGAGCGGGTGCCGCTCCCCGGCGCTTGCAGCTGCTCGACCACCCCGCGCGCGAGCCCCAGGGCCAGCGCGACGACCGAGACCCGACGCTGGGCCTCGACGGCCTCGAGCTCGCGGCGGCGGTCCTCGGGGTCGAGGTCCGGCAGCCGCTCCCAGTGGTGATCGATGTGCAGCGGCCACGCTTGCTCCCGCTGGCCCTGGAACCGCCGATACGCGGCCTTCATGTCGTCGTTGATGTGCGGGAAGCAGTACAGCGGGACCCCGAGGATCGACCGGTAGAACACGATCCGGTGCGAGTCGGGCCACTCGAGCTCCTGCGACTCGCTGCCGGTCGCCTCGGTGTAGATGTCGTGAAAGATCCCGTGGCGCAGAGACTCGTGGAGGCCGACGAGCAGCATGTTGGGGTGCTTGATCGTGCCGCGCAGCTCCGGTTGGTAGCGCGACAGCGGCTGGGCCTTGTTGATCGCCAGGTCGAGCTTGCGGCGCGCGTAGGTTCGGACCTGCTCGACCTTCCACAGCTTCGCCGGGCTGAGCGGGCGGTCCTCGAGCAGCTCGACCGGGTTGGCACGTGGCGCGTCGGTGTGGCGCCCGTAGTACGCGGCCTCGAGCGCCAGCGCGTCGTCGATCCGCAGGCCCGCGCGGCGGGCCGGATCCTCGGCCTTGGCGTCGCCGACGATCTCGGGCTCGAGCCGCTGCTTGGCGATCACGATCAGGCGATCGACGATCTCGCCGACGATCCGCCCCGCGTCGGGCCGCACGGTCTCACCGCGATCGTCGAAGCGCGGACGCAGTGCCTCGCGCAGGGCCACGAGCACGGCGTCTTGGTTTTGTAGCTCGGCGCGGCTCTCGATCTGATCGGTGTAGTACCAGCTCCAAAACCGCAGCCGCGCCGACGGGTGCTGGAGCAGCTCGACGTCGAGCGCGTACTCGTTGGCCTCGCTGCGCAGGCCCTCGATGCCGCCGTCAAACTCGTAGCGGCGCGCGTCCTCTTCGATCGACTGCGCGAGCCGACCCGCCGAGGACTCGATGTCGCGGAAGGTCCGGCGCAGGTGCTCGGCCGCCCGACCGAGCGCGCCCAGGAACTCGAGCGCGGCGCCCTTGACCATCCAGGCCCGGATCTTGTCGACGTAGTCGTTGAACAGCGAGACCGCCCGATCGCGCGCGGCCTCGAAGTCCTTGTCCTTGCGGGTGATCAGCTTGTCCCAGCCGCCGTAGGTGCGCTTGAGCTCCGCGGCCTGGGTGTTCATCTCGCCGCGGAACCGGCCGTCGCTGCCCAGCTCGCACTCGGACGCGAGCCGCTGGACCTGGGCGCGCAGCTCGTCGATCGCCGCGGGCGCGAGCGGCCCGTCGCTGGAGTCGCGGAAGTCGAGCAGCACGAAGCGCTGCTCGTAGAGGTTGAGCTCGGGGGCCTCGTCGGGCCCGGCCGCGGCCAAGAACTCGGTCCACCAGTCGCCGGTTGCGACCCGGTCGAGCTCGAGCTGGACCAGCTTGTCGATCTTCTCGCGGCCCTCGGCGACCTGGCGCTGCAGCGCGTTGAGGCTGGCCGCCGGGGTCCACGAGCCGTCGAGGATCCGGTCGGCCGAGATCTCGCGCACGCCCGCGGTCTGGTCGCGCATCTCGGTCTGGACCTTGTCGATCGCGGCGGTGAACTTGCTGCGCGCGAGCTCGGGCAGCTTGGCCATGCGCGCCCAGATCCCGCCCTCGATGCCCTGCTGGGCGGCGAGCAGCCGGATCTTGTTGCCAAAGTTCTCGTCGATGCGGCGGGCCTTGGCGTCGTCGGACAGCTGCGCGAGTTCGGTGGGGCTGAGCGCAAACCGCTTGAACTGCTCGCGCTGGCTGGGCGAGATCAGGGCCGGATCGTCGAGCAGCACGTAGCGGCGCACGGCCGTGGCCGCGTATCGGCGCGCGCAGTACTCGAGCAGATCGTGGCGCGGCAGGACCATGACCGACGAGCCGAGCGTGCCGAAGAACGCCGAGTAGCCCTCTTTGCGATCCCAAAGCGCGTCGGGAAACAGCCGCCGATTCTCCTTGGTGTAGTTGTCGTAGTCGGCCTGCTGATCGCCGATGATCGGCGAGAAGATCTGCACGTAGGTCGCGTCGGCCAGCGCCTCGCCGACGTCATCGAGGCTGAAGGTCTGGGGCCGATCGACGAGGTACACGAGGTCGTAGGGGCGCCGCGAGACCGAGACCTTGTGCTTGTTGCGCGGGTCGTAGTGGAACGGCATCTCGTCGACCGGGTACTGGGTGTCGAGCTTCATCAGGTGCTCGACCTCCTTCAGCGCCGCATAGCTGTTGGCGTAGATGCCGTCGCGGTTCATGCCGATCACGCTCTCGAACGCCTCGGGCAGGATCGCAAACCCGATCAGCCGCGCGCTGCGATCGTCGAGGATGTCGCGCATCATGTACGCGAACGGCAAGAACCCGCCGGACCCGGTGCCGCCCGCGACCGAGAAGTACACGAACACCTGGATCGACGCGCTCTGGTGGCGCATGCCGTCGAGGTGGCTGCGCAGATCGTTGGTGACCGACGACAGCTTCTGAATCATGTCGGCCGACTCGATCGCCCGGAACATGCTCAGGCGGCTCTCGATCCGGATCTGCCCGGCCCCGGCCCCGCTCTCTTCGCGGAACTGGTACCAGTCGTGGATCCACTGGGTGAAGTAGGGATCCGCGTCGGCGAACGACTCACCCCGGCGCAGCTTCGAGTACGCGACCTTGTCGAAGTCGCTGATCAACACGGTCTCGTCGACCTTGCCGTACTGCGGGGTGCCCTTGCGCAGCCGGGCGAGATCGGCGTCGTTGGTGTCGATCGCCACGAATCGCACCAGGTTGCGGTACTGCAGCTCGAAGTCGTCCGCGCTGCGCAGACGCTTGGCGATGCGGCCGACGGCGCGACCGCCCGAACCGCCGAGTCCGACGAATAGAGTCGGGGTGACCTCTCCTGGCATGATCCTGATCGGCATCGCTGTCTCCTGTGAACCCTGAAACCTGAGGCGAAAATCGGTTGAACGGAGCTCCGGCTGACGTGTGCGCGCGTCAGCGCCGGAACATGAGGTAGGTGTCGTCGCGGCGCAGCACGATGCTGCTGCCGATCGGTTGCTCGCCGACTGGCAGCGGCTGCCAGCCCGACGACTCTTTAAAGGTCTCGATGCCCTCGGCCTCGACCACCAAGCTGGCGTTGTCGTGGCCGCGGGCCTCGATGCGGGCGTCGGCTGGGAGCTCGCGGAGGCTGGGGAGGGCGGCCTTTTGCCCGCCGAGGTGGACCGTGGCTGGGGCATAGAAGCCGCGCTTGGTCGGCTCGAGCGAGGCGACCAGCCGCCAGTCTTCGTCGCCGTCGTTGAGCTTGGCGAGCGCCTCGTGGGACTCGGCCCGGGCGAGCACCGCCGTCTGAGCAAACTTGGCCGGCGAGGTGAAACCGCGGATCAGCCAGATCAGCAGGCCGATCCCGAGCGCGACCAGGCTCCACTTCAGGATGAGCTTGCCCGGGCACACCCAGAAGCTGGGGGCGACCACGCTGACGGTCACCGGGATCTCGAGCTGCGGGCCGCCGGCCGCGTCGCGGACGTGGAGCGTGAACGGGTAATCGCCGGTCGAGCAGCAGTCGGTGGCGGTGAGCGAGACGGTGACCTCGGCGACCGCGCCCGGCTCACCCGTCAGCCGCAGCGTAGACTGGGCGAGGGCCACGCGGAGGTCGTCGGCCAGCTCTGCCGCCAGCTCTGCCGACAGCTCTGCCGCCAGCTCGCTGCCCGGCTCGAGCGAGAGCTCGACGTTCGCGTTGACCGGCGACGGGAAGCGAAGGGTGACCTCGCTGGCCTCGCCACCGGTGACCTGCGCGGTCTGTGCCTCGATGACCGCGTGCCGCAGCAGCGCGCGGATCGGCACCCGTCGTGGGCCTACTTCGGACTGGGGATCCTTGGGGGTGATCGACAGATCCAGCGCGACCGGGAGCTCGCCGAGCTTGTCCGAGATCATCGGGCACAAGGCCGTGGCCTGGATCTCGACCTGCAGCGTGAACGGGTCCTGAAGTGCGACGGTGCTGGGCGTGGGGACGCAGCGCAGGCACGCGAGCTCGCCCGCGAGCAGGTTGGTCTGGCCCGCGTCGCCAGCGACCTCGCAGCGAACGTCGGCCTCGCTGCCGTCGGGGAAGCTGCCCGAGAGCTCGAGCGTGACCACCTGCGGCAGCGCCTGCGGCAGGACCCCGAGCTCGAGCCCGTCGATCGGCTTGTCGGGCTGGTCGGCGCGGGCGACCGCCGTGATCCCAAACGCGACAGCCTGGATCCCACGCTGGACCATGAGCGGGGCTGCCAGCGCGCCGCCCCGGGCCCGGAACCACCGCTCGGTCCGCCCCTCGGGCATGACCCCCAGCTGCGCGTTGAAGCTGCCGTCTTGGTCCGGCTGCATGGCCGAGGGCGCCGAGCAGGCCGGGTCCTGGCATAGTTCGAGCTCGAAGTTGAAGGAGTGGGTCGGGTGGATGGTCTCGCCGCGATCCCCGACCAGTCGGGCCCATGCACAGGCCGGCTGGCCCGAGCGCACCGCTCGCTCGCGCGTCCACGGCAGCGGCGGGGGCTCGTCGGCTTCGCACGGACCGACCACCGCCTCGATCTGCAGGGCGCCGTAGCTAGGGATGACCAGCACCTCGACCCCGGCGTCGGGCGACCGGACCGCGAACGGCAGCTCGTGCGCGCCGGTCCTGGCCACCCGCAGGCTCCAGCCAAACTCGGCGTGCTTGAAGGTGGGGCCGCCGGTCAGCGGATCTTCGCGCGAGTCCATGCTCGCGTCGGTGAACGCCAAGGTGATCGGCGCGCGGCCCTCGGTGCTGACCGCGAGCACCCGGACCTCGCGGGCGCCCGCGAAGCTGCGCTCGAGGCCGACCCGCCCGCCGTCGTCGTAGCGCAGCCCGCGGGAGAACGACAGCACCTCCGCGAACGCGCGCAGCAGCGAGCGCGAGTCGAACTCGATCTTGGGGTCGGCTGTCCAGCCTGTCGCGGTCGCGTACTCGACCAGGGCCGGATCGAGCCGCTCATTGCGTTGGTTCTTGCTGAGCAGCGCGAAGCGAAACCGGCCCTCGGCGTGGCTGCGGAGCCGGGCCAGCCAGGTCTGAGCGGGATCGATCGGGCGGGTGCAGGCGCCGTCCGTCAACATCAGCAGCGTCTGCGGAGCGCCGGCCGCCGCCACGCTCTCGAGAATCGTTGCGGCGCGATCGAGCGCCTGCTTGCACGGCGTCGCGCCCTCGTGCCGGGCCATGCTGTCGAGCCGCGCGCCAGCGAGCGCGCGCTGCCCCTCGCCGCCGTCGCGCTCGGCGAGCAGCTCACGCGGTGACACGAAGCGCGCGGTCTGGGTCTCGCCGCCCGCGAGCTCGTTGAGCCCGACGATCATGACCTGGTCCGCGTCGCTGAGCGTAGCCGCGAGCGCGAGCGAGGCCAGCATGACCAAGCGATCGGGATCGTTGGTGTCCATGCTGCCCGAGTCGTCGATCACGACCAGGTACTGGCCCCACGTCTGTGCTCGGACAGCGGCCGGCCACACGAGCAGGACCAGCGCGACGATCGCCGCCAGGCCCCGGATCACTGCCGAACGCACGGGGGCCCTCGGACGAGGAGCGCTGGCGGAAGGGGAGCTCACGGTAGGCGAGTTGCGACGTGCAACTGGCGATAGGTTCGGATCAATTACCGGGGCGCGCAAGCGTTTAGAATTGTCGCTGAGTCTAGAGTAGCGGTCGTCTGGGAGCGAAAATTGATCCTGCTGCTGCGGACCTCGGGGTGGCCCGGATCTGGGCCACCTCGCCCCAAAGCCTGGTCTCGCGCCCTCTCTAGATCGGCTGTACGAGCGCGTTCACGCAGGTTTCGATCCCCGAACATCGGGAGCTCGAGCGAGTCGCCGCAGCCCGGCTTGCTACCACGGTGGCCATGACTTCACGACCGCACGACGCCCTCGTTCGACCACACGACGCCCTGTTCAAGGCCGCCTTTCACATCCCCGTCCACGCCGAGGCCTTGCTGCGCGAAATTCTGCCAGCAGCGCTCGTTACCGCCATGGCGTGGGACACCCTCACGTTGCAGCCTGGCGACTTCATCGATCCAGCGCTGGCCGATACCCACTCCGACTTGCTGTTCTCGGTCATGCTCGGCGACACGCCAGCGCTGGTGTACGTGCTGATCGAACACCAGAGCACCAACCACCCGGCGATGCCGCTGCGGATGCTCAATTACCTCGGGCGAATTTGGGATCGGTACTTCCGCGACGCGGGCGTGCCGCTGCCGCTAGTCGTGCCGGTTGTCGTGACCCATGCGCCCGGCGGCTGGACGGCCCCAGTGTCGTTCGGCCAGCTGTTCAACCCGGACCCGACATCCATGCCAGGCCTGGCCCCGCTGATGCCCAGCTTTTCGCTGCTGATCAAAGACCTCAGCCATGTCAGCGATGAGGATCTGCATGAGTGGGCGCTCGCTGCGTTTCCCAAGGTCGCGCTGTGGCTGCTGCGTGACGCTCGTGACGGTGAGCAACTGCTGCGAAATCTCGAGCAGTGGGCGGACATCCTCGATCGAGTGCGGTGTACCCCCGATGGGTGGGATGCCGTCACGCAATGTTTTCGGTACATTTCGCAGGTCTGCGGGACGGTGCATTTCAAGCGCTTTTGTGCCAAGCTTCGTGAGCTGATCCCCCACACGGAGAAAATTGCGATGACGTTCGCCGAAGAGCTACACCAAGAGGGTCTGAAGCAGGGCATCCAAAAAGGCCGACAAGAAGGTCGCCAAGAAGGTCGCCAAGAAGGTCGACAAGAGGGCCGGGTCGGATTGCTTCAAAAGCAGCTGGTTCTCAAGTTCGGTGAGCTGACGCCCGAGTACGTCGCTCTCGTCGCGGCGGCGACCGAAGCGGAGCTCGATCGCTACGCCGAGCGGATCCTCAGCGCCGACACGATCGAGGCAGTGTTCGCCGCCTGAGCTGGGCCACCGCTACTCACACGTCACGCAGAACCCCCCGTTGTTGCCCCAATCGAGCGCCCCGCTGGTCAGCGCCAGGGTGTCGAGCCGCGGCAGGTCATCGACAAATTCGATCTGCGTCAGCCGACGCGAACTCAGCATCACGTGCGCGGGTGCGTAGAGCACCGAGACCACGCGCAGCTCGGCGAGGCGCTCGGCGATGTGAACCTTGGCGAGATCGCGGGCGCGTCGGTCGAGGGCGGCTCGGTAGTCGTCGAGCGCGGCGTCGAGCTGCTCGTCCGCGACGCCAGCTACGTTGAGGGCCCCGCGCGAGTGGAACATGTGAAACAGGTCCTCGTCGCTGTGACCGCCAAAGTGGAGCATGGCCACCCGAAAGTCGCCGCGGCTCAAGACCGAGAGCAGATACCGCCATGAGGTCGACGTGTCGGGCGAGCTGACCCCGATCATCTGCCAGGCTCGGCGGATCGCCGTGCCGATCGAGCTCGCCCGCCCCTCGTCTCCGTCCCAGGCCAAGATCACCCGCAGCGGTCCGCCGGGACCACGCCGCATGCCTTTGGCCCGGGCCCGGAACCCCAGCGCATCGAGGCCAGCGGCGGCCCGCTCGGATCCGCGTCGATCGGCCTCGAGCGGGGGCCTCGGCAGCAACCCAGCGCGCAGCGGCTCGCCGATCCTGATCCCGGCGAGCAGCTCGAGGTCGATCGGCGCCGGCTCGTGCAGATCGACGGGTGCCTGGGTCGGCAGACCGGGGGCGTCGTAGATCTGCCGGGCGATCGCGGCGTAGGGCACGGCGTCGTGCAGGGCCGCCCGAACGCCAGGGTTCGCGGACACGCCCTTGCGCAGGTTCCACAGCAACACGTCGTAGCTGGCCGGGCTCACCAACCACGCATACAGGCGCGCAGACATGCCGGGCCTGCCGAGCTCGACGGGCACGTGGTGCGGGGCGACCTGGGCCAGCAGGTGGATGTCGCCGCGGCGCAGAGCCGTCAGCGCGGCCGCGCCGTCGTTGATCGCTCGAACCACCAGCTTGCGCGTGGGCGATTGCCGCCGCGGGTCGCGGTAGTCGTCAAACCGCTCGAGCACGATGCGATCGGTCTCGAGTGATGTCAGGCGCATGGGCCCGGTGCCGATCGGCGCCCGCGTGAACTGAGACGCGCGACGGCTGTGCGCCGCGATCGGGACGATCTTGATCGCGCTGATCGCCTCGAGCGCGAGCGGCTCGGGCTTGTTGAAGCGGAGCTTGACCCACCGCCCTCGGTCGCGCCCCTCGGCCGGGCCGTCGACGATCTCGACCCGCTCGTAGTTGGCGAGCCCGCGTCGCTGCAGCGCGTCGCTGCGATGCTCGTGCAGCCAGTAGCGCAGCGAGTACTCGACGTCCGTCATGCTCAGCTCGCTGCCGTCGTGAAACCGAATTCCCGTGGGGATGTGGCAGCTGATCGTCAGCACCGCGAGCTCACGGTCGACCTCGCAGCGATCGGCGATCGCGGGCTCGACCCACGGGTAGCGATCGCTCGTGCGTCGGACCAGGCCCTCGAAGATCAGGTCGTCGGCGATGCGCTCGGCCCACGGCTCCATCTCGTCGAGCGGGTCGAACTTGCGGGGCAGCTGCGGCAGCGCGATGACGATCGGCTCGAGCGGAGAGATGTCGGCGGCGCTCAGCGCCTGTTCCCGCGAGCTCGGCCCCCGCTCACGCGCGCCGCTCGTGGGGGCTTGGGCAGCCCCGACCCAGGCCAAGCCGCCAAGGCTGCCAGCGAGCAGCAGCGCGCCGAGCGTGGCGCTCGCGACCGCTCGCGCTCGCTGGCGGCGTCGCCTCGCACGCTCGCGTTGCCGAGCCGGCATCCGGACTAGTTCGGCGATGCCGAGGCGCGAGTCAATACGGCTGGTGGCCAGACACGATGTTGTCGACCCTCGTGTAGTCGTAGGTCGAGCTGCGCTCGAACAGCCGCATGCGGAGCAGCGCCTTGGCCCGGACCTGCGGCTGCGTGAGCGCGTCGAGATCCGTGGCCAGCCGGCGGCGTCGAGCCTCGCTCGCGTCAAGCTCGGATCCCCAGCGCGCGTAGCAGTCTGTCACGCAGCCGCGCAGCTTGGCCCAACACTCGCGCTCATCGAGCCCCAGCCGGCCAGCGGCGGCGAATACACAGGTCAGGTGCGCGTGAAACAGGGTGTGCTCGAGCTTGCCGCGAACCTCGTCCAGATCGTCGGTGAGGATGAACGAGCGGTCCGCGAAGCTCGGCGCCTGGATGTTCGGCAGCTCGGCCAGGCGCGGGGTGTGGATCCGAACGCCGCCCAGGTCGCGAACCCAGATCCCGACCAGCCGACCGTCCTTCACATGCGCGAGGGTATTTTGTGCGTGCAGCTCCAGGGCGATCCCGTAGATCGAGAACAGTCGCAGCGCCGGCGGGACCAGCTTGGTGATCCACGCGTCGATCAGGGCCGTGACCCGCTCGACTCGCCCGCCTGGGTACCCGGTGCACGCTCGCTCGAGCACCAGCTCGTCGGTCCCTGGCCACCGCTCGCCGATCGCTGCGCACACCCAACCGTGTTCGCCTGGGTCCAGCGGGGGGACCACGCGCAAGATTGCGCCGAGCTCGCCCGCGCTGGGGCCAACCCGATCGGGCTCGAGCCCAGCGGCCGCCGGCTCTGGCAACAGCCGCAGCGCCGCCGTCTGCGGATCGCGTCGCTGGATGTTCGCGATCAGGCGCGACAGCTGTGGTCCGTTGTGCACACTCATGGGCGAGACCTGGCGCCGCGTCGAGGTCGTGTGCACGGGGCACGCCAGCTTGAGGTGCCGGGTGGGCGCGAGCGCGACCGTACGCAAGCTCAGCAACGAGCGGCACGGCAGCGACGGCCGCTCGACCGCTCGGATCGCGCCGCGCTCGAACAGCGGGCCAAACAGTCGGCGCAGGTTCGGTGGCGAGGCCGGATGGATCGGGACGCGCACGAACCCTGGCGGTGGCGTTCCGAACCACCGCGCAGACTCGTCGGCCCAGTCGCCAGCGACCCGCACCAGCTCGGCCTCGATGTCGACGCAGCCGACCCAGGTCGAGGCCAGCTGCTCGGGCGCGTGACGAACCACCGCTGCGCGGCTCAGCCCCAGGCGCGTGCGGGTCATGGGATGCCACGGGTGCCCGTCGGTCACGAACTGCTCGGGGTCCTCGAAGCGCGGATCGGCGGAGCTTTGAGCGGGGGACCGGGCGCGGGCGCGGGCGAGTTGCTGTCTGAGTTCATCGGCGACGCGGGCCTGGGCCAGGTTGACGAGCGAATTGAGCAGCTCCAGGCTCACTCGAGCGCGATTTTGCGGGTCCAGGCCGGCGCGCACGCTCAGCTGCTCGATCAGATCGAGGGGATCGTCCACGCGGGGGTCGAGCACCCGGATCACGCGGGGGTCGAGCTCGGGCCAGTGCAGTCCAAACGGACCGCGCCGTCGCAGCGGGAGCACCAGCGGTCCGCGCTCGAGCTCGACCTGCAGCGCGTCGCTGCGGTCGTCGCCGTCGAGCAGCTGCTCGCGAGCGCCCGCAAGCAACACCCGGGCCGCGGTCTCTCGGACGGCGCCACGCCACGCCCGCTCGAGCAATCCAGATCGCCAGACCGAGGGATCGGCGAGCTCGCGCAGCGGACCGTGGCCGAGCACGACCATCCATCGCCGCCACGCCGCCGCCTCGTGGGCCAGGACCCTCGCTGTCGGAGTCTCGAGACCGTGGCGTGGCTGGGGCAACATGGCGACCGTACTGCGGCAGCCCCAGTTCGTCAGCACCCCAGTCCGCTCGCACGGACCGCTCGGCGCCGCGCGCTGGGTGCGCGGTCACCGTGCCGTCGGCAACTCCAAGTGGACGAGGCGGCCGAACCAGCCTACGTTGGCCATATGGATGGTGCGCGCGAGGTCGCTTGGGCGGTGACGCGCACTGGATGCATGCGGGCCCAGATCGCCCACGACTTCCAGTCCCTCGTCACCGAACTCGAGGGCGCGTGGAGTCACCTGTTTCCTCGTCGGCTGGGCTACCAGATCCGCACCGAGACCTGCAGCGACGCGATGGTGCGGCTGCACGTGCGACGAGGTGACTTCGAGGGGTGCGTCGAGCTGTGCTGTGATCGGGACGACCCCCAGCGGAGCGATCGGCGGGACGCCGTATTGATTCGTGCTGTGGCCAGCGCTCGATCGCAGCGAATGGTGGTCGCCGAGGCTTCTGGCAAGCGGGCGATCCGTCGCTCGCGTTGGATCGCTGCCGTGATCAGCGCGGCGGTCGGTGCGGGGTTTTGTTGGCTCGCGGCCGGTGTCCAGATGCCGGTGGTCGGCGGGTTGATGCTCACGGCGATCACCGTTTGTCTGCTGGTCGGCGGCGACAACCTGGGCATGCGGGTGGGGGAGGGCGTGGCCGCGCACCGCCGCCAGATCGCCGAGCGAGCGGTTCAGGACGATCTCGGCGTTCAGGCTGACATTCGCCGCTGGAACAGCCTCAATCGGCAGCTGCGAGCGCATCGGCGGGCGCTCGCGCGGGGCTCGAGCGGGGCCCCGTTTCGCCGGGCAGCCCTGGGCGCTTGACCGGGCGCAGCCTGCACGGGGCTCGCAGCATCGCCGGGTAGGGAGCCGCAGTGGCCAAGCTTCGTGGGTTTTTTCTCGCATGGCCGCGCGCTTGCTAGCCTGATCCCACGCTGGTGCCGACTGCCGCTTGGGCATGGCGCCGCGACGCGGGCTCGCCCGCCAAGGTACTGCATGCCGGTTCAGCAACGTCGACCCTCACTCTCACGCGCCGCCGCGGCGCTGGTTGGCGTCGCGCTGCCGCTGCTCGCCGCCGGCTGTGACCACGCCAAGGCCCAGACCGCGACCCCCGAGGTCGTCCAGAGCGAGTCGGGGGTCGACCTCTTGCGCCGCGAGAACGCAGCCTTGCGCAACCGCGTGCAGGGCCTCGAAGAGCGGGTCCGCCTGCTCGAGAACGGCGGCGGCAAGAGCTGGGGCAGCACCAGCCTCGGCACCACCGGCTACGACAGCTACGGGGCCGCTGCCGGTCCCGACGACGGCGCGTGGGAGACCTCCGAGTACGACGGTCCCCGCGAGCTGCCGGTCGTCAAGCTCACGCCCAACGAGCGCCGGTCCGCCCAGGCCACAAACGTCGCGAAGCCGAGCGCCCAGCCGGCGGGCAACCCCGGACGCTCGAAGGGCTCGATCACGCTGTCGCCGCTGCCCAACAGCGGCGCGCCCGAGCAGCACGGCAGCAGCTACGTCGTCGACGCTCGTGGCGGTGACGACCAGGACGACAACGACTACGTGGACGCGCCCGACGACGCAGCTGGCGAGCCCGCCAGCTATCGCCTGGTCGGCAGCAAGCTGGTCCAGGCCACGCAGCGCAAGCCCACCGCCAGCGCGGGTCCCAGCGACCGCGACTCGGGCGTGGCCAAGGACTACAAGGCCGCGATGGCCGTCTACAAAGACGGTCGCTACGCCGACGCCGAGCAGGCCTTCGCCGCGATCGTCGGTGCCCACCCCAACCACGACTACGCTGACAACGCGCTCTACTGGCAAGGTGAGGCCGCCTACGATCAGGCCCACTACGCCGACGCGCTCGCGGCCTTCACCACCGTCGTCGAGCGTTACGGCGGCGGCAACAAGGCCCCGGACGCGCTGCTCAAGATCGGGCTGTGCTACGGCCGGCTTGGCGATGCTGCCAACGCCCGCGATGTCCTCACCCAGCTCGTCGCCGCGTACCCGCGCGCGGAGGCCAGCAAGATCGCCAAGCGCAAGCTCGCCGACCTCGGCGACTGAAGTTCGGAGCCCCATGCGCATCTCGTCAAGCTCGAGTGTCCCCGGTCTGGTCCTGCTGTTCGCCGCCGCCCAGCTCCCGCTGATCGGCCCCGCCTTCGCTGGCCCGCCAGCCGGCGACAACCCGGCGTCCACGCGCGGGACCACCAGCGTCGGCGTTGGCGGGTTCTCGCCGCCACCCCAGGGCGAGTTCGACCCGTCGACCACCGCCGATCCAGGCTTGCTCGATCGCTCACGCTCGCAGGCCGCCGATCAGACCTACGGCGCGACCGGGGCCGGCGATCGAGTCGGCTACGACATCATCGACGCCGGACTGTACACCAGCGACGACTGGGGCGACGGCACCCCCGACTTCCACATCGTCGAAGAGGGCGACACGCTGTCGGAGATCTGCGCCTACTACTACGGCGACATGTACCTGTGGCCGAAGATCTGGTCGTACAACCCGCACATCACCAACGCCCACTGGATCTTCCCAGGCGACCGGATTCGGCTCACGGATCCCTACGAGTCTGCGACCGGAGACGACAGCGGGCTCGGCTACGCGAAGTCCTACAACCCCAGCAAGGGTGGCAGCCAGACCTATCTGCTCGAGCGCTACGCGTTCATCGACGAAGAAGAGATCGACAAGGCCATGGAGATCACGGGCGGCGCCGAGCCTGGGATCATGATGGGGACGCTGGACACCGCGTACATCGACTACAAGCCCGAGAACCCGCCGATCCCCGGCGAGCGCCTGAGCGTCTATCGCAAGAAGACGCCTGTCTACGACATCAAGGTCAAGGGCAAGAAGCAGAAGCTCAAGCAGGGCAAGCGGATCGGCTGGCTCGTCGAGGTCGTCGGCGAGGTCTACGTGCGCAGCGTCGCCGACAAGTCGGCCGAGGCCGAGATCGTCGACTCCGTCCGCCCGGTCGAGCGTGGTCAGCGGGTCGGCGAGCTCAAGACCCGGTTCGCGCGGGTCGGCCCGACCGCCAACGAGGTCACGATCAACGGACTCGTGGTCGAGACGATCCGCGAGCACACCATCAACGGCGAGGCGCAGTTCGTGATCATCAACATCGGGGCCTCCGACGGGGTCCGCCGCGGCAACACCCTCGAGGTGGTCCAAAAGGGCGACGCCTACACGCCCGATCACCGCCTGCATCAGCCCTACGAGAAGGGCCATCCGCGGCGGGTGTACGCGAGCTTGTTGGTGCTCCAGATCGAGGGCGACAGCGCCCTGACGGTGGTCACCGAGTCCCTGCGCGAGATCGTGACCGGCGATCACGTCGAGCTGATCGCCGAGGGCGAGACCCCGCCCGACTTCGATCCCTACGATCCCGGCACCCGCGACGAGCGGCGCAGCAACAACGCGGCGGCCAAGGGGTCAGCGAGCAGCGGCGACGGCGAGGCCGAGGCGTCCGGCGAGCTACGGCTCGGCGGCGGGTGAGGCTTCTATCAGCTCGGGTCAGGCTTCTGACCCCAGCTGATAACAGCCTGGCCCCAGCTGATAACAGCTCAGCAGCGCTCGGCGGCAGGGGTGGCGTCGAAGTGGTACTCGGCCCACTCGATCAGGGGTCCGGAGCTCGGGCGCACGGTCGTCTCGAAGTCGGGCCCGTCGATCCGCACGACCTCGGTGCCGGCGTGGCCGTCGACCGTGGCGCTGAGGACTCCCCGGCCTAGATCGACGCTCAACCCGCGCAGCTGCCCGCGCTTGCGCCGGACCACCTCGGCGACCAGATCCGACGCGAACGCGACCATCGGCATCACCGCGCGACCCTCGAGGTCACGACCGTGACCATCCGAGAAGCGCAGGCGCAGGTGGCCGCGCCGCAGGTGAAACTTGAAAGAGTCGAGCGCCACGCAATGACCATTACCGTTCAAACCATCGATGACAAGCGCGATTTTGTGGTTGTTTTACACTCGGTTCACTGTCAGCGGATCTTTCGCTGAACTGACGGAAACCTGGGTGTAGCGTCCTGTTTTGGCAATGTGCACGCTATCGGTGGATGTGTGCAGACTGATCGATTTCGACACCCTATTGGTCTTTCGGACAGGGTGTATTGAATAGGGGCCCGAATTCGGGCGCGGGGGCGCAGCACACAGCCACGACGCGCGGTCACGTGACACGCTGGTGTACCAAAGGACGATTTACCGTCTGAGTGTATTGATTACAGGGCGCGCGAATTCACGCCACGCGCCCGACATCGCGGCGGGTCAGTCTCGGCGGTAGGCGTCATCGCGAGTCGGCGCTGGATCGGCGAGCTGCTCGAGGGCCGCGCGGGCCTCGGCCACGGCCTCGCGCACGGCCGGGCGCGGGTGCTTGGCCAGGCGATCGAGCAGCCTGAGGCCGCGCTCGGGATCGATGCGGGCGAGCGCGTAGGCGGCCCGCACCCGCGTGAAGATCGGGACCATGAAGCCGGTCGAGTAGCGGCGCACGGCCGTGATCGCCTCGGGCGGCGCGCTGCTGCCGAGCACGGCGATCGCCTCGAGGGCGCGGTCACGGGTCTCCCGGCGGCGCAGCCCCTCGATCAGTCGCGGGGCCCCCTCGGGTCGGCGCGCGGCGGTCAGGGTCATGGCCGCCTCCCAGCCGATCTGCCCCTTGCCCTCGTCGGAGTCGAGCACCGCAGCGAGCACGTCACACGCGGCGGGGCTGGGTGGATCGAGCAGCGAGATCGCGGCGATCAAGTTGGCCCGCACTTGCTCGTGGGTCTCGCGCTCGAGCGCCGCGAGCAGCTCGGGCTCGACCGCCTCCCCGCCGACCTCGACCAGGGCCGGGCCAGCTTGAAACCGAACGTCAGCGCGAGCGTCAGCGAGCAGCTCGCGGAGCTCGGCGGTCACCTGCCCAACCAGCGCGACGGCGCGCTCGCGCTCGGCCGGCGAGGCGGCGCTGACCGGCGCGTCGATGAAGCTGCGGGCGGCGGCGCCGAGCAGCGACAGCGAGATGACCCCGCACTCGCGGGAGAACATGGCCGCGTCGTCGTCTCGATCGGCGGCCAGGGCTTCGAGCGCGCGGTCGTGGGCGATCGGGGCGGCGAGCTCGGCCAGCCCGACCCGGGCCAGCGCGGCGTTCTGTGGCGCCGCGTCGTCGCACGCCAGCTCGAGCGCGGCCGCGACCGCGTCGCGTTGCGCGTGCTCGATCAGATCCCACCAGGCCGGCGGACGCATGCCCAGCTCGTCGAGCAGCGCGGTGGCGAGGCTGCGGATCGCCACGCTGCGAACCTCCGGGTGGTCGGCGTTGGCGTCTCGCAACGCGGCCGCGAGGGTCAGCTCGGCCATGCTCGCTAGCCCCCCAGCGACAGCAGCAGCTGCTCGAAGTTGAGGCGCACGTTGGGGTTGCGCGCGAGGTTGGTCTGAAACTGCTGAATCGACTGCATGTGGCTGGCCGTGGCCGAGTCCGTGTGGAGCCGCGGCATCCCGTGCAGGCCCTCGCGGCCGAGCAGGAGCTCGCGCAAGTGCAGCAGCCACAGCTCGGCCAGGCGCCCGGCCATGGCCCGCTGGCGCCCGGGGCTGGCCTTGGAGTCGGACTTGGACTTCTTCGATTTCTTGGCCTTCTTGGGCTTGCGCTTGGACTTGACCACGACGACCTCGTCTTCATCGTCGTCGCCGTCGTCTGGAGCCGCCGAGGGATCCGCGGTCGCGAGCACGGCGGTGTTCCAGGCCGACCACAGCGGTGACCGCTCACCCGAGAACACCGCTGGCGGGCCGAGCTCGAGCGCCCGCAAGGTCGCGGCGAGCAGCTCGCGTGTGGGCTCGAGGCTGGGGTCGCGCAGCAGCTCCAACGCGACGCCTGGGCTGCCATCTGCGAGCGAGATCGCCAGCTCGCGGCGCGCGTCGTCGATCGGATCGCCGGCTGAATCCCGCGCGAGCTCGGCGAGCACCACCGCGCGGGTGTCGGCGAGCGACAGGCCCTCCAGCGGAATCGTCATGCAGCGGCTGAGGATCGTGTCCAGGATGTCGCTGCGGTTGGCCCCGATCAGCGTCCAGTACACCCCGGCGCTGGGCTCCTCGATCGACTTGAGCAGCGCCGCTGCAGCGCGCGGGTGCATGCGATCGGCCGGATCGATGATGATGAGGTGGGCGCGGGCCTCGAACGGCGCGTGCTGGCTCCGCAGCGCGACCTCGCGGGCGGGCTCGGCCGCGATCGTGTTGGTCTTGCCTTGTCCCTCGAGCCGGCGCAGATCGGTGTGGCGGCCGCTGAGCAGCCGGCGGCAGGCATCGCAGCTGCCGCAGCCGCGGGCGGGCGCCACGTCGCAGATCAGCGCGCAGGCGAGCCCGCGCGCGAGCGTGGCCTTGCCGATCCCGCGCGGACCACTAAACACCAGCCCGTGGTGCAGGCGCTGGCGCTCGATCGCCCGCGACAGCATGTCTGTCACCCGTGCGTGGCCGACGACGCCCGGGAACCCGTGGTCCTGACTCACGCGCGAAGCGTAGCCCACTGAGCATCCAAGTTGACAGGCCTGGGTGGGGCGGCTGCTTGCTACGCACGGCGCAGCCGGTCACACTGGAGCGCCAGCCGGCCGCGCCGGCCGCCCGAGACCCCGATGAGCAGCGAAGACGGAAAGCCAGGCCTGTTCACCCGCATGCGCCGCGCAATCTCGTCGTCCGTCAACGACGCGATGGACTCGATCAGCGATCCAGGTCAGGAGCTCGCGTTGATGCTCGATGACCTCGGCGCCGAGATCAAGCAGGCCGAGGTCGACCTCAAGCAGGCGGTGGTCGAGCGCAAGATGATGGAGCGCAAGATCGCCGAGCTCGACAAGAAGGAGCAAGGTTGGGTCGCGCGCGCGGAGCAGGCCGTCAAGCTCGGCGACGAGACCCTGGCTCGCGCCGCGCTCGAGCGCAAGGTGGAGATCGGTCAAGAGCGCCGGGACATGGAGACGGCGCTGGTCGAGCAGACCAAGCTCGTCGAGGATATGGGCGACCACATCGCGCGGTCCAAGGCCAAGCTCAAGTCGCTCAACCTGCGCCGCGGCACGCTCATGGCTCAGGCTCGCGCGGCCAAGGCCGGGAGCAACTCCGCGGCCGGGGTCGGCATGGCCCAGACCTCACGGATCGACGCGATCGAGGACAAGATCGCCCAGCTCGAGGCCTTCAACGACGTCCACGCCGAGACCTCGGGCGGTCGCGCCGAAGAGGCCCGGATCGACGCCGAGCTGCGCAAGCTCGAGGGCAGCAGCGAGCTCGACGACGAACTCGCGGCGCTCAAGGCCAAGATCGCTGGCGAGAAGCCCAAGGCGCTCAAGAAGGGCTGAGACCGACAGCCCGCGGGTGGGGAGTCGTCCGCACCGGGATACTTCGCGCGCGCCCGGCTGTAGACTCTGCCGCGTGACCCTGTCGCCGAGCCCCGTCGCCGCGCCCCGTTGGCAGCTCGCGGTGCTGCTCGGCGCCGTGGCCCTGGTGCTCCTGGCCGCGTTCCCCTACTTCGAGCAGGTCCGCAACGCCAACGAGCTCCCGCGCTTGCTGCAGGCGATGAGCCTGGTCGAGCAGGGCGAGTGGGCGATCGACGGCCCGAGCCAACGCGGAATCCCGACCGGTCCCGACGTCGCCCGCAGCCCGGTCGATGACCGGCTGTATCCAAACAAGCCGCCCGGCGCGAGCGTGGTCGGGGCCCTGGCCTACGTGATCGCGCGGGTTGGGGCCGAGCCGCCGACTCTGCGCGAGTTCACCTGGTGGGCGCGGCTCCTGGCCGGCGTCGTGCCCGTGTTGATCATCGCGGCGCTGGCCTGGCTGCGGCTGCGTCGCGACTACTCGGGGTCCGTCAGCGCGGCGGCGATCTTGCTGTTCGTGTTCGGCACGCCCATGTTCGTGTACGCGCGACTCTTCTATGGCCACGCGCTCGCGGCTTGCCTGCTGTACGCGGGGGTGTTGGCGATCGAGCGTGGGATAGCGCGAGCCCGCGTGGGTGTGGTCGGGTGGGGGGCCGCGCTCGCGTCGCTGGCGATCACCGTCGAGTACGGGGCGGCGTTCGCCGGGCTGCCGATCGCGTTGATGTTCGTGTGGCCGATCCTCCGCGACCGCCGGGTCCGCGCGGATCGGCGCTCGCACACTACGCTCGCCGCGATCGCCCTTGGCTGCGCGCTGGTGCCCGTGATCGCGCTGTCGATCTATCAGCGCGCGGCGTTCGGCTCGGCGTGGGTGACCGGCTACCACCACGCGGCCGATCCCGGCTTCGCGCAGCTGCACGGGCAAGGGTTGCTCGGCCTCGGGGCGCCGCGCTGGTCCAACGTCGTCACCCACGTGCTGTCGCCCAACACCGGTCTGCTGGTGTGGTCACCCCTGGTCGTGATCGCGTGCATCGGCCTGGGGCAGCTGGCGTGGCGGGCCGGTCCGAGTCGGCGAGAGGCCCGATTGCAGGTGGGGATCTTCGCGGCCGTCGTGCTGGTCGGGTTGGGCCTGTCGTTCGAGGGTGGCTGGCGGGTCGGGCCACGCTATTTGGTGGTCGCCCTGCCGATGCTGCTGCTGGGCATCGCGGAGTACATCGCGTGGGCGCTCGAGCTCGGGAGCGCCCGCAGGCGCGCGCTGGCGATCGGCTCGCTCGGGGCGGCCGCGAGCTGGTCGTTGCTCGCCAACTCGCTCGCGGCGACCTTGTGGCCACACCTGGATCCAACCAACATCGCGGAGCCGTTCGGCGCCGTGTTGGTGCCGCTGTGGCGCGAGGGCCTGGGTCCCTACGGGATCCCGACATGGTTTCGCGGCGGGCTGAGCTTCACGCTGGCGCTGCCGATCGGCGCTGGGCTGGGCGCGCTCGCGTGGGCGTTGATCCGCGGCCGTGAGCAGCTGCGGGCGTCGCTGCTGCTGAGCTTCGCGCTTGGGGCCAGCCTCGGCGCGCTGGTGCCCACGCTCGCGATCCCGCGCGCGGTCGAGGCTCACCCCAAGACCGCGCGCAATCTGAAATATATTGAGAAGGTCTACGAGCCGCGGGTGCACGCAGGCAAGCGCACCCCCGGTCGCAGCAAGGACCTGGCGAACCCTATTTGAACAGGTTGCCGCCGAGCGGATCGTCGTTGTCGCCCGGATCGATCTTTTCCTTGTCGTCGCGCGAGGTGTCTTCGCGCTCGAACTTGGTCGGGATGAAGGTCAAGGCGATCGCCAGCTTGCCGTCCTGCGTCCACAGCGACTGACGCTTGCGAACCGGGTACGTGTCCTTGTAGGGCGCGATGACGGGCATGCCGTCGCGCTCGTAGGCCAGCGTGACCTCGAGCTTCTTGTCGCCCTCTTCGCCCGCGGCGTTGAGCGTGAGCGCGTGGTGGTGGTCGGCGCCCTCGAACTCGAACCGCCACTCGTTGCCGAAGCTGCGCATCTCGCCGCGATGTTTGACGACCGTGCCGTCCTCCATCCGGACTTCAATCTTGACGCGCGCGCCGTAGTCGTAGGTCTGTTGCTCCTCGCTGTCGTCGCCGTCCTGTGCCGCTGCCTGGACCTGATGGGGGACGATCAGGGGCGCGACCAGAGCTAGGGGGACAACCAGCGGGAGCGCTCGTACGAACCGTTTCAAGGTGCTCACGGATACCGAGTGTACACATGGCATTGAGCGCATCAAGAGTTTTATCAGCTCGGGCAGGCTTCTGGCCCGCTTGCGGGCTGTGTACTTGCATCGGCTCCGTGGTTGGCAGCGAACCGCCGATCCGATGCAACGTTACCCTCCCGCAAGCAGGCGGGCTTGAGCTGAAAAACCTTTATTTGCCGATCATGAATTGAATCAAACGGCGCTTGAGCTCCCCGTCGTAGGGTGGGGCCACGAGGTGCATCAGGTTGGGGCGCAGCTGGCGGTAGACGGCCTTCTGGTGGCTGAAGGTCAAGAAGCCTTCGCGCGCGTGATACTGGCCCATGCCGCTGTGGCCGACGCCCCCGAACGGCAGCTCGTCCTGGGCGAAGTGCACGGCGGTCGCGTTGATCGAGAGCGCACCAGAGACCACGCGCTCGCCGACACGCTCGATGGTCTTGGCCGAGTCGCTGAACACGTAGGCCGCGAGCGGGCGCGGGTGGGCGTTGATGTAGTCGATCGCCTCGTCGAGATCTGTATAGGTCTTGATCGGCAGCAGCGGCCCGAAGATCTCGTCTTGCATGACGCGCATCGAGTCGTCGACGTCGAGCAGCAGCGTCAGCGGGAGCTTGTTGGCGTCGGCGAAGCGCTCGGCCGCCTCGTCACCGGGGTTGATCTCGAGCACGGTGGCGCCCTTGTCCCGCGCGTCCTCGAGGTAGCCGAGCAGCCGCTCGCGGTGGCGAGCATTGATGATCGAGGTGTACTCGGGGTTGTCGGCCAGGCGCGGGTACATGCTCGCGGTCTGGGTCCGGATCCGCTGGACGACCTCGTCGACGCGCGAGTCGTGGACCAGCAGGTAGTCAGGCGCGATGCAGGTCTGGCCGGCGTTGTAGAGCTTGCCCAGCAGCAGCGAGCCGACGCTGGCGTCGAAGTTGACGCCGCGATCGATCACCGCGGGCGACTTGCCGCCGAGCTCGAGCGTGACCGGGACGAGGTGCTCGCTCGCAGCCCGCATGACCATGCGACCGATGCTGGTCGAGCCGGTGAACAACAGGTGGTCAAACGGCAGCGAAGAGAACGCCTGGGCGACCTCGACGCCGCCGGTTGCCACGCTGACGTGCTCGGGGGTGAAGCTCTTGGCGATCAGCTCGGCCAGCAAGCTCGAGGTCTTGGGCGTCAGCTCCGAGGGCTTGATCATCACGCGATTGCCCGCCGCGAGCGCGCCTGCGAGTGGGCCGAGCGACAGCGACACGGGATAATTCCAGGGCGAGATCACACCGATCACCCCAAGCGGCACATACTCGACCCGGGCCAGCGAGGGCCACGTGGCCCAGTGGGTGCTGCGCCGGCTCGGCCGCATCCAGCGACGCAGCGCCTTGATCGTGTGGCGGATGTTGAACACGGTGGGCAGGATCTCGACCCGCTGGGTCTCGCCGATCGACCGCCCGCCGATCTCGCTGCCGCCGAAGTCCGCGGAGATCGCCGCGGCGATGCGATCTTGATTGTCGAGCACCAAGCGCAGCAGCAGCTCGAGGTGATGACGGCGCGCCCGGTAGCTCGGCGGCCCCTCTTTCATGAACGCGGCGCGCTGCAGCTCGAGGGTCGAGCTCAGCTGCTCGGCGGTGATCGACGGCGGGGACTCGCGGCGAAGTGCTTGCACGGACATTGGACCTCTCACGGCGGCGGATGGCCGGCGCGGCGATGGTGGCATGGACCCAGGGTCGACGCAAAACGTTGTTCGGCGGGCTAAGCGGCGGTTGTCAGGATTTGCTCGGCCGCCGCAGGCGCGCGCGCTCGAGGGTCACGCCCAGGCTCAGGCCGAGGCCCAGACACACGAGCGAGAGCGCCCACGTTCGATCGCGCTTGGGCGCGGGCAGCTCGGCGCTCGGCCGCAGCCACACATGGATCTGGCTGACCTCGAGCTCGGGGACGATCGCGGCCGTCAGCTGGGTGATCTCGGCCTCGAGCTCGGCGATGTCGGCGTCGGCAGGCGGCTGCGCGACCACGACCGCGCTGCCGTGCTCGGCGCGGAGCTCGAGATCGACGTGAACGGGGCTGAAGTCCAGCAGCTCGAGGGCGGTCGTGACCTCGCCAGCGAGCGCGAGCTCGCGACGGATCCGCTCGCCCTCTCGGGTCGGGACCAGGCTCGCGTCGGCGAACAGCGTGCGCTTGTCGGCGCGGCGCTGCTCGGGGATCGGCCGCGCGGGGGCCTGACAGCCGACGTTGGCCAGCGTGATCGCGGTCAACAGGATCCAGCTGGGTAGCTTCGCAATACGACGCACGTCCGCACCATCGAGCAGATGCGGCCCATGACCAAGAAAGCGGCCAACAGCGCGACGACCAGCGTGACGAAGTCAGGTTCGCGTCTCGGCCCCGGCGTCCCACTCCTGGGCGCGGGCGCGCTCGGCCAGTTGCGCGAGCAGCTTCGCGTGGCGCCGCGAGATCGTGGCGATGCTGGTGCCCAGCCGCTCCGCCAGCTCCTTCATGGTCGCGTCCTTGGTGTACAGAGCCTCGATGATCTGTCGCTCGTCCGGCTCGAGCTCGCTGACGAGCCTCCACATCCGCGCGCGGGCGTCGGCGTCGAGCAACAATTGCTCGGGGTCGGCATCTTCGGCGATCGCTCCCCCGTCGCCGTAGCTGGTCGGCTCCGACAGCCGCACGGAGATCACCGCCCGACGGACCAGATCGCGGGCGGACTCGACCCGGTCCTCGAGGCTCTGACGCTGGCCACTGGCTCGCTTCGCGTCGCTGTCTTCCGCAGCCTGGGACAGCAGCGCCTGCGTGGTCGCGAGCCGACGGATCGCGCGCTGCTGCTTGCGGCGCGCGGGCGTGCGCTTGCGGACCGCGTCGATCATGGCGCCGTGGACCCGGTAGTTGGCGAAGGTCGCGAAGCTCGCGGAGCTGGCGGGGTCGTAGCGCATCGCCGACCGGACCAACGCCTCGTTGCCGACGCTCTCGAGCTCTTCGACGGTCATGACGCCGACCTGCTGCGCCACCCGGCGAGCGATCATCTGGACCAAGGTGGTGTGGCGCTCGACCCTCGCGGCCTGCTCGTCGTTCAACGGCGGGCTCACGCGGGGCTCCTCGTCCGTGTGCGACGCCATGCGCGGCCCCTTGCGAGGCGGCACGGACCGCGTGGTGGTGTGGCAGTGGATCGCACGACTTGCGTGAAGATCGAGGACGTGCGCGCAGATCTAGGAAGACTGGGTCTCGCGCAGGTGCTTGCGCAGCGCCCATTTTTGTTCGTCGGTGATGTCGTGGAAGCGCACGCCCATATCGCGCTCGCTGGCCCGCACCACCACGCCGCCGACCGGGATGCTCGCGCCGCTGGCTGGAAAGTCGAGGACCAGCTGCAGCTCGCGACCCTCGGCCTCCCAGGCCATCGCGGCGAACCGGCAGCCGCCCAGCGAGATGTCGTCGAGCGGGTGCGCGAGCATGACTTCATCGCCGATGACATCGGCGCTCACGTTGAGCCGCAGGCGAGGGTGGACGCGGGCCTCGTCACTCACGCCGGCATCATAGCGGTCCTGCGTGCGAGTGACATGCGCTTGTGCCGCGATGACGAGCTGACCCTGGCCACACGCGCAAGTGTCAGTTCGTCAAACCAAGAAACCCCATGGCTTCACGTAAATATTTGAAAATACACGGTTTCTAAAAAGCATGTCCTGGTCACTTGCTTGCAGCAGCGCGGGATGGCAGTTCGGCTGCGGCCAACTAAGCCCCGACACGATGTCAGCTCCCGCGCACGATTGTCCCCGCAGCCCCGTGACCTCGCCGGTTCATGGGGCTGATTGTCCTCCTCGTTCCCCTCGTGTCGCCAAGGTGCTTGCGATGGTCATGGCGCTCACGCCAGCGATGCCGCTGGCCGCGACGGTGACGGCGACCATGGCGACAACCGTGGCGCTGGCCGGCTGCAAGGGCCAGCCGACGATCCCTGGCACGGAGGTCCCCGACACCAAGGACAACCGCCAGATCATCGCGGTGCTCGAGCGCTACCGGACCGCGTTCGTGTCACGCGACGCCGCGGCGGTGCTCTCGACCGCCCACCCGACCTACTACGATCACGCCGGAACCGACGACCCCAGCGACGACACGACCTACACCGAGCTCGGATCGATCCTCCGGCGGCGGCTGTCCCAGCTCGACTCGATCCGGTTCACGATCGACTACCTCGACGTCCAAGGTGTCGGCGATCGAGCGGTCGTTCGGGTCTGGATCGACGCGAGCTTCCGGTTCAAGCCGTTGCTCGACTCGTTTGGTGAGGCGCGCGCGTCGCCGACCTTCGCCCGGGTCATGGATCACGCAGAGTTCGAGCTGGTCCGCGAAGGCGACAACTGGCTGATCGTCCGCGGGATCTGACACTGTTTTCAGCTCGGGTCGGAAGCCTGAGCCGAGCTGACAACAATGGCGCCTGCAAGCGGGTCAGAAGCCTGAGCCGAGCTGAAAACAGTGTGAGAAGCTCGCGGCGTGCCCGAGCTGCCGGACGTGTGCGTGTACGTGGAGGCGGTCGCGGTCCGCACGGTCGGACACGCGCTGACCCGGCTCGAGCTGATCAGCCCGTTCGTGCTGCGCACGGTCGAGCCGGGACGCGAGGCCTTCGCTGGCAAGCGGGTGACCGGGATCTCGCGGCTGGGCAAGCGGATCGTGATCGAGCTCGAGGATCAGCTGTTTGCGGTCATCCACTTGATGATCGCGGGGCGCCTGCACTGGCTGGCCCCCACCGCCAAGCTCAACCGTAGGCGCACCTTGTTCGCGCTGGTGTTCGAGCACGGGATCTTGCAGCTGACCGAGGCCGGCTCGAAGCGACGGGCGTCCCTGCACCTGGTCCGAGGGCGAGAGGCGCTGGCCGAGCACGACCCGGGCGGGCTCGAGGTCTCGACGCTCTCGCTCGCCCAGTTCGCGGCGGCGCTGCGGGCTGGCAACCACACGCTCAAGCGCGCGCTCACGGATCCGCGGGTGTTCGACGGGATCGGCAACGCCTACTCCGACGAGATCCTGCACGCGGCCAAGCTCTCGCCGATCAAGCTGACCTCGAAGCTCGACGACGATGAGATCCAGCGCTTGTACGCGGCCTGCGTCGACGGGCTCGCGACGTGGACCGAGCGGCTCCGGGTCCACCATGGCGAGGCGTTCCCCGAGAAGGTCACCGCGTTTCACCCCGACATGGCCGTGCACGGCAAGTATGGCCAGCCGTGTCCCGTGTGCGGGGCGCCCGTCCAGCGGATTGTCTATGCCTCGCGCGAGACCAACTACTGCGCGGGCTGCCAGACCGACGGCAAGCTCCTGGCCGATCGCGGGCTCTCGCGGCTGCTCGCCAAAGACTGGCCGCGCAGCCTCGAGGAGCTCGAGAGCTACAAGGCCGCGCGTCGACGCGAGTGACGGCTGTCGTGGGCGGATCTCGACCCCGCGACAGCGAGCGCGGCTCGGGGGTATGTTGCGCGCATGAGCTCGTTTCGATCTGTACGGATTGTGTTTTTGACGTCGGCTGTGGCCTGGTTCGGTGGCTGCGGCCCGAGCGTCTCGGACGACGGCGCGTCGGACGAGGAGACCACCGGAGACGGAGACGGAGACGGAGACGGGGACGGGGACGGGGACAGCGGCGATGGAGATGGAGATGGAGATGGAGATGGAGATGGGGACGGGGACAGCGGCGACGGTGATGGTGATGGTGACGGTGACCCGCTCGAGCCGATCTGCATGGAGGGGTGTATGCACGTTCAAGCCTGCGCGCCCGACCAATTCGCGGCGCTCTACGCCGACATCCCGGAGTGCGTGGCGGCCTGCATGGGCCTGTGGGGCGCGTGCCCACCCGAGGGCAGCGCGTATGTCTACTGCACGCTGGGCCTCGACTGCGACGGCGTGATCACCCTGATGACCGAGGGTCCGGCCCAGACCGACTGCGGCGTCAGCTACGACACCGCGCAGGCTGCCTGCATGAACCCCTGATTGATCGACCGCTGATGGCTGATGGCTGATGGCTGATGGCTGACGCGATCAGGCCAGCTGCTCGCGGGGCGTCCACCAGCCGTCGGGGTCGCGCGGGGCCTGACCAAACACGACCTCGCCCGCGCCCTCGACCTGCTCGACGCGATCACGCCCGCGCTCGCTGATCAGCCCGCGCTCGTGCAGGACCCGCGCGACCGCGCCCGCGCTCGGGTAGCCGAGCACGCGGTCGTCGTAGCCGAGCACCCGGCGGCCGTCGGGCGCACGGATCAGGTTGATGTGGACCCCGTGAACCCGCTCGTGGGCCGGGAGCTGCTCGGCGAGGGCGGCGACGTCTCGCGCGTAGTGCTGCAAGACCCCAAGCTTGATCTGAGTCTCGACCAGCTGGGTCCCGCGCAGCCGGCCCGCGCAGATGTCCGCGAACATGCAGTAGATCAGGGCGTCGCGCTCGGCGTCGTCGCCGAACATGTAGATCTTGATGCGCTCGGGGAACACCTGCGCGAGCAGCAGCAGCGCGCCCAGCTTGAAGGCAGTGTGCTCGCGGAGGCTGCCAAACTCGCGCCGCCGAAACACCTCGAGCTGATCTTTGTAGGTGATGCCGTCGAACTCGACGCCGTCGATCAACATCTTGCGCTCGATCGCCTTGCGGATGAACGGCGGGCTGGCGGTGATGAAGAACAAGGGCCGGTGCGCGCGGTCGCTGGGGCCCCCGCGCAGGGCGTGGAGCAGCGCGGTGGTGCCCGGCAGCGCCCGCTTGTCGACGGCGAACTCGAACGGGATCTTGAGCATCCCCTTGACCTGCGAGATCTGGGTGTCGAGCCAGGTCTTGTCGATGTCCCAGATGAACGCCGGGCCGTCGTAGTCGCTCGCCAAGGTCCGCTGCAGCTTGCGGACCATGGGGAACGGCGCCCGGATCAGCTCGTACTCGGGCGCCTCGTGGTCAGCCGCCATGTGGACCCCTCGGCGGCGACCCGTTGGCCGCCCGGACCAGCGAGGGGTCGATGTCATCTTGGACCGCGGCGTCCATCAGCTCCGACAGCGCGGCGCGGGGATCGAGGCCCTCGTGCACGACCCGGTAGACCCCGTGGATCAGCGGCGAGCGAATGTTCAGCTGGTTGGTCAGCTCGAACGCGATCTTGCTGGCCTTGACGCCCTCGGCGACCATGCCGAGCGAGTTGATGGCCTCGGTCAGGTTCATGCCGCGGGCCAGCGCGGCGCCCACCCGGTGGTTGCGGCTGATCGGGCTGGCGCAGGTGACCATGAGATCGCCGATCCCCGCGAGCCCGGAGAAGGTCATGGGATCGGCCCCGAGCGCGACCCCGAGCCGGGCGACCTCAGACAGCCCGCGGGTGATCAGCAGGCTCTTGGCGTTCTCACCCAGCTGCATCTGCGTGGCCATGCCGGCCGCGATCGCGATGATGTTCTTGAGCGTGCCCCCGAGCTCGACGCCGACCACGTCGGTGTTGGCGTACACGCGCAGCTGCCTGCTCTTGAGGTGCGCGCGGGCCAGCTCGATGACCCGGGGAAACCGCGAGGCGACCACGGTCCCGGCCGGCTTGCCCTCGATCATCTCGCGCGCGATGTTGGGCCCCGAGAGCACGCCGATCCGGCGCAGGCAGGTCTCCTCCAGCATGATCTCGGTCATGCGCTTGTAGGTGCCCAGCTCGAGCCCCTTGGTCGCGTGCACGGCCAGCTGCGAGGGCTCGACGAGCTCGCCGAGCTGCTCACACACGCTGCGAAACGCCTGCGAGGGGATCACGATGAACACCAGCGGGACCCCGCGCACGGCCTCGGCGAGGCTGGCGGTGGCGACGATGTTGGCGGACAGCTGCACGCCCTCGAGCCCCGAGATGTAGCGGGAGTTGCGACGCAGCTGGTTGATCTCGTCGGCGAGCTCCTGCTTGCGGGCCCACAGCTTGACCGTGAACCCGTTCTGGCCAATCAGGTGGGCAATCGTGGTACCCCAGTTGCCCGCGCCCAATACGGAGACCTGGGCTGCTCGTGTGTCAGACATGTCGTGCTCCCCCCGGGCCCGTGAAGCTGGCGAGCGCGGGTGCGTCGCGCAGCGCGTAGCCGTCGAGGCGGTTGCGATAGTAGAACAGCAGCTTGGCGTCGCATACGTGCAAGCGCACGCCCCGGCGCTCGACGACCGGCTTGGGGTGATAGGTGCCGAAGCTGCGCAAGGCCGCGCGGAGCAGCACGGCGACGTCGTCGTTGGTGATCGCCTCGGTGACGACGCTGCTCAGGCGGATCTGGCCGGCGGCGAACCGACGCTCGAGCTCCTCGAGCAGCAACTCGATCTCTTCCTCGACCTCCGGCAGCGCGAGGCTCTGCTCGGACCGACCCGCGCCGATCGACGACAGCAGCCGGTACAGATCAAATTCGGGCTGGGCCCGACGCAGCAGCTCGAAGCAGGCGAACGCGAGCACGTGGGTCGGGTGGATCACGTTTTGGCGCGAGAACTCGGCGAGGATCCGGCGCTCGAGCTCGCGGGTGTACTCCGCGTCGCGGGCTGGATCTTCCACGACCTCGCCGTCGACCTCGAAGTAGCCGCGGGCCGAGATCGGCCGGCCCTTGGGATCGAGCGAGGTGCCCGCGGCGTCGACTGGGTTGCCAAACGGATCCATGGCCCGGCCAAACCGAATGTGGATCTTGAGATCGAGGGCGAACATTCCGCGGAGGAAGTCCAGCCACCGCTCCCAGCGAGAGAATTCGTCGTCGACGATGATGTAGCGAGACTTGCCGACCTCGGCCAGCCAGTCCTCGATCAGGGTCGAGGCCTCGAGCACGAGCGGGTACGAGATCGTGCACGGGACCACGTAGATGTCGGGGTTTGGCTTGCCCCGCATCAGGTTGTTTCGATAGGCCGAGACCGAGCAGCCGAGCAGCCCCTTCTTGAGTCCGCGCTCGATCGCCCCCGAGCGGCTCCGGCTCCCGCCCGGGAAGAACAGGTTGTCCTGCCCAAACTCGAGCGAGACCGACGCGAACGCCTTGAGGGTCTGCTTGTACAGCGGGTCGCGCTTGCGTCGGTCGACCGTGTAGGCGCCGAGGTTGTGCATGAACTTGCCGACGATCGGGTTGCGAAACAAGCTGAGCCCGGCCCCGTAGGTCAGCGGCGGCAGCCCGAGCTCGTGGACCGCGAAGCCGATCAGCAGCGAGTCGAGGTTGGAGCTGTGGGTGGGGGTGACGACCAGCGTGCCGCGCTCGCGCAGGCGCTCGAGGTTGTCGACCTCGCCCTCGATGATCACGTGCTGGTCGAGCCGGGGGATCGCCTCACGCCCAAACAGCCGCCGCGGGGACAGGCCGGTGAGCAGCGCGCTGAGCATCGGCGGCGCGACCTTGGCCGCCAGCTTGTACACGGTCGGCGAGAAGTTGCCGGCGATCTCGTGCGTGTAGCGGTGGACGATCTGCTGGAGCAGTCGCCGCTGCTCGAGCGCGTTCGCGTGCTGCAGCTGGCGATGTAGATCCGCGTAAAATTGTTTGTCGGCGAGGGTCTCTTCGTCGTTGGGATCCTGCTCGCGCAGCCGCTCTTGCTCCCACCACAGCGTCTCGTCGAGGGTCTCGCCGAGCGTGCGGGGCGGGCCCGCGGCGGGATCGTCGGACGGGCTGCCGACACGCATGATCACGCGTTCGGTGACCTCCGACACGAGCTTGGCGACCTCGTCGGCGCTGAGCATGCGCGGCGAGCATAGGATGGTTTGCCCGCCAATGCGCGGGCCGGTTTTCAATCACAGCCAGCGACGCCGCTTGCGACTCGCGCGGTCCGCCACGGCCCTGGCCGCGAAGCTCAGGCCAGTGACGACCGCCGCCACGCCCACGCCGACGAGCAGCCTGCTGATCGAGACATCACGGAGATCGACGTGAACGTGTCCGTGGCGGCCAGCGGGGTCGCTGGCGTCGGCGGCAGGGGCCTGCCCGCCGCTCCAGCGCGGGGGCGCCAAGCCGATCTGCGCGGCGGCGTGCCAGCGGGCGTGATCGCGGTCGAACGCGACCCTCCGCTGCTCGTCGAGCAAGATCTGCTTGGCGCGGGACAGCAGGATCATCCGCTCGCTGGCGGCCTCGTCGTTGGGGTTCTGATCGGCGTGATCGCGGACCATTCGGGCCCGGTAGGCAGCCTTGATCTCGGCGCTGCTGGCTCGTGGGTCGACCCCAAGCAGCTCGTAGTAGTCGACGAACACCATGTTCGCTGGCGACTATAGCAGCGAGTCGCGGGCCCCACAGACGCGGTGCGCTCGGTCGAGGCGCGGCCGACTTCGGCTTGGCAAGCGGGTACAAAACTGGCATTATCACCGTGTGAAACTAACTTTACTGCCGCGAGCAATTGCGTGGGCCGCTGGTTTGGCGCTCGCGGCATGCGAGGCCCCGGCCGCCTCGATCGAGGGCGACACGAGCTCCGCGAGCGCCAAACCAGCGGCCCACGCAATTG
>NZ_PVNL01000057.1 GCF_002994635.1 Enhygromyxa salina | reverse complement strand
GAGGGGAGCGGAGGGGAGCGGAGGGCGCTTGGGCTCGACCCCCATCGCGAGTAAACCACCGCCGTGGTCAGGCTCAGCGTCAACGTCAACAAGGTCGCCACCGTCCGCAACTCGCGGGGCGGCAGCGTGCCCAGCGTGGTCGAGGCCGTAGACGTCTGCGTGCGCGCGGGCGTCCCGGGGATCACCGTGCATCCCCGCGAAGATCAGCGCCACATCACCGCGCAAGACGTCGTCGACGTTCACGAGTACCTCGCGCCCCACCGCGGTCGGGTCGAGTACAACATCGAGGGCGATCCGCGGCCCGAGCTGATCGATCGCGTCGTCGAGCTGCGCCCTGAACAGTGCACCCTCGTCCCGGTCCGGCCCGGCGAGATCACCAGCGAGGCCGGCTGGATCCCCCAGCGCGATCGAGACTTGCTCAGCCCCTGCATCGCGCGTCTGAAGCAGGCGGGCGTGCGCGTGAGCCTGTTCGTCGAGCCCGAGCGCGCCGCGATCGACTGGGCCGCCGAGCTGGGGTCCGATCGCGTGGAGCTCTACACCGAGCCGTTCGCCCAGGCATACCTGCGCGGGCGCGACGACGGCCTGCGCAGCTTCGAGCGCTACGTCGCCGCCGCCGAGCATGCCCACGCGCTTGGACTCGGCATCAACGCAGGCCACGACCTCGACCTCGACAACCTCGGCCTGTTCGCCACGCTGCCGCACCTCGACGAGGTCTCGATCGGCCACGCGCTGTTGTCTCGTGCGATCTTCGTCGGCCTCGAGGTCGTCGTCCGCGAGTACCTCGAGCTCCTGAGCGCCTAGCCGCCGAGCTCTTCGATGATGCCCTTGACCCGCTCTTGGTCGCGCTGGCGGCCGGGGATCAGCTCGAGGTAGCGACGGTAGTGGGTCTTCGCCTGCTCGGCGTGATCGAGCTCGCGCTCGATGTCTCCGAGCAGCCGGTGCAGCTCGCCGATGTCGGGGGCCAGCGCCAGTGACACCCGCGCGGCCGCGAGCGCCTCGTCGGGGCGGTCGAGCGAGAGCAGCTCACGCGCGTACTCGAGGCCCTCGAGGGCCTCTTGATAGTCGCGGTACTCCTCGGAGTAGAGCAGGCGATCCGCGGGGAAGTCGGCCAGCGCGGCGGGTCGCGAGCCCTGTCGGCTCAGCAAGTAGCGCAGATCGAAGGCCCGGTAGCGGCCGAGCGTGGACGGGCCCTCGGCGACCCACAGAACCATGGAGGTGGCGTCGACCACGACCGACTGCATGGTGTGGAGGTTTTCGAGCGCGTTGCGGTTGCCGAGCCCGAGCTCGACGTTGTCGAGGCCCCGGCGGTCACGGAGGATCGCCACGGCGTCCTCGGGCGCGAAGTTGCCGGGGGTGGCGAGCAGCTCGGCGAGGCGATCGTAGCGGTAGCCTGACGAGGTTGTCCGACGGATCCGCTCGTTGTGCGCGTCGGCCTCGAACACCTCGCGGATCATGTGATCGGTGGCCCACACGGCCTGCTCGTCGTCGCCGCGGATGTGGCGGGTGTCCTCGTCGACGCGCGCGGTGGCCTCGAGCACGAGGGCCTGACGCTGCACGCCGTCGCCGATCAGCACGACCCCGGCCGTGCGCAGCTGGGCGGCCTCGATGATCTGCACGGCCTGCTCGAGGGTGTCAGCCTCTTCGAGCACACGCCGCAGCACCAGCGGCAGCGGGATCGGATCCTCTTCGCGGGCGTCGTCGGTTCGGGCGGGGTTGGCGGCCACGAAGATCCCGCGCGCGTTGATCCCGGTGACGACGCCGATCAGGCCGGCCCAGCCGATCGACACGAACGGGTACTTGCCGTCCGGGTAGTAGAACGCGACGACCCGATCGGCCTCGAAGTCGGTGCCGAGATCGATGCTCAGGGTCCGACCGATCACCAGGTTGCCGGCCTCGACCCCGCCGCTGGTCGCCCGTGGCGCGACCGCGAACATGCTGCCTTCAATGACCACGTCCTGCAGACGCTGGGTCAGATCAAACAGGCACTGGTACAGAAACAGGCGGTGGTAGGGCTCGAGTTCGCCCTCGCCGTCATCGGGCAGGGCCGCCGCGAGCGCCGACAGCTCGCGGCGATAGTCGGTGTGGGTGGCCTGATCCGCGTGCTCAGCCTGGTTTTGGCGATCGGCCTGGGCGGCATGCTCGGCGCTGAGCGCCGCGTCGGCCCCCCGGTAGTCCCAGCGCAGGAGCATGAGCTCGGCCCAGCTCTCGATGTAGCCGCGGTAGCGCTGCTCGAGCAGCGCGTCGACGCGGGTGTCGATGTTTCGAAACAGGCGCCCGGCGAGGTGCCCGTGGGCGTCGCCGATGTCGGTCGGCGAGCCCTCGAAGTGCATCACCCACAGGCCGCCGCGGCGGGCCAGCCACGAGCGCCCGTAGTCGACCCGCCGGCCAGACTCATCGACGACCAGCTCGTGCTGCCCGGACTCGACCTCTTCAGGCTCGAGCGCGGTGTAGCCGACGTAGCCCGAGTACATCAGGGCGAGCAGCACGGCGAAGGTGCCACCCACGATCGCGAGCACGCGCAGCAGCGCGAACACGCTGCGGCCCTCTTGGGCCTGGGTTTGGAACGGGCGAGCCACGGCGGGGGATGTATATACCCCCCACAGGCGGCGTGCACTCGGGCCCGCCCTGTGTTTTGCGCTCGGGCGAGGCTCCTCGCCCGCTTGCAGGCGCTCACTTCTTGGGGCAGCCGCAGAAGGTGTCGCGCTCGAGCGCCGTCGGGCTGCCGCTTGGCTGCTCGTCCCACGGGATCATCGAGCTGACCATGGGCCCGAGCGAGTGCTGCAGCACGCCCCCGGCGCCGACCTTCAGCTGGCAGCCGGCCTCGTCGGCGATCGCCAGCACCCGCAGGCCGGCCTCGATCTGCTGCTCGAACGGATGCAGGACCCGCCGCAGCTCGCGAACTGGTGAGTAGGTCACCGACACCCGAAGGTACTCGCGGCGACCATCGCGGGTCTGGGCGATCTTCAAGTGCACACAGGCCGGCTCGCGCAGATCCGGGCTCATCTCGAGGCCGCCGTCGTACCAGTTGTTGCGGCACGCGAACGGGGTGAACTCGAACTTGGCCTTGGACTTGATCCCGGTCTCGATCGAGCGGCTGACGTACATGGCCTCGGGATTTCCAGACGCGCTGCCGCCCTCGAGCAGGTAGAAGCAGGGCTTGGCGTCAGCGTCGTTGCTGCGGTAGGCGAGGTAGATCGAGACCGGCGAGAACCGTCGCCCGCGAAACCGCGCGCCCGTGATCAGGTCCACCCGGGCCAGCGACGGCCGGTCAGCGCAGGCGCGCTCGTAGTAGTCGGCGACCTGTTCAACCGAGAACGCGAGGTGATCCTTGGCTTCGACGGTGCCGATCCAGGTGCCGATGAACGCGTCCTTGGCAGGCTTGGCCAGCGGCAGTCTCACCCGCACCGACTGGCAGTCGGCGGTGAAGCCCGCACGGATAGGCTTGCGGCGCACGTGCTTGGCCTCGAGCGCGTAGACCACGTGGCGCCCCTTGGCCGCGACGCGATCGAGCTCCGTCCACCCGCGACGCGCGAGCACGGGGACCCGGGCTAGCTCGACGCCGCCGTCCCCCGAGTCGAGCAACGGGTCTTCGAGCAGCTGGCCCGCTCCGCCCATGTCGAGGGGGAGATCTCCGGCTTGGTCCGCGGCCGGCGTTGGTTCGACCGGCGCGGCCGAGCCCCGACGACCGCTGCCGACCAAGCCAAAGATGTCGTTGTCACTGCGCTCGAGCGCCTCGACGTGGCCACCCACGCGCGCGGCCGTCTCGTCGTCGAACCCCGGCAAGCAGCGGCGCAGCAGCTCACACAGATGTTCGGGGTTTTCCAGATCGAGATCAGCCATGCCGCGACGGTAGCACCGCGATCTGCAGGTGTATGCGCGGGACGTATGATCAGGCGGTCCCCAACCGAATCAATCCACGACACCGTCCGCAAGCGGGCCAGAAGCCTGGCCCGAGCTGACAACAGCTCGGGAGCAGCCGGAGTAGCCTTGGCTGGTGCCGCGCTGGGGTGGCTCGGCGATCCAGTCGAACGCGCTGCGGCCGATCTGGCCGAGGCCCCACTCCCAGACGTCGAGCTTGCAGCCCATGGCCTGGGCGATCGCAAACACCCGCAGCGCAGCTTGGATCTGGTGGGCGACCGGCCACACGACCTTGCCAGGCTCGACGACCGCGTAGCTGGCGGTGAGGTCGATGTAGTGGCGGGTGCCGTCCTTGACCTGCGAGATCGAGATCGAGAGCACGCTCGGCTCCGTCTTCGCGCGGTTCATGATCAGCTTGCCCGAGTACCAGTCTTCGGCGCAGGAGAAGGGCGTGAACTGAAACCCAGCTTGGGCGATGATCTTCGCGCCCATGGTCGGCGCCCAGTACAGCACCGCGGGGTTACCCTGGGCGCTGCCGCTCTCGTACACATAGAAGCTGGCGTGCTTGTCCTCGACGTGCTCGTAGGCCAGGAACACCGACAGCGGCGCGAACCGATCCAGATCGTAGTGACGCGCCCCGGTGATCAGATCCACGCGGGCGACCTTGGGCTCCGCGCCGAACATCGCCGCGTAACCAGCGACGACCTCGGCGACCGTGAACATCAGGTGGTCCTCGGCCTTGACGACCCCGAGGTGGGTCCAGATCGGCTGGGCCTGTTCGTGGGTCAACGGCAGGGTCACCCGGACGGACTGGGTGTGCCCGACCCAGTCCGACTCGAACGGCTTGGTCCGGTTGTGGCGAGCGGTGACCGCGTAGATCGTGTGCGCTCCGCGGGCGCTCTCTTGTCGCTCGGCGGCCTCGCGCTCGGCCTCGTTCGGCTCCCCGTCTTGGTGCATCCGCTCGAGGCCGGGCTCGACGTCGGCCCGCCGCAGCTTGTCGCGTCGGGCCCGAACTTCGTCCTCGCTCGGCTGGGTGCCGGGGAACGCCCGCTTGAGCAGCCGCCGAACCTTGTCGATGTCGTTGAACAGCTCTTCGACGAGGTCCCCGAGATCCTCGCCCTGCTCGCCCGGCTCCCGATCGTCGCTGGCCACGGGGAGAAGCTACCACGGGCGGCGCGCAAGGCGATGTGGCTCACGCAGCGGCGTCCAGGTGAGCGACCCACGCGTCGCCACCGGCCTTGATTTGGGTGCATCTCGCACACCAAAACACGTGATAGGTTGTCGGCCATGCAAGGCCCGGACACGGCCGACGGCCTACCGGAGCACAGGGAGCACAGCGACTCGGGCTTGCGGCTGGACACGACGTCGGTCACCCGCAGCGGTGAGAACCTGGTGACCGAGCACGGACCTCGGACCGACACCGCCCTCGACACGATCGCCGCGCTCGGCCCCAACGATCGGCCGGCCGTGAACCCGGGCGATCAGCTGGGTGAGTTCAGGGTCGAGCATGAGCTCGGGGCCGGCGGCATGGGGCAGGTGTTCGCGGCCCGGCGGGTCGGCGGAGCTGGGTCCGGCGAGTTGGTCGCGCTCAAGTACCTCGAGCGGACCAGCGCGAGCTTGCTGTATCGGTTCAAGCAAGAGTTCCGGGCGCTGGCCGGCGTCGCGCACGAGAACCTCGTCGCGCTCGGCGAGCTCGTCGTGCTGCCGGACTCGGTCAGCTTCTTCACCATGGAGCTGATCGACGGGGTCAGCTTCGATGACTATGTGCGCGGGCGAACGCCGGAGGGCCAGCTGCCCAACCTCGCGCGGCTGCGCCGGGCGGTGAGACAGCTGGTCGCGGGCGTCCGTCACCTCCACCAGCACGGCTGCATTCATCGGGACCTCAAGCCCTCCAACGTGCTGGTCACGACCGAGGGCCGGGTCGTCGTGCTCGACTTCGGGCTGATCCAGGATCACTCGGAGGCCCAGCCCGACACCCCCGACGATCAGATCATGGGCACGCCCGCGTACATGAGCCCCGAGCAGGCCGGGCTCGAGCGCGCCGGGCCGGCCGCCGACTGGTACGCGGTCGGGGTCATGCTCTACGAGTGCCTGAGCGGGCGCCGGCCGTTTCAGGGCAACCTCACCCACCTGCTGTTCGCCAAGCGCGAGTACGAGGCGCCGGAGATCGACGAGTTCGTCGCCGAGATCCCGCCCGACCTCGCCGCGCTGTGCCGCCGAATGCTGGCGCGCAAGCCCGAAGACCGGCCCAGCGCCCGCGAGATCCTGGCGATCCTGGATGGCCGCACCGACACGGGATCCGGGCTCGGCTGGGGCTCGCTCGAGTCCGACGACGACAGCATGGTGCGGGGCCGGGCGCCGTTCATCGGTCGCGCCCGCGAGCTGGCGACGCTCGAGGCCGCGTTCGAGCGGGTCCGCGTTCGTGACCAGCCGGAGTCGGCATCCAGCCCAGGGCAGGCCACGGTGCTGCTGCGTGGGCCGAGCGGCTACGGCAAGTCCGCGCTGGTCCGCGAGTTTCTGGCCCGTGTCCAAGATCGGGAGCAGGCGGTCGTGCTCAAGGGTCGCTGCCTCGAGCGCGAGTCGGTCCCCTACAAGGGCCTCGATCCGGTGATCGACGCGCTCTCGGTCCACCTCCGGCAGATCCCCCGCGAGTCCCTGATCGCGCTCGAGCCCGGGCACCCGGTCGCGCTCGCGCGCTTGTTCCCGGTGCTCGATGATCTGTGGCGGGTCGACCGGACCCGGATCAGCGGGCTCGACGCCCACGAGCTACGCCAGCGCGCGTTCGAGTCCCTGCGCCAGCTGTTCACGGGGGTCGCCAAGCGGCGCCCGCTGATCGTGTTCATCGATGATTTTCACTGGGCCAACGTCGACAGCGCGCAGCTGCTGAACTCGTTGCTCGCGCCGCCCGATGCCCCGCCGATGTTGCTCGTGGTCACCTACCGCGACGAGCTCGACAGCAACGAGGCGCTGCAGGTGTTGACCGGCGCGGCCTCGATCGCGGCGCGTGACACCCACGAGCTGTTCATTGGCCCGCTCGCCCCGGGTGAGACCCAGGACCTGGCCCGGGCGCTCATGGGTGACGACTACGATCCGGTGACGGCCGAGTTCGTGGCCTCGCGGGCCCAGGGCAACCCGTTCTTCGTCGGCCAGCTGATTCAGCTCAGCCACGGCGGCTCGTCCGACTTTGCGACCGAGGAGCTCGACCAGATCGTCGTGCGTCGGATCCTGAAGCTGGATCCCGACAGCCGGCGCCTGCTCGAGGTCGTCGCCGTCGCGGGCGGACCGGTCGACCGCAGGGTCGCGTTCCGGGCCAGCGAGCTCGAAGATCCCATGGCGCTGCTCCCGGGCCTGCGCGAGGCCGAGCTGTTGATCGCTCGCAGCGGCGAGGGTGGGGCGCCCGGGACCCTGGAGACCGCGCACGCTCGGATCCGGGAGGTCGCGGTCGGCGAGCTCGAGCTCGACGCGCTGAGGGGCGTGCACCAGCGCCTGGCCGCCTCGCTCGAGCACTTCGCCTGCGACCCCGAGGCGCTGGCCGAGCACTTCGACCGCGGCGGCGATCGTGCACGCGCGGCCGACTACTACGAGCGCGCGGCCGAGCTCGCGGCCAACTCGCTGGCGTTCCAGCGCGCGGTGGCGCTGTTCCGCACGACCTTGGAGTTGCTGGCCGACGACGCCGATCCCCGGCGCGTCGCGGATCTGCGCATGGGCCTGGCCGAGCAGCTGATCAACGTGGGCCGCGGGTATGAGGCCGCGCAGCTGTTGCTGTCGCTGGCCAACGACGCCGAGCACCCAAGGGATGCCGTCCACGCCGATCCAGCGCGGGCCCGCGAGTGTCGGCGCCTGGCCGCCGATCAGCTGATCAAGACCGGTCACGTCGACGAGGGCCTCGCGCAGCTCGACGTGCTGCTGCGCTCGGTCGCGCTGCAGCTCCCGTCGGGCCCGCTCGCGTCGGTCTCGGCTCTGCTGTGGGAGCAGGCTCGGATGCGCATGCGCGGGTTCGCGTTCGTCCAGCGCGACGCGTCCGAGGTCGAGCCGGGGTTGCTCGATCAGATCGACACCTGTTTCGCGGTGGTCAACGGCCTGTCCACCCAAGAGACCCTGCTGAGCGCGCTGTTTCACTTCCGCAACCTGCGGCTGGCGCTGCGCGCTGGTGAGCCCTACCGGGTCGCGCGGGCGCTCGCCTACCAGTGTGTGATCGACGTCGCCGGAGCCGACTGGCGACGGGTCGAGCAGCACATGGGCGTGGCGCGGGAGCTCGCCGCCGAGATCGGCGATCCGCAGCTCGAGGGCTTCATCGATCTGTGTGAAGCCAGCGTCCACTGGTTCGAGCGCCGCTACCCGATCAGCGGCGAGCTACACACCAACGTGATCGAGCGGCTCGAGGGCGTGCCCGGGGCCGCCTGGGACCGTCGCACCGCGCAGATCCATCACATGTGGACGCTGATCTGCCAGGGTCGCCTGCGCGAGTTCTGGACCCGGGCCAAGGGCACGACCGAGCGGGCCCGCGAGCGCGGCGACATGCAGGAGCTGGTCGAGGTGTCGTCGTTCATGGCCGTCGCGCTGGTGCTCGCTGGCAAGCCCGCGCAGGCCCGCAGCGTGCTGACAGCCGCGCTCGACCTGTGGAAGCCAGGTCGCTACTTGTTCGGCGATGTCTGGGCGTTCTATGCCCAGGTCCGAATTCTGTTGCACGAGGGCCAGCACGCCCAGGCGATCGAGCTGGCCAATCAGACGCTCGCGCAGATGAAGCGCACGTTCTTGTCCGAGCACTTGCTCGCCCGCTACAACGTGATCGAGCTGCTGTGTCGCTGTCATCTGATCGCGGCCATCCACACTGACGACCGGGGCCATGTTCGCCGCGCGCGGCGCTGGGCTGCCAAGCTCCGGGCCGCGAACAACCCGACGTTGATGGGGCACGTGGACGTGATCGAGGCGGGGCTGGCGTCGCTCGAGGGCGACGCCGCGGGCGCCCTCGCGGCGTGGGCGTCTGCGGCCGAGCAGTTTCAGACCCAAGGCATGCGGGGCCAGCTCGCGGCCGTCCGCGCTCGCCAGGCCCAGCTGTTGGGCGACCAAGCCGAGGGCCCCGCTCATGCGGCGCACGCTGCCGGCTACTTCGAGCTCGAAGACATCGAGGACCCAGACGGCTTCATCGCCCTCGTCGCGCCCGCCCGCCCGCTTGCACGCGAGTGACCCGGGACGCTACAAGCCTTGTTCCCCCGCGGTTGTCCCACCAAATTGTGACCCCATGTCAAAGCGATCGTTGTCCCTGCTGTCCATGTCTGTGTGTTGGTCGCTCGCGCTCGCGTGTGACACCGGAGACACCCAAAACCCCGACACCGCTGCGCCAGCGGCCACGGAGGACGCGGTGAGCGAGAAGGTCGAGTCGCCGTGGGTGTACCCGGTCGCGCGGGTGTCGCCGCAGGTCGACGATCTCCACGGCGTCGGCATCGCCGATCCCTATCGCTGGCTAGAGGATCTCGACTCCGCGCAGACCCGCGAGTGGGTCGAGGCCGAGAACGCCGTCACGTTTGGCTACCTCGAGACCATTGAAGAGCGCGCCGCGATCCAGGCCAAGCTCGAGAGCCTGTGGAACCACGAGCGCTACGGCACCCCGTGGCAAGAGGGCGGGCGGTTCTTTTTCAGCAAGAACGACGGCCTGCAAAACCAGTCGGTCTACTACTGGTCCGACACGCTGGACGGCGAGCCCAAGCTGCTGCTCGATCCCAACGCCCTGAGCGCCGACGGGACCACCGCGGTCGGCAGCATCAACGTCAGCCATGACGGCAAGCTGGCCGCGTACGCGCTGTCCGACGCCGGCTCCGACTGGCAGCGCTGGAAGGTCCGCGAGGTCGCGACGGGCAAGGACAGGCCCGACCTGCTCGAGTGGAGCAAGTTCACCGGGATCTCGTGGACCCCCGACAACAAGGGCTTTTTCTATGGGGCCTACGATCCGCCCGCGCAGGGCGACGAGTTCGAGCAGGTCAACAAGAACCAAAAGCTCTACTACCACCAGCTCGGCGCCAAGCAGGCGGCCGACAAGCTGATCTACGCGGACCCCGAGCAGCCCGACTGGCAGTTTGACGGCGACGTCACCGAGGACGGCAAGTGGCTGGTGATCGACGTCTCGGTCGGCACCGACGTGCGCAACATGTTGTACGTGGCCGCGCTCGGCCGCGGTGGCGCGCTCTCGGGCAAGGTCGTCAAGCTGATCGACGAGCTCGAAGCCAACTACTCGTTCATCGGCAACGAGGGCGGGGTGTTCTACTTCTTCACCAACCTCGACGCGCCGCGCGGCCGGGTCGTCAAGGCCGACGTCGGCGCCTACGTCAAGGCCGCCGCCGGTCAGGCACCCGCGCCCGCGCTCGAGCTCGTCGAGGTCATCCCCCAAGATTCGCAGCACACCTTGCAGTCGGTCAGCTTCACGGGTGGGCGGCTGTTCGCCAAGTACATGGTCGACGCCAAGAACGAGGTGCGCGTCCATGATCTAGCTGGCAAGCAGCAGCGCACGATCGCGCTGCCCGAGCCGATCTCCACGGTCTACGGGTTTGGCGGCAAGCAGGACGCCAAGCAGACTTTCTATGGGCTGATGAGCTTCACCCAGCCCTACGCGATCTATCGCTACGACGTCGACACGGGCGTGAGCGAGCTGTGGCGCGAGCCCACGCTGGCGTTTGATGCCAGCCGCTACGAGACCGAGCAAGTGTTCTACGCGAGCAAGGACGGGACCAAGATCCCGATGTTCTTGATCCACAAGAAGGGCCAAAAACCGACCGGTGACTCGCCCACATACCTGTATGGCTACGGCGGCTTCAACATCTCGTTGACCCCGCGGTTCTCGGTCCCGGATCTGATCTGGCTGGAGATGGGGGGCGTCTATGCTCAGCCCAACTTGCGTGGCGGCGGCGAGTACGGCGAGGCGTGGCACGACGCGGGGACCAAGCTCACCAAGCAAAACGTGTTCGACGACTTCATCGGCGCCGCCGAATACCTGATCGACAGCGGCTGGACGCGGCCCGACAAGCTCGCGATAGGCGGGCGCAGCAACGGCGGCCTGCTGGTCGGCGCGGCGATGACCCAGCGGCCCGACTTGTTCGGGGCGGTGCTCGCTGGGGTCGGCGTCATGGACATGCTGCGCTTTCACCTGTTCACGATCGGCTGGGCGTGGACCAGCGACTACGGCAGCGCGGATGATCCCGAGCAGTTCAAGGCGCTGCTCGAGTACTCGCCGTATCACAACCTGGTCGACGGCACCGCGTATCCGGCGACCATGGTCTACACCGCCGATCACGACGATCGGGTGGTGCCCTCGCACAGCTTCAAGTTCGCCGCGCGGCTGCAGGCGGCGCACAACGGGGCGGCGCCTGTCATGATCCGGATCGAGACCAAGGCCGGGCACGGGGCTGGTAAGCCGACGGCCAAGCAGATCGAGGAGTGGGCGGATCTGTGGGGGTTCTTGGCTGATCAGCTGGAGATGACGTTGCCCGCAGACTTCGGCGGCTGAGACTCAGTGTAGCGGCGGGCCGTACTAGCAAAACTCGTCGACGCGGCAGTCCTCGCCCGAGCAGCCGCTGACGCATAGGCCGCGCTCGGTCGCGCTGCATGGGATGCACGCGCCGTCGCAAGCGGGGCCGAGTTCTCCCTCGACGTCGCAGTAGGGGACGCAGGTGCCGGGCGAGGTGGTGTCGCCCTCGGGGTTCCAGCAGCGGTGGTTGTCGGCGCAGTCGTCGATCTCGCCCTTTGGGCTGTCTGTGTAGTTGCAGGCATCGCCGGTCACACCCGTCTTGTCTTCACTAGTACACACGTGGAACATCCAACCCGAGACTTCGGTGGCGTACCAGAAGCGCTCCGGGATACATCGGTCGTCACCGCACTGTGAGATGAGCGGGTCACACCCGTTGGGGACGTCGTGCTCAGCGTAGCAAGTGTCCAACTGCGGCACACAGCCTCCGCCGCAGTCATCGGGCTCGCACCAGCGGGACTCGACGATCGGGTCGACGATCAGACGCGGTGGGTCGAAATCACGGTCGAGCCGGCCACGCACGCGATGGTACACGCCGTCGCACGACCCCGACCAAGCCTCTTCGAGCGACCAGGGAAATACCCACTCGACGAACTCGCCCGTATCGCACAGCACAAATCGGCTCGGCGGCGCGGGGAAGCCCTGGGTGTAGAGGATGCCTGCAAACTCTTCGGGCTCCGGTGGGAGGTCGGCTGGCATGTCGGGCACGTTGTCCTCGTCGGCGCTTTCTTCGGAGGGGAGCGGTGGGGCGCATCCGAGTGACATCGCCAATGTGATGGCGAGCAGGGACCCAAAATTAGCGGTTGGTGCCATTGGCTTGTGCGGCTGCATCGAAGTCTCCTGCGTTGGCGGGAAAGCGCTGGAAGGCGGCTTGCAATATCGTGTTGTAGGCATCGATGGTGGTCGAGCCGGGGTCCCAGGCTCCTGAGTGCATGGCTTCCACCAGCAACGATAGCACGTCGGAAAGTTGGGGCGTCCCCACGACCTTGGCGAAGTCCCAGAGCGTGCCCGCCCAGTCGATCTCGTTGCTGCCGCCTGGATCCGTACACAGCGTCGCGTCACCGGGTTGAGCACACTTGCCCTTCATGATCAGGCTGTCGAGGCTCGCCTGACACTGCGCTTGGTAGCGCTGGGTGTCATTTTCGACGTCCTCGGCTCCAAACCACGCCCCGGGTTCGAGTCGGTTGAAGACCGCGGTGGCATAGAAATCGGCGAATCCTTCGCTGAGCGCGACACTCTGCCATTCTGGTGAGTCCGCGGTGTGCGTGGAGTCGCTGCCGATAATCGACGAGCACCACCCGTAGTTGACGTCGACCGGCATGCTGCCGTAGCCAGCGGCCCACAACGTTTGGACGTGACCCAGTTCGTGAGCGATCGTGAACTTGGTCTCGGGGGCGCCGTCACCCGCCGGATCGTTCGCGGCGATGTCCAGGGTCGGGCGCCCGCCGACATTCGCCGTCCCGCGCGACTTCGGCCGGCAGTGGTCAAAACCAGGGACCGGCCGAGTTTCGCAGGTCGCCCCATTCGGACAATACCCCGTCGGACAAGCCATATACACGCCCCCACCAAGGTCGGCCGATCCAAGACTCCGCGCATAAATATGCGCGTCGCGCTCCATCGAGACGCGCGACTCGGAGAACGCCGTCGCCCAATACACGAGCAGCGCCTCGCGCAATTCCTGTCCTTCATCCCCCGACGCGATGAACTGCGTATCCACCACCGCCGCCCCCGCCGGTGTCGTCCACGCGAACGAGCGACGCGGGAGCACACATGGCTTGAGCTCGTCACAGTCGTACGTGATCACGAACGTCTGTGGACTGTTTGGTCGCCAGAACACCGACCACAACACGTACTCCAGCTCGAACTGCGTATCATTCGGCGACGGCGTTGTGAGCTGCGAGGTGCACCCGTCGGCGTTCAGCGGCCCCCAGGCCTTGAGGACGTCGCCCTGGTTGTCGAGCACCCGCACCAACATGGCTTCGGGCCGCCACCGATCAGGCGAGTCGTCGAGCCCAAAGTCCTCGCGCATGTCGGCCTGCACGCTGGCATCCTCATAGTCGTTGTCGAGATCAAAGCGGGGACAAAACACCCGAGTCGCGGTGCCGTCGCCCATCACCATCTGGCTCGGCAGCGCGTAGGTCTTTAGCGTGTACTTGGGACTTCCGTCCTGTCGCTCGACCAGGATCTCGTACGTACCCGCCCCGAGCCGATCGTGGATCGCCAGGATGTCGGCGCCGTCCGCCGAGCTATCGAGCAGGTTCGCGCCCTGCCACAGCTCGAGGCTGACGTCTTGCTGATCTTTGGCGAACAGCACCTCGACGCCGACGTAGGCGGCCTCGGGCAGCGTGAAGGTCCACCAATCGACGTCGTCTCTGCCCGAGCACAGCGCGGCGTCGAGGGTTGTGTCGGGGTCGATCGGCGTCGCGTCGGCGACGTTGTCGTTGGGCTCGTAGGGATCGCAGGCCCCGGCACCCGTGTCGTCGCCGGTCCCCGTCGCCGTGTCGTCGGCGGTCCCGTGGGCGTCGGGCCCGAGGGTCGTGTCATCGGAGACGCAGCCAAGCAGCCACGCCACACCCAACGAAAGCGCTCGCCCAGCACGCAAACAGACGATGTCCACCACCAGGCATGGGTAGCATGACTTGCGCGTAACACGCAAGCGTCTTTCTCGCACCTGTGCCCGAGCCCGCGAATCGAGCACTGATCGGCCTCGATTGGGGGTTGCGGCTCGTCAAACCGTGATCGTCTTCCCCGACCCATTGCGCCCATGCAGCACCGTCACGCGCTGGTCGAGCTCGAACTCGATGTCGATGTCGATCGGCGACGACCCAGGCCCAAATAGCTCATCGATGACGAGCCGCACGATGCGGACGGAGGGCGCGGCGGAGTTGGAGGTTTCGTCCATGGCAGTGCCTTGCCTGTCTACCTCGTCACGCTGCAACACCGCTCGCGTGTTCGGATCGGCGACATCCCCCCCAACGACTTGGGGTCGACTACAGCCCGTGCGCGGTGCGCCGCCGGAGCGATGATCCCCGCGCACAACCAAGCAGGTGCTCACCCCCGACCAAGACTCCTCCAAGAAACCGCGACCACAGCCGCGACCAAGAGCACCAAGCTGACCGTCGCGTGCCCGGCCCATTGGTGGATCGGCGCCACGATCGGGCAGTGCAACACCAGCACCAAGTTTCCCAGGGCCCCGGCGCCCAACAGGGCCAGCACCGCCGGCCCGCGGCGGCGCAGCGCCGAGCGCTCGAGCAGGTACGCGGCCGCGACCGCCGTCAGGGCGAAGCCCAACCCGAACGCGAAGCAGCCGAGCGCCCGCGGCACCAGGTCCGCACCCACCCCGATCACCGAAGCCGGGTGATCGGCATGGGCCGCCGGCAAGCTGGACACGATCGCGGGCGCGAGCACAGCCGCCCCGGCGACCAGGGCGACCCACCAACCCGAGAGCCGGCGGCGATGCACCGGACGCAGGACAACGAGCCCGGCAGCGAGCACCGCCGCAGCCAGCGCCGCGAGCGTACCGAGCAAACGGGGCAGGGGATGGAGCGCGAGATCCACCCGGCGCAGCCCGAGCGAGATCACCGTGACCATCGCGAGCGCGACTCCAAGCAGGGCGGCGCTTCGCGCCCACGTCGAGCGCTGACGCAGACCTTCTGCCAAGCCCACCGGCGCTTCGAGCTGAGCCTCCAGCGCCTCGAACATGGCGCCGAGCTCGGCAGGCTCTGGGGTCGGTTCGGCCATCGACGTCACGCTTATGCCTTCGGCTCCTGGACGGTTACGGCCTCGCTGTCGGCGCCGCCCAGCTCCAGATACTCGGGCCCAAGCAGCTCGCGCAGCCGCTTATAGCCCCGGTGGGCGCGGACCTTGACCGCCGTGCGCCGGGCTCCGACCAGGTCGGCGACCTCGGCGAACGAGAAGCCCGCGAACCAGTGCAGCACGATCACCTCGCGCTGGGCCTCGGGTAGCTGAGCCAGAGCCCGACGGATCGGCGCGGCGTACAGATCCGCGTCGGGCCCCGGCGCCTGGCTAGGGCGCGTGTCATGCCCACCGGGCCCCGTCGGCTCGGTCAGCAGCTCGGGCCGTCGCCCCCGATAGCGATGGTGGTCGCGCATCAGGTTGTACGCGATCGTGTACAGCCACGGCTGCAGGCGCGACCCCGCCCGAAAGTCCCGGCGCGCGCGGTGCAGGTTCAAGAACGCAGCTTGAACCACATCTTGGGCGTCGGCGGTCGAGCCAAGGTGACCCGCCATCACGCGGATCAGCCGCGGCGCGTGCCGCCGAAACAGCTCGCGCAACGCCCGAGCATCACCGCCGACATACGCGGTCATCAGGGCTTCGTCGCTGCGATCATCCGTCACCACGTCATGCGTCCATGGACACAGGAAAATGTGTTCAGAGCCCCCTTGAAGGGGGCCACACATACCCCTGCGAACAAACGGCCCCGAGGAGCGAAGCGACCAGACGCGCCAGCGGCTGCAGTCGGCGAGCTTCCACGGTGTCTGTGGGGGTCATGTCTAGATCGGATCGGGCGCGCCCTGGCGGCGGGGCTCGGCCTTGGGGTTGCGCTCGTCGAGCAAGATCACCGGGGCCGCGCTGCCGCGGCCGGGGCTCCAGTACAGCAGCTCGGGCTCGTGCCCGCGGATCCGCAAGAACGTGAACTGGACCCGCTCACGCGGCATCAAGACGTCGTGGGTGAACACGGCCAGCCAGGTCCCGGTGTTGTAGTACCAGGCTCGCCCGCCGCTGGGCCGCTGCAGCGCCCACAGGACCTCGTCATGGGTGTGGCCAAAGCTGACGATCGGGACATCGAGCAGATCCACGATCTTCTGGGCCGCGCGCCGCAGCGGCGACGAGCTGGGGCGGGGGCTGCGAAACAACCCCCAGCCGATCCCAAAGATCGTCGCGACCAAGAACGCGAAGTCGAGCAGCAAGAACAGCATGGCCTTGAGCATGAACCCGCCCTTGAGCTCCGCGATCGCGTGAAACCCCGCGAACCACAGCCCGAACGCCAGCCCGGCGAGCGCGACGATGACCAACAGCACCCGCAGGGTCTGGCGGGTCAGGGTGCTGACGGCCTCGACCACGCTGGCGCTGCGCTCTTTGAGCGCGTCGATCTCGATCAGCTTGTCCCCGAGCGCGCCGGCCTCGGGCAGCGCGGCGAGCTGGGCCAGCGCGCGCTCGTGGGTCTCGCGGTAGACCCGGCGCGCGTGCTTTTGACTCTGCGCGATCCGACGAATCACCTGCGGCCAGAACCGGGCGTGGCTGAGCACCGCGCGGGTGATCAGGTGCGGGGTGTTGGCCAGCAGCCACTTGGCGTAGCGCATGTTGGCGCGGGTGCTGGGCACGATGAAGGTGATCGCCCCGAACCCATTGAACAGGTAGCGCTGAAAAAAGTTGCCGAGCGGCATGTCGTACTCGGCCTCGTGGACGGCGTGCGGCGCCTCGTCGAGGGGGCCCCGCAGCCAGTACGCGAACGCGTTCTCGGGGTCGTACTGGCAGCCATGCTCGAGCCACACGCGCCCCGGCTCGTACCAAAACCACGGGGGAAACCGGAGGCGGGTGGCGGCGTCGTCGACCTCGCGGCCGTGGGTGAGCTGGTCCCGGACCCGCCCGAGCACGGCCCGCTCGATCTGGCGGCGCACGGCCGGCCACTGAATCTCGATGTCGTGGTTGCCCGGCAAGATCACGACGTCGTGACCGGCCGCGAGCACCCGCGCGAGCCCATCGACGAAGCCCGGGTGACCGTCGAGTACATCCGTGATGTCCCGCGCGGCCCGATCGGGGGTCATGAACGGGCCGAAGCGCCGCTCCACGAAGGTCGCCTCGGGGGTCTGTGGGGGCCGATCAATGCGCAGCAGATCAAACGCGTCGCCGTTGATGATCAGCCGGATCTGGGCGTTGCGCTTGTGGGCGTCGTCGATCAGCCACTGGCAAAAGCTGCGGAAGTCGTCGTCATAGAAAAACGCTTCGAGCTCGTGATAGCGCCCGGTGTGAGGGTTTTTGCCGCGGCCAAGGTGCAGGTCGCTGACGACGAAGAGATCGTGCATGGTGTGGAATTAGCGTGGCGGAGCGACACTGCGCAGCCACTCGAGGTAGGGCTCGGTGACCGCGGTGGGCTCGATGACGAGGATCTTGGGGACGTCGTAGGGGTGGGCCGCAGCCAACGCCGCGACAGCTTGATCGGCGCGCGTGTCCGTACACTCCATCAACATCAAGAGCTCGGTGTCGTCCTGGATCTCGCCCTCCCACCAGTACAGCGAGCGGACCGCAGGGAGCAAGTTGGCGCAGCCGATCAGCTTGGCTTCGAGCAGCGCGCGGGCGAGGCCGGGGGCCGCCTCGCTCGGGGCCGTGCACAGCAGCAGACGAAGTCCGACGTCGGGCATGGGCCAGGAGTCTCGCATCAACCGGGGTCCGCGTGGAGCCCCGCCACGCCCGCGGCCGGTCCGTCGAGCCCCTGGGCCCGCTCGAACGCGGCGGCGATCACCGGCGCGTAGCGAACCACGTCGTGCCCGACCCGCTCGACGCGATCGATGACCCGCGCGTCGGTCAGCATCTCGCCCTCGAACGCGGTCGGGCTCGCGGCCGCGTGGAACGGCAGCACAAACCCGTGGCACCACTGAAAACAGGTCTTGACAGCCGTGATCGACATGTCGCCGGTGCCCCCGCCGGTCGTGGCCACGACGCCGGCGAACTTGCCGGCGAGCTCCGCGTGCAGAAAGTCGAACCAGTTCTTGAGCGCGCCGCTCATGTTGCCGTGGTACTCGGGCGTGCCGATCACGAAGCCGTCGGCCCACCCGGCCAGCTCGCGGACCAGGGACACGTCTGGGTTGGCGGTCTGGTCGGGGTCGCCCCAGATCATCACGGGCAGCTGCACGGCCCGCAGCGACAGCTCGCGCACCTCGGCGCCGGCCATTCGGGCCGCGACGGCGGCCAGACCGACGACCTGCTCGAGGTATCCGTCTTCGCGACTCGAGCCGCACACGACCAGGATCTTCGGTGCCATGGTCGTGTGTAGAACGCCGCTCGCGGGCCTGCAACGTCGAAGCGGGCGCCGCTGGTCACGCACCGTCGGGTTGTGGACGCTCGAGCTTTCTGGCATTGCATTCGCGCGTGTCTAGCGTGTCGACGTTCGAGCCGTCCCGATTCCGCGCGATCACGCGGGCCAACGTCGGGCGGCTGCCCGAGTGGGCGGGCCTGCCCGCGGAGCTCGAGCGCGCGATCCGGGTGGTCTCGACGGTGCTGCCGTTCAAGACCAATCACTACGTGGTCCGCGAGCTGATCGACTGGGCGCGGGTGCCCGACGATCCAATGTTCCAGATGACCTTCGTCCAGCGCGAGATGCTGAGTTCCGCGGATTACGCGCAAATGGCCGCCCTCGTCGATGGCGGGGCCCCGAGCGCGCAGATCAAGGCCGCGGCCGACGAGGTCCGCCTGCGCCTGAACCCGCACCCCGGCGGTCAGCTGACCCACAACGTCCCGAGCCTGAATGGCCGGCGGCTCCCGGGCATGCAGCACAAGTATCGCAACACCTTGCTGTTCTTCCCCGGCCAGGGCCAGACCTGCCACGCCTACTGCACCTTTTGTTTTCGCTGGGCGCAATTCGTGGGCCTGACCGACATGAAGTTCGAGGCCCGCGAGACCGCCGACCTCACCGCCTATCTGCGGGCCCACCCGGAGGTAGGTGAAGTGTTGGTCACCGGCGGCGATCCGCTGGTCATGGGCGCGAGCACGCTCGAGCGCTATCTCGAGCCATTGCTGGCCCCGGAGTTCGAGCACGTCGACGTGCGGATCGGGACCAAGTCGGTCGCCTATTGGCCACAGCGATTCGTGACGGATCCAGACGCCGACGCGCTTTTGCGGGTGTTCGAGCGGGTGACCGCGAGCGGGCGTCACCTCTCGATCATGGGCCACTATGCGCATCCTCGCGAGCTGGGCACGGCGATCGCCCAGCGGGCGATCGCGCGGATCCGCAGCACTGGTGCGCAGATCCGCATGCAGGCCCCGCTGCTGCGCCACATCAACGACGATCCGCAGACGTGGGCCCAGCTGTGGACCGCTGGCGTCCGGCTGGGCTGCGTCCCGTACTACATGTTCGTCGAGCGCGACACCGGCCCCCAGGACTACTTTCAGGTCCCGCTGGCGCGCGCGTGGCAGGTCTTTCGTGAGGCCTACCAGCAGGTCGGGGGCCTCGCGCGAACGGTTCGCGGCCCGTCGATGTCGACATTTGCGGGCAAGATCGCAATCGACGGGGTCGCCGATGTCGCCGGCGAGCGCGTGTTCGCGCTGTCGTTCCTGCAAGCGCGCGACCCCGCGTGGGTTCGCCAGCCGTTCTACGCAAAGTACGATCGCCGCGCGGCGTGGTTCGACGAGCTACGCCCGGCGTTCGGCGATCAGCGGTTCTTTTTCGAGTCTGCGCCGAACCGGCTGCGCGCGGCGCCGGGGCGCCGGCTCGACGTCATCCATTGATTTTGTTAGGGGACCAAGCAGGCGTCCCATGCAGGAGTTTCTAGATACTGAGCTGTTTGGCAGCGACATCAGCGTGGAGCAGATCGGACATGTACTGCTCGCGGTCGTCGTCGGGCTGTTGCTTTCCGCGTTGATCAACCTGATCTTGTCCCGAGTCGCCAAGCGGGCCGATTCGACCTCGATTCGCGGCGCGGTGCTGTCCGCGCTCGACGGTCCGCTGCGGTGGTCGATCATCGTCGCCTCGCTGTGGATCGGCTACGTGATCATCACAGCCGACAACGCCGAGAGCGTGCTCCGGGCCGAGGCTGACGACGCCGACGCGCGCTTCAACTACGGGCTGTTCCTGGCCTCGGAGCTGCCGCTCCTGATGTGGTTTGGGTTGCGGGTCACCAATCGGCTCACGGCGATCTGGGGCGACCGGGCCAAGACCACCGACAGCACCTTCGACGATCAGCTGGTCCCGGTGGTCAAGACCATCGCCAAGCTGACGATCCTGATCGTCGGGGTGTTGGCGATCATCCAGAACCTCGGCGGGCAGGTCGGCTCGGTCCTGGCCGGGCTCGGGATCGGCGGCGCGGCGATCGCCCTGGCCTCGAAGGACACGATCGCCAACTTGTTCGGCTCGATCGTGATCTTCGTCGATCGGCCGTTTCAGATCGGCGACTGGGTCGAGATCGGGGAGCAGGAGGGCACCGTGGAGGCCGTCGGCCTGCGGGTCACACGGATCCGAACCTTCGCCAACAGCTTGATCACCGTGCCCAACTCGGCGCTCACGACCACCGCGATCAACAACTGGTCGCGCATGCGCAAGCGTCGGATCAAGCTGACGCTCGGCGTGACCTACAGCGCCACGCCCGAGCAGCTGCAGGCCGGCGTCAATCAAATCCGCGCGGTGCTCGAGGGCGACAAGCGGGTCTCGCAGGACTTCATGCTGGTGAACTTCACCAACTTTGGCGCCAGCAGCCTCGACATCTTCGTCTACGCGTTCACGACCACGACCCGCTGGGACGAGTACATGCAGGTCCGCCAGGAGCTGCTGCTGGAGTTCATGCGGCGATTCCAGGAGATCGGCCTCAGCTTCGCGTTCCCGAGCCAGAGTCTCTATATCGAGAGCCTGCCGCCTGGGGCGCCCGAGGCCATGCAGCGCGAATTGCCGCGGTGAGCGGTCACCGTGGTTCCAGCGGCCAGCTGCCCAGTCGTTTTTGTGCAAACGTGCCCCAGCGCTTGTGACGGATCGAGCGCGCTCGTAAGCTCGGCTGCGAATGGGGACGGCGGACAGCGTGCTCCACACCGAGCGGCCCAACCTCGCGGTCGTGCAAGGCCAGCTGGTCGAGGGCCCCGTGCTCGCGGCGGGTGCCGAGCCGACGCTGGTCGGGTGGGGCAACCTCGCGCGGCCCGGGGTCGAGGTCTTGTCCGAGGATCTGCGCGCGCTCACGGCCGGCCGGGTGCTCTCGCGCGGCCTGGGTCGAGCCTACGGAGACTCGGCCCAGCCGCCGCCGGGGGTGCTCGAGGTCGCGGGCACCGTGCTCGCCGACAGGATCCTCGGCTTCGACCCGGACACGGGCCTGATGCGAGCGGAGGCCGGGCTCAGCCTCCACGAGATCAACCGGCTGTTCATCCCCCGCGGGTGGTTTCCGCCGGTCACCCCGGGCACGCAGTTCGTGACCCTGGGCGGGGCCGTCGCGGCCGACGTGCACGGCAAGAACCACCACGTCGCGGGCTGCTTCGGCCAGCATGTCACGCGCTTGCTGATGCGGGTCCCCGACGGTCGGGTCCTGTGGTGCTCGAAGACCGAGCACCCCGATCTGTTCCTGGCCACGATCGGGGGCATGGGCCTGACCGGGCACGTGCTCGAGGTCGAGTTTCGCATGGACCGGATCCCGAGTTCGTGGATCTGGGGCGAGACCCTGCGCGTCGGCGACATCGGCGAGTACATCGGCCTGCTCAAGCAATCGGCCAGCGAGTGGCCGATGACCATGGGCTGGATCGACTGCGTGTCCAAGGGTCGTCGGCTCGGGCGCGGGGTGCTGTTTCGCGGCCGATGGGCGACCCCAGACGAAGCGCCGAGCAAGCTCGCCACCCCGTTCTCGCGCCTGACCGTGCCGATCATGCTGCCCAGCTGGACGCTCAACCCGGTGACCGTGCGGGCGTTCAACGCAGGCGTGTACTGGAAGCCCACCCACCGGCAAAAGCCCGTGCACTGGGAGTCGTTCTTCTACCCGCTCGACAAGGTCCGCCACTGGAACCGCGCGTACGGCCGCAAGGGGTTTACGCAGTATCAGTGCGTGCTGCCCGATGAAGCTGGGCCCGAGGCCGCGCGCCGGTTCCTCGAGGTCCTGACCTCGACCCCGGGCGGCACCTCGTTCCTGTGCGTGATCAAGGACTGCGGCCCGCAGAGCGACGCGATGCTGTCGTTTCCCACCCGCGGGATCTCGATCGCGCTGGACATCCCGGTTCGCACGGACACGCAGGCGCTCGTCGATCGGCTCAACGAGGCCACGCTGGCCGAGGGTGGGCGGATCTACCTGGCCAAGGACTCGTTCACCCGGCCCGACCACTTTCGGGCCATGGAGGGCGAGCGCCTGGATCGCTTCATGGAGGTGCGGCGGCGCTGGGACCCGGACCTGCGCATGCGCAGCGCCCAGTCGGTGCGGGTGCTCGGCGATCCGGCGGGCGGCCAAGACCGTGATATCTAGCAGCCCAATGCACGTAGCGATCCTCGGTGCGACAAAAGGGATGGGCCGCTCACTCGCGCGCTTGATGGCGGCGCGGGGCGATCGGCTGGTGCTGCTCGGGCGCGACGCCGAGCAGCTCGAGCGCTCGGCGGCCGATCTGCAGGCGCGGTCCGGCACCGACGCGCCCGTGCTCACGGCGATCTGTGACCTCGCGGATCCCAGCAGCTTCGCGCCAGCCCTGAGCGCGGCCACCGAGGGGTTCGGCAAGCTCGACTGCGTCGTCGTGACCGCCGGGCTGTTCGCCACCCAGGACCAGCTCGAGGCCGACCCCGAGCTGGCGCTGCGGCTCGCAACCATCGACTTCGCCAACACCGTGGGCTTTTGCGAGCGCGCCCGGGCCGTCCTGCTCGGTGGCGGCGGCGGCAAGCTGTGCGTGTTCAGCTCGGTCGCCGGAGACCGCGGGCGCAAGCCTGTCGTCATCTACGGGGCCGCCAAGGCCGGGCTCTCGGCCTACCTCGAGGGGCTCGACCACAAATTCCGGGCCCAGGGGCTGCAGACGATCTGCGTCAAGCCGGGCTTCGTGAAGACGGGCATGACCGCGAACCTCCAGCCGCCGCCCTTCGCTGGCGAGCCCGATGCGGTCGCAGCCAGGGTCCTGCGGGCGATCGACCGCGGCTCGCCGGTCGTCTATGCGCCGTGGATCTGGCGCTGGATCATGCTGGTCATCCGTTGCCTGCCCCGGTTCGTGATGCGACGCATTGGCTTTTGAGCCTGACAGACGGCGCATGGGCCGAGCGGGGCCGCCCCGACTTCGATAGAGTGTCGCAAGCCCCGTGCGTCCCGTCCTCCAGCGCCACCGCTGCCGCGCGTGTGGATCCGATCTGCTCGATCACCTCGCCCCCGGCGAGCGGGCCTGGGAGTGCGGCGCGTGTGGGCTCGCGGGCGGCAACGACCTGGTCCGCGTGCGCTGGCAGACCGCCGATGCCCAGCTGCCCGACGCGCCGGAGATCGAGCGCTGGAAGACCGCGCTCAACAGCCTGCGCCGGGCGCAGATGTTGCTGTTGATGCTGCGCTGGGCGCTGGATCGTCAGCGCGGTGACGAGTCGCAGGTGTCGGGCGTCCGGCTGTCGGTGCTGGTGTGGAGCAGCAAGTGCCTGCGCGACGCCGCCGCGCAGCTCGGCGGCTGGCTGTACGTCTCCAACGACGAGCGCTGGGATCTGTGGGAGTTCGAGGCCTGCCTCGATCACGATCTGCGGGTCCTGACTGGAGAGGCCGCCAGCGTGTTCGCCTCGCAGGCGACCTACCTCGAGGCGCTGGTCGAGCGACACCTCGCGAGCGTGCAGATGCTGGTCGAGCGCAGCGAGCACTTGGAGACGCCGCCCAAGCCGCTGCCCAAGCGGACGCCGACGCTCTGACTCGGCCGTCCCCGTCGCGTCAGCGATCCGTCAGCGATCGTCGGGGCCAGGGGGCAGGGCAGGCGGATCGTCGCGCAGCGGCGAGGTCCCCCGGATCACGTGAGCGACCAGCTCGCGCTGGCGCTGGGTCGAGCGTCGAAGGTCGCGCACCGAGGTGATGCCGGCTTTGTCGTCGTCGATCTTCTGGCCCTTGTTCTGCTTGTTGTCGGCGACGGCCCGCAAGAACAGGTACACGATCGGCAGCAGCGCGTACTCGATCACGACCAGCGCGCCCGCGCCCGCGAGCGCGAACAGCCACACGAAGATCGACATTGGCCGGGGCGTCTGCGCCAGCTCTTGGACCAGGCCCGGCACGGCCAGGGCGGCGGTCGGCGCCTGCGTCGAGTTAGAACCGGTGGGCGTGGACGTGGGCGGGCGCTGGCCGTCAGCGCGAGCGTCCCGGCCGTCGAGCAGCGCGCGTGCCTGGGCGACCGAGCGCACGCGATCACGCGGGTCGGGCTCGAGCAGGCCCCGCAACACCGGGCGCAGGCGCTCGGGCAGGACCAGCTGATCGAGATCGATCGACAGGCCCTCGCGGGGCAGCTCGTCGGCCGGGCGACCGGTCGCCAGCGCGACGATCGTGGCCCCCAGCGCGTATAGATCCACGCCCGGCCCGGCGTCACCGTGGAGCTGCTCCGGAGCCATGTACCCAAAGGTCCCGATCATCGTCGAGCCGCCCTCGAGCCGGGTCACGACCCTGACCCCGCCGAAGTCGACCAAGTGGACCCTGTCACCCTCACCCACGACGATGTTGGCCGGCTTGATGTCACGGTGGATCACCTGCGGCACCCGCCCGTGCAGGTACTCCAGGATCTCGAGCACGCCGATCATGATCCGGCGCAGGCGGACCTCGTCGAACCGCCCGGTGCTGCCGAGCTCGGTCGCCAGGCTGTGTCCGGTCACGAGGTCCATGACCAGGAAGTAGTCGCCGCTGTCCTCACTGGCGAAGTGGTCCCGGTAGCGCGGGATCCCAGGGTGGCGCAGGCCGCCGAGCACCTCGGCCTCGCGCTCGAACAGCTCGAACGCCTTCCACTCGGTCGCGGTGCCGAGCGAGAGGACCTTGATCGCCACCTCTTCGCTGGTCTCGCGGTCGATCGCCCGGTAGGTGTGCCCTTGGCTCCCCGAACCAAGCCGCTCCATGATCTGGTAGCGCTGTAGGCCTTTCCGGGGCACCGGCTGACTTTCGAGATCTGCGCTGGCAAAAGCAAGGGCTGTCAGACGATCACGCCAGCGTCCGTGAAGATCAGCAGCGTGACGGGCCCATCGTTGACCAGCTCGACCTGCATGTGCGCCCCGAATTGTCCGGTCTGGGTCGGAATCCCGGCCTCGCGCAGCTGCTGCGCGACTTCCAGATACAGCGGCTCGGCCAGCTGGGGATCCTCGGCGCGGTCGAAGCTCGGGCGTCGGCCCTTGCGGAGGCTGCCGGCCAGCGTGAACTGGCTGATGACCAGCGCCGCGCCACCGACGTCGGTCAGGCAGCGATCCATCGGCTTGGCACCGGGAAACATTCGCAGGCTGGCGAGCTTGCGGGCGGTCGCCTGGGCGTCGGCGAGCCCGTCGCCTCGCTCGACACCGACCAGCGCCACCACCCCTGCGCCGATGCTACCCACCAGCTCACCGTCCACGGTCACGGCCGCCCGGCTGACCCGCTGGATGATCGTCCTCATCGGCTGATGGTAGCGGTCGCGCGGGATCGACCTGGCATGCCGACACCCCGCCACACAATCGTACCAGGATTCAGCTCACGGCGACTTGCACGCGGGCCCGCGGCTTGCGTACCGTGAGGTCAGATGGGCGAACAAGAGGTCACCGACGCCAACGATGATGCCGAGCTGCGGGCGTTCATGCGCGCCATTCTCGCCGACCTCCACGCGCTCGAGCAGGTGATCGAGCGCGGCATGATCGAGACCGGCCTGCGCCGGATCGGGGCCGAGCAAGAGATGTTCCTCGTCGACGACGCCCTCTCGGTCGCGCCGGTTGCGACCGAGGTGCTCGAGACCGCCAACGATCCACGGCTGACCACGGAGCTGGCGAAGTTCAACCTCGAGGCCAACCTCTCGCCCCAAGACTTTCACGGTGGCTGCCTGCGCGTGCTCGAGCGCGAGATTGAAGAGGTGATCGGCGTCGCCCGCAAAGCCGCGGCCGTGCACGGGGCCAGGATCGTGCTCGCAGGCATCCTGCCGACCCTGCGCAAGCCCGATCTGGCGATGTCGAACATGACCCCGCTGCCGCGCTACTTCGCGTTGAACCGAGCGATGCAGCGCATGCGTGGGGGCCAAGACTTTCACGTGCTGATCAAGGGCAAGGACGAGCTCGAGCTGACCCATGACAACGTCATGCTCGAGGCCGCCAACACCAGCTTTCAGATCCACTTTCAGGTCGACGCCAACGAGTTCGCCCCGCTCTACAACCTCGCGCAGGTCGTGACCGCGCCGGTCCTCGCGTCGGCCGTCAACTCGCCCGTGCTCATGGGCAAGCGGCTGTGGAACGAGACCCGCGTCGCGCTCTTCCATCACTCCGTCGACACCCGCAACGACGCCCACAAAGCTCGCAGCGCCCGACCGCGCGTCGGCTTCGGTGATCGCTGGGTCGAGAGCTCGGCGCTGGAGATCTTTCGCGAAGACATCGCTCGGTTTCGCGTGGTGCTGTCGACCGCGCTCGACGAAGATCCGATGGAGCGGGTCCGCGACGGCAAGGCGCCCGAGCTCAAGGCCCTGCGCCTCCACAACGGCACCGTCTACCGGTGGAACCGGGCCTGCTACGGGATCTCTCCCAGCGGCAAGCCGCACCTGCGGATCGAGAACCGAGCCCTGCCCGCGGGCCCCAGCGTGATCGACGAGGTCGGCAGCGCGGCGTTCTACTTCGGCTTGATGTCCGGGCTGTCCGCCGACATCCCCGATATCAGCAAGGAGATGGACTTTGATGACGCGAAGCACAACTTCTTCTCGGCCGCGCGCTACGGGCTCGACTCGCGCCTGACCTGGATCGACGGCCGCGTGTACGAGGCCCCGCGGCTGCTGCTCGACGTGTTGCTGCCGCTCGCCCGCGAGGGGCTCAGCGCCCACTCGATCGACGTCGCCGACATCGATCGCTACCTCGGCGTGGTCGAAGAGCGGGTCAAAAAGGGCATCACGGGTGCGCAATGGGCGATCAACTCGCTGGCCACGATGCCGACCAACGGCCCGCGCGATGCCCGGTCCCGCGCGCTCACCAACGCGATGCTCGAGCACCAGCAGGTCGGCGATCCCGTGCACACCTGGGAGCCCGCCGCGTTCGAGAAGGTCAGCGATGTGCGCGAGAACTACCTGACCGCGGGTCAGTTCATGACCACGGACCTGTTTACGTTGCATCCCGAGGATCTCGTGGACCTCGCCGCGAGCCTGATGGACTGGGAGCGCATTCGCCACATCCCCGTCGAAGACGACGGCAAGCTGGTCGGCTTGATCTCGCACCGTGCCGTGTTACGTCTGGTCGCCCGCGGGCACCTCGATCGGGTCGGATCCGAGAAGGTGGCCGTGCGAGAGATCATGAAGACTGACCCGATCACTGTCGCGCCCAACACCACGACCCTCGAGGTGTTGGAGATCATGCGCGATCAGAAGGTCGGATCGCTGCCTGTGGTCGATGGTGACAAGCTCGTCGGGATCGTGACCGAACACGATCTGATCGCGGTCTCCAGTCGGCTGCTCGAGAATTATCTGCGAGGGACGTGAGTGCTCAATAGCGGGGGGCGGGACAGGTCCGAGGCTGATCGACGCAGCGGTGGTGGTGGTGCTGCCGCCCCGTCCGGGTCCAAGTGGCCGCCCGAGGGCGCGACGCTGACCCGCCGCTGGATCGGCTCACACGAGGGACAGCGGCCGGGGCCCACCATGGTCGTCGTGGGTGGGATCCACGGCAACGAGCCGGCCGGGGTCATCGCCGTCGAGCGGGTGCTCAACGAGCTGCGCCAGCGTCGAGTGCTCGTGCGCGGGCGGGTGTTGGGGCTGGCCGGGAACCTGCGCGCGCTCTCGCAGAACGTCCGCTACATGACCCGGGACCTCAACCGGCGGTGGTTCCCCGAGCACCTCGCGCGGCTGCGGGACACGGCCCACGCTGACGAGTCGACGGAGGACATCGAGCAGCGCGAGCTGCTGAACATCTTCGACCGGCTCGACGAGACCTTCGATCACCCGCTGGTGGTCATGGATCTGCACAGCTTCTCGGCCGAGGGCCCGCCGTTCTCGGTCGTCGCCGACACCCTGCGCAACCGGCCGATCGCCTACGAGCTGCGGGTCCCGATCATCTTCGGGCTCGAGGAGGCCGTCGAGGGCACGCTGCTCGGCTACCTCGCCGACCGGGGCCACATCGCCGTCGGGTTCGAGGCCGGGCAGCACGAGGATCCGCGCACGGTCGAGAACAACGTCGCCGCGATCTGGATCTCGCTGGTGTCCGCGGGTCTGGTCGCGCGCGCGGACGTGCCCGAGATCGGCCGCTTCGAAGCCAGGCTGGCCCAGGCGGCGGCCGGTCTGCCGCGCGCGGTCGAGATCGTCTATCGCCACCCGATCACCCCCGCGGACGAGTTCCGCATGGATCCGGGCTTCTATAATTTTCAGGGGATCGGACGGGGGCAGCGATTGGCGATCGATCGCAGCGGCGAGGTCGACTCGCCCTCGGCTGGGCGGATCTTGATGCCGCTCTACCAGGGGCTCGGCGAGGATGGGTTCTTTGTCGCCCGCGATCTCGGCCCCGCGCAGCTGCAGCTGTCGGCGGCGCTGCGCAAGCTCAAGGTCGACGGGTTGCTGTCGTACTTGCCGGGGGTCGACGTCGAGGCTGACCTGGTCGCGGGTGGGGACGAACTCCGGGTCGGGCGCGTCGCCAATCGGCCCGTGGTCAAGCAGGTGCTGCGGATGTTTGGGTATCGCAAAGATGTTGGTGGCGGCGACGAGCTGGTGGTCGCGCGGCGGCGACAGGTGCAGAGCACCCGACGCGGCCGCGGCGGGGTCGCCGGCGACGCGGTCAGCGACGACGACGACGACGTTGCGTGAGCCGGGGTGCGGGGCAGGGGGTATCCTGGGGACGTGGTGGATGAGGCCAACCGTGTGCTCGAGGCGGCCATGCGGTTGCCTGAGTCGGAGCGAGCCGAGCTCGCGCTGCGATTCGATCGCTAGGATCCGCGTGCCCGAATACGGGCGTGAAGGAGGATTTGCGTGATGTCATCCAGCGTACGTGCCGGGCCGGCGCCAGACGGCGGTGTCTGGCGGCGTGGCGGCAGCGGCGGCACTCGGCATCTGTCGGAGATCAAGACTGCGATCGCGCGAGCGCCAGGCAAACGCGTGGTGAGATCTGGGTTTGGTAGAGTCTGGCGGTGGCCAACCTGCCCGAGACACAACTCCAAGAGAACTTCTCTCTGGCGTACGTTCGGGCCGTCGCTGCTGCCGCCGGCTTTTCAGTTCAGTCGCTTGACGATGACTACGACAGCGTAGACTTGCTTGTCATGGCGACGGGCAACGTGAAATGGAACGGGCAGGTCGCAGCGGGAAGGTCGCCCAGCGTGGCGCTTCAGGTGAAGTGCTCTTGCGTCGCCGCTCCAAAGGATGGCGCGCTCAAGTTCCCAATCTCGATCAAGAACTACAATGACCTTCGAGATCCTGGCCGGATCACTCCCGCAGTCCTTGTCGTGCTCTACGTCCCTAGGCAGTGGTCGAGTCGGCTGAAATGGAGCGAAAAGAGTCTGATTCTCCGACGGGTCGCGTATTGGAAGAACCTGCGGGGGGAGCCGCCCACCTCCAACGCCGACAACGTCACCGTCACCATGACCGAGTTCTTCTCTCCCGAGTCGTTGACGCAGCTGATGTACAGGGTTGCGCACGGAGAGCTGACTTGAAGATCTCGGCATCCGATATCCGACATGGTCGCCCAGTCGAGCCCAGCGCGCTTGTCGGCTACTTGCGCGCGCACGGATGGACTCAGGAACACGAGTTTCGCCACGGCAATTTTCCCGTCGCTATCCTCATGGCTCGGGGCGGCGCTGAGGCTCAGGTGCCGTTGTTGGCCGAAGCACCAGATTTTGGATGGCAAGTCGCCCGGCTGGTGAACATCATAGGCGAGGTTGAACGGCGACCTGCTCACCAGGTGCTCGCCGATCTGCGAGAATATCGCACTGATGTCGTTCGCGTGCGGCGGACGGGCCGCGAAGATGCCGCGTTGCCGCTCGCCGACGGAACGGCGCTTTTCACCGTGGCGCAGAATCTGATGGTGGCCGCGTCGCTCGCCGCATCTTCGGTTCCGAAGCCCAGCTACTCGGGGCGACGCTCAAACAAAGTAACGAAGTTTCTGCGTGAAGCCATGTTTGGGCAGACGGAACCTGGGAGCTTCGTCGTCCGTGTGCTGGTCCCGTTGCCCCCGCAGGTCGGCGGCACCCAGGGGAGCTTCCTGTTCGGAGCGCCGACACAACCCGAACCATTTGGTCGGCGGGTCACGTCGTCGCTGCTGACTGCCCTCAGCGCGGCGCGCCGCGCTCTGGTGAACTCGATCATCTCCGAGACCTTGGACCCCTTTCGCGATGCGGTCGAGCAGGGCGTGAGCGTCGAACTGTGTCGCGCACTGTCGGTCACCAACGGCGACGCGTCTGACGGAGGGGTCGAAGTCTCCGTTGCTTGGGGACTGTCAGCTCCCCGTCCCGCGGCGGAGCCCGTGCTCTTCCAGAACTCGGATCTCGACGTGCTCGGGCAGGCGGCGGACTTCTTGGCCGAAACGCAGGCCCGCGAAGACTTCGAATTGGAGGGCTACATCATCAAGCTAGCGCGTGGAGTCGAAGCGAACGAAGGCGACATCACGATCGCAGCCACCATCGACCGGCAGATTCTGAAAGTGCTGGTCGGACTCCCGCCGGGCCAATACAAGACGGCCGGCCTCGCGCACACTCATGATCTCAAAGTGAGTGTCGTGGGAGAGCTCGGCAAGGAGGGTCGCCAGTACCGACTGTTCAGCCCGCGGAATCTGAGGGTCGTGCCAGCTGAGGACACGTCGGAGTAGGAGCCAGCTTCGTGGGAGTCACGGCAAATGGCAGCAAGATTCTGGTCGACAGCATCGGCGACGGCTCCTCGTCCAAAGAGATCGAGGCGGCTTGGGTCGCCGAGGCGAAGCGCCGCGCGGAAGCGATCGACCAGGGCGAGCTTGGGCTGGTCGACTCCGAGGAGATGATGGCGCGGCTGCGCCCGCTCTCTCCTCGTACACACCGGTCTGTGGAGCACGGCTCTGTCATGGCGACGCTACGATCCCACCGCATCTCTGAGGCCCGACCCACGAGCGACGACGCCGAGCGCGACCGGGTGATCGCCAAGATTGAGCGCGGGCTCGCAGACGTCGAAGCCGGGCGCGTGGTCCCGCACGCTGAAGTCATGGCGCGGCTCGAAGCTCGCTACGGTTCGAAGAAGTGAAGCGCGTCTGGCCCGACGCGTCCAGTCTGCGCGCGCCGGGACGGTCGGGGGCGTGCCGACTTCCGCGGCGAGATCTCCAGTATGGTTGGGCATGCTCGCTGAAAGCACCGTTGCTCTGATCGGCCTACTGCTAAACCTCGTCTTCATCGCGCTGGTCATCACGGCCATCGTCGTGGTCATCAAGCTGCCCGCTCTACTCGAGCGTCAGGCGGCGCAGCAGAGCCAGATTCAAGGAACACTGCGCGAGATTCTGGCCGAGATTCGATCGGTGACGAAGGCGGATAGCTGACGTGATTGCGTTGGCGCCGTCGAGATCGCCATGCCTACTCGCCGAGCGACGTTCATGAAGGCGACGGTGACGACGACCTCGAGCACGCGAGCAGCTTTCACGCCGCGCGGGTGCGCGAGCACGAGCGTCGCGCCGGACTCGACAAGCCCGGGACCGATGGCCAGGTGCACCGCCGGCGGCACACCTTCATCACCAGGATTTGAAATGCATCCGATCGTGAGCGAGTGACGCTCGCTGCGATTCTCGCCGACAGCATCGGTGACGGCTCTCCGCCGGAGGAGATCGAAGCAGCCTGGCTCGCGGAAGCGCAGCGGCGGCTCGCGGCGATCCGGCGTGGCGAGAGCATCCCGGTGGAGTTCGAGGAAGCCCGTGAGTGACAGCGCGTATGACGCTGATGTCGTGGCGATGATCGAGCGCGGGCTCGCGGATGTGAAAGCTGGTCGAGTCGTTCCGCACGCCGAAGTGCTAATCGACGCCCGCTATCCCGGGTCACCGACGTAGTGACGCTACGGAGACTCGTCTGTTCGGTGACGACCGTCGCTCACCACGACGCTGCGTTTACATGCACCCGGGGCATCGCGGCGCTCGAGACCTTCTACGGAACCCGCGCCACCGCCCGGAGCATGAATTAGGAAAAGGGCCCGCAGAGGTTATCTGCGAGCCCTTCAGTGAGTAGCGGGGACAGGATTTGAACCTGTGGCCTCCGGGTTATGAGCCCGGCGAGCTACCTGGCTGCTCCACCCCGCAGTGGACGCGGCGAGTGCCGCGGGAAGCGGTATTTAGTTGCAAGCGAGGGCCCGGTCAAGACCCAGATCGAAATTGAGCAAAAATTCCCCCGATCGCCCCGACAGCGGGCACTGGGCGTCATTCTCACAGGATCCACAGGCCACGGCGATCACGCCCGCTCACCCAGCCAGCGCGACGTGCAGCACCCCGAGCACCATCGCGGCGATCCAAATTTTCCAGCTCGCTCCTCGCATCCTGACCTCCTGGTTTCCAAGCGTCCCAAGTGTTCATTGCACTCGGACGAGGATCCTTTCGGTCAAAACAGCCTGGCCCGAGCTGAAAACGACGCGCCCTACGACCCAGCCAGGTCCGCCAGCGCGACGCGTGGCTGACCGGGGGCGCTCAGCTCGGCGATCACCGCGAGCGGCCGGTTCACGGCGTCGAGGATCAACACGCTGGCCCGCGGCGGGCTCGACTCGACGAAGTTGAGCGGGCAGTGATCCACGCGCAGCGGCCCATCGACCCGCTCAGGGTCGGCAACGGCGACCGGCAGCCCGTGCGAGCGACAGATCATCGGGCGCTGCTCGTACACGCTGCACCGCCCATCGACGAGCAGCGCGCAGCTGCTCGACTCGAGATCTCGACCTTGCTCACGGATCCGCTCTCGCAGCGGCGGATCCGCGCTGGCAAGCTGCGCGAGCGCGGCGCGGATCGGCGCCGCCTCGACCTCGAACACGCTGAACCGCTGACCGCAGCACCGGTCACACCCCGCCCGACACGCGAAGCTGTCGGGGCTGCGCGCCACGGCCTGCTCAAAATGCTGGTCCACGCGGGCGCGCAGCTGGACGAGGTGATCCGAGCCCGACATCACGAGATCGCAGGATCCCGGAGGGTCGCCAGGATGTCCGCCTGCGCGGCCCGCAGCTGGTCGACCTGGTCCAGATCAAACGAGGCCCCCGCGACGAACGGATGCCCGCCGCCCCCGTGCCGCTCGCACAGCTGGGCCAGGTCGTGGGTCCGGAGCCCGCGCTCGAACCAAGGGTTGAAGCCGACGGACAGGCGCAGATCCCCGTCGGGGTGGGCGTAGACCCCCAGGCTGTAGTGCGCGCCCGGAGCCAGGTAGTAGGGGATGAAGTGGCTGAGGATCCGGGGATCCTCGTCGAGCAGATCATAGGAGAACACGCCGGCCTCGGTCCGGCCGATCCGGCGGATCAGCTCGATGTCCTGGCGGTGGGCGATCAGCCGCGGCTCGACGATCTCGCGGACCCACTCGGCCTGGGCCAAGGTCGCGAGCGGGGTGACGATGAGCTCCTCGATGAAGGTCGCGATCGCCTGGGGATCGTCGGCGGTCTGGATCCACGCCGCGAGGTGCATGGCCGGGTCCTGGTAGAGCACCGCGGCCTCGGGGCTGGGAAAACCGGCCGAGTCGATGATCTCGGCCCACCGGATCAGCTCGGCGCACCCCGAGCTGTCGAACCCAAACTGCTCGCCGGCGATCTTGGCGAGGTACCCGGTGCAGCTGGGCGCGGCCGGATCATGAAAGCGCTGGAGCCCGTGCTGGGGGTGCGCCTCGAAGTGGGCGCGGTCGCCCGGCAGCTGGAACGCCGAGCGATGGTGGTCGAAGTACCAGGTCAGCTGCGGGTGCTGGGTGTAGCGGAAGTCGACGACGGCGGCCTCGTCGGCCCCCGCGAAGTCGGTGTCTTGGAACGGGTCCCCGCGGCGGTGATGCTTGGGCAGGTGGACCAGCTCGATCTGCGAGCCATGGCGCGCCCGCATGAACGCCCCGAACAGCGCCGCAGAGGCGGCACCGTCGAAGCAGCGGCCGTGATGGAGCACGTGAACGCGCATGCGCCGGGCAGGGTAGGGGGGTAGTTCCACCAGGTCCACCCCGCATTTGTCGGTTTCTTTGGGGCCGCGGGGGCTCGCTGCTAGCGTCGGCGACGATGCAATTGCGACCCCACGTCTTGGCCGGCATCCCCCACCCAGAGCCGACCCCGCGCGTCCGACACCGGGCCCTGGGCGTCCTGGGTCTGGCATTGTGGGCCGCCGTGACCCTGGGGTGCGCTCACGATGACAAGCGCAGCCCCGAGCAGCTGCGCGACTCGGCCGACAACCATTATGAGATCGCGCTGGGCTCGGCCCAGACCGGCTCGTTCGACGACGCCAAGAAGCAGCTGGAGTTCGCGCTCGAGGCGATCCCCGATCACGGCAACGCGCACTACTTGATGGGCCTGATCAAGCTCCACGAGGGCCGCATGATCATCGAGTTCATCGAGTCGGAGATGTGCCTGACCGACCAGGCGGCGGACGAGCAGCGGCTGCGAGCCGACGAGCTGCATCGGGCGGCGCACGAGTCGTTCACCAAGGCGGCCGCGTCGTACGGCGAGAATGATCCGAGCCTTGGACGGGCCTTCAACTCGATGGCCGTGATCTCGCTGTACTTCCACGATCACGAGCGAGCCCGCTCGGAGCTCGAGCTCGCGCTTGGAACTCAGTTCTACACGGAGAAGTACTCGGCGCTGGCCAACCTCGGTTGGGCGTTCTACGAGCAGGGCGACCTGGTCCAGGCGATGACCGAGCTGCGCCAGTCGGTGCTGATGAACCCCGACTACTGCGTGGGTCGCTACCGGCTCGCGCAGGTCTACCTGGACTTCGACATGACCGAGCAGGCCCTCGAGGAGGCCCAGCGGGTGATCGATGACGAGCGCTGTCCGATTCAGGACGCCCACCGGGTCGCCGGGATCGCTCGGATGCGCCTGGGCCACGGGCAGGGCGCCAGCGACGCGTTCGCTGACTGTCTCGAGTTGGCCCCGCGCAGCTGCCTCGCAAATGCGTGCCGGCAGTTCATGTCGCTGGCAGCGGCCGATGCGCGACCGCCCTCCGGGTGAACCTGATCGGTCGGAGGCTCGCTCAGACGCGCCGCCGCGGACTCACGGCGCGCCTGGCGCCAGAGTGCTTGCCGGGTCGTCGGGGTGGACTGCACACTCGCGCGGATGCCAGCTGACACAGGTCGCCTCCGGGTCGTGGTTCCCGAGACGGTAGCGAACGCCGAGGGCCAGCCCGGCGGGCGGGGGCGAGCCAAGGGCCAAAAGCGACGCAGGGAGCTCGAGTACCCCAAGGACCCCGCGGCGCGAGCCGAGCCGGGCGCCGAGGGGCACCAGAGCCCGGGGCCATACCTGCAGGCGCAGCGCAAGCGACGGGGCATGAGCCTCGAGCAGCTCGCCGCCCTGACCAAGATCCCACGGGTCCAGCTCGAGCTGCTCGAAGCCGATCGCTACGAAGAGCTGCCGGGCATGGTGTTCACGAAGGGGTTCTTGCGCTGCTGTGCGCGGTCGCTCGAGCTCGACCCGGACACGGTGCTCGGTCTGCTCTATGAGCGTGAGCGGGCCAAGCTGCGGGCGCGTCGACGCGAGAGCAACAGCGGCGGTGCGGTCGACAACAAGCTCGCGGCCGCGCGGCCTCGGCGGTCGGCGCCGCGCCGAGCGAGCGTCGTCGACGCGTGGCTGGCTCAGTGGATCGGCAAGCTCCCGAGCGCGCGGATCCTGATGTGGCTGGTCGTGGCCTTGCTCGTCGCGCTCGTCGTGTTCATCGCGTTCACGCTGGCGAGCGGCCAAGCCGAGTCGATCATCATCAAGTCCTGAGTGTTTTCAGCTCGGGCGAGGCTCCTCGCCCGCTTGTGGACGGCATTCGTGGACTGGTCCACTCAGGGCAGCGGGCTAGTCAGCTCGGGCGAGGCTCCTCGCTCGCTTGCGGACGGCATTCGTGGACTGGGTCACTCAGGGCAGCGGGCTAGTCAGCTCGGGCGAGGCTCCTCGCCCGCTTGCGGACGGCATTCGTGGACTGGTTCACCGAGGGCAGGGGCTAGTCGCGGGTTCGTGGGCTGGGCGCGAACCCAGTACCATGGCGCTCCCAGGACCTGGCCATGGCTCGTCGCAAGCAGATCGATCTCATGCGTCCGCTGCGACGCAAGGAGACTCGCCGGGTCGCCCGGATCCTGCAGCGTCTGGACGAAGTTCAGATCGCGGCCCAGCTCGACAACGCGACCCCCGAAGATCAAGACCGGGTCCTGCAGATGCTGTCGGTCGAGCGTCGCGCGGCCGTGTTCGCCGAGCTGCGCGAGGAGACGGCCGCCGAGATCGTGCGCCGGCTCGCACCCGAAGAGGTCGCGATCCTGCTCGACGACCTCGACTCGGACGACGTCGCCGACATCTTGGGCCGAGTCGAAGAGAGCCGGCTGCGGCAGATCCTGACCCGCCTCGACCCCGAGGACGCCGACGAGGTCGAGCAGCTGCTCGGCTACGACGAGAACAGCGCTGGCGGCATCATGTCGCTGGACTACATCCGGGTCTACGACAGCGCGACCGTGGCCGAGGCGACCCGCGTCGTCCAAGAGGTCGAGGATCCGCCAGATCAGGCCTTTTATGTGTACGTGATCGACGAGGACGAGCGCCTGGTCGGCGTGGTCTCGCTGCGCAAGCTGCTGACCGGGCGGCGCGACGACTCGATCCGCGAGATCATGGAGCCCGAGCTGGTCTACGTCGACCGCGAGGCTGATCAAGAGGACGTCGCCGATGTAGCGATGCGCTACGACCTGGTCGCGGTCCCGGTCGTCGACGATCAGCGCCGCCTGGTCGGGGTGGTGACGATCGACGACATCGTCGACGTGATCCGCGAAGAGGCGACCGAGGACATCCTCAAGATGGCCGGCGCCGGCGAAGAGCTGTTCGAGACCCGGTCGTTCTGGTCGAGCTTTCGCGCCCGCATGCCCTGGCTGTTGGCGGCGGCGATCGGCGGGGTCCTGGTCGCGGTCGCGCTGTCGGGGTTCGAGGGCGCGCTCGAGGCCGTGCCCGTGCTCGCGCTGTTCATGCCGGTGGTCGCGGGCATGGGCGGCAACGTCGGCACCCAGAGCTCGACGATCGTCGTGCGCGGGCTGGCGGTCGGCTACGTGGAGAGCGGCGCGCTCGGGCGTCTGGTGTTTCGTGAGATGGGCCTGGGGCTGTCGCTCGGGGCCATGTATGGGCTGCTGATCGCCCTGCTCGCGCCGTTCGTCGGGACCTCGAACGTGGATCCGGTGCGGCTCGGGATCGTGCTGATGGCGGGCATGATGGGCTCGATGACGATCGCCGCCACGGTCGGAACCTCGATCCCGCTGCTCATGAACCGGCTCAAGATCGATCCCGCGGTCTCGACCGGGCCGTTCGTGACCACCGCCGTCGATATCCTGGGCTTGATGTTCTACTTTTGGCTGGCGACGGTGCTGCTCAACGTGCCGATCTGAACTGATCTGGGAGCCTGGATCATGAGCGAGATCCTCACCCCCGCGGTGGTGCTGCGGACCCGAGCGCTGCGCGAGTCGGATCTGATCGTGGTGGTGTTGACGCCCGGGCGCGGGAAGATCGACTGCATCGCGCGCGGGGCTCGGCGCAGCCGTCGGCGGTTCCCGGGCGGGCTGCCGATCGGCGCGCGCGGTGAGATCGGGCTCGATCGCGGGCGCGGATCGCTGGCCGTGTTGGTGAGCTTCACGCCGAGCTTCGACCACAGCGGGCTCGGCCGCGATCTCGAGGCCTTCGCGTACGTCGGGTACCTGTGCGAGCTGAGCGATCAGCTGGTCGGGGGGAGCGCCGCCGATCCGACCACCTTCGGGCGCCTGTGCGAAGCGATCGAAGACGCGATGACCTGGGCAGGGCAGGACCACACCCCGACCCAGGCCCACAAGCCCGCGTTGCTGCGCCGCTACGAGCTCGGGCTGCTCGACAGCCTGGGCCTGCTGCCCGCGCTCGATCACTGCAGCGTGTGTGGAGCCCCCGCCGACGCGACCGACGACGGCGTCGCGTTCTCGCTGGTGCGGGGGGGCGTCGCGTGTCCGACCCACGCGAGCGGAGCGCGACGGTTGCCGGCGCCGGTCCTGGACTTGGCGTCGACGCTGCTCCACGCCGATCCTCAGGCCCGCGACGGCGCCTACGCCCAGGCCGATCGAGAGATCCGGCGGGGCCTGCGTGACCTGTGCCGTGAGCTGATCCAGCCGCACCTGCGTGCGCCGCTGCGCTCGCTGGCCTTTTTTGCACAGATCGCCGCGCGACCCGAGCCCAACACCCACGACGGATCCGAATGAGCGCCCTTACAGGCTGGAATTCACCCGCGTTCTTGATACGTTCCCGCTTCATGCGGCGCGCACCAGCTGGCCTGCGGAGGACGGTGGCCACCTCGTCGGTCGCCGCGTTGATATGCGTGACGGCGCTGGCGACCAGCTGCGGCCAGGCCAACCCGGGGTTCGAGCCGCCTTCGGGGGCGCTCGCGTTTCCGTCGGGGCTGCTGCTGGACCCGCGGGTGTCGTCGGAGCCGACCGAGCCGTGTGATGACAGCGGCGCCTGCAGCAGCGAGGGCGACATCTGTACCAGCGTCGGTCAGTGCCGGACGCCTGCCTCGTGGCTACTGGTGACCAACGCCAACAGCGATCGCCGCTACAACGCTGGCTCGCTGGTGGCGGTCAACCTCGATCTGTTCTGGGACGCCGTCAGCTCGACGGAGATCCTCTCGCAGGCGGCCGACATCCAGGCGGCCTACGACGAGGCCGGCGGCTCGCAGCAGTACGACGACGCCGACGACCCGGCGTACCGGCCGGGCAAGTTTGTCCCGTGTCGGCGGGTGGCCAACCTGCCTCAGGTGATCGAGTGCCTCGAGGAGCCGTTCATCCTCGATCGCGCGACCATCCAGTTTGGCAACTTCCCGGGCCCGGCGGTGGCCTGGGACATGGGCAACCCCGGCGGTGACGAGTCGATGTTGCTGATCCCCGTGCGCGGGGATCCAAGCATCACCTACGCGGAGCTGTCGGGCAGCACGACCGGCTACGACCTCGAGATCGAGTGCGGCCAGGCCAGCGACGAGCGCGGCAGCCGGCGCTGCGATGACGATCACCGCCTGAGGTTCCTGCGCAACGATCCCGACGCGGCTCGGCTCGCTCGTGAGCCGTTTCGCGTCCTGGTCAGCCCGCAGGCGGAGCAGCCGCTGGCCTACGTGTCCCACCAGGGCGACGCCGACCTCACGCTGCTGGCTTTGAACGGGCTGGTCGTCGGCGGTGACGGACGCCCCGCGATCGTCCACCAGCCCAACCTGCTCGCGATCCCAAACGTGTCGTTCGGGTTTCAAGGCGGGTTCGGTCTGGCCGAGCGACCTGGGACCGTGGTCGGCGGCAGCGACGAGTGCGACGTTCAAGATCCCGGCCCGCTCGTCTACGCGGGCATGCGCTGGGACGCGGAGGTTCGGGTGGTCCGGGCGCTCACCCACAAGCCGCTGTGCGGGTCCGACCAGACCTGCGTGGGGCCCGACAACCTCGGCGTGGACGGCGGGATCGTGTGTGAGCCGCAGCTCGAGCCCGTCTCTGACTTCGACGTCGGCGGGCTGCCGCAAGTGCTGGTCCCGGCCGTCGCCCGACCGATCTTGGCGGACATGGCGTTCTCGCGCAGCGGCGACGAGCTGTATGTGGTCGAGAGCAACCCCGGCGCGCTGCTCCGCGTCGACACCTCGCTCGGCGTCGACGGCGAGCCCCTCGATGTCCCGGCTGGCCTCGTGGAGATCTGCGCGCAGCCGACCAGCTTCGTGATCTACGACGACGGCACCGTCGAGTACGGGCTCGTGACCTGCTTTCGCAGCGGCGAGGTGTTCATCGTCGATCTCGCCAGCCTGACGGTCGTCGGGTTGTCGCGCGCGGGGATCGGCCCGGACGCCATGACCGTCGACCTCGCGCGGGAGGTCGTGTATGTGGCCAACAGCCTCGACGCGACGATCAGCGTGATCAGCATGGACGCGTCGGATCCGGCGCGTTTCACCCAGGTCGCGCGGATCGGCCTGCAGGAGCCCTACGTACAATGAGCCGGCGCCGTTTCGCACGAGGATCCTGGGCATCTGTGTCGGCGGTGGTCGCCGCGGTGGCGATCTTCGGCCTCGGCTGCCAGGCCGACGATCCGCCCGACCTGCCCAACCGCGTGCTCGATCGCCCGACCGACGTCACGCTGGTCTGCGCGGTGGTCGAGTGCGACGTCAACGACGAGAACTGCGTGGCCCAGCCGCTGCCGCTGAACGTGTGCCAACAGGAGACCGGCAGCTGCACGTCCGACAACCCCCACCTCGTCGGCTTCGTCGCCAACTCCGAGCGCAACGAGATTGCGATGTTCACCAAGTGCTCGAACCGCTTGGTCGACCTGAACGTCGAGGTCCCCGGCTACAACTTCATCCCGGCGGGGATCCTGCCCACGGATCTCGACGCCAGCGACGACGGCTGCCGGGTGATCTCGGCCAACGTCGGCAGCTGTGATCTGACCCTGCTCGACGCGCCAGCGCTCGCAGGGATCGCGCTGGGCTCCGCCGATCCGATCGACGAGCCCAGCAGCCTGGTCACGACCCTGATCCCGACCACCTACGACCCCGAGCAGCAGACCCGGCGCCCGCTCGGGGCCCGACCGGGGCAGGTGCTCGCGGTCCCCGACAGCCTCACGCAGGCGCCCGGGCTCGGCCCCGGGCAGACGCTGACGGGCCTGTGTGATCCGCTGGTCCGCGCCAGCGCCTACGTCAGCTTTCCAACCTGCAACCTCGTCGCCGAGATCAACCTCCAAAACGGGGAGATCCTGCAGAGCCGCCAGTTCTCCAGCGATGGGTTCGGCGGCGTCACGGTGGTCGACACGGGCGTGAACCCGACCTGTCCGCTCGAGTGTCCGGCGCAGTTCGAGGGCGAGCTGCCGAGCTCGGTCATGGTCGACGCCGACGGCCCGTTCGTGCAGGCGCTCGAGCTCTCGCTCGAGGTCCCGCTGCCGAGCGAAGACCCGGAGCCCGGCGGCACCCCCGACGGCTCGGGCTACGACGACGCCGACGCTGCGATCGAAGGTCAGCGCCTGTTCGTCGGCGGGCTGGGCTCCGACATCTTGTTCGAGATCCCGATCGGGGACTCGGGCCAGTGGCAGCCGACCACCAACCAGCTCGCGCTCAGCGACGCAGGCGGGATCAAGGGCATCCGCGTGAGCCCGGCGGTCAACGCCAGCATCGACGCTCAAGGCTCGCCGTTCAGCCAGTTCCTGTACATCGTGGCCGGCGACGGATCGACGCGGGTCGTGGGCCGTGAGCTGCCCGCCGCCGAAGACAGCATCGGGATCGAGTGCGAGACCCAGCTCGACCCCAGCATCGTGCCCAAGGCGGCCGCGGTCGCGTGCGTCGGGGTCACCCAGTCCCCCAACGAAGGCCAGCCGGCCGAGCGTCGGGGCTTCTCTCGCGGGCCCGGGATCCGCCCCGGTCGCGGTGAAGAGGTGACCGACTGGATGTTCCGCAAGGCCTACACGGGGGTCCCCAACAGCGGGCCTTCGACCGAGCCCGGCACGGTCGCGGTCGGCGTGACCTCCGGTGGCTTTGCGGTCTACGCGATGATCAACCAGGAGCGGGCCAACGGCGAGACCGAGGCCGCTGATCTGGGTGTCAACGATCCGGCGTCGATCATGGAAGTTCGGCTGTTCGCTCACTCGCTGTGGCCGCAGCCCACCCAAGATCCGAGCGCGCAGCTGCCAGTCGTCCAGGACGATGAGCCGGGGCGAGCGATCGCGAATGGATCGGGGATCACCCGCCAGCTCGCGCCCACGCTGCGTCGGATCGACGCCTACTACGCCGACGACGAAGACAGGTTCACGCGGCTCGACGTCGGCGGTGACCTCGATCGGCTCGGGGCTGGCGACGAACCCCTCTACGACAAGGCGGTCCCGCGGGTGGTCGTCCACGACTACCGCAGCTGGGGCAACTCCGGCAGCCAGGTGTGGTCGCTCGAGTGGGAGGGCACGATCCCGGCCACGTCGTCCTCGACGGGGCGGGTCGACTGCGAGGGCGCGAGCTCGAGCGACGGCACCTGCGCCGCGCCCGAGGCCCGGATCCTCGATAGCAGCGCAGACTTTTGTGACAACGGCGTCCTCGCTGGCGACAAGCTGGTGATCGTCGGCTGCACCGACGACGACGACTGCGGGGACGGGCGACGGTGCTTGCTCGAGAGCGACACGGCCGCGAACAGCAGGGGGATCTGCGTCTCGGCCGACGCCTACACCAAGAGCCTCGCCAAGCTGCGCGAGACCTGCGGCGAGTTCATCTCCGATCCCTGCGGCGAGGCCCACCGCGAGTACACGATCACCCGCGCCTATCAAGACGAGCTGTGGATCGAGCCCATGGGCCAGCCGCGGATCTCGTACCTGCGCGCGCGCACGCCCGAGGACGCCTGCCCGGCCAACAGCGTGTCGATGGCCAACGGCGACTGTGCCTGCCTCGCAGGCTTCAGCGAGGCGGCGTGTGGGGTGACGAGCGAGCTCGAGTGCTGCCCGGAGCCAAGCTTGCTGTTGAGCGGTCAGGCCCCGGTCGCGGAGTTCGAGGATCAGTTTGTCTGCACCGCGCAGCAGCCCGACGGCGGCTGCGCAGCAGACGACGAGTGCAGCGAGGGGATCTGCGTCGACTCCCGCTGCCGGCGGCCGTGCGAGGGCGACGAGTGCACGCTACGTCCGCTGCCCGGGCCGGCCTGCTTCGGCGAATTCGTTCGCTACCAGGTCGCCCTGCAAGATGCATTTCGGGTCACCGGGCCCGGGGTCGGGTTCCTCCCGGATCTCGTCGAAGCGGTCGAACTCGACGACCAGCCCGGGGTGTTCGAGTGCCGACCGACGGTCAACGCCGACATCTCGCGGTTGCTCACCAGTCGGCTGCCGCTGCCGCCCTCTGACAGCCCCGACGACCTCGACTGGCTGGCGATCCCGACCTGCGCTGACGATCAGAGCGTCCAGCCCAGCAGCGCGAACCCGTGCCGGATCGTCTCGCCGCGCGCGGCCACTGCGTTCCACCAGTTCGTCTACGAGGGCTTCCCGGTCAGCGCGCTGCGCTTCTCCAACCCGGTGTTCAGCATCGTCCTGGATCTCAGCGCGCTCGAGACCCTCAGCGCGGACGTCCCGAGCCTGGCAACCGCGACCTGGGAAGACGCGATCTGGCCGGCCGAAGCGGCCAGGTTCAGGCGCTCGCGGATCCCTCGGGGCTACCGCGTGGAGTGGCGGCTCGGCACCGGCTACGGCGCCTTCGCCGACCAGCTCACCCTCGAAGCTCGGCCGGTGACCTACCCGATCCGAATCGTCCCCGGGCCTCAGTCGAACGTCGCCTACATCGTCGACGGCAGCGGGCCGGGGACCACCTCGTCGATCCGCGGACAGGTCGTGCGCGTGACCCTTGGTGACCTGATCGACGCGGACCAGGCGTTCATCGGCGTTCGCTGACCCGCACCGCAAAGCCCGCATGTCGGTCCCTGCGCGAGCGCCTGTGCCCTCGCCACGATCACCAGTTTTTGAGTTATCGTCGTGGCGGTGGCCCAGTACCGTCTGAAGATCGGGGCACGTACCCTCAAGCTACCCGAGGGCACGGTTGACGTGGGCCGCAGCGCAGACTGCTGGCTGACTCTCGACGATGACCTGATCAGCCGCTACCACGCCCGCTTCCACGTCAGCGATGATCTGGCGGTGCTCGAGGACCTCAAGAGTCGCAACGGCACCTTCGTCAACGGCGAGCAGCTCGACGGCAAGATCACCCTGCATCACGGTGACAAGGTCCGGATCGGCCACGAGGTCATCTCGTTCGTCGAGACCGAGCTCGACGACGACGAGTCGTCCGACGCCCTGCGACGCACGATCGGCCCGGGCGAGGACTCGAAGTTTCCCTCGCTGATCGGCGCGCTGGTCGAGAAGAGCCTGAGCATGGGCAAGTTCAAAGAGGCCGAGCGCTATGCGTTGGCGCTGACCAACCAGCTCGCCTCGGCCAAGGTCCCCGTCGACCACCCGACGGCTCAATCGGCGGTCAACTGTCTGGTTCAGCTGGCGGAGAAGACCTCGAGCGGTGTGTGGCTGGATCGCGTGTTTCGACTCCACGCGGCCAAGGGCTGGATCATGCAGCCAAAGGTGATCAAGCAGGTCCAAGGCGCGCTCGATCGGATCCCGCGGGTACCTGGATCGGGACTGCAGGACTACGAGAACGCGCTGCGGACGATGGCGCGCGAGGGGCAGGATGTGCCGGCCAAATTGATGACCGAGGTGGCGGAGATCTTCGACGCCTACGGGAAGAACTGAGTTTGACGCCGGATCTGGGCGATCTGGGGGGTGGGGGGCTTCGAGGTCGTGCGCAGTGACTGGGGTGCCGGCGGGGGACCGCGCACGGGCTGCAGATGACCCCAACCCGGCTAGGTCCACTTCAGTCTCGGTTCGCAGCTTCCTCGATAGATTGGCTTGGCCCGACCGGGCGTGGCTTCGCTAATCTCCACGTGCGTAGATACGCCGGGTTGGGGTCATCTGCGGCCTTGTGTGCGCTCCACGTTGATCGGGGATGTGCTCCGATGCAGACAGGCGGGGACCGGGCGGACAGGCGGGGACCGGGCGGACAGGCGGGGACCGGGCTGTTGCCCGTATATGGCCGAGAGACAAACCCTGTCGTGGGTCAGCACAGTTGCGAGCTCAGCAAACGAAGGCGCCGGCGGCTCGAGTGCCGCTCGATGCTGAGAGCGGCGCCGCCGGCCGAGAACGATGAGGACACAGAAGGTTGGCAGGGGGCGTGCGCGCTGCTCAACAGTCACGCCCGACCCCCGGGTACGACGCGCGATGAGAGCTAGTCGTCGCTGTCGTCACTGCCGCCGCCGGAGGGCGTGGCTTTCGACTCGTCGTAGTCGCGGACCTTGAACTCGGTGCGGTTGTTCTTGGCGCGGCCGTCGGAGGTGATGTTGACGGCGACCGGGTCCTTGTCGCCCCAGCCCTTGGCCTCGAGCCGGCTGGCGGCGACGCCCTTGCCGACCAGGTAGGCGACGACCGCGTCGGCGCGGGCTTGGCTGCGCTTCTTGGGGTTGCCGCGGTCGTCGGTGTGCACGCGGACCTCGATCTTGCCGTACTCCGGGTGCTGACCGATGAACGAGGCGAGCTGATCGAGCGACTCGGCGCTGCGATCGACGTCGACGTCGTCACCGCTGTAGTGGGGGCCTCGCTTGACCCGGAGTCGGTACTTGTTGCCCGAGATCAGCGGGGTGTCGATGACGGCGGCGTTGCTGCCACCGCCACCACCTGCGCCAGCTGGCGACAGGGTCTCGCTGACGATCGCGCCGTCTTCGGTGAGCGAGAACGAGACGGTCTTGGGCTCGTAGCCGGCGGCGGTGATCGTGGCCGTGTACTCGCCGAGCGGGAGCGCGATCGCAATCCGGCCGGTCGCGTCGGACTCGAAGCTCTCTTGGATGCCCATGCCGTCGAGCGCGACGGTGACCGGGATCCCGAGCCCGTCCTTGCCCATGAAGGTGCCGTCGAACACCGGGTCTTCGCCGGTGCCGGCCGCGACGTCGGCGACGATGTCGACCTGCGCGTCCTCGCCGACACGGACGTCGGCCATCTGCTCGACGACGGTGCCGTCAGGCAGCTCGACGCTGATCGAGACCGGACCTTCGGGGAACCGGAAGCTGGTGAACATGCCGACGGTGTCGGTCAGGATCACGTTGGCGGCGAGCCCGGGGAAGCTGACCTTGGCGTCGGCGATCGGGTTGCCCTCGAGGTCGACGACGCGGCCGAGGATCCGGCCTTCGAGGACCGGCTGCGAGCTGCCGTTGTCCATGGGGACCGGGACCTGCTTGATCCGCGGCTTGGGATCGAAGCTCCAGCCGAGCCCGAGGATGACCTGGTAGGGCGGGACCGGCGGGCCGAATTCGTAGCTGGGCGAGGTCGTGCCGACGTCGACGGCGGCGCTGAGGAACAGCCCGTCATAGACGTTGGCGCGCAGGCCCAGGGTCATCCACGCCTGCGAGCGCTTGAGCGGCGAGCCGCCGAATTGCTCGGTGAGCTCGACGAACGCCTGCTCCTGGTAGGTGGCGATGTCCCAGTTGTACTCGATGACCGGATCGAGGCCGTACTGCTTGTTCTTGCCCAGCCGGATCGGGAAGTCGACGGCGATCTTGGTGGTGACGCGGCTGTGGTTGACGCCCGAGGAGAAGCGCAGGACCTCGCGCGAGAGCAGGTCGTCGACCGAGGCCCAGTCGACCAGCTTGCGCGAGTTGTCGAGGGTCCAGCCGACGTTGCCGGTGATCCGGACCGGGATCTCTTTTTGGGTCAGGTAGCGAAGATCGGCGCCAAGGATCACCGCGAAGTCGAAGTTGACTCGCGAGGTCCGCAGCCGCTCGCTGCCCGAGATCAGCCCGAGCCCGAGCTGGCCGCCGAGGCCGACGCCGCCGTTGAGGAACTGGTACGCACCCTTGACGCCGAAGTTCATGTCGCCCAGGGCGAACACGGAGGGTGGATCTTGACGGGCGCCCTGGTTGCGGGTGTTGCGGTTCGCCGAGCTGTTGATGTTGAAGTAGACCTCGGTCCACTCGGTGAAGGTGAAGCCGAGGTTGACGGCGCCGCGGAGTCGGGCGTGGCGGTCACCCTCGGACGTGCCCTCACAACAAAAGAAGTTGTTCTTGACGAAGAAGTCGCTGTGGAGCTGGAAGCGAAACGTGTACTTGCCACCGACGTCGGCCAGCGAGGTGTAGAACAGACCGACCGGGCCGCGCAGCGAGTTCATGACCGGCTCACGGCGACCGGCGACCATGCCCGGACCCGAGTCGCCCTCGAGCCCGAGCGTGCCCATTGACGTGTCCGCTGCGCCCGCGGTGTCGCTGCTGCCTGCGGTGTCGGTGCCGAACGACGAGTCGAGTGAGGTGTCCAGCTCGGCGTCGGCGTCGGCATCGAACGCGCCGCCGAGCTCAGCGTCGGCGCCGTCATCCGTCACGTCTTCGCCTGGGCCTGCGGGCACCGTGTCGGTCGGCATGGGCTGACCGTCGGCGGTGAGCATCTCGTCGCCGTCATCGCCTGGCCCGGCGTCGCCGGCATCCTCTTCGACGTCGCTGCCTTCGGGCAGCGAAGGTGGACCCGCGAACGCGAGACCGGGGAGCAACAACAGGGTGCTCGCAGCAAGGCCCGACGCGAGCAGATGAATGGACAGACGGCGCATGTAAATAGCGTCGTATGTCAGCGTGCAGGTGTCAAACTCGGTGTCGCTTCCTGGAGTTGATCGATCGGCGATCGAGGGGCGAACGAGGCGGCGAGCGAGGCGGCGCTGGGACCCGCGGGTGTCCGGGGGCCCAAGTCCTCGGCGCCTGGCCAGGTGCACAGGAGACCCCCGCCAGATCCCGCGGCCAAGCAGCTCCCGCGAGCACGCCCGTGGTTCGGTGGAAGAGCACAGACCGGCCACTGGGAGCCGATTTTGGGTAGTTGGGCGCGGAGCTGATTTCCCTTGAAGGAATCTGCGGACACGGTCATTGAACCGCGACATCCGACTCCTGCGCTCGCGCACACGGCGGAGGCGACGTGGACCAGCGCTCGCGTTAAGCTGCGCCGACACTTCGACGTGCGACCGCAGCGACGCAGCCCAAGCCCGAGTTTGATCGTGGCTCCTCTCGATCCGCTCGCACCCCAGCGTCCGTTCGCTCGTCGAATGATCTCGGTGGTGGGGATCGCCGTCGCGATGTTGGTGTTCACCCTCGTCGCGCCGCTGGTCGCGTGGCTCGATGGGGCGGGGGCGCGAGCCGTCGCGGCGCCCGGCGAAGGTCCGGAGATCGACGACGCGGGCCGAGCTGCGCCAGACAGTGCAGCGCGCCCGGACGACCCGGCGCTCGACGTCGAGGATCCTGCGGTCGACAGCGCGGACGTTCCCGAGGCCGAGACCGGCGCCGACGCCGACGCCGACGCCGACGTTGAGACCGAGACTCCGGCGCCCGCGGACCCCAAGAAATCGGAAGCCACGGTCGCGCGGGTCCACGTCGAGCTGACGGTGTGGCGGGGCGGAGATCGCCCGCGCGAGGGTGACCGGATCGCCCGCCGCCGCGCGGAGGTCGAAGGCCGCGCCCGCTACGAGCTCACCGGGCCGGCCCACGCGAACCAGCATTTGGTCCTGCTCGACTACGCCGAGCTGCTGCGCGACGAGCCGCGCGAGCTCGATGAGATCGCGCTGTCGACCTACGTCGCGGGGCCGTCCGAGCGCGCGCGCACGATCATCGCGAGCGTCCACGCCGACGGCCGCGAGCTCACCCCCACGCGGGTCGGGGCCCGCCGCGACCTCGTGATCGAGCTGCCGGCCGGGGTCACCGAGGTCACCGTCGAGTACCGCGTCGAGGTCCCGCATCGCTACTGGCCGCTCGGCTGCGTGTGGCGTCGCTGCAGCCTGTCGGGAGCGATCGCGCCGCTGCCGAGCGAGCCGGCCCGCGGCGGCGTGTGGCTGCCGTCTGGCGGGCGCGTCGTCACCCCGGTCGAGTGGGTGGTCGAGCGCGCTCGGTTCGGCGCGGTCCCCAGCTGGGAGCCCGGCAGCGAGCCGACCACGGCCGAGGCCAAGGCGCTCGACGGGCAGGAGCTCGTCGTCACCCGCGAGGCGATCGATCCCCGCGCCGTGATCGCCTACCCGTCGGTGTTCTGGGGCCCGCGCTGGCATCACACCGAGACCTGGCATCGGGGCGTGCGCGTCCGGGTGCTGCACATCTCGGTCCGACCCGGCGATCAGTACCCGAACGAGAATTTGTTTCACCCGATCCACGACGTCGCGGGGCACGTGCTGTCGATCGCCAGCGCGGCGATCGACATCGCGTCCGTCGTCAGCATCGAGCCGCCTCCCGACGCCGAGCTGACCGTGGTCCAGGGCCCGCTGCGCAGCGACGTCTCGATGTTCCACCCGACCGCGGTGATGGTCAGCGATCAGTACCTCGAGCTGTTTGCGACCAAGCGGCTCGCCAAATTTCACGACATCCAGGTCGCCCGTTCGATCTGCGATCTGCTGGCCTACGCCCACTTCTCGGGCCGCCACGACAGCTCGACCGACCTCTGGCTCTCGGGCGCGTTCGGGGTCGTGCTCGCGCAGCTGTGGCAGCGCGCGCGAGATCTGCGTGACGAGTACGCCGTCGATCTGCTCGCCGCCTGGACCTTCGTCCCCGCGATCGACAGCTTCTTGTACTCGGGCCAGGCGTCGTTCTCTTCGGCGTACTTCCGCGGCAGCGAAGATCAGTGGCCGGTCCGCCATCACCCGCTGTTCTTCGCCAACGAGCTGCCCAGCGGCCGGCGGATCCACGAGAAGCTGTCGGACTTGCTCGACGATCCGCAGCTGGCTGGGCTCTACGCCGAGCTGGGCCACAACCCCGACAGCGATCCGCGGGTGGTCGCCGAGCGGGCCTGGGGCCGCGAGCTCGGGTGGTTCTTCGACCAGTGGCTCGGGCCCTATCCCGAGGTCGACTACGCGATCACCGACGTCCGCTCGCGCAAGGCCGACGACGGCCGCTGGCACCACGAGATCACGATCTCGCGCGACAGCGATCGTCCGCTGGTCGAGCCGATCCAAGTCTACGTGCGCGAGCGCGGCGGTCACGATCACTACCTCGTGTGGAACGGCGAGGCTGCACCCGGGGCCGACTTGCTCGATCAACCGAGCGTGGCCCAGCACGTGTTCACGCTGAGCACCGAGCGGCGGCTCGAGTCGGTCCGTCTCGATCCACGCGCGCGCTTGGTCGAGGTCTCGCGGATCCCCGGCGGCGCGACCCGCAGCGCGCGAGGCGACAGCAGCGATCCGCTGTTCAACAACCGGATTCCGGCCAAGACCCGGTTTGTGTATCGGGGGTTTGGGTTCTCGGTCGCGGCCTCGGAGCTCGCAACCGCCAGCACCACCCAGGCCCGCTTCAACGCGATCTCGGCTGCGATCGCGTTCGAGGCCAGCTTGCGGCGAGACCTGCGGCGGACCGCGGAGTTCTATGCGTATACCAACGGCGAGGCCAACCTCGGCGGCCGGACCCGCTTCAATTTTTACTTTGGGGCCAAGCGCAACCGCCAGCAGCGACGCCTGCGGCTGAGCAACACCAATTCGGTCGCGTGGCTCAACACCGGCGGGCTCGACCAGGCCGGCGGTATGCGCCTGGTCGAGCGCCTGAGCCTCAGCCACAGCACCTATAAGTACGGCGGCTGGCCCGAGCGCGGGCACATCGTCTACGGGGGGATCTCGGGATCTCAGACCATTCGGCTCGACGGCAGCGACGACCACCGCTTCTCGCTCAACTTCGACGCAGGCTGGGCGCAGATGTGGCCGCTCGCGCACAACCATGTGCTTGCGACCCTCGTCGAGGTCGGCCTGGTGGTGCCGCTGGCCTCGCGGCTCGAGTTTCGCAGCCTCAACCGCGGCGGTGGGATCGGCGCCCTGACGGGCTTCACCTCCAACGAGCTCTACGGTCGCGCGGTCGCCCGCTCGCTGGTCGAGTACCGCCACGTGATCCTCGATGATCTGCGGATCCCCCTGCTCAACCTGATCTTCGTGCGGACCATCAGCGGCGCGCTGTTCGGCGGGGTCACGTCTATGTCGGGCTGCGACGACTATGGCGGCTGGTTCGGGTCCGACAGCTGGTACGGGCAGGTTGGCTACGGCCTGGCCGCCCGGTTCACGTGGCTCGGCGTGGCCCCGCAGCTGCTGCGGGTCGACGCCGCCGTGCCGCTCGGCCGCCGGGGCGGCGCGACCTGCCTGGGCGAGACCTTGCCCGACTACCTCGCCGAGGTGCAGGGTATCGACGACGTCGATCGCTTGCTGCCGCCATTCAATATCAATGTCACCTTCAGCCACCCGTTCTAGTCAGGTCGCGACCGCGCTGACGATCATCGGGTTGGTCGCGATCGTGGTGGCCTCGGCGTGGCTGCGCGCGCCGGGGTTCACCCAGGGCGGGTTCGCGTCCCACGATGTCGCCGGGATCCTCTACAACGCGATGGTGCTCGAGCACGGGGGCCTGCCCTACGTCGACACCCTCGAGTTCAAGGCCCCGGGCAGCTTCTACCTGGCCAAGTGGTTCGCGGGCCCCGAGGCGCGAGACATCGCCCGGTTTCAGATCGCCGCGAACCTGTGGGCGCTGCTCGGGCTGGCGTGCGTGGCCGGGCTCGGCTGGCGGCTGTGGGGCAAGCTCGGCGCGCTGACGAGCGCCGGGCTCTACGCCCTGCACGACGCCCACCTCGACTCGATGGACGCCAACTACGTGACCTGGGCCAACCTGCCTCAGATCGCGTGCTTCTGGCTCGGCGTCGAGGCCCTGCGCGCACGCTCGGACCGCTGGCGGCCGACCCTGTGGATGCTCGCGGGCGCGTTTGCGGGCTTCGCAACGCTGTGCAAGCAGCCCAATGGTGTCGTGTTGGTGCCGCTGCTGCTGATCGCCACCTTCGGCGGCGCGGACTCGTCCACGCCCGCGTCCAGGTCAGGGCGGGGAGCAGGGTGGGGGGCCGTGCGCGAGCGAATGATCGATCCCGGCTGGGTGCTGCTCGGGTTCGGCCTCGCGCACCTGCCGATCGTCGCGCAGTACCTGGCCGCCGGTCAGTTCGGCGCGCTGTTCAACGGCTACTTCCTGAGTCGCTGGGCGCTCCGGTACCTGGGCGCGCGCGAGGCTGGGCTGGGCAGCTCGGCGTGGGAGGGCGCGCTGGCCCTCGCGCACTTCCTGGGCTTGGCGCTGGTCCTGGCCGCGTTCTCGAGCGCGCGCGCGCTCGCCGATCGCGTGGCGGCCTGGCGAGGCGGCGCGTCGCTCGACCCCGAGCAGGCAAAGACCCTGCGCGAGCTCGGCTTCGTGTTCGCGTGGCTGCTCGCGACCCTGGTCGCGGCCAGCCTCGGGTTTCGGTTCTACAAGGGCTACTTCCTGGCCGTCGCCGCGCCGCTGTGCCTGCTCGCGGCGGCCCCCTGCGGGCTGCTGGGGCGGCGCTGCACGGTCCACTGGATCCCGCGCGCGCTGGCCCTGTCGCTGGGCCTGGTGCTCGTCGTTCGCGCCTTGCTGATGCTCGAGCACGTTCGCCTCGATCGCGCCCGGCCCCATGACCTGGGCGGTCGCCGGATCGCCAAGCACCTCCTGGCCCACACCGAGCCCGACGATCGGATCTGGATGTGGGGCTGGCACCTGTGGGACGTCTACCCGCTGACCGGGCGGCTGTCGGGCAGCCGCATCTACAAGTCCCTGGGGGTCCTGAGCCAGCCCAACGACGACACCTGGCGGCGGCCCGCGAAGCCGCTGCGCTTCGTCGAGTCCGCGTACGCGGACCAGCTGATTGTCGACCTAGAAGCCTCGCGTCCGGCCTACGTGGTCCTGGGCTCGACCGTCCCGCACCGCGAGTTCAAGCAGCTCCACGAGTTCTTGCGCGCCCACTACCGTCGCGACCGTCGCGTGCGGATCGGTCGGGTCCAGCTGTGGAAGCGCAGGTAGTCACAGCGCCTGACGCAGCGCGCCGTCGAGGATCGCCTGCGCGAGCGACTCGAGCTCGGCGGTCATGCTCCGATCACCCGTGAACGGGGCCACGTGCTCGCGGATCACCGCGTGAACCCGCACCAGGGCCGGGCTGCTCGGGTGGTCGCGCAGATCCATGGCCCGCGCCGCGGCGGCGGCCTCGATTGCGAGGACGTGCGCGAGGTTGCGAACCACAGCCGCGAGCTTGCGGGCGGCGATCGGCCCCATGCTGACGTGGTCCTCCTTGCCGGCCGAGGTCGGGATCGAGTCGGTGCTGGCCGGGAACGACATCGACTTGCACTCGCTGGCCAGCGCGGCGGCGGTGACCTGGGCCATCATGAACCCGCTCTCGACCCCGGGGTCGTTGGTCAAGAACGCCGGGAGTCCGCGGGAGTGGGCGGCCGTGCACAGCCGATCCGTGCGCCGCTCGCTGATCGTCGCGAGGGTCGTCAGCGCGGCGGTCATGTGGTCGGCTGGCAGCGCCACGCTGCACGCGTGGAAATTGCCGCCGCTGAGCACGTCGAACCCAGCCGCGTGATCGTTGGGATCGCGCAGCAGCACCAGCGGGTTGTCGGTGAAGCTGTTGAGCTCGATGTTGACGGCCGCGGCCGCGTAGTCGATCGCCGCGCGGACCGACCCGTGCACCTGCGGCATGCAGCGCATCGAGTAGGCGTCCTGAACCCGGCCACAGTCGGCGTGGGACTGGTTGAGCGGCGAGCCGGCGAGCAGCTTCGCGATCAGCTCGGCGCTGTGGATCTGGCCGGGGTGCGGCTTGCCTGCGTGAATGCGGGCGTCCAGGCACGCGGTGGTGCCGAGCAGCGCGTCGAGGCTCGAGGCCCCGATGATGTCGGCGGCCTCGACCAACTCGCGGGCATCCGCCAGCGCCAGCGCCGTGATCGCGGTCGTGACCTGGGTGCCGTTGATGAGCGAGAGTCCCTCTTTGGCGGCGAGATCGAGCGGGTCGATCCCTCGCTCGCGCAGCGCGTCGGCGCCCGACATGCGCTGGCCGTCGAGCCAGGCCTCGCCCTCGCCGATCAGCGGCAGCGCGAGGTGGGCGAGCGGCGCGAGGTCACCGCTGGCGCCGACGCTCCCCTGGCACGGGACGACCGGGACCACGCCGGCTCGCAGCAGCTCGAGCAGGCGCTGAGGCACCAGGGGGCGCACGCCCGAAGCACCCAGCGCCAGGGTGTGGGCCCGCAACATCAGCAGCGCTCGGACCACGTCGGCCCCCAGCGGCTCACCGACCCCAACCGCGTGGCTGCGCAGGAGGTTGCGTTGCAGGTCCTGCAGCCGCGCCGTGGGGACCTTGACCCCCGACAGCGCGCCGAACCCCGTGTTGACCCCATAGACAGTCGCACCGTCGGCGAGTGCGCGTTCGAGCAGGGCACGCGTGCGCAGCAGGTTGGACTCGGCGGCCTCGTGAAGGGTCGCGTCCGCGCCACGTCGGGCGACGCGGTGGACTTCTTCGATGTCGATCTGGCGTCCGACGATCACCGCTTTTACGGGCATGAGGTGCGATATCATGGCCGCTCGGGAGCTGGGTCGTTTCCTACCGGTTTCCGACCTGGGCGCGGCCTCGGTGAGCTCACGCGCTCGGGGTCGGCGCGGCCCCAACCAAACCGCGATCTGGGCCACAGTCCGCGTTGACCGCCCCAATCCAGACGTCTACGCTAGACGTGAATGCGAGTCTGCCCGCATTGCGGGGCTCGCTACGAGGGTGAGCCTAGCTTCTGTCCGATGGACGGCTCACCGCTCGGCGAGCTCACGAGTCCTAGCGTCGGCGCGTCCGCGTCCGGCTCGGTGCTCCGTTGGGTTCCGCCCGAGTCCGATGCAGAGGTCGATCGAGTGCAGCCAGCGTCGGAGCGAGTCGGCTCGGGTCCGCTGCGGGTCGGCTCGGGTCCGCTGCGCGCGGGCTCGGGTCCGATCCGGGTCGGCTCGGGGCCGCTGCGGGTCGGCGCGAGCTCGGGTTCGGGCATGGGCGCAGGCATGGGGGCGGTCGGCACGCTCGCCGCGGTGCCACCGCGTGAGCCGTCATCGAGCGGCGTCGCGAAGATCGGCCCGCAAGCCAGCAACCCCGGCTGGCACGCCCCGCAAGACGGCTCTGCCGCCGTCGCGACCGAGGGTTGGCGGCTGCCATCGAGCTTCGACTCGAGCTTGGACGCCGGCGAGGAAGAGAGGCTGCTCGGGGTCGTGCTTGGCGATCGCTATCGGGTCGAGCACCAGATCGGCGCGGGCGGCATGGGCCTGGTCTACAAGGCCGTGCACCTGCTGATCGGTCGCGATCTGGCGATCAAGGTGTTGCGGCGCCGCTACTCGCAAAAGCCGGAGGTCGCCAAGCGGTTCGAGCAGGAGGCTCGGATCGCCTCGAGCGTCAAGCACACCAACGTCGTCGACATCCTCGACTACGGGACCACGCCGGGCGGCAGCCCGTACTGCGTGATGGAGTTCCTCGCTGGCCGCAGCTTGGCCCGCGAGCTCGCCCAGACCGGTCCGATCGATCCGGCCCGCGCGGTCGGGATCGCGTGTGACATGGCCCGGGGATTGGCGGCCGCACATCGGGCGGGGGTCATCCATCGCGATCTCAAGCCCGATAATGTGTTCTTGGTCTCGGCCAGCGACGCGGCGGCCGAGCAGGTCAAGCTGCTCGACTTCGGTATCGCGCAGATCCTCCGCCGAAAGGTCCGCCTAACGGCCGTCGGCGCGATCGTCGGCACGCCCGAGTACATGTCGCCCGAGCAGGCCCGAGGCGACGAGCTCGACGCCCGATCGGATCTCTACGCGCTGGGGATCGTGCTGTTCGAGGCGCTCACCGGGCGGGTCCCGCTGAGCGCGGACTCGCCGACGGGGACCATGAGCAAGCAGGTGTTCGAGCTCGCGCCACGGCTGCGCGAAGTCGACCCACGCCTGGCTGCGTACCCGAGCCTGGAGGCGGCCGTCGCCAAGCTGCTGGCGAAGAATCGGGACGAGCGTCCGAGCTCTGCGCTCGAGGCGGCGCAGCTGATCCAGGCCGCGGCGACCAACGATCTCGAGCCAGCCTCCGACGCGCGCGGCCACGCCGTGCAGGCCGGCTGGGCCCAACCACACGCGCCCCCACCCGTCGTCGCCGAGCAGGACATCGTTCGGCGGGCGACGATCATGATCGGCTCGGGCTCGGTCGCGCGCGCCCACGACACCGAGCTCGACGGACCCGCGACCGGAAGCTTCTCCGCCAAGCCGGGCAAGCTCGAGGCCCCGGAGCCGAAAGATCCCCGCAAGCGGCCCAGCATCATCATTCGGGACGGGGTCCCGTCCAAAGTTCGGCCGCCGCCTCCAGCCGGCACCCCGCTGGTCTCTCGCACCCCCACACCCGAGTCCACGCGGCCGCTCGGCAAGCCCCCGCGCGGGGGGATCCGTGGTCGTCACGCGCCGCTGATCTTGGTCGCCCTGGGCGCGGCGATCTTCGCCGCGCTGGTCACAATCGGGTTCATGCGTTGGCTGCAGCGACGAGACGCCCGAGCCTCGGGCGCGACGGGATCCATCGAATCGGGACCATCCGTGCTCGGCGAGCGCGTTCACGAAGATGGGCGGGTGGCCGCTCGCGCCGGTCGCGTGGGTCCCGATCGGGCGAATACCCCCACAAACGCCGCGGTCGAAGGCCGCACGCGCGGGATTGAGCAGCCGCAATGCGTGGCGGCACACTCCAGGATGACCGGGGGTGGAGCCGTGTTGCGAGACCCCGCGATGCCCACGAAACTCAATGTGCCCAACAGCCGGCCTGACGAAAATACGGTAGGCTGAGCCGGCCTCTGAACTGACGAGCGACTCATGGCTGAACCCAAAGCGAACCCCGACCTAAATGTACCCGCAGGCGGGGGCACGATGATCGCCAGCGCCAGCAAGCCACCCGCTCCGCCTCCGCGTGGTGGTGCCGGTGGAAAGGGCACGATGGTCGCGGGCGCACCTCCGCCCATGCCCAAGTCCACGGTCTTGTCAGCGGCCCCGCCCCCAATCGCGGCACCGCAGGCGACCGAGGACCTCGGCAGCGGCGGCACGATGATCTCCATGAACGCGAGCCCGGCCGTGCCCGAGGCCGTCGCGCCCACACCCTCGCAGAGCCAGAGCGTCCATGACCTGATCGGCGTGGTGCTCTTGGGTCGCTACCGGGTCATCAAGAAGCTCGGCGAAGGTGGCATGGGCACCGTCTACCTGGGCGAACACGCCCAGATCGGCAAGAAGTTCGCCGTCAAGGTCCTCAGCCACGAGTTCGCCCACAAAGACGACCTGCGCGAGCGGTTCCTGCAGGAGGCCCGCGCGGCCTCGATGATCAGCCAAGAGAACGTCGTCGAGATCACCGACTTCGGCGACACGCCTGACGGCTCCGTGTTCTTCATCATGGAGTTCCTCAACGGGGAGGACCTGTCCGACACCGTCAAGACCCACGGGCGGCTGCCGTGGCCGCGGGTCAAGCACATCATGCTGCAGGTCTGTCGCGCGCTCGCGGCTGCTCACGACGCGGGCATCATCCACCGCGACATGAAGCCGGAGAACTGCTACCGGATCGCGCGGGGCAAGAACGAGGACTTCATCAAGGTCCTCGACTTCGGCATCGCCAAGGTCACTTCCGAAGAGGAGGGTGAGGGCAAGGGCCTCACGCGCACGGGCATGATCTTTGGCACCCCCGAGTACATGTCGCCCGAGCAGGCGCAGGGGGCCAAGCCGGATCACCGCGTCGACATCTACGCCCTCGGCGTGATCCTCTACGAGCTGCTCACGGGTCGGGTTCCGTTCACCGCGGACACCTTCATGGGGATCCTGACCAAGCACATGTTCGAGGTCCCCGAGGCCCCGTCGGCCGTGGTCCCCGACGCCGACATTCCGGCCGAGGTCGAGGCGATCATCCTCAAGGCCATGCAAAAAGACCGCGAGCTGCGGTTCGCCGACATGCGAGAGATGGCCGCCGCGCTCGAGGCGGTCGGAACGGGCGCGGCCGCGGTCGCGTTCGTTAACGAGAACATCGCCCGGCCCTCGACCGGCGAGATGGCGTTCACTGGCAGCCGCGCGGCCATGCTCCCCGGCACGGTCCCGCCGATGTCGGCGACCGAGGAGGAGCAAGGGGGGTCCAAGAAGGGCCTGATCTTCGGGCTGGTCGGCGGGCTCGCGCTCGTCGCTGCTGGCGTCGGTGCGTTCATCGGCTTTGGTGGGCTCAATGGCGACAAGCCAGCCGACCCCGCCACCGATCCCGTCGCCGTGGCCAAGGCTCCGGAAGAGAAGGCCGTCCCCGCTCCCGAGCCGCAGCCCGTGGTCGAGGAGCCGGAGAAGGTCAAGGAGATCGCGGTCGGGACCGAGACGGTCACGTACCACATCATGACCAGCGACGCGGACGGCAACCCGGTGATCGCCTCGATCCTCGATCCGCGCGACAACGGCAGCTACGGCAAGACCAACACGCCCGAGGGCGTGGGCGTCGAGAAATCGACCGAGCGGCTCTCACTAACGCTCCGGGCCGCCGGCTTCGAGCCACTGACGATCGAGATCGTCCCGGACTCCGACAAGAAGTTCGAGTACGTGCTCGAGCCGATCCAAAAGGCCGCGCCCAAGAAGAACGTCTCGTCCAAGAAGAAGGCCGATCCCGCCCCGGATCCCACGCCTACGCCCAAAGAAGACGCCAAGACCAAGAAGCCACCGCGGCGGGTGTCCCCGGATCTCAAGGATCCGTTCGGCTCGCGCGGGGGCTGACCGGCGGCGGCAGATCGAGGGCGGCGAGCAAGAACGCCGCGACCGCCGGGACGTCGTTGTCGACCCACGGTCGTGGATCGCGGGGGTTGAACCGCCAGAACAGCGGCACCCGCCTCGCAAAGCTCTGGGCCAAGCTGGCGCGGAACGAGAAGCACTCCACGCAGACCGACCAGCACCCGTGGGTGTGGTGCTGGTGGTCCTCTTGCTCGCCCGTGAAGGTGTCGAACACGCGGCTGGCGATCCGCAGGTAGCGGGTGTGGGGCTGGGCCTGGCGCAGGGCCTCGCACAGGCGCGCGTAGGCCAGCGAGTCGGCGCGGGTCCGGACCCGCGGGGGAAACAAGGTGCCCATGAAGCTGTGCAGGTTGGCGCTCGCGTGAAATTTTTGGCTGGTGAGCAGCTGATCGAGGGCCGCGGTCTCGGGCTCGCTCAGGGGCGCGGGGCCCCGGTAGGTCGCGTCGCCGGGGGTCGAGCTCCCGGCGCCCGGCAGCGGCAGACGTCGGGCGCCAGCCGGCAGCGGCCAGTTGCGGTTGAGGTCCACGCCGCGATGGTTGTGGCGTAGCCGCGCGAGTGAGCCGACGCCGTCGAGCGCGTGGGTCCGGGCGTATCCGTCGGGGTTGAGGCACGGCGCGAGCCACAGCTCGGCGCGCTCGTGCAGACGGCGAAGCGGCGGCGGCGGATCCTCGATGAGCTTGGCGAGCATGCCCACGCAGACCCGATTGCCGATGAACTCGGGCCCGTGGGTGTTGGCGCAGACCAGCACCCTTGGGACTGCGCCAGCAGCCGGGGAGGGGACCCGGACGACGTGGAGTGGGCGGTGCTCGACGCTGCGCCCGTACTCGATCAGCTCGGTGCCGGGGATCGTCGCGCTGGCTTTGGCCACGAGATCGGCGAGCTCGCGCTCGCGCGCCTCGGGCGTCGGATAGCTGTCGAACTCTCGCATGGCTCCGCCCGGCAATTGTGCGCCAACGCGAGCGCCGAGATCGAGCCCCACAGCGCGGGGCCCGACCGCGAGCGCAGACGTCAGCCTTCTTCGGGGCCAGCGGCGATCGGCTCGATCGCCTCGCCCTCATGGGTGACGAGCGCCGGGCTCGCCTCGGGCTGAGGCTCGTCCACCTCCGACGGCTTCTCGTCGGCTGAGGGCTCAGGCTCAGGCTCAGGCTTGGCTTGCTGAGCGGCCGCGGCCAGCTCGGACTCGCTGGCCCCGTCGCTCGGCTTGTCGTCGCCCGGGCTGTCGCTGGGCTTGTCGCTCGGGTCGAGCACGTCGGCGAGCGCGTTCGCGGCGACGATGGTCGCAGCCTGGTCATCCGGCAGGCGCAGCGGGGCCGCGTCCGCGTCGAGATCCGAGATCTGGACCAGGGTCAGCTCGATCGAGTCGACCACGCTGCCGTCGAGTCGCGCGACCACGGTCTCGAAGTGGCGCACGTCCATCCGGAACAAGCTGTTGTCATCGCGGACGGTCAGATCCTTGACCGCTTTGCCGTGCAGCCCGGTCAGGCGCCGGAGCAGCGCGCGGACGTGGGCCGCCTTGTGGCCGTGTCGGCGGCCGATGTTGAGCCCGACCCGCACCAGCGAGTCGTCGACCGGCGCGTCCTGGATCACGGGGATCAGCGGGACCAACGAATCCTCCGCCTCGGGCGCCGCGAACGGGGCCGCGGGCCGAGCGACCTCGACCTCGTCCTCGTCCTCGGCGTCAGCCTCGGTCTCGGCGTCCTTGCTGTCCTCTTCACGGACGAAGTCGGCGGCCGTGAACTTGCCGGCCCAGAGCTCCCAAAAGTCCTTGTGTGGGGGACACGTCAGCTCGGGCGTCACGACCGCGGCCTTCTTGCGTCGGCGCCTGCGCCTGCGCTTCTTCTTGTCGCCCTCGGCGTCTTCGGCGTCTTCGGCGTCTTCCGACGCTTCGGAGCCCGCGGCCGCGGCCGGCTGGGCTTCGGCCACCGGCCCGTCACTGGTGGGGGCTGCCGCGACCGAGAGAGCGTCCGCATCGGCGGGCGAGCTCGCCACGCCTGGGTCGGCAGCGAGCGGCTGCTCGCCGGACGGCTCGTGATCGCCGGTCTCGAGCTCGTCGTCGCCGTCTTGCTCGGTGTCGCCGTCGTCCTCGGCGTCGCGCTCGGTCAGGTCCTCGACCTCGACCTCGTCGGTCAGATCATCGAGGACGGCCCGGCGTCGGCCCTTGAGGGTCAGCTCGTCGAGCTCGTCGATCTCGCCGAACTCGGTGCGGACCGCGCTGAGCTCATCGATGTCGATGTCGATGACGATCTCGTCCTGCGAGACCCGCGGCGGCTCGGGTGCGACCTCGTCACGGGGCGCGTCGTCGCCACGATGGCGTCGGCGGCGTCGGCGGGAGCCGCCTTCACCTCGCGCTGCGCCGTCACTCGCCCTCGCCCTCGCCGAGAATGCCTCGCTCGGGGCCTGTGTCGAGGCGGGCGCCTGCTCACCGTCGGACTTGCCACCGCGCCGACGACGACGCCGTCGTCGCTTGCGCCGCGGTGAGCCATCTGCCGTCACGTCATCCTGCTCGTCGGCCTGGCCCTGCTCGTCGTCGTCGCCGTCAACGCCGTCACCGCCGTCACCGGAGCGGTCCTCGGCCGCGACCCGGGTGGCCTCGCCGGAGCTGTCCTCGGCCCCGTCCTCGCCGGACTGCGAGCGGCGTCGGCGTCGGCGTCGGCGCTTCTTGGGCTTGCCGTCGTCGTCTTCGCTGGCCTCGCTGGCGTCCTCGCTCGCAGGCGCGGCGGCCTCGCCCTCGGACTCGGACGTGCGCTCGGACTCGGAGGCGGGCGCGTCCGCGTCGGCGGACTCCTGACTGGGGACCGGTTTGGGGAGCTCACCGGGCGGCTCGGCGCCCGAGTCACTCGCGGCAGCGCCCGACGGGGCCTCAGGCGCCTCAGCCTTGGCGGCTGGCGGTTGCTCGGCGCTCGGGGTCTCGACCTGGACCTCGTCCTCGCGGCTGCGTCGCCGCCGACGACGACGAGGCTCGTCCTCGCTGCTGCTGTCGCGCCGCTCGACCGGCTCGGCCGCGAGATCGACGCTGGCCGAGTGGCCACCCTCATCACGGGCGCTGGGGCGCTCGCGCTCGCCAGGGCCCCCCACGCGATCCCGATCGCCGGAGCGATGCCGGCCCCGGTCACGGTCACGGTCACGGTCACGCGAGCGCTCCCCACGTCCTCCGCGGCCGCCGCGATCGTCACCGCGGCCCGAGCTGCGACCGCGCGGGCCCGAGTCGTCGCTGCGGTAGCGGTCTCGGCCGCGATCCGATCGGCGATCATCCCGATCACCGCCGTGGTCTTGGCGCGAGTCGGTCGACTGGCTGTCGGCCGCGTCGTCGAGGTCGACCTGCTCGCGGGTGCGCACGCGGTTGCTCTCGATCGCCTCGTGCAACAAGTAGGCGACGACGCGCTCGCCACGGGGATCTTCGACCAGGCGACGCGCGAGCAGCAGCCACTCGGGGGAGACCGGCTGCGAGTAGTCGTGGCTGATGCGATCGAGCTTGACCTCGGTCCGCGTGGCCGCGAGATCGTCGGCCGGCGGCAGCTTGCGCTCGGTGAACTGGATGCTCTTGTAGCTCTTGGTCAGCGTGTAGAAGCTGCCAAATTCGAGGGGCGAGACGATGCTCAGCGCCTGCCCGGCACGCCCCGCGCGACCGGTCCGGCCGGTTCGGTGGACGTAGACCTCGGCGTTCTCGGGGAACGAGTAGTTGATCACGTGGCTGACGTGCGACACGTCGATGCCACGCGCGGCCACGTCGGTTGCGACCAGGAACCGCAGCTTGCGATCACGGAACTTGCCCATGACCTGCTCGCGCGCGGCCTGGGTCAGATCACTCGACAGCGCGTGCGCCGAGTACCCGTTCTTCTGCAGCACGTTGGCGACCAGGCGGGTCTCCTCGCGGGTGTTGCAGAACACGATCGCGACCGTGGGGTCCTCGAGGATGATGATGTCGAGCAGGTCGCGGGTCTTGATCGTGCCCGAGGTCGGGTAGTAGGCGTGATCGATCTCGGCGGCGGCGATCTCATCGCCCGACAGCTCGATGCGGACGGGTGTCCGCATGTTGCGACGGGCGATCCGCTCGATGTCGCGCGGCACCGTGGCCGAGAACAGGCAGGTCTGGCGGTCCTGCGGACACGCGCTGAGGATCGCCCGGATGTCCTCGAGGAAGCCCATCGAGAGCATCTCGTCGCACTCGTCGAGCACGACCGTGCGAACCCGGGACAGATCGAGCGAGCGCCGGCGGATGTGATCGAGGATGCGCCCGGGCGTGCCGACGACCGCGTGGACCCCAGCCGCGAGCGCGTCGAGCTGCGGGGCCATGGCGGTGCCGCCGTAGACCGGCAGCACATCGACGGGGCTGTCGACCGCCAGCCGAACCAGCTCGTCGCAGACCTGCTTGGCGAGCTCGCGCGTGGGCAGCAGCACGATCAGCTGCACGCCCGTCTGCTTGGCGGGGCCAAACTCGAACCGACTGGCCAACCACGGCAGGCAGAACGCGCCGGTCTTGCCGCTGCCCGTCTGCGACTGAACGAGCACGTCCGTGCCCGCCACCATCGTTGCGAAGGTCCGGCCCTGGACCGGCGTGGGCGCCGTCCAGCCCAGCGTCTCGACCGCAGATTGCAGCCTCGCTGGCAGCTCGAGCTCTTCCCAGGTGCTGGGCGCAGGCTCTGGTTCGACCTCCGGCGCCGCGGCGCTCGGCCACGATCCGGCCTCGGCCACTGGCGCGACTGGCTCGGCCGATTTGACTGGCTCGGCCGGGTCGACTGGCTCGGCCGGTTCGACCGCTGCGCCTTCGGGGTCAGGGGAGCTAGCAGAAGTGCTAGCGGGGGAACCGGCGTCGTCAGAGGGCTCAGAGGCGACGGCCTCGGAGTCATCCATCGCCGTGACTGCACCTTCCCCGGGCGGGGTGGTGGCGGTCTCGGTGCCTGGGTTGTCAGATTCGCTGGAGAGTTGCGCTTGGTCCGAAGCTTGGTCGGACCTCGTGGTCTCGGTCATCGAGGGGAACCTTCGAGCGCGCTGAGCTCCGCACGCGCTGTGGCGGATTGCCGCCTCCGCTCACGCTCCCGAGCGTGTTCATTCGTGATTCGCTCGAGTTTATGCGCCAGTTCGGGGCTTGCACTACCACAGGCCGCGCGGGTCTCGCGGAGGAGGTTGGCAAAGTCTTCGTCGGCCTCGGTTCCTGCGCCGGCCCGCAGAGGGGAACGGTCCAACAGGGCAAGGAGCCTCGTACGCATGAGTTCCACGCGATAAAAGCAATCGGCTTGGTCTTCTGGCAATCCTGGGATTTGCTGCCAGATCCCGAGACCCACGCCCCAGAGGGCGAAGATGATCAGGGCGACCGCACCGATGATGCGAATCCACGTAAATACGCGTTTTCGGCTCGGTGATTGAGGCTTGGTCAGGTGCGCGAAGTGTTTCAGGATCGCGCCCGCCGGTCAAGCGCGCAGGGGGCCTCACGTGTCGATCCTGTCCGACGTGTGGCGCATGACACGCGGTCGCACAACGCGACCCGAAGGTCGCGCTGGTCGCCGTTGGCTGCGTCTTCGCCCCTCGCCGATCACCCGGAGCACTGATCGCTGCCACGGTCGCGGGTCGTAAATTCGAAGCGTCCGGAGATCAGCAGCGAGATCGGCGTGTCCGTGGGCCGGATCCGGCGGATCAGGCACCCACGAGAGGACGAGCCATGGCACGTCAACGCCGCGTTCAGATCGATCTCGGCCGGGAAATTGGACTGGGATGCCCAAGAGCCCGTGTCCAGCGGCGTCACCCGGGTCGAGACGTCGAAGCCGCTGAGCTGAACCCGAACCAGCACGCCGTCATCGAGCTCGAAGGGCTCGGCCACGATCGCGTTCCACACGCCGTCGACCGAGGTCAGCTCGGGTGAACCTTCGCGCAGATCGAGCACCTCGAACGGCGCGGGGCCGCCGGACTGTCCGACGGCGGGGTAGGCGGTGACGACGTAGAGACCGGGGTCGACCGGGAGCACGAAGGATCCATTGGCGTCGACTCGCGCCTGAAAATAGAAGGGGCCCGGGAGATCGCTGCCGTCGGTGTCGGCGCGCAGCCGCTCGGCTGCGAAGATCGCGTTCTCCGCACTACAACCGTCAGCGCCACTTGCGCAGGAGATCTGGCCGCGCAGCAGTACCCGCGGCTGGAGCTCGAAGGGCTCGAAGCTGGTGGTCTCGGGATCGACCGTGACTTGAAAGGTCTGCGAGCGAAACACCGAGCCGACCGGCTGCAGGATCGACACCGTGTACTTGCGGCCGGGGTCGTCGAGCATGCCCGGGCTCAGGTCGACGCTGCAGCCTTCGTCGGCGCACTCGCTGACGTTGCGGACCACGCCGCCGCTGGATCCGTCGCTGTAGGTCGCGGTCGGGATGCAGCCCGCGACCGCCCACTCGACCAGATCCAGGTTGTGCCAGCGGGTGTCGAACCGGGCGTTGTCGAAGCTCTGACAGCTCTCGATCGACGGCGGCGGCGTGGGCCCGTCTTCGGTCTCGGCGCTGGGCAGACACTCGGTCGAGCAGCAGGCGTAGACGCCGAGATCGGTCTCGGCCAACGCGACCGGTGTGCCGCTGAGTGAGAACGCGATGGTCTGGGTCGGCTGCCAGTCGGGCAGGCACAGGCTCGTGGCCCCATCGACGTCCTGAATGTTGACCTCGGTCAAGGTGCCGGGCTGTGGCGGGTCGAGGAAGCCCTGCGCGAGGCTGTAGATCGCGTTGGGCAGGCCGGTGCTCGCGGGCGGCGTGACGCTGACTCGAAACTGGCGGATCAGCGGCTCGACCGGGGCCACGATCCCCTCGCAGTAGGTGTGCAGGTACGCGGGCGCCAGGGCCCCCGGCGGATCTTCGATGCTGACGCTGGAGCCGGCCGAGACCCCGGTGAGATCGAGGCCACAGGTCCCCGCGCCGTTGCACGCCCAGCCGGGCAGGCAGTCTTCGGTGTCGACGCAGGCGGCTCCGGTGCCGAGCACGGTCGCGCTGGTGGCGATCGGCTCGTTGTGGATGAACTCGACGTTGGCCCCGCTGACCGGGGTGCCGGCGAGCGTGCGCACGGACCCCTCGTTGCCGAAGATCGCTCGCTGACAACGGATCACCGCCGAGGTCTCGAGCTCGGGCGCGGCGTCCTCGGCGATGACCCGCTGATAGTGGCTGCGGGTGAGCGCCTCGAGCGGCGGCGTGACCCGAAGCCGCAGCGCCGCGTGGGCCTTGGCTTCCGTGGAGTCGTAGCTCGGCCACGTGAACTCGGCGGGGGCCGGTAGCTCACCCTCGGGCAGCGGCGGATCGGGGGCGGTGACGTAGCTCTTTTGCGGGCTGGTCAGCTCGGCGAGCCCGAGCCGCGAGATCATGCTGAGACCGAGCAGCGCGTCGCTCGTCCTGGTGCACGTCAGGGTATCCTCGTCGCACACCCCGTCCTCGCAGCTGTTGCCGCCGCAATTGAGCACCGACTGGACCTCGTTGGCGCGCACGCTGTAGCTCTTGACCAGCGAGTCGTGCTTCTCGACCCGCAGCTCGGTGCCCTGGACCTGCCGGCTGACCTCGGGATCGCAGCCGCGCAGCTCGATGCGAATGTTGCCCTCCTGGATATCCAGGCCGATCACGGTCTGCGGCGGCGGGGCCTCGGGCACGCAGATGTTGCCCAGCGCCAGCGAACACACCGCACCGTCCCCGCAGTCGATGTCGTCTTCACACTGCGCGACCGGGCCCCGGTCGACGGTGCTGCAAGCCGGCGCCAGCAAGGCCACGCTGGCGACCAGCAAGGCTGGTCCAAGACCCGCTCCAACACCTGTTACGGCTCCGTCGTGTCGGCGCACTTGCAAAAGTCGTCCCCCTCTTCGAGGCACTTGAACACGTAGGTCTGGACGTCGTAGGTCGCCCCCGCCGCGATGTCGGGCACGCCCTCCTGGACCACCTCCATCGACTCGCTGCCGGTCTCGCTGACCTGGGTCTCCCGCTTGAACCACAGGCGGTCGCTGGTGATGATCGACAGGGTATGAAACCCGGGGCCGACCGGGCGTCCGGCGCCGTTGCACAGATCAAAGCCCTCGAGGTCGCTGAGCGTGATCGCCCGGACGTAGGGCCGGGGCCGCTTGAGCACCGAGGTCTCGAACGGCGTGTAGTACAGCGCCAGGATCTCGCGGGGATCGAGGTAGTTTCGATACGCGACGTAGTCGACCGCGGTGTCCCCGAGGGTCGGATCCCAGTCGAGCAGCGCCGCGGCGCGCAGGGGGTCGTCCGCTTCGCCGTCGACCTCGTCCTGGTCCTCGACGTAGAGCGTCACGCCCGGGAGTCGGTTGGTGTCGACCCGGTTCTCCCCGCAGATGCAGAACTGATAGGCAGGGTCGTCGGGATCCAAGAACGGCGGGACCGAGGTCAGCGGCGCCATCGGGCACTCGCAGCTGGTCTCCGAGCACGCGCAGCGGGCCTCGTCGGACAGCGGGATGCCCTCGACGAACCGAACCGGGTAACGGTTGACGTCGGTCGTCAGGACCTGGATGTCGTGGTCTGGGATCAGGCACGAGACCCCGCCGACGACCGCGAGGGCGGGCAGGGCGAGCAGCCCGATCACCGCACCAACGACGGCGAGGGCGGAGCGACGCCGACCCGCTGACCGAGACTTCAGGCCACCCGTGTCGCGCATCAGCTGTCTTTTTCTTTCTCGAGCTTCTCGAGGTGGCGGAAGATCGTGCGCGGGTCGACGCCGAGGTCGCGGGCGGTCTTGGTCCGGTTGCCGTTGTTGAGCGCCAGGACCTTGTCGATGTAGGCCCGCTGCCAGTTGTCGCGGGCCTCGGCCAGCGGGATCACGTCCTCGGGCGAGGCCGCCCCGGCGGGCACGTCGAGGTCGAGATCGGCGGCGCCGATCCTCGGCCCCTCGGCCAGGACCATGGCTTTCTTGAGGTGGTTCTCGAGCTGGCGAATGTTGCCGGGCCACGAAAAATTGATCATCGCCCGCTCGGCGCTCTCGTCGAAGCAGCTCTGGGGATCGAAGCGGTTGCCGAACTCCTTGGTGAACCGGCTGACCAGGTAGCGGGCGACGAGCAGCACGTCGGTCCCGCGCTGGCGCAGCGGCGGCAGCTCGACCCCGATCACGTTCAAGCGAAAATACAGATCCTCGCGGAAGTTGCCCTCGTCGACCTCGCGGCGCAGCTCCCGGTTGGTCGCGGCCACGACCCGCACGTCGATCGGCACGGTCTTGGCGTCGCCGACCCGCTGGATCTGCCGCTCTTGCAGCACCCGCAGCAGCTTGACCTGCAGGGCCAGCGGCATCTCGCCGATCTCGTCGAGGAAGATCGTGCCCCGATCCGCGGCCTGGAACTTGCCAATCTGGGTTGCGATCGCGCCCGTGAACGCGCCCTTGACGTGGCCGAACAGCTCCGACTCGATCAGGTTCTCGGGGATCGCCCCGCAGTTGACGGTCACGAACGGGCCCTTGGCGCGGGGCGAGCGATCGTGGATCTCGTGGGCGATGAGCTCCTTACCGGTGCCGGTCTCGCCGGTCACCAGCACGGTGATGTCGGTGCTGGCGACCTTCTCGACCCGCTTGTAGACCTCGATCATCTGCGGACAGGCGCCGATGATCGAGCCGAACTTGACGTTCTCGAGCCGCTCGGCCAGCTCGGTCTTCTCCGTGCGCAGCTCGTTGAGCAGCGTCGCGTTCTTGATGAACAGCGCGGCCTGGCTGGCGAACACCTCGAGGGTCTCGAGCTGCTCGGTCGTGAACAGATCGATGATGTCGTTGTTGCCGACGTAGATCAGCCCGAGCAGCTCGCCGCGGACCAGCAGCGGCGCACACATGACGCTCGACAGCTTGAGGTTGATGACCGAGAGGCTGTTCTGGAACCGGGTGTCGTGCAGCGCGTCCGAGATGATCTGCGGCTTCTTGCTGGAGATGACCGCGCTGATGATGTCGTCGGACAGCAGCGCCGCGGGATCGTCGACGGGCTCGCGCTCGAGGTTGCGGGCCACCCGGATCTCGTAGCCGGTGGGGTCCTCGGGGTTGCTCGCGCCCGCCAGCACCAAGAAGCCCTTGCTCGCGTGGGTCAGGCTCACGACCTGATCGATGAGCTCGTCGAGCAGCCCGTCGAGGTCGGCCGGCTCCGACAGCAGCCGCGAGAAATTTTGCAGCTTGTGCATGGCCGCCAGCTGCAGGGCGGTCTCGTCGTGGATCGCGTCGGTCCGCTGGGTGCCCGCGACCTCGTCGAGCGCCGAGAAGGTCAGCTCTCGATCGCCGATCACGAACAGCTCGCCGTGGCGCAGATCCAGGCTGCGGGTCTTCTTGCCGTTGACGAAGAAGGGGTTGGACCGGGCCGTGGACTCGAGCCGGTAGCGACCGGGCTCGTGGCTCAAGGTCGCGTGCGCGGGCGCGACGTCGGGGCTGTCGATGATCACGTCGCTGTCCCGGGACGAGCCGATCGTGGTGAGGCGGCGGACGATCTCGAGGCGAGTAGGCTTGCCGTCGGGGGCCGTGTACTGAAGGTGCGGCATGTGAGTACGGAGTCGATCGGGGCAGGCGGGGATCGGGGCAGGCGGGGATCAAAACTGCAAGGTCACGCCGAGGCCGAGCCCCGCGGGCATGAACACGGGGTGCGGCCGAACCCTGAGCCTAACACTGGGGTCTTCGGGAGGTGACGCGCCCTCGGTCGGGGCTGGTCGCTCACCGGGGCTGGCCTTTTTGCGCTTGGAGCCGTCCGTGGCCTCGGTCGCGTCGAGCTCGGCGTCGAGCTCGCGGCGGGTCTTCTTGCCCCGCTCGATCACCTCGATCGGCTTGAACAGGACCTGCGCGAGGGTGAGGTCCAAGACGATCGAGCTGACGAACACCCAGCCCATGATGGTCTCGGCGCTGCGGATCGTCTCGACCGCGTCCTGGCGGGCGGGGATGTCTTGCTCTTGAATGTTGTCGGCCTTGCACTCGAGCGACTTGGGGTTGAAGCCGTCGGTGCGGACGCAGCCGAACACGGTCGAGCGATAGACCAGCAGCCCCAGCGCCGCGCCCCCAGCGACCAGCTCGAGAGCCAAGAACCCGCCGCCGATCCCGAGGTTGCCGTTGGTGAAGTGCCCGACCCCAAACGGGAGGAACGCCAGGCCGCGGTTGCGCTTGACGACCTCGGTCATGAACACGTCCTCGTTGGCCAGGTCTTCTTGCAGGGCGCCGATCTTGTCTTGCGCGGCCCGGTAGTCGACGTTGAGCTCGGTCAGATCGGCTTCGCAGGCCAACAGCTGGCCCCGACACGCCTCGGCCAGCTGCGCGTCACGCTCGCTGCGGACCCGGGCGACGAGGTCGTAGAACGCACGACCGTGAAGGCCGCTCGGTGGCGTCCAGTCGGGGCTGCCGTCGAGCAGGCGGGTGATGTACTCCTTGGCCTGTTCGGCCCGCTCGGTCTGCTCGAGGCCCTCATCGAGGAGCGTGGCCTCGGCCAGGTAGCGCAGCGCCGACTCGCGCTGGAACTCGTCTTCGATCTCCTGGGTGCGGATGATCGGCTCGAGGAGATCACGGACCTCGGTCCAGTCGCCCTTGCGCCAGGCCTCGATCGCGCGGTCGATCCGGAGTTTGACGTCGGAGCCGTCGCCCGGCGCCGCGGCGGGCTCGGGGCCGGCCTTCTTGGGTGGGGCGGCGAGCACGGGCTGCGCACCAAGCGAGAACGAGACGGCGGCGCATATCACGCTCCACATCCTTCGAGATGCGCTGGTGTGTCGTCGGAGCATCCGGGCGCCCGTTGGACGCGGAGCCTACCGGATTTTCCGGCGCCACACACCCGAGCGCACGAACGCTGGGGCCAACCCGCTACTCGTCAAACTTCTCGAGGTTGATGCGGATCGGGTTATTGCCCGGGGTGAGCTTGAATTCTTCGGTCTTCGCCCGGTACCCGGCCGACTTGAATTCCAGCTTGACGACCATCTCGGTCTCCCCCCGCCGAAAATCGAGCTTGGGAAAGTTGTTCGCGGTGCGCTTGTCGTGCGCGCAGCCCTTGACGCAGCTGACGATCAGCTGCGTCAGCGGGATCGCGCCGGGCTGGAAGTCCAAATTCGCGGGCTTGGGCCCGGCTGGCAGGACCTGGACGACGCCGCTGCGACACTCGTCCGGCGCGAGCACGGCCGAGCCAGTATAGGTGTCGCCCGTGAGCCGGATCGTGGTGTACTCGGTCACCTCGATCTGGACCTGGCCGGTGCGAGACAGCGGCTTGACCCCCTGCTTGGGCACGAACAGCTGATAGTCCCCGCCAGCGAGGAGCGCGGCCGGGAGATCTTGGACCTGGACGGTGCACGTCACGCTGGCGTCCGGTCGCGCGCCGCCAGTGGTGCGACCGCCCCCGTCGCCGTCGGTCTCGATCGGGCCGGTCTCGGTCCCGTCGCCGGCCTCACCGCCGTCGGTCTCGGCCTCGAACACCGGGGGCTGCAGCTGGGGATCGAGCTGGGGGATGATGTAGTCCTGAGATGATCCGTCCGCGCCGACCTCCTGGCTGTGGACGCGGCCGGGCTTGGGCGCGGCCGGCTGCAGCAGCAGCACGCCCGCCGCGACGATGCCGATCAGCGCGACGGCGCCGCCAAACGCCATGGCCTGACGCATCCGCTGACCGCGGATCCGGACCCTGTCGAGCATCGCGGCCGCGCGCTTGTTGCTGGGCTCGATCTCGAGGACACGGGCGAGGAGCTTGAGCGCGCGGGCGCCGTTTCCGTCGCGCATCGCCCGGGTGGCCCGGCGCATCAGCTCTCGGCACACGCGGGCGTCGACGTCGTCGGTGTACTGCTCGGGGTTGTTGAAGTAAGCCGCGAGCTCCTCGGGCAGGGCCTCGACCGCGAGGCTCTCGAGGTACCCCTCGAGCGCCTTCGCCAGGCTGTTGGCGCTCTGGTAGCGGTCGGTTGGCTTGAGCGCCAACGCGGTGGCGATGATCGCCGCGAGGTCCTCGTCGACCTTGGGATCGACCTGGCGCGGCGGCTTGTAGTCACCCTCGAGGATCCGGTTGAGCACCTGCGCGGGGTTGCGACCGGCGAACGGAAGCTCGCCCGTGGCGAGCTGATACAGCATCACGCCGAGCGCGAAGATGTCGATGCGCTTGTCGACCGGTCCACCCTTGATCAGCTCGGGCGCCATGTAGGCCGGGCTGCCCAGCAGCTGACCTGTGGTCGTGAGCCGCTGGGTGTCGAGGATCTGCGCGATCCCGAAGTCCATCAGCTTGAGGCAGCCGTCCTCGCGGATCATCACGTTCTCGGGCTTGATGTCCCGGTGCACGATCCCCAGCGAGTGCGCGTGCTCGAGCGGCAGGCACAGTCGGTGGGCGATCATCGCCGCGAGCACGGGGTGGGGGACCCAGCGATCGTCGAGCCAGTCGCGCAGCGTCACCCCGTGGATGAACTCGCAGACGATGTAGCTCTCGTGGGCCCGGCTTGGATCCGAGGAGTCGAAGATCTCGACGATGTTGTCGTGGTGCAGCCGCGCGACGGTCTTGGCTTCGCGCTGCAGCCGACGCCGCGACTCTTCGCGATCTGCGAGGTGGGCATGCAAGACCTTGACCGCGACCTCACGATCCAAAATCGTGTCGCGTCCGCGATAGACCACGGCCATGCCCCCATGCCCGACCTCTTCGAGCATGTCGTACTTGTCGAGCTTTTGCCCGGCGAGGCTCGGCATGAGTGCAGCGACCGCGCGACTCGAGTCGCGGGCGTGATTCGGGTCGACAGACCCCCACGCCGATGGTCGGTCGAAAACCTGCCGACGTCCACCGCGATGCGCACTCGGCTTCACGCTGAGACGAATGAGCGGCAGTCCCGCGGCGCCAACTCGGTTGGCCGTCGCCGCCCATTGCGGTGCATGGGTCGGCCTCGGGTATCCTGCCTGCGCCGAACCTCATGACCGAGCGCAGCGTCGTCCCCCGGAGCTTCGTCCCGCGGCCTTCTGAAGGGCTCAACTATCCAAACTTGATGCAGATGTTCCTCGGGCGGGTTCGCAAGACCCCCGAGCTGACCGCCCTTCGCTACAAGCGGGACGGGCTGTGGCGGCCGTTGAGTTGGCGAGGCTGGGAGATCGCGGCTCGTGAGATCGCGGCGGGTCTGATCACGCGGTGCGGGGTCGGGCCGGGTGACCGGGTTGCCTTGATGGCGAACACCCGGGTCGAGTGGGCCCTGTGTGACCTCGCCATCGCGCTTTGCGGTGGGGTGTCCGTGCCGATCTACGCGACCACGGCGGGTCCCGAGATCGCGTTCATGCTCGCCGACAGCGGGGCCACGCTGCTGATCGTCGAGCGCCCCAACATGTTGCAGCGGCTGCCCCCGGACTCCCCGGCGATCCAGACGATCTGCATCGCGGCCGGCGACGAGCCCGGCGACAACTCAGGCGACGATCCTGGCGACGATCCTGGCGACCGGGGCGCGGCCCGAACGACCCTCGACGCGGTCCGCGAGGCCGGTCGCACCGCGCTCGCGGGGGTCAACGACGCCCACACCCAGATCGAGTCGGCGATCGCGGGGATCGGGCACGAGGACGTGTTCACGATCGTCTACACCTCGGGGACCACAGGCCGGCCCAAGGGGGCGGTGCTGACCCACAAGAACCTCGTCTACGAGGCCTGGGCGATCAAGAACAGCATCGCGGTCGATCGGACGGATCAGCAGCTGTTGATGCTGCCGCTGGCGCACATCTTTGCCCGCCACCTGCTGTGGGCGGCGGTCGAGAGCGGGGCGGTCACGGCGTTCTGTGGCGGCATGGAGACGGCGATCGCCGACATGCGCGAGGTCGCCCCGACCTACGTGGGCGCGGTCCCACGCTTCTACGAGAAGCTGCAGCGCAAGATCGAGGCCGAGCTGCACGAGCGCAATTCCGTCGAGCGCAAGCTGTTCGACATGGCCTTCGACGTGGGTCGCCGGGTCAGCGCGTGTCGCCAGCGCGGCCAGGCGATCTCTCCGGTGCTCGCGGCCAAGCTCCGCGTCGCCGACAAGGCTGCGTTTCGGCCGATCAGGGCCCGGTTCGGCGGGAAGCTGCGGTTCTTCGTGTCTGGCGCGGCGCCGCTCGGGCGCGGCAACGCCGAATTCTTTCACGCGCTCGGTCTGCTGATCCTCGAGGGCTACGGGCTGACCGAGACCACCGGGGCGACCAACGTCAACCGTCCGGACCGGTTTCGGTTTGGCTCGGTCGGGCCGGCGCTGCCGGGCTGCGAGGTCCTCGTGGGACCGGCGGGTGAGATCTTGTTGCGCGGCCACAACACGATGGCCGGCTACCACGTCCCCGGCGGTCCACCAGACACCTCGATCATCGACGCCGACGGGTGGCTGCACACGGGCGACGTCGGCGAGATCAGCGACGGGTTCTTGCGGATCACCGATCGCCTCAAGGATTTGATCATCACGGCGGGCGGCAAGAACGTGGCTCCGCAGAAGCTCGAGGGCCAGCTGCGCGCCCGCGACGGGGTCGGCGACGTGCTCGTGACCGGCGATCGGCGACCCCACCTCGTCGCGCTCGTGAGCCTAGACGAGGCCGAGATGCTGGCGATCGCCACCCGCGAGCGGCTCGGCTGCCGGGTCTACGCAGATCTCGCTCGCCACCCCAGGATCCGGGAGATCGTCGCGGCCTATGTCCACGAGCTGAACGAGACCTTGCCCCGCTACGAGACCATCAAGCGCTTTGCGATCCTGCCCGAGCCGTTCCCGCCCGAGCAGGTCACGCCGACCCAGAAGCTCAAGCGCAAGAGCGTCGAAGCCCGCTACGCCAGCTTGATCAACGGGCTCTACACGGGGTCGTGAGGGAAGGCTGTGAGCGCTGCAACGGCGCGCATCGGGCGGCGTCTTTCGCGCGATGCAGACTTCGCTTGACCTGTGTTCGTCGCCGCGATACCTACCCGTCCCCAAACGAAGCGTGACACACAGGGCTGTAGCTCAGGGGTAGAGCGCTACCTTGACACGGTAGAGGCCGGCGGTTCAAAGCCGCCCAGCCCTAAAGACCCTCGACCCAGGTCGAGCACGAAGACCCCGGCCAGCGGCCGGGGTCTTCGTGTTTGTGGGCGCACGCGCAGAAATATCGGGCTGTGTCCACCCGCGGCCCGCCCCTGGCCCACGTATCTAAAACTGTTTAGTCTCGAACTGGGTGCTTGACGAAAGTAGCGGGACGGGACAACGTGCCGCCGACCCGGACCGCTCGCCGCTCGTCGGCACGGCCCGGGTCACCTACAGAATTTCAGGAGAACGAGAAAATCGGACGCAAACGCTCGAGGCCCGCACCGCGTAAAAGGGAGACTCACCGAGTCGGACGGCGAATCCGGGTTCGCGAGGTCCGCGTGATTGATGCGGATGGTTCCCAGCTGGGCATCATGCCCACCCAGGACGCCATGCGCCGCGCTGAAGAACAGAGCCTGCAGCTGGTGGAGGTCAACCCCAAGACCACCCCGCCAGTTTGCAAGATCTTGGACTATGGCAAGTTCAAGTACGAGACCGCCAAGCGCGAACGCGAGACCAAGAAGAACAAGAAGACGCAGGAGCTCAAAGAGGTCAAGTTCCGGCCCAAGACCCACGACCACGACTTCGACTTCAAGGTCAAGCACGCGCGACGCTTCCTCGAGGACAACAACAAGGTTCGCCTGTTGGTCCAGTTTCGAGGCCGCGAGATCACCCACCCGGAGACGGGACGTGACGTGCTCAACCGTGTCGTCAAGGCGGTCATGGATCTGGCGACGGTCATCCAGATGCCGAGCATGGAGGGCAACCGGATGAACATGATCCTCGCGCCCAAGCCCCGGCGTGACGGTGGTCCCGCCAAGCCCAAGCCCGCGCGTCCCAAGCTCGAGGCCGGCGCGGACGGCAAGTCCGATGACAAGCCGACCGAGGGTGACGACGAGGACGAGGACGATCTCGACGACGATCTCGACGATCTCGACGGGGACGATGACGATGATGTCGACGATGACGATGATGTCGACGATGACGATGATGTCGACGACGACGACGACGCCGACGATGACGATGACGACGACGACGCCGCCGAGGCACCCGCTTCCTAACTGCCAGTCCTCAGCAGCGTCTAGTGCGCTGACGCTCGCCTCGCACGGTCCACGGAGTCCGCTCCGTGGCCTTGCGGGCCACGCATCACTAGTGTAGACAACCGAGCCCTGGTGCCCATTGAGGCCCAGGCGCGACGTCGAGGTTCACGACATGCCCAAGATGAAGTCCCACAGTGGAGCCAAGAAGCGTTTTCGCTTCACCGCGACCGGCAAGGTCAAGCGGAAGCACTCCCACAAGAACCATATCCTGACCAAGAAGAGCCCTAGCCGGATCCGCAAGCTGCGTGGCACGACCATCGCCTCGAAGCCGGACGAGGTTCGTGTTCACCAACTGCTGCCCTACGGCGCCAAGTGAGGAAGTGAGCCATGCCCCGCGCAAAACGAGGATTTAAAGCTCGCCGTCGTCGCAACCGGATTCTCAAGGCCGCCAGCGGCTTTCGGGCCGGTCGTCGCACCATGTACCGACGCGCCGTCGAGGCCGTGCACCACGCGTGGATGCACGCCTACACGGGCCGCAAGCAGAAGAAGCGGACCATGCGACGGCTGTGGATCGTCCGCATCAACGCGGCCGCACGTCGACAGGGCGTCAGCTACAGCCGCCTGATCGACGGCTGCAACAAGGCCGGCATCGAGCTCGACCGCAAGGTGCTCGCCGATCTCGCCGTGTTCGACCCTGCCGGCTTCGCCAAGGTCGTCGCCACCGCGCAAGCGGCCCAGCAATAGGCCCCCCACGGGGAGCTTGGCGGGGCAGCGACCGCTCTCACGCAGACTCGGGCTCACAAGGCCCGGGTCTCGTTGTTTGTGCGTGCGCCCGCGCGGAACCAACGCTTGCGTGCGGGCCCGAAGCGAGCGAGGATCGTGACGAGGACGTCGATGACCAAGGCCGACATCGTTGACAAGGTCTGCGAACAGGTGGGGGGCTTCTCCAAGAAGGAAGCCGCCGATCTGGTCGATCAGGTCTTCGACACCATCAAGGTGGTGCTGGAGACCGGCGAGAAGATCAAGGTCTCGGGCTTTGGCAACTTCGTCGTGCGGGAAAAGAAGCCTCGCCCGGGCCGGAACCCGCAGACCGGTCAAGAGATCACGATCGAGGCGCGGCGGGTCCTGACCTTCAAGCCCAGCAACGTGCTCAAGACCGCCCTCAACGGCGAGTAGGGCCGGCGGGCAGCATGAGTGACTCGCCCAAGACAGCCCGCGGGGCCAAGAAGTCAGGCTCGGGCAGCCTCGAGCTCGGCACCGACAAGCTGTACTTCAAGATCGGCGAGGTCGCGGAGATCGTCGACGTGGCGGCCCATGTCCTGCGCTACTGGGAGAGCGAGTTCTCGCTGATCAAGCCGCAGAAGTCGCGCTCGCAGCAGCGCGTGTACCGGCGCAAGGACGTCGAGAACCTGCTGCGGATCAAGCACCTGCTCTACGCGCGCAAGTTCACGATCGCGGGGGCCCGCCAGGAGCTGCGCGGCGGCACCTCGAAGATCGCGCGCGCCCCCGTTGGCGGGCTGTACCTCGCACGTCGATCGCTCGCGGGGGTTCGTGAGCAGCTCGATCAGCTCGCGGGCGTCATCCGGGCCGATCCTGAGCCCGCCGATCTCGCAGCCGATCCCGCCCAGTTCGTCCGCGAGCGAGGGGCGCTCGGCGACAGCGAGGGAGCCGCGGTCGATCAGCAGCTGCTGCGACGCCCAGACCGGGATCGCACCTGACTCATTAGGACTCATTAGACCCCCACAGGCACCTGAGACTTTGCTTGGGGGATCTGTCCGCGAGGGTGTGAGTGGCCCCCTCGAAGGGGGCTCTGGCAGCGAGGCTGCCGGCACGGACACCGTGGGTGTGAGTGGCCCCCTCGAAGGGGCTCTGGCGGCGAGGCTGCCGGCGAGGCTGCCGGCACTGTCCGCGAGGGTGTGAGTGGCCCCCTCGAACGGGCCCTGGCGGCGAGGCTGCCGGCACTGTCCGCGAGGGTGTGAGCGGCCCCCTCGAAGAGGGCTTGGGTGGCCAGGCTGCCGGCGCTGTCTCGCGGGTGTGAGCGGCCCCCTCGAACGGGGCTCGAGTTGCGAAGCAGGTGGCACTTGCCGTGGGGATATCGAGCTGTTATGAGCCGTCTCCCGCCGGGGCGTAGCGCAGTCTGGTAGCGCACTTGACTGGGGGTCAAGGGGTCGAAGGTTCGAATCCTTTCGCCCCGAACGGCGTAGCGAGCGGTCCTCACGGATCGCTCGCTTTTTTTTGCGCACCGGCGTGGACCGGCGGCCCGACAACTGGGGCGGCGACTTGGGTGGAGCCGGCAAAACTTGATACATGGGGGACGTGAGCCGTCCGCTGATCTTGGTCTCGAACGACGACGGAATCCGGGCGCCGGGCCTGCGGGTCCTGGCCGAGGTCGCGGCCGAGTTCGGCGAGGTGTTGGTGTGCGCGCCCAACGAGGAGCGGTCGGGCTTCAGCCACGCGATCTCGCTGCGGTCGTCGCTACGCAGCGAGCGGGCACCGGAGTTCGGCGAGCGCTGGTACGCGGTCTCGGGGACCCCGGTCGACTGCGTGTACCTGGCCTGCCTGCACCTGTGTGAGCGACTGCCCGACCTGGTGCTCTCGGGCGTCAACCCTGGCTACAACCTCGGCGCCGACGTGTTCTACTCGGGCACCGTCGGCGCCGCGCGAGAGGGCCTGCTGCGGGGCAGCTCGTCGCTCGCCGTGTCGGTCCAGGCCGACGCCAAGCCCGAGGTCGCGCTGCCCTTCGTGCGCCAGCTGGTGCCCCGCTTGCTCGCCGAGGCCAAGGCGGGGACCCGGCACCTGCTCAACCTCAACGTCCCGCGCGAGGGCGGGACCAAGGGGCTCCGCGCCGCTCGCCTGGGCCACCGCCGCTATCGCGACCAGGTCGCCGAGCGGGAGGATCTCGCGGGTCGCAGCTACTTTTGGATCGGCGGTCCGCCCGCGCCGATCTCGGGCGATCCCGACGACGAATCGGACACGGGCTTGGTGGGCCAAGGCTACGCGGCGCTCACCCCCCTCGAGATCGACATCACCGCGCCTGACCTCGGTGACTGGGCCGCGTGGATCTCCAGCTCCTCAGACCCCTCGGCCCCCCAGGACTAAGCCATGACCAACGAGACCAGCGAGCACGCCGCCCAGATCTCTCAGCTGCAGAGCAAGATCCGCACGATCCCGGACTTCCCGACCGAGGGGATCTTGTTCCGCGACATCACCCCGGTGCTCGCAGATCCGGCCACGTTTGCGATCGCGGTCGACCTGCACCTGCATCGGATCCGCGACTTGATCGGGGACATCGACGCGAACGTGGGGATGGAGGCCCGCGGATTTTGGTTTGGGCCGATCCTCGCGCATCGGCTCGGGATCGGGTTCGTGCCCGCGCGCAAGCCCGGCAAGCTCCCGGCCGCGACGATCGCCGAAGACTACGCGCTCGAGTACGCCAGCAACACGCTGCAGCTGCACGCTGACGCGCTGCGCGAGGGGGCCCGGGTGCTGATCGTCGACGATTTGCTGGCGACCGGCGGGACCGCGGCCGCGACCACCAACTTGATCGAGCGACTCGGCGGCAAGGTCCTCGCCCAGCTGTTCATGATCGAGCTGGTCGGGCTCGGCGGCCGAGCCCGCCAAGGCGACGTCCGCGTCGAGGCGCTCTTACAATTTTAGGGGCTGGGCTGTCTTTACCTTCAGTCGAACCCGACGCGACCCGTGCTCGGCTTCGCCTCCGCGCGCGTCGCCACCCTCGCTTCGCTCGGGCTCTAGGTCGGGTCCGCCTTCGGAACGCTTCGCTCTCTTTTACCTTCAGTCGAACCTACCCTCGCTTCGCTCGGGCTCTAGGTCGGGTCCGCCTTCGGAACGCTTCGCTCTCTTTTACCTTCAGTCGAACCCACCCTCGTTCTCTTTACCTTCAGTCGGGCCCGCTTTGCTCTGGGCTGAGACTGAAGGGGCGGGCGTCTAGGGTGTCGAGGAGGGCGCTGTCTTGGTCGTGGGCCGCGAGCAGGATCGCGGCTCCGGCTGCGCGCCGCTCGACCAGCCACGCGGCGAGGCGGGCACAGCTCTCGCCGTCGACTCCGGCGAAGGGCTCGTCGAGCACGTACAGGGCAGCGTCGCCGCAAGCGAGGGCCGCGAACGCGAGGCGGCGACGCATGCCCACGCTGTAGGTGGTGGCCAGCAGATCCAGCGCGGACCCGAGGCCGGCGAGCCGCTCGGCCTCGGCTAGCGAGGTGCGAGCGTCGAACACGTCGGCGTGAAACTCGAGCAGCTCGCGACCGGTGAGCCCCGGCGGGAGGTCGGATTCCTGGGCCAGGTAGCGCAGCGCCCGACGGGCCTGGATCGGGGCCGCGCGCAGATCGTGGCCCGCGATCTCGATCGTGCCCGCGTCGGGGATCACGGTCCCGCACGCGCAGCCGATCAGCGTGGACTTGCCAGCGCCGTTGGGTCCGAGCAAGGCCACGACCTCGCCCGCTCGCAGCTCGAGGGACACGCCGTCGAGGACCACGCGGTCGGCGTAACGCTTGCTGAGATCGACGGCGCGCAGCGGCAGGCTCACAACTCGAGTCCAGCCCAACCGAGCCTGGACCGCAAGCGTCGCACCAGAGCTTGCCAGGCCAGGCTGTGGCCGGCCGCTCGACAAAAAATCTCCTGCGCCGCGGGTGGGACGAGGGAATCAACTCACCCACGGGCAGGAGATGCGACTCGGAGCGGTGCGTCTTCCTCTCCGCAGATTCGGACACGCGGCCGGCGAGGTGGGTTTCGGTGTCAGCGAAATTTGTTGGAGATCACCCGCGAGTGGACTCGCTCGGGACCACGCGGATGGCGTGGACGGCGATCAGGGTCCAGCCAGTGATCAAAGCCAAACCACCGATCGGGGTCACGGCGCCGAGGACTCGCGGGCCGCCCAGCGCCATCGCGTAGAGCGTGCCCGCGAACACCACGACGCCGACGAAAAAGCACAGCGCCGAGCCGCTCCGCCAGCGCGACCAGGGGCCGGCGCCCCAGCCGACCGCGAGCAGCGCGAGCGCGTGGATCTGCTGGTAGCGCGCCGCCGTCTGCCACCACTCGAGCTGCTCGACGGACAGCCGCGACTCGAGCCCGTGCGCGCCAAAGGCCCCCGCGGCGACGCCGAGCAGGCCGAGCACGCCCGCGAGCACCAAGGTCATACGCTGGTTGATCCGGTTCATGGTTCGTCGCTCGCCGCGAGTCGTTGATCGAGCCAGCCCCGCAGCTCGACGTGGGTGCCGTCGGTGAGCACCACCTGGTAGGGCAGGTTGGTCTTGAAGCTGCGCGAGCCGATCTCTTCGAGCCACGTGTCGAGCTCGGCGATGTCGTACCCGATCCAGTCCCACTTGGTCCGCAACATCGACGCGAACTGCTCGGCTGTGTACTCGCTGGGCTTGCTGTCGTCGTCGTCGGCTTGATCGATGAAGCGCAGCCCGCTGCCGCCGATCAGATCGATCGCCTTGGTGATCGCGGGGTCGGCCGGCGGGCGCTCGGCCACGGGCGCCGGGGGCTCGGCGGCTGCTGGATCGTCACTGGCAGCGGAGACAGACGGTGCAGCGGGGGGCACGCTCGCAGCGGGCGGTCGCATCGGCTCGTGGCGGATCGGGGACGGCTCCTCGTGGCACGCGAGCGCCACCACGAGCAGCGGTGCCAACACCTGCGTGCGTGGGAGCTGCACGAACGCCAGCGTAGCGCGCCCGGCCGCCGCCCCCAAACCCGCTGCGTGGCTCACAAGCCGCCGATCCCCGGGGCCCCGCGGGGCTCGAGCCGCGGCGCGGCGGCGCCGTTGCCCGGGTCGAGCAGCTGCGCGTCATCGGGCTCGAGCACCACGCCACCGGGGACGAACGCCGGATCATACTGCGGGGTGCGATCGATCGCCGACGCGGCCCGGCGCTGCTCGGCCTCGTCGGCCCGGGCGGTCTCCGCCTCGCGATCGGGCGGGCCGATCGGACGATCTTGGACGAACTCGTTGGCGGCGCTCGAGTCCCGCACGTGGACGACGACCGATCGCTGCAGATCACTGGGCAGGTACCCGGTCCACCCGTGCGGGAGCGTGGGCCCGGTCCACTCGAACACGTAGCGCGCGTCGTAGGGGGCCAGGTTGACGCAGCCGTGGCTCTTGCGGTTGCCAAAGTTGTCGTGCCAGTAGGCCCCGTGCAAGGCGTTGTGGCCCTGGAACAACAGCACCCACGGCACGCCCTGGACCATGTAGGGGTTGTCCTCGTAGGCCTGGTTGGCCATGGTCGTGGCCGCGACCTTGGCCCACACGGGGTAGTTGCCGCGCGGGGTCGGCATGCCCTTGCCCGACGACACCATGGTCGCAAACACGGCTCGACCGCCGCGGTAGGCGACCAGCACCTGCTCACCGAGATCGACGTCGAGCCACTGATCATTGCCGGTGTTCTGCCCGCGCCAGTCGTCGAGTACGTCGGGCGGGGCCGAGGCGGCGAGGTGGACCTCGTTGAGGTGATCGGCGTCGATCCAGAGCCCATCGCCGACTCGCCAGAACCGATCGCGCCCGGCGTCGTGGCGCTCGAGCAGCGGCACGCGGGTCCGCAGGTCGAGCTCGGTGACCCGCTCGGCGCCAGCGTCGGGCGCGGCGCGGACCGGGGTGCCCTTCCTGAGGTTGGTCCACGCGAAGCTGGGGCCGGCGTGGTGCCCGGTCAGCTCGACCCCGGCCCACTCGCTGCCCTGGCCGCCGTACCGGATCCCCGCCTTGGGGACCAGCGCGCCGTCTTCGGTCTGGACCCACTCGGCGCCGTCGTACTCGAGGCTGCGGGCGATGACGAGGCTCATGCCCTTGGTCAGCGGTCGGGTCGGCACGCCCGCGTCGATGTCGGCGTAGCCGTTGTACATCGGGACCCCGTCGGTGCGGACGAACGCGTAGGTGAAGGGGACCCGCTGATCGCCGCTCAGCTGCATCGCCGCGCCGGGCGTCGGGCCCCGCTTGCTGACCTCGACCTGCTCCGAGCACACGAAGCCAAACGGGAACACGGCGTACCAGGGCTTGCCGCTGCAGCCCTTGTCATCGCGGCTCTGCACGACGCCGCGGACCACGAAGCGGGTTCCGTCGGATACGGTTGCGACCCGGCGGTGCGGCACCCAGGGGCGCGCGCGGACGACGGTCTCGGGCCACGCGGCCTGGACGTAGGCGACGTCGGTGGGCTCGATCGTGGCTTCGTCGGCGGTGGGGCCGGGCTCGAGTCCAGTGAGGACCTGCAGCGTGTGGGCGAAGAGCGTGGCGGAGATCAGCATGGCGCGCCGGAAAACTTAGGATCGGGGCAGGGGAGAGCTGCGAGCGTCGGCGCTCACGCTATCATCGCTGCACGCCGACCCAAAAACATACGAGCGACGGAGCTCCGTCATTCCGCGGCCGCGGCCGCGGCTTGGCGCTGTTCGTGATCGCCGTCGTGGCGATCGCGGCGATCAGCGCGCCATGGGTCAACATCCTGACCGACAACGCCGACAGCGCCGGGATGCAGGCCCACCTGCACGCGATCTTCGAGGCCCGCGACCTGCTCTATGACGACGAGTTCGCGGCGCTGCGCATGTCACCGCTGTTCGCGTTCGTGACCGAGCGCGGGGTCGTCTCCAACCACTGGCCGGCCGGCGCGAGCTTCTTGCAAGCCCCCGGCTGGCTGCTGGGCCGGCTGGCGGGGCTGATGTTGGTCGGCGATGGCGTGTCCGAGCGGGCCGCGACCTGGACAGTGCCGCTGTTGGGGCTGCGCTGCTGGGCGCTGATCGTCGTGGCGTGGTTGGTCGCACGGGTCCATCGGTGGCTGCTGATCCGGGTCGATCGTCACACGGCGACGCTGGCCAGCGTCGCGTTGTTGCTCGGCACGCCGCTGCTGTACTACGCGGCCGAGTCGCCGCTGCGTCCGCATCTGTGGGGAGCCGCGGTGGTCGCCGTGCTGACCATGCGCTGGTTCGACGCGATCGAGCACGCCGCAGCCGATCCCGAGCGCGCGTCGGCGAGCCTGCGCCGGCCCGTGGAGCTGGCGCTGTACGCTGGGCTCGCGACCGCCGTGCGGCCGCAGCTGGCGATCCTGGCCGTGCTCGTGGCCCACGAGCGCTGGCTAGCGAGCGCCGAGATGTCCGTGATCGACCGGCTCGAGTTGCTCGTGCGCCACGGGGCGGTGAGCGGCGCGGCGTTCTCGATCTGGCCGCTGCTGGTCTTGCGCATGCAGATCTGGATGTACGGCGGGCTGGGCGACTACGGCGGCGAGGTCAGCCACCACGTGCGCGCGTTCTTGCTCTCGACCCACCACGGCGCGCTGATCTGGTGCCCCGTCTTGGTGCTTGGGCTGCTCGGCCTGGCGATCGGCGTGGCCGGGCGCGAGCGGGGGGCGGCATTGTTGCTGGTCCTGTTCGCCGCGCAGATCTGGCTGGACGCCGGGACCCGGGAGATCGAGCCGTTTCGGGTGTTGGGGACCCGGACGTGGGCCGGCGGCACGGCCTTTGGTCCGCGCAAGCTGCTGGACGCGGTGCCCTTGTTGTTGCCGGGGGTCGTGTGGATCTCGCGGTGGCTCGCCGGCCAGGCGCCGAGCGAGCGGCGTCGCTGGCGACGGCGCCTGGGCGCGGCGACGCTGCTGGCGGTGGCTCCGACCATCTTGTTGTTCGCGGCGTCGATCGTCGATCCCAACGTGTGCTCGGCGATCATGGATGGCGACCGCCTGGTGATCGCGCTCGGGCTCGGCTTCGATCCGGGCAACTGGGCCCAGGCTTGGGCTCAGCGCGCGCTGCCCTTGAAGTTGACGCTCACCGTCGCCGCCGTGGTCGGCCTGCCGCTGGCCACGCTCGTGATCCTCGAGCTGCGCCGCCGGACCGGGCTCGCGGCTCGCGGCTCGCCGCGTCCGAGCTGGCCCCCGAGCTGGCCCCCAAACTGGCAGTGGATCGCCGTATTGATCGCAGGCCTCGCCGCCCACGCATGGTTGCTGCACCTCGAACAGCGCAGCGCAGCGCTGCTCGACGCCGACCCCGGCCGCATGGAGCGGGCCGCGGCGCAGCTCAACCCCTGGCACGAGGCGACCGTCGCCGAGATCCCACGTCACCAGGCTCAGCTTCGTGCTCGACTCGGTCCGGATTCGTAAGCCACGGACCTACGCCACAACAGAGTCAAGCTGGTGCGCGAGGTGGCAGCACTGGCAACCGGGGGCGCTCGGCCGCCTTGCCCGTCCGACGCGCGACCAACCACTCGTCGCCGTAGCACGGGGCACGCTCGGTCGGGGCCAGTGACTCGAGCGCGCGCGCCCAGTCGCGGTAGCTCGCGCCCGCGTGCACGGCTTCGATCGCGGCGTGGCCAACCTCGGGTCCGCCCTGCGCCAACAGGTACTCGATCCACGCCCACTTGGGTGGCTGCGGGCGCAGCTCGACCTTGCCCTTGAGGCCCTGGCGGATCCGATCGAGCCGCGCTTGCGCAGGCTTGACGCCAAAGAAGGGCGAGCCGTCGAGCGGCGTGTTGCGCTTGGCGACGAAGGTCGAGAAGGTCAGGGTCAGGCGGACGATCTTGGCGAGCTCGAGGCTGAACCGGATCAGCTCGTCGGCGTCGTCGTCGGTCTCACCGGGTGCGCCCATCATTTGGTAGACCTTCATGCGGTGAAATCCGCCAGCGCTGATCAGCTTGGCGGCGCGCAGCAGCTCGGCCTCGGTGACCTTGCGATCGAGGGCCAGGCGCATGCGCTCGCTGATCCCGTCGGACGCGACGGTGATCGTCCGGTAGCCGCCGTCCGCGAGCCCGCGGAGCAAGCTGGGGGTCAGACGATCGGCGCGCAGGCTGGAGATCCCGATGCCCTTGCCGCGCTCGACGATCCGGGCGACGAGCTGCTCGAGCTGCGGGTGATCCGTGACCGCGGCGCCGACCAGACCGACCTTCTTGGCGTGGTCGGGGATCAGCGCCAGCGGGGTCTCGATGTCGAGCAGGCGCATGCCGCCAGTGGTCGCCCCGCGCATCACACAGAAGGTGCAGCGGCGCGAGCAGCCGCGCTCGGGCTCGATCAAGAACATCTCGCTGAGCTCGGTATCCGGGCTGACGATCGCCGAGCGTGCGGGCAACAGCTTGGCGGGCGCGTTGGCCATGCTCGGCAGCGGCTCGAAGTGACCCGGCTCGACCTCACCGCGGATCGTGTGGGGGAGCTCGGCGACCGCATCGATCGCCGCCTGACGATCGCGGCTCTGCTCGATCCGGGCGACGGCCTCGGGCAGCAGCGCCTCGGCCTCACCGGCGATCAAGAGATCGACGAAGGGCAGCAGCACGCTGGGGTTGCTGTTGGTCAGCGGTCCGCCACCGATGATGATCGGATCCCGCGGGCCTCGGTCGGCGGCGAGCAGCGGGATCCCTGCGCCCTCGAGCAGCCGGATCACGCCGCTGATCTCGAGCTCGTAGGCGACCGACAGGCCGATGATCCGGTAGCTCGACAGCGGCTGCTCGGTCTCGTAGCTGAGGATCGGCCGGCGCGGCTGCGGCCACGCCAGCGACATTCGCTCCCAGCGATCCGGCAAGAACGCGCGATGGCAGCCAGGGCCGTCCTCGTTGAGCGCCCGGTATAGGGTCTGAAACCCGAGGCTCGACATCCCCACGTGGTAGGGGCTGGGGTACGCCAGCACGATCGGCGCGGGGCGTCCGAGCCCCAAGGTGCCGATCTCACGCGCGCGACGGCGCTGGATCAGCGCCCGTTCGTTGGTCTTGTCCCCGCGGCCCAAACCAGGTCAGCTCAGAAACGCAGCTCGGCCATGGCCCCGCCGCCACCCGGGAGCATGGCCGGCCCGATCGCGGTCAGCTCGACGCCCTTGGTCTTGGCCTTGGCCTGGTCGCTGGCGCCGCCCTTCTTCTTCTTGGCGTGGAGGGCGATCAGCGCGATGCCAGCCACCAGCAGCGCACCGCCGCCGATGAAGCCCACATAGGTGAGCGCCTTACCAGTGCCCAGGCGACTCTCGAGGGTGACGGGACAGTCGACCTCGGGATCGCGGCACGCGTAGTCGCCCGCCGAGTAGCCGGTGTTGGTGTTGGTCGAGGCCAGCTCGTCGAGCCGGTTGCCCGCGCCCGTGGCCATGCCCGCGCCCACGCCACCGAGCACCACGCCGCCGACGCCGAGGGTGATCAACACGGCGCCGCCAGCGAGCAGGCCGTTGCCACCCTTCTTCTTGTTCTTGTCGGGCTTGTCCGCGGTGCCGTTGCTGACCGCGAACGGATCTTCCACGTCGGTCGCTTCTTTGGGCTCGGGCTTGGGCTCGGGTGCGGCCTCGGGGGTGCGGCACTTGGTGGCCGCGATCTCGTCGAGGATCTGCTGGGCTTCGCCGATCTTGTCGCCTTGCTTCTCAGCGTCGGCGTACTCGACGAAGTGGGTCATGTAGTCGTAGGCCTTGTCGCAGTCGTGGACCTTCCACGCGGCGACGCCGACCTTGTGGGCGAACCCGTGCTTGCCCGGGACCAGGTAGTAGGCCTGCTCGTAGAGGATGACCGCGGCGTCCCAATTGTCTTCGGCGGCGAGCCGCTCGGCCTCGACGTAGAGGCCCTTGGCCTTCTCGATCTTCTCGTCTTCGCTGAGCTCCTCCGACGGCGCCACCACCGGGTTCAGCGGGGCCAGGGGATGCTGCGCGAACGCGAGACTCGGGAGCGAGAGGGTCAGCAGGAGGGCGACGGGGACACGGAGCAGGCGCATGATGGACTCGCTGATGGACAAGTAGACGGGCAGGGGACGAGCGAGGCGACTAGAACCGCAGCTCGGCGACAGCCCCGGCGCCGCCGGGCAGGAGCGACGGCCCGAGCGCGGTGAGCTCGACCTTGCGCTTGCCGATGCTGGCGGTCGTGCCTCCGCCGCTCTTCTTCTTGTTGATCATGTAGACCGCCAACATCGCGGCGCCGGCCCCAAGCGCGACGCCGCCGACGATCAGGCCGACGTAGCCGAGCGTGTTGCCGGTTGCCATGCGTGACTCGAGCTGCGAGGGGCACCCGGCGTCGTCGTCACGGCACGCGTAGTCACCGACGGGGAAGCCCGAGTTCGTCTGGTTGGTGGACAGCTCACCGAGCTGGTTGGCCGACCCGCTGGCGATCGCCAGGCCGGTGATGCCCACGGCCACGCCCGCGATCCCAAAGCCAGTCAGCACCGCGCCGCCGACCAGCAGGCCACGCTTCTCGCTCTTCTTGGCCTCGCGGGCCTTCTTGGCCTCTTGCTGGCGCACCACCGTGGTGCTGTCGTCGAGCGGGTTGTCGTTGTCGGTCGGCTCCGAGGTGTTGGTGGTGGTCGTGGTCGTGGTGCTCGTTGGGGTCGCGCACCCGGACACCGAGATCTCACCGAGGATCTGCTTGGCCTCGTCGAACTTGTCGCCTTGCTTCTCCGGGTCGCCGTACTGCAGGAAGTGCTTGAGGTACGAGTTGGCCTTGTCGCAGTCGCCCGCGTTCCAGGCCGCGACGCCAACCTTGTGGGCGAACCCGTGCTTGCCGGGGACCAGGTAGTAGGCCTCTTCGTAGAAGGGCACGGCCTCGACCCAGCGCCCCTGGTTGGCCAGACCTTCAGCCTGCATGTACTTCTGCTTGGCCTGCTCGACCTTCTCGTCTTCGCTGAGCTCGCCGGTTGGCTGCGGCTGCGCCGTTGGTTGGGGATCCGGCTGCGCCGTTGGCTGGGGCTGGGGCTGGGGCGCGACCGGGCCCGAGGGCGGCGGCGGCACCTGGGCGAGCGCGACGCTGGGCACGCAACAGGTCAAAAGAAGGGCAACGGATACACGAAACGAGCGCATGGAAATTCTTCAGCTTGTCAGGACGGTGATCGGAACGAGGGAGCCCACTCTCTAAATGACGGCGCCACGTGCTGCCGTCACGAGCGACGCCGGATCAGAGGTCGGGACTGCAACGCAGTCGCGTCATCACAGATCCTCGAACGCGTCCTTGGTCTTGGTCGTCTTGGTCGTCTTGGTCGAGCTCGACTTGTTCCGCTTCCGTCGCTTGGTCGACTTCTTCTTGGGCTTGTCGTCCTCTGCGGGTGGTTCAGCAGCTGCGGCGTTGGGGTCGACGGGCGCGTTGGGGTCGACGGGCGGCGCGTTCGGATCGACCGCGGCCGGGACCGCGTTGGGATCGACCGGTTGCCCTGCCGCTTCGACGGGTGGCGGCGTCGCGCCGGGCGGCGGCGGAACGGGCTCTTCGGCCTGCTTCTCGTCCGCCTTCTTCTCGTCGGCTTTCTCGGTGTCGGCCGCCTTGTCCGTTTCAGCGACTGCCTCTTCCTTGCCCTTGCCAAGGAAGATGATCGCCGCGACACCGACCACCGCGATCGCGCCACCGAGGATCCCCACGATCGCTAGCGTGTTGCTCTTTGGCGGAGGGGGAGCGACGTACTGGATCTGGGCCGCGTCGGGCGGGGCCTGGTTGGCGGCCGGCGCGGGCACTGGCTCTGGTTCGGGCTCCGGCTCCGGCTCTGCTGCCGGAGTCATCGCCAGCTCGTCTACGAGCTGACCGAGCAGGTCATCAAAGGCATCCGCTTCTTTGTTGGCTTGGTTCACGGCCGCGAGTCCTTTCATCGTCCTCAGGTCCACGCGCTATCGGTCACGTGGCGAGACGAGCACCGACGCTCGCCCCAACGATCTACGCCCAGTGTAGCGTCAGCGGGGCAGCGCACACAAGGGAAGCATCAGCTTGGTTCAAAACAGCCCGACTCCTGTTCAGTCGAGCGCCGATGATCCAGCAAAGTGGCAGCTTCGTGCGATCTGTGTATCCGGCACGATGCCGACGGCGCCGCGCTCGGCCCACGCTCGTGGCTCAGTGAGCGCGCCCATTGAGCGCTCACTGAGCCAGGTGGGCGAGCTGGTCTCGATCGCGGCTCAGCTCCATGACCAGCGTGTCGATGGCGCTGACCAGCGCCAGCAGGCGTCGCTGGTCACGCGTGTGCCCCTGCGCTGTCCGCGACCACGGCGCCGTCGATCGGATCTGATCCAGTTCGCGAGGATCGGGGATCGGGCTGGGCTCCAGCCGATACTCGTCCATGTACAGCGCGCGGTTGACCTCGAGCTGAAGCGCGTGGACGTGCTCGTGGGGCCGGCCCAGCGAGCCGGCGATCTGCCCGCCGCGATACGGATCGTCGAGCGCGACGGCGAGCGGCCAGCTCGACCCAAACAGACCTCGCTGCCGGGTGCACAGGCCACCGAGCGCCTGCATGGCCAGCTCGGACAGCGCGGGCCCACACGCGTCGCCCGATCGGGTGCCGAGCACGAGATCTCCGCCGACCGTGCTCGGCATCGAGTGGGCGTCGAGCACGATCGCGTAGCCGAACTGCCGGCGACGCCGCTCGATCAGCAGCCGCAGCGCGCGGTGGTAGGGGTGGTAATAGCGATCGAGCCGGTGGGAGAACTGCGCGTAGGTCAGCGTGGTCAGCAGCGGGATGTTGCCGACCGCGCTGCGCCACACCACCCCTCGGTTGCGGATCTTTCGGCCGCCGCTCGAGCTGGGTGGGGCCGCGCCAAACGCAGCCTCGCGCGGTCGCGGGGCGGGGTGATCAGGGACGATCTCGGCGCTCACGTCGTCGTGCGCCCGGTTGAGATCGACGACGACCCGCGAGTAGCGAGCGCGCACCGTGGCGGCTCCCAGGGCCTCGGCCCGCACGTACAGCCGGTCGACGGCGTAGTCCGCGTTGCGCGGAAAGCTGACCTGCGGCCGCGGCCCCAGGCTCGCAGGCCAGTCGAGCCCGACATGCGGAAAGCTGATGATCAGCGGGCACGCGCGGACCCCCGGGCGAAACTCGAAGGGCAGCGGCTCACCAGGCTCAGCCCCGACGTCGCCAGCCCCGATCGTCTCCGTGCTCCCGAGTTCGCTCACGTTCCCAGCTCGAATACTAGACAGGTTTGGAAACGTGGGCCAGGCGGTCGCTGGCGGGCAAAAAAAGAAAGGGCCCTCGCACTGAGTGCGAGGGCCCTGCGCTGACCCTGCCGGGACTTGAACCCGGGATTGCGGCGTGAGAGGCCGCCGTCCTAACCGCTAGACCACAGGGCCTAGTGCGTGTGAAGTCAAAGTAGGTGAGTAAGGGGTGTGCTCAGGGAGCACGAGGAGCGGTCAGGAAGCTGAGTTCGGGTACAAGGACTCGAACCTTGATTGGCGGAATCAGAATCCGCTGTCCTACCATTAGACGATACCCGAACAGTGCAGAACCGCGGTCCCTGCGAGCCAGGGAGTGAAGCGGATGCGGTGGGCCCAGCGGATGAGCCCGGAGGTCGTGGTAGGAGCCCCTTTCGAGGCCGGGGGAAGATGGACTAGTGGCCATCGGCTGTCAAGATGCTTTGTCGCGGCGTCAAAGACGCATTTTTCGTCTGTGCCACGGCTGTGCGGGTTGGCCGACGCCGGGGCCCACGCCCATGGAGTAACCTCCCGCTCATGCGTCGATCCGGCCATCTGTCGCTCCCGTTCGCGGTCCTGCTCGCTGGCGCTGTGTCGCTTGGCGTGGCCTGCAAGGACAGCAGCCCCAGCGAGACCCCGAGCACCAGCGAAAGCGTCGATCCCGGCCCGTCGGGCCCGAGCGCGGACAAGCCCGAGCTGCTGCTGCGCCTCGATCCGGTCGGAGATCCGGCCCCGGCCCAGGACCAGGTCGAGATCGCCCGAGGCAAGCAGGGCGCGGTCGCCAGCGCCGAGTCCAACGCGAGCCGGATCGGCGTGGAGATCCTCCAGGCTGGGGGCAACGCAGTCGACGCGGCGGTCGCGGTGGGGTTCGCGCTGTCCGTCACCCACCCGTCGGCCGGCAACATCGGCGGCGGCGGGTTCATGGTCCTGCGGTTCCCCGACGGCGTCAGCAAGGCCGTCGACTATCGCGAGACCGCGCCCGGAGCCGCGTCCGCGGACATGTACCTCGACGACGCGGGCGAGCTCACCGATCAGAGCCGCACGGGCGCCAAGGCGGCCGGGATCCCCGGTGACGTGGCCGGGTTTTGGTACGCGCATCAGCAGTGGGGCAAGCTCGAGTGGCGACAGGTCGTCGAGCCTGCGGTCGCGCTGGCGCGCGACGGGTGGACCCTCGACGAGACCCACGCCGACGATCTCGAGTGGGGCAGCCAGCGGATGGCCGACGCCGGCCTCGACGCCAGCGCGGCCGCGTTTCGCAAGCCCGATGGCAGCAACTACGCGGCGGGCGACGTGTGGCGTCAGCCCGAGCTCGCGGCCACCCTGCAACGGATCGCCGATCACGGGCGCGACGGCTTCTACGCCGGGGACTTCGCGGCCTACCTCGCCACACAGGTGCAGGATCTCGGCGGGATCTGGACGGTCGAGGATCTCGCCAACTACCAGGCCGTCGAGCGCGAGCCGCTGGTGTTCGACTACCACGGCCACGAGATCATCGCGATGCCGCCGCCGTCAGCGGGCGGGGTGGTCCTGCGCCAGATCCTCGCCGCCAGCGAGGTCATGCAGCTCGAGCGCCTGGCCTGGCACTCGCCCGCGCACGTCCACGCCTACGTGGAGATCCTCCGGCGCACCTACGCCGACCGCAACCTGCTGCTCGGCGATCCGGACTTCGTGAAGATCCCCATGCAGACGCTGCTCGACGTCAGCTACATCGACGAGCGCGTCGCCGACATCAACCCGAAGAAGGCCACGCCGTCGGACCAGGTCGGGGCAGGGGTCGAGGTCGTCGAGTCCGAGCAGACCACCCACTTCTCGGTCGTCGACGCCGACGGGCTCGCGGTCGCCAACACCTACACGCTCAACGGCGGGTTCGGCTCGAAGGTCGTGGTGCCGGGGACCGGGGTGATCCTGAACAACGAGATGGACGACTTCACGGCCAAGGTCGGGGCGCCAAACATGTTCGGGCTGATCCAGGGCCCGCAGAACGCGATCGCGCCGGGCAAGCGGATGCTCAGCAGCATGACCCCGACGATCGTGGTCAAAGACGGGAAGCTCCGCGCCGTGGTCGGGTCACCCGGTGGGCCCACGATCACGACCACGGTCGCGCAGATCATCATTCAGCTGATCGACTACGATCGCCCGCTCGAGGACGCGGTCCGGGAGTCTCGGATCCACCACCAGTGGAAGCCCGACAACATCTGGTACGAGGAGGGCATGGACCCGGCCCTGAAGAAGGCGCTCGAGAAGAAGGGCCACGAGCTCAAGACCCGCGGCTGGAGGATCGGGCACGCGAACTGTATCTCGGTGGATCCCGCGAGCGGGGAGATCAAGGCGGTCGCGGACGTGGCCCGCGACGGTGGGTCCGCGGCCGCGTACTAGCGGTCGGCCTTGGAGCCGCCTAGGCAGGGCGGCGAGGCGGGGACTTGGCCGCCGCGCTCGACCCACTGCGCCGGGGTGTGGGCCTGGATCGACAGCGCGTGCACGCCCCCGGCGAGCTGGGCAGCCAGGGCCTTGTTGACGGCGCGGTGGCGGGCCACGGGCGACTGGCCGGCGAACGCGTCGCTCACGATGACGACCTTGAAGTGGGTCTCGGAGCCCTTGGGGACGTTGTGGTTGCCCGACTCGTTGATCACGTCGAGCAGCTCGGGCGCGAACGCCCGAACCAGCTCGTCGTGGATCTGATCGGCGATCATGCGCGGGGCTCCGCGAGGGTGCTGGCGACGACCTGGGCGATGTCGAGCACCTCGATGTCCTCGTCCTTGTCGAAGTGCTTCATGCCGTCGGAGATCATGGTCTTGCAGAACGGGCAGCCGACCGCGACGGCGTCGACCTCGGCGTTGACGATCTCCTGGCTGCGGTTGACGTTGACGCGCTTGTCCTTCTCTTCTTCGACCCACATGCGGCCGCCGCCAGCGCCACAGCAAAACCCATGCTCGCGGTTGCGCTCGAGCTCGACGAAGGTGCCCTTGCCGCCCAGCGATCGCTCGATCGACTTGCGCGGCGCGTCGTAGACCTTGTTCCAGCGGCCGAGGTAGCACGAGTCGTGGTAGGTCAGCTTCTTGGTCAAGGGCTGGTCGACCTTGAGCTTGCCGTCCTCGAGCAGCTTGGCGATCAGCTCGGCGTGATGCACGACCTCGTAGTCGCCGCCGAACTGCGGGTACTCGTTCTTGATCACGTGGAAGCAGTGTGGGCAGGTCGCTATGACCTTGGTGACCTGGTGCTCGTTGAAGGTCGCAACCTGCTCGGCGGCGAGCTCCTGGAACTTGTCCTCGGCGCCGAGCCGCCGCAGCGTGTCACCGGTGCACTTCTCCTGCTTGCCGAGCACGGCGAAGTCGACCTGCGCGGCGTGGAGGATGCGAACCAGCGCCTGGGTTGTCTTCTTGGCGCCGTCGTCGAGGGCGCCGGCGCAGCCGACGAACAACAGCCACTCGGCGTTGGGCTTGTCCTCGATCGTGGGGACGTCGAGGCCCTCGGCCCAGGCCATGCGATCGCCGTTGTCGTTCCACGGGTTGCCCTGACCCTCGGCGATGTTGCCGATCACGCGGGTGATGTCGCCGGGGGTCCGGCCCTCTTCGTCGTTGAGCACGATCCGCGTGCGCATCTGCAGGATCTTGAGCGGGTGCTGGATGAACACCGGGCAGACCTCTTCGCAGGCGCCGCAGGTGGTGCAGGCCCACAGGGTCTCGTCCTTGATGCGGCCGCCGACCAGCGGCGGGGCGGCCTGCAGCTGCTGCTTGATCTCGGCGATCTTGTCGGTGCGCGCGGTCTCGGGGAGCGGCTTGTGGGCCGATGCCTCGGGTTCGAGATCCTCGGGGAAGCTCTCTTCCCCCGTGTCTGGATCGTAGATCGGCAGCTGGCCGCCGGCGGTGCGGAGCTGAACCAGCAGGCCGCCGCGGTCCTTCATCTCGTCCTTGAGATCGTGGATCAGGTGCATCGGCGAGAGCGGCTTGTGGGTCGCAAACGCGGGGCAGTACATGGTGCAGCGGGCGCACTCGGTGCACGCGTAGTTGTCGATCAGCGACTTCCAGTCGAAGTCTTCGATCCGCCCGACGCCCCAGTTCTCCCACGGGATCGGGGCCTCCTCCTCGTCGTCCGTCTCCTCGGCGTCCTCCGCCGGCTCGGGCGGCATGAGCTGCAGCTTGGGCATGATCCCCTGCTGGCCCTGGCGCCGCAGCAAGATGTTGGGCCCCGAGCCGAGCACGTGGATGTGCTTGGAGAACGGCAAGTAGTTGAGGAACGCCAGGACCACGCACATGTGCCCCCACCAGTGGGCCTCGGCGATGACGCTGGCGGTGTCGCCATTGGTCGAGACGAACAAGCCCGAGCCGCCGCCGCCAGGCAGGGCCTCGCTGATCGGCGGACCCGAGTACAGCCCGAGGCCCGAGCCGATCGCGTAGGAGACCAGCGAGCCGTCCTCCATCATCCGCGTGTGGGCCATCTCGTAGACGTGGTGGCCGAAGTGCGTGATCACGATCAGCGTGATCGCGCTGAGGATCAGCATCGCGTCGAGGTTGGCGGGCACGAAGCTGGGCTTGATCACGAGCCGCCGCACGAACGCGTAGATCAGCGCGAGCGCGACGACCGTGTTGCCGATGTCGACCCCGAACTTGAGCCAGGCATGGCCGGTCTCGCCGATCAGCGTGCCAAAGGTGAAGCCCCACTCGCCGAACAGCCCGGTGAAGAGCATGTCGAGCAGCCCGATCTGCAGGACCAAGAAGCCCCAGTACAGCGCGAGGTGGTGCCAGCTGCGGCGCTCCTCCATGACCTTGCGCTGGCCAAAGAAGAAGGTCATCAGGCTGGCGATCCGCTCACCCCATGTCTCCTCGAGGTTGGCGGGCCGTCCGAGCGCGGCGATCTTGATGAACTTGGACAGGTTCCAGGTGAACAGTCCGAGGGCAAAGGCAACGACCAGCGCGAAGGCGATGAGCTTGGGCATGGTGGGCTCCTGCGGGCGTCTGTCGCCCTGGCGGGTATACCGCGGCGGCGACCAAACACGCGCGCGGGCTATACCACAGGCATGGGGCGGTTGCCGGGCCTGGGTGCTTGGTCGCGGATCCCCTGGCCCACGAGTGAGCGCGCCGTTTCGTTTCGGCCAACCAAACCGCAGCGCGTCGGCCCAAGCGCTGCTAGCCTGCCCGTGAGTCTGGTACCCGACTGTGCGCGACCTCCTGTTGATCAGCGACCTGCACCTGGGCTCCCACCTCAAGGCGCGGACCCGGGGGGAGTTCGTCCACCTCGCCGCGCGACTCGACGAGACCCTGCCGCAGTTCCTGGACCACTACGCGCGGCTGGGCAGCTGGCAGCTGGTCATCAACGGCGACTTCATCGACTTTTGGAACGTCGAGATCGGCGATGGCGCGCAAGATCCCGTGGAGCTCGCGGTCGAGCGCCTGCACGCCGTGCTCGACGCGTACCCCGGTGTCGAGGACGCGCTGGTCGGGTTCCTCGACGCGGGGAATTCAATCGTGTTCGTGGCGGGCAACCATGACGCCGAGTTCCTGTACCCCGAGGTCGGCCGCGCGTTCGCGTCTCGGCTCGAGGGCGCGCTCGACGACGGCGACGATCCCGAGCAGCTGGCCGAGCGGATCACGGCGACGGGGATCACGACACTCGGTGAGGTCGGCGCCGGGCAGGTGCGCTTCGTGCCGTGGTTCGTGCGCGAGGGCGGGGCCTGGATCGAGCACGGGCACCTGTTCGATCCGGCTTGCTCGACCCATGCGCAGCTGTCTCCGACCCGCGGGGGGCGCCTGGTTCAGAGCGTCGCCGAGGTCGCGACCCGGCGCTTCACCAACCGGATGCCGGAGATCGACTACGACGCGGCCGACCGGTTCACGACCATGGACTACTTCCGCTGGGCGATCGCTCGCGGCTGGCGGTTCATGCTCCGGGTCGTGTTTTTGTACCTGCGCATGGTCGGCGGGATGCTCGGGCTGTGGGTTCGCAGCGGCCGGGTCGACAAGGCTGGGCGGGCCGCCCACGAAGAGCGGCTCGCCAAGCTGGCCAAGAACGCGGGCCTGCAGATGAGCGCGCTGACGGCCCTCGAGAACATGGCGCCGCCGCCCAGCTCGGCCAGCGTCGGCGGCGTGTTGTCGGTCACCGCGCTCGATCTCGCGATCGCCGTGATCGCGCCCGCGTTGTTGGTGCCTCTGATCTTTTGGTCACTCGGCTGGTCGCTGGCGATCGCGGCTCCGCTCGGCCTCGGGCTCGGGGCGCTGGCTGCCCTTCAGGTCAAGCGCCGACGATCCCCGCGCAACGTGGCCCGCGACATGCTGGAGGTCGCGTCGAGCGTCGGCGAGGTCACGGGCACGCGGATCGTGCTGATGGGCCACAGCCACCGCGGCAGCGTGGAACAACGTGGATCGGTCATCTACGGCAACAGCGGCAGCTGGCTCGATGGCTCCCACCTGATCGTCCGCCGGGACGCGCGAGGCGAGCAGCTGTGCGAGGTTGAGCTCCGCCGTTGGCGCAACGGTGGCGTGACGATCCTCGACCGCATGCAGGTGCCGCCAGATCCGAGCCCCCAGCACGAGCCGCGACAACCTCCCAAATTGGATCCGCGACTCGATCCGCGGGGGGCAGTCGAAGCCGCCGAGTGAACGCGGACTGTGTTAGCGTGTCCGCGTGGCAGGTGAGCACATTCTCATCGTCGAAGACGATCCCGCGGTCCAGACTCTGCTCGTCAAGGCGTTGACCGCCAAGGGCTACCGGGTCACGCAGGCGACCGACGGTGTCCAAGGGTTGACGGCCCTCGACAACGAGCAGCCGGATCTCATCATCTGCGACGTCATGATGCCGCGGCTCGACGGCATGACCTTCGTCAAGGCCCTCAAGCGCAACGACGGCACGCGCTCGGTCCCGGTGATCTTCTTGACCGCCAAGAACGATCCGCGCAGCGTCGTCGAGGGCATCAACGTGGGCGCGAAGTACTACGTGACCAAGCCGTTCGCGCTCGACGAGCTCCTGTCCAAGATCCACAAGGCGCTGTGACCCCCCGCGGCTGGGGCTGCGCTGCGGGATCGCCCGCTGGGGCTGCGCTGCGGGATCACCCGCCGGGTCTGCAGCGCCTCAAGCCTCGACGATCAGCTGCAGCAGCTCGGCCTGCGAGCGCACGCCGCACTTGGCGTAGATCGACTTGAGGTGGTTGCGGACCGTGTGCGGGGAGATCCCCAGGTCCTCGGCGATCTGCGGCGGGCGGCGGTGGGCCAGCAGCGCCTCGAGCACCTGCACCTCGCGCGGGGACAGCTCGTCGAGCCCGGGGATCTGACGCCAGTCGCGGTTGCGTCGCTCGTGGGGCAGGGCGCCCGCGTCTGCGAGCACCCGGGCGATCTCTCGCAGCGCGGCCTGGGCGTTGTCGGCGGTGCGATCGACCCGCGCGAGCGCGACCTCGACGGCGGCCTCGAGCTGCGGACGGGCGAACGGCTTGACGACGAAGCCGTGGGCGTCGACCCGGCGGATCCGGGCCAGGGTCTCGGGCTCGGCGTGGGCCGAGACGAACAGCAGCGCGCAGGTCGGGAAGTTCTTTTGGACCTGCTCGGCGAGCTCGATGCCGTCGATCTCGGCGTCGAGATCGATGTCGAGCACCAACAAGTCCGGGCGCAGCTCCTCGACCACGGGCATCAGATCACTGGGACGCCGCACCAGTCGCAGGATCTGCAGGCCGATCTCTTCGAGGATGTGCTGGAGATCGCGAGCGACGATCCACTCGTCCTCGACAATGATCGCGCGGGCTCGCCGGGGCTTTTCTTCGCTCGTCATGCTTGCACCTCGTCGATCGCTAGATTCGTCGGAAGCCACAGACGGGCCTCGGTGCCGCCACCGGGCGCAGAGGTGAGCTCGAGAGATCCGCCGAGCTGCTGCGCGACGGCGCAGACCATGGGCAGACCCAGGCTGTCATTGTTCGCCGCCTCGAAGTCGTCCGGCAACCCCGGGCCCCAGTCGCGGACGCGCAGGCAGGTGCGGTCGTCGATCTGTCGGAGCTCGAGGGCCAGCTCGGCCCGGGCGGTGTGGGGGAGGGCGTGATCGATCGCGTTCGAGAACAGCTCGTCGACGATCAGCGCGATGCGGGTCGCGTGATGGTGGTTCCAGCGCATCGGCTCGAAGTCGAGGGTCAGCTCGAAGCAGTTGCCCTGCATGGTCCGCGCGCTGGCCTCGAGGAATTCGGCCACCGTGTGCAGACAGCGATCTGCGCTGACGGTGCCGCCCGAGTCGGCGGTGAGCTGGTGCACGACCCCGACCACGCCGACGCGACGATAGCAGCGGATCAGCTCGTGGCGGGCCCGGGGATCGTCGACGCGTCGAATGTGCAGCGCGTGGAGGCTGGTCAGCAGCTGCAGCTCATTGCGGATCTGGTGTCGGGCCTGCCGCAGGGCACCCTCGGCGCGGGCGGGGTCAGGCCGCGGCTCGGGCTCGATGAGTTCGTCGAGCTCGTCGACATCCGGTGGGGGCGCTTCGTCTTCGATCGGGCTCACGAGGGACGTTCCCACGTCTCGGCCTTGGCGTCGGCGCTGGTGGCCGCGTCGGTCTCCGAGTTGGTGATCAGATTGGCGGCGGCGCTGGCCTGGGCCTGGCGCCGCATGTCTTGCAAGAGTGGTCGCAGGCGCTCGAGCGGGAACGGCTTGCGAAGGATCGTTAGCTGCCGCTCCTTCGCCATGCGCTCGGTGCTGGGGTCACAGTCCCCCGTCATCAACACTACGGGCAGATCGGGCCGAACCGCGAGCAGCTGATCGATGAGCTCGTCACCGTGCGCGTCGGGCAGCAGGAGGTCGACAAAGGCGCCGATCCAGCAGCTCGGGTCGGTCGAGAATTGCTCGAGCGCGCGGCGCCCGTCCTCGACCTCGGTGACGATGTACCCACGCTGCTCGAGCTCGCAGCGAAGCACGAAGCGAATGACAGCTTCATCGTCGACGATCAGCAGGCGCCCACCCGGGGAAGGGCCGTCATTCGGCGTGGGATCGACGGTGTTCATGGTGGGGGGCGGCAGCTGCTCCGACTGCGGTGATCACGATAGTGATTTTGACCGCATGCTCATAGTGCGCTTTTTGCGGAGAATCGCAACCCGGCCCGAGCTCGAGCCCCGCTCGCGCTGCATCACCGCTGGTGTTGGTCGGGCGCCATCGCCACGTCGCGGCGTGCGACTGAACCAACGTGCGCCAGACCGCGCGCGTTGCCGCTAAGCTCGCCCCCATGCCGAGCTCCCAAGCAAAGAGCGAGGACCAGCGCGCGCGGCTGGCCTCGATCGAGCTGCTCACCTTCGACATCGACGGGACCCTGACCGACGCGACCACCTGGTGGGCGGGCGAGCCCGTCGGATGGGTTCAGCGCTACAGCGTTCGCGACGGGGAGGCGCTGCTACGAATCGCCCGGGCCGGCCTGACGGTCGTGCCGCTGTCGCGCAACAAGACAGCGTCGGCCCGCCGCCGAGTCGAGCACCTGGGCTGCGCGACCGACTGGCTGGGCGTGACCGACAAGATCGCCGCGCTCGAGCAGATCTGTGCGCGTCATGGCGGCGTCCGTCCCGAGCACGTGCTGCACGTGGGCGACGGCCTCGACGACGCGCCGGTATTCGAGCGCGTCGGGCTGGGGGTCGCGGTCGCCGACGCCCACCCCGGGGCGCTATCCGCCGCGCACCTGGTGCTGCAGGCGGTTGGCGGCGCGCGGGCGATCGAGGAGCTCGAGCTGCGGCTGCGCAGCGCCGACAACCCCCGCCTGCTCGACCGCCAGGCGAGCGCGCGAGGGCCCGCGTGAACGGGCCGATCCTCGCGGTCGGGACCATGAGCGGGACCTCTGGGGACGGCGTCGACGCGGTCCTGCTCGAGCTCGCGTCGGTTCACGACCGGCACGAGCCGCGCTTGCTCGGCCACGCCCACGTGCCGTTCGACGCCGCGCTGCAGGCCGAGCTGACCAACCCGACCTCGATGTCGCTGGCGCGGCTGTCGGAGCTGCACGCCGAGCTGCCGCGTCGGACCGCCGAGGCGGTCCGCAAGCTCGACGGTTGGCAGCGCTGCAGCGTGGTCGGGATGCACGGGCAGACGGTCTGGCACGGCCCGCCGTCGGCGACCCAGAGCCTCGGCCACACGACCCCCAACACGCTTCAGATCGGCAGCTCGGTGGTGCTCGCCGAGGCGCTCGGCAAGCCGGTCGTCGCCGATCTGCGCGCAGCTGACATGTTTCATGGCGGAGAGGGGGCGCCGATCGTCCCGTTCGCGCACTGGTTCTTCACCGCGGCCGAGCACGCCGGCCGCCTGGTCGTCAACGTGGGCGGGATCGCCAACATCACTCACGTGACCGCGGCGCTCGATGACGTGGTCGGCTACGACATCGGGCCCGGCATGATGATCTCGGACTGCCTGGCGAATCGCCTGAGCTCGGGCGACCTCGACTATGATCGTGACGGCGTGCTCAGCCGCGGCGGGAAGGTCGACGAGAACATCGTCGACTACGTGCTCGCCCACGCGTTCTTTCAGAAGCCGCCGCCGCGCTCGACCGGCCGCGAGGACTTTGGTCGTGCGTACGCGACCCGCCTCCACGAGCGGTTCTCGAAGGTGCCCGACCGCGACCTGCTGACCTCGGTGTTGGCCGTGACCGCGCGCGCGATCTCGCGGGCCGCGGCCGAACTCGACGGGGTCCGGGATCTGCTGTTGACGGGCGGCGGCGCCAAGAACCCGACCTTGCTGCGGCTGACGCAAGAGTCGCTGGCGCTCCCGGTCGAGCGCCCGCGCAGCGGTGTGTTCGCGGCCAGCTGCCACGAGAGCGCCGCGATCGCGCTGATCGCCGCTCGCACGGTCGCGGGGCTCCCGAGCTCGCTCCCGCGGGTCACCGGGGCGCGCGAGGCATGCGTGCTCGGGCACATCGCGTACCCCCGGAAGCCCTAGATCAGGCTGGTCATGGGGTCGGGGCGCTGGGCGGCTGCTCGAGCTCGGGCTTCCGGTCAGCGTCGGGTTCGGGTTCGGGTTCGGGCTCGGGCTCGGGTTCGGGCTCCGGCTCCGGCGCTGGCTCAGCGAGGGCGGCGAGCCCAGCTTGGCGGCTGGCGACCCGGGTCGCGCGGGCGAGGTCGAGGCCCTGGGCGATCCACAGCCCGTCCTGCTCGCGCAGGCGCTGCTCGGCGATCACCAACACGCCGCCCTCGTCGTCCTTGGTGAGCTCGCACGCCTCGCTCGGTGTGGCGGGCTCGGTCCAGGAGCCCAGCATCTCGGTCGTGTAGCGACAGCGGCCATCGGCGGCGATCTGGTAGGTCCGGTGGCCGACACAGGCGAGCATGGAGCCGTCCTGGCCGACGATCGCGGTCGCGCCGGGCTGGGGGGTGACGAGCTGGGGCTGACCCTGCTGATCTCGCATCGCGATCACCCGGGTCCGCGTCTGGCCGCGCTCATCGGTCAGTCGCAGCGCGCAGGGCGAGGACAACGACAGCCCAAACACGCGCTCGCGGCCGCGATGGTCAACCTCGACGAGCTTGGTCCCGGCCTCCTCGACCAGCCACAGGACCCGCTGGCCGGGGATCTCGCTCTCGACCAGCCACCCGCCGTCGAGCCGGCCGAGGTCCGGCCGCTCGAACGCGGCGAAGGTCTCGGGCATCGGCGGCGGGGCCCGCTTCCACTTGGGCTTCGGCTTGGGCTTGGCGCGCGCGGCGGCCTCCAGCTCCGCGATCTCGGCGGGATCGTCGATCGGTCGCGGGGTGCCCTCGGCCGGGTCTGGCGTCGATCGCCCGCAGCCGATCAGCAGGCACGACGCCACCGCGATCAGCAGCGCCGGGCACGAGGCGAGAGGAAGCGTCCGAGCCATCGCGTGGAGGATAGCCGGTACCGAGCCGGATTTGGCCCGCTCGTCCGGATTCGCACTCGCTCGCGAAGGCTCTTGCTAGCGACCGCTGAGCACGCGCGCCGCCGCATCGTGGCCGCTCTGCACGGCGCTCTCGATCGTCGCGGGCAGCCCGGTGCGGACCCAGTCGCCCGCGAGCAGCAGACCTGGGATCGGCGACTGCGTCTCGGGGCGACGGCGATAGGTCCCGACCGCGTGACTGATCGTCGCGCGCTTCTCTTTGACCACACGAAACCCGCGGATCTGTGGCCGCGCGCGCGGAAAAAATCGGGCGATCTCGCCGAGGAACAGCTCGCGCAGGGCCTCGGGTTGATCATCGACGAACCCACGCGCGCCCGAGATCGTGACCGACAACAGGCTGTCTCCCGCGGTCGGGCGCCCGCTGGTGCCGGCTTCGATGCGGTCGCGATCCCACAGCCAGTGCAGCGGACTCGCGATCAAGCCCACGAACGGCCGGTCCAGCAGCGGCTCGTCGAGGGTCACCCACAGGTTGACGATCGGTGAGGCCTCGAGTCGCGCGACGTCGCGAAACACCAGGTGCTCGCGGGCGGCCTCGGGCAGCAGCTCGAGCAACACCTGGGGCGGCACCGCGGTCACGATCTGTTCGGTCGCCACGGTCTCGCCAGACTTGAGGGTCAGCCCGGCGACGCGGCCGTCCGCGTCGAGCTCGAGCTTGCGAGCGGGGCTGGCGAACCGGACCTCGCCGCCGCGCGCCTCGATGTAGTCGACCGCGCGCTGGACATACACGGACGACAGCGGCAGCCGCGGCACGACCAGGCTCGACGCCGCGCGCGAGCCCATGAACGCCCGCTCGAGCACGGCGATCAGCATCGCCGCCGAGGCGACCAGCGGATCGTCGTTGAGCACCGCCCAGATCAGCGGCTCCCAGAACGCGGCCCGGATCGGCGGCGTCTGCCCGAGCCGCCGCAGCCACGCGTCGCAGGTCTCGTTGTCGTCGGGTCGGGCGATCTCACCGCGCAGCAACAGCCCGGCCCGAAGCGCCGCCGCGCGGTGCAGCATCCCGATCCCCCGCATGCCGATCAGTCCACCGGCGAGGTGCAGCGGGGCAGGCAAGGGCGGGCACGTCAGCTCGACCCGGGCCCCGCCAGGCTTGAGCATGGTCATCGCGAGGTTGGACTGCACCTCGAGCGCGTCGTCGGGCACCCCGATCGCGCGCATGAACGACAGCGTCTCCCAGTAGCAGCCCATCATCAGGTGCTGGCCGTTGTCGATCTCGCGGCCTGTCACCTTGTCGTGAAACGACCGCGACCGACCGCCGCCGTGCTTGGCAGCCTCGACCACGAGCACCTCGCGGCCAGCCGCGACCAGCCGCACGGCCGCCGCCAACCCGGCGAAGCCCCCACCAACGACGATCGTGCGTGATCCCCCGCCCATGCTCGCCGCAGCGTACTGCCGAGGCCGCCGCTTGGCGCCCATCCACGATGGCCCAGATCACAGGGATGGACGGGCCCACGCCCATGACGTGATCCACGTCTCTGCGAGGCCGTGGTTTGCGAACGATCTAGAACCGCCCACCGATCGACAGCCCGGCACCACCAGGGATCCACGCGGGCCCGAGCTGCGCGACGTCGACCCCGGCCTCGGCGCGCCGTGCCTTGCGCTTCTTCTCCGAGGCCACCCCAACCGCGAGCAACGGGATCCCGGCCGCCAGGAACACCCCCGCGACGAGGGTGCCCGTGACCATCAACGCGTTGCCCGACTCGCCCCGGGTGATCGCGGCCTCGCGCGCGGGAATGTCAGCCTCGAGCGGGAGACCGCCGGTCTGCGCCTGGGCGCCACCCGCGAGCACGATCCCCGTGACCAGCAGGCCGATCCCTCCGAAGCCGAGCGCGCTCAGCCCCGCGCCCGCGCCGAGCATGGCCTTGTTGCGCTTGGCCTCGCGGGTGTCCGCGTCCTCGTCGAATTTGGGCCGCATGCGCTCGGCCAGCTCGGCTTCACGGCGGGCCTGCTCGGCCTCCCAGTCGGCGATCTGCTCGTCGACCTCGGCGATCTGTTCTTCGATCTTCTCGCGCTCGATCGCCGCTTGCTCACCGTAGAGATCGTCGACCTCGCCCAGGTAGCGGCCCAGGATCTCCCGAGACTGCCGCAGGTGCTGCACGTCCTTGTCGATCTCGAACCATTTTTGCTGGGCCCGCGCGACGTTGTAGATCAGCTCGGCCTTGATCAGGCGGTTCTCGAAGCTCGGCGGGATCAGGTCGTAGGCCTCGAGCCAGAGCCCGACAGCCTCGCCGTACTGGGCGGCGGAGTAGCGGGTGACGCCAGCGTCGAACAGCTGCTTGGCCTCGCTCATGGCCTGGTCGTCGTCGTCGTCGTCGTCGGCGTCGGCGTCGGCATCGTCGTCGTTGGCTGGCGCCGCATGAGCCACGCGCAGGCCACCGATCGGCGCGAGCGCGAGCGCGAGCGTGACGGCCGCGGCCGTGAGCGCGCGGATCGGAGGAGTCGTCGGCGTCGGCGTCTTCATGGGGCTCAGTTCTCCGAGGGCACGACCGCGACCACGCCGTTGGCGTTGCCGATCACCAGATCAGGGACATCGTCGAGGTTGAAGTCCTCGAACATCAGCGCGCGCGGAGCCGCGGCCACGTCGATCGTCACGAAGTCGGGGAAGCTGCCTGCGCGGTTGATGTGGACGGGGAGCTTGTCCTCCTGGATGTCGGCGACGACGATGTCGGGCCAGCCGTCGAAGTTGACGTCGGCGGCCACGCCCGAGATCGGCAGCTCGCCGCCGGGCAAGGTCGCCTGGAGCTCCAAGCTGCCGTCACCCAGGCCCCGGTAGACGCGGACCTCGGACAGGATCTCGGTCTGGTTGAACGGCGCCGAGATGAACACGACCACGTCGACGTTGCCGTCGCGGTCGAAGTCGGCGGTGGCGACGTCCCGGGGCACGAGCGGAGACTCGATCATCAGGCGCGGCTGGGGCGTGAGCATGCCAGCGCCGTTGTTGAGCTCGACCCGGACGCTCGGCTCGAGCTCCGAGATCAGGACCACGTCGAGATCGCCGTCGTTGTCCATGTCGACGGGTGGGGCCGGGCGCGGGGCCGGCAGCGTGACCAGCAGCCGCTCGGCCTCGAAGCCGACCCCAGGCTGGGCGATGTAGAGCGCGAGCGAGCTCGACAGCTGGCCGCCAACCAGCAGATCGTCGAGCCCGTCGCCGTTCATGTCGGCGGCGTGGATCGAGCGCACCTGCAGGCTGATGTCGATCTCTTCGATCATCGCGACGGGGTCGACGCCAAAGTTGTAGGCGATGACCAGCTGCGAGGGGTCGACCAGAGGGTCGTTGGGGAACACCGCCAGCGCGATGTCGCTGGTCCCCGAGCCGTCGAAGTTGCCCGAGCTGGCCTGCGGGACCCGTCCGTCGCGCTTGTTCTCGGGATCGAGGCCGTTGATCGCCTCGAAGTTGTCGTCGTCGGCGACCAGCGCGAAGACGTCCCAGCACGAGTCGCCTTGCGCGGTCGGGGGGCCCGTCATCGGTGGGTTGGCGCAGTTGCTGTTGACGGTGGCGATCAGCAGCGGGAACCCGTCGCCCTCGGGATCGAAGGCCAGCAGGTCGGTGACCTCGCCGAACACGTTCTCTTCGGACGAGGCGCCGAAGCACAGCTCACCTGGCTGGATCGTGCCGTCACCGCACACGCCACACACCGAGTTGTCGCAGGACTGATCGAGCCCGCACTGCTGGTCGACCTCACAGACCGCGCCGACCGTGCCGACGCCGTCAAAGCACGAGAGACCGCCGAGCGCAGACAACATGCCCGCGACGACGAGCGAGCGAGAGCAGGGGCGTGGGCTCACGCGGGTACTGTATCAGAGCGGCGGTGACCTGGTCGGGCCGGATCAAGCCAGCACGGATCGGACCGCGCGCGCGCCCGGGAGCTCGAGTGGGAGACTGGTCAACGCGAGCGAGATCGCGGCGACCTTGAGCTTGTCTCGGCGGCGCAGGGCGGCCCGGTGGGTGAACACGTCGAACCGGCGGGACCGCAGCTCGGCCAGCAGCTGGTGGTAGGTGCGGCCCATGATCTCGGCGGGCAACAGCGGGCGCAGGTTGGGCATGTTGGGCAGCTCGGCCCACGCCTTTTGGTACTCGGACTCGGCGATGTCGTGGAATTCCTGGGCCATCGCCAGGAACCGACGATCGTAGGTGCAGCGCAGCGCGTCTTCTTCGCTCAGGCCGTGGCGGGTGAGCAGATCGATCGGCAGGTACACCCGGCCGCGCGCGGCGTCCTCACCGACGTCCCGCAAGATGTTGGTGTACTGCAGGGCCAGCCCGAGGTGCTTGGCGTAGCGCTGCGCGAGCTCGGACTGATCCCCGAAGATCCCGATGCACAAGATCCCCACGCACGAGGCCACGCGATAGCAGTACAGCTCGAGGCTCTCGAGATCGGGGTAGGTCGTGATGTCGAGATCCATCGCGCAGCCGGCGATGATCTCGTCGAACGCGTAGCGGGGCAGGGCGAAGTGCTCGATCGTCCCGGCCAGGGCCTGGCCGAGATCGGTCCGGATCGGACCCGAGCGCTCATAGATATGGGCGACCTCCTGGCTCCACGCGGCCAGCTCGGCCTCGGCCTGCGCGCGCCCCTCGGCCCCCGGCGGGCGCTCGTCGACGATGTCGTCGACGACCCGGCAAAATTGATAGACCTGGGTCAGCGCGTCGCGCTGCGCGGGGCTCAAGAACAAGAACGCAAACTTGAAGTTCGAGGACGATCGCGCGGTCACCCGGCGCATCAACGACTGGGCGCGCTCGACCAGCGCCTGCACGTCGAGCGGGAGCGCCATGCCTAGACCTCGCCCCGCACGAACCGCCGGCCAAACGTGAACAGCGAGCGGCCGGCGATGTCGACGACGTCGCGCTTGTCGAGCGTGGGACGGTAGTCGAGGACCTCGAAGTCGCGGGCCTCGATCAGGTCGAGGATCTTCATGCCGCCGCGCCAGGTGGCCTCGAGCTCGAGCGACAGGCCCGGCGAGACCTTGCGGATCACGGGGCGGCCACGCAAGAACATGGTCCGGACCCGCGCGCACGAGAAGCGCATGAGCTCCTTGAACTCGGTGGTGTGGCGGCCGGCCTGCAGCTGATCCCAGGTCACCCCAAAGTGGATCAGATCCTCTTGCGGGATGTAGCAGCGCCCGCGCGGGATATCGACGCTGAGATCCTGCAGGAAGTTGGCGATCTGCAAGGCCGTGCAGACCTCGTCGGAGAACCGGTGCAGCTCGGGCTGGCGGTGGCCGTGGACGTACAGCACGAGCTGCCCGACAGGCTCGGCCGAGTGCGTGCAGTAGTGGCGCAGCTCGGCGAACGAGGCGTAGCGGTGCTTGGTCAGATCCATGCGGAACGCCATCAGCAGCGCCTTGAACGGGCCGATCGGGATGTTGTGGCGGCGGACCGTGTCGCGCAGGGCCATGAACACCGGGTGATCGACGTCGCGGTGGTAGCAGGCCTCGAGGTACAGCTCCCACGCGTCGATCGCCTGGCGGCGGCGGCCCTCGAAGCGCGGCTCGTCGGCGAAGTCATCGGCCGTGCGCGCGAACGTGTAGATCGCCCACAGGTGGGGTCGCAGCGGCGCGGGCACGAACCGCGAGGCGACCGGGAAATTCTCGTAGTGGTTGGTCGCGAGCCGCTCGCAAAACCGGTAGGCGGCTTCTTTGGTCCACGGCCCCGGCGGCGCCCCGTCGGGTGCGTCGGGCAGCGCGTCGACCTCCTCGCGGGGGTGAGCGAGCGGGACCGCGAACAGGCGCGGTGTGGTGGTGTGGGATCCCGTGGCCATGGTCTTGGTCGTCGCAGTGAAGGCGGAGGGCGGAAGCCGAGAGGGGGTCAGTCGTCGCCCGCCCGCAGCTGACCTAACAGAGCTTCGGCGCGCTCGGGTTTGATCTCGCCCACATCGATCAGCCGCTGGGCGATCGATTCTACCTCCGCGCCGCGTGCGCCCGCTGCCATCGCGACAGTCCGGGCGTGCAGCGACATATGCCCGCGCTGAATGCCTTCGGTCGCCAGGGCTCGCAAGGCGGCGAGGTTCGACGCGAGCCCCGCGGCGGCCATGACCAGGCCCAGCTCGCCGCCCATCGGCTGGCCCAAGATGTCCAGCGCAAGCCGCGCTGTCGGGTGCGTTCGCGTCGCGCCGCCCACGGTCCCGACCGCCGTCGGGATGCTGATGTCACCCTGAAGCGCGATCGTGCGGCCGGCCTCGCCCTTGATCGCGCGCCAGGTCGCGAGCGGACCGTAGCGTCCGTCTTTGACCGCGAACGCGTGGGCGGACGCCTCCATCGCGCGCCAGTCGTTGCCGGTTGCGAGCACGACCGCGTCGACGCCGTTCATGATCCCCTTGTTGTGGGTCGTCGCCCGATAGGGGTCGAGCTCGGCGAAGCGCGAGGCCTCTTCGATCCGCTCGGCGACCAGCGGACCGTCGATGTCGTTGGCCTCGAGCACCGCGGCGGGGATTCGGCAGCTCACGTGCGATGCCCGTCGATCGGCCAGGTTGCTGAGAATCCGCAGCACCGAGCGCCAGCCGCTGAGCTGCTCGAGCCGCGGCGCGATCGCTTCGGCCACGGTGTTGAGCAGGTTGGCCCCCATCGCGTCGCGACAGTCGATCAGCATGTGCACGACGATCGTGTCGGTGTCGAGGGTGCGGACCTCCATGCCCCGGGCGCCGCCGCCCCGGGCGAGCAGCCGCGGGTGCGAGTCATCCGCGAGCTCGAGCAGACCGGCCTTGTCCGCGCGGACCCACTCGGCGACGTCCTCGATCGAGTCGTGCCCGACGCGGACCAGCTGGACCTGGGCGATCATCCAGGGTGGATCGGAGAAGCCGCTGAAGCCCCCGCCCGCGCGGATCATTTTGGCGGCGTTCGAGGCCGCCGCGATCACCGACGCCTCCTCGACGCACATCGGCACCAGGTAGTCGCGGCCGTTGAGGCAGAAGTTGGTGGCGATCCCCATTGGCAGGGTCAAGAACCCGACCACGTTCTCGACCATGTGGTTGGCGGTCTCTAGATCGAGCGCGGTCGCGTCGGCGTCCTTGAACCGAGCCGGGTCGAGCCCGGTCGCGAGCGCGACGGCCTCGCGCCGCTGCGTCACGCTGCGCTTGAACAGCCCGTGGATCCGCGAGTTGACCGGCGGGCGCGGCTCGGCCCGCAGCCCGTTCGCGTCGGTCTCGAGCTTGCGGACCAGCGCGATCCCGAAGCGGTGGTAGAGATCGACGGCGACCCGATCGAGCTGCGCGCTGTCGCGGGCGAACACCACGACCAGATCGCCGCCGCCGGCCCCCGAGGGCTTGGCCGCCAGCTCAGCCCACTGCGAGGCCCCGAGGATCGTCTCGATCCGCTCGGACATGATCGGGGACTTGGCCAGCGACGCGAGCGCGCGCAGGCCCTCGTTGTGGACCGCGCAGGCCTCCTGGATCATGCCGAACGCGGTCGCGGGGTCGGACTGCTCGTCGAGCCCGGACTGAAACCGACGGCTCGCCGACGCCAGCTCCGTGATCGCCAGCTCGTAGCTGGCCCGATCCCGGCGCGCGCCGGCTTCGACCGCCTTGACCAACGAGCCCGTGCTGGCTGGCGCGCCCGCGTCGAAGAACCCGATCGTCAACCAGCCCGGCAGCGACAGCGGCTGGACCCCGCCGCCGAGCGCGAACCGAACCGTGCCGCCGTAGACCGCCGTGGCCACGTCGGCTCCGCTGCCGCGGCCCTCCTGCGCCATCGTGTGGGCCTCGCGGGCGATGTTCATGGCCGCCTGACGAGCCTGGGGGGCGTTCAGATCGAGGCCCGCGGCCCGCAGGTACCAGCCGACGACCGCGGTCGTGACCGCGGCGCTCGAGCCCAGGCCGAGCTTGCGGGCCCCGGTCGTGAACCCGACGGTGGTCACGACTGGCAGCGAGTCGGGCTTGGGGACCTCGTGATCGTGGCCGCGCAGCCAGCCAGTGACCAGCTCGACGGCCGCGGCCACGAACGGGCTGGTCGGATCCGGGCGCTCGCCGTGCTGGTCTCGCGGCGCGTGGGCGTAGGCGCGGACATCGACGGCGGTGACCACCGCTTCGTGACCCTCGAGCACGGCGTACTCGCCGATCAGGAACGCCTTTCCGGGGGCAGAGACGGGGCCACAGAGGGGACCTTGGGTGGACGAGGTCATGGGCATCACAACAGCTCGAGGCTGGCGTCGGGACCGGGCGCCACGACCTGGACCTCGTGCACGCCTGCGACCGCGCGCAGCTGCTCGGCCAGCGCGGGCGCGTGGACAGCCTCGCACAGGACCTTGACGTGGGGCCCCGCGTCGGAGGTCACGAACCCGCGCGGACCACCGGACTCACGGATCGACCAGACCGCGCGGATGACCTCGAGCGTCGCGCCGTTCCAGTACATCAGGGGCGGGCGGGTCGCTAGCATGCACGCGTGCATCTTGAAGCACGAGTGCTCCATGACCTCGCCTAGCGCCTCGAACTGCCGGGCCTCGAGGGCGGCCTGGGCGTCGTCGAGGTCGGCCGCCGAGCTCTCGACCCAGGCCGGGTAGTAGGGCGAGGTCAGCCGCGACGACTCCATGCCGCCGGTCGAGCCGACTTGCTTGGCGCCGCGCGCGGTGTGGACGACCAGCAGGCGCAGATCCCAGTGATCGGCGCCGCACAGCTGGCGGGCCACGCAGTCGCGGCCGTCGGCCCGGACGCCCGCGTCGAGCCGCACGAACCCACCCCACACCGAGCGGGCGGCGCTGCCCGAGCCCATCCGCGCCCAGGTCGAGAGCCGCGCCCGCGTGGGCCCGTCGAGCTGCTCACACACGCCGAAGCTGCCCGCGGCCGCGATCGTGAGCGCCGCGAAGCCCGAGGCCGAGCTCGCGAGCCCGGCCGCCGTGGGCAGGTGGTTGATCGAGCGGACCGAGCACGCCGGGCGCTCACCGTGCAGACCGGCCAGGCCCCACACGCGATCCAGCTGCGCGAACACCTTGGCCGCTGGCTTGCCCTCGATCGTCGCGCCGTCGAGATCGAACCCGTCGCGCTCGGCCGGCGCCACCACGGTCTCGCTGCGCAGCACGTCCAGGGTCATCGACAGCGAGCCGACCGCCGGGAGGTTGAGGGCTGGATCGTCGCCCTCGCGCTTTCCCCAGTACTTGACCAGCGCGATGTTGGAGTGGGCGGTGGCCCGGCATGGACGTGGATGGCTCATGGTCAGGATGGACAGGATGGTCAGGAGGATTGGCGTGACTCGAGCTCGACGAAGAACGGGGCCGGGAGGGCAGGGCGCTCGCCCGTGAGGCCGGAGACGACCGCCTGCGCGGCGGCTCGAGTATCGCACAGGGCGATCACGCAGCCGCCTCCGCCGGCCCCGGTCAGCTTGGCCGCGAGCGCGCCGTGGCGGACCGCGGCCGCGCACAGGTGGTCCAGCTCCGGCAGCGAGACCCCGAGCGCCGACAGCAGCTCATGGGCGACGGTGGTCAGCTCGGCCAGCGCGTGCAGATCGCCAGCGCCCAGCGCCGCGCGCCCACACCCGACGAGCTGACCGAGCGCGCCGATCACCGGATCGATGACCGCGGGCATGCGATCGCGTCGGGTCCGAACCCCGGCCACGAGCGCCCCGGTCTGGCGGGGGATCCCGCTGGGGATCACGACCAGCGACACCGGCGCGCCGAGCTCGACGGGCTCGCCGCTGCCGCTCGATCCACGCTCGAACGCGACGACCCCACCGCGAGCCGCGACCGCGCTGTCGATCCCGGAAGGCGTGCCATGAAACACTCGCTCGCCGACCAGCGAGGCCGCGACCACGTCGTCGAGATCGGGCTCGCCGCTGGTCTGGGGCCCGAGCGCGAGCCGAGCCAGCGCGACCGTCAGCGCGGCCGACGAGCCCAGCCCCGCGCGACACGGGATCCGGGCCTCACCGTCGATCCGCCAGCCGGTCACGGGCCCGTCGCAGTGGGCCAGGACCTCGAGGCAAGCCCGCGCGACCGGGTGATCGGTGTCGGGCGTCAGGCGAAGATCCAGCGCCCAGCTGGGGATCGACAGCTCGATCGCGGCGCTGGGATCGGCCAGCGGAGCTGCGTGCAAGCTCAGCCCACGCGCGAGCCCAGCCGCGAGCGCCGGTTGCCCGTAGACCACCGAGTGCTCACCCAGGAGGATGACCTTGCCGCAGGCGAGGGCCGTGCGCTGGAGCTCGAGCGTCATGGCGTCAGGGCTGCCAGCGCGCGAGGTCAGGCCCGAGCATCAGCTGCGCCCGCTGCAGCTCCGCGACCGTGCGCGACCCGGTCAGCAGCATCAGCGAGCGCACCGTCGTGATCACCCCGCTCAGGAACTCGCGGGCGCCGTCGACCCCGCCAGCGCGGTGAGCCTTGAGCACGGGCGCCGCGAGCCCACCCGCGATCGCCCCCAGCGCCACGGCCTTGGCTACGTGGGTGCCGTTGCGTAGCCCGCCCGTAGCGATCGCCTTGACCCCGAGCCCGCGCAGCTGCAGCACCGAGGCCGCGGTCGGGATGCCCCAGTCCCACAGCTCCTGGGCCAGCCGCTTTTGTTCTTCGTCCTGAGCCCGATGGGCCTCGACGGCGACCCAGCTGGTCCCGCCCGAGCCCGAGACGTCGAAGTGCTCGACCCCAGTCGAACGGATCATCTGGGCGACCCCGCGCGAGATGCCGCAGCCAGTCTCCTTGGCGATCACCGGGATCCCCAGCTCGTCGACCAGCCGCCGAAACAGCTCGAGGCCGCCGCCAAAGTCCCGATCACCGCCCGGCTGCACGATCTCCATGGCCGGGTTGAGGTGAATGCACAGCGCGTCGGCGCCGACGTCCGCGCACAGCTTGCGGATCTCGTCGGTGCTCATCTTGCGGGCCTGGACCAGGCCGAGGTTGCCGAACAGCAGCAGGTTTGGCGCCCGGTCGCGAACCTCGAAGGTCCACGCCGTCTCGGGTCGCTCGAACATCGCCCGCTGGCTGCCCAGGCCCATGGCCAGGCCGAGCTCGTCGGCGACCTGGGCCAGGTCCTTGTTGATCTTCGCGGCCTCGTCGGTCCCGCCGGTCATCGCCGAGATCACCACCGGCGCCGCGAGGGTCTTGCCGAGCAGCTCGACCCGCGAGTCGACCTCGTCCGCGTGCATCTCCGGCAGCGCGCAGTGGACCAGCTCACATTGCTCGAATAGGGCAGTCTTCTCGCGAAACCCAACGTTGTCGCCCGCGCAGAGCGCCAGGTGGTCTTTCTTTCGCTGTGAGATATCGAGCCGGTCCGCCACCCGCCGCAAATGCCACCTTTTCGGCGCAGCGACAATCCCAAAACCCCGCGCAGCGGTGTGCCCTGGTGCACACGCCGCTGGTCGGGTGGGCGGCGCTGCCCGGCCGGGTGCGTTCGCGGCGACCGGGTCATACTTGCTGATACGTTGGGGTGATACGCTTGGTGCTCCAGCACGAGACACGATGGACGAACCACCTCCTGAAACCCACACCCGCCCGGCCAGCGACGCCCACGACGTCGACTCGCTCGACGGGATCGTCAACGCGCTGTATGCGTCCGTGTCCTTCGAGCATGGCCGCGGGCCCGACTGGGATCGTTTTCGCGGCTTGTTCGACCCCAGCGCGGTGATGGTGCGGGTCCAGCCGGGCGTCTCGGACAAGCGCCACCCCGATCACCGTGAGCTCAGCTCGATCGACGACTACGTGGCCCGGACCACGGCCGCGGTCGAGACCGGCGCGCTCACGGCCTTCACCGAGCGCGAGCTGACCCGCCGCACCGAAGTCTTCGCGGATCTCGCCCAGGTGTTCAGCACCTACGAGCGCAGCGCCGACGCCGGTGAAGTTCGCCGCGGGATCAATTCATTGCAGCTGGTCCGGCACGGCGAGCGCTGGTGGGTGGTGTCGCTGGCGTGGACGGATGAGACCGACGGCGGCCTGCTGCCGAGTCGCTATCTCCCGCGGTCGTAGTCGAGATCCATGACGGTCGTCGGTCGCTACGCACCAAGCCCGACGGGGCGGCTCCACCTCGGCAACGCGCGCACGGCTCTGCTCGCGTGGCTGCAGGTCCGGGCCGCCGGTGGTCGGTTCGTGCTGCGCGTGGAAGATCTGGATCCGCAGCGCAGCCGGCCCGAGCACGAGGCGCGGCAGCTCGAGGAGCTGCGCTGGCTGGGGCTCGACTGGGACGAGGGGCCCGACGTCGGCGGCCCGAACGGCCCGTACCGCCAGTCCGAGCGCGGTGATCTGTATGCGGCCGCGCTCGCCCAGCTCGACACCTTCGCGTGCACGTGTACGCGCAGGGAGCTGCGCGAGGTCGCGTCGGCGCCCCACGGCGCCGAGCCGATCTATCCGGGCACCTGTCGCGCGGGGCCCAGTCGCCCGGGCAAGCCCGCGTCGCAGCGCTGGCGGGTCCCGTCCGGCGAGGTCTGGTTTGACGATCAGATCGCCGGACGTCGCGGCCAGGACGTCGCGGTCGAGGTCGGCGAGTTCGTGCTGCGACGCGCGGACGGGGCCTGGGCGTATCAGCTCGCCGTCGTGGTCGACGACGCCGCGATGGGGGTCACCCACGTGCTGCGCGGCGCCGATCTGATCGACAGCACCGCCCGACAGATCCTGCTGCAACGCAGCTTGGGGGTGCCCACGCCGAGCTTCGCCCACGCACCGCTGATCGTCGGCGCCGACGGCTACAAGCTCAACAAGCGTCACGGGGCGCCGGATCTGTCGGCCCTGCGGGCCGCGGGAGTCGATCCCCGCCGCGTCGTCGCGGCGCTGGCTGTCTCTGCTGGGCTGCTGGACACCGCTCACGAACGCGACGGTGTCGAGCCTCGCGAGCTGCTCGCAGACTTTGATCTCGCTCGGGTCCCGCGCGATCCGGGGCCGCTGCTCGGGGTGCCCGAGCTCGCCCACGCGCAACCCCGCCCGAGCTGAACCCCACCCGCTATACTCGGCCTTCGTCATGCTTCCACGCGCCCTGCAACCATCCCCGCGCGCCTGTCTCCTGTCGCTCTCGCTGCTCGCCGTGTTCGCGTGCGGGCCCGAGCGCCCACCCCAGGCCGACGCGGCCGAGCGCGCGACCCCGGCCAAGGCCGAGCCGCCCGTGTTCGACCCCAACACCGACCAGTTCGTGCTCACCTACGCGGGCGAGCGAGGCGTGTTCGCCGACTGCACCAGCCTCGCCGAGGTCCCGGCGGAAGCCCGGGCGCGGGTCGGGGTCAACGTGTTCGGAGCCGCGGCCCCGCCCGGAAAAGTCTGGGTCGCCAACCTCGACGCGCCGCTGCCCGACGGCCGGTTCGCGCTCGATCCCGTCGACCGCGACGAGTTCGAGACGGCCGTGCTCGGGACCGGGCGCTCGTCGGTCTACGCGATGCCCACCGACCTCGAGTCGCTCGAGCAGATCGCCAACCGCGAGGCGCCGATCATCGTCTACAAGACCTCGTGGTGCGGGGTCTGCAAGCAGCTCGAGAAGTACCTCGATCGCAAGGGCGTCGAGTACGTGGCCAAGGACATCGAGAAGGACCGCACGGCCGCCGCCGAGCTGCAGGCCAAGGCCAAGGCCAAGGGCGTCCCGACCGGCTCGGTGCCGATGATCGACATCGGCGGCGAGCTGCTGCGGGGGTTCGACAAGAACGCGATCGAGAAGCTGCTGTGAGGCGCTGACCGCTCAGCTGCGGCTGCAGATCCCCGCCCGGGGATCGGGCGCGCCCGTGCCCGACAGCCGCTCGAGGAACGCTGGCGCGTCGATGAAGGTGGTCACGTGCATCGCCGGCTCGGGCTGGGCCTTGCCCGCGCGGACGTCGGCCATCCGCTCGCCGAGCCCGGAGCCGGCGGTGTACACGACCACGCTGGGCAGCTCGGCCGCGTGAAACGCCGACTGCATCGCCTGTTGCTCATCGCTTGGATCGCTGACGTCGATCTTCACGAGCTCGTACTTGGCCAGCTCGGCCTCGACCTCGGGCGCCGAGAAGGTCTTGGCCTCGAGCTCGTGGCAGGGGTTGCACCACGACGCGCCAAAGTCGATCAGGATCGGCTTGCCGGCCTCGTCGGCCCGCGCGACCGCGGCCTCGAGCTCGTCCATGGTCTCGACCTCGTGCCAGTCGGCGGTCAGCTCGACCCACAAGATGTTGTTGAGCATCAAGATGCTGCCGAACGAGGCGACCGCCACGGCCGTGCCCTTGATCAGCTTCTCGCTCAGGGGACCGTGGAAGCTGCGGTGGACCGCGCCTGCAGCCACGCCCGCGACCGTGAGCCCCAGGCCCAGCCACAGACCCCACTGCGGGTTGATCACGAAGTCCGAGAGCGCCGGGCTCAGCGGCCGCATGAAGTAGAACGCCATCACGATCAGCGCGATCCCAAACACGCTCTTGATGTGGTCCATCCACGGCCCAGGCTTGAACAAGCTGGCCCCGAGCGCGACCGCGAAGAACAGCGTGCCCATGCCCAGCGCGTAGGTGAACAGCAGCGAGCCGCCGTACAGCACCCCGCCAGGACGATCAGCCGAGACCGCGATGTAGGCCAGGAGGTTGAGCAGCACCGGCCCCGTGCAGGGCGCCGAGACCAGGCCGCTGACCAGGCCCATCAAGAACGCGCCGAATGGACCCGCGCCGCCGACGTTGGCCAGCTTGTTCTCCAGCGCCGAGGGCAGCTGAAGCTCGAACGCGCCAAACATGCTGGCCGCGAGCGCGAGCAACACCAGCACCAGCGGGCCCACGACCCACGGGTTGGCCAGCCAGGTCCCAAACCCCACGCCCCCGGCCGCGAGCGCGACCCCGACACCCAAGCTGGTGTAGAGCGCGGCCATGCCGAGCACGTAGGACGCCGCCAGGAACAGCGCGCGCCCCTTGCTGACCCCCTTGGCCCCGAACACCGCGACCGTCACCGGGATCAGCGGGTACACGCACGGCGTGAGGTCGACGAGCACCCCCTGGCCGAAGGCCCACGCGTAGGTGCCGAGGCCCCCGCAGTCGGACGCGGCGTTGGCCAGCAGGGGTCGAAGCAGGGTGGGGTCGATCAGGTTTTCCCAGGTCATGGGCGAGCAAATCATACGCTGCCCGCCGGCCGCCGCGACCTACTCTTTTGGGGGATCGAGGCAGACGCGAGATCTGCGCCGCGGGCTGGATCACGTGCTGTGGCCGCCGAGTCGAGGCGCGCAGCAATTTGCCGACCAGCCGAGCGTCGCGTTTGCCGCTACGGGCAGGCCGTAAACGGCTCGACCAGCTTACCGAGGGTCCCCGCGTAGCTGTCCGCGCAGATCGACTGAAGCTGGCCGCCGCTGTGCTCGACGACCTCGCGCATGCGCACGGGCGGCAGCGCCTCCATGTCCCCGGCGCTGCACCCTGGACCGATCCCAAACGAGTTTTGGAAGTTCGAGTCGGGTGACGCCGCGTACACCAACGTCCCATCCCCGGCCGCGCCCCCGATCACCGACAGCTGCACCGCAGCAGTGGGATCGAGCGCCTGCAGCTGAGCCTCGAGGCCATCCAGCAAGGCGTCATAGCGGCCGACGGGATGCAGCACCGCGTCGGCGTCACTCGCCGCGCTCTCTGCATTGACGTCGAAGTCCGCCGGATCGCAGCTGGCGTAGCTGCTGGGATCACCGACGCACTCCACGCCCGCGTTCCAGCACACGGCGCTGGTCGGGAACTGCGAGTTGGGATCGGACCAAAACACCTTGTTGCCGTCCGGCTCGAAGATCTCGGACCAGCCCTTGTTGTAGGAGCAGTCGACCTCGTCGCTCACGATGATCACCAGCAAGCTGGCGTCGCTGCGCAGGAACCCATAGTTCATCTCGTCCGCGTTCTGGGCTCGGACCAGCGCGAGGTACCCGGACTCGAGCTGCTGTTCGAAGCCACATCCGTTGATGCCCATCGGCACCAGACAGGCCAGCGCGGCGGCGGGGTCGAGATCATCGGCCAAGTTGCTGACCCCGTCGATGCGCTCGACCCAGCGGCGCGGGGCCGGAGTGTCGTCGACCTCGGTGGTCGTCGGAGCGATCGCCACGTTGGCAAATTCGCACACGTCGTTGCACGCGAGGTCGCTGGCGTCGATCTGTCCGTTGTTGAAGTTGAAGTCGCCCAGGCGGCTCTTGCACGAGCTCAACACCAAGTTCCCGGCCTCCGGTGTGGTCTGCCCCGGCGGGCACCATGGGTTGCCGTTGTCGGTCGTGGTCACACCGATCCGCCAGTCGACCCCCGCCGCGTCGAGCGGATCGATGAGCCCAGCCATGCTGGCGGCGAGTCGCGCCTGGGCCTCACCCATGGTCCCCGAGTTGTCGACCACGAGCAGGATGTCGAGCGCCCCAGCGCAGCCGGATGGATCACCGTCGCCGTCGCCGGTTGGATCGCCATCACCATCGCCGGTCGGATCGCCGTCGCCGTCGCCGGTCGGATCGCCGTCGCCGTCGCCAGTCGGATCGCCGTCGCCGTCGCCGGTCGGATCGCCGTCGCCATCACCGGCTGTCTCGCTCCCCGCGTCGTCGACGGCCGGCGGGGGTTTGCAGGCGAGCGAGCTGACCGCCAGCGTCAGGCTCAGGATCGTTCGGTTTTGACCACGTCCAGAAAAGTTCGTCACTCGCGCAGTGTATCAGTGCGAGGTCAGCGGCACACCGACCGCGCGGCTGAGCCGGGCCAGCGCGACGTTGCGCTTCATGACCGCCTCGAACCGCTGAAACTCGAACTCCGCCCACTTCGTCAGCGCCTTGCGGAGATCCTCGAAGTTGCTCGCGCCGATCGTGCCGCTGGTCTGCTCCGAGATGACCAGCCGCCACGACTTGTCACGCGCGAGCTCGGCGAAGCGCAGCTGCTGCTCGGCGTCGATGACCCCGCGGTAGGCGTCCTCGACCTCGAGCGCCAGCAGTCGCTGGGCCGCCTCGCGCTGGTACTCGGCCTCGCGGCGCTGGGCCCGGGCTCGCTGCAGCGCGAACGCGTTGTTGTGAAAGTCCAGGTTCCAGCTCATCGCCAGCCCGAAGTACACGTTCGAGTAGTTGAGTCGGCCGGTGTAGTTGAGCGTCCGCATCTCCGGCGTGGCCTTGTTGGCGTAGCCGTAGCCAAGCCGCACGACGGCCCCGAGATCCGGCAAGAAGTTGGTGCGCGCGAGCTTCTCCTGGACCTTGCGGGCCTCGACGCCGGCGTCGGCGAGCTTGGCCTCGGGTCGGTTCTTCAGGGCCAGCGTTCGATAGTGGTCGAGCTCGGCCAGCCCGCCTTCGATCGTGTCGGGGGCCAGGCGCTGCTCGGCGACGTCGAACCCGCGCGGGGCCGCGCTGCCGGCGATCGCCCACAGGCTGGCCAGCGCCTTGGCCTCGATCATTCGAGCCTCGCGCATGCGCCCGGCCAGCTCGATCTCCCCGACCTCGAGCCGGGTAAGATCGTCGGGGTCTCGATCGAGGTTGAGCGACTCGGGATCGGCATCGAACGCGGGCTCGCCGTCGGGCCCGATCCCCAGCTCGGTCTCGATCTTGACCCGCTCGGCCCCGATGATCCCCCACGCCTCGTCGAGGATCCCGACGCTCTCGCGCGCGAGCAACAGCGCGGCGTGGGCCTCGTAGATGCGCAGCAGCGTCTCTTGCTCGGTCGCCAGGTGCTGCAGCCGTGCGATCTCGACGCCCTGCGTCGCGAGCTTCTTGGCGCTCAGGATCTTCCCGAAGGTCGTGATCGGCACGACGAATTCAGCGCTGAGCCGCAGCGCGATCCCAGCCTGGGCGATGCGGTCGAAGTAGCCGCCGACGGTCTGGAGGTCGGCGGGGTCGCCACCGTCGCGACCGAGGCCGGTCGCGGGGTCGCCTGCGGCCCGGCAATACTGATAGGAGAACGGCTGTCCGTTTTCGCCCTGCAGCGAGACGTCGTCGCACTCGATCGCCGCGCCCGGGGTCAGCACCGCGGACGTCCGCACGATCGGCACCCACGCGAACTTGGCCATCCGCAGCAGCGCGCGCATGGCCTCGATGTTCTGATCCGCCGCCTTGACGTAGGGGTTGTCGAGGCCGTAGCGCACGATCTGCTCGCGGCTCAGCGAGGGGATCCCAGCCGGGCGCGGGCCGTAGGCGTCGTCGCGCGTCGACGGGGGCATCTCGAACAGCGCGCGCACGGGATCGTCGGTGCCGAGCAGCCCGCCCTGAGACCCCGGCGCTCCGCTGAACACCAGCGGGGGCGCGTGACCGGTGCGCGGCTCGGGCAGCTGCTTCGAGGCCGGCGGGGGCCCGTCGAGCACGGGCGGCGGCGCGCTGGGACCTTCGACGACCGGCCCGACGGCGGCGGGTTCGGCGATCGGATCCGCGACGGGATCAGCGGGGGAGGGCGGCGGCGCGGCGCGGACCGTGGTGGCGGTCAGCAGCACCACCGTCAGACAAGTGAGCGCGACCCGGGGACGGCCAGGGGCCGGGACTCGCTCACGACGCGATCGCATCGGCAACCCCTACACCGCCGCTCGGGGCCAGGCAAGCCGCGCGCGCGCCCTGATCCGCGACCGCGTTGCGGCCCGGAACCAGGCTTGCCATGGTGCTGGCGTGACCGCGACGATCCGACACGCCCTGCTCGCCACGCTCCCGAACCAAGCTCGCGCCGTGGTCCGCGTCACGGGCGACGACGCCACGCGTTTCCTCCAGGGCCTGCTCAGCGCCGACGTCGGTGAGCTCACACCTGGGCGCGCGACGGCGGCCACGCTGCTCACCGTCAAGGGCAAGATCATCAGCGAGGTGCTGGTCCTGGCGGTCACGGAGGACGAGCCGTGGCTGTTGCTGCCGGCCGAGATCGCCCCGGACGTGACCGCCAAGCTCGACGCGCACATCATCATGGACGACGTCGAGCTCGAGCCATTGACCGATCATGCCTGCGCGATCGCATGGACCGAGGCCGCGACGCTGACGCCCGAGCAGCTCGGCGCGCTGCCGGCTGGGGTCCGCGCGTTCGCGGGCACCCACCCGTTGCCGGGGGTCGTGCTGGTCGGTCCCGAGTCGGCCCTGAGCACGGCGCTCGCCAAGATCGGCGAGCCGGCCGATACCGAGGCGTTCACCGCCGCCCGGATCGCCCACGGGCGTCCGGCCTGGGGGTTCGAGATCGCGGCGGACCGGTTCCCGCCCGAGGTCGGGTTCGTCGACGCCGTCTCGTACGACAAGGGCTGCTTCTTGGGTCAAGAGCCGCTCTCGCGCATCCACAACCGCGGCCAGGTCAACCGCGTCATGGTCCGCGTGAAGCTGTCCGCCGCGCCCACGTCGCCGCTGCCGATCGCGCTGCAGGTCGACGGCGCCCAGGTCGGTCACCTGACCAGCCACACCCAGGCGCTCGAGGGCCTGGCGATCGTCCGCCGCGCCCACGCCAAGCCAGGCGCCCAGCTGCACGCCGACGAGCTCACGATCACGGTTCAAAGCCCACCGCTGGGTGACGACCCCGGTCGCGCCGGTCGCCAGCAGGCAGCGACGGTGACCCTCGGCGGCCGTCGCTGAGCGCTCAGCCCCGACCCGCTCAGCCCCGACCAAGGAACAGGTTGCGGCCCAGCCCCGCGCGCCCGGCCGCCGCGACCGCGCCCGCGGCCGCCCAGCCCGCCGCGAACTCCCCCTCGAGCCCCAGCCCCGGGTAGGTCATGCGCGACGCGAAGTACAGGTTCTTGATCCCCGACGAGTGCGGCAGCATCCCCACACCCAGACTCGGCGCGGCCCCACGCAGCCGGTACAGCGGGTCCATCGGCACGCGCAGGGCCGTGTCGGCGCCGAACGCCTCAAGCCGCTGACCGGCGCCGTCGGTCGCCTCGCGGCCGTCGTGGGGCGAGTGGATCAACCGCAGCCACGGGCGCGCGAACGGCAGCACCCCGCGCTGCTCGAGCTCATCCAAGATCCGCTCGCGGACATCGTCGGTCGACTCGTCCGGCCCCAGCACGCGGACGATCGACACGCTCCGAACACCCTCTTGTCCGGGCCCCGGCTCGAGCCGCAGGTAGGTCATCCCCGCGCCCTCGTTGGTCTCGATCGCCCGCTCGGGCACGCACACGACCAGGCCCTCGAGCCCCGGCCCGATCCCACGCTCGTCGATGTCGAGGTGGAGCACGAACCGCCGCGCGGCGCTCTCGATGTTGTCGAGGCTGACCTGCAGCGGTTTGGGCAGCGACGCGGCGACCAGCGGCCCGTCGATCAGCCGGCGCGGATCCGTGGCGATCAGCATGTGATCGCAGCCGTAGCGGTCGCGCTTGCCGAGCAGGGTGATCCCCGTGACGCGGCCGCGCTTGTGCATGATCTCGGCGATCCGCAGGTTCGACTTGACCTCGCCAGACTTGAGCTCGAGCCGCTGAACTAGCTGCTCGCGCAGGCCCGGTCCGCCGCCGCTGCGGTCTTCGGGGCCGCGCTCCCACAGCCTCGAGATCCGCAGGCTCGCGGCCTTGCCCAGCTGCGCCGGGCTCAGGTGCTGCAGCCAGGCCTCGAGCGCGCGCGACTGGGCGCGCAGCGGGTGCCCAGCGGTGAGCGGCCCGAGCTCGTCGAAGTCGGCGGCCGGCAGCTGATTCGACACCCGGGCCAGAAACCGGCGACTCCAGAACCCATCGGGGACCAGCGCGCTGTCGGATCCGAGCAGATCGTCGAGCAGCTCGTCGGTCGCCTCGCTCCACTGCCGACGGTGCTCCCACGCCTCGGCGACGGGATCTTCGGGCCACTCTCGGTGGGTCTCTCGCAGCCAGCTCGAGTCGTTGGGCTCGGCGTCGAGCCGATGGTCAGCCAGCGCGTAGTGCAGCAGCTCGCCCAGCGGTCGGTGCTCGCGGCGGATCTGCGTCCACAGGCCCAGCTCTTCGAACACTCGCTGTACGGCCGGGCAGCCCAGGTGCACGAGCGGCGCGGTGTCGAGCGCGAAGCCCCGACGCGCGAGCCGATAGCGGCCGTCGATCGGGCCGTGCGGGATCACCAGCACCCGCTTGCCGCGGCGGGCAACCAGCGCCGCCGCGACCAGCCCGGCGAAGTCGGTGCCGAGCACGATCAGATCGTAGTGGTTGGTCGTCGCGCTGGCCAAAGTAGGAGTTCAGTCTAAGCCATGGATGGCGCCCGTGATCCGCACCGCGGGGTCGCTCGGCCCTCGCGCCACCAGCTGACCCACGCCGACCGCGGGCTGGCCGGCCGCGTCACAGGCCGCCAGGACCTCGTCGGCGCGGCGCGGGTCGACCACCAGCAGCATGCCGATCCCGCAGTTGAAGGTGCGCAGCAGCTCGGCCCGCGCGACCCCACACGCGACCACGGCCCGGAGCACCGCGGGCTGCTCGATCGACTCGAGATCGATCTCGATTGTCAGGCCGTCGTGGATCGCCCGCGGGGGGTTCTCGATCAGCCCGCCACCGGTGATGTGCGCCGCCGCGTGCACGGGCCCGCCCGCCAGCGCGCGCAGGGCCGCGAACGCGGGCTCGTAGATCCGCGTGGGCTCGAGCAGCGCCTCGCCGACCGTCTGGGGATCCTCGGGCCCGGCGCCCGGCAGCGGATCCGCGAGGTCCAGGGCGCCATGCTCAGCAGACAGCAGCGCCTTGCGGGCCAGTGAGTAGCCGTTGCTGTGCAGCCCGGAGCTGGGCAGCGCGAGCACCACGTCACCCGCTTCCGTGCGCTGCGGGCCCCAGATCTCCCCGCGCTCGACCACACCCACCGCCGTCGCGGCCAGGTCGTAGTGCCCGTCGGCGTACATGCCCGGCAGCTCGGCGGTCTCGCCCCCGAGCAGCGCGCACCCAGCTTGACGGCAGCCGGCGACCACGCCCGCGACCAGCTGCTCGATCTTGCCCGGCTCGAGCCGCCCCGTCGCAATGTAGTCGAGCAAGAACAGCGGCCGCGCGCCCGTGCACAGCAGGTCGTTGACGTTCATTGCCACGAGATCAATGCCGACGCTGTGGTGCTGATCCATCGCGATGGCAACGAGGATCTTGGTGCCGACGCCGTCGGTGCACGAGACCAACACCGGCTCGCGCAGCCCGGTTGGCAGCGCCATCATGCCTGCGAACCCGCCCAGCCCGTCGATCTGCTCGGGCCGCCGGGTGGTCTCGACCAGCGCCTTGATCCGCCGCACGGCCTCGTTGCCGGCTTCGATGTCGACGCCCGCGCTCGCGTAGGTCAGTGGCTTGGCGTCGGTCATCGGCGCCGACTTACCAAGCGGCCTCTAGCCAAACAACCCCTCGAGGATCGCCAGCATGTGGCGGCGCGCAGGGAGCGTGCTGTCGGCGGCCAGCCACTGCTCGAACGCCTCCATCAGCGCGATCGTGATCGCCGGACGGTCCGCCAGGGGATCGTTGATCGCGCCGGGACGCTGGTCTTCGAGCAGGGGACGCAGGCGCTCGGCGTACTCCTCGAGCAGGGCCATGTACTCGCGCTTGAGATCCGAGCTGAGCCGCTGCCGGGCCCACTGCGCGACCGAGGTCATGATCCGATCGACGAGCACCTCGACCTCGGCCGGCGGCACCTGCATGTACGTGGAGCTGGGCAGCATCGCAAACCCCGACATCAGCCGCGACGCGAGCTCGAGGGCCTGGCGATCTTCACTGCGCATCGCTGGCCACGCGGTTCGCTCACGCATGACGATGAACGCCACGTAGAGCCCGTCGATCCCGTACTCGTCCGACACCCCGACCACCCGCCGGACCGCGCTGCCGCTGTAGCGCTCGAAGATGTTCTGAAGCGCGCGCCCCACGGACGCCAGTGACCCGTGCGGGAGAGCCGGCCCCGCTGCGTCTTCGCCTGGATCTGTCACCGACCGCCAGGGCCCTGCCGCGAGCCGCCCCGACCTGTCGGGAGCGTCGGTTTGCTTACTGGCGATACTCACGAACAGACAATCCTTCACGCTTCGGGCCGCGTGAGCGCGAAGCTTTGCACGCCTTGCGTGCAAGTTGTGCCGAGGGGATGATACCCCGGCCGCGCTCTCGCGGACGGGAATTACAGACCATGGCCTGGTGGCGACGCAAGAAAGACGCTCTCGAGCGACCCGAACCCGGCGGCAAAGTGTCCGTTCCGGCTGGTCTTTGGACCAAATGCGATTCTTGTAGCGAAATTACCTACACGGAGGAGCTCGTTCAAAACCTGCGCGTGTGTCCCGTCTGCGGCCACCACCACGTGATGCCAACGGGCGAGCGGATCGCCACGACCGTCGATCCTGGCACCTGGGTCGAGCACCACGAACACCTGTGCTCGGGGGACCCGCTCGAGTTCACGGACTCCAAGCGCTACAAAGATCGGCTCGACGCGGCGACCAAGAAGAGCGGCCGCAACGACGCGTTCGTGTGTGGCACCGGCAAGGTCGACGGGGTCGAGGCCTCGCTCGGCTTCTTCGCCTTCGAGTTCATGGGTGGCTCGATGGGCTCGGTCGTCGGCGAGAAGGTCACGCTGGTGTTCGAGCGCGCGCTCGAGCAGGGCCTCCCGGCGCTGGTGTTCTCGGCCTCCGGCGGCGCCCGCATGCAAGAGGGCATCTTGTCGCTCATGCAGATGGCCAAGACCTCGGCCGCGCGCGCCAAGCTGCGCGAGGCCGGGCTGCCCTACATCTCCGTGCTGCTGCATCCGACCACGGGCGGCGTCGCGGCCAGCTTCGCGTTTCTCGGTGATCTGATCCTCGCCGAGCCGCGCGCGCTGATCGGGTTCGCGGGGCCGCGGGTCATTCAGCAGACGATCGGCCAGGAGCTGCCCGAGGGGTTCCAGACCAGCGAGTTCCTGCTCGAGCACGGCATGGTCGATCGCATCGTCAGTCGGCTCGAGATGCGCGACCAGATCGGGCTGTTGTTGCGCCTGCTCGGCTTCGGTGAGCACATCCCGCGCGCCAACCAGACGATGACCGACGGCGTGATCATCCGCGACGAGGCCAGCGCGCCCTGAGCCGCACATGAGCGTCGACTGGCGCGTGGCGCTGTTCGCCCGCAGGACGATCGGTGTGCGGCTGGGGCTCGACGCGATCGAGCGGGTGTTGGACGCGCTGCTGCCTGGGCTGCGCGAGCGCCCGCCGTTTACGGTGGTTCAGATCGTCGGGACCAACGGCAAGGGCTCGACGGCGGCGATGCTCGATCATGGGTTGCGGCAGCTGGGTCCTGGTCTGGGTCATGAGCAGGGGCGGGGTCCCGTCGGCCTGTTCACCAGTCCGCACCTCGAGCGGATCGGCGAGCGGATCCGCGTCGATGGTCAGGCGATCGCCGACGAGCAGGTCCAAGCTGGCGTCGATCGCCTCGCCGCCGTCGAGGCCACGCTCGGCGTCGCGCTGACCTTCTTCGAGGTCTTGACCGCGATCGCCCTGCTCCGCTTCGTCGACGCCGGCTGCAAGGTCGTCGTGCTCGAGGCCGGGCTCGGGGGCCGACTCGACGCGACCTCGGCCGTGCGCGCCGACGTCGTTGGCTTCGCGCGCTTCGGCCTGGATCACCAGGCGTACCTCGGGGACACGCTCGAGCAGATCGCTGCCGAGAAGGCCGCGGTGATCCGCCGCGCGCTGCCAGTCTTCAGCGTGGAGCAGCCGACGGCGGCCCGGCTTGCGATCGAGGATCGAGCCCGCGAGTTTGGGGCCGCGCTGTCCTTCGTCACGCCCTTGGCCGCGCCGCCCGTGGGTCTGCGAGGGCCCCACCAACGGCACAACGGCGCGCTGGCGCTGGCGCTGCTGGGGCAGCTCGTCCCCGCTGCCACGCTCGCGCACCTCGACGGGGTACGCTGGGCGGGGCGGCTGGAGCAGGTGGGGGTTGGCGACGGCGAGCTGTGGCTCGACGTCGCCCACAACCTCGACGGCGTCGAGGCGCTGTGCGCCGCGCTGCGGGGGCTGCTGATCTGGCCGGACGCGATCGTGTTTGGGACCATGGCCGACAAGCCGGCCCCGGCGATGGCGGCGATGCTGCGCGAGCTCGGTCCGCTGTGGTTGGTGCCACCAGCGGGAGAGGGGGCGTACGATCTGGGAGGCTTCGCCGAGCCCGGTGAGCCGCGGTATTCGAGCGCAGGGGATCGTGCGTTGCTGGACGCGATGCGCCGGCGTCTCGCGGCTGGCGCCAGGCTCGTCGTGTGTGGGTCACACTTCCTGGTTGGGGTGATTCGTGCACAGTTGGCGCCGTCGACGGCCGCGGGCGGGGTTTGCCTCGATGGGCCAGAACTCAGTGATCCGGTGTCGCGCCGCTGAACGCTTGCTCGGTGATCCCCCCTGATCGGGTGGTACAGGACCTTCGGGCAGGGGCACCTTTCGCCGGCTGAACGCCTGCTCGGTGATCCCCCCTGATCGGGTGGTACAGGACCTTCGGGCAGGGGGCACCTTTGCGAGCCCGGGCAGTGAACATAAAAGCAGGTGCAGGACCTTCGGGCAGGGGCAGTCGGTAGATTCTTGGAAAAGTCGCCCAGGCCTAGCTACGATCCCGGATATGGGCCCTCGACGTTTAGTGGTGACCTCCGGAACTGCAGCCCTGCTCCTGGTCGCCGGCACCGCCTGGGCTGGGCCCCCACCGCCACCGCCGAGCAGCGGCGACGAAGCGAGCGGCCGAGCCAACGCCGCCCCGCCACCGCCAACCAGCAGCCGGATCGACGCCACGCCCGCGGATCCGCTGGTCATCGATCAGCGGACGCCCGACACCGATCTGAAGACCAACTGGTCCTACAGTCGCGGCGGCTCGCTCGGGCCCAACTACATCGGCTCGGTCGAGGAAGATCCCTTCTACGCCGTCAACCCGATCGGCTACTACCAGGGCGTCTCGCTCGGCGGCGGAAACCTGCCCCCGTTCGCGCCCACGGAGGTCGGCGGCGCGTCGGCGGTGCTGACCTGGACCGGGTTCGAGCGCGGCGACGCGAGCTCGCGGGTGTTCTTTCAGCTCAGCGCCATGGTCGAGCCCGATGTCACCACCGACAGCGCGCGGGTGACCATCAAGCTCCCGCGGACCTCGGTCAAGATCCGCAACAATCGCCGCAAGCTGATCACCAAGTTCTTCAACACGCCGGTCAACGAGGTCAAGGTCAACCGCGCGGGCAAGGACGTGCTGGTGGTCCTGGATCTGCGCTGGGAGGTCACGCCCACCTGGCGGTTCGAGGCCGGGAACAACGGCTACACCGTGCTGGTGGTGGAGTTCCCCGACAGCCCCAATCAGACGCCGAGCGTGCCGCCGCCACCACCGAGCACGCCCGACGCTGGCGGCGAGTCGGGGTCCGACGCCGGGCCGTTCCTACCGGCCGGATAGCCCACCGCAATCGAGCAGACGCGTCAGGCCGCTGGCAACAGCGGCGGGGCGCCTCGCGCCAGCTCGACCACCGCGACCGTGCCGCTGACGGCGGCGAGCAGGTACAGCGCCACCCCCAGGACCGGCGCCAGTCCGCCGAACAGCGCGGCCGCGACCAGCCACTTGTGACGCATGGCTCGATCGATCCGGGCATGGGTGGCGAGCTCGCGGACCATCGCGGCGAGCTGCGCCTCGTCCTCGGGGTCGAGCGGCGAGGCCTGGGTGCGGGCCGGAAGCACCTGGTGATTGCGCCACAGCAACTTGGTGGTGAGCTCGTGGAGGCGGGTGAGCTCGCGATCGACGTCGCGCTCGGTGGCGGTGACGACGTTGACCGCGTATGTGCGAACGCCCGGGATGTAGACCCGGGCGCGAGCGAGACCGAGGGCAGCCTCGGCGAGGAAGTGGCGAGCGGTGGCGGCTCGACCCTGCTTGGCGTCTCGACCTTCATCGGGAGATCCATCCAGGGTCAGCAGCGCCATGTTCAGCGCGTCGACGGCGACGCTGAGGTGAGGCGCAGCGCGGTTTTGAACGTCGGGCCCAAGGTGCCGATAACCGTGCTGCAAGGCCATGCTATTGGGAACCGCCATGAACTCGCTCCTCGTGAAACTATGAGTCGGGAAGGGGAGCCCCGCCAGCGCGCGCGGCGGGTGGACCAGCGCGCGCGGCGGGTGGACCAGCACGCGCGGCGGGTGGACCAGCACGCGCGGCGGGTGGAATGGTGAACAGCGCTGCAAGTGAGGGGCCAGGGCCAGCCACGGTTCCGGAGTCGGGCCAGCTGCGCGCCCGATGGCGATCCGCAGCGAGCTCCATCGACAACAACGACAACCCACGGCATTGGTTGCACGACCATGGAGCCGACGCGCGACGACCCTGTCACGGGTCTCACAGCGCTGGCGAGCACACTAGCCAGAGTTTTACTGGGCTCGCGCGCCCCCTTGGGGGCGAGACCCCTCAACCGCGCTCGAGCCGTTTGGCTTCGTCCCAGAACTCGTCGAGGATCTCCAGCCCAGCGGTCGTCGGATCAACGTTGCGCTCGTGACACCGCCGCATGATGTGGCCGAACCGTCGCTCGAACTTTCGGTTGGCGATCCGCAGCGCGGCCTCGGCCTCGATCCCGAGCTTGGTCCCGAGCCGGATCAGCACGAACAGCAGATCACCAAACTCTTCTTCGATCGCCACGGGATCTCCAGCTTCGATCGCCTCGTCGAGCTCGTCGAATTCTTCGTGGGCCTTGTGCAGCGGGCCCTCGACGTCGGGCCAGTCGAAGCCCACGGCGGCGGCCTTGTTCTGCAGCCGCCACGCTCGCTGCATCGCGGGGAGCGAGGCGGGCACCCCCGCGAGCGGGTCGGGGATCTGCGCGTCTGGTTGAGGATCTTGCGAAGATCCCAGCCTGGCCCGCGCCCGAGCCCTGGCCGCCTGCCGCTCTGCGACCTTGATCTGCGCCCAATTGGCCTCGACCTGTTCGGGCGTGAGCGTGGCCGCGCCACCGTCGGGGCCAAACACGTGCGGGTGTCGACGCAGCATCTTGCTGCGGATCGCCTCGACCACGCCGTCGAGATCGAACTGCTGCTCGCGCTCGCGCAGCGCCGCGTGGAACACGATCTGAAACAGCAAGTCCCCGAGCTCGCGGCGGTGCTCGTCGGGGTCGTCGTGGTCGAGCGCCTCGAGCACCTCGTGGGCTTCCTCGAGCAGGTACGGGCGCAAGCTTGCGAGCGACTGCTCGCGGTCCCACGGACACCCGTCCTCGCCGAGCAGGCGGTCCATCAGGTCGCGCACGCCGTCGAGCCCGTCTCGCAGCCCGTGAACGCGGTGATCGAGGACCTCGTCGGGGTCGTAGGTGTGGGTGGGATCGTCAGCCAAGACCGGTCTTGCTCCTGTGGATTGGGCCGCAGCGGGCGTGTTCGGGTCGACGTTGACCGGCGCCCGCGGCGTGGTAGCTTGTCGGCCCCTCGTGCAATACCACGACAACCACGCCGCCGAGCCCGCGGGTACCTTCGCTTGCGGGCATCCCTGAAGAGAACCCGGGTGTCGACGCGGCGGCGACCTTCCCTTCGTTGCTCCAATGGTGATCGCGCGCCCGGTTGGCTGTGGCGCGCTGCAGGGTCACGCTTGGTAAGGGTATTATTTTGAGTTCCGAGACCCGAAAGCTCGTGTTCAACGATCAGCGCGCGCTGCAGCTCGTGCTTGGCTCTCCAACCGAATCCAAGCGGGTCGTCGCCGAGCTCGAGCGCGCCACCGGCGTGGCGTTGCACCTGCGTGGCACCGAGGTCACGCTGGCCGGCGATCCCGAGGGGTTCGACCTGGTCACGCGGCTGCTCGAGCAGATGTTTAGTCTCGCTCGCGCGGGGCGCCCGATGCTGCCAACCGACGTCGCGCGTGGCATCGAGATCCTCCGGCAAGACGGCAAGGCGGTGCTGACCGGCGTCTACGATGACGTGATCATCGCCAAGAGCAGCGGCAAGAACATCGCGCCGCGCAGCCTCGCGCAAAAGCGCTACGTCGACGCCATGCGCCGCAACAACCTGGTGTTTGGGGTCGGCCCCGCAGGCACCGGGAAGACCTTCCTCGCGGTCGCCATGGCCGTGCGTCGGCTGCAGGACAAGCAGGTCCGCCGGATCATCCTCAGCCGCCCCGCCGTGGAGGCTGGCGAGAACCTGGGGTTCTTGCCGGGCACCCTCGAAGAGAAGGTCAGCCCGTACATGCGCCCGCTCTACGACGGCCTGTACGACATGCTCGACGGCCCCAAGGTCCAGCGCATGATGGAGCAGGGCGTGATCGAGGTGGCCCCGCTGGCCTACATGCGCGGGCGTACGCTCAACGACGCGTTCGTGATCCTCGACGAGGCCCAGAACACCACGCGCGAGCAAATGAAGATGCTGCTCACGCGGATCGGCGTCGGGACCTTCACCGTCGTCACCGGTGATCCTTCGCAGCGGGACCTCGACGGCCGCGAGCGCAGCGGGCTCAACCACGCGATCCGGGTGCTGTCCGGGATCTCATCCGTGTCCGTCTGCCCGTTCAGCCCCAACGACGTGATGCGACACCCGCTCGTGCAAGACATCGTCCGCGCCTACGAGGCCGACTCCCGCGACCGCGCCGAGCGACGCGACGGTCGGCGCGGCAACGCCAACGGCGCGAGCCCGAATCACGCGTTGTCGCCGGGCAACGGCGAGCCTGGTGGGGGAGCCGGCTCGCAAGATCCGCAGGCGGCGACCGAGGCCGGACTCGACGGCGGCGACAAGTGAGCGTGAGCGTGAGCGATCCGATCCTCCACGCGATGGCCGCCGAGCTGCAGCGCTCGCGCCAGGGTCTGCGGGTACCCGGAAGTCCGCGTCCGTACCACCTGCGCTACGTGTTGCGGCGGCGGCGTGAGCTGCTGCTCGAGGCCGCGCACGGCTCGTTGATGCGACGGCGTGACCGCGAGGTCGGCAGCCTCGCCGTCGACGTCCGAGTTGGCTCACACGAGTTCGACAACGTGCTCGACGGCGGCCTCGCGGGCGACGAGGGCGATCGAGAGAGCGCCGACTGGCTGCTGGCGCCCGACGATCTCGAGCCGATGGCGCTGCGCTGCGCGCTGTGGAAGCTGACGCAGATCAAATTCGACGAGGCGCTCGAGGACTACTACGAGCACCGCAAGGCCATGATCTCGGAGTACCTGCGGGACGAGGTTGCGAGCTTCACCCGCGAGCAGCCCGTTCGTCACATCGAGGACCTCGACGACACGCCGCTCCCGATCCAGCGCTGGACCCAGGAGCTGGTCACGCTCTCGCGGCGGCTGCTCGATCACCCCGAGTTCTACGATCCGACCGTGTGCATCCGCGGCGAGCGAATGCACCGCTGGCTGGTCGACAGCGAGGGCAGCCTGGTCCGCAGCTCCGACCTGTGGCTCGAGTTCGAGGTCCGCGGGTTCGTGCTGACGGACGACGGCGTCTACGTCGAGGTCAGCCGGGCGTGGCCGGGTCGCTCGATCGACGAGATGCTCGACGAGGCAACCATGACCGCGCTGTTCGACGAGGTCATCGCCGAGCTCCACGAGCTGCGCGAGGCTGCCAGCCCAGGGTCGTTCATTGGCCCGGCGCTGCTCTCGGGCCAGGCCGCCAGCACCATGTTCCACGAGGCGCTCGGGCATCGGCTCGAGGGCAACCGGCTGGTGGCCCGCGGCGAGACCCGAACCTTCGCCCACATGCTCGGCGAGCGGATCTTGCCGGTTGGTCTGCACGTGGTCGACGATCCCAGCATCGTCGAGCTCGGCGGGCGCTCGCTGTGGGGCAGCTACCGGGTCGACGACGAGGGGGTGCTCGCCCAGCGGGCCGAGCTGGTCCGCGACGGGGTGCTGGTCGGGTTCCTCCGCAACCGCACGCCGCTGCCCGATCAGCACGTGCCCGGCTCGGCCAAGTCGCCCGGCTCGGCCAAGCGCCCGCCCGCGCGCTCCAACGGGCACGGTCGCAGCGCGGGCGTCGAGCGGCCCATGGCCCGCATGGGCAACCTCATCGTCGAGAGTGATCCGCAGCATCACGCGACGTCGGCCGCGCTCGAGGCCCAGCTCACCGAGCTCGCTCGGGCCCAGGGCCGGCGCTACGCCGCGATCATCCATCGTGTGCGCGCGGGCGAGACCGCCACAGACAGCTACGACTTTCAGGTGTTCAAGGGCGAGCTGGCCCACGTCGAGCTGCTCAATGTCGAGACCGGCGCGCGCCATCGGGTCCGAGATCTCGAGCTGATCGGCACGCCGCTGTCGGCGCTGCAACGCATTGTCGCGTTCGGCGGCGAGCTCGGCGTCGACCACGGCTACTGCTACGCCGAGAGCGGCTCGGTGCCGGTCGGCGGGGTCGCGCCCGCGATCTTGCTGTCGGAGGTCGAGCTTCAGCAGGCTAGCCGCTCGGGCTTCCACGAGCCGCTGTTGCCGCCGCCGTTCGCGGACGACGGCTCGGGCGGCCGCGTGGGCAGGCTGCGTGAGCGCGGTCGTCGTCGGCGCCGACGCGAACCGTCGTGATTCACAGCTGGGTTCGCATCTGATCTGGCTTGGGTCTGGGCTTGGGTCTGGGCTTGGGTTTGGGCGTGGGTTTGGGCGTGGGTTTGGGCGTAGGCAGGGGGAGGAATCTCGATCAGGGTCGGGGAATTCGCGCGATGGCGGCTATAATCGAGCGCCCCATGGATGAGCCCATCACTGCACCGATCGGCGAGTTCGCTGGGGTGCTCGCTCGCATCGAGCGTCGCTTCGACCCCGCGCAGATCGAGCGCGTCGGCGTCGACAGCGTCCGGATCCATCAGCGCGGCGCCGAGCTGGCGGTGCTCGCCGCGGGCGCCGAGTTGTCTCCCGGGTTTGACGTCGCCCTGATCGTCGGGGCTGGCGACGCGCTCGCCCGCGCGCTCGCGGGGCTCTCCGGGGAGCGGGTCCAGCTGTTGTCACTGCCAGCCACGCCGCTCGTCGTCGATCACGCCGTCCGATCGGCACTCAGCGCCGCCCGCCAGCGTCGCCGCGCCGAGATGGTCGACAAGCTGCTCGACGTTGGCGCGGCGCTGGTCACCGAGCGCGATCCGGGCCTGCTGCTCGAGCTGATCCTGACGGAGGCCCGGCGGATCACGGGCGCCGACGCGGGCTCGATCTACGTGGTCGAGGCCCCCAAAGAGCGCGAGGACGGGCAAGACAGCGAGTCGTCAGCCCGGTCGGCCAAGCCCTCCAAGCTGCGGTTTCGGTTCGCCGAGAACGGCTCGCTGCCCAACGCGCGGTTCGACGCGTTCGAGCTGGCGATCAACGAGGGCTCGGTCGTCGGGGCCTGCGTGCTGACTGGTGAGCCGATCACCCTGCGTGACTGCTACAGCCCCGACGTGGCCGATCGCAGCTGCAACGGGCGCAGCTTCCCTCACGATCGCAGCTTCGATCAGCGGCTCGGCTACCAGACCCGATCGATGCTCACGGTCCCGATGCGCCCGCCCGACGGCGAGGTGCTCGGCGCGATCCAGCTGATCAACGCGCGCATGAACCCGCACGACACCCGGCCGCTGCGCGAGCCCGAGGACTTCGATCGCCGGGTGGTCCCGTTCGACGCCGAGGCCGAGCGCCTGTGTCGAGCGCTGGCGGCCCAGGGGGCGGTAGCGCTCGACAACACCCGGCTCTACGCCGAGATCGAGGCGCTGTTCGCCGGCTTCGTGCGCGCCAGCGTCAAGGCGATCGAGCAGCGGGATCCAACCACCAGCGGCCACAGCGAGCGGGTCGCCGCGCTGACCCTGGGGCTGGCCGAGGTCGTCGATCGCTCGACCACCGGCTCGCTGGTCGACATCCGCTTTGATCGCGACGCCATGCGCGAGCTCGAGTACGCCGCGCTGCTCCACGACTTCGGCAAGGTCAGCGTCCGCGAGGACGTGCTGACCAAGGCCAAGAAGCTGTATCCCGAGCAGCGCGCCCGGGTCCTGAGCCGCTTCGATCACATGCGCACGGCCATGCGCCTGCACCTGCTGCAGGGCCGGCTGCGATCGGTCGAGGGCCGCGAGGCCGAGACCGAGGCCGAGTTCAACGCCCGACTCGCGGCGATGCTGACCGAGGTCGATCAGCTGCAGGCCCTCGTCGAGGTCGCCAACGAGCCGTCGATCCTCAACGAGGACTGCTCCGCGGGCATTCGCGCCCTCGAGCAGCGGGCGTTCGAGGACGGCGGTGACCGCAAGATCCAGCTGCTCGAGCCGAGCGACTTCGAGTCGCTGCTGATCACCCGTGGCAGCCTGACGCACGCCGAGCGGCTCGAGATCCAGAGCCACGTGAGCCACACCTTCGACTTCCTCGAGCAGATCCCCTGGGGCCGCAAGCTCACCCGGGTGCCAGACATCGCTGGCAAGCACCACGAGTACCTCGACGGCAGCGGCTACCCCCACGGCATCACGGCCCCGCAGATCCCCGTCCAGACCCGCATGATGACGATCGCCGACATCTTCGACGCGCTCACCGCCAAAGACCGCCCCTACAAGCGCGCCGTGCCGCTCGAGCGGGCCCTGTCGATCCTCGAGATGGAGGTCGACGCGGGCAAGCTCGATCGGGAGCTGTTCGAGGCCTTCGTCGGCGGGCAGGTCTACACCAAGATCACCTTGGCCCACTCATGATGCTGAATACACCGTCGTTTGTCGTGGCGCCCAGCTTGCGCGATCGCGTGCGACCCCGCGTGCTCGCGCTGCTCGAGCGTCGCACTCGCCGCGCCGCGCAGCGGGTCGGGCTCGACGCGGATCAGCTGCGCTGGCTGGGCCTGCGGATCGTCGATGACGCCGAGATGGCCGAGCTCCACCTGACGTACATGGGCGAGACCGGGCCGACCGACGTGCTCTCGTTTCGGCCTGCGGTGCGTCTGGTTGAAGCGGGGGACGGGGGAGGGGGCTCGCTCGGCGACATCGTGATCGACTGGGACGCCGTCGAGCGCCAGGCCCGAGCGCCGTCGGACGCCGCCCGCCTCGACGAGGCCACCGTGTTGGTCGTGCACGGGCTCGCGCACTTGCTCGGCCATGATCACCGCGATCGCGTCGAGGGGCGGCGCATGCATCGGGTCGAGCGGCGGGTGCTTCGGGCCCTGCAGGTCGCCGATCCACCCCGGCCCTACGTGCCCCGACTCGCGCGCTCGCGCGACCTCGACGACCTCGACGATATCGACGAAGTAGTCGAGCGCAGCCACACCAGCGAGGAGGGCGAAGCGTGACCGCTGGGCTGGTCTTGGTTCACGGCGGCGCGGGCACCAACGCGGCTGATCTGCACGAGGCCGCCGTCGCGGGGACCCGGCGCGCCGCGTCGCTCGGGCTCGGGCGGCTCATCGAGCTCGGCGATCGCGAAGACGCGTGCGTCGAGGCAGCGATCGCGGCGGTCCGCAGCCTCGAGGACGATCCTGCCTTCAACGCAGGCCGCGGCGCGTGCATGACTTCGCTCGGCCAGTTCGAGGTCGACGCGGGGATCATGCGGTCCCGCGATCGCCAGTCCGGCGCGGTCGCCAGCGTCCACGAGCTCGCCGACGCCTGCGAGCTCGCGCGGGCGGTGATGGAGCGCAGCAAGCACGCGCTGCTGGTCGGCGACGGGGCCCGGCGCTTCGCCGAGGCCTGCGGCGTGGGTCGGTTCGGCCGCGAGCTGGTGTGGACCGAGAAGGCCGAGCAGCGCTACGAGCAGGCCCGCCTGGGCCAGACTTCGATCGACAACCGGGCCGACACGGTCGGTGCGATCGCCCTGGACCGCCGGGGCCAGCTGTGCGCGCTGGGGTCGACCGGTGGGGTGCTGCTCAAGCTCCCCGGCCGGGTCGGCGACACCCCGTTGATCGGCGCGGGCTTCTACGCCGACGCGACCCTCGGCGCCGCGCTCGGAACCGGCGTCGGCGAAGCGATCATGGGTCGCGTGGGCTGCTATGAGCTCCTGCGTCGGGCGGCCGCGGGCGTCGGCATTCAAGCGGCCGCGGAGCAGCTGTGCCAGGAGATCCACCGCGACACCGGGGCCGCCGTCGGCTTCATCGCGGTCGGGCCCGACGGCAGCGTGGGCATGGCCCACTGCAGCGCGCACATGAGCTGGGCGCTGGCCCGCGAGGGCGTCGAGGTTGTCGGCGCCCTGACCGTCGGGCCCGCCCCCAGCATGCCAGGGTAGCCATGCCCCGCCTCGTGGTATGAGTGTCCGGTGCTCGCCTCGGCGATCGCGTTGACCTTGCTCTTCGCACCACCTGACGCGGCCTCGCCCGCGCCGGTCTCCGCGTCGCCGCCCACGGACGACGCCGCCGAGCCCCAAGCGCCCGACGCCCCCGAACCGCCGACGCTGGTGCCACCGGGAACCCTCGTGCTCGCGCCCGCACAGCCGGGCGAGTACCAGGTGTTCGACACCGACGGGCGCCCGGTCGGCGCTCCACTCACGCGGGACGACGCCGCCGATCCACCCGACGAGCTGCAACTCCCACCGGGGGTCTATTTCGTCCACGGTCCCGAGTCGGTCGACCCGGTCGTCGTGGCCTCGGGTCTGCGCTTGGCGTGGGACGGTGAGCGTGTGCTCCCGGTCGAGGTCTGGTCGGCCAATCGCGCCGCAGCCGAGGCCGCTCGCGCGGAGGAAACGCTGGCCGCGGCCGCGGTCGCCGAGCCCGTCCCACCGCCGAGCGCCTCCGCGCCCACCCACAGGTGGCGCGCGTGGGCGAGCCCGCTCGCGTCGACCCTGGTCCCCGGCCTCGGCCAGTTCCTCAACGGGCAGGGGGGCAAGGGCACCGGGCTGCTGTTCGGCACCGTCGGCAGCATGATCGCCGCGTCGGCGCTGTTTCGGCTCGGCAACGACGGGACCCGCCCGCTCCCGGCCGAGTACGCCCGCTTGATCGGCTATGGCGTGTTCTCGAGCGCTGCGCCGCTGCTGTGGATCTACGCGATCACCGACGCCTATCGGGTCGCCACCAACAAGGAGGTCGAGCCCAAGCTCGATCACCGGCTGCGCCTGAGCGTGACCCGCATGATGACCGTGGGCTTCCGCGCCGACACCCGGCGGCCCGGCTTCTACGACGACTGGAGCATCTCGCTGATGGGCCAGGCGGCCCGCAGGTTCTCGGTCGGCGTCTCGGATCTCTCGGTCAAGCCGGGCGGCAGCGAGGGCCCGCAGGTGTGGCAGCTCGGCGCCCGGGTCGACTACCGCGTGTTCGACCGCAAGCGCCTGTGGGTCGACCTCGCGGCTGGCTCGATCGTTCAGATCGTCGCCAGCGGGGGCCGTGCGCCGCTCGACCCCGACGCCGCGCGGCCACGGCGAGTCATTAAGCTTGGCGCGGTGCCCTACGCCCAGCTGGATCTGCGCTACTTCGTGCTCGATCGGGTGTCTCTCGACCTGACCCCGCGCGTGGCGATCCCGCTCACCACTCGCTACTACTCGGCCAACCGCGCGCTGCCTCGCTACGCCACCGAGCTCGAGCTCGGCCTCAACCTGTCGACCTACTTCTGAGCGATCCCCCATGGACCCCCGCGCGACCCCAAGCTGCCCCCGGACCCGCCGCCTGAGCTGGGCCGCGCCGGTCGCTGCGTTGGTGCTGGGGGCGTTGGTGCTAGGGGCGTGCGTGTTTGGGTTCCGCGGCGACGTCGAGTTCGCCGACGAGGCCAGCCTCGCTGGACTCGACACCGTGCAGCTGCACCTGCCCGCGACCGAGCTCATCCTCACGGGCGAGGGGACCCGCAGCTTTGTCGACTGGCAAGGTACGTGGGTCAGCCTCGGCGGCAGCGGCGACGACGCGCTGGCCAGCGCCCGCAAGGCCGAGCTGACCTGGGAGACCTGGGGCGCCGTCGGTCGCCTGAGCCCGGTGCTGCCCGTCGAGATCCGTGAGATCACGAGCCTCGACCATCTCGACGTGCAGACCGCCGGAGACCTCGCCCACGAGATCGTCGGGACCGGCGACGTGTTCGTCAGCGGCGTCGACGCCTACGTCTCGGTCGATCTGGATGGTGGCTCGGTCGAGATCCTCGGTGGCACCGAGCAGCTGCGCGTCACGACAGCGCGGGGCTCCGTCCGGCTCAGCACCAGCGCGGCCGTAGATGTCTACAGCGGGATCGGCACGGTCACCGTCAACGCCGAGGCCGCCCGTGACCTCGTCATCGACACCACCGGCTCGGTCACCGTCATGCTCGCCGACGTCGACAACTACGACATCGACATCGAGGGCGCGGGCGAGCTGGTGATCGAGCTCGACACCGCCGCGCACGTGGGCGCGGGCAGCTACCGGCGGTCGATCGGACCCGCGACCAACAAGCTCCACATCCGAGCGGGCGGCGGCCGCGTCGAGCTAGGCATGCTCGCGGTCCCCGATCCCCCGACGGATCCCTGACGGATCCGCAGTGCCAAGCTGTCTGTGGGGGCAATCGAGCTCGAGCCCCCTCTCAGGGGGCCACACATATGCCCGCGAACAAACGGCTGCGTCGGCGCAGCACCAAGGCGTCTGTGGGGCATGACGAGCCCCCTTGTGGGGGCCACACATACGCCCGCGAACAAACGGCTGCGTCGGCGCAGTACCAAGGCGTCTGTGGGGGCATGACGAGCCCCCTTGTAGGGGGCCACACATACGCCCGCGAACAAACGGCTGCGTCGGCGCAGCACCAAGGCGTCTGTGGGGCATGACGAGCCCCCTTGTAGGGGGCCACACATACGCCCGCGAACAAACGGCTGCGTCGGCGCAGTACCAAGGCGTCTGTGGGGGCATGACGAGCCCCCTTGTAGGGGGCCACACATACGCCCGCGAACAAACGGCCCCGAGGAGCGAAGCGACCAGACGCGCCAGCGGCTGCATTCGGCGCGGTGCCAAGGTCTCTGTGGGGGTTTAAAATAGAGAACGCCCGGGAGGGGGGTCCCGGGCGAGTACCAGAGGCCGGACTCGAACCGGCAAGGAGTTGCCCCCGGCGGATTTTGAGTCCGCTGCGTCTACCAATTTCGCCACTCTGGCGAGCGGGAACGGAGCTTTAACACGGCCACCGGGCGCCCGCAAGCGGGCGCGTCACGCCTCGCGCGGATAGGTCAGGCGCAGCCCAAAGCCGGCGAGCGCGATCTCGTCGCCTGCGTTGATCGCTGCCCGCGGCGAGATCGGCTGACCGTTGATCGTGATCGTGCGCCCCGGATCGAGGACCCGCAGCTCGGCTTGCTTCGGCGGCCCCGCCCACTCGAGCAAGGCCCACGCGACGTCGTCACCTTCGGCGCGCAAGCGGAGGTCCATGCCTGGCCCAAACCCGAGCCGATGCGCACCCGGGGGCACCATCCGGTAGGCCACGCCGCCGCCTGGATCCGTGACCAACAAGGTCGCGACCGGCATCTGGCCCAGCTCGTGGTGGAGCACCCAGCCCAGCGAGTTGGCGAGCACGCCCGCGTCCTTGGGCCGATCTTCGGGCTTTTTGGCCAGGCAGGTCTCGAGCAGATCCGCGAGGTTCTCGGGCACGTCCTTGCAGTGTTCGTGCTGGCGCAGCGGGATGATCGGCCGCTTGACGTGGGCGTTCATCCACTCGACGGGATCGTCCGCTAGCAGCTGCACGATCTCGGCGCGGGTCCGGTCGGCCCAGAAGGGACAGTGACCCGAGAGCAGCTCGTAGAGGATCACGCCCAGCGAGTAGACGTCGCTCGCGGTGGTCAGCGTGGACGAGTAGACCTGCTCGGGCGGGGCGTACTGCGGGGTCCCAACCAGCACGTGCTGCGTGGTCACGTTGTCACCCGCGAGCGCTTGAGCCCCGAACCCGCGCGCCGACGCGAAGTCGATGATCTTGAGGTTGCCGTCGGGCTCGACCCACAAGTTGGCGGGCTTGAGATCCCGGTGCACGACCCCGCGCGCGTGGACCTCTGCCAGGCCGAGGCAGGCCTGATGGACCAGCCCGACGGCCTGTGGCGCGGACATGGGACGATCGAAGTCGTGCCAGTGATCGAGCCGGGCGCCGTCGAGCGCCTCCATCACGATGTACCAGTGATCGTTGCCGCCCATGCCCGAGTCGAACACCCGGATCACATGGTTGTTGGTCAGCTCCTCGAGCACCGTGATCTCTCGCAGCGCGCGGCGGGCTGTCTCTTCGGCCTGAACGGGATCGAGCGAGATCCGGACCGCGACGGGATGATCGAAGCCCTCGGCGTTGCACCGATAGACCCACGACCCGTCGTACTTGCGGGCGACCGAGAGAATCTCGAATTTGTCGAACCTGTCCCCGGGGTTGAGCTGCAGCACCATCGACAGCAAGCTAGCGCGTCGAGCCTCCGACTCACAAGCGTTCAAAGCAGGTTGTTCTCAGCTCGGGTCAGGCTTCGCAACCGCTTGCAGGCGCATACGCAGACGGGTTCATCGGGGGCAGCGAGCTGACGCCAACCCGAGCGATGTTCCAGGAGTGAGGGAGCATACGTTGCCGAGCGATCCTCCCGGCCGGTTGAGTTTTGCCAGCTCCGTTCGGATACTCGATGCCGTCCGGTCCCGAGCTCGGGGCAGGTGAGGGGACGACTCGGTGAGCGAATCGGCGCATCTACACCCCGACCTCGAGGCGCTCGTCGGGGCCACGCTCCACGATCGCTACCGCGTGGACTCGCTGCTTGGCGTCGGCGGGATGGGGGCGGTGTTCAAGGCCCGCCACACGGGACTCGATCGTGACGTCGCGATCAAGGTCCTGCACCCGGAGATCGGTCGTGACGCGTCGGTGTCCAAGCGCTTCGATCGCGAGGCCACCAGCGCCTCGCGCCTCGACCACCCCAACTGTGTGCGGGTCACGGACTTTGGGACCACCGAGGACGGAACCAAGTACCTGGTCATGGAGCTGCTCGCGGGCAGCGAGCTCGAGGCCCGACTCGGTCACGCGTGGTCGCCCGCCGCCACGATCGACACCGCCAAGCAGATCCTCGCGGGGCTCGAGCACGCCCATCACTTCGGCATCGTGCACCGCGACCTCAAGCCGGAGAACGTGTTCATCACCACGGACTTCCGCGGCGACGAGATCGCCAAGTTGGTCGACTTTGGGATCGCCAAGCTGCTCGACGAGCGCGGCACCGAGAAGCTGACGCGCCAGGGGATCGTGTTTGGGACGCCTCGCTACATGTCGCCCGAGCAGGCCGCGGGCGGCAAGGTCGACGCGCGCACGGATCTCTACGCGGCCGGACTCATCTTCTACGAGATGCTCGCCGGGCGGCCGCCGTTCACGTCCGACGATCCTGCTCAGCTGCTGCGCATGCAGATCATGGAGGTGCCGCCGCCGCTGCCGGAGACCGTGCCGCGTGCGCTCGTCAGCGTCGTCGACAAGCTGCTCGAGAAGTCGAAGATGGATCGCTTCGCCGACGCCCGGGAAGCTATCGAGGCGCTGGAGGCCGCGGCTTCGCTGATCGCCGCCGCGTCCGCCGAGGAGCGGGCTGTCGAGCCCGTTGGCCAGGTCCTTGCTGACCCGGCGGGCGAGCCAGTTGGCGCCGCATCTGGTGTGGCCTGGCAGCCCGCGCCCGCGCCTGTGCGCACCGGAGCGACGGTTGCCGCGGCGACAGCTACCGTCACTGGGGCACGACGCGCCTCCGCGTCTCGCACTGGCTCGCACGCGGGCATCGGTCAACCCGCGACGGGGGCGTTCGAGAGCCTCGGGGCGGGGACCCCACAACCCGCGGGTGCCAGCACCGATGCAGGAGGTTCCAACAGTCGCAGCCAGGTGACATGGACGGCGTCTCATCCGGCCCCGAGCGCGGGTGTCGGCGTGTCAGTCACAGCCCCGATCGTGGCGAGCGGGTACGCGCCCGGCAACGACCGCGCGCGCTCGTGGGTGCCGCTCGCAGCCGCAGGCGTGGCGCTGCTGTTGGTGTTCACGGCGATCGGCCTCGGCATGATGCTGTTCGGCGATCACGCCGAGCACGATCCAGCCGATCCCAACCACAAGCAGGACCAGGTCGCGGTCGCGGCGACCGGCGATGTCACCCCGGCGATCGACGCGGCGCCACCCCAGGCGGACCCGCCGGCCGAAGCCACCTCGATCCCCACGCCGGCCCCCGGCCCCACCCGGCCACCCGCGGTCCAACCGGAGCGATCCCCCGCGGCCGCCCCGTCGGGGTCGCCCAAGCCACGCAGGAAAGCGGCGGACGCCGACGACTCCAGCGCGGCGACGCACGAAAAAAACACGCCGACTGGCGACAATCCAGCAGACGGCACCGCGCCCGCCGATGAGTCCACCTCCACGGTCACCGACGCCGAGACCGACACCACGGCCGACCGCGCGCGCAACCAGGCCGAGGACGACGCCGCGGCGGCCGAACGGCGCGAGCACGAGGCCGCCAAGCAAGCCAAGAAGGCGAGCAAAAAAGCCAAAGGTAAGGACAAAGACAAGGACGAGTGAGCTCAGGCTGGCGACAGACGGGGACGCGGGCTGATCTGATGCCAGCCACGCTTTGTGCTGGAGCGCGTGTGCGGGCCCTCTTCGATGGGCTAAGCTGAGTTCGTGACCATCATCGATCGCAGCGAGCGCGGACTCACTCGGCATCTGCTGTGCGCGGTCCCGCAGCTGCTAGATCCGAATTTCCACCGCTCTGTCGTGTTCTTGCTCGATCACGGCGAAGACGGTGCGCTCGGGTTGGTGCTCAACAGTCCCATGCGCACCACGCTGCTCGAGGTGGCGCGGTCCCTGTCGCTCGAGTGGGCTGGCGACCCTGACAGCCGCGTGCGGCTCGGGGGCCCAGTCGAGCAGATCCGCGGGTGGTTCCTCCATGATCAGCCCGAGTGGGACACGGAGGCCGATCAGCTCGCGGCGGGGTTGTGGCTCACGACCTCGCTCGAGTCCGTCAAGCGCGACGGCGATGGCACCGAGCGAACCGACCATCTCCGCTTCGGTGCCGACGACGCCCACTTCATGTTCCTGCTCGGCTACGCCGGCTGGGGCGGCGGCCAGCTCGAGGCTGAGATCGCTGGTGGCAGCTGGGTCGTCGTCCCCGTGGTCGAAGACGGCGAGGACGACGTCGGCGTCGACGTCGACTTCCTGTTCGACTGCGAGCCAGAGCGAATGTGGGTCGAGGCTCTGCACGCGATCGGGGTCGATCCGCAGCGGCTGGTCGGGATGCAGGGCAGCGTCGGGCTGCATTAGAACGCGTCGACGTCGGTGCAGAGATCCAGCGCCGGGCTCTGCAGGTCGGCCAGCGCGGCGCGGGGGAGGGCCGAGCAGCAGGCGTCCTCGACCCGGGGCGCCTGCTTTTGTTCGCCCTCGAGGACGACCCTGGCGATCAGGTTGCTCGGGAGTCCAAAGCAGCAGCTGGTCCGGCCGGGGTCGGCGTCGGGGAACTCGACGCCGCCGCCCTCGGGCTCGCAGGCCGGCGCGGCCAGACACCGGCCCCCCGGATCCAGGCAGCGCACGCGCACGCCGGGGCTCTCGACCGGCTCGGTGAAGTCGAGCACCGTCTCGGTGTTGCGGAGCAGGGCGCCGCCGATCAGCCCGTCGGGTTGGGCGCCCTCCGGCACGATCTCGCGGCGCAGCGCGAGCACGGGCGCCGCGGTTGCCGGGACGATCAGCGCGCTGAGCCAGGCGCTGGTGTCGGGGCCGAGCTGGTCGTCGCCCAGCATCACCTCGCCTATGACCAGCGCGGACCCGGCGATCGACGAGCCGGACTTCGCGCTTGGTCGCACGGGGCGGCCTTCGGCTGCGAAACCTTTGCATTGACGCACGAGGCCGTTGAGCCGGTCGCGCAAGCGCTGGCAAGGTGCGGGGCCACTCGACTGGTCGAGGCCCTGAACAATTCCCAGCGAGCGCACTCGCAGCCGCTGTAGCTGATCGAGGGCCGGCCAGCCCGGCAACACCAGGCGACCTGGCTCGGCCTGCGTACACGCGGGCGCGCTCGACTCGGGCGCGAGCGTGTCACAGCTCGGCAGCTGATCGAGCGCGCCCAACAGCCGGGCGGCGCTGTCCTCGAACAACACCAGGCCCGGCACGCCGGTCGCCACCAGCAACGTCGCGCTGCCTCCGAGCTCGGTTGGATCAGCCGGGCACGCGCTCGAGTCCAGACCACCACTGCGGAGCTGGCAGCCATTGGCCTGCGTCCACTTGACCGCGCAAGGCGGGGGCGCGACGCAGGCATCGACGAGCGCGCGGGTGCTCTCGAACAATAGGTCTTGGTTGTCCTGGTTGAAGTTGAAGCCCGACAGGCGGCAGTCCAGACCCGGCGCGAGCTCGCAACTATCGTTGCGCAGCCGCCCCAACAAACGACCTGGGTACTGCAGGCGCAGGTAAGCCCGGCCCTGATCAGCGAGCACGGTCTCGGTCCCCGGGAATTCGGAGAAGAAGGCGACGCTCGGCGTCTCGCCTTCGAGGTGACGCAGCTCCAGGGCGAAGTCGCGCAGGATGTTGCCACCGATCACGCCCCCGGCCGCGATCGGGTCGAGATCGTCGCCCGCCTCCCATTCCCAGCCGGCCACCTCGGTCCCCGGCGCGCGCACGATCGGCGCCTCGTACAGCCGAAATGACGCCGTCGAGGCTTCCAGTACCGTCTCGATCGGGTCGTCGAGCAGACCCCCCGCCGCCCGCAGCTCGACGCACTCTTTGCCAAACCCCAGCGTCCCGTCGCGGCTCGGCAGGATCGAGAGCGGGGTCCCGCTGTCGATCAGCAACGGTCGGCACGCGGACGGATCGCAGCTATCGGGCGCGCCCACGCAGAAGCTGCTGCAGCCACCCAGCGGGCCCGGACAGGCCTCACCGGGGAGCCAGGCCAGACGGGGCAGGGGCGCCCCCGGATCCGACGCCAGCGCGATCGGACGGCTGAACTGCCCCTCGCCGATCACCCTGGCCTCGGTGCAGCCGAGTCCAAGCGCCAGCACAACCAACGAAATGACCGCGCTCCCGATCAGTCGGGGCGCGGTCGAGCCAGACGGAGTGCCCGGCACCTCTGGGGGGGCCATCAAACCCAGTTTATCAGTCTCCAGCGTCGAGCGCGTCCAGCTTGTCCTGGAGCTTGCGAATGACCCCGTCGATGCCTTGCTCCTTGGCGATCTTGTTGATCTCGTACCGGTAGGTCTTGGCCAGGCTCACACCTTCGGTGATGATGTCGCGGACCTGCCACTTGCCGTCGACCTTGTGCATCACGTAGTCGACCGTGACGGTCTGCTCACGCCCGTTCTTCTCGATCTTGACCTGGGTCGTGACCTTGTAGACGTCGTTCTTGCCGGCGACCTCGTCGAGATACTCGACCGGGTGCTTCTCGGCCTTGCGGATCATCCGCAGGTAGTTCTCGCGGATCAGCCGGGTCAGGAGGTCAGCGAAGTCGTCACAGCGGGCCTCGCAGATCTGGGCGTAGCGATCGGGGCCGCCGAGCGCTGCGTTGGCGAGGTAGTCGTAGTCGAGCAGCTCGTCGACCTTGGCCTGCAGCTGGGCGTCGGTGGCCTTGTCCTTGACCAGCTTCACGACGGCCTCGTGCTTGGTCCGGAACGCGTCGATCGCGGAGGTCTCAGTCGCCTGCGCCACACCGGGTGTCGCAAGCAGTCCACCGACGACGCCGAGGCCGAGGAGTCCAGTCAGGGAGGCGGAGAACACACGGGCGCGAAGTCGGTTCATTTGATTCTGAATTCCGGTAGTCGGCGCGGCACACATCACCGCAGCTCGCGGGGCCAAGACGGTACCGGAGCTACCAGTATTCAGCAGGTATGGCCAGGCGGGGCTGACGCGCGGCGAGTCGTCGAAAGCTCGCGAAGCATGCAGATAAGTGTGTAGTATCAAATAGTTACTTGGACATATCGAAGTGACACTCGAGCTCACCCGAGGACTCGCAGCAAGATCACGCCGATCAGCGCCACCGCTGGGAGGGCGAGCGCCGCGGTGGCCGCGAAGCCGCTCCGACCGCGCCGTTTGGCGGGTGAGAGGGGCAGGGCACCCGCGAGCCGAGCCCTGGCGACGCCGGCCCGCGCCACTGTGCCCGCGGGCACAATCCACAGGCCGATCGCCGCCAGGCTCAGGGCGATCCCGGGTCCACCGGGTGCGCCCTCGGCCAGCGCGGCGTGCACCGCCAGCCCCACGACGATCGCCAGGCGCAGGTAAGGCAGCGGCGTCATCCGCAGGAACTGCACGATGATCAGCCGAGCCCACGGATCGCGCAGCTTTCGGACCCAGCTCGGTGTTGGCTCGGGCTGCGGTGGCCCGGCCAGCGTGCGGGTGGCTTCGGTCAGCCACGGGACCGCCTCCCAGACGCCCGCGCGGTACAGCGCGGGGGCCGCCAAGCGCAGGCCAACGGCGACGAGTAGGGGGATGACGCTGACCGCCAGCTGGGTCGGCCCGAGCGAGTGGCCGTCGATCCACCGCTCCCACGAGAGCTGGCCCGGCATCGCCAGCAGCACCGCCAAGCCGAGCGCGAGCGCGGGCGCATACAGATGCACGACGGCCTCGGGCGTGGTCCAGCCGCCGCCGAGGCTGCGCTGAAGCTCGCGCACGCGACTGGGCTCGGGAAATCGACGGCCGAACATCGCAGCGATCGCCGAGGCGAACGGCTCGAGCAGGCCCGCGATCACCGCAAACCAGCAGAATTCGACCACCAGCGCAGTGCCTGACGCCAGGTACAGCGCGCCAGCCGCCAGGATCGCAGCCAGCGTGAACGAGGGCAGGTGGGCTTGGATCCCAGCTAGCCAGTGACGCGCGGCCGGGATCGGCAGGGGCAGCCAGCGGATCCGATCGGGTGCGTGGAGAAACGCGAACAGGCGCGCGTGCAGACCAAACAAGAGCACGAGCGGGCCACCCAGAAACACGAGGCTGCGCTGGGTCGCCGCGGGTTGATCGGAGACCATCGTCATGACCGCCCACCACAGCGCGGCCGCGAACGCCGGGATCAGGTAGCTCGCGGGCAGCGGCGCGGTCCGAGGGATCCGATGCACGAGCCGCAATCTACCCAAGACGGGTCACCAGTGCTGGCGGTTTGCTGGACGCTGGGGCCACTTGCGTCGCCGGGCCGAGCCCGCCACACTCCGCGTCCGTGCTCACGCACCGCGCTCGTAGCTCAGTTGGATAGAGCACAGGTTTCCTAAACCTGGGGCCGCAGGTTCGAATCCTGCCGGGCGCATCACTCGAGTCGCTGCTGCTATTGTGAACCTGGATCGGCGTCGGGATCTGGGGCCCACGCGACGTCGCCCATCTTCTCCAGTTCGGGCCTTGCCGGCTCGATCTGGGGGTCGCAGGGCTCAATCGAGGGCGCTTCGCCCATCAGCTCACGAATCGACTCGGGCTCGGGCGGGTGAGCCACCGCGATCTTTCCCATCCTGACCGGGCTTGGATCAGGGTTCACGACCTCCGGCAGCAGCTCGGGCTCGGGTCCGATGTCACCCTTGAGCTCGTAAACCGGCTCGGGCGCGGGTTCAGGCTCGATCTCGATCTCGCCGACCAACACGTGGTCCGGGGGCTCATCTGGCGACGGGCAGGTGCCTTCGCCACGGGCAGCGGTGAACGCCCAGGGGCCAATTTCGTACACGCAGCGATCCTCCTGGACCTCGTCGGGCGTCGAATCTGTACACCCGGTCAGCAGCGCCAGGCTCATGCCAGCCGCGGCCAGCGTCATGCGCCAGATGCTCGGGGCGGGCGTGGTCTGGGGGATGAAATTGATGTTGCCAGCGGTGTCAGCGGTGTAGCGGACACAGACTCGACCCTTGGCGCTCTCGTCAGCCAACACGCTGCGAGCCTTGCGTTCCGTCATCGCCGAGAGATCGTGAACGTGCTTGGTGCAGGACTCGCAGAACCGGCGACCTTCACCTTCGCGGCTCATCGCGTCCCAGTTCTCGTGGCAGGGATCTTTGATCGGCAGGTGCAGGCGGCTCATCGGGCGGGCTAACGCCGGCGCCGAGAATCCAGCTTACGTCGGTCGCCAGTCATTTTACTTTACATAATCTACCTTATCGGAGTTTTATCTGGGACGCGCGGGGGACCCAGATGGCGCCCAAGCCACGTCTACGTGCCCGCAGTCGTCGATAGACCGTCTTTCGGGCCAAGACGGCGCGCGCCAGCCGTTACTCCGGCCGTAACTCAGTCGATGTTCTTCCAGAACCGAGTGCTCGGCCACCAGATGACTTCGGCGCGGCCCTTGACGTTGCCGCGTGGCACGAATGGCCGCGGTCGGCTGACGCCCTTTTGCAGGTAGTTCTCGGGATCCAGGCCCTTCTCACGGGCCCGCTCGGCCAGCGCGCGCGCGGTCTCGCGGTCCGGACACAGGCCCGGCCGGCACGCCAGCTCGACGAGCATCTTCGTCTCCGGAACACTGAACAAGAACGTGTGGCCGTTGGGCGTGTCCGCGTACCAGGCCACGGGCCCGAGGCCCTCGACCGCCTCGGGTGCGCGCAGCTCCTGCTTGCGAGCCTCCAGAGCGGCCTCGAGGCCCCCTTCCGGCTCGATCTCGACCTGGATGTTGACCGAGTGGCTGTCGTCGAGGACCACGCCCACGACGGTCAGGTGGTCCCAGAAATAGCCGATCGGTGGCCCCACGGGCGGCTGCTCCGGGAGCCCGCCGACGTCGGCCTGGCCGAGCAGCTCGGACAGGCGATCGCGGTCCTTGTTGACCACCGGAAACCGCGAGGCCACGGTCGTCGCCAGGGCGAGCGCGTCCGTCCGCGACTTGCAGCGCTTGGGCCCGCAGTCGAGCACGGACAGCATTTGCTCGTCCTCGTCGGCGTGCACGACCGTCCAGCCGTGCTCGTGCTCGAGCACCCACGCCTGCGGGCCCAGATCCGTGGCGACGGCGGCCTCGGTCGACGCCAACGCCGCGAGCTCGTAGCGCGCCTGCATGGCCGGTGCGAGCGGCCCAGCCCCGTACTCGGCCAGCGCGGCGTCGCGCAGCACCGCCAGACCCTCATGGGGTGCCCGCCAAGCCCGAATGCGCACACCGTCGTGCTCGGATCCAAACCGACGCTCGAGGTAGCGTGTATCCCGCTGCCCCCGGCCCGGATAGGTCTGGGTGCGGCCGTACTCATAGGTGAGCAGCTCACGCGCGTCGTAGTCGGGGTTGGCCTCGAACGACTTGATCACCTGAGCAGCCCGCGAGGCCAGATCCGCCGGCTTGGCGCAGCGCTTGACGCCGCAGTGGAGGCGAAACACGACATCTGCGGTCGGGGCCCAGAACACCAGCTCCGAGGTCGCCTCGTGCTTGGCGTAGCGCAGCTCGCCGAGCTTGGCGCCGTACTCGGCGATCCGATCGTCGTCGGCGCCCAGTTGCTTGCCCATCAGCGTGGCAAAGGTGGTCGTCTCCGTGGCCCCGTAGTTGGCCGCGAGGCTCTCGAAGATCGCGCGCGCGTCGATCGGCGGCGCCCGCCAGGCCTCGAGGGTCAGGTCGCGGGCCGGATCGCTGCGCTCGGCCAGGTAGCGGACCTCGTCGTGGTGCCCGTCGTCGTTGGACCGGATCGTGTCCCCGTCGTCGTGGAGCTCGAGCCGCTCGTTCTCGATCGCGGTCAGATCGCGGATGTCAGGCCGCGACAGCAGCCCGGCCGCGGTCACGGTGTCCCCGCTCACCGTCCACGCCAGCGAGTCGTGCGAGGCGTTGCGGTTGTCCCCCATCACCAGCAAGTAGCCGTCGGGGACCTCGAAGGTGCGGAAGCTGGGATCGTTGCTGCGCAGGTCGTCGCGGTAGCGGACCTGGTAGGTGTGCTCGTCGAGGGTCTCGCGGTACAGCGTGCAGTTCTCGATCGTCTGGGTCGAGTTCTCGGCCTGGCACTTCTCGTCTTCGATCTTCTCGCGCGCGACGGTCTCGAACTTGTCGGCGCCGGCCCGCTTGATCGCAATGTTGCGGCGATCGGCGTTGACCCGGATCGTGTCGCCCGGCAGGCCGATCACCCGCTTGATGAAGTCATCGGACTCGTCGAGCGGAAACCTGAACACGATCACATCGCCGCGCTGGATGCCCGAGATCCAGTCTTCGCCGACGACCTTGGTGGTCAGCGGGATCTGCACGCCGTAGGCGAACTTGTTGACGAAGATGTGATCGCCCGCCCGCAGCGTCGGCATCATGCTGCCGCTTGGGATCTTGAACGGCTCGTAGATGCACGAGCGGACCCCGAGCGCGACGACCACCGCGATCACGATGTTCTCGATCGTGTCTCGCAGCGCGCTCTTGCGGGCGAACGACGCGTGCTGGTGGAGCAGCTCGTCGAGGTGCTCGGCCTGGAACTCGAGCGCCGCGAGATCTTCGTCGGGCCGCTGCGATCGGATGCTCTCGATCTCGGCCAGCGTCGCCTCGATCTCGGCGATGACCTTGGCGTCGATCCGCGCGCGGTGCTTGCGAAGGATCCGCGCAGCTTCCCTGCTGAGCATGCGCGCGCCCGAGCGCACGTGACCGGCGGAGCGACGGCTGACCCGCGGCCCGCGCTTGACGTTGGCGCGCGCGTTGCGGCCCTGCGGTTCCCCGGAGACCTCGGAGTTGGCGTCGCCGCTGACGGGCGTGGTGGCCTCGGTCGTGGCGGCCTCGTCGCGCGCGGCGTGCTGGGTGTCGTCGTCGGGCATCGGGCGAGCTACTGCTCCAGCTTGAGGATCGCATGAAAGGCGCCCTGCGGGATCTCGACGTTCCCCACCGCCTTCATGCGCTTCTTACCCTTTTTTTGCTTCTCGAGCAGCTTGCGCTTGCGGCTGGCGTCGCCGCCGTAGCACTTGGCCAGCACGTTCTTGCGCAGCGCCTTGACGGTGGTTCGGGCGATGATCCGGCCCCCGATCGCGGCCTGGATCGCAACCTCGAACTGCTGGCGAGGAATCTCCTCTTTCATCTTCACGCACAGGTCGCGGCCGCGCATGAACGAGTTGTCGCGGTGAGAGATCAGCGACAAGGCGTCGACCTTCTCGCCGTTGACCAGCAGATCGAGGCGGACCAGGTCGGCGCGCCGGTACTCGCCGTGGTCGTAGTCCAAGCTGGCGTAGCCGCGCGAGACGCTCTTGAGCCGATCGTAAAAGCCGAACACCACCTCCCCCAGCGGCAGCTCGTAGGTCAGCTGGACCCGGGTCTCGGTCATGTAGGTCAGATCCAGCTGGATGCCGCGACGATCCTGGCACAGCTTGATGACCGGCCCGAGGTGCTCCTCGGGCAGCTGGATCCGCCCGATGATCATGGGCTCTTCGATCATCTCGATGTCGCCGGCCTCGGGGAACCGGGCCGGGTTGTCGATGATCTCGACGGCGCCGTGGCGGTGGGTGACCCGGTACTTCACGCTGGGCGCGGTGGTGATCAGATCGAGGTCGTACTCCCGCTCGAGCCGCTCTTGGATGATCTCCATGTGCAGCAGGCCCAGGAACCCCAGGCGAAACCCGAACCCCAGGGCGTCGGAGGTCTCGGGCTCCCAGGTCACGCTGGCGTCGTTGAGCGTGAGCTTGCCGAGCGCGTCGCGGAGGTCGGCGTACTGGTTGCTGTCGGTCGGGAACACCCCGGCGAACACCATCTGCTGGACCACCTTGAACCCGGGCAGCGGCGTGCTCACGCGGTCGTCCGCGAGCACGATCGTGTCGCCCACCTTGGAGTCCGCGACCTCCTTGACGTTGCAGATCAAGAACCCGACCTCGCCGGCCTCGAGCTTGGTCAGCTTCAGCGGCTCGGGCGCGAACACCCCGACCTCGAGCACATCGAACACCTTGTTGGTGGCCATGAACCGGACGTCTTGTTTCGGCAACAAGGTCCCGGACATCACGCGCACCAGTGAGATTACGCCGCGGTAGTTGTCCCACCACGAGTCGATGATCAGCGCCTTGACCGACCCGCTGGGGTCGGCCCGAGGTGGCGGCACATAGGTAATGATCGCCTCGAGCAGCTCGTCGATGCCGACGCCCGTCTTGGCCGACACACAGATCGCCTGGCTGGCGTCGAGCCCGACCATCTCCTCGATCTCGTTCTTGGCCTTCTCGATGTCGGCGCTCGGGAGGTCGATCTTGTTGATGACCGGGATGATCTCGAGGTTGGCGTCGAGCGCCAGGTAGACGTTGGCGAGGGTCTGAGCCTCGACGCCCTGGGCCGCGTCGACCACCAGCAGCGCGCCGTCGCAGGCCGCGAGCGAGCGCGAGACCTCGTAGTTGAAGTCGACGTGTCCGGGGGTGTCGATCAGGTCGAGCTGGTAGATGCGGCCGTCGTCGGCCTTGTAGTTCATGCGCACGGCCTGGGCCTTGATCGTGATGCCCCGCTCGCGCTCGATGTCCATCCGATCGAGGTACTGGGCGGTCTTGTCACGGTCGGCGATCAGGCCGGTGTGCTCCATCAGCCGGTCGGCCAGGGTGCTCTTGCCGTGGTCGATGTGCGCGATGATGCAGAAGCTACGAATATGGTCGCGGACAGGCAGCTCGTAGATGTCTGCGGCGGGCTTGGCGGTGCTGCTCATGGGTCGGTTGGGCGCGCTACTACCATGGTTTTAGGCCCCCCACAGTCGGCTGGGTACTTCGCCGACTGGCGGCGGCGCGGCGTGGACCTGGTGGGAGTGCGCCGTGGACGTGGCTGCCGGGGACTCTGGGACCGGTGGACTGGCGACAACGCTTGTCGGCTCGAGCGGAGCCCGGGGTGGGCGGGGATGCCGCCTGCGACGGAAGACGGCTTGCATGTCCGTTGCGGGACGATCCTTCGCGGTTGGGCCGAGCGGTGGGACGGCGTCGGCGCTTGCTCGGTTGCAACCGCCAGCCTACCCTTGGGGAGCGTGCGAACTCGTCGTCATGGTTATCCGGGGGCTGCTCTCGTGCTGGTCTCGGCGTTGGTGCTGACGCTGGGCGCGGGCTGCAAGAACAAGGGCAAGAAGGGCGACACCGACGCGCCAGACGAATCGGCGGCGGGCACGGATCCGGCGGCGCCTGGCGGCCCCGACCCGGGAGCCACGGTCGGCGAGGGCGAGCCGGACGGGCCCGGGCGCAACCGCAACGCCAAAGATCTCAAGTACCTCACGATCGACGGCGAGCGGTGCGATCGCACCAACAAGCGCGAGCACCAGGTCGACGTCAATCAAGACGGCTACGCCGACCTCGTCACGCTGTATGCCACCGACGCTGGCGGCGAGAAGATCGCCTGCAAGCAGGCCGATCTCAATTTCGATGGTCGGCTCGACGCGTTCATCCACTACGCACCCAGCGGCGACGTGACCCGAGAGCAGTACGACACCGACTTTGACGGTCGGATCGACATGGGTCGCTACTACGAGATGGGCAAGCTGATCCGCGACGAGCTCGATCTCAATCAAGACGGCTTCGCGGACTCGTGGCGGGTCTACGACGACGCCCGCCTGGTTCGGGTCGAGACCGATCGCGACGCCAACGGCCGCGCCGACATGTTCACCTACTACGTCGGCAAGCAGATCGACCGCATTGGCTACGACGTCAACGGCGACGGCAAGGTCGACACCTGGGATCACGACGCGGCAAGGCGCGCGCGCCTGGCCCAGCAAAAACGCAAGGGCAGCGAGGCCGCCAAGCCCGACGAAGAGGTCTACGTCGACGAGACCGAGGGCGACGCCGAGAAGGGCGATTCTGGCAAGAAGGGCAAGGACGCCCAGAAACCCAACCAGAAGCCCAAACAAAAGCCCAAGCAAAAGCCCACCCCCAAACCCGGCGACTAGAGCACCCCGCACACGGCCCCTCGCGCGCGCCCGAGTGAACGGGTAGAGTTGCGGCGCCATGAGCCACGTAGATCCCGAGGTCGACCTGGAGAATGAGGACGACATCGACGCGGACGCCGACTCCGACGCCAAGCAGGTCGAGGACGAGGAAGAGGAAGCGGACGATCAGGAGCAGGACGACTACGGCGAGCCGTTCGAGGCGCGCTCGTTTGGCGGCGAGTTCGTGTGGGCCAAAGCCAAGGGCTACACCTGCAAGATCTTGCGGGTCCGCGCGGGCGAGAAGGTGTTGGTCTCGACCCGCGGGCGGCAGGACATGGTCGTGATGTTGACGGGCGGCCGCGCGGTGCTCGAGGTCATCGACGGGGACGAGACCGATCGCGTCGAGATCATGCCCGCGGCCCCGGTCCGCGTGCACCCGGAGCGGGAGCATCGGCTGGTCGCGATGACCGAGGTCGAGATGTTCACCGTGTACTCCGTGATCGACGGTTAGCGAGAGCGCGCGCGCCGGACGAGGGTGACACTTGGCCGGTGGGCCGGTGTTGGGTCCGGCATGTCTGCTGGATTGCTCGCCGCTGCGTTGCTCTGCGCCTCCCCTGCCCCGCCTGCCCCGCCTGCCAAGGTCGCGCCGACGCTGGCGGAGCTCGACGAGCGTCGGTTCGAGCTGCACCTTGGCGGTCGCGCTGGGGCTCGGTTTGGTGGGGCGCCGTCGCTTGGGGGCGGCGGGTCGATCGGGCTGGGGGTCCGCTTGTGGCGTGGGCTGTATTTGGAGGCGAGCGTGGGTGAGGGCGTGTTCAGCAACGCCCGCCCGGCCCCCGCGCCGAGCAGCTTTCGACACCTCGGCTCGCACGCTGAAGTAGCGCCGGGCGAGCCCGACAGCGCCGGACCCCCGGTGGCCGCGGCCGCGGCCGCGAGCGATGACGCCGCGTCCGCGCTGCTCGCGGGGCAGATCTTGCTTGGGGTTCGCTACGAGGTCCGCACGCCGAGGACCAAGTGGGTGCGGCCCACGGTGTTTCTGGGCGCGACCCACCTGCACGAGGCCACGCTCGGCGATCTCGCCCGCGCCCCGGGCCCGACCCTGGCGGGGACCGGCGAGTTCATCCGCCATCGGACGGGTGTCCAGCTCGGGGTGGGTCTGCGCGCGCCGCTGCCCGAGCGCTGGGGGCCGGTCGCGCCCCGGTTCTCCGTGCGCGTCGACGCGGACGCGGCCTACTACTTCGACGCGCACCCGGGCCGGGTGCAGGCGGGGCTGGGCGTCGGCGTTCAGGTCGTGTTTTGACCCCGGCTACAGGCACTCCAGCGCGACGTCGCCGGGCGCGTGGCACTTGAGGCACACGCGACGGTTGCGGCTCTCGAGGGCGGTGCACCGGGCCGAGCTGGCAAACCCGGGGCCGTGTGGGCTGGAGCCGAGCCCGGGGCTGGCGGCCTGGGTGGTCGCGTGGCAGGCCAGGCACGCGTCTTCGGTGTGGCAGCTGGCGCAGGTCGAGATGTTGCGCTGAGCCGGGAGCGCGTGGCCCTGCGGTGCGCCGGGTGGGCCGCTCCAGTCGCCGGGGTGAAACCGGAGCGGAGACCCGACCCCAAACGCGCTCTCCTCTCCTTCCGCGGTCACGCCCATGCGCAGGTGACAGCCCCGGCACTCGGTCTGCAGCCGGTGACAGCTCGAGCAATCCTGGGTGTTGGCCCGGGCGTCGATCGCATGGGTGGTCAGGTAGTCGCCCGCGTGGAGCCGCATCGGCCTGATCGGACCGGCGTGGCAGTCGGCGCAGAAGCTGTCGTCGTGGCAGCTGGCACACAGCTCGGGGTTGGCCTTGGCGATCCCGCGGTGATCCTCGACGAACGCGAGGTCGTGCTCGGCCCCGCGCGCGGTCGCGCCCTTGGGCAGCAACTTGGGCATCGTGGCGTCGTCGCCGATCACCGTGAGCAGCCGCCCGTCGAGCCCGGTCGGGTGACAGGTGCTGCACTTGTCGCTGGCCTGGTTGCCGTCGTGGCAGGTCAGGCACGCGGCCTCTTTGGGGAGCTGCGCGATCGTGGCCCGCCCGACCTTGGTCATGTCGCCGTGACACGTGGCGCAGTCGGTCCCCCGCGCGAGGTGGGCCTGGTGCGAGAACGACAGGTGCGGGCGCGGGAAGATCGAGGTCGCGGTCACCCGCTGGTCCTCGACGTGGGTGTGACACTCGGCGCAGCGCGGCTGCTCACCATCGGCCACCCGCGGGTGCTGATCGCCGTGGCATGCGTCGCAGGCCTCGCCGGTCGGGAGGTCGTTCTGCGACGACAGCCGGCTCTGGTCGATCCGCTGGTGGCACTGCTTGCAGTTGATCCCCTCGGCCAGGTGCAGGCCGTGATCCATGCGGACCCGGATGTCTTGCTTGGGGTACACGGGGCCGCCGGGGCGGCGCGGGCCCTCGCTGCGGGCGGCCGTGGCTGGTGGCTGGCTGATCGGCTGCTTGGGCCCAAAGGCGTCGGCCAGCGGCGGCGCGGCCAGGCCCAGCGCGAACGCCAGGACCAGCGCGCACACGCACGCCAACCGGGTAGAAAGTGCCGCGCGCTGGTTCACGATCGACGCCTCCCCGCGCGAAAGCTCCAGTCGACGGCGAGGTTCGCCAGGCCCCGAAACGCGTGGGTCAGGTAGGGCGTGAGCAGCTCCTCGGCGAGCAGCGTGAGGTGGACGCCGTCCCACAGCTTGAAGTCGGCGCCGACCTGAAACGACAGACCGAAGCCCTCGCGCTCGGGCACCTGGTCGTCCTGGTAGCGCGTGAAGTAGCTGCGCAGATCGATGCCGATCCGGTCGTTGAGCACCCGCACCTGACCGTCGACGCTGCCGCCCGCGCGCAGACCCCCCTCCCCGCCCTGCGCGAACGCGTCGGTGCGCACGGCGAAGCGCTTGTGTTGCCACAAAGCCGCGAGCGCCCCACCCCACCCCAGCGTCACCGCAGCGTCTGGCTCGACGCCCAGCGCAGCCGTGGTCTGGTTGCGGAAGATCCTCGCGCTCCCGCGCCCGAGCAGCGTCCAGCCGCCCCCGGCCCGGACCTGGTAGCTCAGGCGCACGTCCTCGAACGGCTGCAGCGTGAACAGGTTGAAGATCGAGTCCAGATCAAAGCTGGGGATGGTCCGCAGGTACTGGGCGCGGATCGAGTGGCGCTCGGACACCGCCAGGCCAAACCCGACCGACAGATCATCGAGGCGCAGGGTGCCAAGGTTGAAGCGCGCGGCTGCGAACGGCGACAGGATGCCCTTGGCCAGGTTCATGTTCACCGTCGCCGAGACCAGCTCTTGATCCACGCCGCCGATCACCCCTTCGTTGACCGAGCCATCGGCGGCCCCGGTTGGCTCGAGGATGTTGCGGTTGATCCCGGCCGGCGTGAAGGTGCGACGGTAGGCCACGCGGGCGTGGATCCAGCGGTACTCGACCAGCGAGATCGCGGTGCCGAGCATCGGCGAGCCGGCCCGATCGGCGGGCTCGTTGCCGGAGGTCCCGTCGAGCTGCCAGGTCGGCCAGCCGAACACGTGGGCGCCGTTGACCTGCAGCCCGCCGAACACCTCGACCGCGAGGTGGGCCGGGGTGGTGGCGCGGGCCCAGCCGCCGTCGAACGCGTACCAGTCGAGACCGCTGGTCTCGAACTGGCGCCCCGCTCTGAAGTCGAAAAAATTACCCAGGCGACGACCTTGCACGTAGCCGTACATCAGGTCGATCTGGCGGCCGTCGACGCTGGTCAGCACCGGGCCAGAGTCGGGGCCGGCGTCGCGGGTGAAGTCGCCAAAGTCGTGGCGGACCCGCATCGACGCGACGATCTCGATCTGCCCGTCGGCCTCGTCGCGGCGCCACTGATCGACCTCGCGCGGGGCGAGCAGCTCGTAGACGCCGAGGTTGACGTACTGGACCAGCCGCGTGCGCCGAAGCAAGCGCGGCTCGGGTCCGGGGGCCATGACCACGTAGCCCTCGCCGATCGTGCGCGAGCCAACGCGGACCTCGGTGGCCGCGGCCGCGCGCGGGATCAACCACGCGCACGCGCTCAGGATCACGCAGCAACGAGCTTGGCTGAGCGCGGCGTGGCGCCATCCCCGAGGCCGGCGGGCGCGACCGCTCGAGCCCAGGCTGCGTCGGCGCAGACCGTGGCGCGAGCTGAGGTGATGGACTGCGCCACGACCTGCGAGGCCTGGCTGTGGCGCGCCTGGGATCATCCGTGCCGAGCATGCTAACTGTTTGGGCGAGAACTTTCTCGTCCTGCCCATGTCCGCCCCGCCCGTGCCACGAGTACCCCGGCTGCCCCGATCGCCCGTCTCGCCCTCCTCGCAGCGCTTGGCCCGAGGTGTTGTCAGTCGCTGGCAGCGAGAGGTCGGGATGCCGATCAGCGCCGTCGTGCTCGGTGCGCTGCTGGTCGGTGGCTGCCTGGGATCCGGCGCCCGGACACGAGCCCCCGCCAGCGAGCTGCTCGCGGCCGGGTGGATCGACGCCTCGACGGTCGGGCCGACCGCCAGCGAGGATCCCGAGCGGCTCGCGGTGCTGGCAGACGCGGGCCTGCGCGGTCGGCTGCTGCGCCTGGATCGCCTGCTGGATCTGTATGACGGGGCCCGCTTCGCCGGCGACCAGCAGGCCCGCGAGAGCCTGTGGCTGAGCCTGGGCGGCTACGCGAGCACCCGGGGGATCGAGGCCAGCCGCGAGGTCGTGATCCGGCTGCTCGACGAGGCCTACGCCCTCGAAGATCTCGCCGCGGCCGCGGCTTCGGGCTCGCTCAGTGAGGACGAGCAGCGGTTCGTCGCCGACGCGATCATGCTGCTCAGCGCCGACATGTTCTTGCCCGACTCGGCCGAGTCGCTGATCACCCAGACCCTGGCCTATCGGGTGCTGACCCAGACCGGTCACCCGCGGATCGCCGACAACGCGCACTGGCGCCTCTACGATCACGTCCGCGGCGTGCTCGAGGGGGCGCTCGAGCTCGAGCCGGAGCTGCGCGCCGATGTGATCGTGCACGCGCTGTACGCCGAGCAAGAAGATCTCTCCGCGTGGCTCGACGATCTCGGCCCCCACGCCCGGCCGCCGCTGCCCAGCCCGAGCGAGCTGTGGTCGCTGCTCGAGCGGCACCGCGCCGCGCTCGAGCAGGTCCCGCGCTGGCAGGCCGTGGTCGCCGCGCGAGCCCCCCGCGAGGCCGAGCTGCGCGACACGGTCATGGCCCTGCTGCCGCGGCCGCGCGACCCGGGCTGGGTGCTGTCGCAGGTGCCCCGCGGGACCGGCCAAGCGGAGAGCCTGGCGCCCGTGGTGCTGCTCGAGCCTGGATCGCTGCGGCTCGAGCCGACCTCGACGACGCCGCGTGAGCTCGATCCGCGCGCGCTCGAAGACGCCGCGAGCGCGGCGATCGAGGCGCTGCTGGTCCGCGATGGCCGGGGCACGATCTTGCTGGCCTCCGCCCCCGACGTGCCGGCCCCCGAGTACGCCGCGACCTTGGCCGCGCTGGTCTCGGCCCGGACCTCGGTGATCGAGCTCGCGGTCCACGAGGCCGCGCTGCGAGACGCCCAGCCCCCGGTGGTCGTCGCGCTACCGCTCTACATTGCCGGCCCCGAGGATCTGGGCGCGGGCGCGCGAGCGCTGCGGGACAGCCGGATCCACGTGCAGCTCAGCGGCCGAGGTCCGCGGGTGCGCGTGGACGGTCGCTGGCTCAGCGCCAAGCCAACGCTGCCCAGCGACCTGCTGCGGCTGGTCGCCGAGCTGCACCGGGCCTACCCGCGCGAGCACACCGTGAGCCTGTCCCTGGCCACCAACGTGCAGCACCAACAGCTCGTCGATCTGCTCGCGGCCGTCTCGGGCGGGCTCACGCCGGCCTTCTTGGCGGTTGGCTGGGTGCCTGGGGCTGCGCTCGTGGGTGATCCAGTGGGTGATCCGGCCGGTGATCGGGCCCTCGCGGCGCGGCTGCAGCTTGGCCCAGACTCGCTGGCGTTCGCGCGCGCGGTCACCCGGGGTCCCCAGCCTGCGGCCGACGAGTGGGCCCGCTTCGAGCGAACTAGCGACTCGATCATCGCGTGCGTGACCGAGCTCGAGGCGCCGCTGCCCAAGCGCGGCGTCACGTTGGCGCTGAGCTTTGACGAGCACAAGCTGGTCGAGCTGAACGCGAGCGGGGCCAAGCTCGGCCGCGCGCAGCTCGACGCGTATGAAGCCTGCGCGAAGGAGCGGCTCGCGGGGTTTCGGCTGCGCGTGCCCGGCGAGCCCTTCACCGCCTCGCTGGAAGTGCACAAGGCGAAGGCGCCCGAGTAGTCAGCGGCGAAGGTCTTGGCCGCTTGGCCAAGCCGCACCACGCGATCTAGCGCCTCAGGCTTCAACCGGCGCGGGCGCCTCTGCCAGGAGCGGCGGGGCTCGTCCGGCTTGTCTGGATCGGAGAGATCGAGCGAGACGAAGTCACCGTCGAGCGGCACGATCACACCTTCGAAGGCGAGGTCGCTGTCCTTGGCTGAGTTTTCGTTCGCCACGGCAAGCAGCAGATACTCCGGGTCGCCATTGCGCACCATGCGCGCTCTCCTGGTAACGTCGGTCCGATGGGCCAGACAGGAGCCCATAACGGGAGTAGTCTGGCCCCATGCCCCGGTACAGCGGGCCTCGTATGCTCCACGCCATGACGCAGACGCGAAAGGTGGTTGGTGTTGCCCAGCTGGCGGTGCTGCTCGGGCCTGTACTGGTTGCATGCCAGCCAGGCGCGATGGACGGCAACTCTGAGTCGTCCGCAGACAGCTCCGCATCGTGCCCGGAGATGGAGATCGCGGGGAACTGCTTCGCCACCCGGAGCTTTGCGTTGCCTGCATCGGGCAAGCTCGACCTGGCCTCCGATCTCGATGGCGACGGCGGAGCGGAGCTGCTTCTGCGAGTCGACGGGGCGCTGTTGCTGCTGGAGTTTCTTGGGCAGAATGACCCGAACCTGATCCCGACCATGGAGGGGGGGGGCTGGATGACTGCGGCGAATCTCACCGCCGAGCCCGGCGTGGAAGTGGTCGTCGCTGGTAGCACCACGACGTCCATACTTGCCAAGGACAGCGGAGGCATCTCCAGTGTCCTCAATACCGGGGCGACTGTGGGGCCTGTCGGGACGTTGGAACTCGCCGGGCCCGAGGGCGAGGTCTGGATCGCACAGACCATTCCCGAGTTCGTCGTGGTCGCACTCGAAGGGGACACATGGAGCGAGCCGAAGCAGACTTTCGAGGCGCCGGGATGCGGAGTGAACTGGTCCGCGTCGCCGGGGGACTACAACGGAGATGGACGTCTCGACGCGGCGTTCCTGGGAACCGTGGGAAGCTGTGATGCGGCGCCGGATCTCGACGCTCCGACGCCGATGGCCGTGTTGTGGAGCTCTACAGCGGGCCTCGTCGACCATGCGGAGCGCCTTACCGCTCCGACACTCGACCGGGGCAGCTCGGGGGATGTCGACGGTGACGGAATCGACGACTTCCTCGCGTGGCGCGGGGGCCACTCGGAGGCGGTTCTGCTGATCGGAGATAGCGCAGAACCGCTCGGGCAGCGCATCGAACTCTCGCTCTCGAGCGGTCACTTCGTTGGGCTCGGGGACGTGGACGGCGATGGTGTCGACAACGTGCTCGTGTGGCGTAGCTCGAAGGTGTACGCGCTGACAGATCTACAAGACTCGATGTCGGAGGAACTCCTGTTCGAATCGGCGCATGACTCCCTGAGTTTCATCGACACCAACGGTGACGGCATTGATGACTTCGTCCGGACCTCCTTCGAGAGCGAACTGGTGATCACGTTCTCGACAGGGGTCGTGGGGGGCAGCCGGCCATGAGCCAACGACGGCGACGCGCGTGGTCCACGGTCGCTTTGGCTGCCAACATGCTGGCGTGCCCGGGAGGTGGAGTGGACGGGGGGACCGGTGAGACAGGTGGCGGAACCGGTGAGACAGGTAGCGGAACCGAGACTGGCGGAATGGACGATGGAGCGTGTGATGAGCCCGGTCCACCTCCGTTCGGCCCGTTCGCTGGCCGAACCACCGAGGAGTTGTTCCTCTCGGACGCGGAGGCGATGGCGCTTTGTGCTGACATCGCAGAGGGCCCAGAGGGAACCTTCAAGCTATCAGACGACTACGTGTTCGGTGACCTGCACATCTACATCGAGCACCCAGCGGAGTTTGACGGAGGTCCGCTCCCGGACGGCCAGTTTCCGCTCTTGATATTCGAGCATGGCACGGGCCAGATCACTGGAGGCTATCAACATATCTGGGGCCGCATTGTCCCCAATGGCATCGTCGTTGCCAACATCGATGGTCCGCTGGGTTCCAATGCCGCATCGCGCGGAGCACGAATGGCGTGTATCGCACGATGGTTTGCCCTCGAATGGGAGCACAGCGCGTCGCTGAACTGCGACCTGGGAATTGCGGGGCAGAGTAGTGGTGGTGAAGGTGCATTTCTGGCGACGCGCTATCTGGCGGAGCACCCGCTGTCGCCAGAAGGGATGTTCCGGCAGCGAGTCGCCATTGGGATCGCTCCCCGACAGGTGGACGGCGATCGCTACCTTTCTGCAGACCTTTCTGTCCCTCTCGTCGTGTTCCAAGGCTCCATCGACAATGACGTGCCGGGTGGCGCGATTCGGAACTACGACCTCATGTCCCCCGAGGAATTGGGGATTGAAGGCTCGGCGGACAAGTACGTGCTGTGGATGTACGATGTCGAGCACGAGGCGTTCGGAGGAGGGCCACTCCAGGACGGTAACAACGTGAAAGTCAGCCAAGAGGAGGTCTACGCCGGGATCCCGGAGGCCGAGGCGGAGAAGAAGGGAGCCGCCCTCGCTGCTGAGTACATGGATGCCGCGACGGGGTACTTCTTGCTCGGACGATCCGCCGACCGCGACGTCCTGACAGGTGAGATCGTGCCCGGACCAGTATTGGTGTCCGAGTGGTGGGACTACCTGCCGGCGAATCCGGATGGGCGTCCGATGATCTTCTCCGCATTTGCGCCTTCGACCAAGACGACCGACCGCCGGATAGTTGTGGATACGATGGGGCGGGTTGCCTTGGGCCAGATCACTCCATCGAGTGAGGGGCTGCCAGTGGTTGTATCTGGCTTCGCTGCTCCCGTTACCGCCGTGCAGCAGGACTGGGCGGATGTATTTACGGGAGATCCTGGGAATCGCGGTCACACAACCCAGGTGCTTCAGATCGCGTGGCAGGACGAGGACGGCGATGTCGCTTGGGATGTGAGCGCGCTGGATCTCAGCGAGGCGACGCACCTGAGCTTCCGTGTGGCGAACGCCATCGATGTCGTAGAAGTGGACACCGGGATGGGCGCTGAGTGTGTGGAAAACGAGTCGCCGGTCATGGACTTGAGATTCACAATAGAGATGGAATCTGGGTCCGGCGAAATGGTGGCGTTCGACGAACTTGGCCTGATCCCGGCCCAGGACTACTATTCGGTCATGGATGCATATGGACAGTCGAGGTTTTGCTCCCACCGCACGTTCATGAAGACCGTTCGGATACCACTGTCGGAGTTCTGTCCGACGATCAATCCACGACAAATTTCCGTCCTGCGGATGCACTTCGGCCCGTCCTTTGGTAGCGTAGATGGTCGTATCATCCTCGATACCGTCGAGTTTCAAGACGACCCGAGCACGCCACCCGGCTGCCCATGACCGGTCGGCCTGCGGGCGCAGCGGCTGTTCATGCCCTGACGACCTGCGCATCGGCCCGCGCCGCCTGAATGCGCAGGCCCGCTGCTCCACTCAGCAGGGCCGCATCGGGACGCGTCGCTCACGGCAGGCGACCAGATCGACGTGCCCCGCCGCGCTCAGCGGGATCGCCACGACCCCACACTCGAGCTCTTGATCGCCGACGCGGATGCTCCCGCCCGAGCGAAAGAACGACACCAGCGATCCGTCGGCGGCGAGGTACAGCCTGTCGCCGTTGCGCAGCCCCACGCCCGGCAGCGACAGCGCGCAGTTCAAGATCACGCGCCAGCCGTGGGTGCCGTCCTCTCGCCGGGTGCGACGGACCAACACATCGACGGGCAAGGTGCAGGTCGGGGTGGTCCACGGGCCGGCGAGCGTGAAGCTGCGCAGCGCACCGTCGGGCGTGAAGCTGAGCCCCCACTCTCCGCTGCAGCAAAACCCATCCACGTCGATCTCACCCGACACGACGAGCAGAGCGACGTGGCTGAGCGCCTCGTCGAAGATCAAGCGGGTGCCCGCCGGCAGCTCGCGGCCGAGCGGGGGCACGAAAGTCGGGCGCGAGACCGAGATACCCCGCAGCTGATCATCGCGGCGAGGGTCGAGCCATGTGTCTGCGTCGTTGAGCTCGACGGTGCTGCCCGTGGGGATCTGGACGCCCCCGAGCTCGAACGGCGCGACGGATGTCGCCCGGAGGAACCGTTGGCCTGGCCCACGCGCGAGCTCGTCGATCTCGAGCGCGCTGGCCAGCGCAGCCAGCGGGCCTTGAAGCTGCCGCTGCTCGACCTCGACCCGCGCCCGCGCCCGGACGATCGCCGCTTCGATCTCACCGCGGATCCGCTCGAGCTCGGGGACCGGCCGGCCTCCACGAAAGCACGTGGCGGTGAATTCCGGCGTGCAGCTGTAGGGCTGCACGCACAGGCCGATCGGTCGGAGGTCCGACCCCAGGTACAGCTCGACGGAGGCGTCGAGCCGATAGCGCAGCCGCTTGACCGGCACCACCCAAAGCCGCCTCAGGACCACGTGCACGCCGCTGTCGTCGACGCTCACCCGGTAGCGCGAGCCGGTCCCAGCCGCGATCACGACCGCCGCGATCGGACCGACGAGCCACCACGACCACAGCGGCGGCGCCACCCAGATCACCACCACACCGACGACGAGGGCGACCAGCGTGTCGAGGATGATCGGGAGCTCGTCGGCTCCTGAGAATCGCTCCACCGCGAGAGTATACGGGACCTACCGGGCCCGCAGCAGCCGCTGCTCGGCCGCCTGCAGCTGACCTGCGAATTGCGTGAGCGCCGGGTAGTCCGCCACGTCGACGACGCCAGCTGCGAAGCTCGAGCGGCTCTCGAGCACCAGCTCGCCCTGGCCGACGCCGCCGCTGACCAGCTCGCGCGTGTAGCTGCCCCGCGGGCCGCTCACGTTCACGTCGGCGGGCACCTCGGAGAAGCTTCGGCCCTCGATCGCGTAGTGAACCCGGGCCTCGAGCACTGGCGCGTAGGGGATGACCATGCCGCTCCACCGCTTGGCCAGGCGGGTGTACGCCGTCGCAGGGTCGATCGGCACCGCGGCCGCGAACATGATCAGCTCACCCGACTGCACGGCCCCAGCGCCGCGGGCCTTGGCGGCGAACTTGATCACCAAGGGCAGCTCGATCTCCCACTCGTTCTCGAACTCGAGCCGCTCGAGATCCAAGCTGGCCCCCGGCAGCATGCGCGAGAGCTCGGCCTGGGTGAACACCTCGGGCCGGCGATCGACGTCGACCTGGTCGAACACGTTGCGCCAGATGATCGCCTCGAGTCCACGCAGCTCGATCGTTCCGCTGACCTGCCCAGACCCGTCGCGGTCGAGGTTGACGTCGAGCTCCCAGCGGCGCAGATCCGCGAGCCGCTCGGGGTTCGCAGGCACCTCGACGTAGCCGCCCGCCGGCTCGTCGTCCTGCAGCCGCAGGCGCACCGCCCGGCCGTTGGCGTAGCTGGGCGAGAGGTAGCCGATCGGCACGACCTCGGAGCTGGTCCCGACCAGCAGCGGGGTCTTGCCTGGCTCGATCACCGCGAGCATCGCCGTGTCGTAGGTCTCGACCAGCGGGTTGCCGCCCTCGTAGATGCTCGGACCGAAGCGATCGCGCAGCAGCCACATCTGGTTGTCGATGCCCGCGGCCTCGCACATGGCCCGCAGCAGCATCAGACGACTGCCCTGGCGGGCCGCGAGGGTGACCGTGGCCGGCGTCGAGAGGTCGCCGCCGTCTTCGATCTCGTCGACGACCCAGCGCCACAGCGCGTCGACCTTGTCGTAGGTGCTGGAGTACTGGCTGGTGAGATCGAGCGCGAGCGTGCGCAGCTCGGGGTTGCTGCGCTGGGCCGGTCGCAGCTGCGCGGCCAGCTGATCGAGCCAGTCGTCGAGGACCAGCGGCACGTGGACCTGGATCATCGGCAGCTCGTCGAGCATCGAGCGGGCCCCCGGCTCGCTGCCCAGGCGCGGGACCTGGCGGGCGAGAAAGGTCAGCTCGCTGAACTCGCCCTCGCGCAGGGTGACGGTGCGGCGAGTCGCGGTGGGCGGGTTGTTGCGCGCCTCGATCGCGACCTTGCTGGCGAGCGCCTGCGGCGTCAGGACGATCAGCTCCGATCGATGAAACGGGACCTCGGGCGACTGGAACCGGAACCGGCCGAGATCCACGTGGCCAGGCAGCGCCGACTCGGGATCCCGATCAAAGGTGAACTCGATCTCGACGACGTCCCCGATCGCCAACCCACGCAGGCTCAGGCCGTCCTTGCCGGGGATCGACTCGGGCTCGACGATCGTGCCGTCGGGCTTGATCGAGTGCATGGTCAGCAGCTCGACGCCGGGCTGGCTGAACTCGCCGTGGGCGTCGATCGCTTGATCGCTGAGGATGTGAAACATCTGGTGGACGATGTGTCGGTGTCCGCCGTTGGCGTAGAGGATGCTGACCTCGCGATCGAGCAGCAGCACCTCGCTGACGCCTTCAGAAGCGAGGCCCTGCTCGACGTCGCCGCGGTACTCGGCGAGCGCGGTCGCGCCGTCGATCCGCCAGCGCATCAGATCGTCGGGGATCCCGATCCGCTGGGCGATCTCCCGGAGCCGCGAGCTGTGTGGGTAGCGATCGATCGCGCTCAGCAGCAGCTCGCGGGCGAGCTCGTTGTCCCCCGCGTGGGCCTCGAGGTCGGCGAGCTCGAGGTTGGACAGGGCCCGGTACGGGGCGGCCTCGAGCATCTGGCGCTGCCACGCCGCGGCCTGGTCGTAGTCCCCGGCTGCGATCTCGAGCTCGGCGAGCGCCGCCATCGCGTCGAGGTCATCGGGGATCTGGCCGAGCCGCTCGGTCCACAGCGCGCGGGCGTCGTCGTAGCGCTGGCGCTCGGTCGCGAGCCGAGCGCGGACCCCCACGCTCCCGGGGCACTTGGCGAGCTCGACGGCGAGCTGATCCTCGGCCGCGACCTGGGTGCGCTCGCGGATCAGCTCGCGGCGCGCCATCAGCACCTCGCAGTTGTCGGGGTTGATCGCGTTCGCGGCCGCGAGCGCCTGCTCGGCCTGAAAGTCGCTGCCGCGGCGCCGGTAGGCGTCGAAGCGCAGCATCGAGAGCAGCAGGCTGCCCGCGCCCGAGACCGCGTCATCGGGGATGTCCTCGAGCGCCTCGACGACCTCGGCGACCTCGCCACGATCGAGGCGCATCGACAGCAGCGACAGCTGCGCGCGACCGAGCGAGGGATCGAGGCCGAGCGCGGTCTCGAGCTCGGCCTGCTGGCGGGTGCCCGAGCTGGTCTTGCCGCGCGAGGGATCCCGGCGCTCGAAGTCGGCGAGGATCAAGTGCGCGTCCGCGAACCCCTGCGAGACCAGCCGCAGGCTCGACGCGACCTGCTCGGCGCGATCGGTGTCGCCGTCGGCGAGCGCGTCGTCGAGGGCCAAGAACTCGCGCAGGGGCGCGTACACGGGGCCCCGCAGGCCCAGGCCGCCCTCGCTCCACGCCTGGATCTCGAGCATGTGCTCGGCGCCCGCTTGCGCGGACCGACTCGGATCGATGTCGAGCCGCCAGTCCCCCTTGGTCTGGGTGTCGGCTTTCACCGCGAGGCTGCGACCATCGAGGGTGGTCGCGCGCAGCAGCACCCACGCGCGCTCGCTGGGGATCGCCGTGCGAACCTCGACCCGATGGACCCCGGGGCCGACGGGCAGGACCAGGGTCGGCGCCTCGACGGGGTAGCGATCCGTGCGATCGCTGGCCCAGACCAGCTGATCGTCGACGTAGGCACGCGCCGGATACTGGGCCCCGACCGCGAGCCGAAACTCGCTCTCGGTCGCGGGCACCTCGACGGTGGTCCGCAGCCGGCGGATCCCAGACTCGGGCTCGGGGTTTTGGACCCGAAACGCGCACGAGAGCTGGGTCGCCTGGGCCCCGGTGGTGTCGGGGGTGAACGAGCGATCGATCTCCAGGCGCGCGAGCTCGAGCGGGCCGCGGTAGCCCTCGAGCTCGCCGACGACCCAGTCCTGCACGCAGCCCTGGCGGGCATAAAAATCGCGGTAGTCCTCGCCCTCACGCCGGGCGAGGGCCGCCCGGGTGCTCAGCAGCTGCTCGACGGCCTCGCCCGGGAGCGCGTGTAGATCGAGCGCGTCGAACAGCGCGATGAATTGCTCGGCGTCGTCACGCCGCAGGCCGTCGAGCGAGTCGAGCGCGCGGGCGGCCACCGGCGTCAGCGCCAGCGCCAAGCTCCGCTCGCGGCGTGCTTCGTGGCCCGGCGCCTCGCGCAGCAGCGCCGCGTGCTCGGACCAGGCGCGATCGAGATCCAGGTGGCTCTGGGCCAGCATCGCCCGCGAGAACCGGGCGAGCGGCGGCGGGGTGTCGAGCGCGGTCAGGAGATCCAGGTGCGTGGTCGCAGACTCGGGGTCCGCCAAGTGCAGCCAGTACACGTGGGCGAGCTCGAGCCGGGCGCGGTGATCGTCGGGGTGCTTGGCGAGCCAGGCCTCGAGCCGGGCGGCGTGCTCGGCCGCGGCGCTCTGATCGAAGATCTGCTCGCTGGCCCGGGGACGGCAGCCGCTGAGGATCAGCGTGCCCGGGATCAGCAAGACCAGCAGGTACAGGGCCAGCGTCGCCAGTGGACGACGCGACTGAGCTTGGATGGTCATCGTGGGGCTCCTAGCGGATCGGGGCGGCTTCAAAGGCTTGGGCGAGAGCGGCGTCGACTTCCCGCAGGAACTCGCGGAACGCCCCGTACTCGCTGGGCTCGACCCGCGGGCGGGAGAACTCGAGGGTGGTGGTGATCTTGGCGCTGCGCGGCTGGGGCTCGATCTCCAGCACGAAGCGCCCGAACGGCGAGTCGATCTGGGTGGCCTGCGGGGTGTGACTGAACTCGAGCCCGCGCGGCAGCGTGTACTCGATCTCGCGGACCTCGCGGTTGGGCACGCCGAGCACCAGCGGCTGGTCGCGGCGCGCCTGCGGGGCGATCGATCGGAGCAGCTCGACCTCGTGGCCGAGCACGCGAAACCGCAGCCCAGCGCCACCCGACGCCGGTCCCTGGACCTGGGCCCAGCCGGGCGTGGTGAGCTTGGCCTCGACCCGGACCGGGGCGAGGATGTCCTCGATCCCGGGGAACTTGGCGGTGCGGACCTCGGTGCCCGGGAACGCCGCCGACAGCTGCTTGGTCAGCAGCTCCACCCGCTTCTCCTTGGACTCCAGGGTCCCGCGCCAGGCCGCGGCGTCGGTCCCGATCAGGGTCATGGTGTGATCGATCTCGGCGCTGCCGTCGGGCTGCAGGTGGACCTGCTGGACGTAGTCGCTGGAGTTCTGATCCGGGGTCGCGTAGGGGATGGTTCGAAAGCTGGCGCCCTTGCCGTCTTCGATCACGACCACGCTCGCGCCCTGATCCCCGGCCGGGAGCTCGAACGCGCCCGAGTGCTCGGCCGTGCCGTCCATGAACAGGTCGTACTTGGGGACGTAGACGATCGCGTGGTTGAAGGCCGAGAGGCTCGCGGGGCTGTCGGCGATCGTGCCGAGGTCGCGGGTCCGGGTCAGGACCAGGTGGCTGGTCACGCCGATCTCGCCGAGCATGACCTTGAGCAGCGACGCCTTGTCCTTGCAGTCGCCAAACCGGCGATTGTAGATGTCGGTGGTCCGGTATGGCTTGTAGCCGTGGATCCCAAACTCGAGGCCGACGTAGCGAGTCTCGCGGATCACGTGGCGGTACAGCGCGGCGATCTTGTCGCGCTCGCTGGCGTCGCTTGGCAGCTCGGCGAGCGTCGAGGCGACCCCGGCCTTGATCGCGTCGTCGATCAACAGCTGGCCCTCGACCAGGCCCCAGTACCAGCGGCCGACCTCGTCCCAGGTCGCGTAGCTGCTCACGTGCAGGTACTCGGCGATCTCGGTCCACCCGGGCATGCCGCCCTCCGAGCGCAGGCCTGGACGGTCGTCGCGGGTCAGCCGGTAGATCTGGGTGTTGCCGCCCTCCCCTGCCTCGCTGGCGACAGGGTGGTTGAAGTGCAGCTTCAGCTGCGTGGGGGCCTCGAGCACGTACTCGAAGTGGCGGCTGGGCTCGAGGCCCTGCAGCGGGATCAGGTCGCCGTAGTAGTCGTCGAACTTGTTGCGGGTGGCCACGTCGCGGCGCACGAACGCGACCTCGATCACGTCGCCCACGCGCAGGCCTGGGAACTGCACGGCGACGCCGCGCTGATCGTAGTACATGCGGTAGCCGGCGGCCCCGACCGAGTAGTGGCGGGTCACGCCGATGTCCTCGATCCGGCCGTCGGCCCGATATACGCGGGCGCGCCGGACCTCGACGTAGCTCTCGTCGGGCTCGTAGCCAAAGTCGTGGCGGGCCTGGCTGGCGATCCCGCGGTCGTCGAGGATCTTGATGATCCGGTGATCCAGTCGCTCGCCGAGCCCGCTGCTGCCGATCCGGGTCGCGATCATGCGGTGCAGCACCGCCGAGTCGCGACCCTTCCAGCTCGCGGGTGTGCCGGCCTCGTCGGCGGCCTCGACCACGTCCTCGAGGTCGACGGCGTAGCGGGTGAACACGTCGTCGGCCGCGGCCCCGAGCGTGGTCAGGAGGTCACGCAGCTCCGGCTGCTGGGGGTTGAGCTCGAGGCTGCGCTGCAGCGCGAGCACGCTGCCGGCCTGATCGCCCGCGCGGCTCTGCAGGAACCCGAGCGCCGTGTGCAATTGCGGATCTTGAGGCGCGAGCTCGACGGCGGTCTCGAGCGCGGCCACGGCCAGCTGGTAGTTGGTGGCCGCCTCTTCGATCCCCGCGAGCCGCCGCCAGGCGCTGGGCCGCCCGGGCGCCGCCGCGACCAGGCTCCGGGCCAAGGTCACGGCCCGATCGATGTCGCCGAGCCGCAGGTGCGCGTCGATCCGCTGCTCGACTACGGCCGCGTCGCCCCCGTGGGCCTTGCTGTGCCGCTCGAGCAGCGCCAGGCCCTCGCGCACCCGACCCAGCCCGATCTCGCGGCTCGCCTGCTCGCGCAAGATCGTGGCCGAGTCGGGGTAGCGGGCGGCGAGGTCGTCGAGCCAGTTCATGGCCGCGAGATCAAAGCCGTCGGACGCGAGCTGATCGAGCAGCGCGAGCTCGATCAGCGCGTCGTCGGGGGCGACGCGGCGGGCCTGCTCGATCAGCGCCTCCGCCCGGCGCTCGAGCCCCAGCGCTGCGTTGGAGTAGGCCAGCTCGACGAGCATCTGCGAGTGCTCGGCGCGGGCGGCCCCACCCAGCTGCTCGGCGCGGGCGACCCCGAGCTCGAAGGCCGCCCGAGCCCGCGCGCTGTCATCTTCGGCCAGGGCCAGGAACAGCGCGCTGCGGGGCGACTGCACGGCCGCGTCGGCCTCACGGGCGTGATCGCGGGCGGTGAAGTCCTCGCGCGCGAACGGGCCGACCCAGCTGTAAAATTCGGCGAGCGCGAGCAGATCCTCGCCCTTGGGGCGCTTGCTCTGATCGGGATCGACGGCGGCCTCGAACAGCCCGCGCAGCGACAGCGGCGGCTTGGCCGGGACCGCGTCAGGATCGAGCTCGGTCGCGCGGGGGGCCGCAGCGGGGAGCTCGGTGGCCTCGACGGGCGGGGATCCGCTGGCTTCGAGGCCCGGGATCGGCGCCCCGTCGGTCGCGCTGATCCGCGCGTAGAACCCCCACGCCCCGGCTTCGCAGCCGACCTTGATCAGGACCCGGTTCCAGCCCGGCTGCAGGGTGATCGCGTAGGCATCCTGCAGCGCGTTGGGCCTTCGGTAGGTCTGGCCCTCGCCGACGAGCTGCTCGCCCACCCAGATCTTGTGGGCGCCGCCGGTCCCCACGTGGATCACCGCGCTCGTCTGGCTGGGCGCACGAACCCACGTGGTCGCGTAGGCCGTCACGTACTGGTTGGGCCGCAGGAACTCGTCGAACGAGATGTAGCCGCCACCCATCGTGTTCTGCGGCTCGTAGGGGCGCCAGTCGAGCGGCTCCCCGGCCAGCTTGCCCTCGAAGCTCTGATCCGGCGTCCAGGCCTGGGTCTCGGGCTCGAACACCTGCGCGTGGCCGGTGCGGTTGGCGTTGTCGAACGGTCCGACGATCCGCCACGACAGCAGCCGGCCCTGCTCGGCGTAGAGCGCCTGCGCGGCGGTGAGATCACCCGCGTCCTCGTACAGCTCGCCGCGCAGGTCAGCCGCGAGCGAGCGGACCAGAGGGTGACGGCGACGATCCTCGCGGATCCCGTCGACGAAGCTGACCAGCGTGGCACGATCGACCTCGCCGGACAGCGCGGGCAGCAGCCCGAGCAGCGCCAGCGCGGCCCCGTGGTCGCGCCCGGCATGCTCGGCGAGCAGCGTCTGGCGACGCTCGAGCTCACGCTGCCAGCGACCGACGTGGCCGGCCGCGGGATCGAGCACGCCGGGTTGCCACAGCGGCGCGTCGAGGTCGAGGCTGGTCGGCCCCGCCCCCGGACCCGGACCCAGGCCCAGGCCCAGGCCCAGGCCCAGCTCACCCCCGATCTGCGAGTCGACGAACCCAGAGCCGATCTGCGCGGCGTCCGGCGTCGCCTCGGCCTGGGTCGAGCTCAGGGCGAGCACGGTCGCCAGCGCGAGAGAGCAAACAGGCAGGCGGCGACGGACGGGAGAGCGCGGCATGAGCGGAAATTTCTCCAGGGACACCCGCGACGGTTCTCACGGGCAGCGCGGGCGCCAGCGGACGTCCGGTTGACCGGAGGATGGAACATCCGGCGGCGTCGTGCCATAGTCTCGCCCCGCCGTGTTCCTGGGCCTGCTCAAGACCCTGAGGCCGAAGCAGTGGATCAAGAACGCCTTCGTTGGCGTGCCGCTGGTGTTCGGTCAGAAGCTCCTGGACCTCGACGCGCTCTGGCGTGTCGCGGCCGCGTTCGCGTTGTTCTGCCTGGTGTCGGGCTGCGTCTACGTGATCAACGACATCGTCGACGTCGAGAAGGACCGCGCGCACCCCAAGAAGCAGCACCGACCAATCGCCTCTGGCACGCTGCCGCCGACCGTCGCGCGCAACTTCACGATCCTCGCGGTGCCGCTCGCGCTCGCTGCCGCGTTCGCGCTCGAGCCCCTGTACGCGGCCACGCTGGGCGGCTACTTCGCGCTCAACATCGGGTACTGCTTCTACACCAAGAACCTGCCCTACCTCGACGTGCTGTCGATCGCCGCCGGGTTCGTGCTGCGGGTGTTGTCGGGGGCGCTGGTGATCTCGGTCCCGCCGTCGGCCTGGCTGCTCAGCTGCACGGCCTTGTTGGCGATGTTCCTGGGCTTCGGCAAGCGGGCCCACGAGCTCACGCAGTCCGGCTCGAAGACCCGCTCGGTGCTCGAGCACTACAGCGCCGACGCGCTGCGCTGGATCCTGCATACGCTGGCGCTGCTCACGGCGGTGGTCTACGGGCTCTACACCCAGAGCACCCACGTCGCCCAGACCTTCGGCGACGCGCCGCTGATCTACACCCTGCCGTTCCCGATCATCGGGATCCTGCGCTTCATCCACCTGGTCACCGCGCGCCCCGACGCCGAGAGCCCCACGGAGGAGATGCTGCGCGACTGGGTGTTCATGGGTAACTTCGCGGTCTGGCTGGTGGTGACCGGCGTCGTCCTGTACTGGTCATGACCCGGCCGTCGGCGGCGACGATTCAGTTTGGCCGCGACTTTGGGGCGCTGGAGGTGCCCGTCGGGACCACGCTGTTGGCCGCAGCCGCCCGGGCCAAGGCGCCGCTCGGCAACGCGTGTCGCGGTCAGGGTGTGTGTCGAGCGTGCGCGGTGCGGGTCGTACGGGGCGCAGAGCTGCTCGACGCGCCCGGTGAGCTCGAGCGTCGCATGCAGCTCGATCCTGGCTGGCGAATGGCGTGCAAGACCCGCGTCGCGCGTGGTGGCCAGCTGCAGCTGTGGATCCCGCACTGGGGCGGCGATTTGCCCTGCCCCTGATCGCTCGCGCGTGCAGGGGGCTGCGCGCTTGACGTCGCCGGGGCGCTGGAAAAACCTGGCCCTCGATGCCCGCCTCCTCGCTAGTCGACGTGCTTCGTGACCGGGCCCAGGAACACGGCGACCGTCCGCTCTACCAGCTGCTGGTCGACCAGGCCGTGGTCGAGACCCTGACCTACGCCGACGCGGATCGGCGCGCGCGCGCGCTGGCGGTCGAGCTGGGCAAGCACGCCGCGCCGGGTGATCGCGTGCTGCTGCTGTATCCGTTTGGGCTCGAGTACCCGGCGGTGTTTCTGGCGTGTCTGTACGCGGGCCTGGTCGCGGTCCCGGCGTTTCCTCCCGACAAGCAGCGGGCCGTCAAGACCATGCCGCGGGTGTCGAGGATCATCCGGGACGCCGACGCGCGCCTGATCCTGACCACCGCCGAGCTGGCCCCCACCGTCGAGTTTGCCCGAGCCGAGGCGCGCGACCCGGCGGCGCTGCAGATCCTCGCGAGCGACGAGATCGAGGTCACCCAGGCCGACGCCGACCGCTGGACCCGGCCCGCCGACCTCGAGCGGCTCGTGGCGTTCTTGCAGTACACCTCGGGCTCGACCGGCACGCCGAAGGGCGTGATGATCGGCCACGACAACCTCTACGCGCACCAGCGCCTCGCCCACGAGATCTTCGCCCAGCCCGAGGGCGCGCGAACCGTCAGCTGGCTGCCGTTTTATCACGACATGGGGCTGATCGGGTCGCTGCTGTATCCGCTGTTTCATGGTGGCACGACCCTGTTGATGTCACCGACCGCGTTCTTGCGCCGGCCGATGGCGTGGCTCGAGAACATCTCCACGTTCGGCGCGCAGGTCAGCACCGGGCCCAACTTTGCGTACGACCTGTGCGTCGACAAGGCCCGCGACGAGGACCTCGCGAGGCTCGATCTGTCGAGCTGGCGGCTGACGGTGTCGGGCGCCGAGCCGCTGCGCGCGTCCACGCTCGAGCGCTTCAGCGAGCGGTTCGCCCCGTGCGGGTTTCGGCCCGAGACCTTCATGCCCTGCTTTGGCATGGCCGAGGCCACGCTCATGGTCAGCGGCTGGCCGCTCGAGCTCGCGCCGAAGATCGTGTGCTTCGACAAGGCCGCGCTGCGGACCGGCGTCGCCGAGCCCGTGGCGCCCACCCACGCCAACGCGCGCGCGTATGTCTCATGCGGGGCGCCGATGCGAGAGCACCAGCTGGCGATCGTCGATCCACAGACTTGCACCCGCCAGGCCGAGGGCCGCGAGGGCGAGATCTGGCTGCGGGGTCCGTCGGTCGGGCGCGGCTACTGGGGCGACGCCCAGACCAGCGCCGAGCGGTTCGCCGCTCACATCCACGACGACGATCCCAGCGTCGAGTGGTTCCGGACCGGCGACACCGGGTTCATCCACGCGGGTGAGCTGTTCGGCACCGGGCGGCTCGCGGATCTGATCGTGGTTGGCGAGCAGATCCACCAGCCCCACGACATCGAGCGCAGCGTCGGCGAGGGAAGCGACGCGCTGGCGGCCGACTGCGTGGTGTTCATGGCGACCCTCGCAGACGGGCAGCGCCAGGTGTGCCTGGCCGCGACCGGGCGGCGCACGATGCCCGAGGATCAGCGCGCCGCCCTGTGCGAGCGGATCTTCGCCCGCGTGCGTGACGAGCACGAGCTCGCGCTCGATCGGGTCTTGCTGATCCGCCAGCGCAGCGTGGCCAAGACCACCAGCGGCAAGCTCCGCCGGTTTCGCTACGCGGCCGCGCTGCGCGACGGTGAGCTCGACATCCTGTGCGAGCGCGGCTCAGCCGGCTTGTGACATCGTTGGACGCACGGCCGGCTTGGTCGGCGCGGGGAGCCCGTCGAGCTGCCGATGCAGGACCGCGGGCGGCATGATGCCGTGCTGGCGAAACGCCCCGAGCACCCGCAGGTTCACGTCGGTCTCGAACGCCTTCTCGTACTTGGTGTCGAGCACGTAGCTCTTGACCCGCAGCCGGACCGCCACGTGGTTCTCGGCGATCAGCTGGTTGACCAGCACCACCACGGGCTTGGGCAGGTACACATAGCGGCTGGTGACCGCGGCCTCGTTGACGATGCTGCGGGCCAGGGTGACGTCCTGATCGACGCCAATGTAGAAGTCCATCACCACCTGCATGTCGAGCGCGCCGTAGTTGCCGTTCGAGGTGATGTCGTTGATGAACAGGTTGTTGGGGATCGTGACGGTGTTGTCGTCGAGGGTCTGCAGCCGAACCGAGCGCAGGCCGATCGCCGTGATGTCGCCGTACTGACCCCCGAAGGTGATCCGGTCGCCGACCTGGAACGGACGATCGACCATGATCATGATCCCCGCGATGAACGAGGCGACGAGGTCCTTGGCCGCGAACCCGACCGACACGGCCACGGTCCCGCCGATCACCGTCAGCACCTCCGGCGTGAGCCGCAAGCTCAACAAGATCACCGTGGCGCCCGCGCCGATGTAGACGACGAACTGAAACACCGTGGCGAGCTTCTGAAGCAGCAGCCGGCGGTTGGCGAATTGCTTGCTCAGGCGATCGACGAGGTCGCGGACGAACCGGATCACCAGCCAGGTCCCAAACAACACCACGATCGAGGTCAAGACGCCGCCCCACCGGACCATGTCGGCGAACTGGCCCATGACCTCGGCGTCGGGCGGGGCCCCGAGCGCCTCTTCGGGCCCGGCGAGGGCCACGCGGGGGGCCAGGGCCCCGAACCCCGCGGCCAGGCCGATCCGTCCGATGAGGCCGCTCCCGATCCGCGAGCTGAAGCGTGAAGGCGTGTGTGTGGTGGTCTTGATCATCGCTAGATCTCGAGCAGGTGCTGACGCCGAAGCATGTCGGTGATCGCCCGGTACCAATGCCAGGTCACGCAGAACCGATCGCCGCGCTCGCCGAAGCGATCGACCCAGCCGCGGGCGACCGCGAAGCGCAGCGCGTCGGAGACGTCGGCCGGAGGCAGCTGCGTGCACGCGACGAGATCTTCTGGGCTGGCGACCCCGAGCTGGACGACTCCGCGCAGGACAAAGTGCAAGGTCGCGGCGACCTCGTCTAGCGCGGCCGCGGGCGGCTCCTTGAACAGCCGGACCTTGATCACCGACTCGCCGTCCGGGGAGGTGACCACGCACAGCGACTCGCGCCAGAAGTGCAGCGCGACCGCGGGGTTGCCCTTCGCGTGGTCCCACAAGATTCGGTAGAAGCCGACCTCGGCCCGCTCGCGGTCGGTGGGACGGCCGCTGAACTCGCTGGACTCAGCCAGCTCGTCTTCGATCTCGGCGGGCTTGCCCACGCCCGGCCTGGTCGGGGTGGTCGTGACGTCGTACTGGCGAGGGATCACGATCTCGTCGAAGCTGGGGTCGATCGCCGCGGACTGGCTGCGCTCGCGGATCAGCTCGCCGATCTGCTGCTCGTTCCAGCGCGGCAGCTTGAGGACCTGATCGAAGAACACCCGATCGCCGCGCGAGCGCGACACGTACTGCCACGCCGCCGCCCCGATCGTCGCAACCCAGGACGCATCCCCACCGACCTCACGGGCGAAGTCGGTGAAGCGATCGAGACCCTCGAGGCCACCGATCGCCGGCCTCACCAGGCGGTGGACGTCGTCGATCAAAAACACCAGGGGCGTCTGCTCCGAGAGCGCCGCGATGACCCGCTCGGCCGGGGTGTCGGGCTCGAGCCCGATCGACACCGCGACCGCCCGCTGCAGCTCGTCGAAGCCGCCAGGCGGACACTGAATGCGCCGGATCGTGAGCTGACCAAACTCTGCGTGGCGCTCGACCGACGAGGGTTGACCTGCCTCGCCAGCTCCGCCCGTCATATCGTTCGGTGCCTGCGAGAAGTCCTGCGCCTCGCGCACGAACGCCGCCTCGAGCCTGCGCAAGAACATGCTCTTGCCGGCCCCGCGCTCGCCGATCACCGCGCTGAGCGTGCCTCGATGCGCGACCACGAGCTCGGTGATCTCGTCGAGGATGTCGCTGGCGATCTCCGCCATGTCCTCGCTGAGCTGCTCGACCTCGACGATCTTGCCAGGATCCAAGTTGGTGTAGTCCGCGACGTCGAGCGGACGCACGGCCTGCTCGTCCTCGCGCCGGGCGGTGGCCTGGCGCGCGACCTCGCGGCGGAACATCCACGCGAGCAGTCGCCGGGTGGTCTCGAGCGCGGTGGCCCGACGCAGCAGCCACCGCGCGAGCCCGCGGGAGAACAGATACCCGCCCGCGATCGCGGCCGTGGGGAAGCTGGTCCAGCCGGTGGTGTTGGCCCGAATCCAGCGGACCAACGCGTTGTTGGGCATCTCTGGATCATCTTTGAAGCGCCGAAATGCGTGCTCGCGCCACCAGCGGATCAACACCAACAAGATCGGGATCGCGGCGATCCAGCACAGCGTCCCCACCCAGTTGTGGATGGCGCCCAGACCCACGACCTGCTCGGTCAGCGACAGCACCAGGCCGGTCCACACGACCGTGAGCCCGACCAGGCGCAGCGACCGAATCCGCAGGCGGGCCGTCACGTTGCTGGCCCGGCCATGGACCAGGTTCTCGTGGGCCGCGACCGCGTCGACGAGCAAGATCACCGCCGAGCCGACCAGCAGCCACAGGACCACCAGCCACACGACCTCGAGCTCGAGCACCTCGGTGCCCGTGGGCACGATCCGATAGATCACGCTGAACAGCAGCAACAGCTCCAGCGGCTTGCGGATCCGGCTGAAGTACCAGACGCCGAGCGCGGCGCTCGCGTTGACCCTGGGGTTGCCGTCTTCGCGGGCCAGGAGTCCGTCGCGCATGCGCTCGAGCGTGGGCTCGGCCCGGCGGCGCCAGTAGCGGAACAACAACAGCAGGAACCCCAGCTTGATCCCCGAGAAGATCAGCGGCAGCGGCGAGCTCTCGAGCTGGGCGATCAGCCCGCGCGCGAGTCGGGGCAGCGCCTGAATGCGGTAGCGCAGCTCGAGCCCGATCTGATCGATCTCGCGCTTGACCTGCTCCACGCCATCTTGGCCGAAGCCGGTCATGCGGCTGCGGAGGTCGCCGCTGCCGAGGTCGAGCAGCGTCAGCCGAGCGTGGTTGAGCATCACGATGTCATCGCGCCCGCTGTCGGCCGACTCCCACAGCGCCTCGCGCTCGAGCTCGCGCAGGGCCGCCTCGGAAGCCTCGAGCTCGGCCCGCAGCTCGCTCAGATCGCTGCGATCGACGTCTTGCGGCAGCCCGGCGAGCGGTTCGCCGACCGGGGCGACGCCGCTGTCACGATCCGCGATCAGCTTCAAGGTCTCGCGCAGGCGGTCGCGCGCGTCGGCGAGCGCCTCACGCAGATCGGCGTACATGCCGTCCGACGTGGTCGCTCGCGTGTCGCTCGCGATCTCGGTGGCCAATTCGGCGACCCGCCGATCCCACTCGAGCGCGACCTCGTGGGCGGCCAGCGTGTCCTTGGCCCGCTTGGCCAGCTCGACCTCGTAGATCGCGTGGGCCTCTTTGACGCCGAGCAGGCGGGCGCGCTCTTCCGCGATCCGCCGCAGCGCCTCGGACCGCGCCTGCGAGGCTGCAGCCTGCGCCGCCATCCGCTCGCGCTTGGCCTTCTCGGCCTTGTCTTCGGCGAGGTTGAGCTCCTCCTCGACCTCGGGGACCAGCTCCTCGGCGGCCGCCAGCTCCTCGGCGACGGCCTTGGCCTCGAGCGCCTCGCGCTGACGCGCGGCGTGACGGTCGAGCAGGGCCCGCCGCTCATCGGTGCTCAGCGCCAAGAACCGGAGCCGCTGGGCGTCGAGCTCGGCCTCGGCGGCCGCCGTCGCGGCGGCGAGCTTGGCGTCGGGCTCCCACGGCTTGGTGGGATCGGGCGGCTCGCTCGCCTCGGTCTCGGGGGAATTCGGCGGTTGATCCGGCTGCGCTCGAGCCGGCCCCGGATCGGTCTGCCCCGGGTCTGGTGCCTGCTCCGAGTTGGGGTCAGTCGGCTCGTCGGTCGCGGGCGCCGGCTCGGGCTCACCGTGCCCGAGCGCCCGGGCCAGCCGATCGTTGGTGGCCAGCTCATTGGGCTTGCTCAGATCCAGGCGCAGCAGCGGGACCGGATCGACGGCGAGGTCGAGGTCACCCTCGATCAAGCCCTTGAACCACCGGGCCTGCTGGGTCAGCCGCGCGAGCCGAGCCTTGGCGTTCGCCTCGGCCTCGAGGTTGTGCGCGATCAGGGCCTGGTGCTCGGCATGCTCGGCCACCAGCTCCGCGCGGCGCTCGGCCGGCAAGGTCAGAAACTGCCAGTACGCCCGCGCGAGCTCCGAGCGCGCGCGCGTCAGCGGGTCGGCGTCGGGTCCGGCCAGCGCGGGCTCGGGCGGAAGCTCGATCGGGGGCGGACCCCTTTTATTGTGCTTGCCCTGCTGCTCGGCTGCCTGCCGCGCCTGCGCCTCGGACGCGATCCGCGTCGCGTAGATCGAGGCCAAGACCGCGCGCAGCTCGTCGCCGAGATCAGGGTCGACCAGGTTGATCGTCAGCAGCTCCGAGACGTCGACCGCGGGGTCGAGCCGACCGGCGACCAAATTGGTGATCCCAGCGGCGCGCAGGCGTACGCGAGCGACCTTGGCCGCCCGTTGCTCGGCGGCGTGCTCGGCCGCCTGTTTGGCCTCAGCGCTCGGTTCAGCGCTCGGTTCAGCGCCCGGATCGGCTTGATCCGGCGGGGCCGCGGGCGCGGGGCCCGAGGGTCCAGACGTCCCGTCCTCGGTTGGGGGTGCCGCGCGAACCCCCGCGCTCGACAGCCAGACCGACGCGCACAACAGCAGCAGCGCGAGCCCCCGCGTCAGCCCCATGCGAGGACGTGGTTGCGAGCCGACAACGGCAGAGTCGATCATCAGGCCGCAGTGTAGAGCGCGGCCGAATATTTGCACAGGGGATCAGAACTCGAAGCCGGCCGCGAACCCGGGCCAGATCTGGATCCCGACATCCGCCAGGTTCGAGTCACCGATCGGGGTCCCCCAGTGGTAGCCGGGTCGGAACTCGCTGGTGGTGGTCGTGGTCGTCGTCGGCTGCAGGTCGAACAACGCGTTGACCGTCACGGCCCCCCAGATCGCAAAGTGCCGAGCTGGCCGCCAGGCGACAATCAGGCGCAGCGTGTCGAGCAGATAGGGCGCGCGGCTGACCGTGAATCCTTCGTTGAGCACCGAGACCGCGTTGTCGAGCTCGAGGCTGAAGTGCTCGCGCCAGACCAGCGGACCGCCAAACCCAACGCCACCGCTGAACGAGCGCGAGTTGTCATCGCCGATCGGGTGCGCGGCCACGGTCAGGAAGCTGTAGGTCTTGCGGGCGCGGAATTTTACCGCTGCGTGGATCAGCTGGGTGTCACTGGTCCACAGGTCAAACCACACGCCGCCCTTCTTGGTCACCGGGATCAGCCCGATCGACCCGTCGGCCTCGTCGGCGTAGTTCACCAGCCCGATCTGGAGGCCCTTCACCTGCCCGCGAGACACGTTGACGAGACCGACCTGGACCCCGCTCGCCTCGTCCGCGTAGTTGATCGCGCCGAGCTGGACCCCGCGCAGGTACTTGGCGTAGCTGAGCGCGAATCCGACCTGAAGCCCATCGACCCGCTCGCGCCCGAGCGCGACCGTGGCGGTCTGGACCCCGCGCATGTCACTGGTGGCGACGGCTACCCCCAACGCGCTCTGGACCCCGTTCAGCGGCCCGTGTGAGATGGTGGCTCCCACCGCGGCCTGAATCCCGCTCACGTAGTCGGTCGCCCACACCGCGCCCAGTCCGAGCTGCATGCCGTCGATCGCGGCCGCGCTCGTGGCCCCCAGCGAGACCGAGAAGCGATTGTGGATCTTGCTGGGCCGGTAGGCGGTGTTTCGCTCGGCGCCCGGGCTCACCCCAATGTTGAAGGGCACCTGCGCGTAGCCGCCGACCGGCGCCGGGGGCCGCTCACTCGCGTCTGGGACCGGGTCCCCGCGCAGCCGCGTGCCCTCGAGCGGGATGCCCACGAGCCCCGCGATCTCGAGCGTCTCGGTCTTGCCGCTGCGGACTTGGACCTCGGCGCGATGCAGATTGTGACCGTCGTCGATCGTGATCGCGTAGTTGCCTGGCTCGAGCGCCAGCGTCACCGCGCCCGCGCCCTTGGGCTTGAACAGCTCGGCGACCAGGTTGCCCCTGCGATCGCGCACGTAGATGCGCCCCGCCACCCCGCCCGCGATCTCGAGCTTGGCCGAGGTCTTGCGCAGATCCGTCATGACCAGATCGCCGGTCCCCGCCAGCTTGATGTCGTAGGCCGCGTGCTGCGGGCCGCCGGTCGTGGTCTCGGTCCGGGCCAGGGTCTCGTCGAACGCGAACCGGTAGGCCTCGTTCAGGGTCACCCGCCGATCACCGTCGAAGTCGGCCGCCCCGCGCAGACCGGTGACCAGGAAGTGGGTGAAGAACGAGCCTCCGATCCGGTCGCTCTCCTGCGCGGCCTCGTCGGCCGAGCTCGACGTCAGGTAGGCGTGGCCCTCGACCTCGGCCGACGCCCCGACCAGGAACGGCGCCTGCTTCTTGCCGCCCTTGAACCGCGTGAACGCGCCGCTCGAGCATGAGTCGAGGATCCCGATCCGGACGTCGGCGGGGACCTTGTCGATCAGGGCGCGCAGGCGCTTGTAGTCGACGTGGACGCCCGTGAGCAGCAGCCCGGCCTCGTCGCTGTGGCCCGAGTAGTAGAACACGAACTGGACCCGCTCGCCGGACTTCTGGGCGGCGCGGATCTTCGCGCTGATGTCCTTGAAGCCCTGCTCGAGCGCGGCCGGATCGGGGTTGTCCAGGACCACGCGATCAGCCTTGTCGAGCCCGCCCAGCTCGATCAACGCCTTGCTGAGCATCGCGGCGTCGGTGCTCGCGTAGCGCAGCAGATCCCGATCCCCGCCGCCATCGTTGGCGCCGACGAGCAGCGCGAACCGACGCACCGTGCTGGAGGTGGGATCGGCGGCCTGCGCTGGGTCGAGGCCTAGCACCCAGCTCCCGACCACGGTGATCAGGGCCAGCAACAGTCGCTCGAAGGCGCGCTTCACAGGCCCTCCCCCGCTGGCGTTGGGCTCGGCGGTGCCCCCTCGACCGCGGCGGGCGGCTTGCGCAGGACCAACGAGTGCTGCTGCCAGCCCTCGCCCGCCAGCGCGAGCGGCTCGGTGCGCGCCGTGCTTGGATCGCTGGCCAGCTGCTCGGCCGCCGCGAGCACCTCGGCGACCGACGGCGACGCGCCGTCGCGGGTCACGAACACGAAGCGCTCGAAGCTGGGCGCGTCGTCGAGCTCGTAGGCGTGGGTGAGCGGGACTTCTTCACCGTCGGTGAGCGTGGGCGGATCGCTGGCCTCGCTCGGATGATGCAAGGTCACCGCCCCCGCCCCATCGATCGAGAGGATCACCCCTTCGCGCTGCCCGGCGGCCACGTAGCTGAGCTGCAGCAGGTCACCCTCGCGCGCGGTCTCGCCCTCGGCGAGGCGCTCGTGGCCGGACCCGGTGCGCCGGTCGATGACCAGGTGCGCGTCGACGGCCCCCTTGATCCGGGTGACCTCTGGATCGCCGTCGCCCGTGAGCGCGCCGTGGGTGTCGTGCACGGCGATCGTGGTGGGCGGCGGGCGGACCACGATCCAAGCCACGGCCGCGGCCGCGACCAGCGTCGGCGCGAGCACCCAGGGGATCCAGGCCCGCTTGGGCTCGCGCCCTCGCTCGAGCCGTCGCTGAATGTCGGCCGCCAGCTTCGGCGCGGGGTAGTCCGCCAAGATCTCGGCGTTCGAAGCCTCGATCCGGGCCAGCGCCTCGCCAGCGTCGACGCCGGTCCGCGCGAGCTCGGCCTCGACCCGCCTGGCCTGATCGGGATCGAGCTCACCAAGCGCGAGCTGCTCGAGCAGCAGCGGCGGGACCTTGCGGGGCGTGTCGTTTGGTTCGGTCACGCGCTCCCCTCCGTGTCCGCGCTGGTGTCGAGGCCCTCGAGCTCGTGGAGGCTGGCCTTGAGCTTGCGCAGCCGCTTGCGCACGCCCGAGACCGACAGGCCGACCGCGTCGGCCACCTCTTGCAGCGTCATGCCGTCGTGCAGGTGCAGCACCGCGATCGTCGTGGTCGAGATCGGCTCGCGGCCGAGCACGCGATCGAGCATCGCGCGGGCGTGGGTCCTGGCCTCGTCGCCGCCAGCCTCGGCGATCCGCTCGAGCAGATCCGACTGCGCGTCCTCGGGTCGGCGTCGGGTGCTGCGGATCCGGTTGAGGCACACGTTGGTGGCGACCCGATACAACAAGCTCGACATGCCCCGGTCTTCGAGCCGGTCGTTGTTGCGAAGGATCTGTACGAACACGTCCTGCATGGCATCGGTAGCCTGTTGCTCGTCGCGGAGCATCGTTCGGCAGCGGCGGAGGACCATGGGCCCGTAGCGGCGGTAGGCGTCTTCGACGTCGATGGCCATGAGCCTCAGGCGTCCACGGCTCGAAACACCGCGGCGCGGCGAGAGTGTCACCCGTTTTTGTGCCCAGGCCGAGATCGGTCTGGACCCGAGCTCGATGTATGTCGTTTGCGCACGTCACGGAACACCGCCGAACAACGTTCTGGTCCGAATTCCCGAAGTTCGCAGGTTCCCAGATTTACGGGAACTTTTCTGGGGCCAACACGTCAGGGAGTTCTCGCCCCAATGATCACCCGACCGCGACCCCGATCTGGCTCGTCCGCTCCCCCTCGTCGAACCGGCCCCTGCCGCGGGAGGTCGCGGTGAGCAACGAACCAGAGTTTCGGGCCGAGCGACAACCCGAGCTGCAGGCGCGACTGGTCGACAACCCCTTTTATGTGCTCGAGCTCGCTCCCGATTGCACCCGGGCCGAGGTCGAGCGAGCCGGCCAGAAGCTGTTGGCCATGATCGAGCTGGATCTCGCCGGCGGTCCGACCTACCCCACCCCGTTCGGATCTGGGCGCCGCGACGCCGCGAAGATCCGCGAGGCGATGGCCGAGCTGCGAGATCCCCAGCGCCGCCTGTTCCACGAGCTGTGGGTGCTGGCGCGCCCCTGGACAGCTGGCCCCGGCGGGGCGGCCCACCTGTCTGACGACGTCCTTGGGTTCAGCGCGGCCCACTCCGCGCTCGGTTGGCGCAGCTGAGGTCACGACTCCATGCCGATGTTTCCGCTCGCGTTCACGACCATTGCGATCTTGCTGCCCACGCTCTTGCACCGCTGGGAGCACGTGGGCGTGTCCCCTCACCTGCCGCCCAAGCAGTGGGCGCGGGGGCTGTGGTCGGTGGTGCTCTCGCTGATCCTGAGCTTCGTCGCGGCCCTGTTCGCGCTCTCGATCGGGCGCGGCCACCTGATCAACGTGATCCCGTTCGCGGCCGTGCTCGTGCTGTTGTTCCCGTGGCCGCTGACCCGCCTGGTGTTGATCCCGCTGGGCTGGTGGCGGGCTGCGTACAACATGGCGCAGCTGTCGGGCTGGGTCTGGCGCGGCGACGTCAGCGGGGGTCAGCTGGTCGCGGGCGCGTGGGCGGTGCTGCGACAGCGGCACCCAAGCCCCTCGGCGATCGTGTGGCTCTCGGCCCGGCGCGACGAGATCGAGCCGCTCGGGGCCCCCGGGGTGCTCGGCAGCGCGCTGCTGGCCGACGCGGTCGGTGACCACGCGGCCGCGCGCCGACTCATGCAGATCGTCGCCGACTTCGATGATGATCATCGGCCACCGCTGACCCGCTACCTCGCCAACGAGTGGCTGGTCGCCGACGCGGCCTCGCGCGGGGCCTGGGCCGACGTCGAGCTGCGCGGGCGATCGCCCCACCGTCGCTCGCGCGCGTCCAAGCTGCTCGGCGATGTCGCGGCCCGGCTGATCGGCTACCCCCCGGTGCCCGGCAACTTCGTCTTGGTGGTGCGGTGGCTCCTCGCCCCCTCGCGGGTGCGCACCTTCGCGCTGGTCTGGCGCGCCCTGCTCGAGCCGCCGGTCCAGGCTGTCCCCGAGGTTCGCCGGCCCAGCACCGCGCCAGCGATCACCCTCGAGGGCCCAGCGCTGCTCGCCGCCCACAGCGGGGCGATCGCCTGCGGCCGGATCCCAACCACCGAGCTTCAGCAGCTCGGTCGCGGCTGGGATCACATGCTGTCCGATCCCGGCGTGCGCAGTCAGACCGCTCGTCGAGCGCTGGCCCTGCGCGCGGGCGATCCAGATCTGGTGCTCGAGCGGCTCGGTCGCCAGGTCGAAGCCGATCTCTCGGCGCTCGCCCGCGCGGGCGCCGTGCCCCTCGCCGAACTCGAGGTCCACTCCAAGACCCTGCGACGGGTCGCCCGCGAGCTCCGCCACGCGCTGCTCGACGAGCTGGCGATCATGTCCGAGGGCCTCGAGGCCCGGGTTCGGGCGCGCCGCCAGCTCGCGCCGCTCGACGAGCTACGCGAGTTCTTGGCGCTGCGCGAGCACTACGAGCGGGTCTGTGAGCTCGGCGGGCCCGAGCTGGTGCGCATCGCCTTCTCGCAGATCCACGATCCGCTGTGCAACCTGGCCGTGTGGCTGTGGGACGAGCGCGGCGAGACCGGCATCGCTACGGCGATGTTTCGCTGGCTCGGCCACGAGGCCGTCATGGCCGGCGACGAGCAGGCGGCCGAGCTGCAGCGCCGCAACGTCGCCTGCGGACGCTAAGCCCGACGATTGGGCCAGCTCGAGGTTGTGTGCGGTGGACCATCGGCACACCCCCTCCGCGCCCGGACCTCGAAGCGCTCAACTAGCTCGAGAACTGCCGGACCACGTCGCGGCCGATGACCACGCGCTGGATCTCGCTGGTGCCCTCGTAGATCATCGTGACACGCACGTCCCTCAGGTAGCGCTCGACCGGGAAGTCTTGCGTGTACCCATACCCGCCCAGCATCTGCAGGGCCCGGTTGCAGGCGGTGAACGCCCGCTCCGAGGCCCACAGCTTGGCCATGGATGCCTCGCGCGTGAACGGCTTGCCCGACTGCTTGAGCCACGCCGCCCGCAGGGTGAGCAGGCGGGCGGCCTCGAGCTCGGTCGCGCTGTCGGCGATCATCCACTGGATCGCCTGGAAGTTGGTGATCGACTGGCCAAACTGCTGGCGCTCGAGCGCGTAGCGGTTGGCGAACTCGCTGGCGGCCAGGCCGACGCCGAGCGCGAGGCTGGCGATGCCGACGCGGCCGCCGTCGAGCGCCATCATGGCGACCGGGAACCCTCGCTCGAGCTCGCCGAGCAGCGCGTCGTCGCCGACCTCGACGCCCTCGAACTCGAGCGCCGTGGTCGGGCTGCCGCGCTGACCCAGCTTCTCCTCGGGCTTCCCCGCGGTGAGCCCGGGCGCGTCGCCGCGGACCAAAAAGCACGACACCCCGCGGGCCCCGGGTGCGTCGCTGGTTCGGGCCCAGACCACGAACAAGCCCGCGTCGGTGCCGCTGGTGATCCACAGCTTGGAGCCGTCAATCACCCAGCCCTTGTCGGTCTTGCGGGCCCGGGTGGTCATGCCGCCGGGATCGCTGCCGGCTCCCGACTCGGACAGCGCGAACCCACCGACGACGTACTCGCCGCTGCACAGCTTGGTCACGTGCTCGTCGCGCTGCGCTTCGTTGCCGAACGCGCAGATGACCTCGGCGACCATGTTGGACACGCAGATCGCCACGGTCGTGGCCGCGCACGCGCGCGCGAGCTCGGTGACGGCGAGCGAGTAGGCGACCGCGCCAGCTTCTACGCCGCCGTACTCGGCCGGGACGTTGATGCCGAGCAGCCCCAGCTCTGCAGCCTCGGCCAGGGTCTCGCGCGGGAACCGATGGTCCCGATCGAGGGCGGCCGCGCTGGGCTCGAGCGACCGCGCGGCGAACTGCCGAGCGGTGCTGCGGATCATGTCTTGGGTTTCGCTGGGCGTGAAGTCCATGCGAGCTCGAGCTACCAGGCTTCGCCGACTTGCCCGTTGTAGGTGTGCGTGTAGGTCACCTCGGGCGGCGGGTCGAACTCCCACTTGTAGACCAGCGCCGTGATGCAGGAGCCGAAGTTCTCGGCCTTGCGCGGGGCGGCCCCACCGGAGGTCACGAACTCGCCCTTGGCGTTGAGCGTGCGGCGCTCTTCGATGTCCTCTTGCAGCAAGGTGGCCGCGCTGACCATGCCGGAGGTCTCGATCGTGAACTCGATGGCGAAGGTCCCGGCGACCCAGCGGTTCTCGAGCCGGTCCATCTCCTTCTCGACGCACTTCTCGAAGTCCGACACGTAGACCGTGCTGATCGTGTCTTGGATCGCGGCCTGGGTGCGCGGGTCGATCGAGTCACCCTGGTTCTCGGTGACCTCGTAGTCCGTCGCAACCATGTCCTCGGTGTACTTCTCGCCGCCGTAGGCGTTGAGCAGATCCTGGTTGCTGGCGACCTTCGGCTTGCACCCGACCGTGGCGGTGACGCCAACGAGTAGGCCGAGCAGGGTGATCAGTTTGCTGTAGCTCATCGTCATTTGTCGCTCCTCATGGCTAGCCGTTGCTATTGAGACATCGCCCTGATGATGTTGGAGGCTATCACCACACGCTGAATCTCGCTCGTACCCTCGTAGATCTCGGTAATCTTGGCGTCGCGGTAGTGGCGCTCCGCTGGATACTCGGTCACGTAGCCGTTGCCACCGAAGATCTGCACGGCGTTCTTGGCGACCTTGTTGGCGACCTCCGAGGCCATGAGCTTGGCCATGGCGGACTCGGTGGTGTGGCGCTTGCCGGCGGCCTTGAGCGCCGCGGCCCGATAGGTGAGCAGCCGGGCCGCGTCGATCTCGGTGGCCATGTCGGCGATCATGAAGCTGATCGCCTGATGGTTGGCGATCGCCTTGCCGAAGGTCTTGCGCTCGGTCGCGTAGCGGGTCGCCGCCTCGAACGCCCCGCGGGCGATCCCGAGTGCCTGCGCAGCGATGCCGATCCGGCCGCAGTCGAGCGTGCTCATTGCGACCTTGAACCCGTCGCCGACCTTGCCGAGCAGCTGATCGCCGCTGACGTGGTGATCGGTGAAGAAGATCTGACACGAGTGGCTGGCGCGGATCCCCAGCTTGTCGTCCTTGGGCCCGCGCGTGACCCCCTCGGCGTTCATGTCGATGACGAAGCTCGAGATCCCGCGGTGGCCCTGCTCGCGGTCGGTCATGCACATCAGGATCCCGACGTCGGCTTGGGGGCCGTTGGTGATCCAGTTCTTGACCCCGTTGATCACGAAGCCGTCGCCCTTGGGCTCGGCGACCGTGGTCTGGGCGGCGGCGTCGGACCCGGCCTCGGGCTCGCTGAGCATGAAGCAACCCAGCTTCTCGCCGGTCGCGAGCGGGCGCAGCCACTTGTCTTTTTGGGCGTCGTTGGCCCACTTGCGCAGCGGGTCGCAGACCAGCGAGTTGTTGACCGACATGATCACGCCGGTCGAGGCACACGCGGCGCTGATCTCTTCCATGGCGATCACGTAGGAGATCGGATCGAGGCCAGCGCCATCCCACTCGGGCTCGACCTCGATCCCGAGCAGACCCAGCTCCCCCATCTCGTCGACGAGCTCTTTGGGGTAGCGGGCGTGCTTGTCGATCTCGGCGGCGATCGGGGCCACGCTGCGGGCCGCGAACTCGTGGGCGGTCCGGCGAATTGCCTCGTGATCTTCGGTCAGTTCGAAATTCAAGCTGTGCTCCCCTTCTCTGATCCAGTGATCCAGTGGTCCGGTGATCTGGTGTTACTTGCCCGTGAACGTGGGCTCGCGCTTGTCGAGGAACGCCTGCATGCCCTCGCGTTGATCCGCGCTGGCGAACAGGCCCGCGAACGCCTCGATCTCGAGCTGGTTGGCGGCCTCGAGCGGCAGCTCGGCGCCCTGGTGCAGCACCCGCTTGGCCGCGGCGATCGCCAGCGGACCCATCTTGGCGACCGCGGCGACGATGCCCAGGCAGGTGTCGAGCAGCTGCTCGGGCGCGACCACGCGATTGGCGAGGCCGATCCGCAGCGCTTCGTCGGCGCGGATCATCTCACCGGTGACGCACAGCTCGATCGCCCGGGCCAGGCCGACCCGACGGGTCAGCCGCTGGGTCCCGCCAAACCCGGGGATCACCGCGAGCTTGACCTCGGGCTGGCCGAACTTGGCCTTCTCGCTGGCGATGATGAAGTCACAGGCCATCGCCAGCTCGCAGCCGCCACCAAGCGCGAACCCGTTGACCGCCGCGATCGCGGGGATCGGCAGGTTGGCGAGCATCTCGCCCACGGCGTGGCCCTGGCTGGCGAAGCGCATGGCCTGGTCGGGATCCATCTCGCGCATGGCCGCGATGTCGGCCCCGGCCACGAACGCCTTGTCGCCCGCGCCGGTCAGGATCAGGCCACGCACGCTGAAGTCGCCGGCCTGGACCTGCTCGGTCAGGGCCTCGAGCACGCGGCTGAGCTCGGCGACGACCGCCTGATTGAGCGCGTTGAGGGCCTTGGGCCGGTTGATCCGGACGATCCGTGCGGCGTCGCGGTCTTCGATCTCGAGGGTTTCGTAGCTCATGACGATCAGCGTTGCTTGTAGTCGTAGAAGCCGCGCCCGGTCTTGCGCCCGAGCCAGCCGGCCGCCACGTGCATGCGCAGCACGTTGGCGGCCCGATACTTGGTGTCGCCCAGCTCGTGCAGCAGCACGTCGGCGATCGCCAGGCAGGTGTCGAGGCCGATCAGATCGGCGAGCTCGAGCGGCCCCATCGGGTGGTTGAGCCCGAGCTTGGCGCCCGTGTCGATGTCTTCGGCGGTGCCCAGCCCCTCTTGCAGGGCGAAGCAGGCCTCGTTGATCAGCGGGATCAGGATCCGGTTGACGATGAAGCCCGGCGAGTCCTTGGAGGTGATCACCGTCTTGCCCAGCCGCTCGGCCAGCGCCTTGGTCGCCTCGTAGGTGGCGTCGTCGGTGGGCAGTCCGCGGATCAGCTCGACGAGCTTCATGACCGGCACCGGGTTCATGAAGTGCATGCCGACCACGCTGGCGGGCCGATGGGTCTCGGCGCCGAGCAAGGTGATCGAGATCGACGAGGTGTTGGTCGCGAGGATCGCCTGCTTGTTGAGCGCGCGATCGAGGCTGCGAAACAGCCGCTTCTTGAGCTCGATGTTCTCGGTCGCGGCCTCGATCGCAAACTGGACCGGGCCGAGATCTTCGATCGCGCCCACGCAGGTGATGCGATCGAGCGCGGCCTGCCGGTCTTGCGCGCTGAGCTTGCCCTTGTCGACGGCGCGGCTCATGAATTTGTCGATGCGGCCCTTGCCGGCCTGCGCGTGGGCGAGGTCGACGTCGGCGAGCAGCACGTCATAGCCGGCCTGCGCGGCGATCTGGGCGATGCCGCCGCCCATCTGACCAGCGCCGAGGACTCCGATGGTGTTGATGTCGATCATGCTGATGATTTCCTGTTAGCGCTCGACCATGAGCGCGACGGCTTCACCGCCGCCAAGGCACAGCGACGCGACGCCGCGCCGCTTGTCGAGGGACTCGAGCGCGTACAGCAAGGTCACGAGCACGCGCGCGCCCGAGCAGCCGATCGGGTGCCCGAGCGCCACGGCCCCGCCGCGCACGTTGATGCGATCGCTGGCGATCCCGAGCTTGTCCTGGTTGGCCAGGGCCACGACCGCGAACGCCTCGTTGATCTCCCACAGATCGACGTCGCCGACGCTGGTGCCGGTCTTGTCGAGCAGCGCCTGCATCGCGCCCGCGGGGGCGGTGGTGAAGTGCTCGGGCGCCTGCGCGTAGCCGGCGTAGCCCTTGATCGTGGCCAGTGGTTTAAGGCCCCGGGCGTCGGCTTGCTCGCGCGACATCACGACCAGCGCGGCGGCGCCGTCGTTGATCGAGGGCGCGTTGCCAGCGGTGACGGTGCCGTCCTTGGAGAACGCGGCCCGCAGCGAGGGCAGCTTCTCGATGTTGCCGCGGAACGGCTCTTCGTCCTTGTCGACGAGGATCGGGTCGCCCTTGCGCTGCGGGACCGGGACCGGCACGACCTCGTTGGCGAACAGGCCCTCGGTCACCGCGTTCTGAGCCAGGCGGTAGCTGTGGGCGGCGAACTCGTCCTGGCGCTCGCGGCTGATCCCACACTCGCGCGCGCATAGATCGCCCGCGTTGCCCATGTGATAGTCGTTGTAGGGATCCCACAGGCCGTCGTGGACCATGCCGTCGACGACCGACTTGTTGAACAGGCGGTAGCCGTCGCGGGCCCCGGGCAGCAGGTAGGGCGCGTTCGACATCGACTCCATCCCGCCCGCGACGAAGATCTCGCCGTCTCCCGAGCGGATCGCTTGCGCGGCCAGCATCACGGCCTTGAGCCCGGAACCACACACTTTGTTGATCGTCAGCGCGCCGACCGAGTCGGGGATCCCCGCGCCCTTGCTGGCCTGGCGCGCGGGCGCCTGCCCGGTTCCGGCGGGCAACACCATGCCCATCAGGACCTCGTCGACGTCGGCGCCCGAGACCCCGGCGCGCTCGAGCGCGGCCTTGATTGCAATCGCGCCGAGCCCGGTCGCAGGGACCGCAGCGAGGGCACCTTGGAAACTACCGATCGGGGTCCGAGCGGCGCTAACGATGACGACTTCTCGTGACATGTTCACCTGTTCACACATCGCCATGGGTCAGCTCCGGTCAGCTCCGCGGCGAGCGACCCCAGCGATGTCCTCTCGTGCGCCTTACCACGGTGCCGCGCGCGGTCCAAGGGCCCCTAGACGTGTGTTAGCGCCAGAATTCGTAGGTATGCCAGGGCCCTACGCGGCGGCGTCCGGGAGCTCTTCGAGAAACCTGGTGATTCGCAGCGCGAGCTCGTCGGGGTACTCGGCGGGCAGCGCGTGGGTGGCCTCGTCGATGAGCTCCCAGCGCGCGCCGGGGATCGCGAAGGCCATCGCGCGCAGGCGTTGGACCGGGACGAATTCATCGCGGGCGCCAGCGACGACCATGGTCGGCACGCGGATCTTGCCGAGGATGTCTTCGGCGGTGTGGCGCTGGGCCTGCTCGAGCATGGCCGCGAACAGCTCGGGGTTCATGTCGGCCATCTGGCGCAGGTACAGCTCGAAGTCGCGGCTGTCGATCCGCTCGCGGTTGACCTCGTAGCGCAGCGCAAAATCGATCGCACGCTGGCTGGGCAGGACCGACGCCCACACGCGCCGGGTCATCTGTCGAGCCAGACGCGTGACCCCGACGACCAGCGGCAGCACGAACGAGAACGCGTCGGTGCCTCGGAACGACGCGAGCGGCTGCCCCGGCGGACCCGCGAGCGAGATCAACGCCGCCGTGCGGGCGCGGTGGCGCCGATAGAACTCGAGCGCGACCTGAAACCCCATGGAGAAGCCCAGCGCGACCACGCGCTCGAGCCCCAGGGCGTCGCAGACCGCGGCCGCGTCGTCGGCCAGGGTGTGCATGCCGAGCTGCCACGGTCGCGGCGGGCTCGGCGATTTTCCGTGGCCGCGGTAGTGCATCAGCACGACCTGGCGCCCGCCCGACTCGGGGCTACCAGCGAGGTGCGGGCCGAGCTTGCGAAATGCCCACCCCGCGCAACCAATGCCGTCGAGGATCAACAGCGCCGGACGCTGACTCGGGCTCCCGAGGCTGCGGACGTGAAGTCGCGCGCCGTCGTCACGACGGACCCAGTGCCTGACCCAGTGCTGACGGTCCGACATGCTCACCAGGAACACGACGACCAGCTCACCCGCGTGGGCACGGAGCTGGTCGAAACATCACTACAGCGGGAAGGGGCGCCACCTGCGAGCGCCCCTGGCCTGAGCCACCACCCGCGCGAGATCACTCGGACTTGCCGCGGTGATCATCCTCCATGTCGTCCTCGATGTCGTTGACACTCGGGAACTTGGTGATTTCGCGACGGGCCAGCTTCCACGCCTTCTGGACGATCCAAGATAGGGAGCGGTCCTGACGGGTCGCCTCGTGCTGAATCTCTTTCAGCATATCTTCGGGGAAGTAGAGGCTCTGCTTGCGCTTGTCGGAGGTGGCCATCCGTTTGAATTCTCTCTGGAGGAAGCGGCGAAACGGTAGGATAAGGTGGGATCACAGTCAACCGCCTCGCGTCATGTGTCCTCACGGCGATCCATGTGGGGTGAGCGAGCGTCCGAGCTTGCCAGGCCCGCGGGTTGCTCGAACAATCCGAAGTGAGTGAGCAGCTCAGACCATCCCCTCTTGGTCCAGTCGGGCGAGATCTGTGCGATCTCCGGCCTGGGTCGGTTCAGACCGCGGTACGCACGCCCTCCCGACTTTCCGTTTCCTTGGCTGAAACACTGCCCATGCACGAACGAACGACAGGCCATCCAAACCCCGACCACAGCGGCGCCGGCGTATTTTTGCTTGTCCCTGCCGGCGCTTGTCGATACGCTCCCGCCCCCACGGATCGTGTGGATTCGATGGAGCCAGCCGAAAGGACGGTGAGTCAGTGACGTCCTCACACTTGAGTCAAAAGCAGCTAGACAACTTCAAATCGCTGCTCAACGACAAGCGCCGACGGCTTCTCGAGCAGGCCCACGAGACCTTGTCGAACGAGATGATCCTGTCGCCCGACGACCGCTTCGACGAGGTCGATCAGGCGTCCAGCGAGTACATGCAAGCGTTCTCGTTTCGTCTGCGGGGCCGCGAGCGGCACCTCATGAACAAGATCGAGATCGCGATGCGCAAGATCGAAGACAGCTCCTACGGGATCTGCGAGGAGTGCGAGGAGCCGATCTCCACCAAGCGCCTCGAAGCCCGCCCGGAGGCGCCCTTGTGCATCCAGTGCAAGGAAGCCCAGGAAAAAGAGGAAGCTGTCTACGCAGACGGCTGAGACGGACGACTGAGGCCCCCGGCGCGAGGCCGCCGGTCGACAGCTTTTTGGGTCTCACAGCCATGGCTGTGAGCCCCCAAACCAGATAGTGTCCGCGGACGTTCGGCCGCGGTAGGCGCGGTCGCTCTCCCCTACTGCTGACCATGCATCCTGTTCTGTTCTCTCTCGGCGAGACGCCGATCCACGCGTACGGATTTCTCATCGCTGTTGCCTTGATCCTTGGTTGGATCATGAGCCTCGCGTTCGCCCGCGCTGACAAGCTCCCCGCGGATCAACTTGGCACCGGCTACGTGATCGCGGTCGGGGCCGGGCTGCTGGCCGGGCGCGCGATGTGGCTGTTCTCCAACCGCGAGCAGTTCGACGGGCTGGTCTCGCTGATCCAGCTGCAGGCCGGCGGGCTGTCGGGGTTTGGTGGCGTGCTGACCGGGCTGATCGTCGCCGGGGTGTACTGCCAGAACAAGAAGATCCCGCCGTGGGCCTGGCTCGACTGCGCCGCGCCAGCGTTCTTGCTCGGGGTCGTGCTCGAGCGGCTGGGCGCGTTCTTGGCCGGGGCAGACTTCGGCGCCTACGTCGATCCGGACTTCTTCTTGGCCGTGCAATTCCCGGCCGACTCGCCAGTCTACGACGTCCAGCGACGCGAGCTCACCGGGCTCCGCATCGGCCTCGACCGATCGCTGACGGTCCACCCCTCGCAGCTCTACGCGGCGGGCGCTGCCGCGCTCGGCGTTGGCCTGAGCCTGTTGATTCGGGCCCGCCGCCAGTACTCGGGTCAGGTCGCCCTGTTTGCGATGGGCTACTACGCGGCCATCCGCTACCTGATCGAGGATCCGTTCCGCTACGACGTCACCCCCGAGCTCGCGGGCCCGGTGACGCTCGGGCACCTGACCGGGGTCGTCGTGATCGCGGTCGTGATCGGCGTGCACATCATGCGGCGCACCAAGCTCGCCGAGGCGCCCGCGTCCGTGATCCAGTGGACCGGCGGTCCGTGGACCCCCGGAGCCGAAGACGCAGCGAAGTCGGGCAAGAAAAAGTCAGGCAAGAAAAAGTCGGGCAAGAAAAAGTCCGCCAAGAAGTCGGGCGCCACCAGCTCCAAGTCGGGCGAGGACGCCAAGCCCAAGGGCGAGGACGCCAAGCCCGACTGACCTCGCGATGCCCAGGCGAGTCCCGGTCGTGCTGCTCCACGGCGCGCTGCGTTCGCCGCTGGGCATGCGACCGACCGCGCGGTTCCTCGCGCGCCACGGGTTCGACGCCCGCAGCTTTGGCTACGCGACCCGCCGCCAGTCGCTCGAGGGCCACGCCGAGCAGCTCGAGCTGGAGATCCGTGCGTGGCTCGCCGACCGCGAGCCGTGCGAGCTGCTCGGGCTGCTCACGCACAGCATGGGTGGGTTGGTCGCGCGGGCGCTGCTGGCCCGACCTAGCCTGCTCGAGCTGGCTCCGCGCCAGCGCCTGGTGATGCTCGCGCCGCCCAATCAGGGCGCCGAGCTCGCGGTCCGCAACCACGGCTTCGCCCCGTTCCACTGGCTCTACGGGCTCGCCGCCGACGAGCTGCAGCCGCCGCGGGTCGCCCAGCTACCGCCGCCGCCGCCCAGCTGCGAGACCCTGATCTTGGTCGGGGGGACCGGCGACGGCCACGGCTACAACCCCGCGCTGAGCGGCGACGACGACGGCGTGGTGGCGCTCCACGAGACGCCGCTCCCCGGCCTCGAGCCCGAGTTCGTCGGCGGGGTGCACTCGACCTTGCAGTGGCGCCGCGACGTGCTGGCCCGGGCGGTCGAGTTTCTCACTCACGGCGAGAACAGCCCCAGCGCGGCGCAGTGAATCGCCCCACCCGCGGTGATCATCTCGCTGACGTCGATCGTCACGACCGGGATCTCGCCCACGGCCCGCTGCACGGCCGCTCGGGCGCGACGCTGCAGCGCCTGGCTGAGCTCGGGGTAGCTCGGCATCAAGTAGCGATCGGCCAGGCGCAGGCCGTTGACGTGGGTGCGAGGGTTGCGGCCGGCCTCGCTCGGCGGTGTCGGGACCTCGATGATCTCGAGCGAGCGCCCGAGCGCGCTCGCGGCTCGACGGATCCCCAGCTCCGCCGCCGCCAGCCGCAGCGCGTCCTCGCTGCGGCCCCCGAGCTCGTCCTCGATGCTGGCGATCATCAGGCGGCTCGGCCCGACGAACTGGGCGATCATGTCGACGTGCTTGGTGTGCTCGGCGAGCAAGGTGGGCACCAGCGCGGTCGCCCGGCAGCCCAGCTGGCCGAGCAGCTGGCCGAGCGCCGCCCCACCGACAGGGTCGCCGCCCGGCGTGATCCCGCGCAGCTCGAGGTACTCGAGGCTGAGCACGCACAGACCTCCGCCGTCGCTGATGAACGCGCCGCCATCGAGCGCCCACGGCAGCGCCGTGAGCTCGACGCGGTGGTGCGTCGCCAGCCACCGGGGCGCGGCGTCGTCGTGCTCGCGTCCGTCGCTGGGGTGGTCGGGGTCGAGCCAGAGCGAGGCTAAGCTCTGCTCGTCACGGCGCAGCTGCAGCGGTCCCCAGTCGCGGACCCAGGGCGTGTCGACTCGATCCGTGTGAACCTCCAACCGGCCGCCTGAGCGCGAGGTGAGCTCGTTAACGAAGCCCGCGTACGCGGCCGGCGAGCTGGCGACGTCGGCGAGCAAGCTCAGCCCGCTGCCGCTGGCGAGCACCTGCTCGGCGATCCGCCCGATCGGACCTGGCCAGTCCTGCGTGAACACCAAGAGCACGCGCGGAGGGGTCTCGAAGTCGGCCCGCAACCGACGAGCGTCGGGCGGCTCGCTGAGGATCACCGCGGCCGCGGGCACCTGACCTGGGATCGCGTCTGCCGGGCGAAGCAGGTCGGGATCGAGCGCGCCACCCAGCAACATCGTGAGGAGCAAGCCCAGGCCCATGGTCGATCGCGGCGGCTGCGAGCGTACCACCACAAATCGAGATCGAGCGACTTGGACGGTCGATCGCCAGGCGCTACGGTCGTGACGTTGCGCCCCGCCGTCCGCATGGCTCGCCTGGTCCGTCGCGTCGGTCTGGTCTCGCTGTTGGGGGCCAGCGTTGGCTGCGGGACGCCAAATCGCAGCGCTGAGCGGGCGCCCGAGACCGCGGCGTCGGCCGACCCGGACGAGGTGACCGTGGGGCGCTGGCGAGGGCAGATCGTCGAGCACCACGCTCAGTTCGTGCGCTACAGCTTCGCCGAGCCGGGCCAGCCAGCCCAGCCAGGCATGGTCGTCGAGCTGACCCGGAGGCGGCCCGAGCACGGCACCGAGTTCGGTACCGAGGCGCTCGCCGTGCAGGCGGCCCCCGGTGGCCAGGTGACGCCGGAGTTGTTGCAGGCGGTCACGGCCTGGCTGCGCGCCGACGGGCCTGGCCCCGAACAGTTGTTTGCAGCGCCCGCGCAGGCCCAGCCGGCCGCCGCGAGCCCGGCCCTCGAAGCGCCCGCTCGGGTTCGATCGCTCGGCTGGGGTCTGATCGCGGCGTGGCTGGTGGCCGCGCTCGGCTCCCTGGTTCCGGGCGTTCGGGGCGCGGCTCACCAGGTCGCGAGCCCGGGGACGAACCGGTGGCCCGCCACCGTCGGCGTCCTGCTGCTGGTGACGGTCGCCGTGGTCGGGCTGCGCCTGACCTTCGCCGCGCCCTCGCCCCTCGATGACGACGCGCTGAACGACATCGGGATGGGGCTGGCGTGTGCGGCTGGCGATCCCTGTCTGCACGGGGCGACCGCCTCGTTCGGCGGCTTCGAGCACGGGACTTTGTTCCCTCGCCTCTTGGGCCTGCTGCTGAGCCTCGGGCTCACGATCACCAGCGTGCAGACGGTGCTGATCGTGCTGTCCGCGGTCGCGGTCGCCGTGACCTTCGAGGCAGGTCGTCGGCTGCTCGGGGCGCGCGATGGTGCGCTGGCGGGCGCGCTGGCGGCCGTCGGATTGCTGGGCCTGCAGCTGACCGAGCTGGCCAGCACCGGGGACATCCTGTGGAACCCGGCCGCGATGGCGCTCCCAGCCGCGCTGACCCAGGTCGCCCTGCTTCGTGGGGCCGTGACGGGACGATCGGGGTGGCTCCTGCTCGCCGGGCTGTTCGCTGGGGTCGCGTACGAGGTGCACCTCTCGGGCCTCGCGCTGTGGCCGGGGCTGGTGATCGTGGCGGCGGCCACCAAACCCGCGCAGCCTGCCGCCGCCGACTCCCGTCTGCGCGAGCTCGCGGCCCGACTGGTGTGGCTGCCCGCGCTCGCGGGCGCGGCCGGGGTCACGATGGTGGTGTCCCCTGCCTCGGCCAAGGCCAACGCGCTCGCGGTCGCGGAGCACGTCGGTTGGATCGCGTGCGCGGGCGCGCTCGCGGCCAGCGTCGCGGTCGGTTCGCTGCTGCGCTGGCGGCAGGGGCAAGACCCGATCGCGCTGGCCTTGGGGCTGCCGATCGTGATCTTGGCGGGGACCTTGGCGGCAGCGGCCGGGTTCGTGGAGGCGCTGCCGCTTCGCTACCTCGCGCCCGCGTTTCCGGCGGTCGCGCTGGGTGCAGGGTGGCTGGGAGCGGCCGCGCTCGCGCGGATCAGCGCGGCGCGGGTCCGCGTGGTCGCGGCCGGGCTGACCGTTGGCCTGGTACTCGCGGTCACGCTGCCCGGATATCTCGAGCGGATGGCTGTCGATCGAGACCGCTGGACCTACGCCGATCTCGACATGCTGGCGACGTTCTTGCGCGAGCGAGGCGTCGCCGCCGAGGATCTGCACCACGCGGTCCGGGGGGCGCGGTGCGGCTCCCAGAGCCACGGTGACCGCGGCCAGCGGCTGGCCGAGCTGGTGATCGGCGGTCTGCGAGCACGCGCTGGCCTCGCGGTTTCGCCGCCCGCCCCAGCTGACTCGGCCGTGCCGCCAGCGTGGCTGATCGCCAAGCTCCGCAACGACGATCTCCCCCAGCTGCCCGACGGCGCGAGCACCCTGCCCTCGGGCGGATCCCACACGATCGTCCTGGTCCCGTACCAGCCGATCTTGGACCTCGCGGGGATCCGCTACTGCACCCGGTTCGAGCGCGGCGAGGATCGCTGCGTGCCCGCGACGCCGCTGCCTGCCAACCCGGCGGCCCGACAGCTGCTCCCTCGGCACCGCCACGCGACTCAGCCCGAGTCCGGCCGCGCCGCGCCGGTCGCCTACTACTACGAGCTGCCGCTGCGCTGGCCGGCCGACGCCTCCGCCGAGCGCCGCGCGACACTTCAGCTCGATGCCCGCTCGAGCTCGTCGGCGTGGCGGTTTGTCAATGTTCAGGGCGAGGTCGGCCTCGCCGGGCAGAGCTTCCCGACGACCACCCTCGAGGTCACGCTGGCACCGGGGGCGCGGGCGGTCGTCACCCTCGTGGGCGCTGACGCGCTGCCTGGCGACGGGCCGCCCAGCCCGGACTCGTGGTGGCCCGCGCTCATCGAGGTCCCGGCCGACCCCCAGCTGCAGGCGGTCTTCCTGGCGCCGAGCTCAGCGACCGACTGAGCAGCCGCACGCCCAGACCGAGGTGCAGCGCCCACCCAACCGGGGCTACCCTCGCCCCCGCACGCCATGATCCATCACGTCGAAGTTCAAGTGTTGGTGCTGCTGCTCGTGGCCGCGTTCGTCGGCATGGGCGCGCGCCGGTTTCGGCTGCCGTACACGCTGGCTCTGGTCGTGGCTGGGCTCGGGCTCGGGTTCTTGGATCTCGGGGTCTTGAGCGACGTCGAGCTCAACGCCGACTTACTGCTGTTGTTGTTGCTGCCTGCCCTATTGTTCGAGGCGGCGTTCCACATCGACTTCGCCGAGTTCCGTCGCAACCTGGGGACGATCTTCACGCTCGCGGTCCCCGGCGTGCTGGTGGCCGGCGGCTTGACGGCCGTGCTGCTCTACTTCGGGCTCGGGCGCACGGGCTTGGTCGCCGACTTTGGCTGGCGCGAGGCGCTGCTGTTCGCGTCGGTCTTGGCCGCGACGGATCCGGTGTCCGTGCTCGCGCTGTTTCGTCAGCTCGGCGTGCCCAAGCGCCTGTACTTGATCGTCGAGGGCGAGTCGCTGCTCAACGATGGCGTGGCGGTGGTGATCTTCGTGATCGTCACGACGGTCTACGGACTCGGCGGTGCCCACGGCGCGGAGATGCCCGAGTCGCTCACCGCCTACAGCTTGCAGACCTTCCTGCGCATGGGCGGCGGCGGGATCCTGATCGGCGTCGCGCTCGGTGGCGGGTTCTCGGTCCTGACCCGGCAGGTCGACGATCACCTGATCGAGACCACCCTGTCTGCGGTCCTGGCCTATGGCTCGTTCCTGATCGCCGAGCAGCTGCACTGCTCCGGCGTGCTGTCGACCGTGTTCGCCGGGATCGTCGCTGGCTCGTACGGGGCGCGGGTCGGCATGAGCCACGCCACGCGCATCGCCGTCGTCGACTTCTGGGAGTTCGCCGCGTTCATCGCCAACTCGTTCATCTTCTTGCTCGTCGGGCTCGAGCTCGAGCCCGTCGAGCTGTTGCGCGGCGCGGTGGCGATCATCGTCGCGTTCATCGCCACGGTCTTGGCCCGCGGCACCTACGTCTACACGGCGATCCCCCTGGTCAGCCGGCTGACCACGCCGCTCCCACGATCGTGGCGCCACGTGCTGGTCTGGGGCGGGCTGCGCGGCAGCTTGTCGATGGTCCTGATCTTGACGCTGCCGCCCAGCTTCCCCGGTCGCGGGATGCTCGTGACCTTGGTGTTCGGCGTGGTCGGGCTGTCGCTGTTCGTCCAGGGCCTGAGCATGGCGCCGCTGCTGCGCAAGCTCGGCCTGCTCGTGAGCGAGGATCGCCACCACGAGTACGACCGGGCCCGCGCGACCATGATCATGAGCCGCTACGCGCTCGACGAGCTGGCCGAGCTCGAGTCCCACGGGCTGATCGAGGCCGGCGTCGCCATCCGCCTGCGTGGCTACTACGAGTCGCTGACCCGCGAGGCCGAGCAGAAGGCCCGCGACCTGGTCGCCAACATCGATCTCAGCGCGCAGACAGCCGAGGCGCTCGAGCGCCTGATCGCCGCCGAGCGGGTCGGCTTGCGGGCGGCCCAGCACGCCGAGCTGCTCGACGACGAGACCGCCGAGGCGCTCTCGATCGAGCTCTCCAAGCGGCTCGCGCTGCTCGACGAGCGGCCCGGCGGCACCGAGGCCGAGCTGGCCGAGGTCCTGGGCCCAGATCCCGGGAACACGCTGGACCCCGAGTAGCAGTAACTCGCGCTAGGATGGGGCGTGACCGCCCGCAGCTTCGAATTCGACAGCGTGCTCGACGAGCACGACCTGGCCACGGTCCGCGCGGCGCTCGAGGCCCACCCGGGCTACGAGATGATCATCAGCCGGCAGGTCTCCGCGGGCTTCGGCGCCGGGTTCCTCCAGCGTCACGATGTGTTCCGCAATTTCCTGCGCACCGGAGGCGTCTCGGGTCGCTCGGTCGATCTGCGCGACATCTCCGATCGGACAAATTTTTTCCGCGCGACCTTTGCGTATGGCCAGCGGGTCGACGTCCCGGGCGTCGAGCCCTACCTGCACAGCGAGCGGCTGGCCCAGGCCGCGGCCGATCTCTACGACGCCCCCGTGGTCGAGCCGGCGATCGTGTTCGTGAACCTGATGCTGCCTGGCCAGGAGCTGGGGCCGCACGCGGACGTGCCCGAGTTTCGTGGCCTGAGCCGCGATGATGTGCCCGAGTGGCTGCTGGTGGTCATGCATCACTCGGGGCTGTTCGCCGACGAGCGCGTGCCGATTGCGACCGCCGTCAGCTGGTTCGGTCACGCAGCGGGCGGCGCGTTCTGCTACTGGCCCGACGGCCCAGCGGGCCCGCGGCGGCAGATCGCAACCCACGACAACCACGCCGTGCTGCTCGACACCGACACCGTGTTTCACGCCGTCGCGCCGATCACCAGGCGCGATCCAAGCGAGCGACCCCTGCTCGAGATCGGTGTCCGCGTGGCCTGGTCTGCCGAGCACGAGCGCTGGCTCGTCACGTTCCAGGGCAACGAGCTGCTGCGGCTCCATCGCGACGAGGTCCGCGTGTCGCTCTCGTGGAAAGCACGCTGTTTCCAGAGCGAGGCCGAGCGCGATCACGTCACCCACGCCAAGCAGCGCGGCGAGGGCCTGAGCCTCGACACCGTGCTGAGCCGACTGCGCCAAGACCTCCACCAGCGCGGTCAGCTCGCCTCCCCCGACGCGAGCCTCGACGAGCGCGCCCTGATCGTCACGCTGCTCGACACTTACCTGAATTTTCCCCCCAGTAGCTGAAAACAGAGCGGCCGCCAGGTCGAGCTGGCGGCCGCTGAGAGTGCCGGGGGGCGGACTTGAACCGCCGACCTGAGGGTTATGAATCCTCCGCTCTAACCAGCTGAGCTACCTCGGCGCGGGGCGGAGTAGTTAAACGAGTTAGCTGATGCCGTCAAGCCACCACCCGACGCGGACGAAACCCGAGCGAGTCGCTGCCGATCTCCGCACATCGGGCGACCCCCGCCCACAGCAAACGACCGCCTGGGCGGGAAGGGGCGAGTCATTTGTCGGCGGTGGGGCGAGTCGCGTCGGCCACACACGCCTACCTGACGAGCGCCGAGGTGCGCGCGAACAGCCGCATCCACCAGTTAGCCTGCGTGAGCCGCGGGATCTCGCCCGCCCCAAACTCGTAGCGTTGACTGACGCGGGCCGGCCTGGGCGAGCGTGGCGCCCCCACTACCAGCCGGATCAAGCGGCGATTCACGCTATCCACCCGGCGCTGGGCGCCATCGAGATCGGCGTCGGCCTCCGCCAGCGCCGCGCGCAGCTCGGAGATGATCTCGATGAGTGACTGGGCCACATCGGCGCTCGGCAGGTCACCCTGGCTCGGCTGGGCAGGCGCGAACATCACCGCCCCCTGGGCGAAGTCCAGCCGATCGCGGAGCCCTCCGTCGCCCTCGACGGCCACCCGCATGCGCGCGGCCTGAGCGGTCGACACCCCCACTCGCCACAGCATCATCGGCAGCCAGCGCTGCGTGAGCTCGTCGATCTGGTTGCTGAGAGCAGTGCGGCCAATGGACGTCGCGGCAGCCATCGGCTCGCAATGGATGCAAGCAAAGTGCCGGCATTGCGGGGCAGACAGCCCAGATTCGAGCGTGGGCAATGAGATCACTAATTGGTCGCCAGGACAGGATGAATCCTCTAATGGCGCCATTTCGTACCCTAAATTATTGCGGCAGAATTTGGCGCAATCCATGGTACACGTTTTCAATGGGGTGGACGACCAGCACCGACGTGAACGGCAACATCCACGTGCGATTCGGCGGGTACCTGGACGCCAAGGGCGGGGTGAATTCGGCCAACGAAGTGTTGCGATTACTCGAGGGCCAGGCCCGAGACTTGGTGCTCAATGTCGCGAATATGACCGGCTATCACCGCGGGGCGCGCCTCGCGTGGCAGGGGCTGCTGTGGGACCATCGTGGCCTGATTCGTCGCATCGTCATGATCGGCGCTGACGCTGCGATCCACATGACCGGGCGCGTCATCGCCCGTCACCTCGGCGTGCCGCTGTCGGTCATCCCCGCCGAGAGAATCGTCGAGCTCGACGCGCCCGTGCGACGCACTCGTGAGCACTCGAACTCCGGCTCGGGGGTCTGGGACATCACGCGCCCCGTCTCGACCCCGCTGCCCACGCCAGCCGCCAAGCAGCCGGGCAGCGGCGAGCAATCGGGCCAGCAGCCCTGATTCCAGCAGCTCCCCTCAGCATCTCTCCTGTGGTCGGTGGTCGCGGCGTATAACCAGACTCGATCATGGCTCGAGCGCCCCACGAGACCTCGCGCGACTACGCGAACCCCTACCGCCCCCTGGCGCTGCGTCTGTTCAACGCGCTGGGGCGGGTCAAGCCGTTCGATCCAGACCAGATCGTCGCGGCGGCGATCCGCAGCGCCGGCCATGATCGCTTCGCCAGCGACGCGTTTCGAGAGCCGCTGGCGCGGTTGATCGAGTCGCTGCACGCGAGCGCGAAGCTGTCGCCGGTCGGCCGGTTCATGACCGCCCAGCATCTCGCCGGGGCCCTGGCCAACAACCTGCGCGCGGGAGACCTGTTCGCCCGCGAACCCGGGCTGCGAGAGATCGAGCTCGCGCGTCCCGTCATGGTCTGTGGGCTGGCCCGCAGCGGGACGACCCTGCTGCAGCGGCTCCTGGCCCAGCTGCCGGGCGCTCGGGCGATCGCCGCGTGGGAGGCGTACGAGCCGATCCCCGAGTCGGGCCAGCAGCCGGGTGGGGACCCGCTCGCAGATCCCCGAGTCAAGCGCACCCGCGCCGCCGAAAAATTCCTGCGCTGGCTGAGCCCCGATCTGTTCGCGGTCCACCCAATGGACGCGCTGGCCCCCGAGGAGGACGTGCTGATCCTCGAGAACCTGTTTCGCAGCGGCGTGCCCGAGTCGACCTACAACGTGCCCGACTTCGCGGACTGGCTCGAGCGACGAGATCCCACCGTGGCCTACGCGTGGCTGGCCGACTGCATGCGCGTGCTCCAGTGGCAGCGCCCCGGCGAATTTTGGGTGCTCAAGTCGCCGCATCACCTCGAGTGGCTCGACGTGGTGTTCGGGGTGTTCCCGGATGTCACGGTGATCCAGACCCACCGTGATCCGGTCGAGACCGTGCCCTCGTTCTGCAGCCTGGTCGCGCACGGGTGGGGGGTCATGAGCGACGCGATCGATCCCCACGTGGTCGGCTCCCACTGGGATCGCAAGATCGATCGCATGCTGACGCGCGCGCTCGATACCCGCGACGCCCGCGACGGCGCCGGGTTCGTCGACGTCCACTATCGCGAGCTCGTCGACGATCCGCTCGGCGTGATGGCGCGGGTGTGCGGCAGCGTCGGCCTGCCCTGGGATGACTCGGTCCGCGCCAAGCTCGAGCGGTGGCTGGCCGACAACCGCCAGCACAAGCACGGCCTGCACCGCTACGCCGCCGAGGACTTCGGGCTCAGCGCCGAGGGCATCGCCTCGCGGTACGGCCGCTACCGCGAGCGCTTCGATCTAACCTAGTCAGCTCGGGTGATTGGTTTCAGCTCGGGTCAGGCGTCTGACCCGCTTGCAGACGCCATTCGTCGCCTGGTTCAGCGTGGGCAGCGAACGCCAACTCGGCTAGGCTGGCGGCCGGAGATGGCCCAGTTCGACCCTGAGCGAAAGCGAATCGTCATTCGCGTGGTCTATGACGGCCCCGGCCACGCGGGCAAGACCACCAACTTGCGGCGCCTGAGCAAGAGCTTCGCGTCGTGGCGGCGCAGCGACCTGGTCTCACCGAACACGCTCGGTGAGCGCACCCAGTACTTCGACTGGCTCGAGGTCGACGGTGGACTGCTGCGCAGCTACCCGATCCGCGCCCAGCTGCTCACGGTGCCAGGCCAGATCGAGCTGACGCCGCGTCGCCAGTTCGTGATCGAGGGCGCGGACGCCGTCGTGTTCGTAGCGGACTCGCAGCCACAGGCGGTCGCCGAGGGGCGCAGCTTCTACGCGCAGCTGTGTGAGCAGCTCGCCGCGTTTCCTCATCCGGTGCCGATCGTGCTGCAAGCCAACAAGCAGGACGTCGCGGGGGCCCTGCGGCCGGCCAAGCTCGCGGCGCTGATCAGCGAGGGACTGCGCGCCCCCGATCAGGTCAAAGGCAGCGTGGCCAGCAGCGATCGCGGGGTCAAGCAAACGCTCACGGTGGCGCTGCGCCTGGCCTCCGAGGCCGTGCGGGCCCGCTGGGGTCGAGAAGATCCCACGTCCAAGATCGGCGAGCTCGCCGATGCCGACACGACCCTGGCGGCGCTCGAGTACAGCGAGGCCCAGCGCGAGCGCGGCGGAGAGACCCCGCACGCAACCCTGCCCTCCCCCGATCTTCCTGCGGCGCAGGTGTGGCCGCCGATCAGCGGTCGGTCGTTGCTCGCGCGCTTGCATGGACGTCCGCTGCGGCCGCTGAGCTCGGCGGCGCACCCCGAGCGGGTCACCCTCGAGGTCGACGACTGGCGGTTCACGACCTCGCGCGAGCGCTTGTTTCCGGATCTGGCGGCGGCGACCCGGGCCCTGGATCAGCTGCGCAGCCGCAAGCTCGCGCTGGGCTCGTGGCTGCCCGAGCCCTGCGCGGTCGCGGTGGTCGCCGATCCCGAGGGTCGCGGCGCGTGGCTGTGGACGCTCGATCAGGTGTTGCCGACCCTCGCTGACCAGCTCGACCACGACGATCCCGAGCTGCGCCGCGACGCGCTCGACCGCTACGCCGAGATCGTGCTGGGTGCCGTGGCGCTGGCCGAGCGGCATGGCTTGCTGGTGGATCTCGACCCCGGGAGCTTCGCTATCCAGACCTGCGTCGCGGAGTCCGGGCCGACCCCGGGGGCCACGCGCGCGAGCCGACGCTGGACTCGCTATGTCGGCCACTCGCTCGCGCCCGGCGATGCGATCGACATCGCAGGGCCGGTGGTGGACCTGGCCCGCCGCTTCGTCGCCGACGAGATCGCGCTCGCGGACTACACCGAGATCCTGTGCCTCGGCCTGTATCACCTGCCCGCGGATCCCGATCGCCGCGCGGCGCTGCGCCAGTCGTTCGCCGAGCTCACCCTCGATCAGGCGACCGACGGCGGTCCACGTCGGGTCCGCGACGCCGCGATCACGCTGTTGGGGCGCCCCGCGATCAGCTACGCCGCCGGGCCTCGCTGATGCCGAGCGAAGACCGACGCGCGCTGGTGCGCAGCCTGGCGGCTGCGTCCACGGCGATGACCCGCGCCGATCCCCGCGAGATGGCCGAGCAGCTGCGGCGTGCGTGGCGAGCCAGCAAAGACCCCAGCTTGGCGGGCATCTACGAGCTGCTGCTGACCGCGACGCCGAGCGAGGCGCTGGCTGGCGACGATCCTGGCGAGCGCGCGCACGCGTGGCGACAGCGAGCGATGCGGGCCCGCGGTGAGCCGCTCGAGCTCCAGGTCCTGCTCGCCGAGCCCTGGCACCCGAACGTGCCCGAGCTCGAGCGTCTGCAGCTGCTGAGCCGCTGGACCCCCGATCCGCTGCTGGCTGGGGCCATGGTCGAGCGCCTGCGCCTGGCCCTCGCGCCGCGCGAGCGCCTGGGTGGGACGCAGATCATCGCCGACACGATCCGGCTGTTGGCGGCCCAGCGCGACCCTCGACAGCTCGACACCCTCGAGCTGCTCGCCCGCGACGCTGGCCTGAGCTCCGAGCTGAGGCGGCAGCTGCAGGCCGCGATCGCCGGGCTCCGGGCGGTCTCGCTGACCCCGCTCGACGCCAGCGCGCGGGCGGCTCTGGCCCCGCTCGAGCAGCGCGCGCGGGCGCAGCGGCGCGAGCAAGCAGCCAGGGCCGCGCTGCTCGACGCTGTCCACGCTGATCCCGACGCCGACGAGCCACGCCTCGTCTACGCCGACTGGCTGACCTCCCGTGGTGATCCGCGCGGCGAGTTCATCACCCTGCAGCTCGAGCGCAGCGCCCGGCCGACGACGGCCCCGTCTGCCCGCGAGCGGGCCCCGTCTGCCCGCGAGCGGGAGCTGCTGCGTCGTCACGAGGCTGAGTGGACGGGCGTCTTGCACAGTGTGCTGAGCGCGGAAGGTCGGGTGTTCGAGCGTGGCTTCATCGCCGCCGGGTCGATCGAAGCCGCCAAGCTCGACCGTGACCTGATCCAAGCCGGGAGCTGGTCCACGCTGCGCAGCCTCGACGGGCACGTACCCATCCAGCTGTTGTCCTGGGGCCGCCTTCATCGCCTGCGCACGCTGCATGGCTTCCTGTCGCTCGAGCGCTTCGTGGAGCTGCGCGCGGCTGGCCGGCTCGAGGCCGTCGAGCACTACGAGTGCTCGCTCGCCGATCCCAACCTTCGCTTCGACACCCCCCTGGGTCTGCGCTCGCTGCTGGTCCGGCGGGCCCTCGACGAGCAGCTACGCGCGCTGCTCAGCTCCCCCGCCTGCGCCAGGCTCGAGCAGCTGGGCGTCTACTACGAGCCGGAGCGGCTCGGCGGCTCGGCCCGGCGATGGACGGGCGATCACCGCGAGCGGCCGTCGCTGCGCGACCGCTACCAGCTGCTGTCCGCCGAGCTCCCGGCCCACGTGCTGGGCCTGCGCATGCTCGACGCCGAGACCAGCCGCGCGTCGCGTCCCCGCGGATGCGAGCTGAACTTCACGCGAGACGAGCACGGCCAGCTCAGCCGCGTGCGCCTCGACCTGCACGACAAGCCGAGTCAGGCGCACCTGCCCCCCCACGCGCGCACGGGCGAGGTCGCCGGCTCGCTCGAGCCGCTGGCGACACAGCTGACCCGCGTCACCCTCGGTGAGGTCGTCGCCGAGTACGATCGCGGCCAGCTCGAGACCGAGCTGCGCGCGCTGGCCCACGCCCACCCGGGCTGCGTGCTCGCGCTCGACTGACGCGCTCGAGAACCAGCGTCAGTCGTCGGCCGCCCGGGCCTCGGCCAGCTCGGCGGCCTCGTCGGCGATCACCCAGCGAACCAGGCTCTTGACCACGTTGACCCGGCGCAGCGTCGCCGGATCCTTGAGGTGATACACCGGCTTGGGATCGGCGAGCAATCGCCCGAGCGACCCCTCGCGCTGATCGACCGCCTTCATGACCTCGACGAGCGCCCCGTCGAGATCCGCCAGTAGCTCGAGACCCGCGCCGATCACCTCCTGAGTGCCGTCGCCCAGCCCGGCCGCCTGGGCCTGCACGCCGTGCTCCTCGTTGAGCAAGACCGCGAGCAGGCTGGTGTTGGTGGGGTCGTCGAGCCCGGTCATCAGCGCCTCGACCTTGCCCGTCGCCCGCTCGACCTGGGCGATCGTGCCCTTGGTCTTGCGCTGCAGCTCGTCGAAGTCGGCCTGGGCCGCGAGCGCGGCGCTGCGGGTGTCGCGGAGCGTGCGGCTGACCTCGGTGCGGGTCGCGGGGTCGTACAACACCGCGCCGATCAGCCCCTCGGCCGCGCTCACCTGACGCTGGATCTCGGTGACGTGCTCGCGCAGCGACTTGATGTTGGCCTTGGTCGCTTCGTCGCTGAGCGAGTCCGTCAGCGCCGACACGCCGAGCAAGCCGCGATCGATGTCATCGGCGATCTTGTCGATCTGATCTTTGAGGCCGAGCACCTCGTCGACCAGCGAGGGGGTCGTCTGCAGCCGATCCCCGTCGCTGACCTTCTCGTCGTTGAGCCCAACGGTGATGTTCACGCGCGGATCGGCGAGGATCCCATTGAGCGCCAGGCTCGCCCGGCTGTCGGTCCTGATGTACTGCATCGCGGACCGCTCGATCTCCATGTTCACGCGGATCCGCTGGCTCTGGGCGTCGAACTTGACGCACCAGCCGGCCTGGCCCCACCAGCGCACGTCACGGTAGCGGTGGCGAAAGGCCTGAGTCACGCAGACGTGGTCGGGATCGCAGCTGGCCGGGCTGCCGTCGCAGCCCTGGTAGTCGCTGGTGTGCCCGCTGTACTCCTCGAGCGCCGCGCACACGCCCTGGCTGGGGTTGGCCCCGTCTGGCGCGCAGAACATCCATGGCTCGCAGCGGTTGGTCCGGCCCTGGTAGGCGTGGCCAAAGTCCTCGGTCTGCGGATCGCAGGGGTAGCGCTGGGCGATGAACTCGATATCGACGACCTTGCCGATCTGCTTGCCGGCCAGTTGGACCTCCGAGCCCGCGCTGATGTTGCCGGCCTCGCGAAAGTCGGCGACGAGCTGGGCCTTGGGCACCAGCATCCCCTCGCTCAGCGCGACGACCACGTAGGACACGACCGCCAGGCTGCCGAGCGCCAGGCTGAAGATCGTCACCGCCGAGTGGACGCGTCGTTGTTCTTCCCGGGTCGGCATGATTCACCCACCGGGCTCCGGCGCTCAGTCATGCGCGGCGGTCGGCCGCGCCGAGTCCTTGGCCTCGTCTTGCTCGATCACGAACCGAACCAGCTTCTTGACCACGTTGACCCGCTCGATGTTGCCGAGCAGCTTGACGAGATCGTCGTAGGCCTTGGGGTCCTTGAGCAGCTTGCCGATCGTGCCCTCGCCAGCGGTGACCGAGTGGCGAACCTCGGCGACGACGACCTGCAGATCCCGGATCGCCTGGTGGGCGGAGTCGACGGCCCCCGCCGCGCTCTTGACCGCGTCGGCGGCGTCCTGACCGAGCTGCGGATCATGCAGGGCCCGGCCGATCACCGACTGGTTGGCGGGGTTCTCGAGGTCTTCGAGGATGTCGCTGACGTTGCCAGCCGCCCGCGAGACGTTGCGCAGCGCGGGCCCGGCTTGGTTGTTGACGGTCGACAAGGTCTCGTCGAGCTGGCCGGCCGAGTGCCGGACCGACTTGAGCGTGCGGCCGAACTCGTCCTTGTACTCGGGCTCGTTGAACAGCGCGCCGATCAGGCCGTCGCCGTCTTTGATCTGGCGAGTGATCTCGTTGGCGTTGGCGAGGATCCCCTGCAGATCCCGCTTGGTGTTCTCGTTGTTGAGCGAGGTGAACAAGCCCGAGATGCCCGACAAGCTGGTGTCGACCTTGTCGATGATCCCGCCGATCTGATCTTTGAAGATGTTGAGCTCCTCCATGAGCGAGGGGCTCGACTGGATCCGCCCGTCGGGCTCGATGTGCAGCTCGCTGCCACCGACGGAGATGTTGATCAGCTGGTCCCCGAGCACACCGTTGGAGGCGATCGTGGCCCGGCTGTCGGCCCGGATGTACTGCAGCTTGTCGGCGTCGATCCGCATGCTGACCTCGACCCGGCGGTGCTCGGTCGTGAACGGCGCGCACACGCCCTCGGGGCCGGTCCAGCGGACCCGCTTGTAGCGCTGGCGAAACTGCCGGGTCAGGCACACCTCACCCTCGGCGCAGGAGCTGTCGTCGGCGCAGCCAGCGTAGGCCCGCGGGTCGCCGTTGAAGTCTTGCAGCTCGGCGCACAGACCTTCGCCCCCCGACCCTGCTTCGGATCCCGAGCCCGAACCCGAAGGCATCACCGCGCAGAACAGCGTGGGCTCGCAGTCGTCGCTGCGGGTCTCGTGGAACCGGCCGAGGTCCTCGCTGACGGGGTTGCAGGCGTAGGTCGGCGAGATGAAGCTGACCTCTTCGACGACACCGATCTCCTTGCCCGCGAGCTGGACCTTCGACGCCTTGGTCAGCCCCGAGACCGTGCGGAAGTGGGCGCGCAGCCGGGTCTTCTCGCTGAGCACGCCCTCGCTGATCGCCACCAGGAACAGCGAGGTGATCAGCAGCGCGCCAAACCCAACCACGAACAGACCAACCAAGAAATTGGTCCGCTGCTCGTCGCGTCGCTTGCCCGCCACTAGTGGCTCGCTCCGGTCACGAGGTCCGCCCTTCGATGAAGTCCCGCACGATCGGATCATCGATCGCGCGGAAGGTCTGCACGTCCTCGACGAATGGAAACTGCTTGTCGTGAAGCAGGGCCACGCGATCCGAGACGTACCAGGCCGTGGTCATGTCGTGCGTCACGACGATGCTTGTCACGCCGAGTTCGCGCTGGAGCTTGCGGATCATGCGAGCGATGCGATTGCAGTTGCTGGGGTCGAGTCCGGTGGTCGGCTCGTCGTAGAGGATAACCTCGGGCCGGACCGCAATCGAGCGGGCCAGCGCGACCCGCTTGCGCTGGCCCACGGACAGCGCGGCCGGCATTTGGTCCATGAGCTCGGGGTAGTCTTCGGGTCCGAGCCCGACCAGGGTCAAGCTCTCGGCCGCGCGCCGCTCGATCTCGTCGTCGCCCATGTCCGTGTGCTCGCGCAGGGCGTAGCCGACGTTCTTGGCGATCGTCATGGAGTCGAACAGCGCCCCGCCCTGAAACACCATGGAGACCCGCATGCGGAGCTCTCGCAGCTGCTCGGCATTCATCCCGCCGACGTCTTCGCCGTAGTAGCAGACCTGCCCGCCCTCGGCGTGGAGCAGGCCGATCATCAGCTTGAGGCACACGCTCTTGCCCTGGCCGCTGCCGCCGATGATCGTCAGGGTCTCCCCGAGCCGCACCTGCAGGTCCATGGATCGGTAGATGACGTTGGGTCCGAACGCCTTGTCGACCTGCTCGAACTCGATGATCGGCTCGCCGCGGGCGCAGGTCCGGCCGTGGTACTCGCCGATCGTGGTCCCGATCGCCCGGCGCACGCCCGAGGTGTTGGCGATCGCCAGCGCGCCGGAGCGCGCGCTGACCGGACCTGCGACCGCGCTGTGGTTGGCGTCGTTCATCCGATCGGCATGAAGAAAGTCGTGAGCGCGAAGTCGGCGAGCAGGACCATGACCGAGACCGCGATCACCGTCTCGGTGGTTGCGAGGCCGACCGCCTCGGTCCCGAACTTGGTCGTGAACCCCTGGTAGCAGCCGACGATGCCGGCCAGGCCCCCGAACACCACGGCCTTGGTCTCGCTCATGATGTAGTGGAGCGGCTCGAGCTCGTCGATGTAGGTGTGGTAGAAGTATCCGGCGGGCACGTCGAACACGGTGTCGGCGATCAGCATGCCGCCGAGCATGGCGATCACGTTGCCCCACGCGACCAGCAGCGGCATCGCAATGCTCGCCGCGACCAGCCGCGGCCAGACCAGCTTCTTGATGGGATCGGCGCCCAGCGCCGAGATCGCGTCGATCTGCTCGGTGACCTTCATGGACCCGAGCTCCGCGGTCATGCCGGTCGCCATCTTGGTCCCGACCGTGACCGCGAGCAGCGTGGGCACCAGCTCGCGGACCAGCGCCAGCGACGTCACATAGCCCAGCGAATTCTTGGCCCCGAAGTCGGCGAGGGCCTCGCCAAACTGCCACGCGAGGATCATCCCCACGAACAGCGACATCATGGTCGTGACCGGGATCGAGCGGATCCCCAGCTGGACGATCTGATACGAGATGTCGAACAGCCCGAACGGGCGCCGCGGCCCGCGGACGACCGCCTGGCCGAACATCACCGCCAGACCCCCGGACCACTTGATGCCGGCGTTGATCGTCGTGCCGACGTTGACGACCCACTCCCGGAGCCCCGATCGAGCGCCACCTGGATCGCTCACCGGGCCTCCGTGGGTGCGTGTTCGTGCGCGCGCGTGGGCATGGACGGGCTCCTAGCGACGGATCGGGAACTCGAACCCGTCGATGACTGTTTGAAACTCACCGGTGTGCTGCTCGAACGCCCGGGGCACCGCGATGAAGGTCAGATCGAACAGGCACCCGTCCTTCTTGAGGACCACATACTCGACCATCACCGCGGCCCCGTCGAGGTTGGCGCGGACCGTCGTTCGCAGCGCCTCGCGCTCGGCGATCGTCGTGTAGTACTGCTGCTTGCGCATGCGCGGGCGGCCCTCGGCGTCGATCTCGCCCGTCGGCTCCTCGAGGATCTTCCACTCCGAGTAGTCGATGCGCTGATGATCGGTGAAGTCCTCGAGGTCGCTGTCGCCGTGGTCCTCGCACTCGCCGTGGACCTGAATGATCGCGGGGTCGGTGCTGTGCTGCCACACCGCCTGCAAGCCCTCGCCCGCGAGCGGCTCCCAGCCGGCCCCCGGCAGCCCCACCCGATAGCTGGGGAGCTTGTGGCGGCCCTTCCATACTGGCTGGTAGGGCGGCACGTAGATCTCACCGCGAACGCCACGGCTGCACGCGAAGCAGGGCGCGAGCAGCAGGACGATGAGCCCCAACCGCCCCGCCAGCTGGGCCTTGAACATCGATGCGGGCGCCCGAGCGACGCGCGCGGCCAGCGATGGGTTCAGGGCCGTCACTGCGCGGAACTCTAGCAAGATATCCGTGGCCCCCACAGAGACCTCGACAGTTCGCCGCCTGCAGCCGCATCGCGTCTGGTCGGTCCCGGGGGAGTTGGGGTACGATGGCTGATGCCTGACGGATCTGTGCCTCGTCCGGATGCTGCTGCCGCGGCGGGTGTGACCACGGCCCAGGCTTGCCTTGGCCGGGTTGTGAGCGTGGACGCCGATGGGCGGCCGCGGGTTTGGTTCGCGGGGCTGAGCGGGCCGCCGCCGGTCGCACGGCTGATCGGGGTGGTACCGCCGGCCTCGATCGAGGACGCGCTGCTCGATGGGCGAACGATCCTGCTGGGGTTTCTCGACGGCCGTGCGGATGCGCCGGTCATCATGAGTTTGGCCTCGATGGCCGATCTCCCCCGGTGTGAGCCGCCGGTCGCCTCCGAGCTGCCGGCCACGCCCGAGCCCGAGCCCGAGCCCGAACCAGAGATCAAGATTGAAGTCGACGGCGAGGCCAGCGAGCGGGTCATCGAGGCGCGCGAGCAGCTCGTGCTGCGGTGTGGAGACGCGGCGATCACCCTGCGCGCCGACGGCACCGTGCGCATCGTCGGCCGCGACATCACCAGCTGGGCGCGTCGGCGCCAGCGGATCCGCGGCGGGTCGGTGGCGATCAATTAGCCGCAGCGGCCCAGCCGCCGCAGCCGCCTCGCCAGGTGTCGAGGTTGGCGTCGACCCATAGACTGCCGCCGACGAGCTGATGCTGGGGACCGAGGGCGTCCACGAGGGCCGGGCAGGCCCCCCGCGGATCGACACCCGCGGCGTCGAGGATCCACGCTTCGCGCCCGTGCAGCAGCGCGAGCGAGAGCGCGGACGGGTGACAGTGGCCGTTGTCGTGCCCGGCCGAGATGACGGTGATCTCGGGGTTGGCCAGGGTGATCGCCAGCTCCGAGCTCGCGTCGGCGGCTCCATGATGGCTGAGCCACAGCAGATCCACGGGCCCGCAGGCCGCGGCGGCGAGCTCGACCCGCTCCGCCGAGAGATCCCCAGGCAGCAGCGCTCGCAGCCCGCCAACCTCGACACACAGCGCCAGCCCGCGATCGTTCTCGGGGGCCGCGGCCGGGGGTGGATCGAGCTCGAGCACCTCCACGCGCAGGCCGGGGACCGCGTAGACCGAGCCGGGCGGCGGCGCCTGTCGAGCGCTCCCCGCCAGGGCCAGATACAGCGCGAACGCCTCGCTGTCGGGCAGCGGACCGGCCAGGCCGCGATCCCACAGCTGCGCGACGGCGAGGTCGTCGGGCGAGGGCCGGCGACGATCGAGGCCGGTCATCGCGAGCGAGAAGCCACCGATGTGATCGGCGTCGAAGTGGGTGTGGATCCACAGACCCACGTCGTTCGTGCCGTGCTCGGCGAGCGCGTGGACCAGCGCCTCGGATCCGCTCGCCGGGCCCGAGTCGACGAGCACGAGCTCGCCGGCCTCACCCTGTAGGAGCAGCGCCGCGCCCTGGCCGACGTCGATGAAGTGCAGGCCGGGTCCCGCGTCGGGCAGCGACAGGCCGAGCAGCAACGAGCAGATGGTCGTGGTCGTGAACATGCTGTGCTGTCGGCCGGCGGCCGCCGGGTTTGCGCTCGCTCGCCAATAATTTTTTCTCGAGACTTTTTGTCGACGAAGCTGCAAGTCGAGCTTCGCCGGTCCGACAAGGGGGACGTGAGTGCCTCAACCATTGTGTCTCTGATGCTGCTGCTTGGTCCCCCGCTCGGGACGGCCGCCGGACCGCCCGGGATCGTGAACCTCGACAGCGGCGCGTGGGCGGTCGTCCACGCCGGTCAGCTGTGGGTGTGCTGGGAGCAGGCAGACAACTGCTGGCGCCGCGTCGAGCTGGCTCCCCCCACCGACCTTGCCCGCGTGCACGACCTCACCGACGACCTCGGCGAGGACTTCATCGAGGACGGCAAGGCCGAGCGACTCGACGCCAGCCCCGAGCGATGGCGCCTGGGCTTCTGGGGCCCGCGCACGCTGTGGGTCGAGCTCGGTGAGCAACGCTGGCGTGTCGACCTCGGCCACCAACGCGCCCGCGCGACGGCTGATCCGGCGCCGCTGCGGCTCGTGCGTCCAGGCATGTACACCTGCGGCCCCGCCGGGCGAGCGCCGGCGATCGTGGGTGGCCGGCTCGGCTGGCAGCCCGCGCCCCGCTGTGGGCTCGGTCACGGTCAGAGCAGCTGCCTCGCGCCGCCGCCACCCCGGGTGCGTCGGCCCCGGGCGGTCGGCCTGCGCGCGAGCGTGCAGCTGTCGAGCTCGAAGGCCTGGACCACGCGTGACGATCACATCGCGGCGCTGCAGGTCGCGGGCGTGCGGGCCAACGCTGGCGTCGAGTTCACGCTGGCGCTCGAGCTTGGCTTCGACATCGGCCGCGCACGCACACAGCAGCGGGCCCGCGCGATCATGCGGCGCCGCGACCCGGTGCGGAACTTGCCGACCACACCCGCGCCCCGAGACCCGCAGCTCGCGGCCGCGCTCGCGCCGATCGCCGCCGCCGAGGCCCGAGCGCTGCGAGTCGCGCTGTGTGAAGGAGCCGGACAATGACGACGCTGGGCTGCCTCCCGCTGGCGCTGGCGATCAGCATGGCCGAGCCTCCGCCGCCAAGCATGCCCGAGCTGGCGCGACCGGCCGAGCTGGCGCGACCGGCCGAGCTGGCGCGACCGGCTGAGCTGGCGCGACCGGCTGAGCTGGCGCAACCGGCTCAGCTGGCGCAACCGGCTCAGCTGGCGCAACCGGCTCAGCCACCGCCAACCGCCGAGCCTCCGCCACCGATCGACCTGGCCCAGATCGACGCCGCGTTCGCCCGCTTGCGACCCGGACCCAGCCTCCGCGCGGTCCAGGACGCCGCGCTCGAGCGGGCCGGCGTCGGGCCCCAGGCGGGGGCGAGCTGGCTGCGTCGGGCTCGAGGCGCGGCCGCGCTGCCCACGATCTCGGTTCAGTACGACCTCCGCCTCGATCAGGGCTGGGCGCTGGATCGCGAAGTCGGTGAGGCCGACGCGCTGCGCAACGACGCCGGCAACCAATCCGTCATCCGCACCAAGGCCACCTGGGAGCTCGACCGCCTGATCTTCTCCCCCGACGAGCTGCGCGCGGCCCGGGCTGCGCTGGACCTCGCCGACTTTCGCGAGCGGGTGCTCGTGCAGGTCACGCAGCTGTTCTACGAGCGGCAGCGGCTGCTCGTGGAGCGCGAGATCGCCCCCCCGGTCGAGCTCGAGACGGCGATCGGCACGAGCGTGCGCCTACGCGAGATCGAAGGCCTGCTCGCCGGCCTGACCGGACTAGATTTTGGGCCCACGCTGACCCAGTGATAGCGTGCGTGCATGGACGAGCGCCGCGCTCACCAGCGATTCGTGTGTGACCTGCGGGCGCGCCTGTTGCTACCTGACGGCCGGGAGATCGACGGCCAGACGATCGACCTGTCGATCTCCGGCATCTGCGTCGACACCCACGAGACCGTCGAGCCGCGCACCCCCGTCGAGTTCCGAGTGTGGGCCGTGCTCGCCGATCGGGAGACCAGCGAGATCGTGATGCCGGGGCGCATCGTGTGGGCGACGCCCGTCGAGGGCCACGTGCAGCTCGGCGCGGCCTTCGATCGGGACATGGACAACCGCGCCTGGGCTCGGCTCGACGTGCTGCTGCAGTTCCTGAGCGGCACGCTCGCTGACTCCCAACGCCTCTAACTGACCAAGAACGACGTTTGAGTTGAGTTCTGGTCGGATGTGGGCGTCGGGCGCACGCGCACCGCGCTACACACGGCGAGGCCCAAAACCGTGCATGTTTGTTCACTCCACGCGAGAAATCCGCGAATTGCACGCCGTTTCTGCTCGCCAGTCCATCCGATAACTACTCGATTTCACTAAGTTCCCATCCGCCCGTCCCGATCGCCCCGGTTCGGGTCTCCAAGTTGCAGTGTGGCGGCGGCAGACAAGGCGAAAGACCATGCTCGACCGCACCAACTCGCTACAAGATGCCCGCCGCGTGCCCGTGTTCACCCGCACTTTGTTCCGGCACCTGCAGGACCAGGGCTACACCCGCGAGCAGATCATCGGCGTCTCGACCGAGCTGCTCTCACTGCTGTCCACGGATCTCAAGTCCAAGCAAGACCTGCTGCCAGCCGAGTAGCGCGCAGTTCCGCCGCTCCCGCCTCTCCACTGCGACCCGCCCTACTCGCCCGGTTTCTCCCCTACTCGCCCGTCTGGGTCGCCCTGCTCGCCTGGGGTGACCAAGACGGGTGAAATGCGTTATGGCGAGGGCGATGCCCCCGATGCCTGCGTTCGATGAGCTCGACGTCGACAACCGTCGCGTGCTCGTGCGTGTCGACTTCAACGTGCCGCTGCGTGGACACGGCGACGCGCGAGAGGTCAGCGACGACACCCGGATCCGCGCGGCCCTGCCGACCTTGCAAGCGCTGCTCGAGCGAGACGCACGGTTGATCGTGTGCTCGCACCTTGGCAGGCCCAAGGGCGGGTTCGACGAGGCGCTGTCGATGGGTCCAGTCGCGGGCCGGCTCGCCGAGCTGCTCGAGCGACCGGTTCGCCTGCCCGACGAGGTCGTCGGCGACGGCGTCACCAAGCTGGTCAACGACACCCGCGCGGGCGAGATCGTGCTGCTCGAGAACCTCCGGTTCGAGCCCGGCGAAGAGGCCAACGATCTCGAGTTCGCGCGGGCCCTCGCCAAGCTGTGCGACGCCTACGTCAACGACGCGTTCGGGGCCTCGCACCGGGCCCACGCGTCGGTCGTGGGGGTGCCGCAGCTGGTCCGCGATCACGCCCCAGGGCTGCTGATGACCGCCGAGCTGCAGGCGCTCGGGCGGCTGGTCGGTGGGATCGAGCACCCCTTCGTGGCGGTCGTCGGCGGGGCCAAGGTCTCCGACAAGCTCGGGGTGTTGGTCGCGCTGACCGAGCGGCTCTCGGCGGGCGACGCGATCGTGATCGGCGGCGCGATGGCCAACACCTTCTTGCTCGCGCGCGGCCGCGAGCTCGGCGGCTCGCTGGTCGAGCGCGACCTCATCGGCGAGTGCAAGCGGGTGTTCGACAAGGCCGGGGCCCGCGACGTCCGCGTGATCTTGCCGGCCGATCTGCGCTGCGGTCCCTCGCTCGACGCGAGCGAGGCCAAGATCGTCGCGGTCGCCGACGGGGTCCCGGGCGACAGCTTGGCCCTCGACATCGGCCCGCGCAGCGAGGCATCGTTCGCGGGGGTGATCGCGACAGCCAAGACCGTGTTCTGGAACGGCCCGATGGGTGTGTTCGAGAACCCCGCGTTCGCCGCGGGGACGCTGGCCATGGCCAAGGCCGTGGCCGAGTGTCCAGGCTACACGCTCGTCGGCGGCGGCGACTCGGTCGCGGCCCTCAACGCCTCGGGCCGGGCCGGCGACATCGACCACGTCTCCACGGGCGGCGGCGCCTCGCTCGAGTTCATCGAGGGCCGCGAGCTCCCCGGCGTGCTCGCGCTGGCCCCCGCAGACTGATTGAAAAGGCGAGAATCGACATGTCACGAACCATCTGGGTGCTGGGAAACTGGAAGCAGAACTTGCTGCGCGAGCCGTCGGCGAGCCTGGCGAAGGCGATCGCCGACGGGCTGCCCGACGCGCTCGGGGGCAGCTCGGGGGTCCGCGTCGGGATCGCGCCGACCTACCTCGCGCTCGACAGCGTCGCGCCCCACACGGGTGATGGCCGCGCCGCCCCCCGCCTGCTCGCGCAAGACGTCGGCGCCCAGGAAGCCGGCGCGTTCACCGGGGAGGTCGGGCCCGCGATGCTGCGAGAAGCCCGCGTGCAAGCTGCGATTGTCGGTCACTCGGAGCGCCGCGCTCACTTTGGCGATCACGACCAGCTGGTGGCCGCCAAGCTGCAGGCCGCGCTCGCGGGCGGCCTCGACGTGGTCCTGTGCGTGGGCGAGCGGCTCGAGCAGCGCGACGCTGGCGAGCACGAGGCCGTGGTGATCTCCCAGCTCTCGGCGGCGCTGTCGGGGCTGGCGCCCGAGCTCGACCCCGGCCGGGTCACCGTCGCCTACGAGCCGGTGTGGGCGATCGGCACCGGCCGCACCGCCAGCCCCGCGCAGGCCAGCGAGATGCACGCCGCGATCCGGCGCTGGCTCGACACGGCCGGGCTGCAAGGTGCTGACAGATCGCTGCTCTACGGTGGTAGCGTCAAGCCCGACAACGCCGCCGAACTGCTCGCCGCGGGCGAGATCGACGGTTTCCTGGTCGGCGGCGCCTCGCTTGACGCGCGCTCGTTCCTCGATATCGTCACCAGCGCCTCGAACCACGCGCGCTCGAGCCAAGCCCGATGACTACCTTCATCACAATCATCTACATCATCGTCGCCCTCATCATGATCTTGTCGATCTTGCTGCAGGCCGGCAAGGGCGGCGGGCTCGGCTCGGCGCTCGGCGGCGGCGCGAGCCAGGGCGTGTTTGGTGGTGGTGGCGGGGCCGACTTCATGTCGAAGCTGACCCAGGGCTTCGCGGCCACGTTCATGATCTGCGCGATGTACCTGGCCTACGCCAGCGCCCACGCTGGCTCCGAGTTCCTCGAGTCGGAGGACGACGGCAGCGAGGGCCTGCTCGAGGCCGACGAAGAGATCGACTACGAGCGGCTTGGCCCGCGCGCGCAGCCGCTGCCGAGCCCCGAAGAGGGCAAGGCGATGCAGGCCAAAGCGGCCGCGCTGGTCCCCGCGCAGACCGACGCGCCAGCCGCAGCCGGCGACGTCGACGCCGCCACACCGGAGCCCGCAGCGCCTGCGCCGGCCCCCGCTGACACGCCCGCGGTCGACGATTCCGCAGCTGACGCGGACGCCAACCCAACGCCACAAGATCGGGGCGATTCGCCCGAGGAGGATCGGGGCGATTCGCTACAGGGTGGCAAGGAAAGCCTACAGAATGCACCACTCAACGATAAAAAACCGAGTGATGACAGTTCGGCCAATGGGTCGGAAGACCAGTAAGCGGCCTAAAGTACAGTCATTCGCTAAACGTCGTTCATAGTTCGGGGGCAGCCGTGTGGCTGCCCCTAACTGCTTCTGGCGCCTGTTTCAGGCGTGTTTCGGCGCTCGAAGTCGCGCTTCCGAATGCCTCAACTGATCCATAGTGCACTCATATTTTGCTTGCAGTCTCACCCGGGTTTACTGGTACGAATAGGGTGACCCCCTCGCGCGGCGCTAGATTGCCCGCGCGATCGAGGCGAGGAGAACGATATGCCGGATACGTCGCTGGAAGTGTGGACTGCACCCCGAAGTGGATTGTCACAGATCGAATTTCACACGCACGTGGTGCCAAGCCGCAGCGGCCTGGCCGAGGCCGCCGAGACCTGGCTGGCCGGGCAATCCGTGGCGATCGAGCGGCTGCGCACGCGCGCGACCCTGGTGGGTAGCGAAGGTTCGGCGGTCGTCGCGATTCATGGTGACGCGGGCGTCGGCAAGCTGCGGGTCGCTCAGTGGATCCACCGCTGCAGCAACCGATCGGACAGCCCGCTGCTGGTGCTCGACTGCGACGATCTCACCCTCAACAACCAGCTCGATCGGGTCATCCGGATGATCGGCGCCCGCTCGCGCGGGCTCTCGACGAGCCCGCCCAAGACCCCGGGCACCTTGGTGCTGCGCAACTGGGAGCGCGCCGAGGAGGCCTCCCTGGCCCGGCTGTTCGAGATCCTGGGCTGCCAGGGCGTCGAGCTGATCTGCGCGTTGGTGCTGATCTCCAAGCGCAGCGCCGATCAGCTGCGGACCAGCTCGGTGCTGCACGCCCAGCTGCTCGCGCGCGCGGGTGGATCGGTGGTCAGCGTCCCGGCGCTGCGACATCGCGGCGTCGACATCCAGGAGCTCGCCCGCCAGTTCGCGAACGAGGCGGCGCAGCGCTACGATAAGTCGATCCGCGGCATCTCCCCCCAGGCGCTGTCCAAGCTCGAATCGCACGACTTTCCCGGCAACGTTCGCGAACTTCAGGTCATGGTCGAGCACGCGGTCCTGCGCAGCTCGGGCGACTGGGTCACGGGTGAGTCGTTCTGGGGCCTCGGCGACGAGTCCCCGATGCCGACGACCGAGGCGTCTGAGCTGGTGATCCGCCTGCCCGGATCCTCGCTGCGCGAGATCGAGATTCAGGCGTTGCGGCTCGCGCTCAAGCTGGCCGGCGGTCGGGTCGTGCGCGCGTCGGAGCTGCTTGGCATCACCCGCCACGCGCTGCGGCGCAAGCTCGAGAAGTTTGGGCTCAACGATCTGCGCGTGACCAACGACTCCGCGCCAACGACCAGCGCTTGACCGACGCGCCCCTCCCCTCGCATGCTCGCGCGATGGTCCCGGTCTCGTTCGTGAAGGTCGAGGGGCTCGGCAACGACTTCATCTTGCTCGATCGGCGCGCGCGTAGCCGCGCCGAGCTCGACGAGGAAGTCAGCTGGGCGCAGGCCCACGCCGCGCGCCTGTGTGATCGGCGAACTGGGATCGGCGCCGACGGTATCTTGCTCGTCGGCCCCGGACTCGCGGGCGGGGTCGCCTCGATGATCGTGGTCAATTTCGATGGATCGCGGCCCGAGATGTGCGGCAACGGGCTGCGCTGCGTGGCCGCGTTCGTGGCTGCGCAGCTGCCAACGTCCGGCCCGACGCGCGAGGCGACCGTGGTCATCGACACCGACGCGGGGCCCCGTCGGTGCCAGGTCAGCGAAGCTGACGACGGGGCGATCACGGTCAGCGTCGAGATGGGCGCGGCGAAGCTGCTGGGCACCCAGGCGCCGCGGGCGGGCGTCGGCCGGGAGTTTGTCGGGGTCTCGCTCGGCAACCCCCACGCTGTCTGCTTCGTCGGCGACGACGAGGACCCCGAGACCCTCGCCCGCGCGCTCGGCCCCGCGGTCGAGCGCGACCCCGCGTATCAGCCGGACAAGACCAACGTCGAGTTCGCCCGCGTCAGCGCCCCACAGGCGATCGAGCTGTGGGTCTGGGAGCGCGGCGTCGGCATCACCGAGGCGTGCGGGACCGGGGCCTGCGCGACCGCGGTCGCGGCTGCGCGCGCGGGCCGGGTCGCCTGCGATCTGCCCGTCGCCGTCGCGCTGCCGGGCGGCACGCTGCTGATCACGGTCCCCAGTGACCCCGCGGCGGAGGTCGTGATGCGCGGGCCCTGCCGTCAGGTGTTTGCCGGGGTCTTCGCCGACCCGTCGCCATCATCATCGTCGTAGTCGTCGTCGTCGTCCTCGTCGTCGTCTTCGTCGCTGTCCTCATCGTCGTCGTCGGCATCGTCGTCGTCGCTATCACCCCGGGCGCGATCCAGCGCGCGGCGGCGGTAGGGTGCGTCGGGCGTGGCGTCGTCGAGCTGGATCGCGCCGAAGGTGTGCTCGATCAAGTTGAGCAGCGCCAGCCGCTGCTCTTCGATCCGATCTGCGCGGCGCAGATCGTGGACCACCACGGGCCCGAGCACCAACAACAGCGCGCCATACAGCATCGCCTTCTTGGCGATGATCCCGGGACCGATCAGCACCCACAGCAAGCCTAGGCCGCCGAGCGCCAGGAAGCCAACCCAGCGCTGCAGCGCCCAGCGGGGCCTTCGGTAGGCAAAGCGCAGCTCGACGCGGGTGCCCGTGTCGGTCGCGATCATGCGCCCGCGCAGGTACAGCAGCCGCAGCATCCCGGTCGCCGACTGGCCGCGCGCAGCTGGGGGACCGCAGTGCATCGTGAACTCTGGGTTCCCGAGCTCGAGGGTGTACTCGGCGTCTTCGATCAGTCCGCCAAAGTCGGGCATCATGGCGGTCTCGTAGGCCTTGACCCCCGGCTGCTCGGACAGGCGCTCGAGCACTTCTTTGGGGGTCAGCGCGACGTGGTAGTGACGCGGGGCGAGGCGGGCGGCGCCAGGTGCAGGCGCGAGCGCGGTTGGGCCTGCGTCCGGCGCGTGGGACCGCTCGTCGGAGTCGCTCACTCAGGTCGTGTACCCCGACCACTCACCCGTTGAAAGCGGCGGGCCGGTCAAAACAGCGAGGACTGATCGCCGCCGTCATCGTCGCCGCCGCGCTTGCGGCCCCCGTCGCGCCGATGTGCCCCGCGCCGATGCGGATCCGCGATCCCGAGGTGGGCCGCAGCCTTGGCGGTGGTCATGCGCCCGCGCGGGGTCCGAACCAGGAACCCGCGCTGCAGCAAGAACGGCTCGTGGACGTCCTCGATCGTGTCGCGGGGCATCCCAATGCTGGCCGCGAGCGCGTCGACCCCGACCGGGCCGCCGGCGAACAGCTCGAACATGGTCGCCAGGATCTGACGATCCATCGCGTTGAGGCCGACGCCGTCGACCTCGAGGTTGTCGAGGAACCTGGCCGCGTCGTCACGGGTGATCTGCTGGTGGCCGGCGACCTGCGAGAAGTCCCGGACTCGGCGGGTCAAGCGGTTGGCGATCCGCGGGGTCCCGCGGCTGCGGCGGCCGATCTCGAACGCGCCGTCCTCGGTCGCCGGCAGGCCCAGCATCGCGGCGCTGCGCCCGACGATGGTTGCGAGCTCCTCGTCGGCGTAGAACCGCAGACCCTCGACGATGTGGAAGCGGTCGCGCAGCGGCGCGCTGAGCAGCGCGGTGCGGGTGGTGGCGCCGACCAGGGTGAACCCGGCGAGGCTGATCGAGTGGGTGATCGCCGACGAGCCCTCGCCCACGGCGATGTCGATCCGGCGGTCTTCCATGGCCGAGTACAGGCTCTCCTCGACGGTCGGGCTGAGCCGGTGGACCTCGTCGATGAACAGAATTTCGCCCTCGCCGAGCCCGGTCAGGAGCCCCGCGAGCACGCCCTTGTGCTCGACCGCCGGGCCCGAGGTCGTGTGCAGGGCGACGCCCATCTCGTGGGCGATGATCTGCGCGAGCGTGGTCTTGCCGAGCCCCGGCGGGCCGTGCAACAGCACGTGGTCGAGGGGCTCCCCGCGCAGCTGGGCGGCCTTGACGTAGATCCGCAGCTTGTCGATCAGCGCGACCTGGCCGATGTACTCGGCGAAGCTGCGTGGGCGCAGGGCCCAATTTTGATCCTGATCGAGGTCGCGAGCGCGGCGCTGGCTGTCGACCAGGCCGATCGAGGGGCTGCGCGCCGCCGCGACGGTCGCGTCGGGGCCGTCACCACCGTCACCACCGTCGTCGCGATCCTCGCCGTCGTCGTGGTGCCGGACCCGCGCCATGCCCTACCCTACTCCCACTCGATCGTCGCGGGTGGCTTGCTCGAGATGTCGTAGCAGACCCGATTGATCCCGCGGACCTCATTGATGATCCGGTTGCTGATCGTGCCGAGCAGCTCGTACGGGAGGTGCGCCCAGTCGGCGGTCATCGCGTCGACGCTCTGGACCGCGCGCACCGCCAGCGCGTTCTCGTAGGTGCGGGCGTCGCCCATGACCCCGACGCTCTGAACCGGCAGCAGCACGCCGAACACCTGCCACAGGTCGCGGTACAGCCCGGCCTTGACGACCTCGTCGATGATGATCGCGTCGGCCTCGCGAAGGACCGCGCAGCGGGCCTCGGTGACCTCGCCCAGGACCCGCACGGCCAGCCCGGGACCCGGAAACGGATGCCGCCAGACCATGGCCTCGGGCAGCCCCAGGTGCACGCCGAGCTTGCGGACCTCGTCCTTGAACAGCTCGCGCAGCGGCTCGACCACGCCCATCTTCATGCGCTCGGGCAGCCCGCCGACGTTGTGGTGGGTCTTGATCGTCGCCGAAGGCCCGCGCGCGCTGACCGACTCGATCACGTCGGGGTACAAGGTGCCCTGGACCAGGAAGTCGGCGCCGCCGAGCGCGTGGGCGTGCTCGTCGAACACCTCGATGAAGGTCGCGCCGATCCGCTTGCGCTTGACCTCGGGATCGGTGACGCCCGCGAGCTGGGCGAGGAACTGGGCCCCGGCGTCGGCGACGACCAAGGGGTTGTGGAGCCGGCCCGCGAACATCGCCTCGACCTGCTGGCGCTCGGCTTTTCGCAGCAGCCCGTTGTCGACGAAGATGCAGTGCAGGCGCTCGCCGATCGCCCGCTCGACCAGCGCCGCCGCGACCGAGGAGTCGACGCCGCCCGAGAGCCCGCAGAGCACCGTGCCAGTGTCGCCGACCTGCTCGCGGATCCGGGCGACGGCCTCCTCGACGAAGACCCCCATGCTCCAGTCGCGGGAGAACCCGCACAGATCCAGGAACTGCCCGAGCAGCGCGGTTCCGCGGCGGGTGTGGGTGACCTCCGGGTGGAACTGCACGCCCCACATGCCCCCGGACGCGGCCCCCGTCGCGCGGGTCTCGGAGCCCGCCTTGGATCCCGAGTAGATCGCCGCGTGGGCGCAGCTGCGCGAGTGGGCCACCGTCTCGAAGCCCGGCGGCAGCGACTCGACCTCGTCGCCGTGGGACATCCACACTGGCTCCTGGTGGCCGACCTGCGTGGGGCCGTCGCTGGCGATCTCGGCCATCGGGCCCTTGGCCTGATCGACGGTGATCATCGCGTGGCCGAACTCGCGCTCGGTCGCGGGCCGGACCTTGCCGCCGAGCCCGTCGACCATGACGAACATCCCGTAGCAGATGCCCAGGACCGGGCGCTCGCCGCCGAGGCACCAGTCGAGCACCTCGGGCGCCAGCCGCGGCGCGCCCTCGTCGTAGATCGACGACGGCCCACCGGACAAGATGATGCCCTTGGGCGCGTGGCTGCGCAGCAGCTCGAGCGGCGCGTCGTAGGGCAGGATCTCGGCGAACACGCCGAGCTCGCGGACCCGGCGAGCGATCAGTTGGGTGACCTGCGAACCGAAGTCCAGGACCAGCAGGGTCTCGTGTTTGATCATCATTCCATCCGGTAGTTGGGGGCTTCTTTGGTGATGATCACGTCGTGGACATGGCTCTCGCGCAGGCCCTGGCTGGTGATCCGACGAAACACGGCCTTGCTGGCCAGCTCGGCGATCGTCGCGGCGCCGACGTAGCCCATGCCCGAGCGCAGGCCACCCAGCAGCTGATAAAGGCTGTCGGTCAGGCGCCCGCGGTACGGGACCCGGCCCTCGATGCCCTCGGGGACCAGCTTGCGATCCTCGTCGACGGCGGATTGAAAGTAGCGATCTTTGGAGCCGGCCTTCATCGCGCCGATCGAGCCCATGCCCCGATAGACCTTGTAGGAGCGGCCCTGGTAGAGCACCAGCTCGCCGGGGGCCTCGTCGGTGCCGGCCAGCAAGCTGCCGATCATGACCGAGTCCGCGCCAGCGGCGAGCGCCTTGACCACGTCGCCCGAGTACTTGACGCCGCCGTCGGCGATGATCGGCACGTCGGTCAGCTTGGAGACGTGGGCGACGTCCATGATCGCGCTGACCTGTGGGACGCCGACGCCCGCGACCACCCGCGTGGTGCAGATCGAGCCGGGCCCGATCCCGACCTTGACCCCGTCGACGCCGGCCTCGACCAGCGCGGTGAAGGCCGCCGCGGTCGCGATGTTACCCGCGATCAGCTGCAAGTCCGGGTACTCCGCCCGGACCGCCTTGACCACGTCGAGGACCCCGCGGCTGTGGCCGTGGGCGGTGTCGATCACGATCACGTCGACGCCCTGGGCCTCGAGCGCCGCGACCCGCTCCATCGTGTCGGCCGAGGTCCCGACCGCCGCGCCGACCCGCAGGCGGCCGTCCGAGTCCTTGTTGGCCGACGGGTAGCTGTCGGACTTGAGGATGTCCTTGACGGTGATCAGCCCCAGCAAGTTGCCGCTCGGATCGACCACCAGGAGCTTTTCGATCCGGTGCTGGTGCAGGATCAGGCGGGCCTTGCTCGGCGAGATCCCCTGCGGGACCGTGATCACGGCCTTGGTCATGACGTCGGCCACGGCCCGATCGAGGTTGGTCTCGAACCGGACGTCGCGGCTGGTCAGGATCCCCAGCGGCTTGCTGGCCGTGCCGGGGTTCTCGACCACCGGGAGGCCCGAGAACCCGTGCTGCTCCATCAGCCGCAGGGCCTCGCGCAGGGTCGCGTCGGGCTTGATCGTGAGCGGGTCGGCGACCATCCCCGACTCGGACTTCTTGACCTTGCGGACCTCGCGGGCTTGCTGCTCGATCGTCAGGTTCTTGTGGACGATCCCGATCCCGCCCATCCGCGCCATCACGATCGCGGTGTCGGCCTCGGTCACCGTGTCCATCGCCGCCGACAACAGCGGGGACTTGAGCGAGATGCCCCGGGTCAGCTGGGTGCTCACGTCGACGTCCCGCGGCAGCACCTCGCTGTAGCCCGGCTCGAGCAGCACGTCATCGAAGGTCAGGGCATCGCGGATCTCGGGGCTGCTCGGCATGGGGGGGCCTCGGCTGCGCGGGTGCGCAGCGACTGATTCCGGGGGGTGTATCGGGCCCGCCCCGCGGATGCAATAGGCTGGCAGTGACCCCCCGTAGTGACCCCCACAACCGGTGTCGCACTTCGCGGTCACTCGCTTCGCTCGCTCCCAACGGGCTGTCTGTGCGCGGGGGCATGATTGGCCCCCTGGAAGGGGGCTCAGCGGTTACCCACAGCAGTGACCCACACAGCCGGTCTCGCACTTCGCGGTTATTTGCAGCCAGCTAGATAGCCCTGGGCCTTGAGCAGGGCGCGCGGCAGGGTGTCTGGCTTGGCGGCCTTCACGTCGGCCGGCGTCCAGTCCAGCGCCTTGGTCAGCGCGTCGAAGGTCGCGCGGGCGTCCTTGCACCGCTTGGCGGCCACCTGGGCCTCGATCTTGTAAGTCAGCGCCGCGCGCGAGTCCGACTGGATCGCCAGGGCCGCGTCGAACCGTGCGATCGCGTCCTTGGGCTTGCCCTGCGCGACGAGGATCCGGCCGTGATTCACGATCACCGGGATCTCCTCGGGGATGGTCTCGATCAGCCACTGCATGTGGACCATGGCGGCGTCCGGCCGACCGAGCTCGAGCAACCCTCGCGCGACCTCCAGGCGCAGCGGCGGCGCGTCGGGGACCAGCGTGGCGACCCGCTCGAACTCGCGGGCGGCGTCGTCGCCCTGGCCGTTCGAGAGCAGCAGCCGGGCGTAGAGCAGGCGCAGATCGACACCGCTGACCTCCGGCTCGTACTCGACCGCGCTCTTGGCGTAGCCGATCGCCTGCTGCAGGTTGCCGAGCTCGCCGTGGACCTGCGCGAGCAAGTACGCCGTCTCGGCGCTGCCCGCCAGGCGATCGGCGTTCTCCAGCGCCTCGACCGCCAGCTGATGCTGGTCGAGGGCGATCAGCACGACCCCCAGCGACTGGTGAGCCGTCGCCAGCTTGGGATCGAGCTTCAGCGCGACCTGAAACTGCTCGACGGCGCGCTGCTTGTCCTCGCGGCTGGCTCCGTCACGAAACGCGATCAGCTGACCGAGCGCGGCGTGGGGCAGCGGGTCATCCGCGTCGAGCTCGATCGCCTTGGCGTAGGCGGCCTCGGCCTCGGCCTCGCGATCGAGGTAGGTCAGCGCGTTGCCGCGAACGAAGTAAAAGCGCGCGTTGCTGGGGTTGCTGGCGATCGCCGCGTCGATCCGCGCGAGCGCCTGCGTGGCCTCGCCCTTGGCCAGCAGCGCCTCGGCCTCGACGACCTCGGGATCAGCCTCGGCCATGCCCGCCGTGATGCCGCCGATCCCACCGGGGCCCGCCGCGGTGAGCTCGCCCTGGCCGAGCCCGTCGTCGATCTCGTCGGGATTGTTGGTGGGGCCGTCGCAGCCGAGCGGCGCGGACAGGCCGAGCGCGAGCACCAGCATCAGCTTGTTGGAGACCCAGCGAGCGCACGACGGGACACGAGAGGACTCGATCGACATGGCGAGCTCGGATCTACCACGGACCCCCGCGCCCGTCGCGGACCCTCGACGCCGCTGGGGGTTGGCCGTCAGCGCCGACGCGTGCGTAAGTTGGCCCGGATCGCCTTGGCCAGCTCGGTGCGCTGCTGCTCGTCGAGCTTGCTGACGTAGAACACGGCGTCGACCCGGCGCATCTCCGTGTTGATCCGGGCGATCTCGATGTCGAGCCCGAGCGCCGCGAAGGCCCGAGAGATGCGAGCGGCGACGCCTGGGTTCTCGATCGTCTCGACGTCGACGATCGTCCGCGTGGCGGCCGGGTCTTCGGAGAACCGAACCTTGGTCGAGGCGCCGCGCTGGCGACCGCGGGCCCGGTTGGGCAGCGGCGGCAGGGCCTCGCGCAGCGAGTCGCCGGTCGGCGCTCGGGCCAGCCGCTCGCTCAGGTGGGTCTGGATCGTCGCCGCCAGCTCGGCCTCGAGCGGGCGCTGGTGGCCGGGATCCCGCGAGACCACGCGAAACACGTCGAGCGCGATCCGGGGCTCGAACGGGACCGAGAACACGTCGGCGGCCACGACCTCGAGCCCGAGATCCGCGAACCCAGCCGTCAAGGTCGCGAGCAGGCCGCGGTGATCGTGGGTCACCACCGTCACGCGCATCGCCCCCGAGCCCTCGGCGACGTCGACCAGCGTGGTCAGGTCGCTGCTGCGCAGCTCGTCGAGCAGGCGCCGATGGTGGCGACGCAGGTGCTGATCGAACAGGCTGTAGTAGCGCGGCGGCAGGCCCTCGGGCTCATCCGGTCGCGGCCGCCGGGCCGAGGTCTCGCGCCGGCCCTGCTTGGCGAACTCGGCCGCGGTGCGCAGGTACAGCTCGTCGAGCAGGGTCAGCTTCCAGCTGGTCAGGTACTCGGGCGAGACGTTGGCCATGTCGGCCAGGCTGACCAGGTATAGCTCGTCGAGGGTCCGGCGATCACCGACGGTCTCGGCGAAGTCGCGGACCAGCAGCTCGTCGGTCAGGTCGCGCTTTTGGCTGAGCATCGGCATGGTCTGGTGCTCGGCGACCAGGAATTCGCAGCGGCCCGCGACCTCGGGCCCGAGCCCGGCCCGAACCGCCGCGAGCCCGGCGATCCGGGCGCCCTCCCCGAACTGATCGCCGAGCGCCTTGCCGACGTCGTGCAGCAAGGTCGACAGATACAGCGGACGCGGATCGGTGATCCCGAGGTGCACGGCCGTCGCCATCGTGAAGTCCTTGCGGTGATCGCCGCGGGCGATCGCCTTGAGGAATTCGACGGCGTAGATGCTGTGCTGATCGACCGTGTAGACGTGGAAGCCCTCGTGCTGCATCCGCCCGCGCGAGGGCGCGAACTCTGGGATCACGCGCTCGAGCAGGCCGACCTCGTGACACAGCTCGACCGGCGTCGGGCTGCCGACATCGCTGGGATCGACGAGCAGATCCAAGAACCGCTGCTGGGCCTCGGGATCGTCGGCCAGGCGGGTGTCGCCCTCGGAGATCGCGATCGCGGCCTCGACGATCGCGTCGAGCGTGGGTCCAGACAGGCCAATGTTGTGATCACGGGCGATCGCGAGGGCCTCGAGCCCGAGCACGGGTGTGTCGGCGAACGGGTCCTTGCCGTAGTGCAGCAACCGGCGATCGACGATGTGGAAGCGCTCGTCGATCCGCGCGTCGAGCTGGGCGACGGCGCGCGGGGGCTGACAGCGAGAGAACACCCGACTGCCGTAGCGCAGCACGTCGCGGGCGCTGCGGTAGTAGTCCTGCATGCAGGTCTCGATCGCGGCGACCAGCTCGGCGTCGGCCGGGCGCTCGGCGAGGTCGGGAAAGCCCAGCATGGCTGGGATCCCCTCCTGGTACTGGAAGTTCAGGCGATCCTGGGTCCGCCCCGCGACCAGGTGCAGGGCCGCGCGCAGCCGCAGCATGGTGTCGCGGGCCTCCCCGAGCAGCCGCGCGACCCGCCGCGGGACCCCGCTCGCCCGGATCGCCTTGATGACCGTGGTCGGGTCCCAAGGCTCGGGGTGGTTGCGCCGAGCCATAAGCGCCCACTCGAAGATCGAGAGGTCACGGGTGCCGCCGGGACCAAACTTGAGGTCCGGCTCGACCTGGTAGACGGTCGCGCCGTAGCGACGCTTGCGGACCTCCATCTCGTCGAGCAAGCGCTGCAAGAACGCCGCGCGCTGGGCCCCAAAGAACCGACGGTGGGCCTCGCTGGCCAGCTCGTCGACCAGCTCGCGATCGCCGGCGACGAAGCGCATGTCGAGCAGCGCCGTGCACAAGCTCAGATCCTCGGCGGCGGCGGCCAGCCAGGCGTCGGGGCTCTGCACGGTCATACATGGCCGCAGGCCCGCGTCCCACAGCGGATGGGTGAGATCGCGGATCCACCCGCCGAACGCCTCATCGCCCTCGTGACCAGGCTCGGTGCACACCACCGTGAGATCGAGGTCGCTGTGGGGGCAGTGCTCGCCGCGGGCGAGCCCACCAATCACGACGATCGCCAGCTTGCCGAACTCCGTGCCGGCCCGCCCGACCGCCTGCGCGGCCCCGGGCGTGAGCAGCTCGAGCATCCGCTCGCTGTAGCGATGCAGCAGCGCCCCACCCGGCTCGCCGTCGGTGACCGCGACGCGCAGCGACTGGCGGGCCGAGGCCAACGCCTCGCGCAACGGCGCGACGGGCTCATGCTCACTGGCGACGCTCATCGCCCGGAGTCTATAGCGACATTCGGATCAGCGCTCACGCTCGAACCGGACGCTCGCGCCGTTGGCCAGGCGCGCGGCGCCGATCAAGGTCCAGCCGCGCGCAAACTCGATCTCCACCTCGATGATCGTGTCGCGCCGGGCGACCTCCACGACCTCGAGCTCGGGCCGCGTCGGGCGAGCCGCGAGGAACCCGGGCACGGCGCCAGCGTTCAAGATCCTCACGCGTACGTGCGTCGAGCTGCAGGGCGTGAACGCCAGCGCGGCCGGCCCGGCGCCGCTCAGCTCGAGCGTGATCGCGTCGCCGGACGGGTCGACCCGGATCGCCATGCTGGTGAGGATCACCAGGCGCGGGCCTTCGTCGGCGTCGGTCATCGGGGCTGCGACCACGGGCGGGCGCTCGCGCAGCAGCAACAGCTCGGGACCGAACAGCCGGGCCTGCGAGAGCTCGGGCTCGCCGATCACCGCGGCCGGCTCGGGCTCGAGCTCGGTCACGCCCGCGTCGAACCACGCCCGGACGGGCCCGTCGGCGGGCAGGCTCGACAGCTTGGGCGGGGGATCCCAAGACTCGTCGTCGGGCCCGGGCGCGGCGGTGATCTCGCTGGGGGCCGGGCTGGGTGGCTCCGCCACGGCCGTGGGTTCACGAGCGGGTGGGCTCGCCGGAGTCGGCTCGATCGGGGGCTCGACCGTTGCGGGTCGCTCAATCGGCTCGCCCGGCTCGATCGGCTCGGCCAGCTCGACCTGGGCGAGTCCGCGCGCACGCGTCAGCACCGGTTCGGGCTTCTCGTCGGCGATCGCCTGCAGCAGCCGACCGGCGTGACGGTGATCGGGATCGCCAGACTCGAGCAGCTCGCGGCGAAGCTCCGCAGGCGCCCGCCCGCCACGGATCTGGCCGCGCGCAAGGGCCAGGAGCGGGTCCACGGCCTGGTCGCCAGCCGTCGCCGGCTCGGGCGCGGGGCTGGGCACGACCTTTGCCGGGTCCACCACTCGCTGGGTAGGCTCGGGCTCGGGCTCGCGGGCGCTGGGGGGCCCTGAGCACGCGAGGGCACACCCCAGCAGGGCCGAGAGTCCGGGCGTTCGCACCGGGCGTAGAGTACCAGCCGAGGGCGACGGCCTAAATCGCGAGCGACCCGACCACCTCGTCCGGCCGGATGCGACCCAGCCGCGATCGGCGACACACCGTCCATTGGATCACCTCGCAGATGTGGGACTCATGACTACCTGCCCGCGCTAGCAGTGGGAAAACCGCAGCCAAGCGGAGTTTCACCGCGAATTCACGATCGGTGCCGAGCCCGCCCCTGATACACTTTCGCTCCATGACGGCCCCTGCCGGGCCGGGTGGAACGGAGTTTGCCAGCATGACGTCGAAGACCGAGCAGTCCTTTGCAGCAGCAATGCGCGCCGCTGAAAACGCCCCCGACAGCGACGATGCGTGGGACCACCTCGAAGAGCTAGCCGAGAGCCTGCAGCGACCCGAAGACGTCGCCAGCTTGTACCGAGATCTGCTCGGCCGTGGGCTCGACCGCGACATCACGGGTCCGCTCGCCGAGCGAGCCGTCAACTTCCACGAAGAGTGGTTTGGCGAGGAGCCCGAGGTCATCACCGAGCTGCTGACCAGCATCATCACGCGTGACCCCGAGGCGACCTGGGCGTTCGACCGGCTCACGGTCACGCTGACGGCGGCCGAGCAGTGGGATCAATTGTTGAGCGTCTACGACCGCACGCTCGGGGTCACCACCGACAAGGCCACGCGCAAGCGGCTGCTCGACGACGCGGCCCACGTCGCCAAGGACTTCGCGGATCAACAAGAGCGGGCGGCCGACTACATGGTCAAGCAGCTCGAGCTCGACCGCGGCAACACCAAGCTCGAGGCCTCGCTGGCCCGCCTGCTCGAGCGGCAAGAGCGATGGAGTGATCTGATCGAGCTGTGGCGTGGGCGGCTGCCGCAGCTGTCGTCGCTCGAGGCCCGGGAGCTGCGGGTCGAGATCGCCGCCTGCTATCTCGACAAGCTCAACGATCCGCAGCAGGCCCTCGACGAGCTCGAGGCCCTGCTCGAGGAGAGCGCCGGCCACACGGAGGCCTGCTCGCAGCTCGAGCGCCTGCTCGAGCACGCCAGCGCCGGGCTGCCGCTGCGCCGCCGGGCGCTGTCGCTGCTGCGCAAGAACTACGACGCCGCCGAGCGGCCCGAGGACGTGATCCGGGTGCTCGAGCGGGCGCTCAACTTCGTCAATGACGAGGAGCGAGCGGCGCTGTACCGCGAGCTCGGCAGCCGCCTGGGCATCGCGGGTGACGACGCCCGCGCGATGCAGCACTACGGCGCGCTGCTCACGATCGATCCCGGTGACGCCGACGCCCGCAAGCAGCTGCGCCAGCTGGCCGAGCGCTCGGGTCAGCACGATCTCCACGCGGCCTCGCTCGTCGCCGCCGCCGAGGCCAGCGAGGGCAGCCAGCGAACCACGCTGCTGATCGAGGCCGCCCACGCCTACCGCGATCTGCTCGACGACAAGGACACCGCGGCGGACCTGTACTCGCGCGTGCTCGAGTCCGAAGAGCCCGAGCAGGGCGCGGCGCTGGCCGCTGCCCACGGGTTGGCGGAGCTGCTCGCCGGCTCTGGTGAGGACATCCGTCGGCTCGACGTGCTCGAGACCCTCGCCCGGCTCGAGCGGGTCTCGGCCGTGCGCAAGACCATCTTGGGTGAGGCCGCGCGTCTGGCCGAGCGACTCGATCAGGCTGATCGGGCCCTCGCCAACTGGAACCGTCGGCTCGAGGTCGACCCCGATGATCTCGAGGCCCGCGACGCGCTCGTCGAGCTGCTCGAGACCAACGAGCGGTGGGAGCAGCTGGTCGAGGCGCTCGAGAAGCGGGCCGCCGCGCCCGTGCTCGACCAGCAGCGCCGCGCCGATCTGATCCGGGCCGCGCGGATCCTCGAGGATCGGCTCGCCCGTGACGCCGACGCCACCAACACCTGGCTGGCCGTCCGCGAGAGCTTTGGCGACGAGCCCGAGACCCTCGACGCGCTCGACGGCCTGATGGCCAAGACCGGGCGCTGGGCCGAGCTCGCGACGCTGCTCGGCAGCTCGGCCGGCCAGGGTCGGGCCCGGGCCGCGCGGACCTACGTGCGGATCGGCGACATCCAGCGCGAGCACCTCGCTGACCCCGACGCCGCCGCCAACTCCTACGCGCTCGCGCTCGGCGTCGAGCCTGGCGACGGTCCAGCCCGGGCCGGCCTGCAGGCGCTGTTGTCCCTCGACTCGTGCGGGCCCCAGGCCGGCGAGGCCCTGGCGCGCGCGTTTCGGGCGACCGGCGACTGGGAAGCCGGGCTCGAGATCCTGGACGAGCGCCTGGCCGCCGCCGCCACCCCCGAGGACAAGTCCCGGCTCCTGCGCGAGTCCGCCAACCTCTACGAGACCCGCGCCGGGGACCCAGCCAAAGCCCACGAGATCCTGAGCAGCGCCCTGCCCTTCGCCCCCGAAGACCTGGCCCTCGAGCACGATCTGCTGCGGCTCGCCGAAGAAACCGGGAGCTGGGACGCGACCGCGACCGCGTTCGAGCTGGCCGCGCAGGCGTGTCTGTCGGAGCGCCGCTCCGCTCAGCTGCTGTTCGAGTCGGGCCGGATCCACGAGACCCAGCTCGGCAACCCCGAAGCGGCGACCGACGCCTACGGTGGCGCCGCCAAGGCCGACCCGCGCCGCGTCGACGCCCACGAGGCCGTGTCGCGCTGCGCCGCCCAGGCCGGGCGCTACCCCGAGGCCGCGAGCGCGGCGTTGCTGGTGATCGTCGCCCGCGAGCGCCCCGACGGCACGCTGATCAGCGACCTCGAGAACGCCGCGAGCGCGACCGACTCGTTCGCCGCCCTCGCTGGCGCGTTCGAGGCCGCGATCGCCGAGCACGGTCAGGATCTGCGCCAGACCCTGCAGCGCAACCTCGAGCTGTTGGTCGCCGGTTGGTGGGAGAAGACCGGCGACATGGCCAAGGCCACCGCCGCCGCCCGCCGGGGCGTCAACCATGAGCCCTCGCACCCCGAGTCACTCGCGCTCCTCGCCGGGCTGCAGCGCAAGGATCCGGGGCCCGATCTGATCGAGACCCTGCTGCGGCTCGACGCGATCGCCGAGCACGATCTGGATCAGCTCCACGAGGCCGGACAGATCGGCATCGAGGCTGGCGACGAGCACACCGAGCTGGCCCGTCAGACCCTGGTTCGCCTGTACCGCAAGGCCGCGCGCATGTGGTCGCGCGGTGACGAAGCCTCGGGCGCGATGAGCCCCGAGGAGGCCGCCCAGTGGTCGCTCGAGCGACTCGTGGAGCTCGCCAGCGACGAGCCCGACCAGGCCGTGCGCCTGCTGCTCGACGGCGCGACCTTGCCCGTCGACGCCGAGACCTCTCGCGATCTGCGGCGCCGCGCCGCCGAGATCCTGGCCCAGAGCGGTGAGTCTGGCCGCGCGATCGATCTCTATACAGGGGTGCTGGCCGAGGACGAGCCGCTGATCGAAGACATCGCTCGGGTTGCGAGCCTGTGTGAAGACGAGGATCGGGTATCGGAGCTGATCGGCCTGCGACTGCGCGAGCTCGAGATGACCGAGGACATCGCCCGGAGGCTCGAGCTGCGGCTCGAGCTCTCGCGCCTGACCGGCGTGCTCGAGGCGCGCGGCGGCCGGGTCGAGACCCTGCGCGAGAACCTCGAAGAGGCGCCCGGCCACCCCGAGTCGGTCGCCGCGCTGTCGGAGCTGCTCGATCAGCGCGGGCGCTACGACGAGCTCGCCGAGGTCCTCGCCTCGCAGGCCGCGAAGGTGTCCGAGGCCGGCGACACGGGCAGCGCGGGGGCGCTGTTCCTGCGCGCCGCGATGCTCTCGGAGCAGCGGCTCGGCGATCCCGAGCAGGCGATCGCCAACTACCGCAAGGCCGTCGAGATCGAGCCCAGCAACCAGGCCCTCGACGCCCTCGCCCGGCTCTACACCCAGCAAGATCGGCCCGACGCCGCCGCCAAGCAGCTCGAGCGACGGCTCGAGGCGACCCCCGAGAGCGAGCGCGTCGCGATCTTGCTCAAGCTCGCCCGCGCCCGGATCGCCGCCGAGCAGCGTGAGAAGGCCGTCCAGGTGCTCGAGACCGCGTTCACCGAGGCGCCCCGCAACGGCGAGGTTCGCAAGCTGTTGATCCGTCTGCACCGCGAGCGCGACGACAAAGAAGCGCTCGCCCGCACCCTCGCTGCCGCCGCGACCGCGGTCGGCGATCCCAACACCGTGGTCGCCTACGCCCGCGAGGCCGCCGAGCTCTACGAGGAGCTCGGAACCCCGGAGCTCTCGGTCCCAGTGCTCGAGCGCGCCCACGAGTTCGCCTCGGATGATCGCCGGCTCAAGGTCATGCTCGCCGACGGCCTGCGCGGCGCCGGTCGGCTCGACGAGGCCCGCACGCTGCTCGAGGATCTGATCGAGGGATTCGGTCGGCGCCGCTCGGCCCAGCGCGCCGAGGTCCACGTTCGGCTCGCCCGGGTCGCCCTCGCCCAGGAGAAGGTCGAAGAGGCGATCGATCAGCTCGAGCAAGCGTCCAAGATGGCCGCCGGGAACGTCACGATCCTGCGGGCCCTGGCCGAGACGGCCCACAGCGCCGGACAGCTCGATCGCGCCGAGCGTGCCTACCGGACCTTGCTGCTGAGCCTGCGCCGCGGCGGCGAGGATGCCCCGGTCAACGCCGCCGAGGTCTACCTCGCGCTCGCGTTGATCGCCGCCGACAAGCAGGAGCCCGATCGCGTCGAAGAGCTCAACGAGTCGGTGCTCGAGGCCGTCGCCGAGGACGACAGCCAGGCGCCCAAGCTCCAGAAATTGCTGCGCAAGCACGGCGACTTCACGCTGCTGCGGCGGGTGCTCGACACCCGGCTCGCCAACGTCAAGGCCCCGCGCCGACGCGCCAAGATCCTCGGTGCGCTCGGCGACGTGCACGAGCACGACCTGCAGGACGTCGACGCCGCGCTCGAGGCCCGGCTGGAGGCCGTGGAGACCGATCCCAGCTCGCCGCTGCTGCACGACGCGGTCAAGGATCTGGCGATCCGTCTGGGCCGGACCGAGCGCTACGCCAAGCTGCTCGAGGATCGGCTCGCGTCGATGCGTCGCGGCGACGAGGCGCTGATCCGCTGTGAGCTGCTGCTGCGCCTGGGCGAGGTGATGGAGAGCCGCGAGAGCTTCGCCCGCGCGGCCGAGCTCTACACCGACGCCGAGGCCACGGGCGTGCGCCAGGTCGACGTCTGGCGCGCGCAGGCCCGCGTGGCCGGCTCGACCGGCGACAGCGAGCGCCAGGTCGAGCTGCTGCAGCGACTGGCCAACCTCGGCGCCGATCAAGCCGAGACCCGCGCCGACGCGCGGTTCCGCATGGCCGAGGTTCATTTGTCCGACGAAGAGTCGGTCGACGAGGGGATCGAGGCGCTCAACGCCGCGCTCGAGGACGACGCCCGCTGGGGTCGGGCCGCGATGATCCTCTCGCGCGCGTGTGAGCAGCACAGCGCCAACGAGGCGCTGCTCGAGCTCTACGAGAAGGTCGCCCGCCGCTCCGACGATCCCAAGGTCCTGCTCCACTGCCTCGAGAACCGGCTGCGCCAGCCCGAGGTCGGCCTCGACCTCGCCAAGGAGGCCGTCGAGCTGGCCCTGGGTCTCGAGGACTGGGACCGGTCCGAAGAGCTCATGCTCCGGGCCGTCGAGCTGTCCGAGAGCTTGATCGACGGCCTCGCCCAGGTCGACTGGGCGCTGCTCGGGTTGGCCGAGCGCCGCCGTGAAGCCGGCGACATCGCGGGCGCCGTCAAGTGGCTGACCGAGGCCGCCGAGATCGCCGATCTGGCCAAGGTCCTGCCTGCAGCGGAGAAGCTGGCCGAGGTCGCTGGTGATCCCGAGGGTGATCTGACCCTGGCCGTCAAGCTGTACGAGAGCCTGGTCGAGCGCGATCCCACGATCCGCGCGGCCTGGGAGCCGCTCGCCCGCCTCTACGGTCAGCTCGGTGAGGTCGACCGACTCGAGCGGCTGGTCGAAGAGACGCTCGACGGCATTCAGGACGCCAAGGACCGCAACGTGCTGCGCCTGCAGCTCGCGCGGGCGTTCCTGCGCAGCGACAGCCGGGCCGACGACGCGGTGACGATCCTCAACGACGCGCTGCTCGAGGATCCCGAGCAGACCGAGGCCAACCTGCTGCTCGCCGAGCACCTCGAGCGGTCCGGCAACGTCGAGGAGCTGCTCTCGCTGCTGCGCAACCAGCTGATGGCCGCGCAGGGCCGCAGCGACACCGAAGCGATCCGGGCGCTGAGCCTGAACCTCGCCCAGCGGCTGCGGGCCGACGATCTGACCGAGGCGCTGATGGTCGTGCGCCAGGCGCTGGACAGCCAGCCCAACGACCCCGAGCTGATCAGCACCCTGCTCGAGTGGGGTGAGGACGAGCTCGACGAAGACGAGCGCGCGATGTTGATGGAGCGGCGCTTGGCCGGGGCCAGCGACGCGCAAGTCGGGGCCATGGCGATCGAGCTCGCCAACCTGCGCGCGGCCATGGACGAGCCCGAGGGCGAGCTGCGGGCGCTCGAAGAAGCCTACGCGCGCGTGCCCACCGACGACGCCGTCCGCCAACGGCTCGAGCGCGCGCTCCGGTCCAGCAACGACTGGGCCGGCCTGGTCAAGATGCTCATGACCGTGGCCGAGCAGACCCAAGACGTCGACCGTCGGGTCCAGCTGCTGCGCGAGGCCGCCACGGTGCAACACGACCAGCTCGGCGACCCCGAGGCCGCGATCGCGCTGCTGCGCGAGGCCAGCGTGGTCAACCCCGACGATGTCCGACTGCGGATCGATCTGGCCGCCGCGCTCGGCGTCAGCGGTCACGCCCAGGACGCGATCACGACCCTGAGCCAGACGCTCGAGTCGACCGAGGATGAGGCGCTGCGCCTGCAGCTGCTGACGGCGCGGTCCAAGGTCCGGCGCAGCATCGACGAGCTCAGCGAGGCCATCGACGATCTCGAGCAGGCCTACGTGCTCGACGCCGAGGCCGTGCTCGAGCTGCTCGAGGACGCGCTCGAGGCCCTGCGGATGGGCGCCGCCGCCGACAACGACCTCGACGCCGAGCGCGGGCCGACCATGCGTCTCGTCGCGCTCCGCGAGGCACGAAGCGCCAACGACGAGGCCCGCGAGCTGCTGGTTGGCTGGGTTGACCGGGCCCGCAAGGACCTCGAGGCCCTGCACAAGCTGCGGGAGATCGAGCTCGCTGGCGAGAACTGGGAGGGGCTGACCAAGGTCTGCGGCCGGCTCGTCGCGCTCGAGAGCGGCGAGGCCCAGGTCCAGGCCGCCCTGCTGCTCTCGCAGGCCTGCCGCACCCTCGAGCAGCCGGGTGAAGCCCGGACCGGGCTCGAGTTTGCCCGTCGCAAGCAGCCCGAGGTCGCTAGCTTGCGCGCCGAGCTGCAGGTCATCTACGCCGAGCTCGGTGCCCGGCGTGAGCTCGCCGATCTGTTGATCGAGGAGTCCGACGCCGCCACCGACGTCGCCGCGCGGCTCGAGCTGCTCCGCGGTGCGGCCTCGCTGTACCTCGATCTCGAGGATCCAGCCTCGGCCGCGATCCCGCTGCAGGCGATCCTGGAGGTCGATCCGACCGACGCCGCGACCGTCGGGCTGCTCGCTGACGCCTACACCCAGAGCGGGCAGTATGCCGAGGCCGAGGCGATCATCGACGCTGCGATTGAAGCGGCGCCGGCCGGTCGCTCACCGGAGCTCGCGACGTTGCAGCTGCGCAAGGCTCGGCTCGCCGAGGCCCGTGGCGACACCGAGACTCAGCTGTTGATGCTGCAAAACGCGTTCGCCAACGACAAGCAAAACGGCTACATCGCGGCCGCGCTGGCGGATCTTGCCGAAGAGTCTGAGCAGTGGGATCTGGCGACCAAGGTGCTGCGTCAGATTGCGCTGATGGAGGGTGAGTGCCCGATTACGCGGGCGATGTCGTTCGTGCGGCAGGGGCGGATCTCGCTGATCCTCGGGGATACGAAGCGCGCGGTGTTCTGGGCGCGTCGGGCCCATAAGGAAGACCCCGAGCTCGAGGCGGCCAACGAGCTGCTCGCCGAGGTTCAGGGGTAGGCAGCCCGTACGGTGGGATGCGGATTTCCGCAACGATGGCGCGGCCTTGGCCCGCATCCCGCCGTGATTGCTTGGGTTTTTCGTGCCGTCTGGTTCCGGTGGGTTCCGGCGCGGGGAGGCTGCTGCAGCAGAGTCACAGCACACCTGCGGCACAGAGATCGGGCATGCAACGGCTAGGTGTTCGACGCCCAACACAGTTGGCCGCGTGCACGACTCTGCCGCCATCGAGGAACACGAACTATAATTGTTCGTCCGCAACGTCAGGTTTGAAGCACAAGTTCGACCGGGGGATCTCGGCCGGGAAACGCGAACAGCTTGATGCTGAACGTGAGCTTGACGGGGCACACGATCGCTAGCAACCGGATGTCGCAGCGATACGCCGGTTTAGCGGCCACGACGCGCATTTGGTCGACGTCTTGACTGGAAGGCCACGGGGCGTTGGCCGTGTGGTAGTGCCACTCACCCACGTAGTACGTACGTGGACGGCCCGCCCATCGTGTCTGCAGTAGCAATCGAAGCCCACTCGTGCCGCACTCAAACCAGGTTTGACCACTTCGAAAATCTGAGGGCGGCGGTGTTGCTTCGTAAATCTGCGCGGTAGTCAAGTCGTCAGTGTCCGTCCGGGTGAGGGCATCTGGGCACCGACGAGCGCGTTGTCATGGGATGCCGGACACCGATCAGGGTGTTGACAAGCGCGTCAGAGGCCGGCGTTGGCGACGGTTTCGACTACGCCAGATGACGGCGCTGCCAGCCCCGAGCGGCCCACCACCCTCATCGAGCGAGTTCTTTGGCGTTCCGTGCCCACCATCGTAGAGCGGGCTCAGGACCGAGGACCAACCAAAAAGATGACGGGGAGGTGTTACGAGCACCAACCCCGTCGAGCCTCGGCGAGCACGATGTGCGAAGCGCCAACCGAGAGCACCTCCCGTTTTGTCTACTTCAACGTCGACGTCAAGTTTTGGGCCAAACAGCCGCCCGATGTGGCCACGGCCCGCCCCGCGAGGTGTCCAGTCTGCGACGCGCCAGGTCTCGACGGCGACCGCGTGTGCTTCATGGCCACGGTCGACGGGAGCGCCGAGTCGGGATCCCCGTCGACGTCGGCGGCAACGTCGAGCAGATCGAGCTACTGCTGCGCCGCTACGCATGCCAGTGCTGCAAGGCGATCATCGTCGTCGGCCCGCGCGGTCTGCTTCGTGGCCGGCACTACACCGCAATGGCGATCGCCCTGGCGCTGTGGCTGTGGGCTGTCCGCCACCACAGCGACGCCGCGGTGCGAGCCAACAGCTGCGAAGGTTTGGGCGCAGCGCCAGCGCGAGGTGCTCAGCGAAGACGAACTCGAGCGCGCGCTGACGGTGCGGACGGAGCGAAAGATCCGAGCCGACGGCACGCTGTCGGTCGGCGGTCAGGACTGGGAGCTCACCGACGGCTGGCTCGCTGGCACCAAGCTGACCGTCGCGCGCAGCTTCGTGGACTTGCAGCGGCCGCCGTGGGTCGAGCACGAGGACAAGCAGCTCCCGCTGCGACTGGTGGATCCGGTCGCCAACTCGACTCGGAAGCGCAAGCCGAGCAAGCGAACGCGCAAAGGGATCGACGCTGTCGACTTTGATCCCAACCGCGTGCGGGTCGACGGCATGCTCGGACGTCGACCGAGCGGAGGTGGGCGATGAGCGGCGCCAAGCCAGCGCGTGCGAGTCGGCAGCCGCTGTGGCAGACCCATTTCAACCTCGACTGTGCGCCGTTTTCGAAGGACGTGGCCGACGACCAGCTGTGGCTGCCGAGCTCGAAGCTGGTGCTCGTCGACGAACTCGTGGAGGCGCTCGAGTCACGCGGACACGTACTGCTCGTCGGCGAGCCGGGCGTCGGCAAGACCTGCACGCTCCGGGCTCTGCGTCCGCGCCTATCCGAGACGGAGTATCGCCTGACCTACTGCCACAACGCGACGCTCGGGCGCCGCGATTTCTATCGGCAGCTGTGCATGGCGCTGGGTCTGTCGCCGCGGGCGACCGCGGCCGCGGTGTTTCACTCGGTCAGCAGCCACGTCGAGGAGCTCGGCCGCCAGCGCGTGCACCCGGTCTTCCTGCTCGACGAGGCCCACCTACTGCAACAGCAAGTGCTCGAACATTTGCACGTGCTCGCCAACTATCAGTGGGATCAAAAGCCGCTGATGTCGATGGTGCTCGTGGGCTTGCCCGAGCTATGGGGCCAGCTGTCGCTTCGTAAGAATCGGTCGCTGTGGTCACGGATCAACTGCTCACGATCGGTGAGACCCACGAGGGTGACGTCATTGGCGTGCTCGTCGCTCAGGTGCGGGATCTGCAGGACTCACTGAGTGAGTACTGGCGCGGGGAGCTGCGGGTCGTGGTCGACGACGAGATCCTCTTCTGACGGGACATCTCGATGAGGGTGGTGCGCCGGTGATCGCTGTGGTCACCGGCGCTTTGCTTTGTCTCGGGGTCGCCAGCAATGAGCGTGATCGGACCGCCCTCACCGGACGTGCTTGGTAACACCCGCGGGCCCCGCGATTTTTGGCGCGCTGGTACATCAGCTTGTCGACCTGGCTGCGCGACTACCTCTACGTTCCGCTGGGCGGTCAATCACGCGCCCTGGGTCAGCTCGGCACCGGGCGCAGCCTGGCATGTGTGGCTGGATCCCACCTCACCCTTGGGCGTCGACGGTCGGGTCCAGACCTATCGCTCGCACCGTGGGCGGAGCCGGCCGCGGGTCGGGACTGGGCGCCGTTCATCTATGCGGGACAGGGGGAGGGTTTCTTGCCTTCCCCGGAGCTAACCGTGCAGTTGGTTGAGGTTTTCAATGCGCAGACGCGCGGGTTTGCGCGCGAGCATGGGCTCGAGCTCGTGGATCTGGCGGTTGCGCTCGAGGGCTGCGCGGATTGCTTCTACGATCAGTGGCACTTCAGCGACACCGGAGCGGCGCGGGCTGGGGCCGCGATCGCGGCAGTCACCCACCTCGAGTGAGCCGCGCGCTGTTCGTGGTGGGATCGGGATCGGGTTCGGGCGCGGCACGACTCATCACCCCGGCGAAGCGCTCGGCGTCGGCCGAGATGGCCTCGGGGAACTCGAGCGTGCGCAGGATCGAAATCGCGTTTGGACGCCCAGCGCGGCCGATACGGAGCTGGTAGTCAAAACGCAAGTCGTCGCCGTACGCAGTCTCGCTAAAGTAGGCGGCGGCGAACCCATCGGCGATCAGTGAACCGACGAGATCGAGATCGTGGGTTGCGAGCAGCACGATGTGCGTCTCGCTCAGATAGCGCGCGACGGCGTGTGCGGCCGCGGTGCGCTCGATCGGGTTGGTGCCCGCGAACATCTCGTCGATCAAGAACAAGCACGCGCCCCCGGTGCCGGCGCGAGTGAGCGCCAAGATCCGTTCGGCCTCGGCCCGGTAGCGGCTGCGGCCGGCCAGCAGATCGTCGATGATACTCATCGACGAGTACACTCTCAGAATCGGGGCCTCGTAGCTGTCGAAGTACCCCACGCCGAGCGACTGGGCCAAGATCGCGTTGAGTCCCAGGGTCCGCAAGAAAGTGCTCTTGCCCGCCATGTTCGAGCCGGTCAGCACCAGGCCGTGCGCCGACAAGTCCAGATCGTTCGGCACACACTCGTCGATCAGCGGGTGGGTTGCGCCACGCAGCGCCACGTCGTCGCGCTCGCCCAGTTGCGCGGGTGTCAACCCGCGAAGGTGACGAAGCTTGGCCAACCCGATGCAGAGATCGATCTCGCCGATCGTGTCGAACAGCTCGCACAGCTGCGGCCGGGTCCGCTCGATCCGACCCAGCCCGGCGTACAAGGCGGTGACCTTGATCATGAAAAACGCGCTCGGGTAGTCGGTCAGGTCAACGAGCGATGCCCTGGCAGCGAGCAGCCTCGCGTTCAGCCCCCGACCGCGCCGACCGAACACCCGCTGGATCCGTGAGAGGCCGCGTTCGTGCTGCTTGAACGCGGGGCGGACTAAGGTCTGCGCGCGCAGGTCCGTGGCCAGCGAGAGCATCTCGCCAAGCTCGGCAGCGGCGCTCATCTCGGTCCTATGGCGGTGACTGGTCAGCGCGTGCAGTCCGACGTTGGCGGCAAGGTTGACGATCGTCAACACGACCAGCGCCATGCTCTCGTTGAAGTAGGCGGCCGGCCCGAGCAGCAGCGGCGTGACGCCGAGCACCCGCATCGCCCACACCGGGATCGGGGGCAGCAGCCGTGGCCCCCACAAGATCCAAGGCAGCACCCAACCGCGATTGCGAAACTCTGCCAGCACGCGTTGGCAATCGGCCCGACCGCGTGGATCGGCCGAGATGGCGTCGGCCAGCGCAACGCGTCGGCGACCGAGCTCGGGGGTTAGCGCGGGTCGACGCAACGCTCGGTACAGCGTCTGGGCACCGATCCCGGTTTGTGTGTAGTCGAGCCGGGCGACGACCGCGTCGAGATCGAGGTCGAACCAGGTCTGGTCGTCGACGCGGTAGCTTTGATCCTGCTCGGGGTCGGCGGGATCCCGGCGTTCGCGGCCCGCGTAGGGCCGGCCGACCCGATCGACATGAGTGTCGCTATCCCAATCGCGGCCGATCCGCGCGCGGGCGGCCCGACGAGCGAGGAACCGCTGTATCCCGGCCACTACGAACATGAGGGCGAGCAGCGCGAGCCATCCGAGCTTGCCACCGGGGAAATAGTCGAGGTGCACGGGGGGAGCGTACCGGCCAGGATCGGCGAACTTCCAGGACAAACCCCGTCGCCGTCACCACTCGAACCGACCCCGGCGCGGCGACCCGAGCCCGATGCGGCTGCCGCGGCCGATGCGGGCGGTTCGGTCTATTCCCGCGATTGTGTGCGAGCCCTGAAAAACCTCGCGTTGTCGCCCCTCGCAAGCCATGCAACGCCTTAATCGCTCCCCTCGCATCCTCCTGCTGCTATCGGCCCTCTCGCTGCTCGGCAGCGCCTGCGATCACAACGGCGGCCGCGTGCTCAACCCGCTCGACCGCGCGGACCGGCGTGGCGACCGGACCACGTCGACGGCGACCGGCCCTACGTGAGGGAGCAGCCACGACCAGCTACTCGGCCGTCGTGGTCTCGCTTTGCAGAACTCATGCGTGAGCCAGCGAAGTGTCCGGCATCTGGGCCACCTCGCCGAGTCACCGCGAGCGCACACCGAGCGGTGCGTGCTCAGCAGCGTCACAGCCGGCGGGTCGCTTCGGGCTGTCACACGAGCGAGGCCATTCACACACCCAAGCGGACGCGGCCGGTAGTCTACAGCATATCTCCAAGAACAGCGCGGAACCCCGCGGACCCAACCGGACCCCGCCCTCGCCTCAGAACCCCCGTTTTCGTGTGCCCAACGAAGATCCGCAGCCATGTCGCGGTGTTGCAGTTGGTGGTCGCAAGAGCCAGCAACCCATGCGACCAGCTCCTACTTCGCCAGCGGGTAATTGTTAGCGATCAAGCTGCGCCCATCCGCGGTCTCAAACCCAATCGCAATACTCCGTCGCCGCCCAACGGCCGCCCACGTTCGCAGCAAGCTCAGCCGCTCCCCCAGCTGCTGAACGTTGCCGACCGGGTACCCAAACAAGCTGACGATCCGCGCCCCAGCCAACACCTGAGCCCCCGGCACGTGCGCGATCGGAGACCCCCGCACAGGCTCCACGATCGTCGCCTCGTCGCCCTCGGGCGCGAGGTACAACCCCAACAGCAGCTCAGCGTCGATCCGGGCCTGCCGCTCGACGCTGGCGGCCTCGACGACGATCTCGAGCTCGACCAGCTCGCCGTCGCGCACGACCCCGACGGTCAGCGTCTCGCCCGGAAGCAGCGCCCGGATCGTGTCCCCCACCAGCTGCGTGAACGCGGCCCGCCCCGCCTCCGAGGCGTCGATCTCATCGTGGCGACGGCCGCGGATCGTGACGATCACATCGTCGGCCTTCATGCCCCCGAGCGCCGCGGCCCGGCCAGGATCGACCTCGGCGATCGCCACGCCGCTGTGATAGCCGAGCGGCTCGATCTGCTTGGCGATCGCGCGCCGATGATCGAGCACCACCCCGATCACCCCCGAGCGCCCCCGCATGCCCCGCTCGAGCGCGCGCAGGAACAACCGGACGTGATCGATCGGGATCGCAAACCCAATCCCCTCGCCGCGGCTCGAGCGAGCGGTGGTGATCCCCACGATCTCACCCGCGAGGTTGAACAGCGGGCCGCCCGAGTTGCCAAAGTTGATCGCGGCGTCGAGCTGCAGGACCGGGAGCTTGCGGTTGCCCAGCACGCCCGTGCGCTCGACCGCCGAGATGATGCCCGTGGCGATCGTGCCCTCGAAGCCGACCGGCGAGCCGATTGCAAACACCTGCTCGCCCAGCCGCAGCGAGGCGGAGTAGCCCAGCGGCGCCGCGTGGAAGTGCTCTTCGTCGCGCTCGCGCAGCAAGCTGAGGATCGCCACGTCTTCATCGGGGTCAGCGGCCAACACCGTCGCCGAGCGGACCCGACCGTCGCCGAACCGAACCGAGATCGCCTTGGCAGCCGCCGCATCACCCAGCACCAGCAGCCCACCGCGACCACCCAGCACCGGCTCGATCACGTGGTAGTTGGTCAGCAGCATGCCGTTGGTGTCGTAGACGACCCCCGAGCCGCTGGGCTCTCCGGCCAGCTCGATCGTCACGACGCTGTCGCGGGTGCGCTCGACCGCGCGGACCAGGCTGCTGTCACCGGGATCAGGCTCGGCGGTGTCCGCCGGGGGCTCGACCGACGCGACCGGCAGCGCGGGCTCGGGTGCGGGGGTCACCGCGGCCGGGGTTGGCACCGAGCGCACCCGGGCGACCTCGGCCTCGACCGCGTCGAGCCGGCCCTGAAGCCCGAGCCAGACAGCGCCGCCGCCCAGCAGCGTGCCGACGAAGGCCGCCCCCATCGCGACCCAAAACGGGTGCCTGTCTCCCTCGCTGCCGCCCATGCTCGCTGGCTCGGAGCTTAACCCCAGCGCTGGCCTCAGGCCCGTCCCGTGAAGCGCGGCGGCGGGCGGTTACGCAAAAAATGCCGATTGACTTGGTTCACAACGCGATGTAAATCGCCTCCTGGACCTAAGTTCATTTCATTCTGAAATGAAACACGTTCAGCCAGAGGCGCCGCAGATCGCCGATCTGCCGTAGATCCTACAATTTTCCCCTCCGATGTCCACTAACGACGAGCGCCCAGCTGCCCCTGCGGATGATCCCGACGACGTCGTGGCCCGCTCGCAGGGCCAGGTCTCCGACGTGATGGGCGACATCGCGGAGTTCTGGGGCTTCACCCGGACCATGGGGCGGATCTTCGGGTTGCTGTACATGTCGCCCGAGCCGCTGGATCAGAGCACGGTGCGCACCCGGCTGTCGATCAGCGCCGGCTCGGCCAGCACGACCATGACCGCGCTGCTCGAGTGGGGCGTGCTGCACCGCGAGGGCCGGCTGTACGTGGCCGAGACCAACTTTTTCAAGCTGATCACGGCGGTGCTGCGCCAGCGCGAGGCCGCGCGGGTTCAGCAGGGCATCGGCGCCGCCCAGCAGGTGGTCGCCCAGCTCCGCGCCGCGGACCAGGATGACGAGCGGGTCCGCTTCGCGCTGCAGCGGGCCGAGCACATGCTGGGCTTCTTCGAGATGGGCGGCTCGTTCCTCGAGGCGTTCGTCGAGCGGAGCCCGATCCGCGCGATCCTCAACGGCCTCGCCCGGACCGCCTCGCGGCTCCGACCGGCCCCGCTGCCGGGCCGCCTGACTGCTGCTTCCGACCCACACGACCTCGACGCGGACGACGAGCACGACGCCGCCTGTGTCCCGGACACCTATGACCGAATCGATGCATGACGTGGCCCTGCAAACGCTGACGCTCGACCCGGAGCGAACCCCGGACCATCAACGCGACAAGCGGGACCAACCCGCCGACGTCCAGCTGCCGCCGGTCGTCGCGGCGATGGCCCTGGTCGCCGATGAGCTGGCCGAGGTCGAAGCTCGGCTCGGGCAGCTGCTGCAGTCGACCGTGGCGATCATTCCGCAAGTCGGCGGGCACCTGACGTTCGCGGGCGGCAAGCGGTTTCGGCCCATGGTCACGCTGCTCGCGGCCAAGGCGGCCGGCTACGCGTCCGACAAGCGGATCACCGTGGCCGCCGCGGCCGAGCTGCTGCACACCGCCACGCTGCTCCACGATGACGTCATCGATGAAGGCGAGTTTCGGCGGGGGCGGCCCGCGGCCCGGCTTCGCTACGGCAACGGGCTCGCGGTCCTGACCGGCGACTACTGCTACGCCCGCGCGCTGCAGGCGGTCGCCTACCTCGGTGAGTCGCGGGCGATCCAGACCATGGCCGACGCCGTCACGCGCATGGCCGAGGGCGAGGTCGCGCAGCTGCACGTCGCCGGGGACTGGGACTTCGACACCGCCCGCTACTACATGGTCATCGACCGCAAGACCGCGGCGCTGATCTCGTGGTGCTCGGCGGTTGCGCACCTGGTCGAGCCGGCCCGCGCCGAGGCCCTGGCCCGCTACGGGCGCGAGGTCGGCTACGCGTTTCAGATCGCCGACGACATCATCGACTACAGCCTCGACGTGCACGAGTCGGGCAAGGCTCGCGGGCAGGACCTGCGCGAGGGCAAGGCCACGCTGCCACTGATCCTCGCGTGTGAGTACCGGCCCAGCCTGCGGGGGCGGCTCGAGTCGCTGCTGCGCGACGGCCCGCCGGTCGACGAGGACGACCACGCCGAGCTGGTCGAGCGGGTGATCGCGGCGGGCGGCCTCGACGGCGCCCGCCGGGCAGCCGACGCCCACGTCGACGCGGCCGTCGAGGCTCTCGGCGCGCTGCCGCCCTCCCCTGCCCGCGCGGCGCTCGAGCAGCTCGCCCGCTACATCGTGCGGAGGACCGGGTGACCCAGCTCGAGATCCCGACCCACGACGAGCACGGTCGTCGGGTCCAGGCGATGTTCAGCGACATCGCCCACGGCTACGATCGGGCCAACCGGATCATGAGCGCGGGCACCGACGTCCGCTGGCGTCGCAAGGCCGTGGCCTCGCTGCTCATCGACCCCCAGCCCGACGGCGCAGGCGCGACGATCTTGGATCTGTGCGCGGGGACCCTCGACTCCACGCTCGAGATCCATCGCCGCTATCCGCAGGCGCAGCTGATCGGCGGCGACTTCTCGGCTGGAATGCTCGACGCGGGCATGCGCCGGATCGCCGCGCTGCAAGACCCCGCCCCGCTCGCCCAGATCACCCCCCAGCACATGGACGCCCACGCGCTGCCGCTCGACGACGCCAGCGTCGACGCGATCTTCTGCGCGTTCGGGGTCCGCAACCTGTCGGATCTGCCGCTCGCCAGCGCCGAGCAGCTGCGCTGCCTTCGGCCCGGAGGCCAGCTGGTGATCCTGGAATTCTTCCGGCCCAGCGCGTGGACCACCCGCGTGTTTCATGCCGTCTACAACCGCACCGTGCTGCCGGTCGTCGGCTGGGCCTGCACGGGCAACCTCGACGCGTACCTGTACCTGCCGCGCAGCATGGCGCAGATGCGAACCGCGAGCGACTACGTCGCGCTGCTGCAGGAGCACGGCTTCGAGCAGGTCAGCGTCGAGCCCCTCACGTTCGGCGTGGCGTCGATCGTGCGGGCCCGCAAGCCCGGCGGGAGCTCGAATTGACCGCGCCCGTGGGGCCCACGCAGCCGATCAAGCTGGTGCTCGCGGTCACCGGCGCCAGCGGTGCGATCTATGCCCGACGCGCGCTCTCGCTGCTCGCCGCCGAGGTCGCGCGCGGCCGCCCGCTCGAGGTCGCGTGGGTCGCCTCCACGACCGCGCCGCAGGTGTGGGAGGCCGAGCTCGGTGAGCCGCTGCCCGGCGAGATCGAGCACCTGCGCCGGTTCGATCGCCTCGACTATCGCGCTCCGTTTGCGTCGGGCTCCAACGCCCCCGACGCCGTCGTCGTGATGCCCTGCTCGATGTCCACGCTGGCCCGCGTCGCCCACGGCGGCGGCGACGATCTAATCGCCCGCGCCTGCGAGGTCGCGCTCAAGGAGCGACGCCGCCTGATCCTGGTCGTGCGCGAGACCCCGCTGAGCCTCGTGCACCTGCGCAACATGGTCGCCGCGACCGAGGCCGGCGCGATCGTGCTGCCGGCGGTCCCCAGCTTCTATGCTGGTATCCAGACCCTCGAGCAGGCGGTCGACACCGTGGTCGGCCGCGCGCTCGACCGCGCGGGCGTCCCCCTCGATCTGCTCCCGCGCTGGGGCCAAGCCTGCAGCCACACCCCGTGACCGACATGCCCGACACCCACGAGCTGCCCAACGAGATGCCCGCGCGCTTCGACGCAGCCACGCTGCTGGCGCTGCGGCACAACCCACCGCGCATGGGCCTGTGGGCCATGGAGGTCCGCGGCGAGATGTTCGACGCCCGGACCTTGCTGCGACCCACGCCCGTGTTCGCGGGGCCGCCCGGGCCCGCGGTGCTGCGCCGTGACGAGTTCGTGGCGCTCGAGGCCTGGCCCGAGCCCGACGCCTGGCAGCCCGGAGACCGCGTGATGATCCCGGTCGAGTCCACCGACGAAGCCAGCGCCCGACGCTACGTCGCGTGGCTGCTGGCGCTCGCCGAGCGCGAAGCCAACGCGCCGACGGCCGCCAGCCCCCACCTCGGGCCCTGCGCGGTGGCGCCGTTCTCGAGCGACGCCGCGGGCACCCATCGGCTGTGGGCGATCTCGGCCGCCCGCTTGGCCCTGCCCGCCTCGATCCGCGTCGAGGCCCGCCATGATCTCATCGGCATTCGCCTGGCCCAGGTCGCGCTCGGGTTCGGGGCCGACACGCTCGCGGGCCCCGTCAGCGCCGATCGACACCTCCCGGTCGCCGGGGTCACGCGCCCCGACGAGACCAGCATCACCGGCCTGCGCAACCTGATCGAGCAGGCCGGGCTCGAGTGCGCGCTGCATGAAGACACCGCCTCGCGGGCGCTCGAGACCGGGCGCCAGACCGTACGCATCGAGCTGTCGAGCCTCGATCTGCCCGCAAGGGATCCCAAGAAATGAAGCTCCCCAAAGACACCACTCGCTTCGCCCAGATCGCCGCCAAGGTCCGCGAGGGTCAGCCCCTCGACCTCGACGATGGCGTGTTCTTGTACCGCTACCCCGATCTGCTCGCGCTCGGCGGCCTCGCCAACGAGCGCCGCGAAGCGCTGCACGGCGACAAGACCTTCTTCAACGTCAACTTTCACATCAACCCGACCAACGTGTGCGTGGCGGACTGCAAGTTCTGCTCGTTCGCGCGGCTCGAGCCCGACGCGCCCGCCGCCTACACGATGTCGGTCGACGAGGTCCGCCAGAAGCTGGTCGATCGCCTGGATCAGCCGGTCACGGAGGTCCACATCGTCAACGGCCTCCACCACAACCTGCCGTTCGACTACTACAAAGACTGCCTGCGCGCGCTCAAGGCCCTGCGGCCCGACATCCACATCAAGGCCTACACCGCCGTGGAGATCCACTACTTCGCGGAGAAGTATGGGCTGAGCTACGAGCAGGTCCTGCGCGAGCTCCGGGACGCCGGGCTCGACAGCATGCCGGGCGGCGGCGCCGAGATCTTCGCGCCCCGAGCCCGGCGCAAGCTGTGTCGCGGCAAGGCTGACGCCGAGCAGTGGCTGGAGGTCCACCGCGCCGCCCATCGGCTGGGGATCCGGACCAACTGCACGATGCTCTACGGGACCGTCGAGACCCTCGAAGAGCGCGTCGATCACATGCTGCAGCTGCGCGAGCTGCAGGCCGAGACCGGCGGGTTTCAGACCTTCATTCCGCTGGCCTTCCACGCCGACAACAACTCGCTCGCCAAGCTGCCGCCGCCGACCGGGATCGACAACCTGCGCACCTACGCGGTCGCGCGCCTGATGCTGCACAACATCGCGCACATCAAGGCCTACTGGATCATGATCGGCATCAAGACCGCTCAGATCTCGCTGAGCTTCGGCGTCGACGACCTCGACGGCACGGTCCAGGAAGAGAAAATTTATCACATGGCCGGGGCCGAGACCCCGCAGGCGCTGTCGCGCGGTGATCTCGTCCGGTTGATCCGCGAGGCCGGGCGCGTCGCCGTCGAGCGCGACACCCTCTACCACGAGCGCTGGATCGACGACGGCGCGGCGCTCGAGGGCATCCGCGTCGACGCCAGCTTGCCCTACTCCAGCGAGGCCGGTCGGGTCTCACTTCCGGTGGTCTAGGCCGATGGGAGCGCGCATGAGCACGACCAAGCAGACGATTCGGGTCCAGGCGGTGTCGTTTCTCAACGGCCGACCGCTGTACCACACCCTCATCGATCCCAAGCACACCCCGCGCCACGCCGACGGCACCCCGATGTTCGAGGTCGTCGAGGCGCTGCCGGCCGACTGCGCCGCGGCGCTGACCGCTGGTGACTGCGATCTCGCGCTGGTGCCGGTTGCGAGCTACGTCGATCACCCCGAGTGGGAGGTGGTTCCGGGCATCGGGATCGGCTGCCGCGGCGCGGTCGAGACCGTGATCGTGTGCGCCGAGCGGCCGATCGAGGACGCGACGATCATCTACCTCGACGGCGCGTCGCGCAGCTCGGCGCTGCTGCTGCGGCTGCTGTTGCACGAGCGCGGCCTGTCGCCGCAGCTCGAGCGGGTCGAGCATGGCCGCGGTGAGGCGCTGGTCCGCGCGTCGAACGGGACCGCCGCCGCGCTGATCATCGGCGACGCCGCGTTTGGTCTGCGCGATCGCTTCGAGCACACCTGGGATCTCGGCGCGAAATGGTTCGAGACCACCGGGCTGCCGATGGTGTTCGCGTTCTGGGCTGCGCGTCCCGGCGTGCTCGGGCCCGAGCACGTGGAGGCGCTGCAGCGCGCCCGCGACCGAAGCCTGGGCAAGTACGCCGAGGCGATCGCCAAGCAGTACCGCGACGAGCTGCTCGCCCGCCGCGACGGGCAGAGCACCGAGCCGGTGCTGCCCGAGACCCGCTACGCCGACTACCTGCGCAAGACGATCCGCTACGGGCTCGAGACCCAGCAGCGCGAAGGGCTGGTCGAGTACCTGTCGCGCTGTCGGCTCGCCGGCCTGATCGAGATCCCCGGGCTCCACCCCGAAGACCAGGTCCACGTCAGCTTCGTCGGCGCGGGCGCGCCGGAGCAGCTCGTCGCCGCACGGGCCCGCCGGACCGAGCCGCTCGACGTCGACGCGATCCTTCAGCGCGCGGCCGCAGGCCAGCGCATCGACCTGGCCGAGGGCCTGTTCCTCTACGAGTACGCGCCGCTGATGCGCCTGGGTGAGGCCGCCGATCAGCGCCGCCAGGCCCTGCACGGCGACGGCAACGTCACCTACATCATCGACCGCAACGTCAACTACACCAACTACTGCGTCACCCGCTGCAAGTTCTGCAATTTCTACGTGCCGCCGACCGACAAGACCGGCCGCGGCTACGTGCTCAGCCGCGAGCAGCTGGCCCAGAAGTTCAGCGAGACCGAGCAGCTCGGCGGCATCCAGATCCTGCTGCAGGGCGGCCTCAACCCCGAGCTTGGCCTCGACTACTACGAGGATCTGTTCCGCTGGACCAAGGCCAACTTCAGCCTCAAGCTCCACGCGCTTTCGCCCACCGAGATCATCCACATCGCGCAGATCGAGGAGCTCCCGGTCATCGAGGTGCTGCGGCGCTTGCAGGCGGCCGGCATGGACTCGCTGCCGGGCGGCGGCGCCGAGATCCTCGACGACGAGATTCGCAACCGGATCAGCCCATTCAAGAACTCGACCGACGAGTGGCTCGAGGTCATGCGCGCCGCCCATGCGCTCGGGATGCGCAGCTCCGCGACGATGGTGTTCGGGTTTCAAGAGACCCCCGAGCACATCCTCATGCACATGGATCGCCTGCGCCGCCTGCAGGACGAGACCGGCGGGTTCACGGCCTTCATCGCCTGGCCGTTTCAGGCCGCTGGCACCCGCCTAAAGCTGCGCGACGACACCTCGGCGTTTCGCTACCTGCGGGTCCAGGCGCTCGCGCGGCTGTACCTCGACAACATCGACAACATTCAGGTCTCGTGGCCGACGCTCGGGCCGGAGATCGGTGAGATCGCCCTGCGCTTCGGCGCCAACGACTTTGGCTCGGTCATGATCGAAGAGAACGTGGTCTCGACCGCGGGTGCGCACTTCATGATGACGGCGCGGGAGATCGAGAAGCACATCCGCCTGGCCGGCTTCGAGCCACGCCGCCGCACGATGGAATACGGAATCCTTTGAGGACCCCCACATACGCTGTGGCACTTCGCCGACTGCAGCCGCTGGCGCGTCTGGTCGCTTGGGGTCTTTGCCCACACCCCGGGCTACCCCTTTGGGGGCTCGACGTTGATGCGGCCTAGCTCTTTCTGAATGGTGCTGCGCAGCTCCGCCTCGCTGATCCCGAGCCGCTTGGCGACGGTCTTCAGGGAGTAGCGGGTGTCGCCGACGCGCAGCATGGTCTGGGGTCCGAGCGCGAGCTTGCCCTCGCGGTCGGCCACGCCACCTTCGATGCCGACGTAGACGTCGCGTCCGGTCAGGGCCGGGAACGCCTCGATCGTGTCTTCGTAGCGGGCCCGCTCGGTGTCGTTGAGCGAGTCGAGATCCATCTTCGATAGGTTGATGACGGCCCCGGCGTCGAGCGATCCAGCCGAGTAGGTCGCGCGGGACTGCTTGATCGCCTGCTTGATCGGCGCGGTCTTCTTACCCGCGCGCAGGTGAGGGTTTCGCAGCTGGTAGACCTCGGCGCCGGCGGGTGCGTCGGCTGGGCGCTCGGCCGCCGGGATCTGGACCCAGTCCTCGTCGACGCGCGGGCTGCCGTCTTCGGCGATCATGTCGGCGCTCGTGTACCAGTCGGGCAGCGCGGTGATCCGGTGCCACATCCACCCGAGGCCAGCCGCGAGCAAGACGACGAGCACGAGCGCGACCACGCCGATCTTCTTGGCCATTGGCTGAGTGTATCTCGTGGAGGTGTGAGGGCCAGCGCGGCGACTCGGCGCGCGCGACTCGACGCGGCCACACGGGCGTGGTCCAATCGCGCGAGGCCGCCGATGGCGCTGATCAAGACTCGCCCGAATGTCCGTCTGCTGCTACCGCGAGCGCTGGTCGCCGGTGAGATCGGGCAGTTCATCGTCGAGCTGCAGTGCCCCAAGCCGGTGCCAGTCGACGCGGTCTCGCTCACTTTGATTGGCGATGTCGCGTGGTACACGACCGGGCAGTACGGTCGCCATCGCTACAGCTCGCGGTTCCTGGACCACCACATCCCCCTGCTCTCCGATCAGACCGAGCTCGCGGCGGGTGAGCATCGGCTCGAGACCGCGGTCTCGCTCAACGCCGAGCTGCCCGGCTCGCGCGAGGGCGATCGACTCAACGTCGAGTATGGCGTCCGCGTCCACGTCGACATCCCGTGGTGGCCCGACAAGCGCGTGGACTTCGTCGTCCGTCTCGCTGGCGCCCCGCGCCCGATCGCCGACGAAGGCGCGATGGTGTTCGTCAGCCACGCTGGCGGCCCGCCGGCCAAGGGCCCGTACATCGAGGTCTCGCTGGGTCAGCGGTGTGTGGTCGCCGGCGGCACCTTGCGACTCAGCGCTGCGCTCGGCAACGTCGATCGCAACCGCTACCGCAAGCTCCACGTCGACGTGGTCGCGCGCGAGCGGTTCCCCGAGGGGCTCGGGCACACGTCCAACGACCACATCGTCAACCGCTGGGCGGTCGCCCTCGACGCTCACCCCGGCGAGCTGCAGCCGATCCTGTTCAATCTGCAGCTGCCGAACAGCTTGGAGCCCGCGTTCGAGCTGCACGGCTGCGAGCTGCGCTGGCTGCTGCAGATCCACGCCGACGTCGCGTGGGGCGTCAACCCGCAGCTGCGCGTCCCGATCCACGTGCAGGCTCGGGTTCAGGATCGGGCGCGGGTCGACGAGGCCGAGTTCGCCGCCCCGCTCGCGGTTGGCTCGGCCCGGCTGCGCTTGATCTGGACCAACGTCGCGCACGCGACCGGGCTGGAGTTCGCCGATGATCGGCTGCGCGGGGTGGTCGATGGCGTGGCGATCGAGCTGCACCGCAGCCACGAGCACGACGGCCGCCCGCGGATCCACGGCTTGCTGGAGTTCCCCGATCTCGGGGTCGGCCTGCATGTCCGTCGCGAGCGCCGAACCCTGCTCGGCGCGATCGAGACCGGCCTCGCGTCACGGGACGCCGCGCAGCTGGCGGTCATCCACGCGCAGCTGGGCGAGCGGATCGAGGACGTCGACCATGAGCTGCTCGCCGCCGACGATCGACACTTGCGGTTCGCCCTCGACGGCGCCGGGCTCGAGCTCGCGCCGCTGCGGGACTTCGCCGGGTGGTTGGTCACGCTGGCGCCGCTGCTCGCGGCGCTCCCGGACAGCGTGCCGGCCCCGGCGGTCATGGGCGAGCACCTCGCCGGCTGGGAGCGAGCGGCCAGGCGGCGAGGTGCGCAGCTACGCCGCGGCGATCTGCGCCTCGAGCTGGTCCGCGACGAGCTGCGCCTGGTGATCGGCTGTGACTTCAATGACGACGGCCAGCTCCGCGCGACCCGGATCGAGCTCGACGCCTCGACCATGATTCCCAGTCGCCATCACTTGATCTGGACCGGCGACACCGCGCTGCCCGACCACGAGCTGCCGATCGTCGAGCTCGTGCATCCACCGCAATGGGGGATCGCCCCCGCGCGCGTGGCCCTGCACATTGAAGCCACGCGGGTGCGCGTGCTGTTGCCAGCCCCGCTCCCCGATCCCGACCTCGAGCGCGACCGCGTCGAGGCCATGTTTGCGCTCGGACGCCTGCTTCGAGGCGATCAAGGCCCCTACCGCTGAGCCAGGCTCGCGCTGAAAACAACGCTAGCCACCCGCGCGGCCAGCCAATGCGCCAGTGAATTCAAGCACTTGGGCGCTAGATATTTTTTCCGAGGCTCGGAACCTCGAGGGGGGGTCGATGTCTCTGGCCCCGAACAACGCGATGGCCCCCGAGGCTTCGACCCCGCCCCGCACTGCTTGCGATGCAGCGTCGACGCCCCCGCACCAAGGCCCCGCACGACTTTCACGTTAGTTCCGCTCGGCCGTTCGCCGAGCCCGAGGGTGAAGAACATCATGGCCAGCAAGACGATCAGCTTTCGCATCTTCCTCAACGACCAACTCGTCGACACTCGCAGCTTCTCGCAAGAGGTGATCAAGCTGGGGCGTCTGTCGAGCAGCCACCTGCGGCTCGAGGGTGAGGCCGTGGGTCGCATGCACGCTGTCATCGAGGTCGGCGCCACCGGAGATGTCCGCCTCATCGACCTCGGCAGCAGCTCGGGCACCTTGCTCAACGGCGACATGATCGATCGCAGCCACGAGCTCTCCAGCGGCGACAAGCTCGAGCTCGGCCCCTACCGCCTCGAGCTGACGATCGCTGACTCGGTCGCCGCGCCCGTCCATCATGAGCCGACCGCCGCGGTCGCCAGCGCGCCAGTCATGGCCGCCCCTGCCCCCCAGGCCAACGTCAGCATCGATCTCTCGAAGGTCGAGGACAGCAGCGAAGAGGTCGCCGAGGTGATCACCACCTACGGTCGCTCGATCCTCGACGTCGCCCACGTCGGGCAGACCCGCAGCCGCCGACGCACCGTGCTGCCGCTGATGGCCTTTGGTGGGGTGTTGATGGTCGGCGGGCTCGGGTTGTTTGGCTACGAGGTGTCGCAGCCGTGGGAGCAACACAACGCCGCGGTCGCCGAGGCGCAACAGCGTCACGCTGAGGCGCCGCCCGCCCCAGGGCTCGGCACTGGCTCGCTGGGCTTGATGCTCGCGCTCCTGGGTGTGGTGCCGTTCTTGGGTGGCGCGCTGCGTCGCCGCGATGTGGGGCTCGACGCCTTCACGATCGGCGAGGGCAGCGAGGCCAACTTCAAGGTCAGCGGTGACGGGCTGCAAGACCCGGCCGCGTCCGCGCTGATCTCGCGCATGAATGGTGGCTACGCGCTGTCGTTCACGCCCGCGATGCGCGGCAGCGTCGAGCTCGGCGAGCATCAGCTCTCGCTCGCGGATCTCGTCGCCACCGGTCGCGCCCACGCGAGCGACGGCGCCTACCACTACGCGCTGCCGAGCGGCGCCCGGGCCAAGGTCGAGCACGGCGACATCCGCTTCAACGTCAACCTGGTCAAGCGCGGGGCGATCGTGGCCGGACGCGGTGAGGTCGACTGGCCGTTCTGGGGCTACTTCGGCGGCACCGCGACGCTGGCGACGGCCTTCTACCTGCTGATGCGCTCGATGCCCGACGACGCGCTGGCCATGCAGATGGCCGACGACGAGGCCGCGGCTCGGTTCGCCTCGTACTTCCACCAGGCCGACGAGGAGCAGCAGGCCGAGCCGATCGAGATGGACTCCGACGTGCCCGACGACGAGGCCCAGAGCGGCGAGTCGGGCAAGCGCGCGGCTGGGCCCGAGGGCAAGATGGGCAACCCCAAGGAGAAGTCGAGCCAGGGCGCCTACGCGATGAAGGGGCCCAAGCACGCGGTCCCCCAGATCACCCGCCACTTCGATCCGAACCAGTCGGCGCGCACGGCCGGGATCCTGGGGATCCTCGCCTCGACCGACAAGCACTTCCTCGCGTCCGTCGACGGTGGCGCGTTCGCGGTCGGCAACGACGACGCCGACATCTGGGGCAACCTGGTCGGCGTCGATCAGGCGGCCTCCTACGGCAACGCGGGGCTCGGCCTCGTGGGAGTCGGCCGCCAGGGTGGCGGCACGGCTGGGGGCCTGATCGGCATGAGCAACACCGGGTTGCTCGGTCACGGCAACGGCACGGGCGGCCTGTACCACGGCAACCAAGGTGGCAACGGCGGCGTGATCGGGTTCGGTGATCGCAAGGAGAAGGTGCCGGTTCCACGGGTCGGCAAGGGCGAGGTCACCGGGAGCGGCATCGACAGGGACATGATCCGCCGGATCGTCCGCGCCCACCTCAACGAGGTCCGCAGCTGCTACAACGCAGGGCTGCTGAAGAACCCCAACCTGCAGGGCCGCGTGACCATTCAGTTCTCGATCATGGGCACGGGCAAGGTCGGCAGCTCGGTCGTGCAAGAGGACACCGCCAAGGACGGCTCGGTCGCCAACTGCATCGCCAAGGCGGTCAAGCGGTGGCAGTTCCCCCGCGTCGTCGGTGGCGGCACGGCGCTGGTCAGCTACCCGTTCTTGCTGCAATCGCGCTGAGCCTCGGTTCACCCCATCGAGCGCCCGGGACCTCGTCCCGGGCGCTTTCATTTGTCTGCGCGCGGTCGGTTGTCGATACTCGCGGGGTGGACCCCAGCGCCCGCAACCTCGAGCTCGAGGCCGCCGCGTTCGCCGACCTCGATGATCTCGACAGCTGGCGAGTCTACGCCGACTGGCTGCTCAGCGCTGGCGACCCTCGCGGGGAGCTCGTCAGCCTGCACCTGCATCAGCGCGACGCGTTTCGCAGCGAGCGACTCGCGATCGCCGAGCAGCTGCGCGCGCGCGAGCAACCCTATGTCGACGACTGGCACGTCTGGGCGAACGAGCTCGACCTCCTCGACATCGAACCCACGTTCAAGCGCGGCTTCGTCGAGAGCCTCAAAGGTCCGCTCAGTCAGCTCGAAGGCGCGCTCGATCAGCTGTTCGAGCGCGATCCGATCCAGCGCCTGAGCTTGCGCGAGGTCGACGACGACGCGCTGATCCGGCTGTGCGAGCGACGGCCCGCCTGGTCCGAGCGGCTCCGTTACCTGTGCGTGTCGGGCCGCGTGGGCGCGCGGGGTGCCGCCGCGCTCGCCAAGCTCGCGCTGCCCAAGCTCGCGCGGCTCAACCTGCTCGGCAATAGGATCGACGCGGACGCCTGCCGACACCTGTGCGATCTCGACACTCGCGTGCTCCGTGGCCTGACGCTGACGGCCAACGAGATCGACGACGCCGCGCTCGCGCGCCTGCTCGAGTCGCCGAGCCGCGATCAGTGGCGAGCGCTGTACCTGACCGGCAACCCGATCTCGGCGCAGGGCCTGGCGCAGCTGGCTGCGACCGACCGCCTCGAGCGCCTCGAGGCGCTGTATCTGCGTGACGTCGACGCCAAGCTCGCGGACTTCGAGCCGCTGCTCGAGTCCACCAAGCTGTCGGGGCTGACAATCCTCGAGGTCTCGGACGCCAGCTGGTCCGCCCGGGCGCTGGCCGATCGAATGCGCGCCCGGTGGGGCGCCGGCTTTCGGATGATCTGACCGCTCGAGCGCTGGGTCGCCACCGGCCACGATGCGGTTCATCGTATGGCCTGATGAGCGTCGTCGCCTGACCCAGCGCCCGCCGCGCCAGCGAGCACGCCGCCGGGCCCACGAGCGTGGGTTCGCCAAGCTGATCCGACAGACGCTCGCGGACAAGCAGCGCAGGCGCGGCGAGTGACGGCCGATCCGGTGGGCTTCATTACGCCGATCATTCGGTGTAGTCGCGCGCGTGATCGACCCACGCCGCGCGTGGCACACCCCGACCCATGAATCTGCGCACCCGCGTCCTCGCGTCCGTTCTGCCCCTCTTGACCCTGGCCCTGCTGGTTGGGCGCCCGAGCCCGGCGAGCGCGGCCGAGGTCATGTGTGCCAATGACCTCGGCGAGTGCACGGTCTCGAATGACATGGGCGACTCGGTAGAGTGCACCTGCGACGGGGGCGGGTTCGGAAGCTCGGGTGGGGACGACTACGCCGGGCTGAGCGAGGCCGAGCTGCAGCAGGTCTGCCTCGATTTTCTGGATCTGTGTGACGAGGGCGAGGCCGACACCGGGACCAGCGACGTGGACACCGGCTGGGATGACACCGGTGAGGTCGACACCGGCTGGGACGACACCGGGGATGTCGACACTGGCTGGGACGACACCGGGGACTCCACGAGCGAGTCCACGGGTGACGGTGACGGTGACTCCACCACCGGTGATGGCGATGGCGACGGTGACTCCACCACGGGCGATGGTGATGGCGACGGCGACTCCACCACCGACGATGGTGGTGGCGATGGCGACGGCGACGGCGACTCCACCGGCGATGGCGACGGCGACGCCACCGGCGACGGCGACGGCGACTCCACCGGCGATGGCGACGGCGACTCCACCGGCGATGGCGACTCCACCGGCGATGGGGGCGATGGCGACGGCGACACAGGCAACCCGGGCGAGGCCGGCGATGACGGCGAGACTGGGACCGGCTCCGACTCGGGGGCGGCCGACGGTGGCGGCGCCGAGGGGTGCGGCTGCGACGTCTCCAATCACGCTTCGGGCTTCGGCCTGCTCGCGCTCTCGCTGATCGGACTGCTCAGCATTCGCCGGCGTGAACGAGTCCGGATCGACGCCTGACAGCTCCCCTCGGGGGTCGCCGCGTCTACGCGTGATCGACGAGCAGCGCGTCGACCTCGGCGACCCAGCGCGCGCCCAGCTTCGGCTGGACCATGTGCACGTACGCCGCAAACCCGCGCAGGTAGTCCGGAAAGTCATCGCGGCCGTTGGCCTCGCTCGCAACCCCGCGCTGCTTGCAGTTGTGCAGGATCGCCCGAAACCGACGCCGAGCATCCCGCGGCACGGTGAGGTGATCATTGACGACCAACCCGGTGACCAGCTGCCGCCGGTGTGGGCGCAGGATCTGGCGCTTGCCCAGGTGCTCGGCGAAGCCCTCTTGCTGGAGGATCTGATCGATCCACCAAAACGCCCGGCCGATCTCGAGCCGCTCGACGAGCTCGGGATCGTGAAACGAGAAGCTGAGATCGTCGGCGTAGCGGGTGTAGCGGGCGCCTAGCTTGGCTGCGAGCCCGGACAGCCGCGCGTCGAGCCGGCGGCACACCAAATTCGAGATCGCGGGAGACGTCGGGGCCCCCTGCGGCATCCACCCTGGCCACACCACGCGACGAGTCGGCGCCTCGGCCTCGGGGTTGATCACGTCGCGGCGCGTACACAGAGCCGCGAGCGCGCCGGCCACCGCCTCGCCGTAGCCAAGCGTGAAGAACAGCCCCCGCACCCGCCAGTAGTGGATCGTGGGAAAGAAGTCGCGGATGTCGGTTGCGAGCAGCAGCCGCGCGCCGACGTGCGGCGTCGCGTGGGTCACCGTCGAGCGGCCAGGGACGAACCCGTGCGCGGCGTCGTGGGTCGGCACCTTGCTCAGGATCTCGGCGAGGATCTGTCGCTGGACCGCCCGCAGGGGCGCGCGTGGGGCCGAGATCGTGCGCCGGCCACCGCGGGCCTTGGGGATCTCGAAGTCCACGTAGGGCGCTCCCGTGTGGCCGCCTGGCCGCATCAGGCGACGCAGGCCGTCGGCGTCGATCCGCAGCCAGCTGGTCAGCGCGGCGAGGTCGGGGATCGTGGGCAGGCCGGCGCGCGTGGCGGCTGGCTCGAGCCGCGGACGACCCCGGTGGGCGCCGGTGCCAAACTCCCAGCCTGTGGGGTTGAAGCCCCCGCGTCCGCGTGGCGAGCGAGGCACCGCGAGGCTGGTGTTGCGCAGCGCGACGTCGTCGAGGCCCAGCTCGTCGACGGCCCGCCGGGCGGCACCACGCACGCTGATCGTCGCGTCCTTGACCAGGTGCCGCAGCAGCTTGGCCGCCGCCGGCCGCGAGAAGACCTGACGGACCGCCTCGATCGCCTCGGCGCGGACCCGCGGATCAGGGTTGGCCAGCCAGCTGCGGATCACGCCCTCGAGCTTGCCCGCCACGTAGTGCCGGGCGACCTCGTACTCGGCGAAGTCATCGTGCGCGCGCAGCCGGGCGACGATCTGCCGGAGGTTGGCCTCGGGATCATCGAGGAGCGGGCGCAGCTCGAAGATGAGATTGGCGAGCAACATCGCGGACCGACAGACGAGGGAGGAAGACCTGGACCGCGTGATCTACTTGCTCGGCACGACGTGGTGCGGGGAAGAAGAAGCCGCAGAGCGTTCCCCGCAACACGAGTCCTTCAGTGGAAGTCGGGCGCAACCGCGACGTTGCATCGCGGACAGGTGGCTAGCTCGGCGCGGTCCAGGTCGGGGGGCAGTATCTCACGAGTGTGGCGCTGCGCGAAGCCTGTTCGTGGGTCGAGATCGGAGTAGCTTGTGGCTGCATGTCCGACCCGCCGAACAAGCCCGCGGTCACGCTGGTGAGCGGTGACCGGCTGCCGACGCTCGACGCTGCCCGCGTGCGCTTGCGGTGGCTGACCTTGGCCGACGCGAGCGATGTGTTCGAGGTGTTCCGAGACCCGGACACGATGCGCTACTGGAGCTCGCTCCCGATGCAGCGCCGCGAGCAAGCCAGCGCGTTGATCGAGCAGATTCACGCGTGCTTCGCCAACCAGTCGCTGTACCAGTGGGGCGTCGAGCGGCGCAGCGACGGGCGGGTGATCGGTACGGTCACGCTCGCCTCGCTGGATGTCTCCAACCGACGCGCGGACATTGGGTTCGCCCTCGCCCGCGACACCTGGGGCTCCGGCTACATGAGCGAGGCCGCGAGCGCCGTACTCAGCTTCGGCTTCGACACGCTCGGGCTCGAGCGTGTCGAGGCCGACGTCGATCCCCGCAACGCCGCGTCGCTGGTGTTGCTCGAGCGCCTGGGGTTCGTCCGCGAGGGCCTGCTGCGCGAGCGCTGGCGAGTGGGCACCGAGGTCGCCGACTCCGCGATGCTGGGGCTGCTGCGACGCGAGTGGAGGCCGCCCGCGCCGTGAACCGGGCCCTGCCCCCAAGCGGTGATCACCCCTGAGACGAAGGCACGCTCTCGGTCTCGGCGTCGCTGGGCTCCGACGCGCGCTCGAATAATTCGAGGATCGCCTCGCGCAGCGGGGCCGTGCCGCCGCGGCGCAGCAGTCGATCGAAGCGCTTGTTGTCGGCGTAGATCTCCTTGCCGTGGGCGCGCAGCACCTCCTGGCGGGACCCATCGATCGTCGAGGCGTCGAGCACGTCGAGGTTCTCGACCAGCTCGCGGTGGCGGCTCGGCGCGCTGATGCAGGCCGCGACCGCCGGCTGCGAGAGCGAGTAGCGGTAGCAGTCTGGGGCTGGCGCGCCCTGCTCGAACACGGCGGAGGGCCGCAGCATTCGGCCGTAGCACAGCGCAGAGAAGCCCAGCACGCCGACCCCCGCAGCCGCGGCGGCCGGCAGCAGCTCGTGCTCGGCCCCATCGTGGGCGGCGCTGTGTCGAGTCATGATCACCGGCCAATCGCCGCTGTCGATCGCGGCGCATGCGATCGACCGATCGTGGGTCGAGAACCCGTAGCTGCGGATCGATCCGCGGCGCTGAAACTCGCGCAGGGTCTCGAGTGAGGCCGGATCGAGGCGCGCGGGCGAGCGAACCCAGAACAGCAAGAATAGATCGATGTGATCGCGCTGCAGCCGACGCCGCGCGAGCTCGAGATCGTGGGTGAGCCCGCGGCGATCCGCGTGGAAGCTGCCCGCGATTACCTGCTGGCCGCGACGGATCGGCTGCCGCAAGAATCGGGTCAAGTTGGCGTGGCGCGGCTCCCAGAACCATGTGTCGACGCCGCGCTCGGCCGCCTGCGCGAGCGAAGACGGGGTCGGCGAGAGCGCGCCCGAGATCACCAGCGGGGCGAGCTCGATCCCGGTGCGACCCAGCGCCCGCTTGCTGACAAGCGCTGGCGGCGGGGGCTCCCATGCCGGCCGTGGGCTCGTCGCGCTGACCTGGTTGGCCAGCGCGTGGCTTGGCGGGTCCGCCCCGAACACCACCGCGAGCTCGAGCAGGTGGGCCCGGACCCGCGGATCCGTGAGTTCGACGATCCCTCGCTCGACGCGGGCCCGCGCTGGCTCGGGCTCGAGTTCGACGATCAGCCGCGACCAGGCGGCCACGCACAGCTCGGCCTGATCCGCCCGTCCGTCGGTGACCGTGTGCTCGAGCCGATCCGCGAGCTGCGGCCAGACGTCCAGCTTGGCGCTCGCGCTCAGTCGCACCATCGCGGCGGCGTCGCGGGTCGCCAGCAGACACGCCGCCAGCAGCTCGGGGTCATCCGCTGCGTCGTCACGGTTGAACTGAATCAGGTCCAGCGCGCGCGCCCGCACCCACGGGTCCGCGTCCGCGCTGGCCCGGGCCAACAGCCGGACCACGGTCGTTGGCTCGATCTGCTCGCGCTCGCGGACCAGCAACCTGGCGGCGATCCGACGGACGCTTGGATCGCGCTCGTCGTCTCCAAGCAAGCTCGCCAGCGCGGCGGCGCGATCCAAGCTCGCGGCGCGGATCCATGGATCGGCGTCCGCCAGCATCCGGGCCCGCCAGCTCGGGCTGAGCGCCGAGCCATCGCCGATCGCGGCGAGCCGCACCCGCACATCAGGATCGGTCATGCCGTGCTCGCTCAGCTCCGAGTCGCGGGCGAGCTCGACGACCCGCGCGCGCGCGCGCGGCCCGAGGTTCGCGTCACTCCACTCGCCAACCAAATTCACCAGGTCTCGGTCCGCGAGCGCGAGCGCGGCGGCCTCCCGCACGCTCGGGCTCGGGTCGCGGGTCGCCTCCTCGATCAGGCCCGCCCACAGCTGGGCCCCCTGCCCTCGCTCACGCTCGATCAGCTGCCTGCACGTGCGGACCAGCGCCGCCCGAACCCGCTCGTTTGCGTGGGCAGCCAGCCCTGGCAAGCGCGCGTGCAGTCGCTCGCCCGCGTAGCTCGCGATCCACGTCAGCGCCCACTCGATCGCGCCGGGCCGGCCGCTGTCCAGCGCGCGCTCGACCAGCGGCTCCGCTCGGTCGCCGATCCGATCGAGCAAGCGACGCACGATCGCGGGCGCGTTGGGGACCCGCGGATCCTCGAGCCACGCCAGCGCGGGCAGCAGACAGGTCGGATCGTCCACGCTCGCCAGCCGCCGCGCCGCCTCTTCGCGCAGCGGCACGTGCGACTCGGCCAGCAGCGGGACCAACTTGTCGGGATCGACCGCGCTCGCAGCGAGCAGCCGGGCCGTGACCACGGCTGGATCTGGGTCGCTGAGCTCGAGCCCGAATCCGGGATCTCGGATCAGCCCCAGGACCGCCGGGACCTCGCCCTCACCCTCGGGCCAGCCGCTCGCGAGGTAGGCCAGCGCAGCGCGAGCGGCCTCTTGCAGGTGGGCACCTGCGGCCAGGATCTGCTCGCGGACCCGCGCGCGCTGATCGTCCTCGTCTGACGACCGCGCCGCGATCAGAGCCAGCGCCTGGATCACCGCGTGTCGGACCCGCCAGAACGGATCTTCCAGGCCCGGGATCAGCCCCGAGATCCCACCCTCGCCAGCCACCGCCGCCAGCGCGCGCGCGGCCGCTCGACGGGTTCGCCAGCTCGGATCACTGGTCAACATCTGCGCGAGGCGGGCCTCGATCTCGGGGCCGCGATCCAGGTGCCGGGCGACCGCGCGACAGCTGACCTCACGCACGCTCGGCAGCGGATCCTGCAGGGCCTCGAGCAACCATTGCGCAGCCTCGTCCCGGGTGGGCGCCCCGGTGCCAAACCGACGCCGGGCCGCCCGCGCGAGCCGCTCGGCGACCGCGACGCGCACCGGGCCGTGGGTGTCGCCCAGCAGCCGATCACGCAGGGCGTAGAGTCCGACAGCGTCGAGCTCGACCGCGTCCACGGCGTAGCGGCGCAGGACCGGATCGGGGTTGAGCAGCTCGATCAGGGCCTCGCCGCAGCCGGCTTCGATCCGGCCGCGCCGAGGGCGATGGGGCGTGATGGCGTCGGTCATGGCAGGCGCGCGATCAGAGTTCAGGCCAGGCGAGCGCTCAGCCGCGCGCCCACGGATCGCGCGAGCCCAGGATCATCGGCGAGCTCGAGCGGCGCCCAGTAGTAGAGCACCCGCCCACGCGCGACCACGAAGCGACGCGCGAAGTCCATGTCTCGCGCGTGGGCGTGACCAAGATCGGGCTGCAAGCAGCGGCGACACAGGCACGGCAAGGTCGGGCCGTCGTGGGCAGTGAGGTTGATGAAGCGATCGCGCAGCAGCTCGAAGGCCTCGCGGTGACGACCGAGCCGGGCTAGCAGCTGTGACGCTCGTACGCGCAGCGGCTCCTCGTCGGGGTTCACCGCGAGCTCCTTCAGCAGTGCGTCCACGCCAGGCCGGATCGGCATGCCCGCCAACATAGCAAGATCCGTCCGGTCACGGCGGGGCGTGCGGTCGTGCTGGGCCGGCGCTGGCGGGGGGCGGCCCAGGACTGGCAAGGGGGATCGCGGCTCAGGCCGAGCGTGCCGCGGAGCCCCGGGCCTCGCGCTCGAGGGTCGTGGGCAGCGTGATCCCCAGGGCGTCGGCATCGGTGGCCGCCGTCGCCAACGCCTCCGCCATCGTCTTGCACGAGGTCACGCTGAAGCGATCGCCGATGAGCCAGCCGATCGCTGTCATCGCCCCGCGGACCAGCGGATTATCGATGACGGCGTAGGTCCTGACCAGGATCTGCTCATCCACGCGTTGCTCCGAGAACGCCCGACGCACGTCCGCGGGCGGGCGCCCAGCCGCGCTGCCGTCGTTGATGAGCATGAGCCGCGCGGCTCGAGGCTTTGCCCGGGCGATCTCGGCGTCGATCCAGGCTTGGAACGCGGCGATCAAGTCCAGCGTCGCGGGCCCGACCCAGGTTGCGACCAGCAACGGCCGGAGGCGGGCATCGAGGATGATCTCTGAGCTGCCGTCGACGTGTTTTGTCATCATGTAATTTCATCTTGGGTGCGCTCTGGCCGTACTGTGAGACCAAAGTGGCTACGTTGACGCCGATCTGCGTTGAAGTCCGAGCGGGGATCATCGGGGCGAGCGCCCCGACTCGCGGCGGGTCCGAGCAGCCAAGGCCAGGCCTGGACCGGTCGGGCCTCGACGGGCTAACACCGTCCTCATCGTCCTCGATCGTCCACCGCCGGAGCTCGTCACGGTCGCGCGCGTCCGCGGGCTGCTGGCGTGGCTCTCGCACCGCGGCCGGCTGCCCGACGAGGCCCTCGCCAAGGTCCCCGAGCTGGTCGCCGCGCTCACGGTGATCCGCCGCGAGTGGGCCAAAGATCCCTGGCTGGAGTTCCCCGATGGCGAGGGCCTGTGGTGCAAGATCGACGCCCGCTGCAGCTGCGCCACCCACGAGGCCCACGGGTTTTGTGAGCATCGCGCGGCGGTGGTGGTGCTCGAGCTGTGGCGACGCCCCGACGGCCGCGAGCTGTTCGACCGACCGAGCTGGGCGCTCGAGCTCGACTACCTCCTGCGCGATCACCCGCGCGACGGCCTGTCGACCGACGCCGCGCCCCCGCCCGCGCCGCGCTCCGATCGGGCCTGTCGGCTGCTGATCCACGTGTTCCCGACCGGCGGCTACGAGCGCGGCTTCGACTTCGACGTCCAGCTGCTGCGCGCCAACAAGCGCGGGGACGGCTGGCTCAAGCCGATCCGATGCCCGAGCTCGGTCGACAAGCTGCGCGCCAAGGCCAACCCCAGCGACGAGCTGCTGCGCGTCCACGATCTGGTCGCGCAGCTGACCGAGCTGCGCAAGCTCGACACCTACGCCCGCCAGGCGCCCCGCCTGCGCGCGCGCGTGGCCCACGAGCTGCTCGCGGCCCTGGCCGAGGCCGGCGAGGCGCTCGAGCTGCGCTGGGAGCAGCTGCCGATCCTCGCGTCGACGCTGGCGTGGCGCCCGACTCTGCGGATCAGCGCCGGGCCGCCAGGTCTGCTCGAGGCCCGCTGGTCGGAGGGCGTGCTCGATCACTGGCGGCTCGAGCCGTCGATCGTGCTGACCAGCGCGGGCGTCCTGCGTCCGCTCGCCGACGACATCCCGGCCCACCTGCTCGATCGGATCAGCGTCGAGCCCGTGCAGCTGAGCGTCGATGACTTTGACCAGCTCGCGCGCACGATCTTGGCCCACGCGCCCGTGCCGATCGAGATCCCGACCCCGGTCGAGGTCGGCGCCAGCCCGGTCGCCCGCCGCGAGGCTCGGCTGTACCTCGAAGAGCGCGGCGAGGTGCTGCGCTGCACGGCCAAGCTGGCCTACGAGCTGGTCGACGGCCGCTGCGTGGAGCTCGGCCTGCACGCGCGCGGCGGCCTCAGCTTCGGCGATGATCTGACCTTGGTCCGCGACGCCAGGTGGGAGCGCGCGCGCCGGGCCGAGTTCACCGATCGCGTCGGGCGCGAGGCCAGCGTGGAGCTGCTCGAGGAGTGGGCGTGGGCGTTTCTCAGCGAGGGCATGCCAGCCCTGCGCGAGCGCGGCTGGGTCGTGTTTGGCGAGGCGGCGCTGTCCCACAACCGGGTCCTCGCCGAGCCGCTCGGGCCCCGCATGCGCCTGGGTCCGAGCACCGACTGGTTCGAGCTCGAGGTCGACTTCGTGGCCGAGGGCGAGGCCGGCCACGCGCTGCCGGCCCCCGAGGTGATCGCCAGCTGGCTCGCGGGTCAGCGCTTCATTCGGCTGCCCGACGCCCGGATCGCCGCGCTGCCGACCCGCTGGCTCGATCGCCACGGGCGCGCGCTCGCGGAGCTGGTCGAGCTGGGCGGTGACGCCGAGCATGGCCTGGGCGCCCACGCGCTGCCGCTCGCGTCCGAGCTGCTCGGCGAGTTTGTCAGCGACGATCCCGAGCAGGCCAAGCGCGCGACCCACTGGCGCGGGCGGGCCCAGGCGCTGGCCAGCTTCGAAGGCGTTGGGAAGCGCGAGCCCCCGGCCAGCCTCCAGGCGCAGCTGCGCGGCTATCAACAGCGCGGGTTCGCGTGGCTGTGCTACCTGCGGGACCACGGCCTGGGCGGCTGCCTCGCCGACGACATGGGCCTGGGCAAGACCGTGCAGGCCCTGGCGCTGCTGCTCGACACCCACGCGGGCACTCCCGCAGGCCCGCCCTCGTTGATCGTGTGTCCGACCTCGGTCCTGCACACCTGGCGCGAGCAGATCGACAGGTTCGCGCCGCAGCTGCGCGCGCACCTGCACCATGGACCGCGGCGCGGGAGCCTGCCGAGCGCGGGCGAGACCGACGTGATCCTGACCAGCTATGCGCTGCTGCGACACGACGCCCAGCTGTGGAAGGGCCAGCGGTTTCGCCACCTGATCCTCGACGAGGCGCAGGCGCTCAAGAACCCCGACAGCCAGCTCGCCCGCGTCGCGCGGAGCCTGGTCGCCGCGCACCCGGTCGCGCTCACGGGCACCCCGCTCGAGAACAACGTGCTCGAGCTGTGGAGCTTGTTCGAGCTGCTGATGCCGGGCTTTTTTGGCTCGCGTCGGCGATTCCGCAAGCGCTGGGTCGAGCCGATCCACAAGCACGAAGACGGGGCCGCGCTGGCCCGCTTGCGCCGCCGACTGCGTCCGTTCTTGCTGCGTCGGCTCAAGCGCGAGGTCGCCGACGAGCTGCCGCCCAAGCAGGTTCAGGTGCTGCGCTGTCGGCTGGGCAAGGAGCAGCGCCAGATGTACGAGCGCGTGCGCGCGACCTACCGGGCCAGCGTGTTTGGAGCCGTCGACAACCAGGGGATCGGCGGCGCGACCCTGCACATCCTCGAGGCCCTGACTCGCCTGCGCCAGGCCTGCTGTCACCCGGCCCTGCTCCCGTTCCCCGAGGCCCGGGAGCTGGGCGGGCGCGTGGCCAAGCTCGAGCTGCTGCGGCTGTTGCTGGCCCAGGCCAGCGCCGACGGCCACCGCAGCCTGGTGTTCTCGACCTGGCCGTCGTTTCTCGATCACGTGTCCGCTGATCTGGGCGCCGCCGGGATCGCCCACCTCCGGCTCGACGGCAGCACCCGCGATCGCAGCGCCGTGCTCGAGCGCTGGCAGGACCCGGCGGGCCCACCCGTGTTTCTGATCAGCACCAAGGCCGGCGGCCTCGGCCTCAACCTGACCGAGGCCGACCACGTGTTTCATCTCGATCCCTGGTGGAACCCGGCGAGCGAGGACCAAGCCACCGACCGCGCCCACCGAATCGGCCAGACCAAGCCCGTGATGGTCTACAAGCTCGTCGCCGCCGACACGGTCGAAGACAAGATCCTCGAGCTCCAGGCCCGCAAGCGCAAGTTGTTCAACGCCACGATCGACACCGATCGACTCGAGGTCGACGCCCTCACCCGTGAAGATCTCGAGGCCGTGTTCGCCGATCCAGGCGCCAGCGGATCAGCCGACGACGACGACGAGCTCGAAGACGAGTTCCCCGTCGATCCCGAGCCACGCGACCCGCTCGTCGAGTTAGGCCCGCGCACACTGGCCGAGTTCGTCCCGCTCCCGCAGCGCGGCGACACCCCTGGGATCAGCGCGGCCCACGACGGCGAGGCCGCGGTCATCGAGCTGTTCCCCCGCCGCCCAAAACGCTGAGGCCTCGCCAGCGTACGCAGCTGGATCTTCGCCACTGTCGAGCTGATCGATGACCTCACGTCGCGATCTGGTGGAGCACTCACGCTGTCCACCGCTCGAGGCCGCCTACACCCCTGCACCGTCGCCCACGCCGACTTCGCCAAGATCTGTGCTCCGCTGCGGGGAGCGGCAATATGCGCGACCGAGGACGGCCTGTCGCGGTCACCCGTTGATTCCGCGCGCTGAATCGGCGAAGTCCCACGGTGAGATGCTCGCCAAGCTCATCTTGACCGCGGTGTTCGTCTTCCTCAACGGCATCTTCGTGGCTGCCGAGTTCGCGCTAGTAAAGACACGTCCTACCCGGCTGCAAGCCCTGGCCGAGCAGGGCGACGCGCGTGCCAAGCGTCTGCTCGGTATGATCGAGCAGCTCGACCTCTACCTCTCCGCCTGTCAGCTGGGGATCACCATCGCAAGCCTCGTGCTCGGCTACCTGGCCGAGCCTGCGTTCGCGGCCCTCATCGAGCTGGGCGCGGCGTCGCTTGGCTTCGATACCCACGCCAGCACGACCTTGCATGTGGTCTCGTTCGGCCTGGCGCTGACGATCGTGACCCTGCTGCACATGATCCTCGGCGAGCAGTGGCCGAAGATCTGGGCGATCCATACGGCAGAGCGCACCTCGTTGCGGCTATCGTTGCCGCTCAAGCTCTTCACCATGATCTTCAAGCCGCTGATCGTGGTGGTCAACGTCGTGTCGAACGGTTTGCTGCGCCTCGTTGGGGTCTCGGCCGGGCACGGTGAGCACGACGCCGACGTCCGCGAGCTCAAGGGCATCATCGGCGCCGCGGCCTCGGCTGGGAACATCTCGGCGCGCCAGCGGATGTTCGCCGAGAACATCCTCGACCTGGTCGAGCTCGAGATCCGCCACGTGATGGTGCCGCGCACCCAAGTCGCGTTTCTCGATCTCGCCGCGACGACCGAGGACAACCTCGAGCGAGTGCGCTCGCTGGGCCACTCGCGCTGGCCGCTGTGCAACAAGGATCTCGACGAGGTCGTGGGCATCTTGCTGACCCGCGACTTGCTCGACACGGTGCTCGGGGGTGGCGAGGTGCAGCTCGACGCGATCGCCCGCGCCCCGCTGTTCGTGCCGGACACCCAGCCCCTGTCGCGGTTCATCGTCGAGTCGCAGCAGACGGGTCACCAAGGCGCGATCGTCCTGGATGAGCACGGCACCATGGTCGGGATGGTGTTCCTCGAGGACGCGCTCGAGGAGATCGTCGGGCCGCTCCACGATGAGCGCGACGAGGTCAAAGCGGCGTTCGAGCAGCGTGACGACGGCGTCATCGAGATGGACGGCGCGCTCGACCTGCCGGCGGCGAGCAGCTTGCTGGGCGTCGAGATCGTCGACACCCACGACACGGTCGGCGGCTACATCATCGCCGCGCTCGGCCGCCTACCACGCAAGGGCGACACGCTCGTCGTCGGGGCCTACGACGCCGAGGTCGTGCGTGTTGGTCGACGTCGAAGCATCGCGCGGGTCTGCTTCACGCCGCGCGAGCCCACCGACCGCTGATAGGGTGTCATGATGTCGAGTCCCGCGCCCCGCTCCCGCAGCGCGGCGAGGCCTCCGCGATCAGCGTGGTCCACGACGGCGAGGCGCGGTCATCGAGCTGTTCCCGCGCCGCCCGAAACGCTGACGTGACAGTGGGCCGCAGAAGCTCGACAGCCCCGAGCAGCGAGCGCAGCGAGCGATCGGACTCGAGCGCCGAATTTGGTGAAGCGCACGCTTCCGAGCGGGCCAATGCCGCCAATTACCTTTAGCATGGGGGGGAACATGCTTGGTCGCCCGCGTTCCCGACCCGTCTCGAGCCTCGTCGTCCTGGCTTGGCTGCTCTCGTCTCCGCTCGGCTGCAAGGACGCCGACGCTGCGGAGGCGCTGGAGACCGCCCGCAAGCGCGAGGCCAAGCTCTCGGCCCAGGTCGCGAGCTTGAAGGGCAAGCTCGAGAACGTGACGATCGAGCGCGACGCCCTGACGATCAAGCACGAGACCGAGCTCGGCTGCCGCAAGCAGGTCATCGGATCCCTGACGGCCTACGGCGGGCCCGAAGGTCCGCATGGCGAGGTCACCGCTCGCGTCGCCGCCCAGGCCCAGGCCCAGCTCGAGCGGCGCGTCGCCAAGCGCAAGAGCGGCGAGAAGCTGGCGATCGTGCTCGACGTCGACGAGACCGCGCTCGACAATTTTGAGCAGCTCACGGGCTCCGGGTTCTGCTTCGTGCGCGAGGAGTGGGATCAGTGGGTCAAGACCGGGAAGCCGGGCGTGATCGCGGGCATGAAGAGCCTCTACGACTACGCTCGCGCCAAAAAGGTTGCTGTCGTGTTCATCACCGGGCGCCGCGAGCACCAACGCGACGCGACCGAGCGCGCGCTCCGAGCAGCCGGGTTTGACGGCTGGGAGGCGCTGATCCTGCGTGAAGAAGCCGAGACCAAGCTGACCGCCGCCGAGTACAAGAGCGGACGTCGGGCCAAGCTCGAGGACCAGGGCTTCACGATCGCGCTGACGCTGGGGGATCAGGCGAGCGATCTGGCGGGCGGGCACGCTGGCCACACGGTGCTGATGCCGAATCCATTTTATCACGTGGACTGATCGGGGGGGTTCTCGGGCTCGGGTTCGGTCTCAGGCTCGGGCTCGAACGGATCAATGCGATCCTGCAGCGCCAGCAGCTGACCGAGGTTCTTGTAGTAGAGCGTGCGCAGTCGCCCGTGGATCCCGGTGACCTGGGCCATGAACTGCTGCAGCCACGGCCGCAGCGGGGCCTCGTGGGCGAGCGCCTCGATCAGCGGGTCGGCGAGCAACGCAGCCGCCAGCGACCCGCCGGTCTCGAGGTTGCGCAGCTCCGGCAGCGCCACGTCTCGCGCCAGCGCGAGCGAGCTGGCCAGATCTCGATGCAGAGCGTCGAGCGCGTCGAGCAGCTCGAGCGGGGCGTGCGACGCCAGCTCGTACTCCCGTGCATCGACGCTGGCGAACAGCGCGGCGACCCGACCATGGTGGGCGTTGAGGGCGATGATCTGGCCCTGCACGAAGCTCGAGAACCGATGCCGCTCGACCAGCTCCTCGCGCTGCCGCGGGCTCGCGCGATGCCACAGCCAGCGAAACACCGCGCGATCGCCCGCGTGGGCCTCAACCAGCTGGGCGGCGCGCTCGGCCTGGGCGCGCTCGAGCTGCTGGGGCCGCTCGAGCTTCGCCTCGGTCTCGCGCCAGGCGGCCATGAACGCGGCCAACGCAGGCCCGCGCCATGGTTCCACGTCAACCTGCAGCTGCTCGGTCGTGGGCGGCTGGGCCTCGAGCTCGGCCAGCAGCGCATCGATCGGACCGGGGTTGACCACGCGGTTGTCGTAGAAGCCGTGGTGGTGGGCGCCCTGGCGACGCTCGGCGAGCTCTTCCGTGAGCCGGACCTCGACCTCGGCGGCCGGCTGCAGCTGCGCTGGATCAGGTGTGAGCCCGAGCTGCGCGTAGGCTCGCAAGGTCAGCTCGCGCCGCAGCTGCGGACCTGGCTCGAACAGGGTCCACGCCGACGGCTGGGGGGTCTGATCCGCGGCCACGTAGCACTGCTTGGCGTTGGCCTCGCGGTCGCGGTAGCTCGGATGCGAGTAGCGCATGACCTCGGCTGGGGTCTCACCGGGTGGAAAGTGCAGCCGCCGACCCCAGCGATACGGCTCGCGCAGCGCGTGGAGCATGGGCCCGCGCGCGCCCGCGAGGCGCTCGTCGAGTTGCTCGAGGCGCAGCTGGTGATGCGCGTACAGATCTTCGGTGAACACCCCGTGCTTGGCGAGCTCGGTGAGCGCCCCGATCGCCGCGTTCATGGCCAGCGCGCCCCGCTGCGCGCCCCACAGCGCGGCGACCAGCGGATCGCTGCCACACAGCGCGACCGCGTGGAGATCGGCGTTGAACTCGAGCTCGCGCGCGAGCGCACGATTCAGATGCATGATGCGAGCGAGCAGCGACGCCAGGACCCCCCGCGCCCCCCTCACGCCCACGCTCAGGACCTCGGCCAGGGTCCGAACGAGGCCGTGCTTCGCGGCCCGCCCCCGCGCCAGGCGAGCGTCGAACCGGGTCCGCTCCAAAACGATCCCGCGCAGCACGATCGTGACGCGGTGGGCCCACTGCCCGACCCGGGTGCTGGACTGCGCGAAGTGACCGAGCTCGTGGGCCAGCGCCGCCTTGAACTCGCGCAGATCCAGCACGTTGACCAGGCCCAGCCCCACGATCAGCTCGCAGCGACCGCCAACTAGCGACGCGAGGGTCGAGTGGCCCCGCACCATCGCCGCGTTCACGCCCACGCTCAGCGAGATTTGGCCCGGCGTCGGCGCGCCAGCGTCACGGGCCAGCTGCGCCACGAACTCCTGCAGTCGCGGGTGGTCGTGAACGTCGATCGTCAGCGCGGCCTCGCTCAGCCCCGGTCGCTGGACCAGCCCGCGGAGCAAGAACGACAGCAGCGGCCCGAACATCAGGGTCACGATGATCGCCACCGGCCACAGCCCCGGCTCTCGCCACGCCGACTCGACCGCCACCAGCATCGCCGCCGCGCAGCCGATCAACATCGCCAGGTAGATCAGGGCGAAGCCGACGAGTCCCAGCAGCAGCCGAACGACGCCGCGACGGTAGGCCGGGCCGGCGCCCAGATCGATCCCAGGCGCAGCGACGCTCGGCGGGTACGCGCTGATCGGCTCGGCCACCAGGTGACGTTAGCAGCCCGCCGGGTCGGCGTTCGAGGCTGACGCGGGTGTCTGGCTTGACCGCCTTTTCGTGCGTGAGAGACTGCCGCCGGCGGGCCCGGGTGGCGGAATGGTAGACGCGGGGGACTTAAAATCCCTTGTCTTCGGACGTGCGGGTTCAAATCCCGCCCCGGGCATGTTGGGTCGTCGTCGCCCTCAGCTCGGCGAGCTTGGCCGCCAGCTTGGGCGCGCTGCTGAGGTCGCGCTCGAGGTCGCCGGCCAGCAAGCGCCGCGCGTGCTCGGGGTCGCGCTCGAGCAGCAGCTCGGCCAGCGCGAGCCTGCCCAGGGCCAAGCTGCGCCGCGAGCCTGCGTCGGAGGGGTCCCCTGCCCGCTCGATCCCCATGCTCAGCAGCGCGTCCGCGGTCTCGACCTGCCCGACCCAGGCGGCGAACCGGCCAGCGGCGATCAGCTCGCGCCACAGCTGCGGATCGGCGGCTCGAACCAGCTCGAGCTCGGCCGCGCTCTCGGCTTCGCGGCCGGCCAGCGCGAGCACCACGAGCAGATCGGCGCGCAGCTCCTGCGCGAGGCTGGGGTCGGGACCGGCTGGATCTTCGGCGCTGGCCAGGGCCCCGCGGAGATCCAGGATCGCGTCTTCATGCCGCCCGACCATCGCCCGCGCGAGGCCCAGCCGCTGCTGAGCGATGACCGTCGGGTACTGATCGGGCCCCAGCGAAGCGAGCAGGATCTCGTAGCCACGCTCGATGGCCGCGAGCGCCTCGGGCCCGTGGCCGAGCTCGAGCTCGATGTCGGCGAGGTTGCTCAGGCCGACCCCGACGCTGGTGTTGCCGCCCCCCAGCGCGCGCTCGCGGGTCTCCACGCTCTCTCGCAGCAGCGCCCGGGCCCGCTCGTACTCCCCCTCGGCGCTGTAGGTGACGGCCAAATTGTTGAGCGCCCCGGTCGCGTTGGCGTTGTCGCGGCCGACGGTCTGCGTGGCGATCTCGAGCGCGGCCGTGAACGAGGCCTCGGCCTCGGCGAGGTCGCCCGCGCGGTACTCGGCGCCGCCGCGGTCGAGCAGCAACGCCATGCGCCGCATCGGGGCGGCCAGCTCGGCGTCGTCGAGCAGCGCGAGGCCGCGCTGGGCCTCCGCGCGGGCCTCGTCGAGATCATCGCGCAAGTAGGCGTTCCAGCTGACGGTGTCGGCCAGATCGGCGGCGGCTTCGGGGTACCGGCCCGACTCGCGCTCGAGCAGCGCGCGGGCCTGATCCGCCCACAGCTGAGCAAATTCTGGGCGCAGACGCTGGGCGCCCTCGACCTCGGCCAGCCACGTCGCCGCGCTCAGGGCCAGGAGATCGTCGCGCAGCTCGGTCGCCAAGAAGAACCCCCGCTGCAGCTCGGCGACCGCCTCTTCGCGCCGATCGATCCGCGCGAGCAACCGACCGCGCTCGACCAAAAACGCCGCGCTCAGCGGGGCGTGGTCGAGCTCGCCCACCACTTTCTGGATCGGATCCATGCGCTCGATCGCCTCGTCGTAGCGACCGGTGTCCAGGCTCGCGCGCATGCGCGCGAGCTGGCGCTCTGCCTCGCTCACGGCCGCTTGCTGCACGGTGTCGACGGGCATCGCAGGCGCGGCCTCGCTGACCCGGTCGGCCGCGCACGCGCTCGGGCTTGGCAGGCTCTCGACCGCCAGCAGGGCCTGGTCGACGGCGCTCTCGTCAGCCTGGCTAAACACCTCCAGCAACGCATCGAGCGCCTGCAGCTCGGCGTCGAGGCAGCGCGCGCGCTGGTCGAGCAGCTGGTCGGACTGTTGGTGGCGGATCCGGGTCGCGTCGCAGTTGTCGGTCGCCTGGACCTGCCAGCGCGCGGCGTAGTCGTCGAGGTCGGCGTCGAGCTTGGTAAGGATCGACTCGACGGGCAGCTGCGTGGCCGTGAACGCGCTGGCCACCGCCTCGCGCCGGGGCTGGTTCCAGACCTCGGTCATCGCGTCGCCGGCTCGCTCACAGCTGGGCGGAGGCGGCTCGACCTCGGGCTCGACCGACGCCAGCCGACCCCAGGCCAGCAACCCAAACCCGACCAGCGCGACCGCGGCCAGCGGCACGCTCCAGCGGCTCGAGTCCTGGTGCGAGAGCTCGCGCAGCAGCCCGTCCATGGTCTCGAAGCGGGCCGCCGGATCGGCAGCCAAGCCCCGCTCGAGCGCCGCGCGAACCCGACGCGAAAGCTGAACGGGCCGCTCGGGCTCGACCAGCTCGCCCGAGCTGATCGCGGCCGCGAGCGCGTGGATCGTGCGGCCCTGAAACGGGCGCTGCTCGTACAGCGCCTCCCACAGGGCCACGCAAAAGCTGAACTGATCGCTGCGGGCGTCGGCCTTGGCGCTGCTCCACTGCTCGGGTGACATATAGGCCGGCGTGCCCATGATCTGGCCGCCGTGGGTCAGCTCGAGATCCAGCTCGCTCGCGGTCTGGCTGCCAAACGCCCCGCTCGACTCGTGCTCGCGCGCGAACAGTGGCGACTCGCTGGTGCGGCCCAGGCTGATCTCCAAGGTCGGCTCGGTGCCGATCGGCTCGCTGACCTGCGACGGGCGCTCGGGCAGATCCGAGTCGGCGCGGACCAACCCAAAGTCGAGCACCCGCGCGCGGCCCTCGCGATCGACCAGCACGTTGTCAGGCTTGAAGTCACGGTGGACCAGGCCCGCGTCGTGGGCGGCGGCCAACCCACGGCCGGCCTCAACGTAGACAGCCAAGATCTCGGCGGTGCTGCGTGGTTGGGCCTTGCGCCAGCTCGCCAGCGGATCGCCATCGACGAGCTCCATCGCGATGAACACCCGGCCGTCGATCGTCCCGGCGTCGTAGATCTGCACGACGTTGGGGTGCGAGAGCCGAGCCATGCCCTTGGCCTCTCGCAGCATTCGGGCCCGCGCGTCGCCGCGCTCGGCCACGCGCGGGTGGATCAGCTTGATCGCCAGCTGGCGATCGAGCTCGGGGTCATAGGCGACGACGACCACGCCCATGGCCCCGGCCCCGAGCTGGCGCAGGACCACGTAGCGACCGATCCGCTCGGGCACGATCACCCGCGAGCGCGCGGCGGTCGGGGCCGACGCGACCCCATCCTCGACGACGTCGGTCGCCTCCTCGTGCGCGCGCTCGTCAGCCACTGCACCCTTCGACGGTCGCGCCCCAGCGATCGGCCACCCCCGCCGCGCTCGCCAGCGACGGTCCAGCAGGTCGGTCCAGCACGATCATGGCACTTCACGATCGCACGCGCGCCCTCGCCCGCCAAGCAGGCCTGCATATGTGGGGTGCCCAACCACCCGCGGCCGGAGCACAGGGTGTATGTGGGGGCAGTGACACAGTGGTAATCTGGACGCGATGACCCTGGCAGCACGTGGTGCAGTGCGTCGCCTCGCCTCCCGCGGGACCGCTTGTATCGCCCAGCCCTGGATGACCGGACCGTGAACGAGCCGCCCGACTCGCGGCTGCGGGCGGGACCCCGCGGCCTGCCATCGACGCACCAGACCGTGCCCGACAGCGATGGCGGAAAGCCACCGCTGGAGCAGCGCTCCGCCTGTCTGGTCGTGATGAAGGGCGACAACGTCGGTCACAAGTACGACCTCGACCGCGAGCTGGTCGCCGGCCGCGACAACACGACGAGCATCTACCTCGACGACGGCCTGGTCTCGCGCAGCCACGCCAAGTTCACGCCCGACGCCGTGGGTGTCCGGCTGTTCGACCTGTGCTCGACCAACGGCACCTTCGTCAACGACAGGCAGGTCAACAGCACCTATCTCGACGACGGCGATCAGATCAGGATCGGCAAGACGATCCTCAAGTTCATCCACCGCAACGACATTGAAGCTGCGTTTCACGCGCACATCTACTCGCTGACCCGCTTCGACGGGCTGACCGGCGTCCACAACCGCCCCACCTTCGACAACGCGATCGCCAACGCGATCGCCAAGGTCGCCAGCAGCGGGGCACCGCTCGCGCTGATGCTGTTCGACATCGATCACTTCAAGCGCTGTAACGACACCCACGGGCACCGCGCGGGCGATCACGTGCTCAGGGAGGTCTCCGCGACCGTCAGCGACAACGCCCGCGAAGGTGACTTCGTGGCCCGCTACGGCGGCGAGGAGTTCGCGGTGATCATCCACGGCCTCGCGCCGCCGGGTCCGGCCCGCTACGCCGACCACATTCGCGCGCTGGTCGGCGCCAAGCGGTTCGAGTTCGAGGGCCAGGCGATCGCGGTCACGATCTCGGCGGGCGTGGCGTCGTGGAGCGCGTCGCTCCACAGCCCGGAGCAATTGATCGAGCTCGCGGATCAGTGCCTGTACCGGGCCAAGCAAGCCGGCCGCAATCAAGTCATCGCGGTGTGATCGGGCCGGGCCGAGTGATCGCGCACAGCTGGAAGTGGCGGCGTTGCTCGAGCGGATCGCCGCAGCTTCCGGGTGTGGCGACTCCCAACGCGGTCTCGATCGTCACGCCCACGCGCTCGCGCCCCTGCCCGGACCTGTGCTCGAACCACACCTGCTCGACCTGATCCGCGAGGGTCTGGACCTCGACGAAGGTGAGCGCGGCGTCCTCGAGCAGCGACTCGCGCTCGCGCAGCAGACACTCGGCCGCCTGCACGACCCGGGGATGGCAGCAGCGCCCGCGCAGCTTGCTGAGACGGCTCAGTCGGCCCGCGGCCAGCCCCGCGCGCAGCTCGTCGAGATCGGCGAGCTCGACGCGACCCCACAGCAGACCGCTGGGCAGCGTCAGGAAGGTCGGGGCGAACCTGTGGCCCCCCAGGTGCGAGCACTGCCACACCCGCTCGCCCGCGTGCGCGCGCAGGGCTTCGAACATCGACATGCCCCACTTCGCGCAGCAGCGATCGCGGGTCCCGTGGGTGCACACCAGGTACAGCGCGGCCAGATCATCAGGATCGTGGGCCGGCGCCTGGGCCAGCAGCGCGTCGGGATCGAGGTTCGGGATGTGCTCGAGCGGGACCTCGAGCTCGACGAGTCGCCGCGCGCTCGGATCGGCCGGCGTGCTGGCGACGAACACCTTGGCGAGTGATCCGGTGCGCGTGCGGGGTCGCCGGATCAGCTGGACCCGCGTGTGGGGCTCGGCGTCACGAGCGAGCAGCCACTCGCGGGTCGCCGCCGGCAGCTCGGTGTCTCGGGGGACCTTGGCGCCCCACGGGCCGCAGTCCTCGACGAGGATCCAGCGCTGGATCGCATCGTTGCCGGTCCCGGCGAGGGGCTCGGCGATCGCTAGCTCGCGACAAAAACCAACGGTCGTGGCCATCGGGCGCAGCATAGACAAAAAAGGGGCGACCAATGGCCGCCCCTTTTCCGAATGCAGGGTGGATGCCCTAGCCGGTCGTCTCGTCGCCGGTGTCAGTGCCGCCCGTCCCAGTCTCCATTCCTTCGCTGGAGTCCTGCGCGGCGCAGATGTTGTCAGCCGAGTAGTCGCCTGCGCAGAACCGGCCGATGTTGTCCCACAGCTTGCCCGTGTTCTCGTCGACGTAGGGCTCGTTGAAGGGGTCGTAGGAGAAGGGGCACAGGTCGCAGGCGTCACCGATGCCGTCGAAGTCCTGGTCCCACTGCGGCAAGAAGCACAGCTTGTCCCACAGCTCGTCCTCGTTCGGGACGTCGAGCAGCGTCAGGCGACTGTTCGCCATGTCGGGCGGACAGTTCGGGTCAGTCTCACCTTGTGGTGCGCACTTGCCTGCCGCGTCGAGCGCCTCTTGGCAGCCCGGTGCGAGCTCGACGACCCCAGGCAGGAGCGCCAGCTTGGCCGGAAGCTTCCGGCACTTGCTGCCATCGGGGACGTCCTCGCCCGGGACCGCCTCGTTGGCGCACGCGAGCGTGATCGGGAACCCGTCGAGATCACACAGACCCAGGCAGTCCCAGGTGCCGTCGGCGCGCTGCATGTACTCGCCGTCGCCCGGGTAGCTGGTCACACAGCACTGACCGTCGACCGCGACATCCATGAAGGCGTAGGGCCGTGGATCGTCGCGGATGTGGCACGAGGCGTTGGTCTCGCACTTGCTGCCCACGAAGTCGCCGTCCTCGTCGTCGATCTGCATGCCGGCGTCGGTCACCTGCATGGGGTTCGACTCGTAGGGGCAGGTGTCGCAGAAGTCGCCGACTTGGTCGCCGTCGGTGTCCACGTGGTTGCAGTAGCGCGAGCCGTTGAGCGCCGGAGTCAACGCGCAGGTCGAGCCGGCGTTGGGGCAGTCTGCGTCAGCCGTACACGTGGAGCGGTTGGCGAGATCCTGCTCGACCGGCTGGCGCGGGCACCAGTCGTCGAGGTTGTTGATGCCGTCCTGGTCGAAGTCGTCCGTGGGCGCGAACCCGACCGGGCCAGCGGCGTTGTCCATGTCCACCAGCGGAAGGTTGGTGTCAGGATCGATGCAGCTGTCGCCGATCATGTCCGAGTTGACGTCGGTCTGACACACGCCCTTGTCCTGGTAGGGCACGGGCACGCCGACGGTGTGCGGGAGCGACTCGTTGAAGATCCCGCAGTTGGCCACGGTGACGCAGTTGTCGCAGACGTCGCCGATCCCGTCCTGGTCGAAGTCGAACTGGAACGGGATGTTGCGAACCCACATGCGCGGGTCGTCGACCATGGCCGAGTCGATGAAGTACTTGTCGATGGTCTGGCGACAGTTATCGCAGTCGTTGCCGATGCCGTCGCTGTCGGAGTCGGCCGTGTTGCTGGCGCTGGGGGTCAGCTGACACAGGTCGGCGACGTCGCCGTGGCCGTCGAGGTCCTGGTCCTGCTGGAACGGGTTGTAGTGCTTGGTCGCGTTGTCGCAGGACAGCTGCACGTCGTCACCGTCGGGGTCCTCCTTGCACTTGGGCGGATCGACGGTGAAGTCGTAGTAGAAGTCCGTGTAGCCGCGGCCGCCCGTGGTGATCAGCGGCATCCCGCAGACGTCGTGGAACGCCCGCTCGTAGGCGGCGACATCGGCGGGGTCGTTGAGGTCGAGATCCGCGAAGTGCTCGACATTCTCGAGGCCGGGGAGCTTCATGCGGTAGCGACCGGTGATCGTCCGGTCGAACGTGTCGAGCGCGCCGGGGTCCTCGCTGTCGTAGTTGAACAGCTGAACGCCGAACCGGACCGAGTCGATGACGACCCGGATCGACCCTTCGCGCTGCAAGCTGACGTCGACCGTCAGGCACGGCGGGTTGTCCTCGGTCACGTCGGTGGGCTCGTCGGTGCACGACAGGCCACCCGCGACCACGTGGTTCTCTTCCCAGCACTCGGGCTGCAAGCTGGTGGTGCAGGACTCACCCAGCAGATCCTCGCCGGAGATCCGGCTGAGCTGGACCAGCTCGAGCTTCTTGAGGTTCTGCGGATCGAGGTCGAACTTGTTCGACAGCCGCAGCTCGAAGTCGTCGCAGGCGCCGATCCGCAGGTTGTCGGTCGGGAACCCGGTGCCCGGGACGATGTGGAACTCGGGCGTCTCGAACACGTAGGTGGTCTTGTCGCTCGCGAGCTCGTTGCCGACCTTGTCACGGATCCGCTCGCCCTCGGTCGCGAACTGCACGCGATACTCCGAGGCCGAGCACATGCCGCGGTCGAAGTTCTCGTAGTTCTCGAAGAAGGCGCCGTCGTGCATGCGCCAGCCGTCTTGGATGTTCAAGCCCTCGACCAGCGTGGGATTGACGGCCAGGTCGGCGCAGGACTCGACCAGTGAGCGCGGCTCGTTGCCGCGGTCACCGGGGAGGTAGAGCACGCCCTTGAGCGCTGGATCGTAGACGACGCCGCCGACCTTGGTGACGAAGCGAGTGATGTACTCGCCGGCGTTGCTGCTGCCGTCATGGCGCACGAGGTTGCCGTGCGGCGCCGTGCACCACTTCTCGATCTGCGCGGCGCAGGCCGGGTGCTGGCCGTCGGCATCGCCACAGAAGCAGTCGCGGACCTCCTCGGGCAGGGTCCGGTCGCGGTCGAACCGGGGGATCGGGATGACGCTGTCCTGGAACAGCGGATCACAGCCAGCCCCGTCCTGCTCAGCGCCGAGCGCGGTCTGACAGCACTCGGCCGCGGTCAGGCTGCCGTCGGGGAACTCCGAGACGTCACAGCGGGCGAGGCGATTGCCGGCCCCCCACTCGGTGCAGACCGGCGTCCCCATTGGATCGACCGGGGGCTCGCACGACTGAAACGGCTTGGTCGCCACGAAGCAGGCGCCCGCGCCCTTGTCCTTGAAGCGCTTGTCCACACAGAACGCGCCGCCCGTGTTGGCGCTGTCGTCTGTGCAGGTTGCGAACCACTCGGCTTTGCAGTGCTTCTCTGCGCAGTTGTCGGTCTCGGCGTCGCAGGTCACGCCCTCGGGCGTGGTGCCGATGCAGACCGCGCCCGAGTCGGAGCCGAGCCGCGCGTCACAGTCCGCGTCGGTCTGGCAGGGCACGCCGTCCGGCTCGACGCCGTTGGGGCGGTCGTCGGGGTGGGTCTCGCGGATCTTGTCGGCGAGCGGGAGTCGGAAGGTGTCGACCGTCCCGTTCCAGGCGTAGCTGTAGCGGTTGGTCTCGGCCTCGCGGTTGACGTCGGTGACGAAGCCGGCGCAGTCCTCGTAGACGTTGCCGCCCGGCGTGCAGCTCATCGCGTTGGCGGGCGTCCGCCGGACCCCGTTGCCGTCGACGCCGTACTTGGCGACGTTGACCGACAGCTCGTAGTCACAGACGGTGCAGCAGGTGTCGGGGCCAGAGTCGGGCGCGGTGCAGCTCGAGGCCCGCGGGTCGGTCTCGCCGCGATAGGACTTGGTGGTCCCGCTCGCCTGCATCTTGAGCGGGATCATGCCCGAGCCGCCGTCGTAGAACCCGTTGCAGATCGTGGGATCGGCGTCGAGCACCTCGTGGTCGTACTCGATGCCCTGGGCCCGCAGGTTGTCGATGCAGGTCAGGTTGGTCGACCGCAACATGATGTCGGGCGCCTCCGCGGTCTGCTCGATGTAGTCACCGTTGAACCGGGTGATCGGCCCTTCGATCGTGGCCAGCTGGGTCTTCCAGTCGTAGACCTGAAACAGCTGCGGGTTGCTCGGGTCCTTGCGCACCAGCTCGATCGAGGTTGGATCGAGCAGGTTGTTGAACACGAACTCCAAGCCCTGCCAGCTGACGAGCGGCGAGAGCTTGCACCACTCTTCGGCGCCGCGCGGCGAGTCTTTGGCGTCATCGGTCTCGACGCAGGCGCCGATGTCTTCGATGAAGTACTTGCCCGTGCTCAGCCCGTCCTGCAGCAGGTGGACCTTGCGATTGGCGTAGTTGATCCCGCTGATGCTCTCGAGCACCAACTTGTCGGGATCACACACGCCGCAGTCGGTGTCGGTGATGCAGCCCGACATGCCGAGCATGCCGAACACGCCCAGCATGCCGGCAAACGTCAGGGTGGATCCGCGAGCGAACTCGTTGGCCAGTTGTTCGAGTTTGGACATGGTCAAATTCCTACGAGGGTGTCCGGCACGGGACGATTCTTCTTTTTCATGATGCCGAGGACCGCCGCGCCGTTGCGCTTGGCCAGGTCGAGCAGCAAGACTGCTTCGCCGTAATTGGCGTCGTCGTCGAAGTCGATGAACACGACCTTCTTCTCGCGGCCTTGCAGCCGACTCGAGATCAGATCACCGAGCTCGTCGCGGGTGTTGATCGGCTGACTGTTGAGCGTGAGCGCCCCGTCTTTGGTCAAGCCGATCACCAGCGTGTCACTTTGGTTGGGCGGGTTCTTGCGCTGCTTGCTCTCCGGTGGAACCTGCACCGAGATCTCGGGCACGTTCTTCGGGATCATCACCATGAAGATGATGAGCAGCACGAGGCACACGTCCACGAGCGGGGTAACGTTGATTTCGCTGCTGGGTCCGCCTCCGGACCCGCCTGTGTCCATGCCCATGGGCTGTCTTCTCCTGAGGCGCAACGGGAGGGCGCGATGACGCTTACGCCGGTCCCGGGCGCGCAGAATAACGGAATTCGCCAGCGCAAGCGAGGGTCGTTGGGGCTGTGATTCGGGTTTCGATCGGCATCGGGGCGAAGTTCAGGTCACGAGCAGATCTGTTTTTCAGCCGTGGGCAGCGAACTCAACGCGAACGGGCCGGCGCTGTCCATTGGACGCGTGCCGGCCCGTAGTCCGCGATACTGAGCTTGGGTTCAGCTACCGACGTCGACGACCAGCGCGACGTCCGACAGGTTGATGCCCTGGATCCACTCCATGACGACCCTCACGCGACCGTAGTTGGTCTTCTTGTCGCCCTTGAGAAACACGATCGGGCCGTCGTACTTGGCGGCCTTGGCCTTGCCCTCGGCCATGGCGACCTCGGCACGCAGGGCGTCTTGGAAGTCCCCGCGGCTGGTGTACGCGTCTTGGTTGATCCAGACGCCCTCGTCATCGACCGAGACGAACACCTGATCGCCCTCTTTGTGGGAGTCGGCGTCGACGAGCGTGGGGAGCTGGACATCCTTGCCGCGCCCGAGCATCGGCGTGACCACCATGAAGATGATGAGCAGCACGAGGCACACGTCGACCAGCGGGGTGACGTTGATGTTGCTCTGTGGCCCCGCGGAGTGCGCGTGCTTGTCGCTCTTGTAGGGGATCCGACGCGTTCGCCGGCCCGTGTGGGGTCCCGTGCCGCTCATGGACGACTCCCGGGCCGGATCAGTACCGGCCCTCCTTGAGCACGAAGTTGATGACTTCGCTGGCGACATCGTTCATGTCGATCGAGAAGCCTTCGACCCGTGAGTTGAAGTAGTTGAACGCCATGACGGCGGGGATCGCGACGAGCAGACCGACAGCCGTTGCGACGAGCGCCTCGGAGATACCACCAGCGACCGAGCTCAGGCCGCCGCCGCCGTCGCCGGCCAGGCCCTGGAACGAGTTGATGATGCCGACGACCGTACCGAGCAGACCGACGAACGGCGCCGTCGAGCCAGTGGTGGCGATCAGCGCCAGGCCCTTCTTGAGGTTGGCGGTCTCGCGCTCCTTGGTCCGCTCCATCTGGCGGTTGACCGCGTCGACGAGGTCGAAGTCACCGACGTCGTCGGGCCCCTCTTCCTGCAGCGCCTCGAGCCCTTGCAGGTACTCGTCCATGCCAGAGCCGACGACCTTGGCGATCGGGCTGGCGCCGTGCTGCTTGACCGCGGCGACGGACTCTTCGAGCTTCCGCTCGTTCAGGAAATTCCGCAGCATCATGATGTAGCTGATGCTTTGCCGCTTGGCCTTGTTGTAGACGATGAAGCGCTCGATCCCCATGATCGTGGTGATGACGAACTGCAACATCAGCACGATCAGGACCAGCTTGGCGAAGATGCCCATCTGGTTCCACATGCCGGACAGAGTGAAGGATGGCGCCTCTTCGGCGAGCAGGAGCAGGATTTCCATGGTCGTCTCTTTGGGTCAGATCCGGCGATGGCCGGGACACGGTGCTCGAGCGGCTCGGCCGCTCACTTGAACTTGAGCTTGAAGGTTCGTTCGGTGCAGGTCTTGACCGGCTTGCCGCCCACGATGAACGGCTTGAAGCGCCACTTTTTGATGGTGTCGCGGATGATTTGATCCACCTGCGGATCGCCGGGAAACTTGGACTTGGTCTTCACGTCGACCACCTTCCCAGTGGTATCGACGCAAAATGAGGTCTTGTTGGTGCCGTCGCGCTTGTCGAAGCGGGCGGCCTTGGTCTGCTGCAGCAGCTTTTGGTCCGGGTCGGGCGAGTAGACCGCCTGCGCCATCACGGCTTGCAGCGGCTTTTTGGTGACCGAGGCGCCCGCAGCGGGCTTGGTCGAGATCGACGCACCGCCAGGCACGCCGCCGGGGACACCGCCAGGCACGCCGCCGGGGACACCGCCAGGCACGCCACCGGGCACGCCGCCGGGAACACCGGTCGGGACGCCGCTGCCCTTTTTCTTGTCGGGGATGTCCTTGGGCTTGTCGTCGGGCTGGGTCAGCTCTTCGAGCGGCTCGTCCTCTTCGGGGACATCTTCTTCGATCTCTTCTTCTTCCATCTCGCTGCCAGCGGGGGGCGGCGGCGGAGGTGGTGGCGGCGGCGGCTCCTCGGCCGACATCTGGACCAAGATGAAGTCGATGGTTGGCGCGTCGACCCGAGCGATGCTCATCTTGCCGGCCACCCACATGAACAAGATCATCGAGACCGTGCCCACGATCGCCATCACGCCCGCGCCGATCAGCAGCTGCACGCGGGCTGGGTTGACTTTGGTAGTGCCGAGGTAGTGTTCGAACGCCATGCTTGAAGTCCTTTCGCGCCCGCCCGCCGAGGGTCAGGGCCGCGGTCTCACCCGAGCTGGGCGAGCCTCCATGATACGGATGATTCGCGGCTCACTTGCCCTGTTTCCCCTTCTTCCCCTTCTGGGTCGCGGCGTCGGCAGCCGCTTGCTCGGCGGCCTCTAGCGCGGCCAGCTCGGCGCGTAGCTCTTCGAGGCGCTGCGCGTCGGATTTCTCGGCGTCCGGCGTTAGCGGCGCGGGCGGGCAACAACCCAGGAACTGTTTTTGGGCCGAGACCAGCGTGAACGCCCCGCCCTTGCCCTCGATGAAGCCCGCGAACGCGGTGGACTTGAGCTTCTTCCAGACCTCGAGCTGCGCCGCGATCTCGGCGCTGATGTCCGGCGGGGGCGCGCCGTCTTCACCCTCGGGTTGGATGAAGGTGTGGCGAACGGTGACGATCTGGGTGGGCAGCGGCGCCTCGCCCTCGAGCCCCTCCGCTCCCTCAGGGGGCGGCACCGGATCCGGCGGCGCGTCACCCTCGACGGGCTCGACGATCGGGGTGTACTCGACCTCGAGATCGAACTCGTACACGAGCTTGCCGGCGTCGACTTCCCTGACGGAGTCGTTGATGACGTTGCCCCACAGGTTGACCTCTCGGTCCTTCCAGGAGCTGCCGTCGCCCGCGAGATCGCGGAACAGCTCGCCGGGCTCGACCTCGAACGGGCAGTCCGGGATCTTCTCGATGTCGCACACGGCCTTGGTCTCGCGCCACGCCAGCATGCTGTCACGCCGGGCCAAGATCGCCTCGATCGCGTCGACCGGCGTGTCGGGTGGATCGATGAACTCGCGCGCGAGGGACTTTTGCGTGTAGGCCATTGACCGCCACACATAGGGATCGCGGTATTTGGGATCGATCGCCGTGGCCTTCTCGAGGAAGCCGATCACCTCATCGGCGATCTCGATCCGGGTCTTGGCATCGATCGCGGCGTTGAACGGCAGCCCCGCCTCGGGATCCGGCATCAGCGGATAGAACCGCCGGGTCGCCAGCGAGTACCAGCTCTTGGCGCTGTCGGGGAAGTCCTCGGTCCGCTTGACGTACCACTCTTCGGCCTTGTCGGGCATCCCGCAGGTGTCCTCGAAGGTCTGGGCGATCGTCATGTAGAGATCTTCGTTTTGGGGGCAGGCCATGTGCATCTGCCGCCAATGCTCGATCAAATCGTCACAGCGGGCGTCCGCGCCGAGCACGGCCAAGCGGTGTTGCTTGAAGGCCTTGAGATCGGGGTCGCCCTCCTCTTCCGCGGCCGCAGCGTCGGCGGGCGCCGCCTCTGGCACCGGCGCCGCCTCGCCCTCGGGCTTTGGCTTGGCGCACTCGGGGCGATCGTCTTGGACGCTGGTCTTCTCGCGCTTGTCGTTCCACTCGTCGAGCGACGCGAGGGCCAAGCTGGCGTACTCCTTGCGCTTCTCGACCTCGGCCTCATCGGTTGCATCTTTTAGATCCAACACGATGCTCTCGGCGGCCATGGCCCGATTCCAGAGCACGGTCACCCCGTCGGGCTCGCGCTCGAGTGACTGGTTGTACTTCTCGATCGCCAGCTCCCACTGGCCATCGGTGTAGAGCTGGTTGCCCTCACGGATGAGATCGCGCGACTCGATCTTGGTACACGCGGCCAGCCCAACGGCCATGGAGATCGCGGCGAGTAGAGCGAGCTTGCGACGCATGGAGGGCGCCAGTGTACCCAGATGGCCCCAGGAATCAAGACGAACCTCGACTCGCTGGCGCCAGGCAAATTCTCCGCAAAAAGCCTCGTGGCAGGCGTGGATGAGCTTTTTGAGCGCCCTCGAAACCATCGTTCGGGGCCCGAGCGCCGGCGCGGGGTCCTGTTCAATGCTGTGTTTTGGCCCGCGATCGGCCCCGAACAGATGCGCATGCGTGCTGCCGTGCACATCCCGTCGCGGATCGTGCGCGGGCCTGTCGGGACCCCGAGACTCAGGCCAGCGCCACCCGATCGAGGCGCGGCTGCCCGCAGGCGAGCGCGACGAGTCGATCGAGGCCCAGGGCGACTCCGACACAAGCCGGCAGCCCGGCGAGCTCGGCGAGGAACGCGTCGGGCATCGGCAGCGGTCGCAGACCTGCGTGGGCACGCATGCCAGCGACGAGTTCGAAGCGCCGTCGCTGCTCGACCGGATCACGCAGCTCGCGGTAGCCGTTGGCGAGCTCGACCGTGCCCACGTGGCTTTCGAACCGCGCTGCGGTGCAGCCGTCGGGCTCGAGCTCGGCGAGGGCGCCGAGGCTGGCGGGGAACCCCTCCACGTGGACCCCGACGCCGGGCCCGAGCGCGCCGAGCCAGGCCTCGAAGTGATGGTCCGACCACAGGCTGAACAGCTCGGTCCACGCCCACAGCCGGGCGAGCTCGGGTTCACGGTCGAGATCCTGCGGTCGGCCCGATTCACCGGCGTCCAACATGACCCCCGCGGCCGCCCTTACACGCCGCAACAGCGGCTCGAGAGCCTCCGCCGACTCGTTCCCGAGCAGGCGCGCGCCCAGGGTCTCCGCCATCACGTCGAGCAGCTGCACCCGTCGCCAGCGCACGGGCGCCGCGACGCGGTCCGCAACCCGATCCCCCAGCGCCGTCCCCACGGTCTCGAACACCGCGGCCACGATCCGCTCGACATCCTGCATCCCCGGCGTGATCTCGGCCGCGCGATCCCGCTGGTCCCGATACCACTCGATCAGATGAAATTCTTCGCTGTGCTGAGCGCCGCGCTCAGCGGCGCGAAACACGTGGGCGATCTGGAACATCGACCCCCCACCCCGACCCAGCAACCGCTTCATCCCCAGCTCGGGACTCGTCGCCAGCCACTTGTCCCCGCTCGGCAGCGGCTCGATCCAGGGCTCGAGCGCGACCGCATCCACCCGCACGGGCGTACTGACCTCGCGCATCCCGGCCGCGCGCAGCTCCCCCCGCACGGCGCCAAGCGCCGCATCCCAAGCCCGAACCCGATCACCGACCTCCATGGTCACAGCGCAGCGCGCTCAGAGCCCCCATGAAAGCCCCAGACAGGCGCCGCGCAAGCAGGCGTGAGGCGCTCCCGAGTAGTCCCCGCGACGAAGCGGAGAGAGCCCCCTCCCAGGGGGCCAATCATGCCCCGGCGCACAACCAGCCCACGGGGAGCGAGCGAAGCGAGTGACCGCGCAGTGCGAAGCCGCCTGTGGGCGTCATATCGAGCCCCCTCCCAGGCGGGAGCGAGCGAAGCGAGTGACCGCGCAGTGCCAAACCGCCTGTGGGGGTCATGAAACCGCCTGTGGGGGTCATATCAAGCCCCCTTCCAGGGGGCCACACATGCGGTCGCAAACAGCCAGCCCGATAGGAGCGAGCGAAGCGAGTGACCGCGCAGTGCGAAACCGCCTGTGGGGGTCATATCAAGCCCCCTTCCAGGGGGCCACACATGCGGTCGCAAACAGCCAGCCCGATGGGAGCGAGCGAAGCGAGTGACCGCGCAGTGCGAAACCGCCTGTGGGGGTCATATCAAGCCCCCTTCCAGGGGGCCACACATGCGGTCGCAAACAGCCAGCCCGATGGGAGCGAGCGAAGCGAGTGAC
>NZ_PVNL01000056.1 GCF_002994635.1 Enhygromyxa salina | reverse complement strand
CATCAACCCCCTTCTCAATCTCATGACACCCCGAGCAATCCAGCTCCTCCCACAACCCCGCCCCCCGCTTGGCAAGCGCCACATCATAACCCCCAGCATCCGGCGTCTCCTCCCCCAGTTCCCGCAGCTGCAGCAGAAACTCCACCACAGCATCGAGCTGCTCATCCGGCAGGTCCTCGACCGAGTACGCCGCCATGTCCTCGTGCCCCTTCGTCCCGCCAAAGTACGCCGCCGATCGAGGATCCCGAATCGCCCCGCGCAGCCACGCCCGGTCGTTGTAGTGCGACAAGCTCGGCGCCTCTTCGCCGCCGCGCCCGTCGATCTCGTGACACGTCGCACAGTTCTCCTTGAACAACGTGATCGCCGCAAACTGCGGATCATTCTCCCAGACCGAGCTCCCCCCCGCCGGCGGCACGCCCAACGCCGCGAGCTCGCGGGTGCGCGCGGCGTCCTCGTGCGCAGCCACCAACCCCTCTTGATAGTGCTCATTGTTCGCGTCAGCCACAATCGCCAGCGCGGTCAGAACCACGACCCCACCCATGATCAACCCCACCCCCGCCAGCACCGGGCCCCGCTTCTTGGCCGCCCGCGACTCCGCCCGATCAACGAAGGGCAGCGCAAACAGAAACGTCGCCACCCCGCCCGGAATGATCACCGTCGCAATGATCGACAGCGGCCCCTCGAAGTACTTCAACAGCTGAAACAGAAACAGAAAATACCACTCGGGCCGCGCCACGAAGTTCGAGGCCGGATCCGCCGGCGCAAACAGCTCGGCCCCGTGGGTGCGATAGGTGATCGCCACCAGCACCGCCCCCGTCACCGCCATCGCGGCCACGTCGATGAACAGCTGGTTGGGCCAAAACGGCTGGGCCTTGGCCGCCAGCTCCTCGTCGCTCAGCGACGCTGGCGGCGTCACCCCATGACGCCGAAACAGATAGAGGTGCACACCCAGCAGCGCCGCGAGCGTGATCGGCAGCACGAACACATGCAGCGCATAGAACCGGGTAATCGTCAGATTACCATACTGCGCCCCACCCTGCAGCGCGTGCTGCAGCAAGTCACCAAGCGGCACCGTCCCCATGATCCCGGTCGCGACCTGCGTCGCCCAGTACCCCTTTTGATCCCACGGCAGCAGGTAGCCGGTCAGCGCAAACGCCAACACCAACCCACCCATCGCGAGGCCGGTCCACCAGTTGAACTCACGCGGCTTCCGATACGCCCCCGCGAGCACCACCTGCATCAGGTGCAGGACCGTGACGACCACCATCACCGAAGATCCGTGGTGATGCAGCCCACGCAAGAACCACCCGCCGGCGACCCGATCTTGCAAGTACGCGGTGCTCGCCCACGCGTCGCTCGCCGACGGGCTATAATAGGTAGCCAGCAGGATCCCCAGCACGACCTGCTGCAGGAACAGGTAGGTCAGCACGCTGCCAAACACATAGCGCACGCGGGCGCCACCTGGAACCTGCTCGTCGAGCGCCTCCTTGGTGAGCGCCCGAATCCCCGTACGCTCGTCGATCCAGTCCATGATCCGCATCAGACCTTCACCTTGGCTTCCACGCCTTGCTTGAACCGCTCGTAGCGGATCGCCAGGAGCTTGCCCTCCTTCGGCTCATCGAATTCCAGCTGATCGAGTCCGCGCGGTGAGGGCCCCTCCTCGCGGGCCCCGTCGAGCCCAAACGCGGAGTCGTGGCAGGGGCACTTGAACTTGCCGAGCTCACCGTCGTAGTCGACCGCGCAGCCGAGGTGCGGGCACACGCTCGAGAACGCGTGCAGCTTCTCGTCAATCACCACGACCCACGCCGAGCCGATCTTGACGTTCTTGGTCCGGTTCCAGGCGTCGACGCGATCGGCGTAGATGTCGACCTTGATCGGCGTCTCGCCAAACTGATCGCGGTTGCCGACCACCACGAAGTCCTCGCCCCCGGACGTGACCTTCACGCCGTCCGCGAGCGGCCACAGCAGCGCACGCACGGCCGGGGCGACGACGACGCCGGCCAGCCCGGCGCCGAGCACCCCTACCCCGACCTTGAGAAATCCCCGGCGGCTGTCGTCGGCCTCGCTCGCGCGCTTGGGGGGTGAAGTGTTGGTTGCGTCGTCGCTCATGCGGTCGGGGCTCCGGGGCGATGCTAACAGGCCACGGTCGGGTCGGGCGAGCACGCCGATGCGGACCCGGCCAGGACGGAGGAACAGCCCTGCGATGTTACGGACATCTCGCCAACCACGCGCGGGTTCGCGAAGCGCTACCATTGCGCGCCGTGCCCCGTTGGATCGCGCTGATCGCCGCCACGCTGGTGGGCCCGCTGGGCCTCGGCGGCTGCAGCGGCCCAGATCCAGCGACCACCCGTGAGGCTCCGCGCGAGCGCCCGCGTTATGTCGAGACCCGCGAGACCATCACGCGCCTGGCCGAGGACTTGATCCGCGCCAACGACATCACCGGGATCTCGCTCGCGCTGGTCGACGGCGACGAGATCGTCTGGGCGACCGGCTGGGGCCTCGCAGACGTCGACGCCCGGCTCCGCGCCGGGCCGCGCACGGTCTACAACGTGGGCTCGATCGCCAAACCGATCACCGCCGCGGCGATCCTGCAGGCCGTCGAGCGCGGCCAGCTGAAGCTCGACCAGACCCTCGCCGAGCTGATCCCCGAGCTCGACCTCGCGGGCACGGCCGAGCACGAGATCACCCTCGCGCACCTGCTCACGCACCAGTCGGGCCTGCCCTCGGACTGGTTCGTCCACAGCCTGTCCGAGGCCGCGCCGCCGTTTAGCGAGATCGTCGGCGAGATCCAGGGCGTCGAGCTCGTCGCGGTGCCCGGCTCGCAGACGGTCTACTCGAACCTCGGCATGACCCTCGCCGGGGTCGCGCTCGAGCGCGCGAGCGGACGGCCCTACGCGGAGCTGGTCACCGAGTCGCTGCTGCGCCCGGCCGGCATGCGCACAGCGTACTTTTCTGGCGGTCCGGCGCCCGAGCCCGTGTTGCTCCCGACCCACGACGGACCCCGGGGGCTCGCGGCGATCGAGCGCGCGGCGGCCTACCGCGAGCGCAAGGCCCGGCTCGACCCCGAGTTTCGCATGGCGCCCGCGGGGGGCCTCCACGCGAGCGTGCTCGACCTCGCTGGCTTCGCCCGCCTGCTGCTCGCCAACGGCCGGGTGGGCGCGACCCAGCTGCTGGCGCCCGCTCAGGTCGAGGCCATGCTCACGCGCCACAACGAGGCGCTGCCGCTCGATCTCGATCACAGCTTTGGCTACGCATGGTTCCTCGATCATGCCGAGCTCGACTGGGTGGGGCGCGTGGCCTGGCACGGCGGCCGCACCTACTACCATCACGCGCGCCTGATCCTGCTGCCAGACCACGGTCTCGCCGTCGCGGTCGCCAGCAATTCACTGACTGCCGGCCGCGCGGTCGAGAGCCTCGCCGTCGAGACCCTGATCTCGGCGCTGCAAGAGAAGCACGGGCTCGACCCACCGCCGCCGCCACCGGGCACCGACCACAGCCGCGCCACGTCCGAGGCCACGACTGCGTTCCTCGCCGCCCACGCCGGCGAGTATGCGACCAGCGTCGGGGTCTCGACGGTCGGCCTGCACGAGGGCGAGGTGTGGTCGCGCGCCAAGGTCGGCAGCGGTCGGCTCACGATCGACGGACCCGACACCGGCACGGTCGAGTCGATGCCCGGCGCCCGGATCCGCTTCATCGATGTCGCCGACGCCCACCTGATGATCGTCGAGCGCGGCGTCGTGCGGCGGCGCGGCGGCGTGCGGCTCCCGCCGCCACCGCCGATCCCCCCCGCGTGGCTCGCCCGGGTCGGCCGCTGGGCCGTGGTCGATCGGCCCGGCGAGGTCTCGACAATTCGCGAGCCGACGTTGAGTGTCAACAATGGGCGCCTGACCCTCGAGTTCCTCGGCCTGCTCGAGCACCCGCCGCTTCCGGTCCTCATGGCCCTGCACCCCCTCGACGACCGGCGCGCGCGCGTCGAGGGGCTCGCCCGCGGCCAGGGCATGATCATCGAGGTCCGCGGCGAGGGTGACGACGAGCGGATCTGGTGGTCGGGCCGCGAGCTGAAGCGGCAATGATCCGCGTGGGCGCCAGCGCGTGTGCGCAATGGCAACACTGCGCCCATGGCGATTCCAGACAGCAGCTGGCATGATCCGCGCGCGCATGTCTGCCAAGCCCCTCACCGTGATCCCATCACTGCTGGCCCTGTTGCTCGCCGCGTCCCCAGCCGTCGCCGGCCCCGGCGCGAGCCAGGCGGCGGCCAGCGACGCGGTCGCCCACACCGGCGAGATCTTCCCCTACCCGTGGCACGAGAAGACCCTGGCGAACGGTCTGCGGATCCTGGTGATCCCGACGCCCAGCGAGGGCCTGGTCTCCTATCGCACGGTCGTGCGGACCGGCGCCCGCGACGAGTACGAGAAGGGCGTGACCGGGTTCGCGCACTTCTTCGAGCACATGATGTTTCGCGGCACCGACAAATACCCGGCCGAACAATACAACGAGATCGTCACCCGAATGGGCGCCGACTCCAACGCCTACACCTCGGCGGACATGACCGTCTACGAGTTCGACATCTCCAAGGACGACCTCGAGACCGTCGCGGAGATCGAAGCGGATCGCTTCATGAACCTCGCGTACACCAGGGCTGGGTTCGAGACCGAGGCCGGGGCCGTCTACGGCGAGTACCGCAAGAACCGGTCGAGCCCGTTCTTCGTGCTGTACGAGGCGCTGCGCGCCGAGGCGTTCCGCAGGCACACCTACGCGCACACGACCATGGGCTTCGTCGATGACATCAGGGCGATGCCCAAGCAATACGACTACTCGCGAACCTTCTTCAATCGCTACTATCGCCCCGAGAATTGCGTGATCATCGTCACCGGCGATGTCTCGCCCGAGCCAACCTTCGCCCTGATCGAGCAATACTACGCGGCCTGGAAGCCCGGCTACGTCGCCCCCAAGATCAAGCCCGAACCCCCACAGAAGCAGCCCAAGCGGATCGAGGTCGAGTACGAAGGTCGCACGCTGCCCCGCGTGTGGATCGCCTACAAGGGCGGCGCGTTCGCCCCCAACGACAAGATCTGGGTCGCCTCTCTGGTCCTCGCCGAGCTCGCGTTCGGCGAGACCAGCGACATCTATCGCGAGCTGCAGCTCGAGCGACAGACCGTCGAGTCGCTGTTCGCCGGAGCCGCGACCAACCGCGACCCCGAGCTGTGGAGCGTGCTGGCCACGATCAAGGACGAGGCCGACGTCGACCCCGTCATCGCCCGCATTGATCAGACCGTCGCCCACTATCGCGAGCAGCTCCCCGATCAGGCCAAGCTCGACGCCGTCAAGTCCCACATGCGCTACGACTACTTGCTCGGCCTCGACACCGCGAGCGCCGTCGCCAGCGAGGTCGCGCAGTTCGTCGGCACGGCCGGCGATCTCGCCCAGGTCGAGGTCCTGTACAGCAACCTCCAAGCCGTGACCCCCGAGGACGTGCGCGAGGCGGCCAGGCGCTGGCTCGTCGAAGACAGCCGCACCGTCGCAATCTTGCGCGAGTCCAAGCCATCGCCAGCCGACCAGGCCGCGAAGGGAGCCAACTAATGAACACCCCCAGCTCATTTTGGATGACCTGCATCGCGGCCGCGCTGATGCTCCCCGGTTGCAAGCTCGAGGGCCCCACGACGGTCGCCGACACCAACGGGCAGCTCCCAACCGACACCCCACCAGGCGAGGCCAACGACAGCATCGAGCTCCCGGTCCCCGCCGATCCTAGCGTCACCTACGCGGCCTGGTTTCAGGTCGGCAGCCAAGACGACCCCGTGGGCCGCGAGGGCCTCGCGTGGTTGACCGGCGAGCTGCTCGCCGGCGGCGGCACCACCTCAAATCCGTGGCAGCAGATCGTCGAGCTGTTGTTTCCCATGGCCGCGCGCTGGCACGTCGGCGTCGATCGCGAGATGACCACGATCAGCGGCCGCAGCCACCACGAGACCGCCGACGCATTCGCAGCGCTGCTGACCCAACAATGGACCGATCCCGCCTTCGATCCCCAGGACTTCGAGCGCCTGCGCAGCGAGGGCCTGAGCTACCTGCAAAAGAGCCTGCGCTACGCCTCGGATGAAGAGCTCGGCAAGGCCGGCCTCGAGTGGCTCACGTTCCGCGGCACCCGCTACGCGCACCCGTCGGTCGGCACCGTCGCGGGCCTGAAGGCGATCACCCTCGACGACGTCAAGGCGTTCTACGCCGCCCACTACACCCGCGATCGCGTCGTATTTGCGATCGGCGGTCGCTATCAACCACAGCAGCTCGACGCCCTCGAGGCCAGCGGCGAAGCCCTGCCCGCCGCCGCGACCGCGCCCCCCCTCCCCC
>NZ_PVNL01000055.1 GCF_002994635.1 Enhygromyxa salina | reverse complement strand
CCACTCAGCCCTCGGCAGGAGCGCGAGAAACCTCGCCCACACCCACGCTGGCGCGGTCCCCCGACATCTTGCAGTGCCCCTCGAAGAACGACCCAGTCTCGATGGTCAAGTTCGGCGTAGAGAGGTTACCAACAACCTTCGCCGGAGCCTGGATCTTCAGCGACTCCCCAGCCACCACGTCCCCCCGCACATGCCCCTTCACAACCACGATCGACGCAAAAATGTTGGCCTCGACCTCGGCGCTGTCACCGATGATCAGCGTCCCCTCAGTCTGGATCTCCCCCGAAAACCGACCATCAATCCGAACGGTCCCCTCGAAAGTGAGCTTTCCTTCAAACCGAGAGCCCTTGCCAAGTACCGTCGTAATCTCTTCGTCCATGGTTTTTTAGATGCGTGGACGAGGTTTCTCGCCCACTTGCGGTGCGGCCAGGCGGACCGACAGGCCAGCGGGAAGCGGCGGTCGGAACCCCGGCCACCCAGATATCAGCCACCAGTCTCGCCCGCAAGTAAGGGTTTTTTTAGGCGTGGACGAGGTTTCTCGCCCACTTGCGGTGCGGCCAGGCGGACCGACAGGCCAGCGGGAAGCGACCGTCGGAACCCCCGCCACCCAGATATCAGCCACCAGTCTCGCCCGCAAGTAAGGGGTCGCGCAGGCGAGGTCGGGGCCGAGACAGTCAACCAACGGGCGACGGTGCCGGCCGAAGACGCGGTGCCCAGGGTTCCGACGGTCGCTTCCCACTGCCGGACCAGTCCACCTGGCCGCACCGCAAGTGGGCGAGAAGTCTCGTCCACGCCTAAAAAAGCCTCGCCCACGCCTATAAAAATAGCGTCTGCCGCGCTGGGGCCTTGGCAGGGTGTGTCTAGGGGGGTGGTCACGTGGGGCTAGAATGGCTGGGGTTGGCTGTACGGGGGGTTTTAGGACTGGTCGTTGGATCGGGGGGGTTGAAGACATGGAAAACGCGGCGGCTCTCCCATACGCTTCGCCGGCGTGTCGATGATCGAAGACAGCGGGCCTCAGCCACACACGGGTGACGAGCGGGCCGAACCTCAGATGGCGTTGGCTGCTTGCTTCGCCCAGGCGCGACCGATCCTCAATGCGTTGGTCACGGGCGTCAAAGAAGGTGACGCGGTGATCGTTGCGACGGATCAGAACGGGTTTCCGGTTGCGCAGCGTGTGGTCGAGCGTCCCAAGGACTTGCCGCATGCGGTGGTCATCGGTCGCCACAACCGCTGCGCGCTGCCGATCCCGAACGACAGCCGGGTGAGCCTTCGTCACCTGTTGTTGACGGGGTGGCCGGGGCAAGGGCCGATGCGGTTTCGTGGCTACGATCTCGGCGGTCGGGCGGGCGTGGTCCTGGCGGATGACAAGCGGGTACCAGGGTTCTCGGCGTATGGGCAGGTCGCGCTCGCGTTCGGCAGAACGTCACTGTTCGTGCTGCCCGGAGGGGCAGCCGGACGCGACATGCTCGCAGGTGACGACGCGGAGTCCTTCCGCAAGCTGACGGGGCTCGACACGTCTGGCGGTGGGCATCGGCTCGCGATCTCGGCCATGGCCGAGCCCGGCGTGGCGGAGATCGGCGGCTACCGACCGATCGATGTCGACGTGCGACCGGAGCCACGCGGGGTCCTGCGGCTGCGCTCGATCAAGGGCGGCAGCCGAGGGCGCTCGACCAGCCGCGGGCGTCGGCGCGAAGAGTCCGGTCAGACCCGCGAGCTCGGGATCGACAGCGAGCAGCTGCAGCGCGGCCTGCTGATCGGCCGCTACAGCGATCGCTGCTCGCTGGCCGGGCAAGGTCGCAACCTCTCGCGGGTCCACGCGCTGGTCACGGAGGAGACCCCGACCTCCCTGCTCGTCTACGATCTCGCCAGCACCAATGGTGTGCGCCCCGCTGGACAGAGCGAGGGTCCGAGCCACTCGGTGGTCCGACTCACGCCCGACGATCCGTGCATGCTCGGCCATTTCGAGCTCACCTGGGTCCCGGCCGAGAAGCCGATCATTCACTGACCGGCACTGACCGGCACTGACCGGCACTGACCGGCACTGACCGGCACTGACCGGCCCGGCCCGACGCGAGACACACGCACTCAGCGAAGCGCGCCGTCGAGACGCGAAGCGCCGCAGTCGACGATGTGCAGGCTGTCTGCGGAGGTTAAAATGTGCTAGTTCGGCGTCGCCGGACCAGGTTGCCGGTCAGCAGCGAGGATTGTCACGATGAGCAGCGCCACGCCAACGAGCGCCCGGCCCTTCGACCGACTCGTCAAAGCCCTGACGTCTACGATCTCACTGAAGATCGTCATGGCGCTCACGGGTTTGGTCGGGGTGGGCTTTGTTCTCTTCCACATGGCCGGGAACCTGCAGGTGTTCCTTGGCCGCGACGCGTACAACGACTACGCCGAGTTCATGCAGGGGCTCGGCCCGCTCAAGTGGATCGCCCGTGGGGGTCTGCTGACGGCCCTCGCGCTCCACGTCGCCACCGCGGTGGTGTTGATCCAACGCAACCAGCGGGCTCGGCCCGAGCGCTACGCGGGGCTCAAACAAAAGCAGACCTCGCTCGCGGCCATGTACATGGCGGAGCTCGGCATGGTGCTGCTGGCGTTCATCATCTATCACATCGCGCACTTCACGGTCGGCGTGGTGAGCACCGACTTCGGTGGCGTCAACTACTACGAGCTGCAGCAGGCCACCGAAGAAGCGACCCGGCGCGATCTCTACGCGCACTTCATCGTCAGCTTCCAGCAGCCGGGGATCGCGATCACCTACATCCTCGCCAACCTCGCGCTGGCGGCTCACCTCGCGCATGGCGTCACGTCCACGTTCAAGACCGCGGGTATCGCGGTGGGGCGCTGGAAGCTCCCGTTCGAGGTCGCGGGCCCGGCGATCGGCGTGATCGTGGGTCTGGGCAACATCTCGATGCCGCTCGCGATCTGGGCGGGCTTCATCGGAGCCACCTGAGTCGCCATGGCATCTCTTCGCACAGTCAGGTCACGGTCATGAAACTCGACGCCAAGATTCCATCGGGTCCGATCGGGGACAAGTGGGACAAGGCCCGCTTCGAACTCAAGCTGGTCAACCCGGCCAACAAGCGCCACCACAAGCTGATCATCGTTGGGTCTGGCCTGGCTGGGGCCTCGGCCGCGGCCTCGCTCGCCGAGCTTGGCTACGACGTGGACTGCTTTTGCTTCCAAGACAGCCCCCGCCGCGCCCACAGCATCGCCGCCCAAGGTGGCATCAACGCGGCGAAGAACTACCAGAACGACGGCGACAGCGTCTATCGGCTGTTCTACGACACGGTCAAGGGCGGCGACTATCGCTCGCGCGAGGCCAACGTGTACCGGCTGGCGCAGGTGTCGGTGAACATCATCGATCAGTGCGTCGCGCAGGGCGTACCGTTCGCGCGTGAGTATGGCGGCGTGCTCGCCAACCGCTCGTTCGGTGGCGCGCAGGTGTCCCGCACCTTCTATGCCCGGGGCCAGACCGGCCAGCAGCTGCTGCTTGGCGCCTACTCGGCGCTCAACCGGCAGATCGCCCAGGGCAAGGTCAAGATGCACCCGCGCACGGAGATGCTCGACCTGGTCGTGGTCGACGGTCACGCGCGCGGCATCATCACGCGTGATCTGATCACGGGCGAGATCCGACCGTGGGCGGCCGACGCCGTGCTGCTGGCGACCGGCGGCTACGGCAACGTGTTCTATCTGTCGACCAACGCGAAGAACTGCAACGTCACCGCGACCTACCGCGCGTACAAGCGCGGGGCCGGGTTCGCGAACCCCTGCTTCACGCAGATCCACCCGACCTGCATCCCGGTCAGCGGCGACTATCAGTCCAAGCTCACCTTGATGTCGGAGTCGCTGCGCAACGACGGCCGGGTGTGGGTGCCCCGCAACAAGGCCGACGTCAACAAGCCGCCCAACGACATCCCGCCGGACGATCGCTACTACTACCTCGAGGAGCGCTACCCCAGCTTCGGCAACCTCGTGCCCCGCGACGTCGCCTCGCGCGCGGCCAAGAAGGTCTGCGACGACGGCTATGGGGTCAGCAAGACCGGCGAGGCCGTGTACCTCGACTTCGCGACGGCGATCGAGCGCGACGGCAAGGCCGCGATCGAAGATCGCTACGGCAACCTGTTCGAGATGTACGAGCGCATCACGGGCGAGAACCCGTACAAGACGCCGATGCGGATCTACCCGGCCGTCCACTACACGATGGGCGGGCTGTGGGTCGACTACAACCTGATGAGCACGATCCCCGGGCTCCACGTGCTGGGCGAGGCCAACTTCTCGGATCACGGCGCCAACCGGCTCGGCGCCTCGGCGCTCATGCAGGGCCTGGCCGACGGCTACTTCGTGATCCCCTACACGATCGGCAACTACATCGCGACCCACTACCACGGTGAGGTCAGCACCAAGCACCCGGCGTTCGCCCGCGCCGAGGCCGAGGTCCGCGAGCGCCAGCGCAAGCTGCTCGAGATCGGGTCCAAGAGCGGCAGCAAGCGCAAGAGCGTCGACTACTTCCATCGCAAGCTGGGCAAGATCATGTGGGAGTACTGCGGCATGGCCCGCAACGCGGCCGGGCTCGAGCAGGCGCTCGCGCAGATCCCCGAGCTGCGCGAGCAGTTCTGGGACCACGCGTTCGTCCCGGGCGGCGCCGACGAGCTCAACCCCTGGCTCGAGAAGGCCGGGCGGATCGCCGACTTCCTCGAGTTCGCCGAGCTCATGTGTCACGACGCGCTGTACCGCGACGAGTCCTGCGGCGGTCACTTTCGCGAGGAGCACCAGACCGAAGAGGGCGAGGCCGTGCGCCGCGACGACGAGTTCGCCCACGGCGCGGTCTGGGAGTACACCGGGGTCGGCACCAAGCCCGCGCTCCACAAAGAGCCGCTCGAGTTCGAGAACGTCAAGCTGACCACGCGGAGCTACAAGTAGCGATGGACATCAAGCTCAAGATTTGGCGCCAGAGCGGGCCCAAGCAGGCCGGCTTCTTCGAGGATCACCGGGTCGAGGCCGATCCGCACATGTCGTTCCTCGAGATGCTCGACGTGCTCAACGAGCAGCTGCTCGAGGCCGGCAAGGACGCCGTCGCGTTCGACCACGACTGCCGCGAAGGTATCTGTGGGGCCTGCTCCATGGTCATCGACGGCAACCCGCATGGCCCCCGCGCTGGCACCACCGCGTGTCAGCTGCACATGCGCGAGTACCATGACGGCGACGAGATCGTGATTGAGCCGTGGCGCGCCGCCGCGTTCCCGATCGTCAAAGATCTCGTCGTCGATCGCAGCGCGTTCGATCGCATTCAGCACGCGGGCGGCTACGTCTCGGTGGGCACCGGCTCGGCGCCCGACGCCAACACGATCCCGATCGGCAAGCGCGAGTCCGACCAGGCCTTCGACTATGCCGCGTGCATCGGCTGTGGTGCGTGCGTGGCGGCGTGCCCGAACGCCTCGGCGATGCTGTTCGTCAGCTCGAAGGTGGCGCACCTGTCGCTGCTGCCCCAGGGCAAGGTCGAGCGCAAGGCTCGGGTCCGCAACATGGTCGCCGCGATGGACGCCGAGGGCTTCGGCGGGTGCACCAACCACGGTGAGTGTGAGGCGGCCTGCCCCAAGAGCATCAGCGTCGACGCGATCGCGCTGCTCAACCGCGAGTACCTGTACGCCGGGCTCGCACGGGATTGAGTACAGTCTCTGGTCGTTCGATCAGCTCCGAAATGCCCACGGGCGTGTCTCTCGGTGTCCTTTTGACCACTGTTATGGCCATACTTTAATCGAACGTATCGATTGAGACTGGGCTACCATAGCGGCATCTACACCTCGCACAAATCGCCGGGTCTACCCGCTCACCAGCCTCCACGCGCGGAGTCCCCCCGCAGCGTGTTTGGGCCGCGGCGGTTTCGGTTGTTGCAGAAGCTCACCAGCGGTGAGCCGGCTGAGCTGTACCTCGCCGAAGATCGCCACCTGCTTCGGCAGCTGACCCTGAAGCTGCTCCACGCGAACACCAACTACGATCCGCTCGCCGCCAAGCTGCTCGAGCGCGAGGCGAGGTTGCTCGCGCGCATCGACCACCCCAACATCGCCGCGGTGCTCGACCTCGGGCTGCTCGGCAGCGAGCTGTGCATGACCTTGCAGGCGGTGGGTGTCGATGGCCTCGACGACTGGGTCGAGGGCGGTCAGCGAAGCCAGGCTCAGCTGCTGGCCGTCCTGCGCCAGGCCGGCCAGGGGCTCGCGGCCGCCCACGCCGTCGGGGTCGTGCACGGCGACCTGATCCCGGCGCGCGTCAGGATCGATCGACTGCAGCACGTCCGGCTCGTCGACTTCGAGCGCGCCCGCGACCTCGCGCCCGAGCCCGGCGCGTGGGAGCGACAAGGACCGCCGCTGCCGATCGACAGGAACTACGCCGCGCCAGAGGCCCGCGAGACCGGCCGCCGCGACCAGCTCAGTGACCAGTACAGCTTCTGCGTGCTGGCGTGGGAGGCCCTCACCGGCCGACGTCCGCCGAGCGACGCGGATCACGTCGCGGGGCCGTGGGCCTATCGGCGCGAGCCCGCCTACAAGGTGCTCGCGCGCGGCCTGTCGGCCAACCCGACCGCGCGGTGGCCAGACATGGAACAGCTGCTCGACGCGCTCGAGCGAGCTGGCACCGGCCGCCGGTTTTTCTAGCGGCAGCTGGTGACGGGCGCGCTCGCCTCAGCGAGCCCGCCCGCCTCAGCGAGCCCGCCCGCCTCAGCGAGCCCGAAAGAACAGCGTGATCGTGAGGCAGTGAAATTCGCGATCGGAGCTCTGCGTGACCACGGTGTCGACGATCTCGATCTCGTGGGTGTTGGCGTCTAGCCAGTCGGTGATGCGCTCGCCGAGCGACTCGCGCTCACGTGCTTTGGTCGCAGAAAACACCTTCACTCCACTGTACGACGCCGACATATCCTGGTCCTGATCGGCCTCGGATTTACCACCCAGGCCTTCGATGTCAAAGGAAAACCGAAGCGGCGGAGCGCGCGGAGGGCCCTACGAGCACGATCCGCGTCAGCCCGACTGGGGTATAGAAACCCAGCCATGAGCGAACATGACGCGTGGAGCACTGTGCGGGTGGCGATGCCGCAGATCAGCACTGACGAGGTTTCGCTGAGCAGCGCGCTCGAGCAGCTCGAGGGGCTCGCGGCGTTGCTGGCGATCCGTGACGATGTCGGTGGCGTCGAGACCCGCGATCCCACGTGCATCGCGGAGGGGCCGGACTTCGTCAGGGTCGAGCGACCCGAGCTGATTGTCTACACGACACCAGCGAGTCGCGCGGCGGTCGAGCTCGCGGCGCACGAGCTCGCGGTCACGCTTGGGCTCGAGGTGCGCGTCGACGCGGAAGACCACCACGGCGACGACTGGCGCGACGCGTGGAAACGGCACTACCGATCGCTCTACTTTCGCGCGAGCGCGCGCTCGCTCATGGTCCGCCCCAGCTGGATCCCTCGCGAGCCGGATGATCCAACCTGTGAGCTGCTCCTCGATCCGGGTCGGGCGTTCGGAACGGGGCTGCACGAGAGCACGCGCCTGTGCCTACAGGCGCTGGTCGAGCTCGCGGCCGAGCGACCGCGGCGGGTGATCGATCTTGGCTGTGGCTCGGGGATCCTCGGGCTCGCGGCCCTGCAGATCTGGCCCGAGCTCGAGTCTTTGTGCCTCGCGGATCACGATCAGGAGGCCGTCGACACCGCGCGCGAGAACGCGGAGGTCAACGGCATCCCGACCGACGACCCCCGCCTCGAGCTGCGCCAGCTGGTGTTGGGGTCCGACGCTGGCGAGCGGCTCGAGCCGGCCCAGCTGGTGTTCGCGAACATTCGACCTTCGGTGCTGACCCCGGCCGCGACCGAGATCACCCGGGCCGTGACCCCCGGCGGCGCGCTGATCCTCTCGGGCATCCTCGAGGAAGAGGGTGATGAGGTGCTGGCCGCGTACACCCAGATCGGGCTGCAGCTGCGCGGGCGCCCGCGCGAGGGTGACTGGTGTGCGCTGGTGCTCGAGCGCCCCCGAGCCGGGTCGGCAAGCAGGTGAGCGTTCGCGCGTTCGCGCCGGCTGGAGCTGAACCGCTGCAAGCTGGGATCACGCTCGAGCTCGACGACGAGGAGTCGCGCTACCTCGTCAAGGTCCGGCGGGTCCGGGTCGGCGAGGCGATCGAGCTGTTTGATGCTGGCGCCGTCTGGCTCGCGCGCCTGGTGACCCACGGTCGGCGCGTCCGCGTGGAGATCGACGGGCCGCGCCCGCTCGGCGCGACGCCCCTCGCCCGCGTGCTGCTGCTCGGCCTGCCCGACGCCCCAGCCACGCTCGAGTCGATCACGGGGGCGTGCGAGCTCGGGGCGACCCAGGTGGTGTTGGTTCGCTGTGAACGAAGCGCGGGTCACGTGCCGTCGGCGGGCCGGCTCGAGCGAGTCATGCGAGCCGCGATGCGCCAGTGCGGGCGCCCCTCACCGCCCGAGCTGCTGGGCGGGCCCCCGGCCGAGCCGTGGTCGCTGCCCGACGCCCTCGCCCACCAACCCGAGCTGCCCGGTGTGTTCGGGGAGCCGCACGCGAACGACAAGACGTTGCCCCCAGGTCTGACCGAGCGCCCCGGAGGGATGCGCCTGCTGGTCGGCCCCGAGGGTGGGCTGTCTGCCCGTGAGGTCGAGGCCGCCACGGCTGCGGGGTTTGTGGCGACCCAGCTCGGGCCGTGGGTCCTGCGGACGCCGACGGCCGCGGTCGCCCTGCTCGCTCGGTTTGGCTCGTGGCCTCAGACCCACTAGCGCTGGCGCGTGAGCATGCGCCGCGGGCCGGCTCTGGCACCGGTGCGCGGCGTCGCTGGCGGTGATAGTGTGCCCGGCGTGCGCCACCGGCCCCCGACGCGCCATGCCGCAACCGGGCAGGCGGCTCGCCTGCAGCCCCACGAAGTGGCACGAGCAACCCACCACCCGCGAAGCGGAGCGCCCGCGTGAGCATCGAGCAGCCAGCGACTGATCCGGTTGCCACGCCGATCGCCGCGCCAGTCGAGCGCGCGCCCAAGCGCGTGCCGATCCGGCGCCGCCCCATGCCATGTCCGCACTGCGACGCCGAGCTCGACCGTGAGCTCGCCGCTGCCGCGTCCGCAGCCTGCCCGCACTGTAGTGGCCCGCTCCTGCCGGTCGAGGTCGCCGGGTTCTGGCGTCGGTGCGCCGCGGGCCTGGTCGATCTCGCCCTGCTCACCGTCACCGCTGGGCCGATCGCCTGGGGCCTGCATCGACTGATCGGCTCGGTGTCGCTCGCACCCGGTGCCCGCGGGCTCGACTTCGCGCTGACCGTGTTCGCGACCGACCTCAGCACGCTGCTGCTGCGCGCGGGCCCGATCCTGGTGCTCGCGGGGCTGTACCTGATGATCAGCGTGGCGTGGTCCGGTCGCACGCTCGGCCAGCGGCTGGTCTCGGTTCGCATCGTCGATCGTCACGGCCAACCACCGAGCGTGCTGATCGCCGGCCTGCGCACGCTCGCGCAGCTGGCGGGGACCTTGGCCGCGGCGCTCGGTCCCGCATGGATCGCGTTCAGCAGCGAGCGCCGAGCCATCCACGACCTCGTCTCGGGTACATATGTGGTCCGCGCAGCGAAAGTCATCCGCGCAGCGGGGGTGGTCAGGTCCGCGTGAGCCAGCTGCTTCAGCACCTGCGCGCGACCGGCATGGTCGACGAACAGGCCCTTCAGTCGGCGGTTCGCCGTCAGCAGATCTACGGCGGCTCGCTCGACACCGTGCTGCTCGAGCTCGACCTGCTCGACCCGCCCGCGCTGAGCCAGGCGATCGCCGCGGCCAACGGCTGCGATCCCGTCCCTGTCGCGCTGCTCGAGCCCGGCCCCGAGCGCCCCTGGGCCGCGCTGCCGCAGGCGCTGCTGGACCTCGGCTGGGCCATGCCGCTGCGCCGCCACATGGCGTACGTCCAGGTTGCGATCCACCCCGAGATCCCGCCCGAACAGCGCGGCGAGCTCGAGCGCTCGGTCGAGCACCTGCAGGTGTTCGCAACCTGCGAGGCCGGCCTGGCCAAGCTCGCGGCCGAGCGACGCGCGTCGGTCATGCCCCAGCGCTACGCGGTGTTGGCCGTGCGTTGGGTTCAGACGCTCGCGCGCCTGCAGCCCGCCCCCGAGCCAGAGCCAGAGCCAGAGCGCGATCCGGCCGCCCCCGCGCCGTGGATGACCGCGGCGCCCAACACCGCTCCCTACAAGATCCCCTCGCCGCAAGCGCTGACGACCAGCAAGTCCGACCCCGTGTTCAAGCCCGCGGGCTTCGGTCAGCAACCAAGCTTCGCTCAGGACGGGTCGCAAGATCCCTCGGGCCCGGTCAAGCGCAGCCCCACGTTTTTGTACGGTCTGCCCGTCGACGATGACGACGACGACTCACCACCGCCCGCGAGCGAGCCAGAGCCAGAGCCAGAGCCAGAGCCAGAGCCAGAGCCAGAGCCGCCCGCGGTCCCAGCGTCGACGCCCGACGAAGACACGCCCACCCCACGACCCCCGCTCGACCGCGGCGCGACGCCTCGGCCCAGCGCGTCGCTGCCCGAGCGGCTCGCAGATCCGCGCGGCGCGATCGAGGCCGCGACGAGTCGCGATCAAGTCACCGGGGCGTTGGTCCGCGCCGCCCTGGTTCTGAGCCCACGGGTGGCGCTGTTCGGGATCAAGCGCGAGGGTCTGCGCGGGCTCGACTCCCCCGGCCAGATCCCCGGCACCGAAGATCAGCTCGTCGAGTTCAGCCCCAAGGTCGAGGCCGCCGTCGAAGGTCACGAGACCATGGAGCGGGTGACCGACCTGGATCTGCGCATCGCGGTCGGCCAGGAGATGGCCGTCCCCTGCATGTTCGTGCCGGTCAAGGTCCACGACCGACCGGTGCTGATGCTGTACCTCGATCGCGCTGGCGATGCCTTCACCGCCGAAGAGATCGAGGCAGGGGCTGATCTGTGTGAGAGCGCCGGGCAGGCGCTCGAGGGCGTGCTTCGACGCATGCGTGGTGAGGACGACCCACCACCAGCCGGGCAACCCAGCGCCCCCGCGCAGGTGATCCCACCGCCAACGCCGACGCCACCCCCCGCGCCCGCGGTCCCACCGAGCAAGCCGAGCGTGTTTGCGCCACCGGGTGGTCTGCTGCCGCCGGGCGTGTTCAAGCCGCCCGCGACGTTCCAGCCGCCGGGCGCCGTCAAGCCATTCGCGGCTCCCTCTGCGAGTCCGGCCCCGAGTCCGGCCGTCGCACCCGCGCCGCCGATCCCCGCCGCCGCCCCGCCGAGCTCGCCCAGCGTCCCAGCTGCCGCAACGCCAGACATCCCGCCGGTTCGCGTCAAGCCGCCGGTCCGGCAAGAGCCCCCGCCGAGCTCCAGCCCATCGCCAACGCCTGCGGTGTTGGACAAGCCACCCGTGCGGCCCCGGCCGGCCCCGAGCGAGCCTGAACCAACGCCTGCTGCGCCCGCCCTGACCTCGCTGTCACCTCCGTTCGGCCAGCGCGACAATGGCTCGATCCGCGGCCGCATCCAGCTCGACGACGAAGATCGTCCGCGCAAGCCCGACACCAAGGCGCGAGAGATCGACGCCGCGATCCTCTCGGCGACCCGGGGAGACAGCTCGGCGATCCAACACCTGCGCGAGATCGGCGAGCTGGCGATGCGCCGGGTCGCCAAGCAGTTCCCCGGCGAGCTCGACGTCCACCGCCGCGATCTCGACACCCTGCCGCCGCTGCCTGCTCACGGCGCGCTGATCCGGGTCGCGCTCGAGCTCGGCGACGTGCTCGGCCCCTACCTCGTCGAGGTCATCACCCACCCCAACCCCACGGTTCGGTTCTACATCGCGTTCGTGTTCATGGAGCTGCGCCACGAGCTCGCAATTCCGGCGCTGGGTGAGCTTGCGTTCGATCCCGACGCCGACGTGCGGGCCATCGCGATGCGGGTGCTCGAGACCTACTCGGGAGAGCCGCGCTTCAACGACACGATCAAGGTGATCCGCGCCGAGCTCGACAGCCCCAACCGCACGCGCCAGCTGCACTCGACCCGGGCGATCGGGACCGTCCGCGACATCGCGGCGGTGCCCAAGCTGATCGATCTGCTGACCAGCAAAGAGCGCTACATCCAGGAGGCCTCGCTCGAGTCGCTGTGCTCGATCACAGGCCAGCAGCTGGGCCTCAAGCCGCACCGCTGGCACGCCTGGTACGCCGACAACCATCAGCACCACCGCATCGAGTGGATCATGTCGAGCCTGGCGCACAAGGATCTGTCGGTCCGGCGCTGGGCCGCCGACGAGCTGCGGCGAATCACCGGTCAGCGCATCAACTTCCTCGCGGCCGGCAACAAGCAAGAGCGCGAGATCGGGATCCGCAAGTGGGTCGAGTGGTGGAGCGCGCGGGGTCGGGCGGAATTTCGCGGCTGACCACGAACGCTGATCACGACGCGCGGCGCGGCAGCCCCAGCGCGACCCCAGCGATCAACAACAGCGCCCCCGCGAGCTCGCGCGTGGCCGGAACCTCGCTCAGCAGCACCCACGCGAGCAGACCCGCGCCCGCTGGCTCGAGCAGCGCCGCGAGGCTGACCACGTGAACGGGGACCCGGCGCACCGCCCAGTTGAGCAGCCCGTGGCCGATGATCCCGGGCACCAGGCCGAGCCACAGGACCGCCAGATAGTCAGCCTGCGCGACCCCAGCCGGAACCAGCGCAGCACCCCGCGTTAGCGCGAACATCCACAGCGCGCTCGCGGCCACCAGGTTCACGCACACGAAGTAGCCCTCGACCGGGAGCGCGTCGCCGAGCTGCGCGTGGACCTTGCGGCCGATCGCCAGATACAGCGCCGCGGTCACGGCCCCCGACAGCGCCAGCAGATCCCCCAGCCACGCCTGGTCCGAGCTCGGCGCGCCGGGCTCGACCATGACCAGCGTCCCCGCGATCGCCACCGCGCTGCCGACATACAGACGCAGCGGCGCCCGATCCCCGATCGCCCGCGCAAACAGGCCCGCGAACAGCGGCGTCGTCGAGACCAGCGCGACCGAGCGGACCACCGAGGTCATGCTCAGCGACGCGATCCAGGCCCCGAAGTGGGCCGCGAGACACAGCCCGGCGACGATCGTCCACAGCGCCTCGGGTCGCGAGCCGGCCAGCAATCGCAGCGTCCGCGCCGTCGCCCGGTGGGTGACCAGCGCGAGCACGGTCGCGCTCACGCTCACGCGCAGGCAGGCGATGACCTCGGGCCCGAGCGGCGCCGCGAGCCGGATCACCGGAGCCGCCGACGAGATCGCCAGCACCGCCGCCCCCACGCCGAGCGGCACCATCGCAGTCGGGGCCGCGGTCGGGGGCGCGGTCGGGGGCGCTGCGAGGGCCTCGCTCACCTGAACAGCCTCGCACTGGCCCCAGGGGGCCACAAGCGCCGCTGTCGGAGCTGGCCAGCTTCTATGCTATCCAACCCCTCGTGTTCGAGACCATCTCCAAGGGTTTTCGGGCAGCCCGCGAGCGACTGACTGGCAAGGGCGAGCTCAGCGAAGAAGTCGTCGACGCTGCGCTGAAGGACGTTCGCCTGAGCTTGCTCGAGGCTGACGTCGAATTTCGCACGGTCAAGAAGTTCCTGCGCGCCGTCAAAGAGCGAGCGCTCGGTGAGCAAGTCCAGCTGGTTGCGAAGGGCAAGGACAACAAGAAGGTCCGGGTCCGCCCCGAGGATCACTTCGTCCAGATCTGCCACGACGCGCTCGTCGAGCTGATGGGCCCGGTCGACACCACGCTCGCCCGCGCGAGCAAGGGCATCACCGGGATCATGATGGTCGGGCTGCAGGGCTCGGGTAAGACCACCACGACCGGCAAGCTCGCGCGCAAGCTGCAAAAGGACGGTCACTCGGTCATGCTGGTCGCGGCCGACGTCTACCGCCCCGCCGCGATCCACCAGCTGCAGGTGCTGGGCGAGCGGCTTGGCGTGCCCGTGTTTGCGCGCCCCGGGGCCAACCCGGTCGACATCTGCCGCGACGCCACCGAGGCCGCCGCCGCCAAGAGCGTCGACTTCGTCATCTATGACACCGCCGGTCGCCTGACGATCGACGACACGCTCATGGCCGAGCTCGAGAACATCGAGTCGAGCGTGCACCCGGCCAACATCTTCTTGGTCATCGACGCGATGATCGGCCAAGACGCGGTGACCACCGCCAAGGCGTTCGACGAGCGCCTCAACCTGACCGGCGTGATCCTGACCAAGCTCGACGGTGACGCCCGCGGCGGCGCGGCGCTGTCGATCAAGGCCGCGACCGGCAAGCCGATCAAGTTCTTGGGCATGGGCGAGAACCTCGACAAGCTCGAGGAATTCCGACCCGAGGGCCTCGCCGGCCGAATCCTGGGCATGGGCGACCTGGTCGGCCTCATGCAGGACTTCCAGGAGGTCGTCGACGAGGAGAAGGCCACCGCCGACGCCGAGAAGATGCTCGGCGGCGGGTTCGGGATGGACGACTTCCTGGCCCAGATCAAGACCATCCAGTCGATGGGCTCGATGAAGGACCTGATGGCCAAGATGCCGATGGGTCAGCTGTTTGGCGGCGACATTCCGGACGAGGTGCTCGAGCAGGCCGCTGACGACAATGAGCTCGTCAAGATCGAGGCGATGATCAACTCGATGACTCGGCGCGAGCGCCAAGATCCCGAGCTGTTCTTGCAGGAGAGCGCGCGCTCGAGCACGCCCGCTATTGCGAAGTTGACCCGTCGGAACAAGCGGCCTCGCAAGCCCAAGTCTCCTGATCAGCTGGGGCCGGAGGACTTTGTGGTTAGTCGGCTGCAGCGGGTCGCGGGCGGCTGTGGGCATCAGCCTGACGATGTGCTTGCGTTGGTCTCGCGCTTTATGGTCATGCGGGACATGTTTGGCATGTTGGGGGATCTCATGGGG
>NZ_PVNL01000054.1 GCF_002994635.1 Enhygromyxa salina | reverse complement strand
CCTACGACCCCCAAAACCCCACCCCAGAAGTGCCCCAGGCCCGGCGTTCAGCCGAGCCTGGGACCCCTCGAGCCAGTCAACCCCCGCCGCCGACTCAGCCGTCAACTGGCGCGTCGTCGCCCTCGACTGCCTCGGGCGGCGCTGCGATCACACCGTCATCGCCCTCGACCTCCCCGTCGGCACCACCCGTCGAGCTGCTGCGCTGGGGTCGCAGCGTGATCATGGGCTGCAGCGCCGCCTCGACCAGATCCCGCGTCTCGGGCTTGGCCTCGTCGAGCATGGTCAGCACCAGGGTGTTGTAGCGGACGATGCGACGCTGCAGCTTCACCCGAAGCACACGTAGATCCGCGCGCGTGGTCGTGTCTTTGCCGCTGCGGCGATCGACCATGGCCTCGTAGAGCTCCTGGCAGCGCTGGATGATCGGCAGCAGCTCCTCACCGGCGAGCTCGAGCAGGTCATCGGCGAGCTCATCGGTCTCGATCAGCTCGAGCAGGTTGGCCATGAGCTGGGATTGCTCGGGGTAAGATCGGTTGAGCATGTCGAGCGAGCCCGCACCGAACAGCCGCGCGCTGAGCTCGCGCGCACGCGTGGCCTTGTCGCGGACGGCCTCGAAGTCGACCGCGAGCTCGTCGTCCTCAATCAGCACATTGAGCCCCGGCCGCTCGTAGCGGGCCCAGCCGCGCATGCGATCGCGGAGCAGCGACCACAGCCCGTCGAGCGCGTTGTCGAGCTCGAGGTCAGCGCTGACCGAGGCCTCGTTGTCTTGTCGCAGACGGATGACCATCGCCGCTTCGGACTCGCCGACGACCTCGCGCATGGCCAGCTCGGCGGCCGCGACATAGGCGGGCGGATCGTCAGGCATGCGCGATGACAGGGCGTTACTGAGCACCACGAGGGTCTGCAGGGGGAGCTGAGGCGCCGTTTGATATGGCGCGAGCTCGAGACTAGCGAAGGGATCCATTGCTGCCATTGCGGACCAGCGTACACGATGATCTCAATGTGTCGAGGCAGAAATTGAATGTGGAGATCAGTCGATGCTGATCCGAGGGATGTCGTCATCGCGCATCGCTCAGCTCGGGCCAGTCGGGGCAGAGAGCCTCATGGCTTCGTCGGGGCAGCTCAGCTCGACGAGCAGATCCAGCCGCATGATCGGCTCGCTGCCGTACACCGTCTTGTGGCGCGCGCCATAATGCAGAGCCCACTCCGCGCCCACGTCGATCATGGGGTTGTCGGCCAGATCCCGCACGCCCACGCTGCCGCGGCTGGTGTAGTGCAGGAACACGCCGATCCGCGGGCGCGACTCGGGGTCGACGTCAGCCATGTCCGCCCGCCGGTCTGTTATGTTGACGCACAGGTCCTGGGGGACGGGTCGGCTGAGCTGCAGCGCCAACACCTCGGGCCGATCGTCGTAGCCCGCGAGCGAGGTCACCACCAGCGGCGGCTCGTAGTTGTCGCTACCCGCGAGGTCGTAGTAGTAGCCGGTCGCATAGCTAGCGCCGTAGTCGATGTTCGAGTAGGCCATGCTCAGGCGAAACTGCCTGGGGTTGACCTGCGTCGTCGGTGCGAGGCCCTCGCTGAAGGTCAGCTGCACGCGATCACGCGCCACAAACCGTGCGCCGAGCACCATGGGTGGATCGCTGTCGTCGCTCGAGCCCGGCCGCGGCCTGGCTGGGGCCTGGGCGACGGGGCAGTCTAGCGCGGGGACGTCGGCAGCTGGGTCGTGGGTGTCAGGGTCGACGCTCAGATCCGTAGGCGTCTTGCGACAGCCTGCCGGGAGGAGCAGCACGCAGGAGGCGATGCCGGTTGCGAGCTCGCGGGCGCTCATGGCGGGCATCGTACTCCAGGATCGACGGGCTCGGCGAAGGCTCCCCTGCTCGAGTCGCCGGATCGTCTCTCGCTACAGCCCGCTGCGCTCCGCGAGCGTTTCCTGAGTGAGACCCCCAGCCCTTGGGAGCCGGCGCAGGTGTCCGCAGAAGCTGTGTCCTGTCGTGCCGTCATCGCTCGCGCGCGCTCGACCGGCGCCCCGCCGACGCGCGCCGAACCAGCCGAGCGTCGTCACGAGGCGAACGTCGTCGAGCTTGGCGCCCCCCGCTCCATGACGGAGTCCGGCCAGGTATCCTGCTCACCGAGCCTCATGCTGAGTAGCTGTCCGCGACATCAGACAGATTCGCGCCCACCGATTCGTTTGTTCTCCATGCCCGATCGACATCCACTTTGCCCCGCAAGGCTGCGATCACCGCTCGCTGGGCACGATGCAGCTGTGATCTGACAGTATTGTAATTCATCTGGAGTTCAGCCGCGATCTGGACATTGTCTCGGCCCGCGAGCCACAGGCGAAGCACGTCCCTGAAGATCTCGTCCACCTGCTCCACGGCCAGCTCGATCATGGCGTGGTCAGTGACGAGCATGAGCACGCGGTGCGGCCCAGGGCCCTTGGCAACTGGCTTGACGTCATCGAGCGGCGTGGTCACGATCTCGCGCTCATGCTTGCGTCGCGCGTCGAGGCCGGTCCAGCGCGCGACGCTGAACGCGAATACCCGCAATGAGCACCTGCCCTCAAAAGAGCGGATGATCCGGACCCAGGTGTCTGCGGCCAGATCTTCGGCGCTTGCGTGTGGCATCGTTCGGCGAAAGTAGCGCTTTAGATCACGATTGACTCGCGTGAACTCACTCTTGCTCACTTTCCCATTCCATGATTTCGGCATTGGCGCTCTCTCTACATGAAAAGCACAGTTTGCGCGGCAGCGCTCCGCGGAGACCTCCGCGTAGTTGCCTTCGTGCACGAGCTGCTCGAAGCTCAACGCCGGGTGGCTGCGAAGCGCCGCGGCCAAGCTCGCGCGGCGGCTTCGCTGGCGATCACGAGCGCAAGGTCACTCATGTTGGCCCTCCGTCGGCGCTGCGCGGGCCCAGCTGAGCGGCGTCTCGGTGTGCATGGAGTAGATCCGAATCCCGACGATGAAACGTTCCCAACCCCGGACGATTGATCCTTGGGCCAGTTGTCGCAGGGCGAGCTCGGGTACCCTCGGCACCCTATGACGCTCGACGAGCTACTCGACGCGTTGAACGATGGGGAGCCGCGCGCCGAAGAGCGCCTGTTTCAACGGCTCCGCGTCGAGCTGTTGCCGTTCTTCAAGAAGCGAGTGCAGGCATCCGACGCGGAGGACCTCACGCAAGAGACCCTGGCGATCGTCGCCAAGCGGCTGCGGACAACGCCCTTTGAGCGGGGGCCGGTCTCGTTTCGCTCTTTCGCGTTCGGCGTCGCTTGGTTCCGTGTCCGGGATAACCGTCGGGCCAAGGTCCGAGATCAGCTGCCGCTCCCCCCGTTCCCGGAATGGTGCGACGTGCCGGAGTCGAGCCTCGATGAGGCGGCGATGACTCTGCAACAATCCGCGCTGCTTCATGCGGCCCTCGTTGCGATCAAGACATGCTATCGGCGCGCGCTCGAGAGCCGGCTGCGTGATGAGGATCCGCGCGAGTTTGCCGAGGCGGAGGGTATCGAGGTGGGGACTGTGCGTAGCCGCGTCCATCGAGCGCTAGAGCTCGTCCGTGCCGAGATTGAGGCCCGACGCCGCACCCCTCGTACGGCGTCCCCGACCGGATGACTCGGAACGATCGTGCGGGCGTCGTCGTCCCCGCCCATCCTCGTGCGCGCTGTTGTAGGATGAGGCCCCGAGTTCGCGGATGTCCCGGCAGCGTTCAGCAGACGACCATCTCGATCGATGGGCAGCGCTCGTTTCCGCCGTCGAGACCGCCGCAACGGCACGCAACGACGATGCATCGATCCCAGCCGTGACGTTTGGTCGCTTCGAGCTGCTCGGGCGGCTTGGCCAGGGTGGCATGGGTGTCGTGTTCCGCGCCCATGACCCCAAGCTGAACCGCGACGTCGCGCTCAAGCTGTTGACGCTGCCGAGCAAGGAGGCCGAGGCCGCCATGCTCCACGAGGCCCGGTGCCTGGCCAAGCTCTCGCACCCCAACGTCGTGGCCCTCTACGACACCGGCAAGGTCGGGACCGAGCTGTTCCTGACGATGGAGTTCGTCGCGGGCGTCGACGTCCGCTCGCTAATCAGTGGGTTCTCGGCGCCGACCTGGCAGCAAAGCGTCAAGATCTTGGTCGCTGCCGGCCGCGGGCTCGCGGCGGCCCACGCCGCCGGGCTCGAGCATGGCGACTTCAAGCCCGAGAACATACTCATCAGCTATGAGGGGCGCGTGCAGGTCGCTGACTTCGGCGTCGCGCGGGCGCTGCGAGACGGGACGGGCGACTGCGACGACGTGGGCGTGGGGCCAGCGGGCGGCGACGGCAGCCCGCTCGAACACGAACAGAGCGGCGGCCTCGGGAGCCTCGAGTACATGGCACCCGAGCGGCTCGTACGCCACCGCGGGGACGCGCGATCGGATCAGTTCTCGTTCTGTGTGGCCCTCTGGGAGTGCGTGCACGGGGAGCGCCCGTTCGCCGGCGAGACCAAGATCGACCTGATGCGGGCGATGGCGAACCGCGAGCTTCGCCGCGGCGAGCGAGGGCGCAAGGTCCCCCGCCGACTGCGAAAGGTGATCGCCAGGGGTCTGTCGATGTTCCCGCGGGATCGGTGGCCGGACATGGAGAGCCTGCTCCGTGCGCTGGAGGGGATCCGCGAGGCGGACAAGCAACGCCCTCGTCGACGGCGGATGGCGATGGTCGGGTTGGGGTTGGCCCTGGCGTGCTCGATGGCGACGGCGGCGATCCTGCCTGTTCCGGAACACCGAGTGACACAGACCGTGGGCGTCGCCGAGCTGACGGGCCGCGCGGGTGCGTATGGCGTCGACGCGCGGGCGACAATGGCTGGGCAGATCACCATCGTCGCCGCTCGAGGTGGGTACGTGGAAGCAGCGTTGCGGAGCCTGGAGTCGACCCCGCGCGCCGAGATCAGCGACAAAGCGTCTCGCAGGCTTGGCCTGGCAAGCGGGGCAGTCGCGGCCGAGTTCGAGCGACGGCGCATCTACCAAGACGCCCTCTACGCGCGGCTGTTGGCCGTCTTTTTTGCCCGTGACGCAGGCGACCCCGCACTCGAGCGACAAGCCCAGATCAATTTTGACGCGGTCGCCAACGCCATCTACACCAACTCGGCATTGTAGCAGGTCACGGTTCCATCCTCATTACAAACGCCGTCATGGCACCAATAGTGAATCCCGCCGCACCCCCCTCCCGGCCAACACGGCCCTCCATTCTCACAACACATCGGGTACTCTTGAGGATCGTCGTGCGGCACATAGTCGACGCATCGACCAGCGGCACAGGCGTCGTCGAGCGGCACGTAGGCATCCACCGCGCCGGTCTGCGGATCCACGACCTCCCCGTAGATCACGGTGTATGTGTTCGTTCCCGATGGACACGGCGCCGTTCCCTTCAGCGTGATCACGCTGCTGGCCGGGCTGTAGCAGACGTCAGCGAGCAACTTCGGGACGACCGCCGGGCTGTACTCACACGCCCCCGGGACGGAGGTGCACAGATGCCGATATTCGGCGTCAGCGGTTAGCGGAATGGCGATCAGAGCCAGCGCGAGGAGGGTGAGGACGGTCCGGTGCATCACGCGAGTCTACCCCCGCAACAACCTCTCTGCTGGCAGCGACAACGAGCCAGACATTGGTCTGGGTCCGCCAAAATCCGATGGACTCGAATTTCGAGCGAGGCCCCGATCACACGGCGCCCACTGCGCCAAGCACGGATTCTCGATGCGAGCCGGGCTACCCGTCGACGCACCAACACGCCGCCTCGCCGTCTTCGTCGGCCATGCACCCGAGCGAGGTCGGGGTGGCCAAGCTCGAGGCGCACAAGGTGTCGCAGTCGTAGACGAGCCAGACTTGGCCAGCGCCACAGTAGCCAAGCTCGGTGTCGGACTCGCAGGCCGTCGTCGCTGGCGCGCACGCGCCAGGTTCGGGCACGCACGCGCAGCTCTCGAGCGGTCCATCGATGACGCAGCCGAGAGACAGCATCGCCGGGCCAAGCTCGGCGCAGCTCTCCTCGCAGCTGCGGTCGACCCAGACCTCATCGACACACTCGCGGACCCTCTCGCCGTCGACGCAGCTTGGGTAGGGGGAACGGCATGGATCCCCGGGCTGATCGAGCAGTGGGGGGTAGTCGTCGTCCGGTGCGCAGGCGCAGCACGCGAGGACCAACAGCGTCGCTAGCCGAAGCCTCATCCGGCCGACTCTGGTGTCTGGGGGATCGGCCCCGTTGCGGCCCGCACCGTGAGCGCTGCAGTCCGGGTCTCGTGGCCCTCGTGCGCGATCGATAGCTCGTAGCGACCCGGCACGAGCTCGAGCACCGACTTGCCGCGGTCACCGGTGAAGACCTGCAAGAACCCGCCGGATGCCGGAGGCACGTCGCCATAGTTCGGGTCTCCCACCAACACCGGATGCTCGAGATCCTCGTCAAAGCACGGAATGATCGCCCCCTCCTGCTCGGTGGTCGTGAGCTCGTAGAAGCCACGCTCAGTGACTGTGAGCACTCGCAGCGCTCCAATCACCTGAGAAGTACCCCACACGTTGGGAGCGGCGCAGTCGATCTCGATCGTCTCGGACCATTGTAAGTCGCCGGTTTGAGGCAAGTCGGGATGGTCGCAGGTATTGAGGGCTCCGTAGGCGTGGGGCGCCTCGGCGAAGTACAGCTCCTGCGCTTCCTCCATCGTCATGTCGTAGGTGCGCTCGAACGCCTCGCGCGAACTCCCGCGTGCACGCAGGAGCTCTCGATAGAGCTCGAGTCCGTGAGTCTCGAGCAACCACCGCGAAAAGTGCCCTGCGGGCCGGTAGTCGAGCTGTGGAGACGCATGGAGGTCGAGGTTGTCGACGGGGGAAGTCTCTCCGAAGAACGTCCGACTGGAGCCCAACGCCATCGCGGCCCCCTCGCTCCAAAACGGAGTCGGTGTGGCGAAGGTGTCGACCACTGCATGTACGAGTTCGTGTTCGATCGAGATGAAGTCGGCATATACGGCCCCCTGACGGTAGCAGCCAATGAGGGAGTCGTCGCACCACCCTGAGTCGGGGAAGAACCTGGACTCATCCCACAGATAGACGTGGATCGGCGTTCGGACGCTGGTCCCCAGCTGCTGCTCGAGAGTCGTGATCAGGCGTTCGTAGTGGTCGAGGTTCCCCTGGCACAGAAGTCCATCGGAGGCTGTCCCGATCCGTAGGTGCTCCGTCTCGTAGCGGAGCTCTGGCAGGTCGTTGCAGCCCAGGACACAAGCCACGACCGCGGCACATGTGATCGGGGGCGGCTTGGTCTGAACCGTCATGCGCCGATCGATCTCAATTTCCCGTGCCGTCGCCCGTGCCATCGTCACCGCCAGTCCCTTCTAGCGGCGACGGGGCGCACAGCGCCAGGGGCGACCAGGTTCCGCCGCCCTCAGTACACTGGATCGCCGCCAGATCCTGATCGGGACCGCACCTGGGTTGACAGGTCAAGCCGAGCGGACCGGTGCAGCACGTGACGGCGCCACCGCCGTTGGGGCACTCCGCGCAAGGAGGTTCGCCACTGCCTCGGCAACCGCCGCCGCCACTGTGCCACCGCTGCACGCAGCGAAGCTGAACGACAAGATGACCACTGCCAAATATGCGGGGAGGGCCCTTCTGCGAGCCATCAGCTTGGATGTGGAGTGGTGAACGCGCATCTCGATCACGCTATCAGCGCACCCCGCTGGCCGTCAAGGCCCCGGTCGGCACCTTGACACGGCCGACGCCGTCTGCTCGCTACCCCCCATTATTCGGGTGGGGGTGCCAACTCGCTATCGGCTGACCTCCGAACGGTTGGCCTGCCGCCAGCTCATGCCCGTGAGCTGCGAACACGCGAAGCGCTCGGACATGCGTCCTGTTCACGCGGCAGGTGAGCGCCGTATCGAGCGCCGCGAGTGGGCGCACCGCCGCCGCGCTTGCGCGTCATCACAAGCCGTTCAATTTGAGATCACCATGGTGCAAGCGATCGCGCTCACGCTCGGCACTCTCGCGCCGCCGTTCGGCCCGCCCGCCCCGATGATCGATCGGGCGACGATCGAGATCACAGATACCGACGCAACAATCACCGGATATGATCCGGACGGTGGCCCCGTTGGCACTCTGACGCTATTCGCCGATCCAGCCGATGGGACGATCGTGGTCGTGTCCGACTACACCGATGGCTACAGCTGGATCGAGCTAGACGCGACAACCGGGAACACCACGATCGACGGGACGTTGAGCCGGGCCGTGGTCGCGTCACGAGCTGCTGACCTCGGTGCCGCGCTTGGCTATCCCTACTCGCTCGCGGAGCCTGAGTACTCACCGCAACCCGGCGCGGGTTGGCTGCAGTGTGGCGGCGGGGTCGTGCTCACCGCGATCGGCCTTGCCGCCGCGAACCCGTTCGCGCTCGGGACAGCGATTCTTGCGGCGTGCGCATGTCTCCCGCTCCTGTTTGAGGGCACGCCGGAGGGAGATGTCGAATGTCCCTGAGCGGCCGTCTGCTTGCCGCCGCGCTCGTGGGCTTGGGTGCGATGGTGCTTGTCCGTGGGGTGATGATCGGGGAGCTAATCACCGGGGTATTTTGGGGGGTGGTGTTCCCATTCGCGATGCTGCTCGAATGGTACTGGGGCCAGACCACGGACCAACCCGCGGCCGTCGTTGCGGATCGTGCCCTGTACGGCGCCTGCGTGGTCGTGTTCGCCGCGGCCGTCTGGCTGGGTCTGTAGGGGTCATCACCACGCGCGCCACTCGTGAGCTCCCAACCCGCGAGAGCCTGCAAACCTAGCTCGAAGCCGAGGTGTACCCACGCAGCGCCCGACCCCAGATCACCCGGGCGCCGATCGCGAGCGCCAGCGTGGTCCCAACCGCGCCAACCAACTCGGGCCAGCCAAGCCCGCCGATCAAGCTCTGCGCCGGATAGCTGGTCATCACGGCGAACGGCACCACGAACGTGAACACCAGCTTCAGCGGTCCGCGAAACACGGAGATCGGCCAGTGCGCGAACCCCAGCAGCGTCTCCATCAGCGACGTCAGATTCTGCAGCTCCAACGCCCGAAAGCTCGCGCACAGCATCAACACCCCCAGCGCAACCAGCGAGACCAGCCCGCTCACGAGCACGACCAGCAGCGCGCCGAGCTGCCCAAGGCTCGGCGACAGCTCGAGCTCAACCGCCGCCACGATCACCAGGCCGATCCCGGTCAGCGCCTCGAGCAGGCTCCACGGCTCGAACTGCGCCGTCAGGCACGAAGCCAGCGCGTCGACCGGGCGCAGCAGCACATAGTCCAGGGTCCCCGTGCGGATCTGCGTCATCGACTTGGACACCGCCGGCTGCACCGCGCTCGCGTAGACCCCGGAGATGATCAAGAAGAAGCCGGTCAGCAGCACCAGCTCCCACGGCCCCCAGCCGGCGACGTCGGAGCGGTGCTCGAACGCGACGAACAGCGGCACCACGCCGCCCAGGCTCCACGCGAGCCCGACCACGCCCTCCGTCCAAAACCCGACTCGGTACTCGAGCGCAGCCAGCATCGACAGCCGCATCTGGGCCCCGAGCAGGCGCAAGTGGCGGGACACCGCGCGACGCTCCATCCCGGCGCTCATGCCCCAAACGCCCCGTAGGCTCGCAGCCCCCGACGCCACGCCAGCGCCGCGATCGCTCCGACGGCGACCAGCCACGCCAGCTGAAGACCGATCCCCTCGAGCGCCTGCGCCGTCGACAGCCGGCCGATCAACAGCTCGACCGGGAACCCGAGCGCCGCGTGAAACGGAAGCACCCGGGCGACCTCGGCCAGGCCGTGGGGGAACAGACTGGTCGGCACCAAGTAGCCCGCGAGCACCACGTACGCGCCGATCCACACGTCGTAGAGCGCGGCCGCCTTGGTCAGCCAAAACGCGAGGCAGCCGATCGCCAGCTGGGTGAGAAAATTGAGGCACCACGCGAACACCACCGCCGGGATCGCCAGCGCCAGCGCGATCGGGTTGGCGGTGATCGAGATGCCGCCGGTAGCCAGCAGCACCACGATCGCAACCGGGGCGGCGAGGGCCGTGCGCAGCGGCAGCGCGGCGAGGTTGAACATCACGTGGTGCGCGACCGGGTGGACCGGGCGCAGCAGCAGCGCGCTGAGGGCACCGGTGCGGATCTGCGAGTCGAGATCCCAGACCACCCACGAGACGCTGAGCTGACGGACCACGAACGCGGCGATGAAGTAGCTGTCGAAGCCGTCCTGATCGTAGTCGCCGATCGGCCCGCTCGCGGCCAGGGCCCGCCACAGCACCAGGCTGATCAGCGGCATCGTCGTGGCCAGCACCCAGATCAACAGCGAGGTGCGATAGGCCGCGGCCTCGGCCACGCCCAGCCGCCACAGCGCGCCGAGCTTGGCGACGCGGCCGCTGCTCACGCGCCCTCCGCTTCGCGGACCGACACGCGCCGAGCGAACAGCTCACGCATGACCTCCTCGAGCGGGGCGTCGTGGACCTCCAGGTCGCGCGCACCGGGCAGCGCGAGCAGCCTGGCCACCGCCGCGGGGACCCGCTGGGGGGCGACGTCCAGGGCCAGGCGCGGCGGGCCGGCGAGCGCGAGCTGGCCGAGCTGCTCGAGCTCGGACTCGGTGCCGGGATCGAGCCGCGCATCCACGCGGACCGCCACCCGCCGCAGCGGCCGGATCCGTCGGACCAGCTCGGCGATGCTCCCGTCGAAACACAGCCGGCCCTCGTCGATCACCAAGATCCGCTCACACAGCGCGGCGACGTCTTCCATGTAGTGGCTGGTCAGCACCAGGGTCGCCCCGTGACGGCGGTGGTACTCGCGAATGAACTCGCGGATCGCGAGCTGCATGGTCACGTCCATGCCGATCGTCGGCTCGTCCAAAAACAGCACCTCGGGCGCGTGCAGCAGCGCCGCGACCAGCTCGCACTTCATCCGCTCGCCGAGCGAGAGCGTGCGGACCGGCTTGCGCACGACGGCGCCGAGATCGAGCAGCTCGGTCATCTCGGCCAGGCGGCGCTCGTAGAGCTCGCGCGGCACATCGAACACCACGCGGTTGAGCTCGAAGGTGTCGAGCGACGGCAGATCCCAGCTCAGCTGGCGCTTCTGCCCCATGACCAGGGCGATCCGGCGCAGGAACTCGGGGCGCCGATCCGCGGGGTCGAAGCCCAGGACCCGCGCCTGTCCCCGGCTCGGGTACAGCAGGCCGGCGAGCAGCTTGAGCGTGGTGGTCTTGCCCGCGCCGTTCGGGCCCAAGAACCCGACCCGCTCGCCGCGCTGGATCTCGAACGAGAGCTCACGGACCGCGTCGACCTCGACATGCTCGCGCCGGAACAGGGCTCGAATTGCCGGCCACAGGCCCGGCTCGCGCTGGCTGACGCGAAAGCTCTTGTCGAGCCGCTCGAGCGAGATCACAGGCCCGTCAGCCACCGCGCGAGGGTACTTGGTCGCCGCGGCGCCGGCCAGACCGCCGGGGTTCTAGACGCCGAACGGAGCGGTCAGCGAGTCCGCGCGCGGGCCAAACACCTCGGCGCCGCCGTCGACGACCGCGACGATGTCCTCGAGGCGGATCCCGTAGCGCCCGGCCAGGTACAGCCCCGGCTCGTCGGACATGGTGTTGCCGACCTCCAGCTGATGATCGGCGTCGCGGACCAGGTACGGGGTCTCGTGCACCTCCATGCCGATCCCGTGGCCGAGCCGATGGCTGAAGTGGCCGTAGTCGGGGTCGAACCCAGCCGCGGCGATCACCTGACGCGCGGCCGCGTCGACCTCGGCGCAGCGCACCCCCGGGCGGATCGTCTCGAGCGCGGCGGTCTGGGCCGCGCGCACGACCTCCCACGCGCGCTGACGATCCGCGTCGATCGCCGCGGGCTCGGGAAACGCCCAGGTCCGGGTGATGTCGCTGGCGTAGCCGTGCAAGAAGCCGCCGGTGTCGACCAAGATCAGGTCGCCCGGCGCGAGCTCGCGGCCTTCGGGGGTGCCGTGCGGGTACGCGGCGTTTTGGCCGAACAGCGCCAGCACCCACACGCTCTCCAGGCCCGCGGCGAGCTGGGCCGCCCGAACCAGGTCGGCGAATTCTCGCTCGTGGATGCCCGCGCGGGCATGGCCAGCCGCCAACTCGATCGCGCGCTTGGTCGCCTCGTTGGCGCGACGCAGCAGCGCGAGCTCGGCTGGGCTCTTGATCCGTCGACACGCCGCGATCGCGGCCTGGCCCGCGCCAAAGCCCCGACTTGGCGCCGCGTCGCGCAGGCCGTCGATCACGAAGCTGCGCGTGGCCGGGCCGGTCGCGACGATCGCCTCGGCGCCGAGCTTGGTGTCGGCGAGGCTGGCGTGGACCAGCGCGTAGGGGCTCTCGTGCTCCTCCCAGGTCCGCACCGCGAAATTCAACGGACCGCGGCGGGCGTCGAGGGTCCCGCGCTCGAACGCCGGGCCCACGAGCAAGGGATCGCCGTCGCGTGGGATCACCAACAACAAGGGCCGCTCGCTCTGGCCCCAGCCGGGACCTCCGAAGTAGCGCATGTCGACCCCAGCCTCGACGATCAACGCGCCCTGCCCCGCCTCGGTCAACTTGGCACGGACCCGCTCGATCCGACGCTCGTACTCGGCGGCGAGGATCGGCTCGACGCCGTCGCAAAAGCCAGCGAGCTCGGCGAAGTCCGGGGTGGCGTTCGTCGCGGCTGGCGGTGCGTAAGTTGACCCCGGGGCAGCGGCGGGCCGACATCCCAGCGCCGACGCGCAGGCGCCGATCGCCCCTAGACCCACGAAAAAGCGCCTGCGTCCGCGATCCATCCAGGTCAGGCTCGCGCCGCGCTCACGCGGCTGTCAAGCGAGGTTGACCTGACCAGATTGCGATCCACCTTCGGCGTCGTGACTGACCAAGCCGGCGCCCCCGCTCGATCTCTCGGCCTGCGACGAAGCGTCACCGCGCTCACGGCTGGCGATCGACAGCTCGGGTGGGCGCCGATCTTCGCGGCGCTGGCGATCGATCTCGCCGACTTAGCGACCGCCGGTCCGATCGGTCTGGTGATGGGGTTGTTCGTCGGCGGCGTGCTGACCACGATCGTCGCCTCGCTCAGCGGCGCGAAGCTGTCCCGCGCGCTCGGGCTGGGCATGCTCGGCTCGCTCTACTGTGCGCTGCCGCTGACCGAGCCGGTCCCGCTCGCGACCATGCTCACCGCCCTGCACGTGTTCTTGCAGCGGCGCAAGCACGCGGAGCAGGCTGCAAAGGAGCCCGAGCACGCCGAGTCGCTCGGTGACCGCGTGGTTCAAGTGGGTCCCGGTCATCGGCACGCGACTGGCTGAGCGCCTGCGGACTAGCCCTCGGGGGGCTCCGGCGGGAGGTCCACCGGGGCACGCAGCGCCGCCCGGGCCACCTCCAGCGCCAGCTCTGACACGCAGCGCCGCTCGGCTCGGGCGCGCGTCAGCAGCTGCGCGCAGCGGCCCTCGATCGCCTCGATGCCACGAACCACCCGCTCATGGGCCGCACCACCGCCTGAACCGATCGTCGTCTCCACCCCCTCGATCACCGCCCCGGCGTTGACCACGAAGTCTGGGGCCCAGGCGATCTCGCGGGCACGCAGGGCCGCCGCCGCATCTCGATCTGCCAGTTGGTTGTTCGCCGAGCCACACACCGCCCGCCACGGCGCGCGCTCGCACCGTTCGCGGGTGAGCGTGTGCCCGAGCGCGCAGGGCATGAACACGTCGCAAGGCTCCATCGCCAGGGTCCCCTTCTCCAACAGCTCGACACCCAGCGCCGCCGCACGGGCGCGCGCGCCAGGATCGGGATCCCAGCCGGCGACTGAGGCCCCGGCCTCGAGCAGCGAGGTCGCGAGCGCCAACCCAACCCCGCCCAGCCCCTCTATGACACAGCGCCGACCGCTCGGGCTCGGATCGTCGAACACCACCCCCAGCAGCCCCCGCAGGCCGGCGAGCACGCCCACGGCGGTCGACCTGCCAGCGTCGTTGCCGACCGGGTTGACCCAGCTGGTCGCGCGCCGAAGCGCCGCGAGCTCGGGCTTTCCGGTGCCGATGTCGGGCCCACACACGTAGACCCCACCGAGCTCCTGAATGACCTCGCCGAGCGCAGTGTAGGCGGCCTGACGGTCGAGCGTCGGCGCGTCGAAGATCACGGTCTTGCCGCCGCCGGCCGGCAGCCCCGCCAGCGCGCACTTGAGGCTCATCGACGCCGCGAGCCGCTTGGCATCCGCGAGGCCGGCCTGCTCGCTCGCGTACGCAACCCGGCGCACCCCGCCAAACGCGGGCCCCCGCGCGAGGCTGTGCAGCACCACGATCGCGCGCAGGCCCGAGCCGGCGTGCTGGACCGCGATGATCCGCTCCCAGTCCCCGCCGGGTTGATCCCCGGCGAACAGCGTCGCGGCCCCGGTCACTCGCCGGCAGCCTCCTGCTTGCCGCCCGGCTCGTAGCGCGGCATCTGGCCGCTGCGTAGCTTGCCCATGTAGTCGTCCAGGCGCCGCTTGACCGTTCCGCTGAGCAGGATCAACCCAAGCACGTTGGGGAAGCCCATTGACAGGATCATGAGATCGCCGAAGTTGAGGATGTTGCTGGCGGTGATGATCGAGCCCAGAAACACGAACACCACGTAGATGATCTTGTAGGTGGTGGAGGCCCGATCGCCGAACAGGTACACGAAGCAGCGCTCGCCGTAGTACGACCACGAGATCATCGTCGAGTACGCGAACAACACGACCGCGATCGTGAGTACCCATGGGAACCACGAGATCTCGGCGCCCATCGCCCTGGCGGTCAGCGCCGCGCCCTCGGCGTTGGCGATCACGTCGTAGTTGTCGGGGTTCTCGAACGCACCGGTGATCACGATGACCAGCCCCGTCATCGTGCACACGACGATTGTGTCGATGAACGGCTCGAGCAGCGCGACGATGCCCTCGCGGACCGGGTACTCGGTCTTGGCGGCCGAGTGGGCGATCGAGGCCGAGCCGACCCCAGCCTCGTTCGAGAACACCGCCCGGCGAATACCCGTGACCAGCACGCCCACGAACCCACCGAGCCCGGCCATCGGCGTGAACGCCTCGCTGAAGATCCGCCCAAACGCGGCTGGGATCGCGCCGACGTGCCTGATCAGGATGAACAGGCAGGCGGCCACGTACAGTCCGCACATCAGCGGGACGATCTTCTCGGCCGTGGCCGCGATGCGCTTGATCCCGCCCAAGATCACGACCCCGACTGCGACCGCCATGACCAGCCCGTAGATCCACGGCATGCTGTCGAATACCGGGATCTGCGTGCGTAGGATCCCCAGCGACTGGCTGACCTGGAAGGTGTTCCCGCCGCCGAACGAGCCACCGATGCACAGCACCGCGAACATCACGGCCAGGACCTTGCCGAGCGGCTTCATGCCCTTCTCGGTCAGGCCGGCGTCCAGGTACGACATGGGGCCGCCGAGCACCCGGCCGTCGGGGCGCACCTTGCGATAGACCTGGCCGAGCGTGCACTCGACGAACTTGGACGACATGCCCAAGAACCCCGCGATGATCATCCAGAACACGGCACCGGGGCCGCCCATCGCGACCGCCAGCGCGACCCCAGCGATGTTGCCGAGCCCAACCGTGGCCGACAGCGCCGAGGCCAACGCCTGAAAGTGCGAGACCTCGCCCTCGTCGTCGGGGTTGTCGTAGCGGCCGCGGACCACGTCGATCGCGTGTCGGAACCCGCGGATGTTGATGAAGCCCATTCGCACGGTGAAGAACACCGCGCCGAGCAGCAGCCACAGCGCGATGATCGGCACGCCGCCGGTCTTGGCCTCGAGCGTCGAGCCCGTCGCGTCTTCGCTGCGAACGACCGTGAACGTGCGCGTGCCCTTGGGCATGGTCGGGACCACGACCGCGCCGAGCTCCTTCGTGAGCGCCGCGGCTTGCTCCTCTGTGACCGCGCTGGCCGGGACGGTCAGCGTCAGGCTCGCGTTCTCGAGCGCGAAGTCGTTGGCGGCGATCTGCGCGACCAGGGCCTCGAGCTCCGGGAGTTCGTCGACGACCTCGTCGCTGCTCGCGGACTCGCTGCTCGCCAACACCGGCGCGAACAACACCGCGTCGAGACCGTTGACGACCACCCCAAACGCCCCGTCGACCGCCTGTTCCAACCGATTCGGTTGCTGATCCCCCTGCCCCGCCCAAGCCGGCGCCGGGCTGGACAGTGCGCACACGAGAGCGATCAACATCAACACAGCGTTGCGGGCTGACACGGGCGCGAATGTACCAGACCGATGAGTCGAGCACGTCGTCCGCGACCGCTTGGGTACCCCGACGCGATCTGTTAGGACCACCACGTGAGACGCCGCCCGCTCGCGCGTTCGCTGATCCTCGGCGCTTCGCTGGCGCTGTCGCTGCACCCGAGGCCGGCCGCCGCGACCGGGCTCAACGTCGAGCAAGTCCGCCTGCACCCCGACAAAGACGGTTTCAATGGGGGCGTGCAGCTCGGCGTGGACTTCTCGGCGGGCAACACCAACCGCCTGGATCTTCGCAGCTCCGCGTCGCTCGCCTACCGCAACGGCCGCCACGTCGCGTTCTTGCTCGGCAGCGGTCAATACTCCACGCGCACCGCCCCCAGCGACGAGCTCTCGTTGCTGCTGCGGCCCGAGTCGCGGTTCGTCAACAAGGCCAACGCGCACCTTCGCTACAACTACGAGCTGCTGTCGTGGCTCACCCCGGAGGTCTTCACGCAGCTCGAGCGCAACGAGTTCCTGCTGCTCGAGAGCCGGGTCTTGCTCGGGCTCGGCCCTCGCTTCGTGCCCGTCAACAACGGCGAATTCACGTTTGCGATCGGCACCGACTACATGTTCGAGTACGAGGCCCTCGATCCCGCGCGGGTTCTGAGGCCCCTGCCAGCGCAGACCGTCGTCCACCGCTGGAGCTCGTACCTGAGCCTGGTCTACGCGGCCAACGATCGCCTGAGCATGAGCTCGACGACCTACGTGCAGCCGCGCTTCGACATGTTCGCGGATCTTCGCTTGATGTCGGAGAGCATGCTCGACGTGACGCTGGTCGAGCCGATCTCCGTCCGCCTGACGCTGCGCCTGCGCTGGGACTCGGACCCGTCGACCTTCTGCAGCGATCCGGTGGGTCTCGCCGGGTGTCCGGCCGGGCGCGAGCTGAAGCTGCGAGAGCTCGACGTCGGCGTCGAAAACTCGATCAGCATCAGCTTCTGAGCTGTCACACCAGCGATCGCCGCTGCACTAGTATTCTCCACAGTGACGCGTTTTTCGCGCCAAATCAATCCGTGCGCCCTTACGATCCAAACTGCCTGCAAAACTGGGGGCCTCGCTCCAATGGTCTAATGGACAGTTCTATTTGCACGCAAGGGGGCGCTAAAGCCGGCGCTTCAGTCGCACCCCCGTTGGACTGCCCATCGATCGGTCGTTGTACCGAGTTGTTCGGGCTGTTAGCTTTCCCGGACCCCTGATGCCTAGCTTGCACCGACGAACGATCTTGGCGCTCAGCTGCTTGGTAGCGATCGCTAGTCCTGGATGCGGACTCGTCGACCTGATCGATGGGGACCCCGTCGCCACCGTGCGGTTCTTTGCGACTCACGCCGGCACCTACACCTCCGATGGCTACCCGAACTACGGCGACGCCCAGACCACGCGGGTGTTTTACAACGACACCGGCTGGCAGATCGCGCTGAGCGAGGCCCGGATCACGACCGCCAGCGTTCACTTCGTTCGCTGTGAGCAACAAAAGGGCACGGCGATCGAGATGTTCTGGGGCCCGTGCCCCGAGGCGTTCGTCACAACCGACGATCTCGCGTCCGTTCCGCTCGGGGCGGTCACCGTCAACGATGGGGCCTACTGCACGATCGACGTCAACTTTGGGCCCTACATCCCGCCCGAGGGCGCTGACGAGCACATTGTCGGCGGCGGCGACTGGATCGAGGGCAACACGCTGGTGATCCGCGGCGTCGCCCGACGCGGTGAGCCACCCATGATCGAAGAGGTCCCGTTCGAGATCGTGAGCGACGCGAGCGTGATGGCCCACGTCGACATCTCCAAGCTCGAGACCGGCCTGCCCGTCCGTCTCGAGAAGGAAAATTTCGCCCGCGATCTGACGATCATCAAGACCTACGACACCTTCTTCGACGGGCTCGACTTCACGACCGCGACGCCTGCAGACATCGAAGCCTCGGTGCTCACCGCTCTCGAGCGCGACACCAAGGCCTACGACGGCACCTTCGACTTCGACTAGCTGCTGCCCAACCGCTCGCGCTAGAGCGACGGCAGGCCGTCGTAGCTGTCGTCCTCGACCGGATCTGACGCCGGGGGGTCGACGGGATCAATCGGGTCAGGCGCGACCGGGGCGGGATCCGATGGCGGCTCGACCACGAAGTCATCGGTTGGGGCCGCGTCGTCAGCTGCGAAGCCATCGAGCTCCGCGTCGGCAGGCTCGTCGCCGTAGAGATCGAGCAAGATGTCGGCCTTGGCCTCCGCGAGCGCCGACGCGACCTCGGTCGGCTCGGTCCCCGGGAGGAAGTACTCCTCCATGATCGTGTCGGCGGCGGGCGGTCGCTCGATCCCGTCGGCGTCGACCACGAACGGCGGCGCGAGCAGCCCGGTGGTCTTGTCGATCGTCCGCACGCTCACGCTCGGCGGCGGCGAGAACGGCGAGTTGGTCGGCGCGATGCCTGGATCGGCGACCGGACCCTCACGCGCGCCCGCGGCCATCATGGCCCCCAGCCAGATCGGCAGCGCCGCCTTGCCCCCGCTCTCGCGCTTCATCGGCTTGGGCGTGTCGAACCCGACCCACGCGATCGCCACCAGGTCCTGGGTGAACCCGGCGAACCATGCGTCGCGACTCTCGGCCGCGGTGCCGGTCTTGCCCGCGACCGGGACCCCGAGCGCCTTGGCGCGCTGGCCGGTGCCGTCCTCGACGACCGAGCGCATCATGCTGGCGAGGATGAACACCAAGCCGCCGTCGAGGACCTGCTCGACCTCGCGATCGGGCGTCCAGATCGGCTGGCCTGGGAGCTCGATCGAGCGGATCAAGCTTGGCTCGATCCGCGAGCCTCCGCGCGCCAGCGTCAGGTAGCCGCGCATCAGCTCGAAGGGCGTAACCTCGGCGGTCCCCAGCGCGAGCGAGAGGTTGGGCTCGAGCGCCGACTCGATCCCGCACGCGCGGGCGAACGCGATCGCCTGATCGATCCCAACCGCGTCGAGTAGCTTGATCGCGATGGTGTTGACCGAGTGGGTCAGCGCGACGCGCATGCGGATCTCGCCGCGGTACACGTCGCGCTCGTAGTTGGTCGGCCGCCACTTCTCGTAGATCTCGGGGGAGTCCTCGATCAGGCTGGCGGCCGTGAATTGCTGGCTGTGCAGCGCGGCCCCGTACACGAATGGCTTGAACGAGGAGCCCGGCTGACGGTGGGCATCGAGCGCGCGGTTGAAGTCCCCGCGGCCGTAGCGATAGCCGCCGACCATGGCCAGGACCTCACCCGTGTCGACGTCGGTGACGATCGTCGCCGCCTCGGGCCCCGAGCCGATCTCCGCGAGCCCCCACCCTTCAGGCAAGCCGCGCTCCTTGGCGTTCGGCAGCTCGAGCGCGAGCACCCGACCCATGGTGATGCCCCCGGCCGGGAACTGCTCGAGGTGGGTCAGCTTGGGATCGTCGAACCGGCTGCCCTCGGGGACCTCGACCCACACGTGGAAGTCCTCGCCGATCACCGCCGGGAAGCCCTGGCTCGTGGCGGCGGCTGGCAGCTCTTCGCCGCGGGGCTGAATGATGACTGGATAGGTGCGCCCGACCACCTGCTGGCCGTCGGCTGCACCGGTCTTGACCGCGCGCGCGGCGTTCTTGGCCTTCGCGGGCTTGATCCCGTGGCCCCACCCGCGGCGCTTGTCCATCTCCACCAGGCCGTCGAGCACCGCCGCACGAGCCTCGCGCTGCAGCTCGAGATCCACGGTCATCGTGACCGTCGCGCCCAGCTCGCCCAGCGCATCCTCGCCGTAGCGCTCGATCAGCTCGGCCCGGGCGACGTCGACGAATTCCTCGGCACCCGGCGAGACCTTGGACGCGCGGGTCGGATCGGTCTCGGTGTCGGCGTCGGCGTCGGGCGAGCGATCGACGATGGCGAGCGGCGCGTCGATGAAGCGGGCGACCTCTTCGGGCTTGGCGAACCCGTGCTTTTGCATCTGCTCGAGCACGTACACCTGCCGAGCCTTGGCCTTGTCGTAGTTCTTGTAGGGCGTGCCGACGCTGGGCGCCTTGGGCAAGGTTGCGAGCAGCGCGGCCTGACCCAGATCGATCTGCGCGATGCCCTTGCCAAAGTAGAACAGGCTGGCCTCTTCGATCCCGTAGCGGCCGTGACCCAGGTAGATGTCGTTGAGGTACAGCTCGAGGATCTCGCTCTTGTCGAGCAGCTCTTCGATCCGGCGGGCCAAGATCAGCTCCTGGACCTTGCGATCGAAGGTCCGCTCCTGCGACAGCAAGAAATTTTTGACGACCTGCTGGGTGATCGTCGAGGCTCCCTGCCGGAGCGAGCGCGCGCGCACGTTGGCGACCAGCGCCCGGACCATGCCGATGTAGTCCATGCCCTCGTGGCGGTAGAAGTCCGCGTCCTCGGCCGCCAAGAACGCGTTCTCGACGTGCGCGGGGATGTCTTTGTAGGCCACGAAGGTGCGGCGCTGACTGAAGATCTCGCCGATCAGCGTGCCCTTGCGATCGAGCACGCGGGTGACCTGGGGCGGTCGGTAGTCGCGCAGCGCGGCCTCGTCGATCTCGGCGACGTCGCGGCCGTAGTACCAGAAGATCCCGACCACGCTGGCGACGCTGCCGAGCACGCCGAGCAGACCGGTGATCGTCACGATCAGCACGGTGATCTTGAGCCAGCGTGGCGGCGCGTAGCGCTGGCGCGGGCCCTCGACGGTCACCCCCGTGTCCCCTTGCTGTGGAGCTCGATCGGCCACGCGCGCAGTCTACTCCACGCTTGGAAACAACACCCGAACGTGCCGGGCCTGGACGCTGCGCATGTAGCAGCGAGCGCGCTCGAGCTCGAGGCTGGCGTCGTCGAGGTCGCCCGCGCGGCCCAGCGTCGCCCGCCGCCGGGTCGTGTAGGAGTAGAGGCTCAGCGCCGCGGCGACCGACAGGTTGTAGCTCTCGGCGAAGCCGTGGATCGGGATCCGAAACCGCAGCGAGCACGCCGCCTGGGCCTCGGGGCTGAGCCCGGCGTGCTCGTTGCCGAACAGCAGGCAGATCGGTCGGTCGGTCGGCAGCTCCTCGAGCATGTGCGTCGCGTCGACGCACGCCCCCGCCAGCACCATTCCCGACTCGTGCGCGGTCAAGAAGTGACCCAGCGTGTCGTGGTGGCGAGTCTCGATCCAGTGGTGGGTGCCCTTGGTGGTCCCGCTCGCTTGCAAGATCCGCTGGCTCGCCGCGATCACGTGCACGGTCCACGCACCGACGGCCTCGGCGCTGCGCACCACCGCCGCGGCGTTGTGAGGATCGTAGGGGTTCTCGATCGCGACCGCGACGCTGCGCAGTCGACCCGCGAGCACGGTCTCGATCCGGGCCCGCCGGGTCTCGCTCACGAACTCGCGCAGCCCCGCCACGATCGTGGACGCGCCGTAGTGGGCGGCGAGGCGATCGCACTCACCGCGATTCACGGGTCTCCCCCCTGCGCTGCGCTCGGCGTCACGCGGCTGTTGCTAAACAATCGCGCCTCACTCGTCCATCGCCGGGACCCCCGGCGCGTCCGAGTTGGCGGGATCACGCTCGAACAGATCGTCTCGAGACGGCTCGAGCCGGTGGCCAGGGGCGAGCTCCCCGTCCGCGTCGATTCCGTCCGCGCCGATCCAGTCGCCGCTTGGATCGAACACGGGCAGCGGCGGGCGGACGCCCCAGGTCCGGCTGGGCCCGGACGCCCCCCAACCCACGAGCGGCCCGGCGCCCTCACCACCGTCGCCACCGTCTCCGAGCAGGCCTGACAGCGCGCGCTGGGTCTGGGTCGCGGCCATCAGCGCCTCGATCTCTTCGACACACACCGCGGGATCCCCACGCTCGAACGGGTCGAAGCTGATCGCCGTGGCCGCGTAGACCTCGTGCTCCTGCGCGGTGATCCGCTCGCGCTCGAGCATCAGATCGTGGATCCAGCGGACCTTCTGGTCGAACCGCTCGCTCAGCTGGCCCTCGCAGTAGTACACGTGACGCCGAACCGGGCTGGGCAGCATCGAGGTCAAGTACGCGGCCTCGAGCGAGGTCAGCTCGCCGGGGGGCTTGCCAAAGTAGTGACGGCTGGCGTCGGTGACCCCGTAGATGCCCGGTCCAAACTCGATGACGTTCAGATACAGCTCCATGATCCGCTGCTTGCTCAGGGCCTGCTCGACCCACCAGGTCAAGAACAGCTCCTGCAGCTTGCGCGAGAGCGTGCGCTCGTGGCTGAGCAGCACGTTCTTGACCATCTGCATGGTGATCGTCGACGCGCCCAGGCGGACCTTGCCCGACTCGAGGTTGCGGCGCAGGGCGACCTCGAGCTGCGATCGGTTGAAGCCGTCGTGGCGGCGGAAGCTGCCGTCCTCGGTCGTGAGCACGGCCTCGCTCATGTAGCGGGAGATCGCGTCGAGCGGCGTGTAGTTGCTCGACCCGGCATACAGCCCCACCCGCCGGGTACGCCCGTCACGCATGGTCACGCGATGCACGAAACCACCGTTGAGGTGCTCCGCGCTGGCCAGGCGCGGGGCAGCGCGGACCCGACAGGCCTCGAAATTGATGTTGGCGTCGAGCTTCAGCGCGGCGAGATCCGCGAAGTCGGCGTCGACGACCACGTGCGCGGCGAACTGCCCGTCGAGCTCGAACCCAGCCAAGCCCGGCACCAGCTCGCGCGGGATCGCGTCGAGCACCTGCTGGCAACCGACCGCGGGGATCTCGAGATCGACCTGGTAGCGACGCTGCTCGCGGACGGCCGCGTGGACCAGCTCGCCGCGCATCAGCAGCTCGACACCCGCCCGTTGCACGGCCAGCCGCTTGACGACCAAGCTCCGCGCGGCCGGGTCGACCCGCGCGTCGATCTCGACGCTGAAGCCCACATCGCGCACGACCTCGCGCGCGAGCAGGCCGTGGCTGACGTTGAGTCCCGCGAGGCTCAGCGCGCCCTCGAGCTGGGCCACACCCTCACCAAAATCGACCTCGAGGTGGCCGCCCAGCACCGCGCGCTCCGAGTCGACGACCGGCAGGCTGGCCAGCACCTCGGGCACCCGACCGAGCTCGAATGCGTCCATGTCGACGGCGATCTTTCCGGCCGAGAGATCCCGCGCGAACCGGCCCGAGACCGACCACAGATCTCCGCCCTCGATCTCGGCCGCGGCCTCCTCGGACCCGAGCTGGGCGAACCCACCCGCGAGGTCGATGCCAACCTCGCTGACCTGCCGATCGTGCGCCGTGATCGTGCCGTGAACCCCGGCGACGGCGATGTTCTCGTCGACCTCGGCGGCGACGCCCGCCAGGGTCAAGGTGATCGGAAACGAGAGCTCACCGTCACGCTGCTCGACGGAGGTTCGCAGCGAGGCGGCGCGCAGTGGACGACCGAGCCCGATCTCCGCGATCAGGCTGGTGACGCGCAGCTCGACGCGCCGATGCGCGGGCTCGGCCGTCGCGGCCAGGCTGCCCGTCGCCCGTCGCTCGCCGTCGTGGACCGTGAAGCTCAGCCCCCGCAGCGCGATCGCGTCGGGCGTCAGCCGGGTTCGCCGACGCACCCAGCCATGCTGGTCCGCGCCCGCGAGATCGCGCTCGAGCTCACCGAGCTCGTTCAGTAACTGCGTGAGCGCGGCGCGGGTGCCATCGAGATACCCACCGACCGCTTCGATCTCCGTGACTTCGACCCGACCCGACCACAGCGCCTGGCGATCCACGCTCACGTGAACAGCGTCGACGCGGGCGTCGAGGTCCGCGAGACGCAGGGTGACGTCGCGGAGCTCGGCGCCGCTCCAGCTGGCGGTGAGCTCGGCGATCTCGACCTCGGCGCCCAAGCGAGCGCCCACGCGCTGCTCGAGCTCGGACTTGATCCTGCCCGCCCCCCAGCGCGGGGCCGTGAACACCACCACGCTGAGCACCACCAGCAACAACCCGACCCCGCCGCCGACCCACGCGGCGATCCGCCCCCACCGCGGGCGGCGGCGGCGGGCACGTTGGACGGCGCCGCTCGACGAACGGCTCGGAGGCGGGGCCTCAATCATGCTCTGGGACCATAGCGCAGGCACTCTGGCCTCGACGCATCGCCACGCTGATCTCGTCCCACGCGTCGACCCCGGCGTTCGCACCCAATTGCGAAAGCGGAGGACCCCTGGTCCTCCGCTCCCCCATGCTGGTGCGTGCTCGCCGTCAGTGCTTGCACTGGTATGCGAAGATGATGGTTTGATCGCCGCGGCGGACGGGGATCAACATGATCTGATTGCTGCCGACCACGAAGTCCATGTCGACCAGGCTGGAGCTCCCGCGCTTGAGCTTGGTGTTGAGCTCGAGCTTGCTGTCCTTCTCACCGAGCAAGGTCAGCTCGACGTTGTGACCCGACTTGAACTTGTGATCGACGACCTTGTTGAGCTGCAGCTGAAAGTCGATCGTGTCGAGCAGTCGGAACCCGCCGTAGCGCGCAAATTCGGGGGCGCGCAGTCGATCTGACAGGAACTCGAGATCAGCCGGGATCTCGCCGTCGCCCTTCTCTAGGGCCTCGACCGCGTGGATCCTGCAAGCCGGGTCCTGGACGGTCGCCTGAGCCACGCTCGGGCTCGCCAACACGAGCGCGCCTGCGAGCGCGGGCAGGCCGACGACGAGGGCGGTGAATGAGGAAGCCAAGAACTTCGAGTAAGTGCTGCGGTGCGTCATAGTGAGCGCTCACTGTCGACAGGGGCGTCTTCTTCGGTCACCCAGATCACCGTGGTCGTGCCCCGCGTGCCCTCGACCTGCGAGATGGTGCCCGTGCGCCCGCCAAATTCGATGCGGCGGATCTCGGCTTCACCTGGCTCGGGTTGGGGGTACATCTCGGGGGCGATCTCGACGTTGGAGGGTTCAGGGGCAACGGCCACACGGGGCGCGGGCTCGGGAGCCGGATCAAGCGCGGGCTGAGTCCGCGCCTGCGGTGTGGGCTCGGCGTCAGACGCCGGCTCGGCCTGAGTATTCGACGCCTGCGAATTCTCCGCGACCACCTGTGCCTCGGCGCCCCCATCGTTTGGTGCGCCGGCCGACCGGGCAAACACGAACACGAGCGCGCCAGCTGCACCGACGACCGCGAGCGGGAGCCGAACCGGCCGGACCCACTCTGCGAGTCGCTGCCACAGCGAAGGCGGCGCCTCGGCGGCCTCCTGCAGTCGGGACTCACGCTCGAGCGCCTGCTCGAAATTGTCCCAGACCTGCTCGAACCGGGCCTCGGGGACGCGCTCGGCCTGGTGCTCGAGCGCACCCACGATCATGGTTCGCATGAACGCGAGATCCGCCAACCTCGCGGCCAACTCTTGGTCAGGCACGGGATCACTCTGAGCGTCGCCGCTGACGAGCGCCCGAAGGGTCGCCCCCAACGTCTCGCCAGACCCATGTTCGCCAAGCCCAGTCGTCTCGCCGAGGTCTGAACCACCTTCACCGAGCTCCCCATCAAAGTAGGCTGACAGTTGCTCGTCGAATTCCGAAACGATGGACTGGTTGCTCATCAGATCCCTCCGCCCGCGACACCGGCGGTGTGAAGCCCGTGATTGGGGTTGCTGGCGTTGCGCTCGAGCGCTCGCGCTTCGATCTCCGTCGCGTCCTGGGCCGGCACGCAGGCGCCGAGTCGATCCGTGAGGAGCTTTTGCATGTTGCGACGCGCGTGGAACAGGCGGCTCATGATCGTGCCCTTGGAGCACTTCATGCTCTGCGCCATCTCCTCGTACGACATGCCCTGCAGCTCGCGCATGACGATCACCGCGCGGTGCTTGTCGCTGAGATGCTCGAGGCTGGCTTCGACGGCCGCGAGGATCTCTTTGCGACGCAGCATGTCCGACGGATCACCAAACTGGGCCAGGTGCGGGAGCAAGTCGGAAGGCGGCTCGTCCTTGCCGTCGTGGCGCAGCCCGTCATCGAACTCGACGTCGCGGTGCCGCTTCGCCTTGCGCAGATGATCGATGCAGAGGTTCGCCACGATTCGGTACAGCCAGGTGTAGAAACTAGAGTTGCCTTCGAACTTGCCGATGTACCGGTGAACCTTGATGAAGCTCTCTTGGACGACATCGAGGGCGTCCTCTTGGTTACGCAGAAACCCGTAGGCGACGGCATAGACTTTGCGCTGGTAGCGCTGCATCAGAACTTTGAAGGCCCGCTTGTCTCCGCCTTTGACGGCGGTTACGAGGGCCAAGTCCTCGGCGTCTGGGGGGACCACGTGTGTCGCTGCCTTTGGACGGGTGCTCAATGCCGCTATTCAGCGGCGGGGAGGATGGATCGCGGCGCGAGGCCGCGGATGATCTGGTTCCTGGGGGGAGACTCCGGGGCACAGGACATGCCGACTGCGAAGACTGCGCGAATTTCGCGCGCTCGGCTCATCCTGTCTCGACGGTTATACCCAATGCAGGCATTTGTGGCCCCGTGCAAGCCGGGAATCTGGCGCTGGAGGGGCAAAGACTGGCGTCGTGACCACCTGCCGAGGGCGACCCCCGCGGTCGGGCGAGCCGGAGAGCCGCGATCCTCGGCTCCGAAGGTCTGTGGCGGCACTTGCTGCGTGTTCAGTGTGCCCGCGCACAACCAGAGCCGGGCATGCTTGGCGACATGGAAACAACCGAGCCGCTCACCGACCTGATCGCGCTCGCGCGTGAACTCGAGGAGATCGCACCGTGGTGGCGCGGGTGGGCCGAGCCGATCACGCCAGCGGCGATCAGCCGGTTCGAGACTGCCAACGAGATCACGCTGCCACCCGGGTACCGCGGGGTTCTCGAGGCGATCGGCGATCATGCCCCGGTACCCGTGAGACCCGGGGGGGCCCTCGCACGCCTGGCCGAGGCGACGGCGCTGCCGACCACGAGCGCGTTCCTCGGACCGCTCGACTCGCCCTTCCCTCACTCGGGCAGCGCGCCGGTCGAGCTCGCCTGGGACGAGGACGCCGACGACTACGCGGATCCCCTGTGGCTGCGCGGATGCCTGCCGCTGGCCGAGGCGGGCTGCGACGAGAGCTCGGTGCTGGTGGTCAGCGGTCCGGATCGGGGGCGCGTGTGGGACGTGACCCCGAGCGGGTCACCGCAGCTACATCCGACCGGGCTCGAGTTCACAAGCTGGTATCGGCGCGAGCTCGAGCGGGGCCTCGCCCCCGAGCGGGCGCGGGTGGCCGAGCTCGCGGCGCTCGAGCGTCGGGTCGCCGACGATGAGGATGACGTGGAGGCCGCGGTCGCGCTCGGACGCGCTGTGCTGGTTCAGGACCGGGCCCAAGCCGCGACGTTGATCGAGCGAGCCTGGGCGCGCGTCGGTCCCGACCCCAGCGTGCACGAGCTCGATCGGGCGATCACCGAGCTCGATCTGTTGACGGGCCGCCTGGACCGGATCGAGGCGCTGGCCGAGCGAGACGGGCCGTGGCTGCGCGCTCACGCCGGGATCGCGGCTGCCCGCGCTGGCGCGGATCGACGCGCGATCGAGCTGTTCGCCGCTGGCGGACACCCGGCGACGCTGAGTCAGCTGGTCGCGGGGTACCACGCGCTCGCGCTGTGGCGCGACGGCCAAGCTCGGCGCGCGCTCGAGGTCTTGCGGGCGGGCGCGACCGGCCTCGCCAACGTCGCGCTCGCGGCCCAGATCCAGACCGAGCTCGGCGAGGTCGAGGCCGCGCGGCAGCGCTGGCAGCGGGTTCGACTCGGTCTGATCCACGCGGTCCAACCCAAGCCGAGGCGACCCCAGCTCGCCGACTTCATCGCGTTGCCCTGCCCCGATCTGCCCGCCGTCGAGGCCGCCCTGAACGCCGCCGTCGAGCCGATCTAGCTCGGCTTTCGCAGCGAGGTCGGGCGCGTGCGCAGCTCGAGGTTGTCGCACAGAACCTCGACGAGCTGCGCGAGGTCGATCCGCTGATCCGCGGCGACCCGCACGTCGGGCGTGAAGCCGGGGCACTCGTACATCATCACGGCCGCACCAGCCCGCTCGCCGCACACGCACCACGGCCCGGTGTTGGCGATCGTGGCGAAGCCCAGCTGCCCGAGCATCCAGCCAAAGCGCGGCAACCATCGGCCCGGCTGGCGGCCGGACCTGGCGTCGGGAAACCGCGGTGGCTTGGTCCCCGGCGACTCGAGGTGCAGCTCCCAGGCGTGGCGCGGCAGGCACTTGGTGAGGAACGCGAAGCCGAACAGCATGGCCGCGAACGAGCTGTGCTCGAGGGTGATCGCCGGTCGCTCGCCGTCGCCGAACCCGAGCCGGACCAGCGGCGCGGGCTCGCTGTGTCCGCGGCGATCAAACATCAAGAGCGGCACCAGCTCCTCGCTGGGAACGCCGGCGATCACGAACGCGCGCGGATCGAAGTTGTATCCGGCCTCGATGAAGTCGAGCAGCGACTGCGCGCGCAGGTCGATGACGTCGTCGCCGTACGCGTCGAGCCCAGCGCTGTCGACCCCCATGCGCTCGAGGAAGGCCCGATGGACCGGCTCGAGCTCGACCCCGAGCCCGGCCTCGATCGCGTTGACGAGCTCGAGCTCGGCGCCCACCACCTTGTCGCCGAAGTCGGGCTGCCAGGCGCTGGCCAGCTGGACGAGCTCGTCGATCTTGGCCCTGGCGACAGCGGCCGGGTCCGCCATCAGGTCGCCTCACCCTCGCGCGGGTTTGGGCACAGCATCGCGGCGATGTTGTCCTTGCACGACGGGCACGACGGGATCGAGTGACCGGTGACGTGGCCCTTGTCGCGGCGAGCCCAGGTCTCGGTCATCGACGTCGGCTTACAGCCGTTGTCGAGCGCGGTCATGATCATTTTTTGGGCGGCGCACTGGCCCGGCGGGTGCTTGCCGTCGATCGGCTTGCGCAGCGCGACCTCGGTCCCTCGCGCGGTCCGAACGGTCATGGGATCTTTGGGCGCGACGTTGACCGCGGGGGTCATGCCGGCCGCGCTCGCGAGCCCCGCCCAGCCCTTGAACGAACTCGGCCCCGAGGGCTGGCCCGCGACCGCGACGTAGGTGTGCTTGGTCGCGTCGGGTGGGCACTCGCAGACCAGGGCCCCGACCATGCCCTGCTTGCCACCGGTCGTCTCGCCGGCGAGGATCACGTTGGAGAAGTCTTCGGCGGACTTTTGACTGTCTTCGCTCTCGGGCAGCGGGAAGTTGTCCGACTCGTGCGCGCTGGCCTTCTCGCCGCAGTTGGGACACAGATCGTCGGGGCTCTCGAACGGGTACGCGACGTTGACGTCCCCGACGACCAGCGTGAAGGTGTTGTCCTGGTTGCCGTTGTGGCCGGCGACGTCGGTGAACCGGACCACGCCCTTGCCCTCGAACTTCACGTTGGGGCTCGAGGTGCTCCACGACAGCTTGCCCATGTTCTTGGACGAGATCACACCGCCCGCGGTGCCGGCCTCGTCGCCCGAGCTCATCGCGATGCTCGACGACTCCAGCGCGACCGAGCAGCTCTGGATCTTGACGGTGGTGCTGCCGCCCGACAGGTTCGAGCTCATCGCCACGTTGACGTAGGGGATCGGCACCGGGCCCGCGGGCGACGGGGTCTTGCACACGTCGGGGATCGGGCAGGTGTGGGTCTTGCCGTCGCCCTGGTGGACGATCGAGAGGCTGTTGGCGTAGACGCTCATGAGTTCAGGGTTTGGCTTTCTCGCCTGCCTCGACCAAGCAGGCGCCGAGTGAGCCGTCGTCCGACTCAGCGTAGATCAGAACACGTTGACGCTCGTCCCCGCGCGAGAATCGGAGGCTGGCGAACGCGAGCTGCAGGGGCGCACTCACGGCGCCGCAGTCCCCCAGCTCGTCGTGGAGGCTGGCGTAGCGCATGGGTTCGGGCATCAGCTCGGCGTGGCGCAGCGAGGCCAGCTTGAACTCGCGCCCCCAGTAGTTGGTGGTGGGTTGACCCGAGTACACCGCGTCGGCCCGCCAATTTGGATGGGTCTCGCGCAGCTGCTCGAACACGCGCGTGAGCCCGTGGGCGAGCGAAGACTTGGGCTGCAGCAGATGGTTCGACTCGCGCCCGCGCTGCACCGCGCCGATCCACGCCGACGGGCGGGCCTTGATCTGGCGGGGGATCTCCGACCGGGCCAGCAACACGAACACCGCGGCTTCACCGGGGATCCGACCCTGGGGGTTGTCGTCGCCCAGCAGCGCGCCGCGCTTGGACAGGCGCAGCAGCGAGGCGGGATCGCAGTCGCTGTCGACCGCGCCGAGCATCACCATGCGCTCGCCCCCGTGCAGCAGCGCGATCGCCCGCGCGCACGCGTCAAACCACCCGCCGCGACCGCCAGCGATCCAAAAGTCGCCGATCGGGCGCGGAACCGCGGCGTCGCTGAGCTCGCGCAGGTGGGTAATCATGAAGTCACGCGGCGCGTCGTGATCGGCGCTGGGCTCGGGTCCGACCATCAGCAGCGGGACATCGACCCGCTTCCAGTCGGGGAACCGCCGGACGAGATCGAGGTAGGCGGTCCCGGCCAGCCAGTGCAGACGGCGTCCGCGAGCGGTGTCGAGCCCAAGCAGCTCGAGCGGCGCGCACACGGCCGAGGCGTCGCCCGTGCCAAACGCCTGGGTCTCGACCATGCGCGACAGCCCGGCCTCGACCGCCGCGAGCGAGCTCTCGGCGTCGAGCCCGAGCGAGGTGCACACGCCCACGCCGATCACCGCGACAGGTGCTCGACTCATGACCGGGCCTCCCTCGGTTTCACGTTTCGCGCGGGGGCCTGCGCCTGCGCGATCGGGGGCATCGGCTCCCACGCTTCGAGGGCCCGCACCAGCGAGTGGCGATGCTCGGCGCCGCGGCCGAGCTGTACGTTGGCCCGCAAGATCAGGCTGACGCGGCCCTCGTCTGGCTCGAGGATCAGCGCGTCAAATCGCAGGCCGACCCGCTCGACGCCGCCGCGAAACGCCGACTTGCAGCTGAGCCGGAGCGTGGGCAGGACGAACCCAAAGCCACCTTCGGGGTGGACGCCAGACATCACGACCGACTCGCCACCTTGCAGGTGTGGGATCGCGCTCAAGCCGGGCGCAGCCGCCAAGAAAAAGCGCTCGTCGAGGTCGTCAGGCCACAGCGGCGCGCGTGATCGCTTCCAGTGATCGTCATAGGTCCCGGCGAAGCTCGCGCGGGGAAGCCAGTGCCGCGCGACCGGTCCGAAGCCGATCGGCCGCGGTCGAGACCCGGGCTCCCCGACCGGTGTGCGCGGGTCCTCGATGTTGGGCAAGGCCGCGTTGGTGGCCGCTTCGACGCTCGCGTACAGCCCAACGCCGAGCGGATTGCGAGCTTCGTAGCCCCGCGGTCCGGCGTCGATGTCACCGCCGCCGTAGGCCCGCTCCCACACCAAGGGCATGCGCACGAAGGGTGCGGGGGGCGACGCACGCAGCGTGCCCCCGGCGCTGACCCACACACGATCTCCGGTGACCCGCGCGCGCACGCGGCAGGGTCCAACGCCGAGATCCACGTTGAGCTGCCGGACCGGTCGACCGTTGGGCGCGTGCGCGCTGCCGCTGAGGTACACGTCTGTGCCCGGCCGCGAGTAGGCGCTCTGGCCCTCGTAGCGCAGGCTCGTGGTCGCCGGATCGCCCCAGTACACGTCGTCGAAGTGGGGGGGCGGCTGCTGCTCGCAGCGAACGAGCGGGCCCCGATGCACGCGCCCGGGTCGGGGCAGCTCGAAGTGGGCGGCGACAGCCACGACGACGATCTCCTGGCCGTGACGATCGACGTTGGGCAGACAGGCGAACCCGTAGGGCGAGAGGTTTTCGATCGGACCCATGTGGCTCAATGTGGCTCAGATGTCGAGGTAGCCCCGCTGTGGATCGATGGTCGACTCGGCGAGCGCGTTGAGCTGACGCAGCTGGCGGGCCGCGAACGCGCGGGTGCTCGGCTGCACGCGCGAGCGGGTTCGCAGCGTCATCTCGTAGCCAAGCAGGTGTCGGCGCCGACTAGGGCCGTTGACGTACACGCTGCGCGCGACCTCGAGGCTGGCGACACGCCCCGACCAGAATCGTCGACGCGGATCGAAGCGGCTGTTCGCGGCGGACCACCACGCTTCGACCGCCTCGGGCTTGGGCAGCGGGAGCCGACGCACGCCAGGGTCGAGGCCGGCGGCGGCGTCAGCCTCGACCGCCGCGTCGAGGGCGGCTTCTTTGGCCGCGAATTCGCCGTCTGGATCCGCGAGGTCCCGATCACCCGGCCGCAGCTCGGGCACGACGACCTGGGGGCTGTCGCTCGGCAGCCCGGTGATCGCACAAAATGCCTCGAACGCGAGACGCACGATCCGTTCATCGCGGTGACGCAGCAGCTGCATGCACAGGTGCGCGGCGTACGGGCGGCCGGAGAACCCCAGCGCCCACACCCGGGCCTCGCTGATGTGACCGTCGACGACGCTCTTGATCAGCGCCTGATGATCTGCGGCGCTGCCGATCACGCCGATCAGCTCGATGATCGCAGGTGGGACGGCGGGCGACTCGAACCACTCCCGGCACAGACCCCAGGCCCGGTGACTGCCGACCTGCAGCCCCGCCCGCAACGCGGCGACCCTCACCTCGGTGTCGCTGCTGCCCAGGAAGTACTCGAGCACGTCGTGGACCCGATCACCGACGCTGGCCGCCATGTCGGGCACGACCGCGAGCGCGGCCAACACCGCGGCTCGATCACCGCGCAGGCAGAAGTTGACCATGTTCTCGTCGGCCGGTTGGCCCCGAATAGCGAACGTTCGCAGCCACGCTGGCCATGAATTCGCGTCGGTGCGCAGGCTCGCCTCCCACAACGCGCGATCGGACCCGGGTGCGTCCCACAGCTGCAGAGCCCGATGCAGGTGAGCCGCCGACTCGGGCGCCAATTCTTCGGTCGCCGCCGCGATCAAGCGCTCGGTGCCGGGCACGCCCTGCGCCAGGATCGACAGCGCCGCGGTGGCTCGCTGGGCCCGCTCGTCAAACGCCTGCTCGGCGCCCGCTGCACGGATCGCAGGAAACAAGAGCCGCTCGACGACCGGGATCCCGCCGTGGACCAAGCCACGCACGTGGGCCGCGAAGCGCCGCTCCGGCCCGATCGCGAGCTCACGCAGTGACGTGTCGGCCCGGTCCAGCCCGTCTTCCCAGCCCAAGAACAAGTACTGCGCGTCTTCGAAGTGCTCCTCGAGCACGCTCCACAAGATCCGTTCGGATCGCGTGCGAGGGAGCGGAGGCAGCGGCATGATTCCTTATACCCCGAGGCTCGTCTATATAGGACCTCTCGATGATCCTCGCCGAGGCGCAGCTGCTCCGCGACTACCTGCTCGACGTCCGTCGTGTGGCGCGTCGGCGAGCGGCGATCTCCCTGGTGGTCGACGCGGGGTTGCTGGGTCTGGCCTGGGCGGCGGCGGTGATCGGCTTTTGTGCGCTGACGCTCCGCGGTGACATCGGCGCGCCAGCAGGTGTGGTGGGCGGGGCGCTCGGGCTGGGCGCGCTGGTTGGCGGGCGGATCCGACGGTTTCGGACGGTCGTGGGTCCGCCCGCAGATCTCGTCACGCTCGCGCGATCGATCGCCGGGGCGCCCGGGCCCCTGCGCCGAGTGGCGACCGCGCAAGAGCGCGAGCGCGACAGCGTGCTTCGCCACGAGCTGCTCGGCGCGACCCAGCTGTGGCAGGTCCTCGACCACAGCGACGCAGATCCCAGCTTCTCGCCCGAGCTCGCCGCTGCCTATGTCCGGCGGGTCGGCGTGGCGACCCTGGATCTCGACGCCAAGCTGGCGCTCCCACCCCCACGGCGGGCACCTCGAGCGCTCGGGGCCGTGGTCGCGAGCGCGGTGCTGGTCGGGCTCGTCCTGCATCCCGTCGGCGTCCGTGGAGTCGCGGTGCTGCTCGCGGGCACCGACGCCCGGCCGCCACCCCCACCCCAGCCGGTGTGGAGCTCCCTGGTGTTGGTGCTCGACTATCCCGAGCACACCTGGCGGCCTGATCGTCGCGTGCAAAACCCAAGCGGCACGATCCGAGCCCCCGCCGGCACCCAGATCACGCTCGAGCTCGAGGCCGCCGGGCATGCGGACGCAGTGCGACTGGTGCTCACCCACGATCGCCTGGAGCTGGCTCCGGGGCCGGCCGCTGAGTCGTCGTCCGACTTGGCCTCCGAGTTGGCGACTCGAGTCATCGAGCTCGCGCGCGTGGGTCCACCCGAGCAGCGGCGCTGGACCGGGCAGTTCACGGTTCGCGGCGCGGGGAGCTGGGTCGTCGCGCTGCTCGACGACACCGACGAGGACGACCCCGCGGCGCTGGCCGTCGCTGCCCGTCGCTCGCCGCCGATGCGGATCGAGCTCGAGCCCGACGCGCTGCCGGAGGTCGAGCTGCTGCCGCTGCCAGCGGGCCAGCGCGAGGTCACCGAGACCGATCGGGTCGAGCTGCGGTTCTCGGCCCGCGATGACTTTGGCCTCGTCGGCGCGGAGCTCGTCTATGAGCTGCTCACGGCCGAGGGCGAGCTCGAGCGCCACCGCCTGCCGGCCGGCAGGGCTCCTGGCGGCGGCTCTCGAACCTCTCGGACATCTCGGACGTGGCGCCATCGAACCACCTGGGATCTGTCGGCGATCCCGACCGAGCAGCGCAGCGCCGTCAGCTACTGGATTGAGGTCCGCGACAACGATCCCGGGCTCGGGCTCACACCGCTGGTCGACGGCCCGGGCAAGGTCGCGGCCTCGGCCCGGCAGCAGCTGCTCTTGCACGACGAGGAGGCCGAGCACGCGGCCAACATCCGGGATCTGCAGGCAATCCGTGACGCGGCGGTCGACATGCTCGCGGCCCGGCTCACGACCTCGGCGTTCTCCGATCTCGATCAGGAGGTCAGCCTCGCCCGCAAGCTGCGAACCGCCCACGAGCTGCACGAGGGCGCCGCGACGCTGTTGACGATGATCGCCGGGGCCGTCGATGCGCTGGCCGTCGACACCATGATCCCCGAGCGCGAGGTCGAGACGCTCGCGGCGATCCACGAGCGACTGCTGGCGCTGCACCGCGAGGAGGCCACGCTGCTCGACCAGCTCCCCGCCTCGCCGGTCGGCCAGGTCGAGCGTGAGCGCGAGGACGAGCGAGCGCCGCTGCTGCGCAAGCTCGGGCCCCACAATCAGCGCGAGCGCGAGCAGCTCGAGGACGAGATCATCCGCCTCGATGATCTCGTCGACGGCCAGATCATCGCCCACATCGAGACCCTGGTCGCGCGCTTGCAGGCGTCTCAGCAAAAGCTGGTCGAGAAGCTCGAGCAGCTCGCGTCGGGTGACGAGTCGGTGCGCCCCGAGATCGAGCAGCTCGAGCAGCGGATCCGCGAGGACATGGGCCGGGTTCAGCAGGCCCGCGCGCAGCTGCGCAAGGAGCTCGGCGAAGAGTGGATGAACCTCGACGCGTTCAAGGCCATGGAAGAGCGGATGCGCAGCCAAGAGCTGCTCGAGCAGCTCGCCCGCGGGGACGTGGAGGGGGCGCTCGAGCAGGCTCGCGCGCAGCTCGACGAGATCCGTACGCTGCGAGAGCAGGTCCAGCAACAGGGGGCCGAGAGCGAGGCGCCCGCGCTGTCCGAGGAGGACCGCCAGCGCATGAAGATGCTGCGCGAGCTGAGCCGCCTGCAGGACGAGCAGACCGGCATGCGCGGCGAGACCCGACGCCTGCGCGAGCAGTGGCGGGACGCCGTCGGTGATCAGCGCGCCGAGCCAGGCACGGGCGAGCGCGCGGGCGAGCAGGCCAAGCAGCTGCGGGAGACGCTCGAAGAGATCGACGACACGCACCTGTCTCGCGAGGGGCGCCGCGCGCTGGAGGACGCCCGCGAGGCCCTCGAGTCACTCGAAGCCGCCGCCCAAGCCGGCGACGCGACCCAGCTCGAGCTGTTCGAGGGCGCCGCCGCGGCGAGTGAGGCGCTCGAGCGCGCGCAGGCGGGAACCCAGCCAGGCGAGGCCGAAGCCCGAGCCCTGCGCAAGCTCGGCGATCGAGCCGGGCGACTGCGCAGCGAGCTGCTCGAGCCGCTGCCGGACGCCGACGACGTCGTCGGTCCCGGCGATGCCCAGGGTCCGGGTCGGCGGCTGTCCGAGCGCTCGGTTGAGCTGGCCGAGCGGCAGCGAGCCCTGCGCGAGCGGGCCAAGCGACTGCTCGACGATCCGGCCGCGAACGTCCTCCCCGCGCCAGGCCGCGAGGCGATGCGGCGCGCCGATCAAGCCATGCGCCGGGCCGGTGAGTCACTCGACGACGCGGCCCTCGACGGCGCCCTCGACGGTGAGCAGGCCGCTTGGGGCGGGCTTCAGCAGGCAATTGACAGCTTGCGGCAGAGCTCACCTCCGCCCCCGCCGCGCGACGGGGGCGACGCCTCGACCGAGGCCGAGCGAGACCGCTCGCTGCGCGATCAAGTCGTCGAGGCCATGCGCGAGGGCGACCGCGACGGGTTCGACGAGGACACCAAGCGCTACTATGAGGAGCTGCTGCGATGAGCCCCGCTGCCAAATCCCTGCCACCCAGGCTCGAAGGTCGCCGCCGCGGCGCGCGGCTGCGTCGGGCTGGCCTGACCGCGTTGATCGGCGTTGGCCTGTGCTCGCAGCCGCCGGCGTTGGCCTCGCCTCCTCAGTCGGCGCCGTCATCCGAGCCCGCGGTGACGCCGGACTCGAGGGCGCCGCGTGAGCTCAGCGACGGGTTCGCCGGGTTCATGGTCAGCGTCGACACCTGGGACCTCGCGGCCGCCGGTCGGCGCCGAGACGCGCTGACCGACCCGCGCGAGCGCCAGCTCGCAACCGGGATCATCGAGATCTACGCCGCGCGCTACCCCGAGGCCCAGAGCGTGCTCTCGGGCGTGGTCGCGGGCGCCTCGGCGAGCGCGCAAGACCCTGTGACCGCCCGCGCGAGCTACTACCTCGACGTCGCGCGCGGGGCCCAGCTCGCGCTGGGTGACGCAACCACGCTCCGCAGCGACGACGGCCGGTTCGAGGCGGTGTTCGCCGATCCGCGCGACGAGCTGCTCGCGCCCTACCTGTTCGAGGCGATGGCCGCGGCGTTCGACGAGCTCGGCGAGGACATCGGCGTTCACCCGGATCACCCGATCCGCTTCGAGATCTACGACGCCCCCGGCAAGCTCGCGCTGGTCACCCCGCTGACCCTGGAGAATATCTATACGACCGGCACCGTGGGGATCTGCAAGTACCGGCGGATCATGATGATCAGCCCACGCGTGATGCTGTTCGGCTACGGCTGGCTCGACACGGCCGTGCATGAATACGTGCACTACCTGGTGACCATGCGCAGCAACAACGCGGCGCCCGTGTGGATGCAAGAGGGCCTCGCCAAGCTCATGGAGACGCGCTGGCGATCACCTGCAGCCTTGGATCAGGCCCAGCAGCTCGAGCCCGGCGTCCGCAAGCTGCTGTTCGACGCGATCGAGGCGGACCAGCTCGTGACCCTCGAGCAGATGCATCCCTCCGTCGCGATGCTGCCCAGCCAGGAGCTCGCCGCGCTCGCCTACGCCGAGGCCGAGACGATGCTGGGGCTGCTCGAGGAGAAGCGCGGGCCGACGGTCCTCGCCTCGATGCTCGACGACATCGCCGGAGGTGTCGACGCCAAGCAGGCGTTCGCCGACGCCTGGGGCGACGACTTCGAGGCCTTCTTCGCGGTCTGGAAGACCACCATGCGCACGCGCACCGCGGGCGCGACCCCGAGCGGTCCCCTACCCGGCATGGCGTTCCGCGACGGCGACGAGGACCCCGGCGAAGATCCAAGCCTGCACGGTGACGTGTTCTCGCACCTCGGCGGCGGCAAGGCTCGCAAGCACGCGCGGCTCGGCGTGCTGCTGAGCTTGCGCGGGCACACGGCGGCGGCCGTGATCGAGTACGAGCAGGCCCGCGCCGCCGATCGATCCGCGCGCAACGATCCCAAGCTCGCGCGGCGCCTGGGCGAGCTCTACCTGGATCTCGATCGCGCCGCGGATGCCCTGCCGCTGCTGTTGATCGCGGGCGCGGATGATCCCGACAACCCCAACCTCGCCGCTGCCGAGGGCCGCGCGCGGCGGTTGACCGGCGACGACGCGGGGGCCCGCGTCGCGCTCGCGCGGGCCGTGCGACAAAACCCGTTCATCCCCGCGATCCACTGCGACCTCGCGGCGCTCGCCGAAGATCCCGTGTCCGCCGCCCGCGAGCGCGAGCTGTGTATGGAGTGATCCGGCGGGCGGGCTCAGTCTGCGCGGATCAACACCGCTGGGTCGATCGACACCGCCTGATCGCGTCCCACATATCGAATGGAGGTCAGCTCACCGACATCGACGGGGAGCTGCACCTTGACCCAGCGAGTCTGCCGATCGCTGAGCTCCGCGACGTCGGCGTACGAGACGACGCGGGCGCCCTCGGAGGTCTCGAACTCGAACCGCTCGGTGCTCGACCGACGGCGAGCATCGACACCGCCGGGCATCGTCCACCACACCCAGCTTGGCTCCGCGTCGCGGCCAGCCTGGACGGCACCAACCAGCAGCTGGCCCGGCCCGGCCCCTTCAAAGTCCCAGGCGGTCAGGGTCTCAATGCGCGCGTAGGTCCGCCGCCAGGTCCAGTCCGAGACCCAGCTCGGGCCGCAGTAGCTCATGTAGTCGTAGACCTCGGCCGGGTCGTACACCTGCATGCGCTCGACCCCGAACCCCCAATCACCGATCTGTCCGCTCGAGTTGGGAAAGCTCGGATCAGGATCGTCGGCGACCGCCGATGGACACGCCACGTGGCCCAGGCCCTGCGCGTGGCCGATCTCATGAGTGAAGGTCTCGATTGCGATGGTGGGATCGATGCTCCACACCACGGTCGCGCTGACCCGGCTGCCGGCGTCGTCCTTGGTGTCGTTGGCTCCGTACGAGATCCCGAACACGCCGCCCAGAGACTGGCTGCCCACGTCGATCAGCGCGTGATAGTAGGCGTTGGGATCAGCGCCCTCGTCGCTGCGCAGCTGGGCCATGACCGGCAGCAGCGAGCTGAGGCTGTTGAGCTGGCCAGCATGGGGCACGGGCTCGTGCACCTCCCACGAGATCTGGGTCACCGGGTTTTGTTCGTAGAGGTTGCCGACGATCCCGAGCAGCAGCTCCTCGTCGAGCGCCACGACCTCGCCCTGGTACTCGATCGGGACCATGACCAGGTCGAGCTGCAGCGGCACCGCCTCGAAGCCGATCGGGCGATGTCCGGCGGCCGGACTCGTCCAGGTGCGCAGCTCGAAGCTCTCGCCAGCGCTCGGGTGCCGGTCCCACAGCTCGACCTGGAACTGCGCGCCGGCCTGGGTCTGTCCGTCGTCGCTCTCGAGTCGAAACAAGAACGGCCCGTCGAGATCGCCCCGTTGCGAGCTGCCCTCGACCATGCGGACATCCGCGAGTGACTCGCTCGAGCCGTCCGAGCGCATGAGCGACAGCCGAGCCTCGACCTCGCGCGGCACCCAGTCCGCGTCGACGCTGTAGTGCACGCGGATCACCGCGTCGCGTGCGGCGATCGCCGTGTTCGACCGCTGGTCCAGATCGATCCAGTCTCCACCGACGCCGATCGGAACCCGCGTGCCCTGATTGAGCTCGACCTCGACGATCGAGATCCCGCCGGCCGGGATCGGATCGCCCTCCTCTGCCTCCCCGGATGTGTCACGCTCAGCGCTGCCCGCGGACTCCTGTGCAGCGCCGAGCTCGCCAGCGCCGACGCCACAGGCGACCGATCCGAGCAGCGAACACGAGAGGATGAGCGGAAGCGTGGGCGTGCGCAAAATTCGCGCTCCAATTCTCGCCTGGCGTCGGACCAGCTGGGGAGACCACGTGCCCTGGTGACAAAGATCGTGACCTGATCCGGGACTGGATGCCGAATCTACTAGAACTGCGTGGGTGTCGCCAGCTACGATTTCGCGCCGGAGTGGGCTCGCTAGTGTGTGATCTGGGGCGCCGCTTCGCTCCATGACCTCGAGGGCAACAGCGCGACAACTGGCACCACATGCGTGCCGACCCGGACCTCCAGCGGTGTATAAGGTGAAGATGCGAGCGTTGAACTGGAGCACCATGCGACGCGCCCCCTCATGTGGGCTGACCTTGTTGGGGATGAGCATGTTGCTCGGTGGCTGTGAGACAGATCCTGGCACCGACACCACCACCGCCCTGAGCGCCGGCGACAGCGACAGCGACAGCGGCACCGACGAGGGCGAGCCGTGGGAGCCGATCCCTGCGCGGGGCGACATCATCTTGTCGCACGTGGTCGTCAACCAGGCCGTCGACGTCCCGATCGCGGTGGCTGGTGTGTGGGTTGGGCCTGAAGACCGCAATACATTCGTGGTCGCCAACCGCGACACCTTGCTGCGTGGGTTCTGGGACATCCCCGAGGACTGGGTCGATCGCAACATCACTGGTCGGCTCGAGCTCGAGTTCCCCGACGGCACCAGCACGACCAAGCAGCTCGACATTTTCATCGACTCGCCCTCGTACGCGGGCGACCTCAAGCGCGCGTTCACGTTCCCGCTGCTGGCCGACGAGTTCCCGCCCGGGATCAAGTATCAGCTGTCGCTGTGGGAGGCCGGGCCCGGCTTCGAGGACCAGCGCGAGTCGACGACGGTGACCCAGTCGCCGCTCGACGGCCTCCAGCAGATCGGGGTCCAGAGCGAGCCGGCCGAGCTGAAGGTCGTGCTGGTCCCCGTCAAGTACGAGGTCCCGGGCTGCAACACCAACACCGGGGAGATCACCGAAGAGGAAGAGACGAAGTTCCTCGACTACCTGCACGAGCAGTATCCGGTCGAGCGGGTGATCATGGACTTCCGGCGCGACTCGCCGATCGAGTGGAACCAAACGCTCACCAGCTTGGCGCAGCTGTGGCAGCCGCTGCGGGAGCTCCGGGACGTCGACCTGGCCGCTCCGAACGTCTACTACTACGCGCTCGTCGACGCCTGCACGGGCGGCATCGATGGCGCGGGTGGGATCGCGCCGGGGCTCGCGACCGACACCAAGTCGGCGGCCTACGAGCGCGTGTCCTCCGGCCTGTGGCACAAGACCGGCACCTACCACTACGAGACGATGGTCCACGAGCTCGGCCACAACCATGGCCGCGCGCACATCTTTTGCGCCAACGGGGACGCCGCCGGGACCGACCCTTCGTATCCGTACACGGACGGTGTGATCGGCGTGTGGGGGTTTGGGATCCGGCTGTTCAAGCTGCATAGCCCGACCGCATCCTGGGAGTTCATGACCTACTGCTCGCCGACCTGGGTCTCGGACTGGGGCTGGTCGAAGGCCTACAACCGGATCCGCACCCTGACGAGCTGGGACTACGAGGGCGCCGCGCCCGACGAAGGTCCGTCAGACGACGGCGAGGTGCTGATCGGGCTGCTGTTCAAGGACGGCAGCGAGGAGTGGTCCACGACCCACGGCGCCCGCGAGGCCGAGTTCTTCAGCAGCGGCGAGGTCATCAGCTTCGACTACGCGGGCGGCGAGGTCGTCGACTCCCCGACCAACGTGCAGATCCTCGACGATGGCACGACGATGATCACGACCATGGTCCCGCGCCGTGAAGCCGGCTTTGAGGGAGCGACCCGGCTCGACGCAGGCAAGCCGCGGCCGATCGTGCTGCAGACCCCGGAGACCCGCGCGTACAAGCTCTGAGCGACTCACTCGGGCGTCACGGCTGCGACTGCCGCCCGCGCGCTGACGCGGGCGAAGCCGCCGCGCGCCTGGTCAGGCGACCCGCAGTCCCGTCGTCTCGCGCGTGTCGGCGTCCAGCGGCCCGGATGACGCGGGCCCGGCCCCAGACGATCCGCTGCCGCTCGAGCCCGACCCCGCGGCCGCCTGCTTGCGGGCCGAGGCCGCGAGCGACTTGCGGAAGCTGCGATCGATCTGCCGCAGCAATCGTCGCAGGCTCTTGCAGACCGGCGTCGCCTGGCGAACGACGACGCCGACCTGAAACCCGAGCCGGCTCGGACCGAGCCGATCGACGACCAGGCGGTGCTCACCGACGGTCGCCTGGATCTCCGAGCCCGCGCCGTCGCCCTGTTGGTCTTCGATGTCGTGGAACACCTGCGCGAGCCGGGCCAGGGCGCGACCGACGACGACCTCGTCGAGGGTCGAGTCGTTGGTGCCCGCGATGATCTCCGTGTTGCGCAGCAAGTACGCGGCGAGGATGTCCGGGGTCTGCGCGAGCCGCTGGATCTTGTCGAGCACATCGAGCGGGGCCTCGTCGAGCAGGTCGCGGCTGCGCTGGGCGTCTCCGAGCTCGCGCTCGAGCAGGCCCTCGATGCGACCGACGATCGTGCGCGCGCTGGCGCTGCGCCCCGCGATCCACGTGGCCTTTCCGCCGGTCCAGCTCAGCAGCTCGCGGACCGCATCTGGACCGCGCATCCCTTCGCAGTGAGCATGGACTGGCTGTCCATCTTCGAGGTGGATGGCGCCCGAGCGCTCACCCACGCGCAGGTGCAGGATCCCGCTGCTGAGCGCCGACGCGTGCAGTCGCAGCAGCTCACCGGTCTCGACGGCGCCGCAGCGACCGGAGAAGTCGATCTTTCGCTCCTGGGTCTTGAGCACCCGCAACAGCGCCCCTGGCTCGCACGGACTCGGGACGATCGCGGCCGCCCCGACCTGCGCGGCGATGTCGATCGCGCGGTCGTCGAAGCGAGCTGCGATCACCACCAACGAGATCCCCGGGTGGCGGGCCCGAACCCGTGACGACAGCTCACCGAGTTGCTCGTCCCCGCCCTGCTCCACCACCATTGCCAATGTCACCTCGCCCCCAACCTCGCCCGCGCCCTCGCCCTCGCCGAACTGCACGACCTGAACCCCGGGCCGGAGGTTTTGGACCATCTCGGCCAATGCGGCGCCCTGGGTGGGATCGTGCGCAGCAATCAACAATGTCAATGAGGGGTTCGACGTCATGGGTTGTTCTCCTGCGGGCTTCGCCGCGCTGACGTCTCCGTTCAGCACACGCCATGCCAGTTCCTAATTTCCGCGGCAAAGGCCCACAATGCGGGAGATGTCACGCGTGGGGGGACTCTCTGGGCGTCTGGCAGCTTGCGTCCGTTGTAAGGGTTGTAAGCGGGCTCCCAGATTCCGCTCACTTTTGGGACCTTGGGGCGTTCGTCTACGGACGAATACGCCCCTGGACGCCTGAACGGTCCGCTCCGACCGCTCTTGGTCGTCCAATCGAACCGTATGGATTCCGGCGCATGCGCAGAGCGAATGTGCGCTTCGAGTGATCCCCACCCCGAGGACAGGCGTGATAGTGTGCGTCAGTTGCTTGCCTTGCCCGCGTGGAGCCCTCAATGACCCGAAAGCTGTTTGTTACCCTGCCTTTGCTGTTGATCTGCGTCGCCTGTGGCAACAACGACAGCGGCGAGACCTACAACTACGTGACCCTCAGCGCGGGCACGCTGACGAACGGCAACGACAGCGTCAGCGACACGGGCTCCGGTGATGGGGATGGAGATCCCAGCAACGGCGACGGCGATGGCGACCCGGGCGGTGACGGCGACTCCGGCCCCAAGCTCGACGTGATCGGCAACGACGAAGGCATGGCCACGGCGGGCGACGCTGGCGACGGCGACGGCTGCCAGAAGGTCGACTTCTTGTTCGTCATCGACAACTCGGGCTCGATGCTCGAGGAGCAGGACAACCTCGCGGCCTCGTTCCCGAGCTTCATCAACTCGATCAGCAGCACGCTCGACGCCGCACAGGACTACCACATCATGGTGATCGACACGGACGCGTGGGTCTACGCAGGCTGCCCGTTTCTGTGTGCATTCCCGCTGCCCGGTCTGTGCGTGGGCTACGAATGCGGCGTCACGCAGCCGGCTCAATGCGAGGACGTGCTCGGCGCGGGCGTGACCTGGCCCAAGGGCGCCAACGCGAGCAACGCCAACTGCAACTTCGTCAACGGCAAGCGCTTCATGACCGACGCCGAGCCCAACTTGCCGGGCGCGTTTCAGTGCGCCGCGCGGGTCGGCACCGACTCGACCGACGACCCCGAGCGCCCGATGGAGGCGATGGCCGCCGCGGTCTCCGGCGTCGGCGCTGCGGGGACCTGCAACTACGACTTCTTGCGCGATGACGCGATCTTGGTCGTCACCTTCATCACGGACGAGAACGACGACCCCGGCGACGGCTCCAGCGGGAACGTCGATACCTGGCGCCAGGCGCTGATCGACGCGAAGAACGGAGACGAGAGCGCGATCGTGGTGCTCGGCCTGTTCGGCGATGACGATCTGCCCAACGCGCAGTGCAACGGCGGCGCCGAGACGTCGGCACGACTGCGGGCCTTCCTCGACTCATGGGGCGACCGCGGGTTCTTTGGCTCGATCTGCGCCCCCGACTACGATGATTTCTTCCAGGCCGCGGTCGACATCATCGACACGACCTGCGACGACTTCACGCCGCCCGAGTGACCCGGATTACCCGGTGGATGCGCCAACTCGGCGCTCCCGCACTGATCTCTTGATCAAGGGCGGAGTCACCCGCGCCGTGTCCACATCGATAAAAAGCGGGGTTTGGCCCGAAAAACTGCTCGGGTGTGATTGCACCCCCCCGTGGGCGTGCGATCGTAGCTCTACCGACCGAGTCGGAGCCACCCACCAGACCGTGGGTGAGCACTCGAACACGCCGCCAGGGAGGGCAGCATGCTGACGCTAACGAGGAAGGCCGGCCAGAAAATTCGCATCGGCGACAACATCGAGATTGTCGTTCGCGAGATTCGTGGTCGACAGGTGCGGTTGGGGATCTCGGCACCCGAGGGCCTCGACGTGTTCCGCGAGGAGCTCTACCAGCAGATCCTCGCCGAGGGCGAAGCCACGAGCGATCCACCGCCTGCGTCACCCGACGCAAAATCGGCGCGCTCGGCCGGGACCAGCGACGAGCCGTAGCTCAGCCCGGCTCACGGCACGCGTAAGGCCGATCACGGACCGGCGCGGGTGTGTCGGCTTCAAAGCTAAAGTGCCACCACTCGCGCGAGTAGGGCGTGAACCCGGCCCGGACCAGCGCCGCCCGCAGCTCGAGCCGACGCTCGAGCAGCGGGCCCTCGACCCCACGCAAGAAGCTGGTCGGATCGAACTGATCCCAGCGCGAGCCCATGTCCAACACGGTTCCGTCGGTCAGCGCGAGGCCGAGATCGATCGCGCGCCCGCGTCCGTGGACCGAGCGCGCGGCGACCCAGCCGTCCGTGAGTAGATCTTCGCGGGCGTTGGCGCGGCACCAGTCGACCATCGCCTGGCTCGCGCGCCGGGGGCGATACGCGTCGTAGATGATCAGCCGCAGACCGTCGGCCTCGAGCCGAGACGCCGCCAGCGCCAGGGCCTCGGCGGCCTCGGCTTCGAGCCACGCACCCGCCGCCTCGTAGCCGGGCAGCGGCGCACCCGTGAAATTGTCGGCGCGGTGGTATCCGGCCACGACGATCGCCGAGCGGATCTCGACGCGAAGATCGACGAGCCCGGCGGGCGGCTCGACGAGCTCGCACGCGGGCGAGGCTTGCTGTGCTGGTGCGGGTTGCGGTCGGTTCGGCGCCGACACGGCCGGCGCCGCGACCGAGTCGCGGGACGATTTCGCAGCCGCGACCGAGTCGCGAGGCGATTTTGCAGACACGACCGAGTCGCTGGGCGAGTTCGCAGCCGCGACCGAGTCGGTCAGTGGCTCCGCAGCCAGGGCCGGGTCCGCTCGCTCGCGCGGGCCGTCGTTCGGGGGCTCACACCCGAGCAGACCCACCACCAGCATCGCGCCCGCGCCAACGGGCCCTGCGCGAGGTCGCGTGGCCATCGAAGCTCGCACAGCGCATACGTATACTCCCGAACATGACCGAGCGGGCGACCCACTTTCGCACCTGCAACTTGTGCGAGGCCATGTGCGGACTGGCGATCGAGACCGAGGGTCAGCAGATCATCTCGATCCGCGGGGATCAGGACGACGTGTTCAGCCGCGGGCACCTGTGCCCCAAGGGGCCCGCGCTCGCCCAGCTCCACGCCGATCCAGATCGACTTCGGCGCCCGCTGCAGCGCACCCGCAGCGGCTGGCGCGAGCTCGAGTGGAGCGACGCCCTCGACGCGGCGGCCGAGGGCATCCACCGGGTCCAGCGCGAGCACGGCCGCGACGCGCTGGCGGTCTATCTGGGCAACCCGGCCGTCCACAACCACGCGGTGGTCCTCTATGGGCCGCCGTTCTTGCGCGCGCTGAAGACCCGGCACCGCTACTCGGCGACGTCGGTCGATCAGCTCCCGCAGATGTTGGTCGCCCACCTGATGTTTGGACACCAGCTGCTGCTGCCGATCCCCGACCTCGATCGGGCCCAGTACATGCTGATCGTCGGCGCCAACCCGCTGGTCTCGAACGGCAGCATCATGAGCGCGCCAGACGTGCGTCGCCGGCTGCGGGGGATCCAGCTGCGGGGCGGCAAGCTGGTGGTGGTCGATCCTCGCCGCACGCAGACCGCCAAGCTCGCTGACGACCACCTGTTCGTGCGCCCTGGCACTGACGCGCTGCTGTTGCTCGCGCTGCTGCAGGTGATCACGAGCGAGGGCCGAGAGCAGCCTGGCCGGCTCGCTGCGTTCGTCGACGGCGCGGATCGGGTCCGCCGCGCGGTCGAGGGGTTCACGCCCGCGCGGGTGGCCGCGCTGACGGGGGTCGACGCCGATCGGATCCGCGCCCTCGCCCGCGAGCTGGTCACCCACCGCGGCGTCACCTATGGACGCGTGGGCGCGTCGACCCAGCGCTTCGGCGCGCTGACGCACTGGGTGATCAACCTGCTCAACGTGTTCACGGGCGCGCTCGATCGGGTCGGGGGATCCATGTTCACGCGCCCGGCCGTCGATCCGATCGCCATGCCCAAGGGCCTCGGCGTCGGGCCTGGCGCGTTCGGGCGCTGGCGCAGCCGGGTCCGCGGGCTGCCCGAGTTTGGTGGTGAGCTGCCGGTCGCGAGCTTCGCCGAGGACGTGATCGCGGGTCACGAGGGTCGCCAGGGTGCAGGCGAGCCGCTGGCGCCGATCCGCGGGCTGTTGACGCTGGCGGGCAACCCGGTGCTGTCGACCCCCGCCGGGACCGCGCTCGGCGAGGCGCTCGAGCGGCTCGAGTTCGTGGTCAGCGTCGACATGTACATGAACGAGACCACGCGGCACGCGGACCTGATCCTGCCGCCAACTTCACCGCTCGAGCGCAGCCACTACGACCTGGTGTTCCACCTGCTGGCCGTGCGCAACACCGCCAAGTGGTCGCCGCCGCTGTTCGAGCCGCCGCCCGACGCCCGCCACGACTGGCAGATCCTGCACGGGCTGTGGACGCGCCTCGATCGGCTCCGTGGTCGCACCAGCGTGCTCGCGCGTGGACAGCATCAGCTGCTCGAGCGGCTCGGCCCCGACGGCCTGATCGACCTCGCGCTTCGAGCTGGGCCGCACGGCCGACTGCTCCCGGCGGCCCTGCGTCCGCTCCTGGGTGAGCGCGCGGGTGGGCTGAGCCTCGAGGCCCTGGCAGCGCGGCCGCACGGCGTCGACCTGGGTCCGCTCGAGCCCTGTCTGCCCGATCGCCTGCCCGGCAAGCGCGGCCGGATCGAGCTCGCGCCCGCGCTGCTCGTCGAGGATCTGGGTCGTCTCGAGCGCAGCTTTCCGCGGGGGGCCGCCGCGAACCGGCTTCCGAGCGAGGCCGAGCCACGCTTCACGTTGATCGGACGCCGGCTGCTCCGCAGCAACAACTCGTGGATGCACAACGTGCCCAAGCTGATGGCGGGCACGCCCGCGTGCACGCTGCTGATGCACCCCGACGACGCCGGGCGGCTGGCGCTGCGACCCGGTGACCAGGTCCGCGTGCGGTCACGGGTGGGTGCGGTCGAGGTCCCGCTCGAGCTCAGCGACGACATGATGCCTGGGGTCGTGAGCCTGCCCCACGGGTACGGACACAAGCGCGAAGGCACCCGCTTGCAGGTCGCCAATCAACACGCGGGGGTGAGCATCAACGATCTCACGGACCCAGCCGAGGTCGACGAGCTCTCGGGCGTCGCCGCGCTCTCGGGCGTTCAGGTCGAGGTCCGCCTGGCCACGGCTTAAACGCGAGCGCGGGCGCCCAGCTGGGCACCCGCGCTGCGTGTGGGGAACCTGTCCCCTACCCTAGCCGAGCTTGGCCTTGACCAGGGCCGGCACGTCGATGCCCGTCGCCGCCTTGATCTGCTCGCTGTAGTTGATCAGCTTGCCGGCCACGTCGTCGCCGCTGCCGCCGTCGCCACCCTTGCCGAGCACCGTGAGCCGGTCGACCTTGAGGTGACCCATGCTCGACGACATCTTGGTCATCAATGGGACGAGCTTCTGCATGAGCAGGATGTCGCGGCCCGCTCGGCCCATGTTGTTGTAGCGATCGGCGATCTCGGTCAAGACCTTGGCGGTCGCCTGGCCCTGCTCGACGATCTTGGCGGCGTCACCCTTCGCGTCTTCCTCGGCGGCCAGGCGCGCCGCTTCGGCGGGCTGGATCACGTCGGCGTCGAGCTGCGCGCGGACCTGCTCGATCCGGGCTTGCTGGGTGTCGACCTCGGCGTTGGCCTGCGCGACCGAGGCTTGGACCTCGGCGAGCTGCTCGGCGATCATCGCGTCACGCCGGGTGCGAGCGTCGGCGACCCGCCGCTCGTTCTCTTTGCGAGCGATCTCGATCTCGGCCTCGAGCTTGGACAGCTCACCATTCATGGTGTTGCGCCACTTTTGCTCGGCGGCCTCGGCCCGCGCCTCGGCCTCGGCGATCTGCGCCGACCGACGGATCTGCGCGCTGATCTGGCGGCCGATCGCGTCGAGGTACCCGACGTCGTCGGACACGTTTTGGATCTTGAGGGTGTCGACCACGAGCCCGAGGTGGCTGAGATCCTGCTCGGCTTCCTCGGCGAGCTTGGCCGCGAACTCCTCTTTGTCCTTGTTGACCTGCTCGGGGGTCAGGCCCGCGAGCACGCCACGCAAGTTGCCCTCGAGGGTCTCGCGGGCGATCTTCATGATCTCCTCGCGGGACTGACCCAAGAACCGCTCGAGGCAGTTGTTGAGCAGCGGCTCCTCGCCGGGGACCTTGATGTTGGCGACGCCCTGAACCGAGAGCGGGATGCCACCCTTGGAGTAGGCGTTTTGGACCCTGACCTCGATGATCATGTTGGTCAGATCCATGCGGTCGACGATCTCGAGCAGCGGGATCCGAAGCGCACCGCCGCCGCGAATGATCCGATACCCAGCCACCCGGCCGTTGCCCGCGACGCGGCGGCGGCCGGAGAACACCAGCACCTCGCTGGGCTGGCACACGTAGTAGACGCGCTTGGCGATCAGCGCGATGACGAAGAAGAAGACGGTGCTGATCGCAAGGAGCGCGACCAGAGCCTCGGGTTCGATGAGTGCGAGGGGCATGGACATCACGACAGCTCCTTGGGCGCGAGCGGGTTACCAGGCGAAGTGGAGATGCTGGGCGGCTTGAGGCCGCCGCCTGCGGGCTTGGTGGAGCCGAGGCCGAGGCGCCCGAGGCCGAGCCCCGAGCCGCCGCCGCCTCCTCCGTTGCCACCGTTGCCGCCGGGCGTGCCGTCACCCGCGAGCACCGAGGGGACGTCGATCCCGACCGTCTCGCGCAGCGCTCGGAGCACGGCCGCCACGGTCTGGGGATACGAGGCCGCGTAGGCCGCGAGCCCCGAGCCATCGCCACGGTCGAGCACGTTGACCTCGCCGACCTCGATGCTGTCCATGTGGTCGACCACCGTCGAGATGATCTCCTCGAGGTGCTGGATCACGTAGATCTCCTTGGCGTTGTCGCCCATCGCCATCCAGGCCGCGGTCGTGGCCTCGAGGACCTCGACGAGCGCCCGACCATTCTCGACCGTGGGCGCCGCGGCGCCCTTGGCTCGGATCGCGTCTGCGGTGCGTCGGGCTTCGGCCGGGATCACGACGTCGGCCTGCAAGCGCCGCTGCTCGAGCTTGGCGCGGATCCGCTGCAGCTCCTGCTCGGCCTGGGCCCGGGCGGTGTTGGCTGCCGCGACGGCCTCGCGCTCGACCGACATGGCCTCACCATCGAGCTCGGCGCGAACCTTGGCCAGCATGTTGCGCTGCTGAAGGATCGCGGTTTCGGCCTGGGCCTTGGCGACCTCCGAGCGACGCTTGGCTGTCGCTTGCGCCTGCGTGACCTCCTGCAGGGCCTGGTTCTCGGCGTTCTCGGCGTCGCGCAGGACCCTGGCGATCTGCGGGCGGCCGAGCGAGTCGAGGTAGTTGGTCGAGTCGGCGACGTTCTGGATCTTGAGCGTGTCGAGCTCGAGGCCGAGCTTGTCGAAGTCCCTGACGGCGCTCTCGATCAGCTTCTCGGCGAAGGTCAGTCGATCTTCGTTGACTTGCTCGGGCGTCATGTCAGCGACGACCTCGCGCACGGCCCCTTCGAGGGTCTGCTGGGCGACGATGTAGATCTCGCGCAGGTCTCGACCCAAAAACCGCTCGATCGCGTTGCGGATCTTGGTGGGGTCCGACTGGATTTTGACGTTGGCGATCGCGTGGATCTGCAGCGGGATGTTGCCGGCCGAGTAGGCGTTCTCGACCACGATGTCGATCGACAGGTTGCGCATGTCCATGCGGTCGACTCGCTCGATGATCGGGATCCGCCACGCTCGCCCGCGCCCACCTCCTGCCAAGACCTCGGGCTGATCTTCACGGCCGTGCGGCATGATGACCATGGGGCCGAGGTCGACGCCGTCAGCCATGCGCTTGCGACCCGTGAAGATCAACACCTCGTTGGGCTGGCAGATGTGTAGAAAGTTCTTGATGAGCAAGATCGCGGCCAAGAAGAAGCCGGCGATCGCCCCGGCCGTGGCGACCACCGCGGGGAGGGTGATCTCGGCGAGAGGTGGGGCCAGGGCGCCGAACTGGGCCCAGAGCTGGGATAGCGGTGCGTGGTACATGAAGGAGTTCTCCTGCGAGTCTCGGGTCGGTGAGAGGAATCTGTGAAGTTGAAAGTGGACAGGCCGCGGTCGCCCGGGGACGACGGCGCGGCCTGTAGTCAAGCTAGGCGCGAACGGCTGGCGCTGATTGGTTGCGGCTGGCCGACTCGTATTTGACGACGATGGCCTTGTTGCCGCGCATCTCGAGGATCAGCGCCTGCTCGCCGCGGCTGATCAGCTCGTCGTCGGACTCGGCGAGCACGTCGACGGTGGTGCCCATCAGCTCGATGCGGATCTTGCCGAGCCGCCCGGGCCCGGCGGAGATCAGCACCTCGCCGGACTTGCCGACGTAGTCACCCACGCCAGCGACGACGCCGGTGTCGTTGGCCGAGAGCCGCCGGATGACGGTGACGGCGGCCCACCCGGTCGTGAACCCAACGCCGATCGCCAGGCCGAGCGCGGCGTACTCGGTCGCGAGGTCCAGGCCGTCGAGGACCAGGCCGGTGAGCCCAAAGAACGCGGCGAAGAAGGTCCAAAACCGCATCGAGCCGAACACACCAAAGAACCCGCCAATGTCGCCGTGGGCGTCATGCCCGGCGTCGGCGTGGGTGTCGAGGTCAGCGTCGGCTTGGACGTCGAGGTCGGCGTCCCCATCAAAGTCAGTGTCAGCGTCGTGGTCCCCCCCCATGAGGAGAGACGCTCCCAATAATACGGATCCAAGTACGAGGGCGAACACATACGCGTAGATGAGCATCTTTGGCCTCCGGGCGCGGCATACTGAGGACGCGCGCGCGCTATTTCATACCAGGCGAGCGAGTCGCGCGGGTGGTTGGATTCAAAACACGTGTGGCGGGCGGCCCAGGCCGACCGCGCCGCCGGTGCCGGGGTCGGTCGCGCGGGTTGGCGGAGCGCAGTCGAGCCGGGTCGAGGCCAGTGGAGACTGATCGACGACCCACTCCACGTCCACGCGCCCCACAGCTCACAGCTCACAGCGCGAGGAGCTGCGGGCCGGCTTCGCCAGGCTCGAGCGTGAGCGTGAGCTGACTGTCGAGCCAACGCTCGGCCCGCTCGCTGGCGGCGACACCCAAGAGCACCCGCCTGGCCCCCTCCGGGGTCCTGGCGCGGGTCTCCACGAACACCCGGTAGCCCTCCTCGAGGCGGCGGAGGATCCAGCCCAACAGCCGGCTCGGGTCCTCACAGCGAACGATCACGATCGCGCCGGGCGGCAGCCCACGGACGCGCGACCAGACCTCGCGGGGATCGGCTTGATCGTCGATCGTGATCGACGGCGACAAGAACGCCTGCGCGAGCGTGTCGATGAAGCCCGGCTCGCGAACGTACACGAGCGCGCCTTCGCTGATGTGGGCGACGATGTCGTTCAGCTCGGGCTCGCCATGCCCGAAGGTGGGGAGCTCACGCAGGGTGTCCGCGTCGGGTGATCGGACCGCCGTCATCTCGCGTCGCGTGGAAGCCCGCGCCGCTGCCGCCGTACTCATCGCGTTGCCATGATCGAGGCGCGTCACCATGCCGGCCGCGCCCCCCACCGCGCTCATGCCCCCGCCTGGCCGCCCCGCGGTCTCGGCCGCAAGGTCGGGGCTGCCCATGTTCTTGGCCGGAGAGGCGCTCATCGCCCGCACGGTCGGCGACCGGGTTCCATGTTGATCGATCTCGGGGGCGCTGGACGGCAACGGCTCGACGTCGTCCTCGTCGTCGGCGGGGACGCCGATGTGGCCGTCGGCCGGCTCGGGCTCTCGTGGCACGACCGCGAAGCCACGCGCCCCGAACTCTTCGGCCTCGGGCAGCGGGCTGGAGCGCGCGGGTCGGGCGTCCACGCCTTCCCCGAGAGTCCCCAGGCTGTCGGCTCCATACCCGTCCTCACTGCCAATGGGGCCGACGCCGAAGTCGTCGTCTTCCGCGAGCGCCCAGGTGCCGCTCTCGAACGCAGCTTCTGCTGGCGACGGGCCGTCGATGCTGTAGTCGACGCTGATCGAGTCGTCGGGATGATCCGGATCGTCGAGGGCTGGGGCGTCGAGCGCCTCGACCGTCAGGTCCCTGTGCCGGTTCCCGACCGGGACGTCGAGGGTGTCGACGGGCTCGCCACGCTCCGAACCAGGCGCGGGCGAGCGCGGCTCAGCATCATCGTCGAGCTCGATCTCGAGGGCACCCCTGCCCGCCCCCTGCCGCCGTGCGCGAACGGTGATCCCCTCCATGCCCGGCTCGGCGTAGACGGTCCAGCTGGCGCCGGCCTCGATCGCAAACTCGACCGGATTGCCGACCGCGAGCTCGACCTGCTGGGCGTCGTCGACCGCCGCGACGATCATCTCGAACAGATCGGTGCGTGGCAGCACCGTGCTCTCGGCTTCGGCCCCGCGCGCGGTCGTGTAGACCACCGGTTGGCCCGACTCGAGGGTGACCGCAGACGCCGAGCGTCGAACCGCACCGTCGAGCAGGCTGAGCAAGGACCGCATGGGCGAACGATAGCAAACATGCCGCGCAGCTTCGAAGTCAGATTCGAGGCGCGCGCGCTAGCGAGCGAGCCATTCACTGCCCGGAGGGTACGGTTCGCGCGTGGGTGCGTGGCTGCATGAAATTGCGCATGCCGGCGGTGCTGCGCGTGTACCCGAACCCCGACATCTTCCAGCCGACCCACGGCGCACCAGCGGCCGCGCTCAGGCCCCGATTGATGCCGATCATCCCGGCCTCGAGCCGCTCGGCGACGGCGTCGGTCGAGGCGTCCGGTGGGCCCCAGACCGAGGCGCCGAGCCCGTAGCGCGTGGCGTTGGCTCGCGCGACGGCCTCGTCGACGTTGGCGTAGCTCGAGATCGCGACGACGGGCCCGAAGGTCTCTTCGCGAGCGATCCGCATGTCGTCTGACACGGATCGCACCACGCTCGGGCTGAGCCAGTAGCCGGGACTCTGGGCGGCGCCCTCGATCACGAAGTCGGCCCCGCGCTCGCGCGCGTCGGCGAGCTGCGCGAGCACGATCTCGCGCTGGGCTTCGCTCGCCATCGGCCCGACGTCGGTGTCGTCCGCGAGCGGATCGCCGATCCGGTAGCCGGACACCAGCCGACGAACCTGCTCGACGAACGCGTCTTGCACGTCTTGGTGGACGAACACCCGCTCGGTCGCCACGCAGATCTGGCCGCTGTTGTTGAGTGAATTGTGCACGGCGAAGCGAGCCGCCGCCTCGAGGTCGGCGCCCGGCAGCACGATCATGGGGTCCTTGCCGCCCAGCTCGAGCACCAGCCGCTTCATCGCGCTGGCGGCCTCGCGCATGATCGCCTGGCCGGTCGCGATCGAGCCGGTGAACGCGACCATGTCGACGTCGGCCTCGACCAGCGCCCGCCCGACGCTGCCACCACCTTGCACGAGGCCAAACACGCCCGCGGGCAGCGTGGCGGCGAGCAGCTGGTGGTACAGGGCGCCGCTTCGCGGGGTGAACTCCGAGGGCTTGAGCACCACCGAATTGCCGGTCAGCAGCGCCGACATCACGAGGTTGTTGGGGGTGCTGATCGGGAAGTTCCAGGGCGCGATGACAGCGACGGTCCCGAGCGGTCGCCACTGGGTCGTGACCTGAATCGCCCCTTCGCGGCCGACCTCGTCCTGACAGGCCTCGCGGGCCCGCTCGATGAACGCCTCGGTCCGGGTGTGGAGGTTGGCGATCTCGGCGCGCGCGTGCCTGATCGGCTTGCCCATCTCGGTCGAGATCGATCGCGCGAGCTCGTCGGCGACCGCTCGATCGTCCCGGACCCGCGCGGCGAACTGGCGCGCCACGTCGGCCCGGGCCTCGAACCCCAGCGCCCACCAGCTCGACGCAGCGGCCGCCGCGGTAGCGACCTCGCGCTGAACTTGCGCGAGCGTGGAGGCCTGGAGGCTCGGCAGCGAGGCTCCGGTCGCGGGATTGCGGGTCTCGATCATGTCTGACACGCCGCGCAGTGTAGTCGTCAGCGCCCGCATTTCCAGCGCAGGGCAATTCGGACTCAATCTTGATGGCGGGGCTTCGCTGCCCCTCCCCGGCGGGCTGGCACAGCCAGCCTCAATCTCGATGGCGGGGCTTCGCTGCCAATCCTCAGCAGCTCGGAAACCGTTCGCACACCGGTGCTACGGCGCACGCTGAGGTTGCGCTAAAGTGCGGCGCGCGTCCTGCTCCTGGCGCCCAGATCGTCCGTGCTCTCCCTCTCCCCTCGCCGCGCGCCCGGTTCGATGTGATCGAGTCGTCCCAACAGCTGATCTTGGCGGTCGAGATCAGCCTGCTCGCGTACGGAGTGTTCGCCGGGATCACGATCGTGCTCGAGCGTCGACGGCCGGCGGCGACGCTCGCGTGGATCCTGATCTTGGTGCTCGTGCCGGTGGTTGGCCTGGTCGCGTACCTGTTGATCGGGCGGCGCAAGGCACGGCGCAGCCGACGCAGCCGTCGTCGACTGCGCCTGCGCCCAACCGAGGCGACCGCCGAGATCGCCAACCTCGAGGCCTCTCCGGTCGCTGTCACGCCGCAGGTCAGGGGGTTGCTGCATCTGGCGCTGGCGCACTCGGCGGCGCCGATCCGCCACGCCGACGCGGTCGAGATCCTGCGGCCGCGCCCGGCCTTCGAGGCGATCGAGCACGCGATCGCGGCGGCCCAGCATCGGATTCACCTGCAGTTTTACATCTGGCGTGACGACGCGACCGGCCGACGCCTGATCGAGCTGCTGACCGAGCGCGCCGCCGCCGGGGTCAAGGTTCGTCTGCTGTACGACGACATCGGCAGCATCGGCACGCCGCTGCGCCACTTCGAGCCGCTGCGGGCGGCCGGGGGTGAGGTGGCCCGATTCGGTCCGCTGCGCCTGCGCTTCATCGCGCGACCCAGCGGGCGCCTGGACTTTCGCAACCATCGCAAGCTGTTGTGCATCGACGGCGAGCTGGGGTTCACGGGCGGGCTCAACGTCGGTGACGAATATCGGGGCGCGAGCCGCAGCGGGCGGGTGTGGAACGACCTGTTCGTGCGGCTGACCGGCGACGCCGTGCTCGGGCTCGAGGCCGTGTTCGTCGAGGACTGGCTGACCGCGACCGACCAGCTCGTCGAGCTCTACGCCGACCTCCCGCGGCGCGACGCTGGGATGTCGATGCTCGAGCGCCCGAGCACGCCGATCACCTCGACCGGACCGCTGGTCCAGATCATCCCCAGCGGACCGGATCAGACCCGTCGACGCGGTGAGAACAACGCCTCGGTGATCGCCGCGACCTTCGTGGCCGCGATCGGCACCGCGCTCGAGCGGGTCTGGATCGTCACGCCCTACTTCATCCCCGATGAACCGCTGAGCCTGATCCTGCAGACCGCCGCGATGCGGGGGGTCGACGTCAAGATCCTGGTGCCCAACCCGATCGACAATGACATTCGCCTGGTCGCCTGGGCCGCGCGCAGCTACTACGACGAGCTGCTCGCGGCCGGGTGCGAGATCCACGAGTACCGCCCGGGCATGATCCACGCGAAGTACATGGTGGTCGACGACAGCGTCGCGATGATCGGCTCGGCCAACATGGACGTGCGCAGCCTGTACCTGAACTACGAGGTCACGGCGATGTTCTACGACGACGCGGTGACCCGCGCGCTCGCCCAGGTGTTCGTGGCGGATCTGGCCGACGGGTGCAGGGTCCACGCGAGTGATCGCGAACGCGTGCCCCTGCGCTGGCGCCTCGCCGAGGGCTTCGCCCGAATCCTGTCCCCCCTCCTCTAGGTTCGGACTGTCCGCGGACTATTCGTCGTCGGATTTGAGCAGCGCGGTCGCGACGAGCGAGCTCAGCAGCAGCATCGCGCCAGCCGGGACCGCGAGCACGGGGGGTCCCGGATCCGTGGGGCCGTGCAGCAGGCCCCCGAGCATGAAGCCGGCGCCGACGAGCGCGGCGCCGAGCAATGCAGCCCAACGGATCTTGCGGGCCCAGCTCGCCGGCGTGGCCAGGCGCTCGAGCGCCCACGCGAGCGCGATGTTGACGAGTCCGAGTAGGCCGCCGTGGGCGTGGCCGAGCCGCAGGAATTCACGGCGCAGCGGATCGTCGATCCAGCCTTCGGCGCGCAGACCGTACATGGCCTCGAGCCACAGGCCGCTGGCCAGGAACAGCGCGACGAGGGCGATCGAGGCGCGGAGGTGTCGATCAGCGCTCACGCGACCCGGTTGTAGCGCCGAACCTCGCCCCCGTCACTCGCCGATCCAGATCGCCAGGGCCCAGCGATCGGCCGCCAGCTGCTCGTGCAGCTCGGGGTGATCGGCCAGCGGCCCGGGACCCAGCAGCGCGCGCACGCGGGTGATGATCTCGACGCGGGCGTCGATCGGCCCGAGGTAGTCGAACTGCTGCAGCTCGTCGAGCAGCGCGGCGCGGCGGTCCTGCTGTTCGACCTGCTCGACGTCCAGCTGCTCGACCAGCGACCGCAGCCCTCGCCACGCAAACCACCGAACCGAGGGGTACTCGTCCTCGAGCCCCTCGGCGATCCACGCCATGCGGGCCTCGAGCGATCCGGTCGCGCCCGGTCGCGCGAGCGCGTGCGCGGCCAGGTTGCGCTGGATCGGATCGCCGCCGATCAAGTCCAGGACCACGCGGGACGCGACCCGCTCTTCGGCCTGCGCGGCGCTCGGATCGACCGGGCTGGATCGCAGGTTCAGCGCCGCCATCGACTCGGCCGCCCACGCGCGCGAGCGATCGACGTGGCACTGCGTGCACGCGTCAGGTTGGTCGGCGCGCCCGAGCAACGCGGCCGGATCAGGGCTCGAGATCCGGTGGGTGACCATGCCCTCGAGCAAGCCGTAGGTGATCCGCGGCATGTGGCAGTCGAGACAGTCGACGGCGCCCACGTGCTGGCCATGACCGCCGTGCCCGCCCGAACGCTGCGCGCCGCCGAGCGTGTCCGGCGAGTGACAGCTGACGCAGGCGCCCTCCCCGGTCCGTCCGGCGCGGGGCTGACCATCGGGGGTGGCCCCGTGCATGTCGTGGCAGTGCCCGCAGCCGAGGCCGTCGTCTCCCGCGGGATCCCAGCACGGCGACAACAGCAGGCCCTGGTACTCGTACGCGGACAGGCGCGGGGTCCCGTCGGGCCAGAACCTCGCGGCGAACGGGCGCCCGTGCTCCAGCCCCTCGGCCCCGGCGATCGTCGAGTCGGCGAAGATCGGGCGCGACACGCTGGCGAGCTCGTCCCCGGCGATGAAGCCGTCGCCGTCGCGCATCACAGCGGCGATGTCCTTGGCGATCCGCTGGCCGTGACATCGACCGCAGACCTCGCTCTCGCGCGCGGGCGTGAGCGTCGACGGGTTGGCGATCGATCCATCCGTGCCGGGATCGGCGGACGCGAGCAGGCGGCGCAGCGGGTTGCCGAGGTGGCGCTCGAGGTGGACGCTGGCCGGCCCGTGACAGGCCTCGCACGCGATCCCGAGCTCGCCGACGCGGGTCCGAAAGCCTGGCCAGTCGTCGCTGCGCCCGGGCACCGGCTCGGTGTTGTGGCAGAATACGCAGTTGTCGTTCCAGCGGCTCAGGTGGCGCTCGTAGTCGGGCAGTGAGCCGACCTCGCCCTCGGGCTCGACGAACGCCCCGTTCATGTGGATCCAGCGCTGCTCGGCCCGGTGCCACGCGACCGGCAGCCGCCACAGCTCGGAGTCGTCGCCGCCCGCTCGGCCGAGCTGTGCGACGTACTGCTGATAGCGATGGCTACCGACCGTCAGCGCGACCGCGACGTCGAGCACGGGCGAACCGACGACCTGATCCCCCGCGTCGTCGAGGCGCTGGACGACAACCCGCGGCGTGCCGTCGTCGCCGCGATCCATGGTCGCGCGGAATCCACCGTAGTCGAGCTGCTCGCCCGCGAACGGCGCGAGGACCCCCGCTTGTCGCTGACGGCCCGACCCTGCGGCCGGCCCGACCGGCCCGACCGGGCCGACCGGCCCGACCAGCGCCCGCTCGGCCGCGACGACGCGGCCAGTCTCGGGCCGCTGGGTCATCGTCCGATGCCAGCTGTCGTGCCAGCTCTGCCACTGCTGCGGATGACAGCCGCGGCACGAGGCCGAGCCCGCGACCGGATCGCCGTGGCGCTCGAGGTCAGCCCACGCCGCGGTGTCGGTGGCCGTCCACGCGAGCCCGGCCGCCGCCGCGATCGACCAGGCCAGCGCGGGACCGAACAGCAGCGTCGGAGCCAGCCACGCGCGCGCCATGGTCACGCCGGGAGCTCAGCTCGCGGGCCCCGGGATCGCCTGAATGATGATCTCTCGATCGTAGAGGCGAATCGACGCCTTGGTGCCGTCAGTTGGAAGCGGCGACGGGATCCCTGGGGTCATGCTGCGCCCCTGAAAGACCGTGCCGTTTTGGCTGTGCAGATCCGCGAGCCACAGCTGCCCACGATGACTGAAGACGCACGCGTGCAGCCGGCTGAGCCGCCGCGAGGTGACCTGGAACTGACACGCCTCGTGGCGGCCGAGCACGACCGGGCCCTGACGCACGTCGAAGCTCTTGATCGTGGGGTCCTGCGGGCTGCTGAACTGGATCACTGGCATCGGCAGCGGCGTGAACAGCGGCTGGGGCCGGGCGGGGGGCGCCCACAGCTGATCGGCCATGGCCGCCTGGGCGAACGCGTCGGACTGCTCGCGCGAGCTGGAGTAGCGATGGCGCGGATCCTTGGCCATCGCCTTCTCCATGAAGCGATCGATGTTGGGCGCCGCGACCACCCGCTGGTCGCTGGCGTGCAGGGTGCTGCCGTTCTCGTGGGCCTGCGCCGGGATCGGGACCCGCAGCGGGGGCACCGGGGCGTTCATGTGCTGCTGAAGCAGATCCGGTAGGTTGCGCCCGTCGAAGGGCGGCCGACCACACAGCAGCTCGTAGCACAGCACCGCGAGCGCGTAGCGATCCGTGGCCGGGCCGACGTGCTTGGTGTCGCGGAATTGCTCCGGGCTCATGTAGTGCGGGGTCCCGAACACCGAGCCAGTCGTGGTCGCGGCCTCTTCGGACAGCCACTTGGCGATGCCGAGATCGATGATCACGGGCTCCCAGCCGTCGGGTCGGTTGCGCAGCAACACGTTGTCGGGCTTGAGATCGCGGTGCAGCACGCCGTCGCCGTGGAGCTCGTCGAGGCTGCGGCCCACGCCCTCGAGCATGCGGTGCACTGCCCATCCGTCGCCGGGCCGGATCACCGCCGAGGGCACCAACCCGTCGACGAACTCCATCGCCATCCACGTGCGCCCGTAGTCGTCGACGTTCCACGTCTCGACCCGGATCACGCCGTAGAGGTTCATGCTCAACATCAGGTCGGCCTCACGAGTGAAGCGGACCGCCGCTTCGCTGTTCTCGTGGACCTCGGCGCGCAACCACTTCACCACGACGAGGCGGCGGTCGATCACGTCGACACACAAATGCACGTCGCCGACCGCCCCTTCACCGAGGGGCCGGATCCGCTTGTGCGGGCATTCGGCCATCGCGGCCACTGTACTGGTTTTTACCCCCACAGACATCTGGGACTTCGCACTGGTTTTTACCCCCACAGACATCTGGGACTTCGCCGAAAGCGGCCGCTTCGCGTCCGGTCGCTGCGCTCCTCGGGGCTAGCTGTGCGCGGGCGCATGTGTGGCCCCCTAGAAGGGGGCTCGGCTGCCGTTCATGCACTTGGCTTTGAGCGGCCGCTTCGCGTCCGGTCGCGCCCTCGATGCGCAGGCCTCCGACGGGTCACTGACGGGGTCCGATCAGCCCCGAGCCTGGCGCCGCAGATCGCTGCTCGCCTGTGCGGTGCTGGTTCCCCTACCGACTGGGTGCCGGGTGAGCGGGGCCGACCGGATCGTCACCCGAGCGCGCGCGCGGCCGCAGTTGCGCTGGCTGGGCGAAAGTCGTCGCCGTCCCAGCGATACACGTCGCGGTCGATCTGCCGGCCTTCCACGCGATACACGCAAAACGCGGCTTCGCGGCCTGGGTGGCGCGAGGTGTTGGTCGCGGAGCTGATCCCGTGGACCGGTACCGGCGCGTCGACGCCCGGGATCGTGCCCTGGATCTCCCGGTGCTCGTGGCCATGCAAGATCAACTCGGCGCCGCGACGGGCGACGACCTGCCCGAAGGCCTCGAGATCGATCAGGTCATGCCGACGCAGGGCCTCGCCGTGCATCACCGGGTGGTGAATCAGCACGATCCGCGTGAGGCCCTCGCCCTGCAGCCGCTCGAGCGCGGCATCGAGGCGCCCGAGCTGCGCGTCGCCGACGGTGCCCACCGCGTACAGGGGCAAGCTGGCCTGGGCAGTCGAGACGCCGACCAGCGCGACCTCCTCGAAGCGCTGGACGAACGGGTAGTACTGCCCGTCGTTGTCGGCGCGCTCGCCCTCCATGAACTGGCCCAGCATGGCCTCGAAGCGGCGGCTCCGCACCGAGCCACGCGTGTACGCGTCATGGTTGCCGGGGATCACGGTGACCGGCAGCCCGATGCCCGCGAGCTTGTCGGCGATGTGCTCGAACTCCTGCTCGAGCGCGAGGTTGCTGAGGTCACCGGTGATCACGACTCGATCGACCGCGAGCTCGCGGGCGTGCTCGACCAGCCGATCGAACAACCTGCCATCGTGGTGCTTGCCCCGCTTGAGCATGAGGTTGACACCGCCGGTCAGGCGCTTGTTGAGGAACCGATGTGGCCCCACCCCGCGGAGGCTCAGCAGGTGGATGTCGGAGCAATGGAGAAAGCGGAGCGGCATGATCTGGTGCGGCTGACGGGGCGATCTCGGTCGGATGTAGCCAGCTCGAGCTCGGCAGCGAGCGCCCGCTCACTATTTAGCACGCGATCTGGACCCGATCGGGCCCAGATCGGGCCCGCTCCCCCAGCGCCGCCGCAGCCCCCCGCGGGCCCCGGCCGCGCGCCGACCCAGCCGGTGGTGGCGTCGGCGAGCGAGCCAAAAACCCGGCTCGCGCCGGTGACAGCCCCCTGCGCCGCCCGCGATGGACGGCCGTGCGAGCCCGGCGAGTTTTGTCTACATTGCGGCGACATGCCAACCCTGCTCGAGATCGGTCGGACCCACACCTGCGGAGACTTGCGGCTGAGCGACGAAGGCGAGCGCGCTGTGCTGTTCGGCTGGGTCAACTCTCGCCGCGATCACGGCGGGCGGATCTTCGTGGATCTGCGCGACCGCGAGGGCATGACCCAGGTCGTGTTCGGGCCCGACGTCGACGCGGACGCCTACGAAGCTGCGCAGGCGCTGCGCAGCGAGCACTGCATCGGCGTCTGTGGCAAGATCTTGCGGCGCGTCGACAACGACGGCACCCCCAACGCCAACCCCAACATGGCGACCGGTGAGATCGAGCTCGAGGTCGACGTCTTCGAATTGTTCTCCAAGGCCGAGACCCCGCCGTTCGACATCTCGAAGGACGAGCGGCTCGACACCCACGAGAACCTGCGCCTGCAGTACCGCTACCTGGATCTGCGCCGGCCCTCGCTGCAGCGCAACTTCATCTTGCGGTCGCGGCTCGGGACCATCACCCGCGCGCACATGTCCGAGCTCGGGTTCCTCGAGCTCGAGACCCCGTACATGGTCAAGTACACCCCGGGCGGGGCCCGCAACTTCTTGGTGCCCAGCCGGCTCAACCCTGGCTGCTTCTACGCGCTCGCCGAGAGCCCGCAGATCTTCAAGCAGCTGTTCATGGTCTCGGGCTTCGACAAGTACTTTCAGATCACCCGCTGCTTCCGCGACGAAGATCTGCGCAACGATCGTCAGCCCGAGTTCACCCAGATCGACGTCGAGCTCAGCTTCGCCACGCCCGAGCTGGTGTTCGAGGCGATCGAGTCCCTGATGATCCGGCTGTGGAAGGATCTGCTGGGCGTCGAGATCCCGACCCCGTTTCGGCGCCTGACCTGGGCCCAGGCCATGGCTCGCTACGGCTCCGACAAGCCGGACACGCGGTTTGGGCTCGAGCTCTCGGATCTGACCGCGCTCACCCGCGGCTGTGGGTTCGCGGTGTTCGAGGGCGCGCCGTACGTCAAGGGCCTGTGCCTGCCGCCCGAGCACGGCCCCGGCTACGGGCGCGGGAAGATCGACAAGCTCACGGCCTTCGCCAAGAAGCGCGAGTCCGGCGGCGCCAAGGGGCTCGCGTGGGCCCGCGTCGAGGACGGCGGGATCTGGCAAGGCGGCAGCGCCAAGTTCATCTCGGCCGAGCTGCAGACCAAGATCAGCGCGGAGATGGGCGCCGAGCCCGGCTCGCTGCTGCTGTTCGTGGCCGACGACTTCGAGACCACGCACACGGTGCTCAACGCGATCCGCCTGCATCTGCGCGACGAGCTCGGGCTGCTCGCGGGCTCGGGGCCCACGCCCTGGAACTTCTTGTGGGTCACCGACTTCCCGCTGTTCGAGCGCAACCGCGACGGCAACTGGGTCTCGTCCCACCACCCCTTCACCTCCCCGCGCGACGAGCACGTCGAGCTGCTGAGCAGTGATCCCGGCAAGGTCCTCGCCCGCGCCTACGACCTGGTGCTCAACGGCAACGAGATCGGCGGCGGCTCGATCCGGATCCACCAGGCCGACGTCCAGGCCAAGGTGTTCGAGGCGCTCGGCATGAGCGAGGCGGAGAAGCAGGCCAAGTTCGGGTTCCTGCTCGACGCGTTCAAGTACGGGCCGCCGCCCCACGGCGGGATCGCGCTCGGCGTCGATCGCCTGTCGATGTTGATGTCCGAGGCCGACAGCCTCCGCGACGTGATCGCGTTCCCCAAGACCCAAAAGGGTCAAGACCTCATGACCCAGTGCCCGACCCCGGCCGACGAGCCGCAGCTGGCCGAGCTGTTCATCCGTCATCGGGCGCTGCCCAACGAAGCGGCGGGCCAAGCGCCCGACGCGGGCGAGACCTAGGAGCCCCAGCGTGAGCGCCGACGACAGCGACAGCAAGCCGCGGATCACCAAGTCCGGCTCGGCATCGGCCAGCTCCGGTTCGCGTGAGCGGTTTCGGGACCCTGCCAGTTCTGGGTCGAGCCCGAGCTCGAGCTCGAGCATGAACGAGATCGTCCACACGATCGACGACGACACGACCGAGCAGGACCGACTCGAGCTGGTCCAGTCCGCGTCCAGGCGTCACAACCAGGCCGCGGGCTGGATCGACAACAGCCCCGATCCCGCTGCCGGGGCCAAGCGTCCCCAGCCCACGGGGTCGACGCCGAGCACGGCGGTCCATCGGTTCTGGGATCCGCTGCGGCTGCTGGCCGCCGTCGCAACGGGCTCGGCGATGTGGATCTCCGCGCCGGACATCGACGTGTGGTGGCTGGCCTTCTTCGGCTGGGTGCCCCTGCTGTGGGCGATCCACGGTCGCTCGCCCAAGTTCGCGTTCTTCTACGGCTGGATCGCCGGCTACGTCGCGGTGTTCGTCGGCTTCTACTGGATGGGCGAGCTGCTGACCCGGTTCGCCGGGTTTGGCACCGCGGGCGCGGCCGGGATCACCAGCTTGTTCGCGCTGTTTTTGGGGCTCCAGTGGGCGCTGTCCGCATGGATCACCCGGCTCGTGTGCGACAAGACCGGCCGCTCGACGCTGCTGATCTTCCCGATGACGTGGGCGGCCGTCGAGCTGCTGATGTCCACGATCAGCATCTTCCCGGTCCACATGGCGCTCAGCTGGGCGTGGCAGCCGCTGTGGATCCAGACCGCCGAGATCGGCGGGGCGCTGGCGGTCAGCTTCGTGATGATCGCGATCAACGCCGCGATCTGGGAGTGCATCCTCAGCTACATCGAGACTGGCAAGCTCGACAAGGTCGCCGTCGGTACCCTCGCGGCGTGGATGATCGGCGTGCCCGCGTACGGCTGGGTTCGCATCAAGCAGGTCGACGCGGCCATGCAAGCCGCGCCGCAGCTGCGCGTGGGCGTGGTCCAGGGCAACTTTGGGATCGAGACCTACAGCACCCCCGGGATGAAGCCGCTGCTCCTGCGCGAGCTCCAGCGGGTCACCGCGGCGCTGCAGGCTGACGGCGCCCAGGTGGTCTTGTGGGGCGAGACCGCCTACCCCTACGGCCGGTTCAGCCGTCAACACGAGCAGGATCTCGAGCCCAATGACCGCCGCCGGATCCAGCGCGGCTTCGACGTCCCCGTGATCGTCGGGCTCGTGACCCGCGACGCGACCGGCGAGAACCCCTACGCCTGGAACACCGCGTGGGTGCTGGATCGGGACGGCCGCTGGGGCGACCGCTACGACAAGAACTACCCCCTGATGTTTGGCGAGGCCGCCCCGCCCGGGGTCGACCCGGCCTGGTACCTCGACAAGATCCCGTCGGCCTCGCACCTCAATCGCGGCGACGGGCCAGCCGCGATTACGGCCGCCGGCTACGAGTTTGGCGCGCTGATCTGCTACGAAGACATCCTGGCCGGGTTCACCCGCGAGGTCGCCAACGAGGGCGTCCACGCCCTGGTCAACCTGACCAACGACTCGTGGTTCGGCAAGACCCGCGAGCAGTCCGAGCACCTCGGGCTCGCGGTGTTCCGCGCGGTCGAGCACCGCAAGGGCCTGCTGCGATCCGTCAACGCCGGGATCTCGGCCTACGTCGATCCCGTCGGCCGGGTCGTCGAGCAGACCGAGGTCACCGACTCCGACGCTGACCTGTTCCGCGGCGCCGAGGGGTTCGCCGTCGATGTCCCCATGATGTCCGCCGAGCGGCGCACGGTGTTCGGCTGGACCGGCAGCCTGTTCGGCTGGCTGTGTATCGCGGGCCTGCTGGGGGTCTGGGCGAGCAGCCGCTACCGTCGCCCGCGCGCGGCCGCGAGCGCCGAACCAACGGCGTGATCTCGGCCTGGCGGGCAGCTGGCTCGGCCTGGCGGGCAGCTGGCTCGGCCTGGCGGGCAGCTGGCGCGGCGCGCGTGTGACATCGCGGGGCTCGGTGCTAGTTTGTCCCGCGGTGGCTTCCTACGACGAGATCAAGCAACGCGCGCGCAACAGCGATCCGGAGCAGATCGCCCGCCGCACCCGGTGGTTTCTGCTCGGCAGCATCGCGGTGACCCTGGCGCTGTACTTCGTGCCCTACGGGTTTGTCGTGGCGATGCCGCTGATCTGGCTGTCGACGCTGGTCCACGAGCTCGGCCACGGGTTCACGGCCGCGCTGCTCGGCGGCCACTTCGACAGCTTCGTGATGCACCCCGACGCGTCGGGGGCCGCGACCTGGTCGGCCGGCGCGGGCTTCGGTCCGATCCGCCAGGCCCTGGTCGCCGCTGGCGGGCTCGTCGGTCCCGCGATCATCGCCTCGGTCGGCTTCGTGCTCGCGCGCAACCCCAAGGCGACCCAGTACACCTTGATGGCTGGGGTGTTCGCGCTGGTCGCGATCGCGGTCCTCGTGGTCCGCAACCCGTTTGGCTGGGGCTTCGTCGCGGCGCTCGCCGTCCTGCTCGCGGTGCTCGGCACCCGCAAGCAGGCCGAGCCCGCCCAGCTCGGCCTGGTGTTCCTCGCCACCCAGCTCGCGCTGTCGGTGTTCTCGCGCGGGGACTACCTGTTCATGGAGTTCGCCCACACGGCGGACGGCGTGATGCCCTCGGACGTCAGCCAGATGTCCAACGCGCTGTTCGGCCCCTACTGGCTGTGGGGTGGCCTGTGCGGGCTGTTCTCGCTGGCGGTGCTCGGCGCCGGCTTGTGGGTGTTCTTCAAGGGCTTCGACGGCCTGCGGCTGTGGCCCCGCAAGCGCGCCAAGAGCTGATCGCGGTCAGTGCCGACAGGTCGCGTGCTGGGCATCCGCGGCGCCAGTGCTGAGCGAGGCCCCGCTGGCCGGGATCGCCAGCGTGCCCTCGGGTCGGGCCGCCTCGTCGAGCTGCCACCACAGCGGCGTCGCGTCGCGTGGGTGGTTGCCGAGCTCGGCCATGGTCGAGGCGTCGAACATCCGCCCGTTGATCAGCGTGTACGCGACCTTGTCACTGGTCCGAATGTCGGTGAGCGGATCGCCCTCGATCACGGCGATGTCGGCCAGCTTGCCGACCTCGAGCGAGCCGATGTCCGCGTCGAGCCCGATGTAGCGAGCGCCGTTGAGGGTGCCCGCGCGCAGGGCCTCGTGTGGGGTCATGCCCCCCTGCACGAACATCCACAGCTCCCAGTGCGCGCCCAAGCCCTCGCGCTGGCCGTGCGCGCCCAGGTTCACGCCGACCCCGGCGTCCGACAGCTGCTTGGCGACCTCGGCGGCCCGAAAGTGGTTCCAGTCGCCCTCGCCCACGTGCATGCGTCGGCGCGCCCGCGGATCGATGTTGTCGCGGGGCACGAAGCTGAGCAGGCGATCGTGGTCCCACACGTCGGTGTGCTGATACCAGTAGTTCTCGCCCCAGATCCCGCCGTACGCGACCACCAGCGTAGGCGTGTAGCCGACCTGCGTGGCCCCCCACAGCTGGCGAACGTCGTCGTAGATCGCGGCGACCGGGATCGCGTGCTCGACCCCGGTGTGGCCATCCACGACCATCGTCATGTTGTGCTGATACAGCGAGCCGCCCTCGGGCACGACCATCATCTCGAGCTCGCGCGCGGCCTGTAGCACCTTCTGGCGCTGGTCTCGGCGGGGCTGGTTGTAGCTCTTGACCGAGATCGCGCCGATCGACTTCATGCGGCGCAGGTGCATGCGCGCGTCGTCGAGGGTCTCGACCTGCGACCGGAACGAGCCCTCGGCGCCATAGAGGATCGTGCCGGTCGAGTAGATCCGCGGGCCGACGGCCTCGCCCGCGCGGACCAGCTCCGAGGTCGAGAAGATCGTGAGGCTGTCGTTGCTGGGATCGTGGACGGTCGTGACCCCAAACCCGAGCTCGGCGTAGTGCAGCCAGTTTTGCTCGGGCTGGATCCCGTGGGTGCCCTGCGGCCCGTGAGCGTGGACGTCGACGAGCCCGGGGATCAGCGTGTGACCCGAGACGTCGACCTGCTTGGCGTCGGCCGGGATCTGGACCTGGTTGCGCGGACCGACCGCGACGATCCGGTTGCCGTCGATCACGATCGTGCCGTCGGCGATCACCTGATCACCCTTCATGGTCACGAGCTTGCCGCCGACCAGCGCGAGCTTGCCGGTTGGCACGTCGCTGGGGACCGAGAACCCGACGTTGACGACGTCGATCTTGGGCTCGGGCGTGGGCGCGGCCTTCATGACCTCGGTCTTGCTGGCGAATTCGGGGTGGTCGACGCGAACCTCGGCGAGGATCGCCGCGGCCTTCTGCTCGTCGCCGCAGGCTTTCCACACGGCGCCCACGTTGAAGCGCGCGACCGCCATGGTGCCGGGGAACTCGTCGTGCAGGACGTCGTACTTGCGGGCCAGATCCTTGCACTCCTCGGCCGTGAGCGCGTCGGCCTTGGCGCGCTCGTACTCGGCATGGATCGCCTCGAGCTGGCGCGCGGCCTGGGCCTGGCGCTCGGGCGCGCCGTCGAGAAACGCGAACACGTCGTGCAGCGGACGCGTGTGCAGCTCGGGCCCGAGCACCCAGTGCAGCGCCTTGCCGTCGCCCGACCAGTGCACGAACCACCCGGCCTGCTCGCTGACCTTGCCAACTGGCAGGCCCGCGCCGCCGGGGCCGATCTCGACCGGCTTGGCGTCGTCCCGCCCGAGCTGCGGAAACGGGATCACGTAGACACGAAAGCCCTCGACGAACGCGACGAACCGGCCGTCGGGTGAGACCGCGAATTGCTCGGCCCGGGCCGACTGATAGTGCTCGCGCCGCTGCTTGCCATCGAGCTCCATGCTGGTCAGCAGCCGGGCGTCTTCGGAGCCGTCCTCGAGCAGGTACACGCGATCCGAGCGAGCCCCAAACTGCGGCTCGGCGCCCGTGCGGCTGACCAGGACCTCCTTGGCGACCTCAGCAGGCGCGCCGCGGCGGGTTCGCTTGGCGGCGCCGCCGAGCGAGATCGGCAGCGCGTACACCCCCCGCTGCTCGGACCATCGCGGCGAGATCAGACCGCCGCCCGAGACCCGGCGATAGATCACCTGGGTGTTGTCGGGCGACAACACCGGCTCGACGTAGTGACCCGGCGTGGGGCTGACGAGCCTGCCCTCGCCACCAGTGATCGGGACCACCCGCACGGATCCCAGCGCTGCGTCGTCCCAGCTGACGTAGACCACCCACTGCCCGTCGCGCGAGAGGCTCGGGTAGTACTCGTGATGGTCGTCTTGCTTGGTCAACCGCCGAACCTCGCCGCTCTGCATGTCGCGCACGTAGAGCTTGCCGAGCGCCTGGTAGACCAGCTTGCCGCCGTCGGGGCTCAGCTGCGGCCAGCGCAGCAGCTTGACGTCGAACTGCGCGGGCGCGACCTCGACGGGGAACCGGGCGGCCGTCGAGACCGTGCGGGTGTGCTCGACCCGAAACGGGATGTCCGCGACCGCGCCCCCGCGAGCCCCGACCTCGTGGAGCTTGCCGCCGGCCCAGAACACCAGCGTCTGCGAGTCCGGGGTCCAGTCGATCTGCGGGTAGACCCCGTGGATCGCCCAGGTCTCTTGCATGTCGCGATCGAGCGCGTCGTAGACCGGCCACTCGGCGCCGCTTTCCAGCTCGCGCACGTACAGCACCGAGTCGAGCTGCACGCGCCGGACGTAGGCCATGAGCTTGCCATCGGGGGACGGGGTCGGTCGCACCGCCCCGCCCGCGCCGCCGATGTAGCGCTCGAGCCGAGACTCCTCGAGATCGAGCCGCTGAATCGCGTAGATCTGGGCGTTGGGATCCTTGTTGTAGTCGAACGCGCCGCCTGGGGTCAGATCCTCGGAGAAGTAGAGGTAGCGACCGTCGGGGGAGAACACCGGCTCGCCCGCGTCCTTTTGCTCGGTCCGCTTGTTGGTCAGCTGCACACCCTTGCCGCCGCTGCGGTGGTACAGCCACATCTCGCCCGCGCCGATGCTGCGCCGCGAGGTGAAGTGCTTGCGGGCCACGATGTACTCGCCGTCCGGCGACCACGCGGGGGCGCTCAGCAGCCGAAAGTCTTCGTTGGTGACCGGCCGGGGCTCGCCGGATCCGTCGGCGGCCAGCACCCAGATGTTGTCCCCGCCGCCGCGGTCGCTGGTGAACGCGATCCACTTGCCGTCCGGGGAGAAGCGCGGCTGCATGTCCCAGGCCATGCCCTCGGTCAGCGGCTTGGCGGTCCCGCCCGCGCGCGGCAGTACATAGAGGTCTCCGAGCAGGTCGAACACGATCGTCTGGCCGTCGGGGCTGAGATCGAGGTTCATCCAGGTGCCCGTGTCGGTCGCGATTGCGACCTCGCGCTCGTCACCTGGGGGCTGCTGCACGTCCCACGCGCAGTCCGACTTGCCTGGCTCGGCCGCCGGATCCTCGGCGCACAGCTTGGGCGGATCCATGCCCGCGTCGCGGACACTGGACCCGGGCGGCGCCATTGCGGGTGTGTCTGGGCCCGACGATGTGGGTGCACAGGCGATCGACGCCGACACACAGACCAGGGACAACGGGATCGACCAGCGATGGAGCCAAGGGCGAGTCATCTGGCCAGACTGTCGCACATCAACCCTGCGAGGTTTCACCAGCTTCGCGGGGCGCCCGAAACACGAATTACTGGGGATTCGCGACGATCGCGGGTGGGAGCTTCGATTACAAATATATCTCACATTGGTTTCGCACCATCCGCGAGATTGGGGCTCGAAATCGCGTAATCCTGCTCAGAATCGCCAGCAGAGAGATCTCTCCATGATCATTTTGTCATTGAGGGCCGAAATTGGGTGGGTTTGGCCAGCCTCGCGCCAACATTTATCTTGCGCAAATTCTTGTAATGTTGCTAACTACGAATGTCGATTTGATCCTTTGACCGGCCTGACGGTTTGACCAGCCCAGGCTCCCAGATCGGCCCCCCCTCTGCCCTTCTCGGCACCCACCGACCACCCGCCGAGGCCACGACCATGACCCGCCGTATCCCCCCGTTCGCCGCCCTCCTCGCCTCCACCCTCGCGCTCACCTCCGGCTGCGAGCTGTTCGATCAGCTCGGCCAGCGCACGGGGGTCGTCGATGTGTTCACCACCAGCCACAGCACGCCGGACGAGGCGGGCAACGTGCCGTCGCGCAACGGCGATCAGCTGCTGTTCGCCAACGACATGGGCTGGGACGTGTTCGTCAACGAGGCCTACGTGACGACCAGCGCGGTGACGCTGCTGGGCTGTGATGGTGAGCGCTTCGCCGTGGAGATGTACTGGGGGGCGCTGGCCGAGAACGTGGGCACCACCGCGGACTCCGAGGTCGCGGGCGTCGGCGGCGTGCGGGCCAACTCCGGCACCTACTGCGAGCTGCTGGTCGAGTACGGCCCCGCAGACGAGGTCGACAACCCGGCTGCCATGGGCGCGACCGTGTACTTGACCGGGTCAGCCGTGCGCGGTGACGAGCACATCGACTTCACCTGGCGGACCGACGTCGAGCTCGACGTGCAGGTCGACATCAGTGAGATCGAGGGCGGTGGGCCGTTCTCGATCAGCAAGGACCAGCACTTCTCCAAGAAGCTGACCGTCAGCAAGGCCTACAACCACCTGTTTGACGGGGTCGACTTCAGCGAGGCGCTCGAGCAGGCAGACATCGACGACCTGCTCGCCGACAGCCTGCGCCAGGCCACCGTCGCCTTCGAAGGCACCAACGTCCACTACTAGAGACCCCACAGGCGCACCGCTTCGCGCCGACTGCAGCCGCGTCGCGTCTCCCAGGTCTGGGTGGCGCGATTCGCTCGTTTTGGGGGCTCGGTCCAGGGTAGGCGATCCCGGGCAGGCTCGAACCGACGCGGCCTCACGCGCTTGGGCGTCTGGGTCGAGCTGGGCGCGAGTGACTCCATCCGGGCGGCCGGGGCCCAGGGGCGGCAGGATTGGCCGAGATTGCCCGAGAGTGTGCTCGATCGATCTTGGCGGACCGCTGCTCTTGCGAACGCGGCGGCACCCCCCTACCCTCCGCCCCGTGAGCAAGGACGACCACATCGAGTTCGACGGCGTCGTCATCGAAGTCCTCACCGGCGGCATGTTTCGGGTGAAGATCGATGACGATCACTCGGTCATCGCCCACCTCGCCGGCAAAATGCGGAAATTTCGAATCAAGGTCGTCCTCGGCGACCGGGTGAAAGTCGCCGTCTCCCCCTACGATCCCAACCGCGGGCGCATCATCTACCGAGTGCGGTAGATTGTCAGCGTGAGCGCGGAGCCAAAACCAGACTTCGAACTGCTCGAGTCCTGGCGCGCGGGTGATGAGCGTGCGGGTCGCGAGCTGTTCGCGCGCCACTTCGACTCGATCTATCGGTTCTTCCGGAGCAAGGTCGACGACGCCGCCGAGGATCTGACCCAGCAGACCTTCCTTGGCTGTGTGAAGGGCAAAGACCGCTACCGCGGCGACGCCAGCTTTCGAACCTACCTCTACACGATCGCGCGCAACCGGCTGTACACCCACATCCGCGATCGCCAGCGCCGCGACGCGGTCGTCGAGGTTGGCCAGCAGTCGGTCGCGGATCTCGGGCTCGGATCGGCGACGGCCCACATCGCCGCGCGGGAAGAGCAAAAGCTGCTGCTCACCGCGATGCGCCACCTCCCGCTCGAGATGCAGGTCGCGCTCGAGCTGCACTACTGGGAGGGGCTGAGCGTGCGCGAGATCGCGGCGGTGATCGACACGCCCGAGGGCACGATCAAGCGCCGACTGCAGCGCGCGCGTCAGCGGCTCGACGAGCTGATCGTCGAGCTCGCGACCAGCGAGGAGCTGCGCCGCAGCACCCAGGCGAACTTTGATGACTGGGCCAAGGCGCTGCGCGACAACCTCGCCCCCACTCCCACCGAGGAGCCCTGAGACCCCATGCCGGCCCCGCTCGAGGCCATGATCGGCCAGGTCCTCGATGACCACTACCGGCTCGACGCGCTGCTCGGGGCCGGGGGCATGGGCGCCGTGTATCGGGCCCGGCACACCAGCTTGCAGCGCGATGTAGCGATCAAGGTCCTGCATCCCGACATCGGCGGCGATCCGTCGATCAGCAAGCGCTTCGATCGTGAGGCCCACAGCGCCTCGCGGCTCGACCACCCCAACTGTGTGCGGGTCAGCGACTTTGGGACCACGTCAGCGGGCGTGAAGTACCTGGTCATGGATCTGCTCGAGGGCCGGGAGCTCGGCGCGTCGCTGGGCAAGCCGTGGGATCCGGTCGACGCGTGTGAGGTGCTCGATCAGATCCTCGCGGGGCTCGAGCACGCCCATCACTGCGGGATCGTGCACCGCGATCTCAAGCCCGAGAACGTGTTCATGGTCGTCGATCTGCGCGGGCAACAGGTCGCCAAGATCGTCGACTTTGGGATCGCCAAGCTGCTCGACGCCGACGGGGCCGCCGAGGTCCTGACCCGCGCAGGCATGGTGTTTGGGACCCCGCGCTACATGAGCCCCGAGCAGGCCGCGGGCGGCAAGGTCGACGAGCGCAGCGATCTCTACTCGGCCGGGCTGCTGGCGTTCGAGCTGCTCAGCGGCAAGCCACCGTTTGACAGCGACGATCTCGCTGGGATCCTGCGCATGCAGATCATGGCCCCGCCGCCGCCGCTGCCCGACTCGGTCCCGGCCCCGCTCGCGGCCTGGGTCGAGTCGCTGCTCGAGAAGTCACGCCACCAGCGACCCGCGTCGGCCGAGCTCGCGCGGGCCCAGCTCACCGAGCTGCGCGAGCGCCTGCGCGAGCGCAGCACCACCGTGGGCGGGGCTGACGGCCAGACCGATCCGCCGATCGACGCGCTCGGGGCCACCAACGAGTTCGCCGCGGCCACTGATCTGACCGCGGCCACGGGCGAGCTCCCCCAGGCTGCACCCGCTCACGCGCCGCTGCCCAGCAAGCCCGAGCACATGCCCGGTCACATGGTCGCGGGCCGGTTTCGCCTGATCGCGCTGCTCGGGGTCGGCGGGATGGGGGCGGTGTTTCGCGCCGAGGACACCCAGACCGGCACACCGGTCGCCGTCAAGATCCTCCACGCGGCGCTGGCCGACGACGAGGAGCTCGCCGCCCGGTTCGAGCGCGAGGCCCAGACCGCGAGCGAGCTCGATCACCCCAACATCGTCCCCGTGTTCACCCACGGGACCACCCCCGGAGCGGGCAACGTCGCCCACTACCTGGTCATGCCGCTGCTCGAGGGCATGGAGCTGCGCGAGCTGATCGAGTCCGGCCTCGGCGTCGAGCCGGTCCGCGCGGCCCACCTGGTCTTGCAGCTGCTGAGCGCGCTCGCCCACGCCCACGCCCACCAGGTCGTGCACCGCGACCTCAAGCCCGAGAACGTGTTCGTGATCCGCGATCCGGCCGGCAACGAGTACATCCAGCTCGTCGACTTTGGGCTCGCCAAGGTCGCGGAGGCCGCCACATCTCGACGGGCGCTGACGCAGTTTGGTCAGGTGTTTGGGACCCCCGCGTACATGAGCCCCGAGCAGTGTCGCGGCGAGGTCGTCGACGCGCGCACCGACATCTACGCGACCGGCGTGATCCTCTACGAGCTGCTGGCCGGCCACCCACCGTTCATCTCCACCGATCCGGTGACGCTGCTGCGGATGCAGCTGGCCAGCGAGCCGCCCGCGCTGCCGCTGCGCGTGCCGGTCGCGCTGCGCGAGCTGGTCGCGGATCTGTTGATCAAGGACCGCGACCGCCGGGTGCCGGACGCGATCACGGCGATCGCCGGGATCGAGGCCGCGCTCATGGGCCCAGGCTCGATCGCCGAGCCAGCGCCGACCGCCTCCGGCGCGACGATGTTCTGGGATGATCCGGCGGGTGCGAGCGGCCCTGCCCCGCAGGCAATTCTGCCCCCGCTCCCGCCCCCGTCCATGGTCGCGCCGGGCCCCCGCAAGATCCCGCGCGGCTGGGTCATCGGTGGCGTGGGCGTGCTCGCCATCTTGATCCTCATCGCGCTGCTCCCCACCGATTCGGGCAGCGAGAACGCTGATCCGGACGAGCCGGCCGTCGCCACCACCAACAGCGCCAGCGCCAGCGCCAACGCCAACAACGGCGATTCAGACGACCCCCAGCGTGGCGAGCGGCCCAAGCCCGACGCCAAGGTCTACCTCGAGATCGATCGCCTGCTGATCGCCAAGGACAGCGCCGCGGCCTTGCAGGTGATCGCCCAGGCCCGCGACGAATTCCCGGACGACGGCGGCCTCCTGTGGCGAGACGGCCGCGCCCTCGCGCTCGCGGGCGGCGACGCCAACCGCGTGACCGCGCTGCACCGCTACGCCGAGGCCGCCGCATCAGAGGCCTCGCTCGCCAAGCAGACCGAGTTCGAGGCCGAGCTGCGCAACCTCCTGCGTGACAAGAAGCTGCGCAGCGTCGCGATCGACGTCGCCGTGCGCGAGCTCGGCGGACTCGGCCACACCTTCTTGCTCGAGGTCATCAACGACGAGACCGCCTCGCTCGGCTACGTCACCCGGCACCGGATCATCGACGAGCTCCAGCACGATCCCAGCATGGTCGCCCGCATGGACCTGCGCCGTCAGCTAGCCCTCGACCTGGCCGAAGCCGCCGGCTCTCCCACCCCGTGCGTCGCGTTCAGCAAGACCCTCGACACGATCGCCAACAGCGACGACCCCTACTACCTCGACGCCCTCCACAACCGCTCGCTCACGATCCCCGCCACCCCAGGCCCAGGCGAAGCTGACAGCGCCTGCGTCGGCCTCGACGCCAAGCTAGCCCAAGTCCAAGGCCAGCTAGCCGCCAACCACCCCGAAGCCGCCGCCAAAGCCACGCAGACGGCCAAAAAGAAAAAGAAAAAAAACAACGGCTTCCGCGGCCTGTTTTAGCCATGACCCCCACAGACGGCTTCACACTTCGGGGTCACTCGCTTCGCTCGCTCCCCTCTTGGCCGTTTGTTCGCAGCCGCATGAGTGGCCCCCTAGAAGGGGGCTCACGTCGCGTGAGCAGAGGTTTTCGTAGCTTGGGAAGGTCCGCGGGTCCCGGAACGGTTTCCTTCGTCGGGGCATCTGGCTGTGCGGTTATCTGCCCACGATGACTTTCCCCAGAACCACGGAAATCCAGGCTCACGCGACGCGAGCCCCCTTCTAGGGGGCCAATCATGCGGCTGCGAACAAACGGCCAAGAGGGGAGCGAGCGAAGCGAGTGACCCCGCAGTGCGAAACGTCCGCTCACGCGACGTGAGCCCCCTTCTAGGGGGCCAATCATGCGGCTGCGAACAAACGGCCAAGAGGGAACGAGCGAAGCGAGTGACCCCGCAGCGCGAAGCGAGTGACCCCGCAGCGCGAAGCGAGTGACCCCGCAGCGCGAAGCGAGTGACCCCGCAGCGCGAAGCGAGTGACCCCGCAGCGCGAAGCGAGTGACCCC
>NZ_PVNL01000053.1 GCF_002994635.1 Enhygromyxa salina | reverse complement strand
GCGTTTACGGGGGCGGTGAATGCTCACTGAGTGTGCCATGGTGCCGTCCTCTCTGTGTCGATCTGGTGTGACCGCGCTGACAAATACTGCAACTCATAAACCAAGCGTGCGTTCGCGCCGGTTTGGCCGAGATGGCCACAATTCTCGCCTACTTGCCGTTCGCGCTCAAATTCCTGGCAGGTCCCGGTCCTGGCCCGTGTTGTCCCGGCCGCGTCAAACCGGGACAAGCGTGTCATGGTGTGGCAATCGCGAATGAACATCGGCCTACGATTCGAGGCTAATGCAGCATCCGTCCTTGGCAACCGGTGCTCCGACCGAGCACGTATACCCACAACCGTTGTGGCTACCTGGCAGCTGGGGCGTCCCCACACCAGCGCCAGCGCGGCGCCAGATCGTGGTCAAATAGCCGCCAGGGCGGCGTATCTACCCGAGATCAGCTAGAAGTCGACGACGACCCAGCGATCTTTCTCGCGCTCGAGCCGGGCGTACTCGCCGTCTCCGAGGTCCAAGATCGCCTGATGTGCATCAGCCCGGATCGTGCCAGCGAGCCGCTCGGCGAGGCGATCTCGGGCTTCGTTGAGCGCTTGCGCCTGCGGCCCCTCGGTCCAAGCGGCCGTGAGGTCTTGCTCCGAGAGACCCATGCGGTAGCGCCTTGGCGCGAGGTTGAGCATGATGTCCCACCGACCTTGGCGGCTGGCACGCACCAGGCTGCGCAGCGCCTCGCGGGGGGTCGACTGGCCAAAGTACTCGGTCGGGTCGGTCGAGAAGCGCCAGCCCTTGTCGGTCCAAACCGCCTCTACGACCTCGTCGTTGCCCAGATACAGCAGCGCCTCGGGTCGCGCGCCGGTCGGGCGCCGCAGCCGATCGCTCCACCCAGACGCGTCCTCGAGCAAGACCTGGTAGTCGACCCTCGACCGCGTGGCGGGCAGCACACTCTCGTCGATCTGCGCTCGGTCAGCTCGGCGAACGGACTTGCCGAGATCTCCGCTGGCGTGAACCAAGGCCCGAGCGTGCCCGCCACAGCCGGCCACGACCGTAGTCACCAGACAGACGGTCAGGGCCCACCCCATCCCGCGCTCGCGTGCCATCAGGTTGCCTCCTGGTCAGGTCGCTTTTCGATGATCGCCGTAAATTTGGCGGAGCTGCGCAGCGCCCCCTCGACCTCGATCCGACCCGAGAATTTCCCGATGCGCCCCAAGCGGTGCGACTCCACGTGGATGTCGAGGATGTCCCCCGGGACGATCGGCGCCCGAAACTTTGCCTCTTGGATACCCATGAACAGGCACAGCTGCGTGGCTGGATCAAACGCGCCGGAGACCTGGGCGAGCAGCGCGGCCGCCTGGGCCATGGCCTCTACCTGGACCACGCCCGGCAAGATCGGGTGCCCAGGGAAGTGCCCCTGCAGGATCGGATCGCTCATCGACACCAGCTTGCGGGCGTGGAGCGACTGCTCGGCCTCCCACGACAACACCCGATCGATGAACAAGAACGGGTACCGATGCGGGAGCATCGCTTGGATCTGGATGATGTCGAGGGCCATTGGCGACACGGCGCGGGGGAGCGGCCGAGCATAACGAAAAAGCCGACGGTGTCCCACCGTCGGCTCTCGCGCGATCGCCCCCACCCTACTTGTATTGCTTGTCGTAGCGCTTGATGACCTCATCGGTGAGGTCGACGCCGTTGCCGACGTACAGCACCGTCGACTGATCGCGGATCAGGACGAGGTCCAGGCTGAAGTCCTTGGCCAGCTCCTTGGCCAGGACCTGGCAGTTCGCGTACATCTTCTCGAGCGTGCGGCCCTCTTGCTCGGCCAGCTCCTGCTGGAGCGTCATGTACATGCTCTGAAGCTCGTAGTAGTCGCGCTGCAGCTTCTCTGCGGCCTGCTGCTGGGCGTCGCCCTGGAGGCTACCGATCTTGGCCTGGTCGGCCTCGAGCTTCTCACGGCGCTTGTCGAGCTTCTTTTGCTTGGCCAGCGAGCTGGTCTCGAGGTCCTTGCGGGCCTTCTTGCCGGCCGCGGTCTCGTTGAGGATCCGCTGCATGTCGACGACGGCGACCTTGCCGATCTCGGGGACACCAGCTGCCTCGGCGCGCTGCTCGACCGCGTCGACTGCCAAGCTGGTGCCGAACACGGCGAGGGACAGCAGCGCGACCCGAGACAGACGGCCCAGCTTTGCACCGAGCTCTGAACCAACAAAAGTAGACATGGTCATTTGAATTTCTTGTCGTAGGCGACGATCACCTTGTTGGTGATGTCCAGCTGGGGGTTGGCGTAGAGCACGGTCAGCTCGGACCGGACCAGGACGATCTGGACGCCCTCTTCGGCCGCCATCGACTGCACGATCGCCGAGGCGTTCTTGTAGATCTTCTCCATCAGCAGGCCCTCTTTCTTGGCCAGGTCCTCTTGGGCCCCTGCGTAGAGCTCTTGCAGCTCCTGCTCCGCGACCATCAGCTCCTGCTGGCGGCGCATCAGCTCGGACTCGGACAGCATCGCGGCCTTGGCCTGCAGATCTTCGTACTGCTTTTGCAGATCCGCGGCCTTGCGCTCGAGCTTGGCGCTGCTCTTGGCGACGGCCTTCTCGAGATCCTTCTTGGAGTTCTTGCCCTGCGTGGTCTCCATCAGGACCCGCTGGAGATCGACGAGCGCGATCCGCTTGGTCTCTGGGACCGCCGCGTGGGCGAGGTCGGGCGCCGCGCCGACCCCAAGCGCCACCAAGGGGGCTGCGAGCGGGGCGGCGAACACTGCGCTAGCGAGCAGCAACGAGCAGATTGGCGAGCGCATGGTTGAGGCGGACATACCTTTGGTCTCGGTCTCGGGCAAGCCGACGGGGCGTGGGACGGCACCTGCCGCGACCCGATTCACGGCGGCCGGGAGCAAACTCGCCAAGACCCCGTCGCTATCAGGCCCCGCGGCCGTGAGACAGCGCAGCTCTCCCGCCCCACGTGGCGCCGACTTGGCTCCGGACGCCCCTCAGCGATCGCAGCCAGCGCGCCCCATGCCCACAGGACATGCGTTGAGAGCCTTCTTCCAGGGGCCACACATGCGCCCGCGAACAAACGGCCCCGAGGAGCGAAGCGGCTGCGGTCGGCGAAGCGCAGTGCGCCTGTGGGGATCATATCGAGCCCCCTTCAGGGGGCCACACATGCGGTCGCAACCAGCCAGCCCGATGGGAGCGAGCGAAGCGAGTGACCGCGCAGTGCGAAACCCTCTGTGGGGGTCATGACTAAAACCCCGTGCCGACGTTGAATTCGAAGACCACGGGGTCCTCTGGGGCGAGCAGCGACGTGCCGCCCAGGCGATCCAGCGGGAAGCCCCACTCGAACCGGAGCGGGCCGATCGGCGACTGCCAGCGGAACCCAAAGCCCATGCTGTAGCGGAGGCTCTGGAACGCGAACGACGTGCACGGATCGGCCTTGGGCAGCTGCTCGGGGTTCGGCTCCTGGCAGTACTGCGCCTCGGTGTTGAACGCGTTGCCGATGTCGGCGAACACCACGGCCTTGATGTTGGCCGGCGGCACGACCATGAACTCGAGCTCGAGGTTGAGGGCCGCGAGCAGGTTGCCGCCGACCTCGAATGGATACAGGGCGGCCGACGGGTTGGGTGAGCTCTGGACCAGGATCCGCGGACCCAGCGAGCGCAGGCGATAGCCACGGAGTGAGCCGTGGCCATAGATGCCGCCCGGGAAGTAGCGCTCGAACACTGGCACGCCGCCGTCCGTCGGGCTCTGAATGTAGCCAAGCTGGAAGTTGGAGCGGAACACCACCCAGGCTCGGAAGCTGCGCTCGGTCTTGATGACCGGCACGTAGAAGCGCGCGTCAAAGGTGTAGCGGTTGTACTCGTTGTCCGAGCCGAAATACTTGCTGGCGAACTCACCCTTGAGCTGGTGGAACATGCCCGAGGTCGGAAACAGCACGTTGTCGCGGGTATCGTAGACAAGTCGCGCGGTCACGGCCGAGGTCAGGCCGTTGGCGAACAGGTTGTTGATCAGCGACTGCTCGGGCAGCGCCGTCGTGGCGCCTGGGGCGAAGATGCCTCCGACCGCTCCGACCGCCCCAAACCCGACCTGCACGTACTCGAGGTTGTAGCCGATGAACGCGGTCAAGCCCCGGACCTTGGGGATCGGATAGCCCCACGAGACCGCGAAGCCGGTGCTGCCACGCGTGAACGTGGGATACACGTTCGACGTGTTGAACACGTTGATGATGAACCACCAGTTGCTGTCGAGGAAGTAGCGCGTGGAGTAGCTGAAGTTGAACAGCCGGCGCAGGCTCGACAGCTGGGCGACCAGGGTCACGGTGGTCCCCCGGCCCAAGAAGTTGTCGTACTGGATCTGCGCCTGCAGCACGAAGTTCTCGATCGTCGAGAACCCGGCGCCGATCTGGAAGGTGCCGGTCAGCTTCTCGACGACCTCGACGTTGACGACGATCCGATCGTCGGCGGTGCCCCGCGAGCTCGAGATCTGGACGTCCTCGAAGTAGCCGAGCCGCAGGACCCGCAGCTGCGTGGCCTCTTTGGCGCTCTCCGAGTAGAGGTCGCCCTCGCGCAGCACGATCTCGCGACGGATGACCTTGTCGGCGGTGCGGTCGTTGCCGAAGATGTTGACGCGCTCGATGTAGACCAGCGGCCCCTTGTCGATCTGGTAGTCGACGTACAGGAGCAGCTTCTCGCGGTCTTGCTGATAGTTGGGCAGGACGTTGACGTAGGCGTAGCCCTTGTCCTTGTAGCGCCGCTCGATGTCCTGCTGGATCAGCTGCAGGCTGCCGGCCGACGCGACGTCACCGGTGCGGAGCAGCGGGTCGATCGACTCGGCCAGGATCGCCGGGGGAAACAGAGGATCCTCGCCCGCGCGGGTCTGCTCGCGGCCAGAGATCGCGCCGATCCGGTACTGCGGGCCCTCGTCGACCGCGAGCGTGAGGTGCACGAAGCGGCGATCGGGGCTCAGGGCCAGCTCGACGTCCTCGAAGTCGGCGTCGAAGTAGCCGACGTCGGCGTAGTAGGCCCGCAGGTTGGCGTAGTCGGCGACGAACGCCTCGCGGTTGAACACGCCGCCGGACTTCTTGCTGACGATCGTCAGGTAGCCGCCGACCCGGGTGATCATGACCTTGCGCAGCTCGTCGTCGGTCAGCGCGGTGTTGCCGACGAAGGTGATGCTGCGAACGATGACCTCCTCGGCCTCGTTGACGACGAACACCACGTCGACCTTGCCGGGCTGGCCCTCGACCGGTCGGACCGCGTAGTCGACCTCGGCCAGGAAGAACCCGTTTTGGGTGTAGAGCGCCTTGATCTTCTCGACGTTGGCCTTGACCGCCCCGAGCTCGAGCACCGCGTTGGTCTCGAGATCCAGGATCTCGTTGATGTCGTCGAGCTTGACCTTGGAGTTGCCCTCTACGATCAGCTTGCGGATGGTTGGGCGCTCTTTGACGACGTAGGTCAGGACCGCCCCGGCCGCGGCCAGCTCGCCCTCGACGTAGACGTCTTCGAAGTAGCCGAGCGCCCACAGGGCCTTGAGATCGCGGGCGAGCTTGTCGGGGGTGACGAGCTCACCGACGTTGCTGTCGAGCTCGAGCAGCATCGCGTCGGACTCGACCCGCCGGTTGCCGCGGAACCGGATCTCGGCGATCGGCTGGTTCCAGACGTCGTCCTCGACGTCCTGAAACTCGAGCAGCGAAGGCCTGAGGCTGGGGTCGATCAGCCTCGGCGGGCCAAACCCGGGCACCGGGTCGCCGGCAGCCGCGAGCCGCGGAACCAGCGTCATGACGGACATGACCAGCATGACCAGCATGACCAGCATGACCAGCATGGCAGGCAGGCCCGAACCAGCCGCGTGCACGCGGGTTCGCCTCCCGCCGTCAGACTGAGCAAGCCTACGGATCACGGCTCACTCGGGACCCGCGCCGAACGGGTCTGCGCCAGCGGCAGCGAGTTGCGGAGCGGTCTCGGCGTCTTGGCCGTCGCCCTCGAGGATGCGGCCGTCGGCCATTCGAACGACGCGCGGCATCTGCTGCGCGAGCTCCATGTTGTGGGTCACGATCAGCATGCTCAGATCGTGCTCTTGGTTGAGTCGGAACAGGAGCTCGTGGACCTCTGCGCTGGTGCGAGTGTCGAGGTTGCCGGTCGGCTCGTCGGCCAGCAGCAGCCGGGGGCGCATGGCCAGGGCCCGGGCGATCGCAACCCGCTGCTGCTCGCCACCCGACAGCTCGCCGGGGCGGTGCGCGAGCCGATGGCTCATGCCCACGGCCGCGAGCATCTCCTCGGCTTGCTCGCGGGCCTGGCGAGTGGGCGTCCGGGCGATCAACGCGGGCATCATCGCGTTCTCGAGGGCCGAGAACTCGGGCAGCAGGTGATGAAACTGAAACACGAAGCCGATCGTGCGGTTGCGGAACTCCGCGAGGTCGGGCGGGGGCAGCCGGGTGATGTCGGTTGGCGTCCCGCCGCCGACCGGCTGAAACAGGATCTCACCGGAGCTCGGCAGGTCGAGGGTGCCCAGGCAGTGAAGCAGCGTGGACTTGCCTGCTCCCGAGGCGCCGATGATCGTGACCATCTCGCCCGCGCGAACGGTCAGGTTGACGCCACGCAGCACGTCGAGCTTGCGCGACCCATGCCGAAAGCTCTTGTACATGTCGCGCACTTGCACGAGCACGGGCGCGTCTTTGGCGGGCGAAGGCATCTTGGAGCGCGAAACGGGGCCAACCCTAGAGCCGAGATCCGGGGGTGTCAACGGCGGGCAGTCGCCGCGTGCCCGCCGTGCAGCCGCATCGCTTTCGTGGCCAGAGCTCGTTGAACGTCGTGCGACCCACAGACCCACAGACATGTGCTCAGCGCCCCCTCCGAGGGGGCCACACATGGTGTCTGTGGGGGCAAAGAACGCCCCTTACACCCTGCACACGAGAGTTTACTTTTCTTGGTGCCGGAGCCCGTCGACGGGGCGCATGCGCGAAGCCACACGCGCCGGGTACAGGCTGGACAAGAACACGATCACCAGCGCCGCGACCCCGACGACCCCGACCTCGACCGGGTTGACCACGACCGGCAGCCGCTCGATGTAGTAGACGTTCTCGTTGAAGGGGAAGCCGAACCGATCCAGCGCCCAGCACAGGGCCAGACCCACGCTGATCCCCCCCATCGCGCCGAGCACCCCCAGGCACAGGCCCTCGGCCACGAACACGCGCTGGATCAGGTGATCCGGGCTGCCCATGGCCTTGAGGATGGCGATCTCCTTGGACTTCTCGAGCACGCTCATCAGGTTCGAGGCCAAGATCCCGAAGCTCGCGACCAGGACCACGAACATCAGGGCCACGAACATGGCGATCTTCTCGAGGAACATGGCCGAGAACAGGTTGCGGTTGAGCTCTTTCCAGCTCTCGACGATCAGCTCGGACTCGCCGAGCGAGATCCCCTGAGTGGCGGCGACCTGCTCGCGCAGGGCCACGTCGGAGATGCTGTTGACCAGCCGCGTCACCGTCCGCCGCAACAGCGGAGCCGAGCGGCCGAGCTCGCGCAGCTTGGCCTCGACGGCGAGCTTGCCGGCGTCGACGCGGTCGATCTCGTGCAGCTTGACCTCGATCCCCGACACCCGGTCACCCGTGCGCAAGAACGCCTGCGCGACCGGCAGCGGGGTGTAGACGTTCTTGCGGTCGTACTCGTACATGCCGGAGTGGAACACTCCGCCGACCTTGGCGGCGAGGATCCCCGGGACCCGACCTGCCGGGGTCAAGCGGCCGACCGGCGTGATCAGCTGCACGCGCGCGCCGACACCCACCGCCAGCTCGTTGGCGAGCTCGCGGCCGATCAGGATCGGATCCACGATGCCCTCCTGGCGGGGCTCCGACTCGGGCTCGGGCTTCAGGGCAATCGCTGGAGTTGGCGGGGTTGCTGGCGCGTCCTCTGACCCATCCTCTGACCCTTCCTCTGAAATGTCGAGCACCTCGACGGGATCTTCCCAGCCGTCGTCACCGCCGTCCGCTTCGACCTCGTCGACGCCGACATCGTCACCGGGTGGGATCGGGGCGACCGCCGACGGAGCGCGCGCAGCCGCGGGCTCCTCGTCGAGCCCGAGCACCTCGACGGGATCCTCCCAGCCGTCGTCGCCGCCAGCGAACGGCTTCGGCAACCCACTGCGCCCAAACGGACCGGCGAACGGCTCTCCGCTGCCAGGTCCACCAAAGAGCTCGGTCGGCGGGGGCAGCCGCCCGGTGTTGAGCCCCACGCCAGCTCCCACGCGCGGCTCGGGATCCGCGGCGTCTGGATCTTGCTCGGTGTCGGCGCCCTCGTCGTCGTCGTCCACGTCAGGCAAGGTGTCGGGCAAGGTGTCGGGCAGCGCGCGATCGATCTTGACGGCCGGCTTGGCCGGCGCGAGGGCGCCCGTCAGCCCGACCTTCTCGCCGACTTGGACCTCGGCCTTGTCGAGGTGCCGCAAGCGCCACGGGGTCTGGGGATCGGTGGTCGCAAACGGATCGGGATCGGCGATCGTCTCCGGGTGCGCGAGCGAGTCGAAGCTGCCCTCGCTAATGATCTCCGCCAGGTTCGAGACCAAGTTCAGGCGCTCGGGCTCGACGCCGAGCAGCACGGCCCCCTGGCGGTTGATGCCGCTGCGAACCATGACCTCGGCCTCGAGGTAGGGGCTGGCGCCGGCGACCTCGGGCAGATCGTCGAGCGCGGACACCAGCGACTCGTAGTCCGTGAACCGATTGCCGTCGCTGCTCGACACCCGCAGGTGGGCCTTTTGATTGAGGATCTTGTCGCGCAGATCAGCCTCGAGCCCGCTCATCAGCGACAGCACGACGACAAGCGCCATGCACCCGAGCAGCACCGACTCGGTGATGATCGTCGCCAGCAGGTTGAAGAACCGGGCGAGGATGGCCAGGACCAGCAGCATCACGCCCATGGCGATGCTCGCCCCGCCAAACACACCGTACTGGCGCTGCTGCGCCGTCGCGAGCGCGGCCGAGAACAACTGCTCCCCCGGCTCCGGCGACGGACCCAGGTGGGCGGCCCAGCCGACGAAGGCCAGACCCACCACCAACAAGAACACGCTCACGAGCGTGAGCGCGTCCACCCAGCGCGGGTGCCGTTCGCCGACCCGCAAGTGCCGCCAGGCGATGCGCCACTCGAGCGCGTGAGTCCAGGGATCTGCAGCCATGATCTAAACTCGATCAGCCTCAGCCTTGCATGAGCAAGAACGCCTCCATGAAGGAGTCGAGTTCACCGTCGAGCACGGCGCTGACGTTGGACTGCTTGAGCTCGGTGCGGTGGTCGTTGACCTGCTGATACGGGTGAATGACGTACGACCGAATCTGGCTGCCCCACTCGATGCTCTTCTTGTCGCCCTCGAGCGCGGTGATCTCCTTCTCGCGCTTTTGCTGCTCGACCTCCCACAGCCGGGCCTTGAGCATGCGCATGGCCGTCGCCATGTTCTTGTGCTGGGACCGCTCGAGCTGGCACGCGACGACGATCCCGGTGGGCGCGTGGGTCAGGCGCACGGCCGACTCGGTCTTGTTGACGTGCTGGCCGCCGGCGCCCGAGGCCCGGTACTTGTCGATCCGCAGATCGGCGGGGTTGACCTCGATGTCCAGATCGTCGCTCTCGCCCAGATCCGGGAGCACCATGACGCTCGCAAAGCTGGTCTGGCGCCGGGCCTGGGAGTCGAACGGCGAGATCCGGACCAGCCGGTGCACGCCGATCTCCGAGCGGAGCCAGCCGTAGGCGTACTCGCCCTCGATCGACAGATCCGCGCCGCGGATCCCGGCCTGCTCCCCCTCTTGGATGTCGAGCACGCTGACCCCGAAGCCGTGGCGCTCGCCCCAGCGCTGGTACATGCGCAGCAGCATCTCGGCCCAGTCTTGGCTGTCGACCCCGCCAGCGCCGGCGTTGATCGACAGCAGCGCGCTGTCTTGGTCGTGCGCGCCGCCCAGCATCCGGCGAAATTCGAGCTTGCCGAGCAGCTCGTCGGCGCGCTCGAGGTTGGCCCAGGCCTCGCGGATGCTGTCGGGATCCGACTCTTCGCGGCCCAGGTCGTACAGCTCGCGGCCGTCGTCGAACACCTGCTGCGCGCCGTCGATCTCCGCGACGAGCTTCTTGATCGTGGCCTGCTCGCGGAGCTGCTTCTGCGCGCGATCGTTGTCGGTCCAGAAGCTAGGGTCGGCCGTGGCGATCTCGAATTCCTCGAGCTTCTCGATCTTGGTTTCGTAGTCAAAGATGCCTCCGCAGCTCGCCGATCCGGTCTTCGAGGCGAGACACGAGATCCGTCACCTTGGCGTGCTCGGGGATGGACGAGGCGGCGTCGGTCATTGCCCCGGCAAGCTAGCCGGTCTAGCCGAGCTGTGCAACGACGCGGCCCCTGCCCGTCGGGCCCGGGGGCCGCAAGTTCGTCGCGGCTACACCTCGATCAAGCGGAGCTGTCGCCGACCCGTGGTCTGAAGCGCGACGGGGTAGCGCCCCGTGAAGCAGGCCGAGCAAAAGTTCTCTTCGCCATCCTCGCCCACGGCCGCGAGCAAGCCAGCGGGGCTGAGGTAGCCGAGGCTGTCGGCCTCGATGAAGCGAGCGGTCTCCTCGACGCTGTGACCCGAGGCGATCAGCTCGGCGCGGGTGGGCGTGTCGATGCCGTAGTGGCATGGGCCGGTGACTGGCGGTGACGAGATTCGGACGTGGACCTCGGAGGCGCCCGCGGCTCGGATCATCTTGACGATCTTGCGCGAGGTCGTCCCGCGCACGATCGAGTCGTCGACGACGACGACCCGCTTGCCACGCAGCAGCTGCGCGACGGCGTTGAGCTTGAGCTTGACGCCGAAGTGCCGGATCGAGTCCTTGGGCTCGATGAAGGTCCGCCCCACGTAGTGGTTGCGGATCAACCCCATCTCGAACGGCAGCCCGGCCTCCTTGGCGTAGCCCATCGCCGCGACCACGCCCGAGTCGGGGACCGGGATCACGACATCCGCGGCGGCCGGCTGCTCACGCGCGAGCGCGCGGCCCATCTCGACCCGAGCCTCGTAGACCGCGACGTCGTCGAGCACGCTGTCGGGCCGAGCGAAGTACACGTGCTCGAACACGCAAAACCGCTTGGGCTGGGGCTTGAGCCGGCTGCTGCGGAGCCCCTCGCCGTCGATGACGAGGACCTCGCCGGGCTCGATGTCGCGGACCTTCTCGGCGTCGATCAGATCGAAGGCGCAGGTCTCCGAGGCCACCACCCAGGCGTGCTTGCCGTAGTGCGGGTGCGGGTGGTCGCCCTTGACCCGACCGAGGATCAGCGGCCGGAACCCATGCGGATCGCGGGCGGCGACCAGGCGCTCGCCCGCGGTCATCACCAGGCTGTAGGCGCCGCGCAGGCGGACCAGCGCGGCGAACAAATTCTCGACCCAGTCATGGTCGGCGCTGCGGGCCATCAGCTGCAGGACCACCTCCGTGTCGGAGTTGGTGTGGAAGATCGAGCCCTCGGCCTCGAGCTCCTCGCGCAGCTGATCGGCGTTGACGAGGTTGCCGTTGTGGGCGATCGCCACCGACCCGTGGCGGTACTCGACCGTCAGCGGCTGGATGTTCTTGGGCAGCGAGCCGCCAGCGGTCGTGTAGCGCACGTGGCCGACGGCCAGGCGCCCGGGCAGCTGCGCGAGCCGGCCCTGATCGAACACGTCGGCGACGTAGCCCATCTGGCGCACGGCGTGGAGGGTGCCGCGCTCGTTGCTGACCACGCCCGCCGACTCCTGGCCGCGATGCTGCAACGCATGGAGCCCGAGGTAGGCGAGGTTCGCCGCCTCGGGATGGTTGAAGATGCCAAACACGCCACACATGCGGGTAGTCCTACAGCAACTTCGCGGTGAGACGCTCGACGGGCGGCGCCATGTCGGGCTCGAAGGTTCGGCCGGTCATGCGCTCGTAAGTCTCGATGTAGCGGGCGGCGGCCTCGATCCGGACCTCATCGGGCAGCGCGGGGGGCTGGCCGTCACCCGTGAACCCCTGCGAGACCAGCCAGGTCCGGACGTACTCTTTGTCGAGCGCGCGCGGATCCTGCCCGGCCGCCATCGCGTCGTCGTAGCCGTCGGCGTACCAGTAGCGTGAGCTGTCGGGGGTGTGGATCTCGTCGATCAAGACGATCTCGCCGTCGGGTCGGCGACCGAGCTCGTACTTGGTGTCGACCAGGATCAACCCGCGCTCGGCGGCGAGCCGCTGGCCGTGGGCGAACAGGCTCAGGCACTGCTGCTCGAGCCGATCGAACAGCTCCATGCTGATCACGCCATCCGCGACCAGCTGGGCCTTGCTGCGGTTCTCGTCGTGCTCGCCCTTGGCCGCCTTGGTCGTGGGGGTGACGATGTTGGCGGGCAGTCGCTGGTGCCGGACCATGCCGTCGGCGAGCTGGTGCCCGCAGAAGGTTCGATCGCCGCGGTCGTAGGCGCGCCAGATGCTGGTCGAGCTCGATCCGGTCAGGTACCCGCGCACGACCATCTCGACCATGAACGGCTCGCACTCGACCGCGCGCACGGCCTGCGCGTCGGGGATCGAGATCAGGTGGTTGGGAAACAGGTCGCCGGTGATCTCGAACCAGTACGCGGCGAGCTGGTTGAGCACCTGGCCCTTGAATGGGATGGTCCCGAGCACGCAGTCGAACGCGCTGACCCGATCGCTGACGATGATCAGCCGCTCGCCAGCGCGGGTGAAGTTCTCGCGAACCTTGCCGCTGTAGCGCTGACCGAGGACGTCGAAGCTAGCGGGGAGCTCGTCGAGGACCAGGTCCTCGGCGATCGCGCGGGCGAGGGTCTCGCGTGACACCGTCATCGCTGCGGAACCTAGCCCAAATTACCGGACCGGCCCAGCGTCGAAACCCGCGGCGTCGGGTGATCCCACGGCGTCGATGACCCCGCAGACAGCTCCGCAGCGGTCCGACTTCGATCAGGATCCAGTGCTGCCGAAGCCGCCGGCGCCGCGCTTGGAATTCGGCGGCAGCTGCTCGACCTCGACGACCTCGACCGTGGCGATCGGCGCGACGACCAGCTGGGCCACGCGGGTGCCGTGCTCGATGCGGATCGGCGCGGTACCCAGGTTGACCAGCAGCACGCGCAGCTCGCCGCGGTAGTCGGCGTCGATCGTCCCGGGTGCGTTGAGCACGGTCAGCCCATGACGCAGCGCCAGCCCCGATCGCGGACGAACTTGGCCCTCATAACCGGGCGCGATCGCCAGCGCCCAGCCGGTCGGAACCAGCGCGCGGGCGCCGACAGCCAGCTCGAGGGGGGCACCCTCGGGCAGGCAGGCGGCGATATCGAGACCTGCCGCGAGCGCGGTCATCCGCCGAGGCAGCACCGCGCGCGCGTCGAGGCGGCGCAGCTGCAGCGGTGGGTGGACGTGCTCGCGCTGCTCCCCCGCGCTGGACATTAGCCCCGCAGGTTGAGGACTTCGTCCGGGTCGACCCCGAACGCCTGCTTCCGGCTCAACCGGATTCGGCCAGTGTCATCGATGTTGACGACCTTGACGATGCAGTCATCGCCCTCGGACAGCACGTCGGTGACGTTCTCGATCCGCCGGTTCTCGAGCTCGGAGATGTGCACGAGCCCGTCGGTCCCGGGCATGATCTCCACGAACGCGCCGAAGTCGACGATCCGCTTGACCACGCCGTTGTAGTACTGGCCCGGCTCGGCCTCGAAGGTCAGGCCCTCGATGATCGCCTTGGCCCGGCCGATCGCGTTGAGGTCGGCGGACGCCAGGGTCACGCGACCGTCATCGTTGATGTTGATGACCACGCCGGTCTGCTCGGTGATCCCGCGGATGACCTTGCCTCCGGGGCCGATGATCGAGCGGATCTTGTCGATCTTGACCCACACGGTCTCGACGCGCGGCGCGTACTGGCTGATGTCGGCGCGCGGCTCGGCGAGCTGCTCGAGCATCTTGTCGAGGATGTACAGGCGGCCGACGCGAGCCTGCTCGAGCGCCTGCTCGAGCACCTCGCGGGGCAGGCCGTGGATCTTCATGTCCATCTGCAGCGCCGTGATCCCGTCTTTGGTCCCACAGCACTTGAAGTCCATGTCGCCGAGGTGATCCTCGTCGCCGAGGATGTCGGACAGGACGGCGAACTGGTCGCCCTCTTGGATCAGGCCCATGGCGATGCCAGCGACCGGCGCGGTGATCGGCACGCCCGCGTCCATCATGCTCAAACAGCCGCCGCACACGGCCGCCATCGAGCTCGATCCGTTGGACTCGGTCGTGTCCGAGACGATCCGGATCGTGTACGGGAAGGTCTCGCTGTCGGGCAGCACGCCCTCGAGCGCCCGGTGAGCCAGGGCCCCGTGGCCGATCTCGCGGCGCGAGGTGCCACGCATGGGCCGAGCCTCGCCCACGCAGTAGGGCGGGAAATTGTAGTGCAGCAAGAAGGTGTTGTTGACGTCGCCGCGGATCGTGTCGAGCCGCTGGGCGTCGCGCTCGGTGCCGAGCGTGGTCGTGGTGATCGCCTGGGTCTCGCCGCGCTGGAACAGCACCGACCCGTGCGGGCGGGTGAGCGGGTGGACCTCGATGTAGATCGGCCGGATGTCGGTGGTCTTGCGTCCGTCGACGCGGCGACCGGCGATCGTGGACTTGCGAACCAGCAGCTTCTCGAGCTTGCCGATCGCGGCCGAGACCTCGTCTTCGCGGCCGCTCGCGGCGTCGCCCAGCTCGGCGGTGACCTTGGCGGTGACCGCCGCGATCGCGCCGTGGCGATCGTGCTTGCCGAGGATCTCGAGCGCCGAGGTCATGTCCCCGCGCGCGCGATCCATGACCATGTCGCGGAACACCTGATCGATCTCGGGATCCTTCCACTCGATCTTGGGCTTGCCCGCGCGCTTTTGAAGCCGCTCCTGGGCCTCGATGAGCGGCAGCGACTGGTCCTTGGCGAACATCAGCGCGTCGATCATCTCGGCCTCGCTGACCTGCTTGGCGCCGGCTTCGACCATCACGATCTCGTCGCGGGTGCACGACACGATCACGGTCAGGTCCGAGGCCTCGATCTCGTCGAAGGTCGGGAACGCGATCAGCTTGCCGCCAACCCGCGCGACGCGGATCCCGGCGACCGGCCCGGCCCACGGCGCGGGGCTGAGCATCAGGCCGGCCGAGGCGCCCGTCATGGCGAGCACGTCAGGCTCGTTTTGCAGGTCGTTGCTGAGTACGTTGCCGATCACCTGGGTGTCGTAGCGGTACGACTTGGGGAACAGCGGGCGGATCGGGCGATCGCTGAGCCGGCAGGTGAGGATCTCTTTTTCGGTCGGCCGACCTTCACGCTTGAAGTAGCCGCCCGGGATCTTGCCGGCGGCCGCGTTGGCGTCGCGGAATTCGACGGTCAGCGGCATGAAGGGCAGGTTCTTGGGCTCGCGGCTCATGGTCACCGCGACCAGGACCACGGTCTCGCCGAGGGTCAGAACCACCGAGTTGGCTTGCTTGGCGATCTTGCCGGTCTCGAAGATGATCTCTTTGTCGCCGACCTTCGCTATTTCACGTATGACTTCCATTGCATTCGCTCCCCTCGCCGAGGCAGATCAAAAAAATTGGCGCCGCTGAGCGGGCGTGACCTGGCCACGGCGAGCAGGTACGAGCGCACGCTCGACCTCGGGGACGATGCTGGGTGTCGGGTCCAAGACCCGGATCCGATCGGATCCGCCACACACCGGCGCGCCACTCATCAAAACGGGTTTCGATGAGCAGCGCGTTCGAGGTCGGTCCAGCGGACCTACTTGCGGATGTTGAGCTCCTCGATCAGAGCTTTGTAGCGGTCGTACCCACGCGCGCGCAGGTAGTCGAGCAGGCGTCGGCGCTGGCCGACGAGCTTGAGCAGACCCCGACGACCATGGTGGTCCTTGTCGTGGGTGCGGAAGTGCTCGGTCAAGTGGATGATCCGCTCGGTCAGGAGTGCGATCTGAACCTCGGGGGAGGCAGTATCGCCGTCGTGCCGCTTGAACTTGCCGATGATGTCGGCCTTGCGATCGGCTGAAAGGGACATGGTGGTTTCTCTTCTCCGGGGACCCACCCCGGTTCTGGTCGTTCGACTTTTCGTTCGTTCGAAGGTGCGCAGCATCCAGATCGGAGGGGCTGCTGTCAATGGCTTGGATTCGACTCTGGCTCGGGCTCGAAGCGCAGGACCCGAGTCGGGGCGAGGCGCCGGAGCGGCCCGCCGTCGTGGTGCTCGCGCCGAACGAGCATCATGAGCCCCCGGGCTTGGTGGACGAGGACACACAGGCCCTCTCCGTCCGGGATCTGCAAGGTCGCGCAGTTGCTCGGCGAGGCCCCCAGGCGCTGGCCCTGGATCATGCGCGTCATCAGGCCCTCGTGAGCGCCCGCATCCGGGAGCAGGCTGACCGGGAACGGCAGTCGGTCCCAGGGCTTGCTCATGTGGCCTCGCAGGCGCGCCCCGGCCTCGGCCCGCTGCTGGGCGTCGGCGTCGCCCCTGCCCTGCCCTGGGTCCTGACCTGGCGTCACGCTGGCCCCTGCAGCGGCTGGATCCGCCGGAAATTCGACGCGCCACTTGGGCGGGCGGCCCTCGATCTCGGGCAGGTGCACGGGCACGAGCCCGGTCACGACGCGAGGGTCGTCGACTCGCAGGTCGCCCGAACCGACCCGCCGCAGCGAGGCGAGGTGGGCCGGGACGTCCAGCTGGCGACCGACCTCCTCTGCGAGCGAGCGCACGTAGGTGCCCTTGGCGACCTCGAGCTCGACGTCGATCCACGCGCCCCCGTCCGGGTCGCGGCCGTGGCCGAGGAGCTCGAGCGAGTGGATCGCCATCGAGCGCGCGGGCAGATCGAGCGGCTTGCCAGCCCGGGCCAGCTCGTGGGCGCGCTTGCCGTCGAGCTTGACGGCCGAGAAGTCCGGCGGCGGCAGCTGCAGCTCCCCGATGAGCGAGCGCAAGATCTCGGCGCCCTCGGCCTCGGCGCCCGGTGGCACCTCGGCGACGCTCAGGGTCTCGCCCTCGGCGTCGGCGGTGGTCGTCGACCGGCCCAGCGCGAACCGGGCCCGGTAGCGCTTGTCGTCGTTGGTCAGGTGCTCGACCAGCTTGGTCGCCTCGCCCAGGCAGACCACGAGCAGGCCGCTGGCGGGCGGATCCAGGGTCCCACAGTGGCCGACCGTGCGCTCGTGAAGCGCCCAGCGGACCCAGCCCACGACATCGAAAGAGGTCGGGCCAGGGGGCTTGTCGATCAACAAGATGCCGAACTCGGTCGACCGCCGGCGCTTGCGATTAGCCATCTTCGGGGGCGTCGCCAGCCGCCGGACCATCGCTGCCTGGTTCGAGCGCCCCGGCGTCGCGCAGCTCCGACAAGATCCGCTCGACGCGGGCACCTCGGGCGATGCTCTCGTCGGCCTCGAAGCGCAGCTCGGGGACCCGCCGCATCACCAGGCGCTCGCCGATCTTGTGGCGGATCAGCCCGGCGCCGCTGGCGAGGGCCTCGAGCACGTCGGCGCTGCGCAGGCTCTCGGCGAGCACGTCGACGTAGATGCGCGCGACCGAGAGATCGCCGCTGATGTCGACGCCCGTGATCGAGACCGCGCTGGCCGGCGACAGCCGAGGGTCGCGCAGCTCCCCCCGCAGGAGCAGCTGCGCGATCTCGCGACGCAGGAGCTGTTCGACCCGTTGCTGACGCCGGTTGGCCATGCTGTTCCTACAGCTCCGGGCGGATCGTCTCGAGTTCGAAGGCCTCGAGGATGTCGTCGGGTTCGACCTCGGCGAAGCCGTCGACGACGATGCCGCACTCCTGGCCTTCCTTGACCTCTTTGACGTCGTCCTTGAACACCCGCAGCGAGCCGATCTTGCCCTCGTAGATCACCCGGCCCTGGCGGCGCACGCGGACGTGGCTGCTGCGGGTGACGTTGCCCTTGATGACGCGACAACCGGCGACGACACCGAGGCGCGGGATCGGGAACAGCGCCCGGACCTCGGCCTCGCCCTGCGCCACCTCGCGGTACTCGGGCTCGAGCAGATCGATCATCATCTCGCGGATCCGATCGGACGCCTCGTAGATGACCGAGAAGGTCTCGATTGGGATCTTCTCGTGGTCGGCCAGCTGCGAGGCCTTGCCCACGGTCTTCACATTGAAGCCGATGATCAGCGGGTTGCCGGCCGCGGCCGCGAGCTTGACGTCGGTTTCGTTGATGCCGCCGACGCCAGCGTGGATGACATCGACGCGGACCTTGTCGACCGAGAGCCCCTCGAGGGTCTCCTTGAGGGCCTCGGCCGAGCCTTGGACGTCGGCCTTGACCACGATCTTGAGGACCGGGACCTTCTTGCTCTTGATCCGCTCGAGCAGCGACGGGCCCGAGAGCACGCTCTCTTTGCGGCGCCGTTGCTCGCGGCGGTGCGAGACGATCTGGCGGGCGTCCTTCTCGCTCTCGACCACGTAGAAGCGCTCGCCAGCTGGCGGCGCGCCGTCGAGCCCGAGCACCTCGACCGGCGTGGACGGCAGCGCGTTCTTGACCCGCTTGCCCGCCGGTGTGTAGAGGCCGCGGACCTTGCCGCTGAACTCGTTGGCGACCACGATGTCGCCCTTTCGCAGATCTCCGGCTTGGACCAGCACGGTGGCCACGGTGCCGCGGCCCTTGTCGACCCGCGACTCGATCACGGTGCCGGCCGCGGGGCCGTCGATCGGCGCGCGCAGCTCGAGGACCTCGGCCTGGACCGCGAGGGTCTCGAGCAGCTCCTCGACACCTTGGCCGGTCTTGGCCGAGATGTGCGCGATCGTGGTCTCGCCGCCGTAGTTCTCGCCGACGAGGCCCTCTTTCATGAGCATCTGCTCGACGCGCCCGGCGTTGGCGTCGGGCTTGTCGATCTTGTTGATCACGACGACGATCGGGACGTCGGCGTCCTTGGCGTGGTCGATCGCTTCTTTGGTGGTCGGCATCACGCCGTCGTCGGCGGCGACGATCAGCGCGACGATGTCGGTGACCGCGGCGCCGCGCGATCGCATCGCGCTGAACGCCTCGTGGCCGGGCGTGTCGATGAACACGACCGGACCCTGGGCGGTCTCGACCCGATAGGCGCCGATGTGCTGGGTGATCCCGCCGGCCTCGCCCTCGGCGACCTTGGCCTTGCGGATGTAGTCCAGCAGCGTGGTCTTGCCGTGGTCGACGTGACCCATGATCGTGACGACCGGGGCCCGCAGCGGGCTCTCGTCCTCGTCCTCGTAGTCGCCGATGAACTCGTCCTCTTGGAACGAGACGTTCTCGATCGTGTAGCCGAACTCGGCGGCGACCAGCTCCGCGGTCTCGACATCGACCGCGTTGTTGATCGTCACGTTGCGCATGCCCATGCCCCACAAGGTGCGGATCAGCTTGGACGCCTTGACCCCCATCTGGTGGGCCATGTCGGAGATCTGGATGGCCTCGTCGACGCGGATGCGCTTCTTCGCGTCGCTCATCTCGATGGTCGAGACTTGCTTGGGACCGCCGCGATCGCGACGGACCCGCGAGCGCGGCCGACGGCCCCGCTGCTGCGATCGCTCCTCGCGCCGCTTGCGGGCGGTCGCGCGACCCTCGGTCTTGCCCTTGTTGGCCTCGGTGATGATCACCTGCTGGCGGCGGGGGCTCGAGGGCAGTGAGATGAAGCCGAGGATCTTCGGCTCGGATCGCTTGGACGCGGCGGCCACGATCACGCCGTCGGCGTTGCGGACGACCCGGCGATCTTCTTCGTCGCTGCGCGACGGCTTGGCGGCCTCGGCCGCAGCCGCGGCTTGCTCCTGGGCGACGGCGCGACGCTCGGCTTCGACCTGCTCGCGCCGCTCGTCTTCGACGACCTCCGCCTTGCGGATCTCTTCGTCCTTCTCTTGCTGCTCGATCTTGGCCGCGAGCCCGGTCCGGAACCGGCGCGTGCCCTTGGGCAGCTCGATCCGATCACCGACCTTCGGCGGGATCTTGGGCTCGTCGCTGTCGAAGTCCGCGTCGCTGTCCTCGACCGGCGGCTGGGCCGGCGGACTGCGTCGCTCGCTGGCCGACTCGACGCTGGGCGCAGCGCTAGCGGGTGCGACAGCTGGGCTGGGCTCGCTGCGGCGAACCTCGGTCAAGCGTGGGCGAGCTACCGGTGGCGCGGCGGCGACGGGCGCGGCGACCCGCTGGGCCTCCTCGACCTCGCGCTCGCGCTCCTGCTCTTTCTCGCGCTCCTTGACCGCCGGGCGTGGACCCTTGGCCCGACGTCGGATCGGTCGCGCCGAGCTGGCCTCGGCCGCGGCGGGTGAGCTGGACGCCGGCTTGCTGCGGCCAGCACCCGGGCGGGTGGTGACGCCAGCAGGTGGGGTCGTGGCGGGAGCGGGAGCGGGAGCGGGAGCGGTGCTCGGGGCAGCGCCGGCTCCCTGCTGCCGACGACGAACCCGATCGGCCTCGTCGTTGGTCAGCGTGCTCATCACACCCTTAATCTCGATGCCGAGCGAGCGGACCTCGTTGACGAGGTCTTTGTTCTCGGTGCCGAGCTCTTTGGCGAGCTCGTAAATGCGGATCTTAGCCATGTGTGGGGGTACCTCCCTGGCGGTTCGCGCTGGAACGGCGGTCGGAGGGTGCGGGCTGGGATGATAGTTCAAACAAGAGGCGTTCGAGTCCCCGTCGACCGAGGTGGGCGTGAGTCTTTTCCGCGCAGCGATCGAGCAGATCGATCTCACGACGGAGAATGTCAACTGTGGCGGTCCACAGGGCGTCGGCCGCGGCTGGGTCGATCGCGCTGAGGGTGTCGCGCCCGGCGCGGGGCCGACCGCTCGTGCTGCTGAAGGCGCGGGTAAACACGCGGCGCTTGATCGCGCGATCGAGGCACGCCCGACGGGGACACAGGTAGGCGCTGCGGCCCCCGAGGGACCGCCTAGCGCTCAGCGTCGGGGTGACCTGGGCCGGTTTGCCGTCTGCGCCGGGGCGCAGACCAAAGCGGAGCAGCTGCGACTGCGCGTGACGCGCGCGGCACCCGACGCACATTCGCACGGGGCCGGCCTGAGGCACGGCCGGCAGCCCGCTCCCAGCGGGAGCGATCTCCTGGTCACCCGTCATCGTCATTCAGCCATCGCCTCCCGGTGATGCAGGGGCGCTGTCGTGGTCGTCGTCGTCGTCCTCGACGTCGTAGACGACCTCGAGCTCGATCTTGCCGCTCGCGGCGTCGTTGGCGGTGTCGATGATGTCGTCGGCGGCGTCGGCACTGCCGACGACCTGGGCCAGCTCGTCGACGTTGGCGACGGCGAGATCGCGGAGCGACCGCCAGCCCAGATCAAACATGTGGGCGGCGAGGTCACGACCGACCCCGGGGATCGCCGCCATCTCGGCCCGGCTGCGGCGCTCCATCTCGCGGATCTTGCTCTGCGAGTGGATGTCGATCCGCCAGCCGGTCAGCCGCGAGGCCAGGCGCACGTTCTGGCCCTTCTTGCCGATCGCGAGGCTGAGCTTGTCGTCGGGCACGACCAGCTCCATCGTGTGGCGCTCGGCGTCGATCAGGACCCGCGAGACCTGGGCCGGCTGGATCGCGTTGCACACGAACCGGGCCGGATCCTCGTCGAACGGCACGATGTCGATCTTCTCGCCGCGCAGCTCCTGGACCACGGCCTGGACCCGGCTGCCGCGCATACCCACGCAGGCGCCGACCGGATCGACGTCGCGGTCGCGGCTCGACACGGCGATCTTGGATCGCGCGCCCGGCTCGCGGGCGCAAGCCTCGATCCGCACGATGCCCTCGAAGATCTCCGGGACCTCGTGCTCGAACAGCTTCTCGACCAGACCCTTGTGGGTGCGCGACAGGATGATCTGCGGGCCGCGGGCCGACTTGTCGACGTCCTTGACGTACGCAACGATCCGATCGCCTGGGCGCAGCGACTCACGCGGGACCTGGTCGCGCGAGGGCAGGATCGCCTCGGCCCGGCCATTGTCGACCTCGACGACGATCGAGCCCCGCTCGAAGCGACGCACGATCCCGGTCATCAGCTCGCCCTTCTTGTCCTTGTAGCGATCGTAGAGGTTCTCACGCTCGGCCTCGCGGACCCGCTGGATGATCACCTGCTTGGCGGTCTGCGCGGCGATCCGTCCGAACGCGGTGTTGACCTTCTGCAGCGCCGGGATCTCTGGGTACTGCTTGGCCTGGGCCTCGGCCTGCTTGTGGTCTTCTTCGAGGTAGAAGATCTGGAACAGGAGCTCGTCGCCGACCTCGGCCTCGAGCCCGGCGCGACGGGCCTGCTCGACGCTGATCTCGCGCATCGCGAGCTCGACCTTGTCGACCACATACAGCACCTGAAACAGGTTCACGTTGCCGGTGTCGAGGTCGAAGCTGGCCTCGATCTCACGATCGGCGAACACACGCTTGGCCGCGGTCGCCACGGCCTGCTCGACCGTGTCGATCAGCACATCCCGCTGGATGTTCTTCTCCTGACAGACCGCGTCGATGACCGTGCTGAGGTTGACGTTCTCTTCCATGTCGTTGTCCTCGAAACGAAGCGACCTGGTGGGGGGTCAGCCCTCCCACACGAGGTTGGCCCGGCGGATCCGGGGCAAGGGAATGCGGAGCTCGCGGGGGCGATCGGCGTCTTGAATCACCACGACTCCGCGACCGGGGTGCTCGGGCGCGGCGGGGTCTGGCTCGACCGCCGTGATTCGCCCATGAAATTTACGCTGCTCGCTGTCCTGCTGCTCGGGTAGGTCCAGCGGCTCCCAGGTCTCGAGCTTCACGCGGCCGCCGATCTGGGCGGCGAAGTGGCGCAGCCGTGTGAGCGGCCGATCGACGCCCGGCGACGAGACCTCGAGGCTGTAGGGCCGACTGAGCAGCGCAGCCAGAGCCGGGTTGACGGGCTTCGGCTCGGGCGTGTCCGCCGGCTCAGCTGGGGCGGTGGTGCTGGCCGGAGCGCTGGCCGGAGCGCTGGCCGGATCGCTGGCGTCGAGCGTGTTGCCAATGATGCGACTCATCTTCGAGCAGTCGCCCACGGAGACCCCAGCGGGATGGTCGAGGTAGACCCGCAGCACCCGGCGCTTGCCCGAGGTGATCCACTCGAGCAGCAGCAGCTCGTAGCCCATGGCCTCGATCGCCGGCTCGATCGCCTGCTCGACCAGTGTGACCGCCGCCGCGTGGCGACCATGCTCGCGCGCGCCCTCGGAGTCCTGATCCTGCTGATCAGACGGACGCGCCGCACCCGCCGTAGAGCGGTCGGAGTCATGGGTGTCGTGGGCTGGAGTCATGCGAAACCGTTCCTCGCCCGGCGTTCGTCCTTGGCTTGGCGACATTCACCCAAAGTTGGGTGTCGGCGCCGGGACGAAAAAAGAGCGGAGGATGGCCCCCGCCCTTTGCCGAGTTCGGAGTTGTGGACGAATCGGTATCACAGCCGTTTCGCGCGAGCAAGCCCAGCGATCAGGGCATTTAGGGGGGCCGCCAGCCGCCGAGACAAAGCGACCTAAATCACATGGCTGATATCAGCTCGGACTGCGAAACAGCGAGCGCAGGCGGGCGTAGTGTACGGGCAGGAGGCGTGACGCGAGGTACCGACAGGCGTGGGCTCCACGTCTTGATCGACCGCTACGGCGACGGTGACTCACGAGCGTTCTCAGCGCTCCACGCCTCGCTCAGCCCCGTCTCCGTGGTTTTTTGATGAAGCTCGTGCGCGATGAGCCGACGGTCGATGACCTCTTGCAGCTGACCTTCCTCGAGGCTCACCTGGCCCGCGATCGATTCTGTGTCCAGGGCGGCGACCCAGACGGCGCGGTGCAGGGCTGGTACTTCGCGATCGCGCGCAACGTGGCGCCCGATCACCTGCGCCAGCGGGGCCGCCGAGATCGACGGCGGGTCGAGCTCGACGCCCACGCGGGCGGCCCCGAGCGTGAACTCGCCGATGACGCGGCCTCGGTCGAAGCGCTGGCGCTCGAGCATGAGCGCGCGGACGAGATCATCGACCAAGTTCGCGACGCGATCGCCCTGCTCCCCGCCAGCGAGCGCGAGGTGGTCGAGCTACACAAGCTGCGTGGCATGACGATGGCCGAGGTCGCCGAACGACTTCAGATCCGCGAAGGGGCGGTGCGCGTGCGGGCCCACCGCGGCTACAAGGCGCTGGCGCGGAGCCTCGGTGTCGGAGCGTCGGGCGCGCTGCTGCTCGGCTCGACGCTCGCTTGGGTGGCGCAGGTGTGGATACTGCGGGGGTCGGGCTCATGACAGAACCACGCCACACGCCGCAGCCCACGATCGACGCCGCCCAGCTGATCGTCGCCGACCTCGAGTCGTGTCAGCGCGAGCGTCGGCGCCACTTCCTCCCAGCCCTCGCTATCGTCACGCTGGCGGTCGGCGGCGCGCTGCTGATGATGGGGCTGCGCCCCGATCTGCTCGCGCAGCCATGGTGGCAGCTGGTCGTGCAGTGCGTGCTGTGGGTCCTGTGTCTGATCGTGTTTCCGGCGATCGGGTTGGGCCTGATGTTCCCCAGCCGCGGCGCTCGGATCGGCCTGGCCGCGGGTGCGGTCGGGCTGACGATGGCCGCGACCCTCGGCGTCCCCGAGCCCGCGATGTTCGGGTCCGACCACCACTTTCAGCTCGCTGGCGGCTGTGGCCTGATGATCACCGTGTACGCGACCGTGGTGTTGCTCATGGGGCTGCTCAGCGGCGCGTTCATCCAGCGTCGCAAGGCCTCGGCTGTCTACTGGATCTCGGCGGGGATCTCACTCACTGCCCTCACCGCGATCACCTGGCAGTGTCCGATGACCGGGGCCGCCCACGTCGTCCCCAGTCACCTCGGGGTCGCGGCCGCCCTGATGATCGGCACCTCCTCGATCGGCGTGTTCGTCCACCGCCGCCGGCTCCGCGACCGCCGGGCGACCCCCACGCCCGACCGCGAGCCCGACCGCAAGCCCGGGCCCGCCGGAAGCTGAGGCCGCCCCCTCCTGACGTCGCTGGATCCGCGCGTCCCGGCGGGCCGCCCGACCCCGTGTGCGCCGGACCCGTCGGGCGATGACTGCATAGATCCGGACCGCCCCGTCCCAGGCGACCGGGCACAGCTCGTGGTTCGCCCCGCCCAGCTCGAGCACGAAGACCTCGCCGATCGGCGGCGGACGCTGCTCGACGTCGATCGTCGTGATGTCGCGGATCATCACGCGGATCCGGCGGCCGCGATGGCGAAACCACAGACGCCGGCCGTACTGGACCACGGAGCCAGGGACGAGCGCCCACACGATCATCCGGACCCAGCCCAGCACATACAGGACAACGAGCCCGATCAGCACGCGGGTCAGCGCTTCAGAGCCCGCACCGATCACCCACCACGAGCTCGGCAGCCGAACGATCCCGACGACCAGGAACGCCACGAAGTACAGCGGCCACAGGCCGAAGCGCGCCAGGGTGCCAGTCCAGTCGTCGGGTCGCGCGACTCTCAACCACGGACGAAACACGGGCGACAGTATACCGGGTAAGCTCTCGCGCTGTGTCACGCCTCGGCTATCTGATCCCGCTGATGTCCGTGCTCGTCGCCACGTCGGGCTGCGGAGAACAAGCCTGCACGCTCATCGGGTGCGTCTCGACGCTGGAGGTCAGCTACGGCGACGTCGTCGTCAACGAGCCCTACGCGCTGACGATCAACCCCGGCGGCCAGACCACCACGGTGACCTGCCTGAACGATGATCCCGACGGCGAGCCGCTGCCAGACTGGCTCTCGTGCGACGCCAACGGGTTCGAGGTCACCGGTGAGGACGCGCAGGGCACCACGATCAGCGTCACGGTGGTCCCGCTGTCGACGCAAGAGGCGGTGATCCCCAGCGCGCTGGTGCCCCTGATCGTCGACGAGACGATCCAGCCGAACGGCCCCGACTGTGAGCCGGTCTGCTATCGCCGCGTGGGCACGGTCAGCGAGTAGTCGCGCTCCGCCGCTCGCGCTCGCCCCTCATGCCCGCCAGATCCGGTCGATGATCAGCTGGACGCGATCGTTGCCGCGGTAGCTGTTGCGCGAGGGGGTGAACAGGCAGCCCACCGCGTCCCCTCGCCCGACCTCGAACTCGGCCTTGCGAAACGCGATCGCGTCGCGCTGGTGCCGGCCCTGGCGGAGCGTGAGCGCGAGGTGGCGGTCCTGAAGCACGCGAAGGTTGACCACCGTGGCGCCCGCGCACAGGTAGCGGGGCCGGGCGAAGCCGACGCCGAACGGACCGAGCGACTCGATCGCGCCGATCAGGCCCAGATCGATGTCTTCGAGGGCGAGCTCACCGTCGTGATCGTCATAAGGATCGGTGCCAGCGTCCTCGCCGAGTTGGGCGGCGCAGGCTCGATCAAATTGTTCGGTCAGCGCGGGGATCTGCGCGGCGTCGAGGCTGACCCCGGCTGCCGCCTTGTGTCCGCCGAAGCGCCGCAGCAGCCCCGAACACTCGGCCAGCGCGGCGCGGACGTCGACCCCACCCGCGCTGCGAGCCGAGCCGCGGGCCTCGCCGCTGGCTGGATCGACGCCGATCACCAGGGTCGGTCGGGCGAAGCGCTCGACGATCCCAGCGGCCGCGATCCCGACGATCCCCGGCGCCCAGTTGTCGCGCGCGACCACGATCCCGCTGCGTCGCGGCGTCTTTGGATCTTCGGCGAGCAGCTCGAGCGCCTCGGCGACGATCCGCTCCTGCAGGCTCCGACGCTGGCTGTTGAACATCTCGACCTTGGCGGCCAGCGCCTGGGCCTCGGCCCCGGAGCGCGAGCGCAGCAGCTCGAGCGAGGGCTCGGCGCTGCCGAGTCGGCCCGGCGCGTTGAGCCGCGGACCGAGCATGAAGCCCAGGTGTCCCTCGTCGACGCTGGCCTCGGGCTCGACCCGTGCCCGGCGCAGCAGCTCGCGCACGCCCGGCCGGCGACGCTGGCTCAGGACCTCGAGACCCGCGCGGACCAACACCCGGTTGTCGCCGACGAGCGGCATCATGTCGCACACGGTCCCGAGCGCGACCAGGTCCAGCCACGCGCGCGGGTCAGGCAGGTTGGCGCGGCTCGACGGCTCGGCCTTGGCGATCGCCGAGCGCATGCCCGCGGCCAGGTAGAAGCCGACGCCCGCGCTGCACAGCCCCTTGAACGGGAACCCGCAGTCGGTCTGGTGCGGGTTGATCAGCGCGGTCGCGGGCGGCATCGTCGTCGGCACCTGGTGGTGGTCGATGACGATCGTCGGCACGTCGCGGGCGCTCAGCCACGCGAGCGCCTCGTGATCAGAAGTCCCGCAGTCGCCGGTCAGGACCAGGTCGACGCCGGCCTCGTGCAGGGCCTGCGCGGGCCCGAGGCCAAACCCGTAGCCGCCCTCGCGGCTCGCGACCTTGGGCACGATCTCGACGCCCAGGCACTCGAGGAAGGTGGTCAGGATCGTGGTGGTCGTGACCCCGTCGACGTCGTAGTCGCCGAACATGCCGACCCGCCAGCCGCGGCGACGCGCGGTGAGCAGCAGCTCGATCGCGGGGGCGAAGCCGGCCATGTCGGTCGGCCGCGAGAGATCCCGCAGGCGCGGCTCGAGGAAGCTACGCTGGTCCTCGAGCGCCTCGACCCCGCGCCCGACCATGAGCTCGACGAGGATCGGGTGGATACCGAGGGCCTCCGCGCGCTCGCGCAGCTCGGCCTTGGTGTAGTCGGCCAGCGCTCCCCGCAGGCGTACGCGCGGCGGCTCACCGAGCGCCCACGCCTGCGACTCGCCGTCGGCCGCGTCATCGTCCTCGGCCGCGCGCTCGTCCATGAGGAGAGGGAGGAGGTCAGCGCGGATCAGTCTTTGGGTCGCCGACGACGCCGACGAGTCTTGCGCTCGCCGAGGCCCTTGTCGGCGTCGGAGACCTTCACGGACAGGTCGTCGTCAGCGTCGTCTCCGTCGCTGTCATCGGCATCCGATTCTGCACCTTCAGCGTCTGGCGCGGCCTCGACAGCCTCGACATCGACGGCGTCGCCCTCACTCGGGCCTTCGCCCTCGCCCTCGATCTGGGGACCGAGCAGCGTCCCCGTTCCCCGCTCGACGTCCTTGTCGGCCGTGAGCAGGTGGCCCTTGCCCTTGTACATTTTGTCGTTGATCCACAAGAAGACGGGCGAGGCCACGAACAACGAGGAGTAGGTCCCGGCGATCAGGCCAACGACCAGCGCGAACGCGAAGTCCTTGATCTGCCCGCTGCCGAGGATCCAGGTGGCGAGCACCACGATCAGGGTCGTCGACGAGGTCAGGATCGTGCGGCTGAGGGTCTCGTTGAGCGCGGAGTTGGTGGTCTCGCGGATCGGCGCGTCGCGGTTGAGGGCGACCCGCTCCCGGACCCGATCGAACACCACGATCGTGTCGTTGATCGAGTACCCGATGATCGTCAGGACCGCGGCGATCGACGTCAGGTTGAACTCTTTGCCGGTCAGCGCGAACGCCCCGACCACGATGATCGCGTCGTGCGCCAGCGCGACGATCCCACCCGGCGCGAAGCGCAGGTCGAAGCGGATCATCACGAACAGGAAGATGAAGCCGATCGCGTACAGCATTGCCTGTACGCCATCTTTCTTGAGCTGACTGCCGACCTTGGCGCCGACGGTCTCGCTCGCAACGACGGGCAGCGCAACGGTGCCCTCGCCGAGTCGCTCGTTGATCGTGTTGGCGATGTCGTTCCCGACGCCGACCAACGCGAACTCGACCGGAAATTCACCGGGCTTGCCGGTCCCAGCCGAGGCCGTGCCGTGACACCCGGACGCGGTCATGAGCCGCTCGATGTCCGGGTAGCTCGGCTGGGCCGTGAACTTCATGAAGATCTTCGAGCTCTCGGCCGGGTGCACGAAGCCGTCGTCTTCGGGCAGCAGCTTGGTGCCCTCGAGGCCCGCGAGCGAGTCGCGGCAGACGGCGAGCTCGGCCTCGGAGATCGCGACGACCTCCTTGACGCGGATCAGCACCTCGTTCTCGGCGTCGGGCACCGCCACGACCGAGCTCCCCGAGTAGCCCTCTTCGTCGAGCAGGCTGCGCAGATCCTCGATGTCGACGTCCTTCGTGAGCGCGAGCCGGACCGAGGAGCCGCCTTGAAAGTCGATGCCAAAGTTGAGCGCGGACCCGGAGGTCACGGTGTTGAACACCATGGTGCCCAGCGAGAGCAGCACCAGGATCATCGAGATCACCAGACCGACCTTGGTCCGCCCGACGAAGTCGATGTGGGTGTCGTCCGGGATCAGCTTGAAAAACTTGAGCTTGCTCGGATCCGGCGGCGCGGCCCGGCCTGAACCATCGCCGCCTCGACCGGCACCGCTGCCGCGTCCTCGGCGACGGCGTGAGCCGCTGGTGGCGCCCTCGGGGGTCGTTTGATCGTTGTCGTTGTCAGCCATGTTCATGCCCCCCTTTCTCAGATCGAGACACGGTCGAAGCCGCGCCGGTTGGCCTGCCAGTCAAAGAACACCCGCGTCGCAAACACGCCGGTGAAGATTGAAGTTGCGATGCCGATCAGCAGCGTGATCGCAAACCCGCGGATCGGACCGGAGCCGTACTGCCAGAGCACCAGCCCGGCGATCGCCGTGGTCAGCTGCGAGTCGAGGATCGTCGTGAACGCCCGATCGTAGCCGGCCTCGATCGCGGCGCGGGCGGTGAAGCCCTCGCGCAGGAACTCCCGCACACGCTCGAAGATGATCACGTTGGCGTCGACGGCCATGCCGATCGTGAGCACGACCCCAGCGATGCCGGGCAGCGTCAGCGTGGCTCCGAACAAAGCCATGAACGCGAGCACCAGGACCATGTTCATGACCAGCGCAAACACGGCGATCACGCCCGCGGCCCGGTAGTAGATGGCCATGAACACGATGACCAACCCGAGCCCGACCAAGAACGCCTTGAACCCACGGGTGACCGAGTCCTTGCCGAGATCGGCGCCAACGCGGATCTCGAACTCCTTGTTGAGCCGCGCGGGCAGCGAGCCGCTCTTGAGCACCTTGACCAGGTCGTTGGCCTGCTGGCGGAGCGTGTCGCCGGCCTGCGAGCCGAGCGTGATCACGACGTTGCCGTTGGGGATCCGCTCGTTGAAGATCGGATCCGAGACGACCATGTCGTCCATGATGATCGCCATCTTGCGACCGATGTTGTCGCCGCTCATGCGATCGACGTCGCGGGCGCCGATCTTGTCGAAGCTGACCTCGACCTGCGGGGTCCCGGTGTCGGACTTGTAGCCGACGTTGGCGGTCGTGATCCGGTCACCGGTGATGTCGGCGCGGGCCCGGATGATGTGGGTGCGCCACAGCTGCACGGGCTCCTCGTTGCGGCGCAGCAGCCACGGCTGCTTGCCGTACGCGACCTTGTGGGTGCTGGGGATCCGCCACTCGGGGGGCAGGCTGTTGAAGAAGCGCTCGAGCGTCTCGCGCTCCATCGCGTAGAACGCGATCGGCCCCTTGACCATCGGCGCGCCCTTGTCGGGCTTGCCGTAGTCGTCTTCGATCGCAACCGAGATGCCCATGCCCTGGGTGACGAAGCCAGCGTCGAACAGCGCTTGCAGGTAGGGCTTGCCCGTGTCCTTGAACAGGGTCTCGTCGTCGACCATGTGCATCTCGAGCACCGCGGCGCGCTCGATGATCTTCAGCAGTCGGCGAAAGTCGGAGGAGCTGTCGAGCACCTCGTCGCGCGCGGCCTCGGTCAGCGAGATCGTGACCGACTCGGGATCCGGCGCCGCGCCAGGATCGGGCGGCAGGATCACGACCTCGTCGCCCAGGCGATCGTCGAAGATCAAGGTGGAGCCGTCCTCTTGCGGGACCAGCTTCTGGGCGCCGAACACCTGCTCGATCACGGCCCGGGCGTCCTGGCCCGGCACGCGCAAGTCGATCGCGCCGGGATCGTCGCGGTTCTCGATGCCCTGGACCTGCACCCCGCCGTTGGCGGTGAGCAGGGTCATCAGCTGGTTGGCGGCCTCGTTGGCGGCCGCCCGCAGCTCGGTCGCGGTGTCGCTGACGCCGGGCAGCTCGATCACGACCTGCCGGTTCTTGGGATAGATGTTGGGCTCGGCCACACCGACCGCGTCGACGCGGCGCCGCACGGTGTCGATCGCCTGGCCGACGACGGCCTTTTGGGCCTCTTCGATGACCGAGTCCGGCACCGTCATGCGGATGACGCCCTGCGCGGCGAGATCGGAGTCGTCTTCGCGCTCGAGGTAGCCGGCGACCACGGCCATGACGTCCTCGGTCGCGAGCTTGATGTCCTCGGGGTTCTCGAACCGGACGAGCAGCGCGTTCTTGCCGTCGCGCTCGGTCGTGATGACGACGTCTTTCTTGTCCTTGAACGCGGACTCGAGCTCGCCTGCCATCTGATCGAGCTTGTTCTCGAGCGCCTCGTCGACGGCGACCGAGTACTCGAGGTGCAGACCGCCCTGAAGGTCCAGCCCCAGCTTGAACTGTCGGGTGAAGGTGTCGGTGATCCAGCTCGGGAGCTCGAATTTCCCGATCTGCGCGAACGAGGGCAGGATCGAGAGCGTCGCCACCGAGAGCAGCACCACCAGGAACAGCGCCTTGATCTTGACGAAGCGGCGCATGGATCAGCCGGCCTTCCGTGACGCGTCGTCGTCCTTGTCCGAGGCGGCGGTCTTGGCGTCGTCGTCCTTGGACTTGTCGTCTTTCTTCGCCTCGTCCTTGGACTTGTCGCCCTTGTCGCCCCGGTCCTTCTTGGCCTGGCTCAGCGCGGCCTCTTCGAAGTCCGCCACGTCCTTCTTGAGCACGCGAACCTTGACCTTGTCGGCGATCTCGACCACGACGATGTCGTCGTCGACCCGGCTGATGCGCCCGATCAGTCCACCCGTGAGGACAACCCGGTCACCGCGCTTGAGCTCGGCCAACCGTTGTTTGCGCTCCTTTTCCTGCTTGCTCATTGGGCGGAGCACCAGGAAATAGAAGACGCCGATCATGAGGATGAAGGGCAAGAAGTCCCCGAGGGGACCCATGGCGCCTTCGGCGAGCAGCATCGGTGTTGAAGCGAACATGGCCGGAAGTGGCTGGGAGTATCACGCGATATCGGTCTCTATCTGACGGCCGACACGCGATCACCTCACGATGGCGGCCTAGTAGCAGCGGCGCCCGCCGGGGTCAATCGGGCCGCTGCACCGCCCGGGCGCCGGCCAGCCGCCGCCCCCGCGCGGGCAAACCTCGCACATTCATGAGTAGTTTCAGATAGTTACCAATCGGCGCGCGACTCGGCGCCGGGTTGGCCCTGGGATTCTAGAACCTGCTCGAGGGCGGCCGCGACGGCGGTGAAGGTGCCCGCACGGATCGCCCGGCGGAGCACGGCGACCCACTCGTGGAAGAAGTAGAGGTTGTGCATCGTGGCGAGACGCACGTAGAGAGGATCGGTGTGGGCGTGGAGGTGGCGCAGGTAGGCCCGAGAGAACCGGGCGCACACCATGCAGCCGCAGCCCGGGTCGACCGGGCGATCGTCGTCGCGGAACCGGCCGTTGCGGATGTTGAACCGGCCCAAGAAGCTGATCAGTTGGCCGTTGCGGGCGTGGCGGGACGGGATCACGCAGTCGAACATGTCGACCCCAGCGCGGATCGCCGCGAGCAGATCGGCGGCGGTCCCGATCCCCATCACGTAGCGCGGCTTGTCCCGCGGCATCTGGGGAGCGATCTCCGCCAGCGTCGCGTGCATCAGCGGGATCGGCTCGCCAACGCTGAGCCCGCCGAGCGCAAACCCGTCGAAGTCGAGGGGCGAGAGGGTCTCGAGGTGCTCGCGCCGCAGCGCCAGATCCGTGCCGCCTTGGACGATCGCAAAGCACAGCTGCTCGGGGCGCAGGATCTCGCGGCGGATCTGGGCGGCCTCGCGCGCCCACTTGGTCGTGCGATCCATCGCCTCGCGGACCAGCGCCGGATCGCCGTCACCCGGCGGGCAGTGGTCCAGGATCATGCAGATGTCGGGGCCGATCGCGGCCTCGGCCTCGAGCACGCTGCGGGGGCTCATGCGCGCAGGCGTGCCGTCGAAGTGGGTCCGGTAGTCGACCCCCGCGTCGTCGATCTTCTGCAGCCCGCGCAGGCTGAACACTTGATAGCCGCCCGAGTCCGTGAGGATCGGCCCGGGCCAGCGCATGAACGCGTGAATGCCACCGACCTCGCGGACCCGCTCGGGCCCGGGCCGGTGGGTCAGGTGGTAGGCGTTGGCCAGCACCACCTGCGATCCGACGCTGCGCAGCTCCTCGGGCATGACCCCCTTGACCGCCCCGTAGGTGCCGACAGGCATGAAACAGGGGGTCTCGACCGGTCCGTGGGCCGTCCACAGGCGGCACGATCGCGCCGGACTGGCCGGATCTTCGGCGACCAGCTCGAGCGTGCCCGGTCGCGGACTGGTGGCCGAGCCTGGGTCCGGATCTGATGCCAGACCCGACGCCAGATCGGAAGAGAGTTCGGCGAAGGACGCGAGGCCCTCGCAGGGGTCGCAGCGGAGCGTCATCTGGCTCGGGGGCTCACTCGAGGTCGTCACGCGCGGCTGGGATGCCACGGATCGCCACGGATCGCCACGCCGGAGTCAGCGCTCGACCAGCATGCAGTCGCCGTAGCTATAGAAGCGGTAGTTGGCCCGCACGGCCTCGGCGTAGGCCGCGAGCACCCGCTCGCGCCCGGCGAAGCTGCACACCAGCATCAGCAGGCTCGAGCGGGGCAGGTGAAAATTGGTGAGCAACCGATCGACGATCGAGAACGGGTGGCCCGGCGTGATCACCAGCTCGGTCGCGCCCGCACCCGCGACGATCCGGCCGCCGTGGGCCGCGGCGACCGACTCGAGGGTCCGGGTCACCGTGGTGCCGACGGCGAGGATCGCCCGACCCTCGGCGCGCGCCGACTCGATCTGCGCCGCCGCCTGCTCGCTGATCTCGTAGCGCTCGGCCCCGACCCTGTGGGCGCGCACGTCTTCGGCCTCGAGCGGCAAGAAGGTGCCGGGCCCGACGTGGAGGGTGATCGCGGTGTGATCGAGGCTGGCCAGCAGCGCGTCGTCGAAGTGCAGCCCAGCGGTGGGCGCCGCGACCGAGCCGCGGTCGCGCGCGAACACGGTCTGGTAGCGCTCGAGATCCTGGGCCGAGGGGCCGTCGGGGCGCGCGATGTAGGGCGGCAGCGGCAGCTCGCCCGCGGCGTCGAGGCCCGCGAGCAGCTGGCCATGCACGATCTCGAGCACGCACGCGCGCGAGTCTGGTTGGTCGGTCGGGCGGCCCTGGTAGCGCAGCGTCAGCTCGGCGCCCTCGACCTGCAGCAGCTCACCCACGCGCAGCCGCTTGGCCTTGCGGATCCACGCATGCACACGCGCGCCCGGACCGAGCGCGGCCGGATCGACGATCAACAATTCGAAGCGCGAGCCGGTCTCGCGGCGAGCGTGGATCCGGGCGGGGACGACCTTCGAGTCGTTGACGACGATCAGCGGGCGATCCGCGAGGAGCTGGGGTAGGTCGACGATGCCGCGGTGCTGGACCGGACCAGCGCGGGGCACCAGCAACAGCCGGGCCGCGTCGCGGCGCTCGGGCGGTCGCTGGGCGATCTGGGCGGTCGGCAGCTCGAAGTCGAAGTCTGCGGGGCTGGGCACGGTCGCGGACCATACCCGGACCGCCGCCACGCCGGCCACCGTGTCGGCCCGGCGCTCAGCGCCTAGCCAGGCGCAACCCAAAGAAGCGCGCGCCCTCGGCCCCCGTCACGCCAAAGCCCACGCTCAGGCCCGCGCTCGACGGCCACTCGAGTTCGCAGGTCGCGAGCGTGGTGCCGGCGGCGTCGAGCCGCAGTTGGTTTCCGCCCGCGCCAAGCTCGAGCACCAGCTCTCCGGCGAGCGCACCGTCGGCGGGGGCCGGCCCACAGTCGAGGGTCTCGGTGCTGCCGTCGGGCCCGCGGCGCCGGACCACGATCTCGCTGCCCAAAGCGATCGCCACCAGTGACTCGCTCCCCTGCCCCACGATCACGTGGGCGGTCGAGCCCGGCTCCGCCTCATAGCTGAACTCGAGCCGCATGGCGCGACTGCGAAACCCGCGGACGTGGGCGCGCACGGGCGGCAGCGCGTCGGGCTCACCACCGAGCGCGTCGAGCCGCAGGCCGCCGACGATCACGGTCGCGCGACCGGGGGTGTTGCCCACGAACGCGTCGTTTTGCGGGCCCGCGAGCTCGGGCGTCCACTCGTCGGGGCCGTCGAGCCGCGGGCGCAGACGCAGCAGCGGCGCGTCGGCGAGCGCCTGCGAGTCCGTCATCCAGCCGCCCACGATCAACGCGGTGCCGTCGTGCAGCCCCAGGAGCTGACCGCCGTGCCGAGCCAGGGGCGGCAGCTCGACCCGGCCCGAGGCCGGATCGACGGCGGCAGTCCCGGGCGTGAACAACCACGTGTCGACCAACACGCGCTCGCCGGGGAGCGCGAGCATCGGTCGCTCGGTCGCCACGATCGCCAGCGGGGGCGCCCGCGAGGTCGGATCCAGGCTGCCGCTGCCCGCCTCGGACCACCAGTGGATCAGGCCAGCGTCGTCGCTGAGCACCACCAGGCCGCCGTCGAGGACCGCGAGCCCGTGCACGCCAGCGTCGGCCAGCTCGTGCACGGGTGCCCAGGTCCCGCCCGGACGCAGGCGCTCGAGGCTGCGCAGCCGGGTCCCATCGCTGCCGAACCCACCGGCGACCCACGCGACACCGTCGGTCGAGACGACAGCGTGGGCGCCATACCGGGCCTGCGTCAGCGGTGGCAGCGGCACGGTCGCGCCGGGCTGGGCCGGATCGATCCAGTAGGTGGCCGTCAACGCGCTCGCGGGGTCGCAGCGCGCTTGCGGATCGACGATGTCGCAGCCGCCGGCGATCAGCAGCTGTCCGGCCGGGCTCGGCGAGCGCGCTGCAGCGTGATCGCTGACCAGCAGCGCGTCGCCCTCGAGCTCGAGCGGACCCACCGACGTCACGCTCCCGGCCCCGTCGACGTCGACGAGCACCCGGTCCTGCGCCAGCGCGCCCGGCCACGCACCGCCGACGATCACGAACCGGCGACCGTCGATCGGGTACACGCTGTGCCCACGGCGAGGCTGCGCCAAGCTGGCGCCCAGGGCCCGGGTCCGGCCGGTCAGCAGATCCACGTGGACTACCTGCTCGCGCAGCGCCAAGCCTGGGCTCAGACCCCCGACCAGCAGCACGTCACCAGCAGGGTGGGCCGCGGCGATCAGCTCCGCGCCCGGCTCCGGCTGGAACTCGAGCTCACACAGCGAATCCGGGGCCGCGAAGAACACTGGCAGCACCGCCGCGTCTTCGTCGAACCCACGCAGGCGGCCGCGCGCGAGCTCGGGATCGACGCCCCAGCTGCGGCCGATCGCGGTGGTCGTGGTGCCAAATAATCCCTCGGCCGCGACCCCGGTCGCCCCGTCCGGCAGCTCGGGGATCGTGCCTCGCTGCGTGGGTCCAAGCAGGATCTCGCTGCCGCCGCTGGCCGGGAAGTCGCCGAGCACCCGGACCCGCAAGCCCGAGAACTCCTGATCGAGACCGCAGCCGCGGATCGCCGCGAGCTCGATCGACTCGGGTCGCCCGCAGCCCGAGCCCGCCAGCGCCAGCCCGAGCACCAACGCGCCCGCGTCCAACAACGCTCCACCTGTCCGCGCGCGCGCCCGAGTGGGGACGTTTCGGGCCGACGCCGTCATCAGTCGGCGCATGATAACATGCCTCGCTTGCGGGATTCGTCCGCCAACGCCGACCCAGGACCCGGTCCTGCTGGCAATCCGAGCCAAGCCACCCGCGAGCTCGGCAAGTATCAGTTGCTGCGCCTGCTCGCCCGCGGCGGCATGGGCGAGGTCTACCTGGCCCGGCTGCCCGGCGAGCTGGGCTTCGAGAAGCTGCTCGTGGTCAAGACGATCCGGGCCGATCTGGCCGCAGATCCGCGCTTCGTCGAGCTGTTCGCCGCGGAGGCCAAGACCGCCGTCGCGCTCAGTCACCCCAACATCACGCCGATCTACGAGCTCGGTCGGGCCGATGACGGCACCCTGTACACGGCGATGGGCTGGGTCGACGGGCCCTCGCTGCAGCTGCTGGGCGATCGCCTGCGCGAGCTCGACCGGCCGCTCGAGCTCGACGCCGCGCTGTTCATCGTGCGCGAGATCCTCGACGGCCTGGCCCACGCGCACAGCCCAGGCCGCGACCGCCAGCCCGTCGTGCACCGCGACATCACCCCCCGCAATGTCCTGGTCGATCGCAGCGGTCGCGTGCAGATCGTCGACTTTGGGATCGCCAAGCCGGCCAACACCGAGGCCGTCGGCGCGATGGGCTCGGCCGGCTACATGGCCCCCGAGCAGGCCCGCGGTGAGACCGTCGATCCGCGGGCCGACGTGTTCAGCGTCGGCTGTGTGCTCTACGAGCTGTTGACCCGCGAGCGCGCGTTCACCAGCGAGGGGGTGTGGATGGCGCCCGACCTGCGCAGCATCCCCGTGCAGCTGCACGCGCTGCTCGAGCGGGCGCTGGCGATCGAGCCCCGGGCGCGGTTCGCCGACGCCGATCAGTTCCTGCGGGCGCTCGCCCCGATCCTCGCGGAGCTGGCCCCGGTGTTCGCGACCCGTGACCTCGCCGCGATCCTCCGCGAGCTGTTCCCCGACGACTGGCAGTCCGAGGCTGGCGACGCGGGCGGCTCATCGCACACGCCCGCGACCAAGCTCACCGGACCGGTCCAGCCGTTTGCGACCCGGCTGCGATCGAGCACCACGCCCGAGCTGGGGACGGATCCCGAGCACGCGCTGGCGGTCGCCGTGCCGATCGGGGTGGATGCCGACCCCGCCACGAGCGACGAGCTCACCAGCGCCCCGGGGCGCCGGGCTGGGCTGCCGTGGTCGTGGCCGGGCGCCGCGATCGTGGGTGGGGCCGTCGCAATCCTGGCGCTGCTCGCCGGCACGATCGGCTACGTCGTCGCCCGCTCGGAGCGAGACCCGACCGAGCGTCCACCCGCGCCCGCCCGAGCCGACGTGGACCGTCCCGAGCCGACTCCGGAGCCGCCCCCCGAGCCAACCGACTCCGAGCTCGCGGACGGCGGACCCGTGGCCCCCGACCTGCCGCCCGTCCCCCAGCCACCACCAACTGTCGCGCTGAACCTCACCCCCACCGACGCTCAAGTCACCGTCGACGGCACCCCCCTCCCCGGCCCGCCGTTCGTGGTCGAGCTCGCGGGCGATCACCCCCGGGTGCTGGTGATCCGCCACGCCGATCACCACCCCAAGACGCTCGAGCTCGACCCCATGGCGCCACCGCCAGACCCGATGTCAATCGTCCTGTCCCCGCTCGCGTTCGGCCAGCTCAGCGTCGTCGCCCCGACCGTCGCGTGGGCCGAGGTCTGGGTCGACGGCACCAAGCTCGGCACCACCCCGCTGTCCGACAAGCCCGTGCGCGAGGGTCGACACAAGCTGCAGGTCCGCTGCACCGCCGCCGTGTGCGGAGAGGACCGGGTGCTGCTCGACCGCAGCGTTCAGATCCGAGCCGGGCGCCCCAACAAGTTCACCGCGCACGGTGGACCGGCCTAGCGCTAGCAATGCCGCCTGCAAGCGGGCGAGGAGTCTCGCCCGAGCTGAAAACAGCTCACCGCCGTCGGCTCATGAGCCCGCGACCGAGAACAGCCTGGCCAGCTCCGCCGCGGCGTACTTGCGCTGGGTGTCGACCTTCGAGAACACCGTGATGGTCTCGTCGCCGCCGCGCTCGACCACCCGCATGCTGCCGATCTCGAGGTTGGTCCCGCTGACCACGACCTTGGCGATGATCTTGTCCATCGGCGAGACCTTGGGGACCAGCGTCATCGTCCAGCTGCGGTCCTCACCGGCCTGAAACTCGATCCGGTACAGGGCCTCGAGGCCGCTGCGATCACCGGCGAAGATCTTGGTGAACGCGTCGACGAACTGCCGGACCGCCGGCTTGCCGTCGAGCTCGATGCGCTCGGTCTTGCTGGCGTCGCCGTACTCGATCCCCTTGGCGTCCATGATCACGACCGAGGGCGTGGGCGCGAGGGTCCGGCGCGCGAGCCTGCCGTTGGCGAAGTGCAGCGTGCCCGTGTCGATCAGCGGCTCGGCGAGCAGGCCAAAGTGGCTCTCTTGCCGAAACTCGGCGTAGAGCCCGGGCATCTGGGCGAACCCGACGAGCAGCTCATCGACGCTCACGGGCGCGGCCGCCTCGGCGACCGGCGCGACCAGGCCGGTGGTCAACCCCGCGGCCCCGCCCGCCAGCCACGGCAGCGCGGCGCAGAGGACCAGACGACGAACAATTCCAGAGCCAGAGTTAGAGCGGACGATCATGATGATGATGGGGTGGCGTGGGGGATCAGGTGAACGCCGGCCAGGACGACTCGGCCGCCCGATCGTGACGCAGCATGTGAAGCACGGCCGCGATGTCGAGATCCTGGCGCCGATCGACGTCGACGAAGGCCGCGTGCTCGCGGACCGCGTCGCGCAGGGCCAGGCTCCGGGGTCGACACTCGCCGCCGGCCCGCTCGCGCAGATCGACGGCCTGGGCGACGGCCAACAGCAAGATTGCGCACACTTGCTCGGTCAGCTCCACGATCCGCAGCGCCTCGCGAGCGGCGATCGTGCCCATGCTGACCTTGTCCTGGTTGTGGCATTCGGTGCTGCGGCTGAAGACGCTCGCCGGCATCGTGGTCTTCAAGGCCTCGGCCGCGAGCGCCGACGCGGCGATCTGCATCGCCTTGAACCCGTGATGTGCCGCACTGTCAGGCCCTTGACGACCGTTGAGATTCTCGGGGAGCCCGTTGTTGGTGTGCCCGCTGCACAGCAGCGCGAGCTGCCGATCGTGCAGGTCCGCGAGGTTGGCCACCGCGTTCTTGAGCGCGTCGGCGACGAAGCACGCGTGCCCACCATAAAAATTGCCGCCGTGCAGCGTGGCCCCCGAGTCGGGATCGATCAGCGGGTTGTCGTTGGCGCCGTTGAGCTCGACCTCGAGCCACTGCCGCATCCACGGCAGCGAGTCTAGCAGCACGCCCACGACCTGCGGCGCGCAGCGGATCGAGTAGCGATCTTGGATCCGGCCCTCGAACGCGGGCCCCGGCGTGTACTCGAGGTGGTCCCGGACCGCGCGGGCGTAGCTGATCGAACCAGGGTGGGGCTTGGCCGCGTAGATCCGGGCGTCGAAGTGGGCCGGGTTGCCGGCCATCGCGTCGCTGGCCGTCGCCGTGATCACGGCGCTGACCCGCGCGAGCCGCTCGGCGCCCGCGAGCGCCAGGCAGGTCAGGGCGGTCATCACCGAGGTCCCGTTCATGATCGCCAGGCTCTCTTTGGGGGCGAGCCGCAGCGGCTCGAGGCCCAGGCGGGTCAGCAGCTCCGAGGCCGGCAAGACCTCGCCCGCGTGGCTGCTCTCGCGCTCGCCCACGAGCAGCGCGGCGATGTAGCTGAGCGGGGTCAGATCCCCGCTCGCGCCGACCGAGCCCTCGGCGGGGATCCGCGGCAGCGCGCGGTGGTTGAGCAGCACGCACAGGCGCTCGACCAGCTCCGGCCGGACCGCCGACCAGCCACCGACCAGCGACGCGATCCGGGCCGCGACGATCGCCGCGGCCTGCCGCTCGTCGAACATCTGACCGGTCCCGCAGCCATGGAAGCGCAGCAGGTTGAGCGGCATCTCCGGTACGTGGGCGGCGGGCACCTCGCTCACGCACGACTCGCCGAACCCGGTCGTGACCCCGTAGACCCGCTCGCCCGCCGCGAGGCGATCGGCCAGGGCCGTGGCGCCGACGCTCAGTCGCTCGCGCAGCCCGGGGGCCAGCTCGACGCGGGCGCCGTGGCTGGCGATCGCCACGATCTGATCAACCCCGATCGGCGCCGCGCCGACGCAAACGACCGCGGGGGCCTCACTGCTGTGGTTGCTGGTCATCTGCTGGCATCTTCCAAAAATCGTAGAAATTGAACCAGTTGTCGGGGGCGGCGCCTGCGTAGTGCTCGACGCGCCGGGCGAACTGGGCGGCGTAGCGGTTGATCGCCTGCTCCCGGTTCGCGCGCGGCAGCTCGACCTGCTCGGCGAGCAGCTCGCAGCGCAGCACGTAGCGGGCCGGGGGCTCGAAGGTGCCGAACACCATGAACACCGGGCAGCGCAGCACGCTGGCCATGATGTACGGCCCGCTGGGGAGCCGCGCGGGCGCGCCGAAGAACTCGACGATCGTCGAGCGATCGTTGAGCCCCAGCCGATCCCCGAGCACCGCGACCAGCTCACCCTCGTCGATCCGCTGCTTGACCTCGAGGATGTAGGTCTTGTCCTGCGGGTTGATCTCGATCACACGCACCCGGGATCGCCCGCCACTGACCTCGTCGAGGAACGCCGCGATCAACCGGGCGTTGGCGTTGTGCGCGAGGATGTTGATCGGCAGCTGGGCGTCGCTCGCGGCCGCGCGCATCGCCTCGAAGCTACCAAAGTGGGCCCCCAGCAAGATCGCGCCGCGACCGGTGGCGAGCGCCGATCGCATCAGCTGCGTGCCCTGGTGATCGAACTCGAACTGATCGAGCTCGCCCCGGACCAAGAACACCCGATCGAGCGCGACCTCGGCGAATCGAAGCAGGTGCCGGTACGCGGTCCAGAAGCTGGAGCGGCCGACGACCCGCTGATACCAGGCCCGCGAGGCGCGACGCGCCGGCCCAGCGAAGATCGTGAAATAGAAGATGATCACCCGCAGCAACGCCCGCCCGCCCCGGCGGCCGAGCACCCGCGTGACCAGCAGCAGCGCCCGGATCCCCATTCGGGAGCCACGCTCACGCCGGGCCAACCACGCCTCGGTCGCCTCCGCGTTGGGCGACGCCCGGTCCAGCGCGCCCGCTGGCGACGCCGCTTCGCGGAGCTCGGTCACGGCCAGACCATGTGTCATCCAGCCCCCGGCGTCCACCGGCCCCGCTGCCCCCAGCGGTCACCCGCCGCCGATGAACTCGTTGGCGTCGATCTCGAGCGAGCTCGGTCGCGGCTCGCGTCCATTGAGCAGCACGCCAGCCACGACCCCACCCGCGATCGCAGCCGCGACCCCGGTGCTGGTGCCCCAGATCCATCCGCGCCGATACCAGGGCCGTGCAGGCTCCGCGCCACCTGAACCAACCGGGTCTGGGTCCAGCTCGGGGCCCGCCGCGACCTCGACGAGCGGACTTGGCCACAGCTCAGCCAGGCTCGGGGTCGGCTCGACGAAGGGGCCGTCGAGCGCGACCGTGATCCCATCCGCGAGCGCCTCTCGCCGGCCGGTCCAGCGCGGACCAAAGCCGACGCCACACTGATGCGCCTGCAGCCCGATCTGGTGGTCGCGGCGCTCGGCGAGCAGCAGGACGTCGAGCGCGAGCGCCTCGCAGACCGCCGCGATCGTGGCGGCGGTCAGGGCTGGCGCGCTGGCGATCCGCTCGGGGGAATCTGGCAGCACCCACGCCTGGTCGAGGCTGCGCCAGGCCGCGAACGGCTCGTGACCGTCGCGGCGAACCACCACCAAGTGTGGACCGGGCGGCACCGCGCGCAGCCCGGGCACGCCGTCGATCTCGACCCTGAAGCTGGACCCAGATCGATCCGACAGCTCGGGCACGATCCACGTAAGCTCGCGCGCCGCGAGCAGCGACGCCTGGATCGCGTGGTAGCGCGCGACCAGCTCGGGCGCGGCCTCGCGCACGGACAGCTGGGCCTCGGGATCGAGGCGCAAGGCCGCGGCCAACGCGAGCTCGGCCAGCTCGGGTTCTCCGCTGGCCCACGCGATCTTGGCAGCCAGCAGCTCCGCCTCGCGGGCGCTCGCCGCCGCGCCCGGCAGCTCGGGGGTCTGGTGCAGCTGCTCGTCGACCCGGACCAGCGCCGCGCGGGCAGCTTCGAAGCGCCCCTCCCGGTAGGCCGCGTCGGCGTCGTCGAGCTCGCTGCGCAGCGCTCGGTGCCGCGCACGGGTCTCGACCGGGAGCTCGTGCGACACCGCGATCCGAGCCCGCTCGAGCGCGCGATCGGAGACCGCCGCGACCGGTCGAGCGTCGCGCGCGGCCACCCGCTCGCGCACGCTCACGCGCAGCGCGTCGTCGGGCTGCTGGTCCGGCCGATCGGACTGGACCTGCCAGTGCACCGCGATCGCCGACGGCTCCGGCGAGGCCGGGCCCATCACGATCGCCATGGCCAGCGCCAGCGCCCACACACCCACATGGTACCAGCCGTCACTCGCCTCCCGCCGGGTTGGACACAGACATGGACGGGGCGCCGAGCTTGCTGGCATCGTCGAGCGATGCCCGGACCCAAGCTGCGGCGACTCGAGCGGCTTCGCATGCGACGCGGCGACGAGGAGCTGTTGGTCCTGCGCGATCCTTTGGAGTTGGCCGAGCCGTTTGCGATCGACCCGGGCTACGAGCCCGTGCTCGACGCGCTCGACGGCGAGCGCAGCCTCGCGCAAGTCCGGCAGTCGTTGCTCATGCGTGGGCTGGCCCGCGTCGAGCTGCAGGATCTCGAGGACTTCGTCGAGGATCTCGGCGACGCTGGGCTGCTCGATGATGACCAGTTCCGCGGCGCGTGGGCGGCCGCGCACGAGTCCTTCGTCGACGAGGAGATCCGTGCGCCACGTCGGGCTGGGCTGCTGTACCCCGACGATCCCGAGAGCTTGCGCGCGTGGCTGAGCGACGCGCTGCCCCCCGCCGCGCGAACAGCCACCCCCAGCACGGGTCAGCACGCGGGCGAGGCCCCGGCCCCTGCCTGGCTCCCCGCACCGATCGCGGTCGTCACCCCGCATCAACCACCGCCGTCGATCGCCGAAGGCCTGCGCCGACTACTCTCGAGCCTGCCGCCGCCCGAGCAGTACCGTCGGATCGTGATCCTCGCGACCGATCACACCCCAGGTCTGCTGCCCTATGCCAGCGCCGACAAAGACTGGGCGACGCCGCTCGGGACCGTGGCCTGCGACCTCGAGCTGCTCGCCAAGCTCGACCAGCGGATCCCCTGGCTGCTGCGCGAGCAGACCCGCCTGCGCCTGTCGGATCCGATCGAGTGGGTGACGCTGCTGCTGCGCGCGATGTGGGGCGATCGCTGCCCGCCCGTGTTGCCGATCGCCTGTGGGCAGACCCGCCTGACCACCCAAGACGGGGCGCAGAGCGCTCGTGAGCTGCTCGAGGTGCTCGGCGAGCTGCTCGGCGAGTCGACCCGCGCGGGCGAGGTCCTGGTTTGGGCGGCCGCCGAACTCAGCCACGTCGGGCCGGCTTATGGCCACCAGGAGCTCCCGGACCGCGACCAGGTCGCCGACGACGACCGCCGCGTGCTCGCGCCGCTGCTCGACAACCACCCCGAGCAGCTCGCCAAGCAGTGCATGGAGCGCCCCGCCGCCAGCCGCCCGAGCGGGACCGCGTGCTTGGTCACCCTCGCCGATCTGCTCCCTGCGGGCTACCGCGCCACGCTCGTCGACTATCGGGCCATCCCCGCGCCGGGCGAGCAACCCGGCTGGATCGGCTGCCCGACGATCAGGATCAGTTGAGCTTGTTGGGCTCGGCGGCGAACTCGACCGCGCTCGCGCTGCTGTGGCGCTTGAGCATGCGAAGCACGTGCTCGGCGGCGGCCTCCGGCGTGACGGGCAGCCGGCCATTGGCGTCGAGCACGGTGAACGACCCAAGCCCGTGGAGGTAGGCCAACACGGCGATCGCCAGCGTGTTTGGATCACCTGGAGAGAACATGCCGTCGGTGATCCCACGCTCGATCACCCCGGCGTACAGGCCCCGCATGATCCGGGTGATCTCCTCGAGCTTGTCTCGAAACGTCGGGTCCTGGACGGCCATGGCGACCAGGAGGTTGTGCAGCTGAACCTCCTCGGGTTCGTCCTGCATGGTCCGCAGGTGGGCTTTGACGATCTGACCGATGCTGCGATCCGCGGGTTGCTCGTTGATCGCGTCGAAGCTCCAGCGCGCCTCCAGCGACCTCGACAGGTTCTCCAGGATGTCGTGAAACAGCTGCTCTTTGGCGCGATAGTGAAAGTAGACCCCACCCTTGCTGAGGCCTGCCTCGCGGGCAATGTCCAGGAGCCGGGTGGCGGCGTAGCCCCGGCGCACAAAGCACCGCGTGGCCGCTGCCAGGATCTGCTGTTTCCTGTGATCGTCACTGCGCTGTCTTGTCACACTTTACCTCCACAGGAAGTCGCAACCCGGCACACGCCAATCACCCTAATGTAAGAGGCGCCCCATGCCAATAACAAAATCGATATGTAGAATTCTACCGGGTAGATGTTGGACAACACGGTTGCGCGACACACGCGAGCTGTCGCGCCGCGGGGTGTCACGATCTTCGACCAACATAGCTGATCTCGTGCGTCGAGCGACAGCGCGCGCCCCCGCCCCGCTCAGCCGCGCCATATCCCGTGAATAGCGGCGATCGGCTAGCGTCGGTCAGCCGAATCCGAGGGCCCCATGCACCGTACATCCATACTTGCCTTGTTCCTCGGCGCCAGCCTCGTGCTGCCCGCCTGCTCCGTCTCCGTCAGCGCTTCGAAGGGGTCCGCCAGCCCCAGCTCCAAGCCCAACTCCGGATCCAAGTCCAACTCGGGGTCCAAGCCCAACTCGGGGTCCAAGCCCAACTCGGGGTCCAAGCCCAGCGCCTCGAACCACAGCGACTCGAAGCCAAACCCGTCGAAGTCCGAGCCGACCCCCGAGCCAGCCCCCAGCCCGAGCGAAGAGCCGATCGCCGACGCCAGCGAGGCCGGCGAGGCCCCGGAGGCAACCCCGACGCCCGCCCGCCCCAAGCC
>NZ_PVNL01000052.1 GCF_002994635.1 Enhygromyxa salina | reverse complement strand
CGCCATCCCCGTCACCATCACCGTCCCCGTCACCATCACCGTCACCATCACCGCTACCGCTACCGCCGGTCTCCGTCGCCCCGTCTCCGTCCCCCGTCTCGGTCCCCGTCGCCCCGTCGGCGGTCTCGGAGCTCGACGCCCGGTCGTCACCACAGGCGCACACCAACGCGGCAGTCATCGTCACCAAACAAATGGTTCGCATCGGCCCAGTGAAGCACGTTTGCGACCCGTCCGCTCGGAGTTCCGACCCACTTGGGGTACTCAATCCCCGTGTCGGTGATCGCCCCAGACAACGACGCGGTGATCGCCGCGATGCTGCGGCTAACCAGCCCAACCGCAGACTGGTGGCTCGAGCAATGGACCGCCCGCGAGCGCTGGATCGACGCTCGGTTCCGAGCCCGCGGCGGACCTTGGGCGATCGTTCGCCTCCTCGACCGCGATCACCCAGTGCCAAGCAAGCTCCCGAGCCGCCAGACCGCGCGCTTCTCGATCGTCGCGCTGCGCAGCTCGCCAGGCGCAGACATCCGCGCGCTGCTGGCCGCCCTAACCGCCGGGGTCGCCGCCCACGAGGCATCGTTTCGCTGGCACCAGCCCCAGCCCCGCAGCCCGGGTCCGAGCGCCGAGCTCGATCCGCGCAGCGTGTCTCCCGAGCGACTCGCCTTCGAGGCGGGGATCAAGCCCGCCCTGCGGATCCGCCTGCACGGCGACGAGGCCCCCTACGAAGTCGGACTGTGGCTGCGGGCCGGCTACAGCGTCGCCGCGGTCGAGACCGACGCTGGGGCCGACGGCGCGCGGACCTACGTGATGGTCGCGTCCACGCGCGATCGGGCGCTCGCGCTGGTCGACGCGGAGCTGCGCCAGTACCTACCGATCGCGGCCCAGCTGGTCGCGCTGCGCGACTGCGGCGAGATGCTGGGCTACCCGAGCTGCTGCGTGGAGTCGTTCCTGCGCTCGACGCAGCTCGAACACGACGGTCACGACCCCGAGCTCAACTCGCGCCGCGGCAACTTCCACCGGATCGACGCGGCCTGGGTCGAGCGACCGCGCGCGCGGATCAACACCCTGCTCAAGAATGATCGGCTGGGGCTGATCAGCTTCGATCCGTGTCGGTTCGACTGCCCGCACGCGCTCGAGATCGCGGGTCGGATCGCGGGCGTGGTCGAGGCGGTCCACTCAGGCTACGAGCAGCTGCTACGCGGGGCGTTTGCGATCAACCACGAGGACGAGCGGGTGGCGCTCGAGCTCAGCGCCGTCGCTGGGGGCCGCGAGCGGATCACCGCAGCCAGGCCGTCCAGCCCCACTGCCGGCGACTTCGCCGAGCGGCTGCTCGGCCAGGTCGTCGATCCGGACGGTCGGATCCCGAGCGTCGAGCAGCCCTGCAGGGTGTTTCGGTTTACCTGAGGCTGACACGCCTGGCAGATGGTCAAGCCGCCGACAAGTTCGTAAACTCGGCGTGATGCCCAACGAACTGTCCGCGACGACCCGCAGCACAGCTCGGATCGCGCGTCGATGACCCTGCTCGATGCTCTGCTCGAGCGGGGCGTGGTCGTATCTCGGAGCCTGCTGAAGCCCGCCGAGGTCGAAGCTCTCCGAGACCGCTTCGTGGCCCTGCGCAACGCTGGCGCGGCGACGTCCCGACAGGTCCTCTACACCCACACGGTGCCGACCGAGCCACGGCCTGGCCTCGATCGCCTGTTGGAGCAGTGGTTCAACCCCCATACCCGCAGCGACGCCGGTTCGACGGGTGCGGTGCTCGAGCGGCTCGCCACACAGCTCGCGCATCGCCTGAGCCCCGACCTGCACGTCTTTCAGGATCTGTTGCTGACCAAGCTGGCTGAGCACGACGCGCTGCCATGGCATCAAGACGAGCCGTTTTGGCCGGTCGACACACCGTGGAGCGCCGTAGTCTGGTGCGCGCTGGATCCGGCCGACGACCGGCGAGGAGCTGTCGAGCTCGCGCTCCGCAGTCATCACCAGCTGGGCCCCGCGATCGATCTGCACACTGGCGAGCCTCAGCTCGGCACCCTCGGTCGTGGATTCGATACACAGGCGTTCGAGCTGAGCTGCCCGCGGCTGGACCCCGGAGACGCGCTGATCTTCCACGGACGCACGTGGCATCGCTCGGGGGTCAACGGCAGTGGTGAGCCACGCCGGGCGTGGATCAGCACGTGGCTGCCGCTCGAAGCCCGCTGGGACCCCAAGCGTGCACCGCGGCACCCTCGGGCCCGGAGCGTGCGCGCGGGTGAGCTCGTCCATCCGGGGGGCAACCAGCGATGAAGCGATTGACCTGGTTGGTTGGGCCTCCCGGCGCAGGCAAGAGCACCTTCGCTCGACGCCACACGGGCTTCACCCGTCGCGTCGAGTTCAACGCCATGCTCAGTCCGCTGATCGAGCCCCTCGACCTTCGTAAGGGCGTGCTCGCGGCCAATGCGAAGCTGGTCGAGGTCGTGCGGGCCGTCGAACTGCACCCCGACAACGCCGAGGTCGCCCCCCTGCTGGTCGTCGCCGGGCTGGTGCCCGAAGCAGCGCTGTTTCCCCTCGATTCGCGCGAGGAGGTCTGGCTGCTGCTGCCCGACCGCGAACGCTGGGTCCAGCAGCTTCGCTCGCGTCCGTCGAACGGACCAACTCGTCAGTATGCTGATTTCGCCTATGCGGCACAATGGTACGAGAATTTTTGCGCATGGTTGGCTCGCGAGTTGCCGCTGCGCCACATCGACGTGCGGTTCGAGCCCGAGCTGGTCGGTCGAGTTGATCCGTCCTGAAACGATCCGGTGCTTGGCGCTTGCGCCCTCCATGGAGACGGGTGATCCTCTTCATGAGTGACGAGATCGAGCACACTCGACCAGCCCCCGCACGTGCCCGTGCTCGACGCTCATCGCTTCAGTGCCGAGCCATGGTGGACGGACTCCGGCTGCCGGCAGCGCGTGGACACGCTGACGCGCGAAGCCATCAACGGGTCGCAGCGTCCGTTTCAGGTGCTGACCTGCACTCCGGGCGGCGTGCACCTGGGCGCCGTCACCCACAGCTTCATGCAGATGATCGAGCACGCCGGCCTGGTCGGTGTGCGCCGGGCCGGGCGATCGATGCTGCGTTGGCTGATCGTCGAGCGCGGACGCTGCCCGAGCGTGGACGAGATGGCCGACGCGCTGTCGGCCCGAGGCGTCGAGGTCGTTCGTCGTCCGGCTCCCTCGAGCGCTGATCGCTGCATCGCCGATGGCCGGCAGGCGCTGCTCTCGGCCGCCGCGACCCTCGATCTCGAGGATGACCCAATCGTGCTGCTGCTCGACGACGATCTGGCCTTCGACGCGCTCTACTCGGGTCCAGACGGCGTCGAGCTGGGCGCCCCCTGGCCATGGTTGCCGGCAATCTGGAGCTTCCACGCAGCCCACCCCGAGATCGACGTCGCGCTCGGCGGAGTCACTGGCGCGCCGCCGCTACCAGCCTCGTCGACGCTCTCTACCAACCTCTTCGACCTCGAAGCCGCTCGCCACGCCTGGCCCACATCTTCAACAGCTGCGCGCTGGAGCGAGATCGACCACTACTATGATCTATCGCCGGTGCGGACCATTCGTGATCCGTACCCAATGCTTGGCCTCGCGCTCGAGGGCTCGGCGTTGCTCGATGCCCTGATGATCCACGGGACGCTCGCGCGCCCGCTGGTTGCGACGCCAACGACCCTCGCGCGGACGCGGCCGGTCCCGATCGTGCGCGGCGGCAACACGATCGTGTTCGACCGTGCGTGGCTGAAGCTGCCGCACCCGCGGGCCCAGCTCGGTGGGCTGCGTCCACGTCGGGCCGACACGATCTGGGCGCAGGCTGCCGCGAGCGTGCATGGCTGTCGGCTCGGGCAGTTCCCGCTGCCGCTGCGACACCTACGCGACGAGACCGGCTGGACAGCGCAGTCCGCATCGCGCTGGCGCGAGCGCCTGGTCGCCGATCTCGTCGGAGTCGGGCTGTATCGGGGTATCGAGCGCTGGCGTGCGCGCGCATCGTGGCCACGCGCCGACCTGCTCATGCGGGCCGCCAACGAAGTACTCGAGACCTGTGAAGTTCGGCGCCGCGAGGTCAGCAAGGCCGTGCATGAGGCCGGACGGCGCTGCGCCGGGCTCCTCGACTGGCGGCCCGAGCTCGAGGCGGTAGCGGTTGCGATCAACGAAGGCCTGACCGCGATCACGGCGCTCGATTTCGGACGCGACGCGATCGTGTCGCTGCTCGCGGACCTGTCGGACTCGCTGACCATGCCACCCGGACCGGCGCAGGAAGATCGAGCATGATGTGGAGTCGCATCGACGAGTGGCGTTCGCTCCTCGCCCGGTGGGTCGGCGCGCGACCGACCACCAGCCACCCTGCCGGCCTCGCGCAGGTCCGCGACGATCTAGTCATGATGCTGGAGGCGTGCGGTTTTTCGGTCGAGGTTCACGCCGCCGACCTCCCCGGCGCGCAGCCGATCCTCGTGGCCACGCGAGCTGGAGCCTCTGATCGCTGGCTCGGCATCTCCTCGCACTACGACGTCGAGGAAGCGCCTGGCGTGTGGCAGTCGGATCCCTGGACCTTGTCCGAACGCGACGGGCGAGTCTACGGCCGCGGGGTCGCTGACAACCTCGGCCCGCTCGTGCAGCGGCTGTTGAGCTGCGCCGAGCTGCCCCGGACCGTGTGCGGGGTGGTCTGGCTGATCGAGGGTGAAGAAGAGCTTGGCTCGCCCTGGGCCCAGCGTCTGTATCCGCGCCTCGAGCTCCCACCCGTGGCGGTGTGGCTCGAGGAGACGGGCTATTTCTACAAGGACGGCGCCCAGCGAGTGTTGACGAAGGGCTCGAACCAGGTGCTCGCGCCGATCGTGGCGGCGCTCAGCGAGGTCGCCGCAACCCACGGTCGCGCGGTGCGGGTCCGCGAGCGCTACCTCAACAAGGCGTTCGGCCAGGATCGCTGTCCGATGCTGAAGCATCTCGTCGGTTCGCGACCGTACCTGGCGATCGGCCCCAACGACGACTGGACACGCATCCACGCGCCCGACGAGTCCCTCGATCCGAGCCTGCTCGGGCTGTGTCACGCCCAGTTCTCGCGGCTACTGGAGGTGCTCGAGTGACGAGCGTCCACGGCCTCGATCGCTGGCTCGACCACGCCGATATCGAGGCGTTCCATGCCCGGCTCGGGCTGCCCCGCGAGACCCCCAGCAAGCGTGCGCTCACGGCTTTGGTGGCGCGCACGCTCGAGCGGGTGCCGTTCCAGAACATCTGCATGCTCGCCCGACCCCGCCGCGCGCCAACCCTGGCCGAAGTGCGCGCCGACATGCTCGAGGGTCTCGGGGGTCCCTGCGGGCACATGAATCCGTTCTTTGCGGCGCTGCTGTACGAGCTCGGCTACGCGGTCACGCTCGTGGCTGGCAGCATGCAGGCGCCCGACTGTCACATCGCGCTGATCATTGCCCTCGACGGCGAGCAGCTGTGGGTCGACATCGGCAACGGCTTTCCCTACCTCGAGCCAATCCCGCTCGGCGACCCACGGCGGCGCCACCACCCGATGCTCGACCATCGCCTGCGCCCGCTCGGCGGTGCTCGCTGGCAGGTCCAACACCGCCGCCGCGGCCAGCTGGAGTGGTCGCGCAACTACGACTTCGACCTGACCCCGCGCACCTTCGCGTCATTCGCTGGCATGATTGACGCCCACTATTCACGGCCCGGCTACGGCCCTTTCTTGAGTGGACTTCGCGTCAACCGTCATCTCCCGGATCGGTCGATCGTGCTCCGCGACCGGGTGCTGCGTGTCATCGCTCCCGACCGCGACGACGTCCACAGCCTCGACGACATCGAGCTCGCGTTGGCGTTGCGGGACCACTTTCCCACGGCCGAGCTACCGCTGAACGACGCCCTCGAGCACCTGCAGATGCCACTCGAAGCACCCCCATACGAGGTCGAGACCCGCAGCTTCAAGCGCCTCGACGACCACGCCCACGCGTTCCTGCGCGAGCACGGCTACGTGGTGCTCGCGCCGATGTTCGATGCGGCGCTCTTGACCGAGACGCTCGACAGCTGGCGTGCGCTCAAGCTGCGCTGCGCGGAGCAGATGGGCCTCGAGCCGACTCGCTACGACGCCCACGTCAGCCAATGGCGCGATCTGTGGCGCCACGAGCCTGCGTTCGCCGAGCTGCTCGGTGACGCTCGACTGTGGGGCACTGCCAGCGCCGGCCTCGGGTTGACGAGCGCGCGACTGCTCCACGACCACGTGATCGCCAAGCCGCGCCCCGGCCTCAACGGAACGATCCCCTGGCATCAGGACGCGACCTTCTGGCCCGTCGATCGCTCGGGGCTGTCGTGCTGGTTGCCGTTCGTCGATGTCGGCCCGACCGGTGGCTGCCTCGAGGTCATCGACGGCTCACACCGCTGGGGCCCCGGCGCCCCGGCGGACTTCATCGCCACTCCGCGCTCACAGTTTCCGGCCGACGCGAGCGTCATCCGACTCCCGGCCAAGGCCGGCTCTATCGTCGTGCTCGACGGCCTGACGTGGCACCGCTCGCGTCCCAACGAAGACCACGGCGAGCGCCCGGTCTACATCTCGCTGTGGATGCCACCCAACACCCGCTACGTGCCCCACCACGCTGCCTGGCACCCGGTCAACGAGCACGTCACCGTCGAGCCCGGCGCGGTGCTGGACGGCGAGTGGTTCCCCTGCTTCGGGTCCCGATCGAGCAGCGAGGACGCGCTCCCGCGCCTCGATCACGCGGGTCCCGATCTCAGTGAGCCGCTCACGATGTTCGAGGCCTCGCGGCTGATCGCAGGCCAGATCGGTCGACTGCTCGACGAGCCCGGCGTCCCGTTAGCGATCGCCCTCGCCGACTCCGAGCGGCGCGCGGCCGTACGCGCGCGCGCGCTCGCGGTCGGGCTGCTCGCGCCTGCGCGTGCCGACGAGCTCGGAGAGATACTCGAGCAGCTCTGGATCAGCGCCGAGGCGTTTCGGCTGCACCGCGCCCGGAACGTCTACAACGCCGCCTACGTCGCCTGGTGGGATCTGGTTGGACGGACGCTGTGGGAGTCCGAGCAGCAAGGGGCCACGTGTTCAAGCCGCTGATCGCCGTGTTCGGGGGCAACCGGGCCGATCCGGAGGTCGCTGCCACGGCCGAGCTTCTCGGTCGGGGGTTGGTCGACGCCGGCTTTCGCATCGTGTGCGGCGGCCTCTCGGGCGTGATGGCGGCGGTCAGCTGTGGCGCGCGCTCGAGCGTGGCGTGGACCGGCGCCGAAGTGCTCGGCCTGCTGCCAGGCTGGACCGACGACGAGCAGCCCAACGAGTGGATCGACATCACGCTAGCGACCGGCATGGGCTCGCAGCGCAACAACCTCGTCGCCCGAGTTGCCGATGCTGCAATTGCGATCGGCGGCGGAGCAGGGACCCTCAGCGAGATCGCGCTGGCCTGGCACGAGCAACGCCCGCTCGGGTGCCTCGCACAGACTGGCGGCTGGGCCCAGCGTCTCGCCGGGGAGCGCCTCGACGAGCGGCGCGAGCGGCCGATCGTCAGCCTCGGTTCTGTCGACGCAGCGCTGATATGGCTCGACGATCTGTTCCCCAGCGGCGTGTGGCCCGGACGCGGGCCGACCCGCTGGTGGCCTGCGCAGGTGCCCTGCTTGCATCGTGTCCACGAGCCCGGGGTCGTCGGCGCGCGGCGCATTCAAGCCGAGCTTGGGATGAGCCTTCCACTGTCCGCGATCGAAGCGCGACTGCGAGCGCTGGCCGAGCACGTGCGGACCTGGAACCGCGCGCACGAGCAACATCGACAGGTGCTGGTGACGATCGACGACGGCCACGCCGACAGCACGTTGCTGGCGCCGATCTTCGCCGCGCTACCGGAGCTGCAGCCGGTGTTGTTCGTGACCGCGGCGCTGCTCGATGGCGATCGCCGTCCGCTGCCGCTGACGGCGCTGTATGCCTGGTGCGCGACCACGGGTCGCACCCTCGCGCAGGCTGGCGAGGTGCTCGGTATCGATCGGCTGGGTCTCAAGTTGCTCCCCGAGCACGAGCAACGTCGACGACTGGACGCCGCTGGTATTCCGCTGGAACCCGAGACCGAAGTGATGCTCGATCTTCAGCAGCTCGCCGACCTGCGAGACGCCGGGTGGTTGATCGGCTCGCATGGGCCCGAGCACAGTGATCTGCGTCAGCTCGATCCCGCCGAGCTCGGCCCGCGCCTGCTCGACGGCCGTCGCTCGCTGCTGGCCCGCGGCGGTACGCCATGGCTCGCGTGGCCCGAGGGCCGCAACAATCGGGCGATGCTCGAGCTTGCGCGCGTGGCTGGGTTCGCCATGCAGTTTGGCCTCGACACGGAGGCCGGCTGCGAGCGCGGACCCGAGCTAATCTTGCGGAGCGTGTGGACATGAGCGCCGTGGTCCTGGTGACGGGCAGCGACGGATTCCTCGGCCGCAGCGTGTGCGCCGAGCTTCACCGGGTCGGATACACGGTTCGTCCCTACGATCTGCGCGTCGGTGGCGACATCCTCGATGCGGACCAGCTCCGGCGCGCCCTCGCAGGCTGTGGTGCGTGTCTGCACCTGGCCGCGATCGCCGATCTGCACCACGCCGAAGCCGACCCCGAGCGCTGCGAACTCGTCAACGTCGAGGGCACCCGACGGGTCGCCGCCGCGTGCCGCGAGGCCGGAGCGCGGCTGCTCTACGCTTCGACCTGCTGTGTGTACGGCAACAACGGCCTCGCGCGCTGCGACGAGGCGGCCCCTCCCGCCCCCACCGAGCTCTACGCGAGGACCAAGCTCGCCGGTGAGGCCTTCATGCCGCCCGGCGCCGCCGTCCTCCGCCTCGCAACGTTCTATGGACCCGGCATGCGCGAGAGCCTGGCGACCAGCGTGTTCCTGCGCCGGGCGCTGGCCGGGCAGACCATCGATATCCACGGGGACGGTCAGCAAACTCGCTGCTACACCCACGTCGACGATGTCGCGCGCGGGATCGTGACCGTGTTCGCCAGCCCGGCCCGTCCCCGCTGCGTAAACGTGGCCAGCGACTACGCTTGCTCGGTGCTCGAGCTCGCCCGGCTCGCTCAGCAGGCCGTCGGAGCCGAGGTCCAGCTGCGCCTGGTCGACGACCGCCCAGGGCAGATCCGGCACAGCGCGATCGACTCGACCTTGCTGCGCAGCCTTGGCTGGGCGCCGCGCTGGTCGCTGGCCGAGGGCATGCGGGCCTGTGTCGCGGCGCTGCGGGAGGCCCGACGGTGAGCGCCGAGCGATTCCTGATCACCGGCGGGTTCTTCGATGGCGGATCCGAAGGCTTCGTCGGGGAGCTCGTGCTGAGTCACGCTGACGAGCGCATGGATCTGGAGTTCGAGCCGCGCTTGATCCGTGAGCCCCCGGATCCCAGCTTGCGCGTGGCCAACAAGGGCTTTACGGGCGGTTCGTATCATGACGGATTGCTGTGGCTGTGCAGCGCCAATCAAGTAATGGGCGTATCGTTGGACGACCTGCGGCTGGTCCGCGTGATCGATGATCCGGGGTTCAATGATCTGCACCACGTCCTCGCCGAAGACCGCGGCTTGACCGTGGTCAACACCGGGCTCGAATCACTCGACGAGTTCGACCATCACGGCCAGCTGCGACATCGACGACTCCTGACCAGCGACGCGCGCACCCAGGCCCGCCTCGCGCGCGCGCCAGAGTTTCGCACCTGCGACTCGCACCCGCACTTCATGCACGCCAACCATTGCGCCCGGCGTGGTGATGGCGCGCTCATGCTGACGCTGGTCCGTCAGCGGCGAATCGTGTGCGTGGGCGACGAAGACACTGACTGGGACTGGGCGTCGCCCGAGTACTCCGCTCCACCTCATGAGGGGTTCATCGCTCGACATCCCTCCGGGCGGTCGTGTCTATGGGTCACGACCGTGCCCGGTGAGGTCATCGCTTGCGATCCCACGACTGGCGAGATCATCGAGCGATGGTCGCTCGTCGAGCGTGGCGCCGCGCAGGGTTGGACGCGGGGCTTGTGTGTGCTCGAGCATGGACTGCTGGTTGGGACCACCCGGATCCGGCCCAGCAATGCTGACTATTTCTCGCGCTGGAGTGACGGCGCGGCACAGGTGAGTCGCTCGGCGATCAGCTATGTGCCCTTCGACGCAGAGCGAGCGACGGTGATCGTGGATGTGATGCACGAGCGCGCCGCCAAGGTGTTCTCGATCCTGCCATGGCCCGGGTGATCGGCACGCCCCAGTCCAGCCACGATTTCATCCGGGCGACCAGCTACCGCTTCGGCACCAACATGGTCGCGACCCGCTCGGGATCGCTGATCCCATTCGCATCAAAGTACCTGGCCGCCGCGACCTCGAAGCCCTTCGCCTCGTTCCCCTCGGTCGCCCGCGCCAGCTGCCAGCGAACCGACGCGACGTGGCACTCGATCCCGTTTTGATCGAACAACAGCTCGGCCTCGCGCCAGCACCGTCGGGTCTGCTCGGCGTCGCCATTGACCGAGTGCAGCGCGGCCTCGTTGACCGCGGCCTCGCCGACGTACAGGGGGACCTTGGTCCGACGCAGGCGCCGACACACGCCGCGAACCTGGGCGGCGAGCTTGGTGTTGGCGGGGAACTGCACGGCCGCGGCCGCCCAGCAGCGTCCGATCAGCTGGTCGACGAAGCGCTTGACCACGGGGTTGAGCGCGACGCTCGAGCGACGGACGGCGGCCAGCAGGATGTCGATTCGCTCGAGCACGCGCTCGTGCTGCCCCTCGCCGAGCAAGATGAAGATCTCGACCCGGTCGAGCATCACGGTCGTGTAGTTGTAGCGCGAGTGATCCCACGCGTCGCGACCGGCGTCGAGGTGGTAGCGGGCCTGGGCCAGGTTGCCGCGATGCAGCTCGGTCATGGCGGCGTAGGCCTCGAGCTCGACGATCTCGCGCAGGTTGCCGCGGTCGCGCGCGACGGCCAGCCACTGCGGCAGGTTGCGATAGAGCTCCGCCCAGCGCCCTGTGATGACACACAGGCTCGAGTACACGAGCACGGCGGTGTTGCGCAGCCAGTTGGCCCCGGCGACCTCCTCGAGCCGTGGCATCAGCTCGCGCAGCTGGTCGGTCGCGCCGCGGAACCGGTTGAGCGCGTACTCGACCATGTCGCGCTGAAAGTCGATGCTGCGATCGAGCTCGATGTCGTCGACGGTGGCGGCGAGCTCCCGGGCCCGACCAGCGAGCTCGTGGACCTTGCCCTCACCACCAAAGCTGGCGACGATCGTCATCTCGTTGGCCAGCATCAGCGCGAGCCGGCGTGGCTCACCAGCGTCGAGGGTCAGGCGCAGCAGCCGATTGTGCAAGACCCACGAGTGCATCTCGAGGTGCAGGATCAAGCCCTTGTTGATCGTCAGCAGGGTGTCGATGTGATCGAGCTTGGCCTGGTCGACCTGGCTCTCGTCGCGCACTTGATACTTGTAGCCGCGCAGCGCCAGGCGCAGGCGACCCCACATGAAGCTCCACATCGAGGCCCAAAACCCGCGCGGCGGCGACTCTCCGATCTCTTGCAGCACCGTGGCCGCGAGCGCGAGGCCGTCGTTGACGTGACCGGCGTGGAGCAGCTGCTCGGCCGCGTTGCGGCGCAGCACCAGCGCCTTGCTGGGCGCGGACTCCTCTTCGGCGAGCTCGCGCAGCAGCGCCCCGGCCTCGCTGGAGTGACCAAAGTTGACGAGCTGCTCCGCCAGCGCGAGCCGCAAGCGACGACGACGCGCGGGCCCCTGGTCCCCCGCCATGCCGTCGAGACCGAGGAGCTCGAGCAGCACGAGCGCGCGTCGGTACAGCTGCACGGACCGCCCAAAGGCCAGGGCCGCGCCGGCTTGATCGGCGGCGACCTCGGCGTACTTGGTCGCGCGGACCAAGTCGCCGGCTCTCTCGAAGTGCTCGGCGAGGGTCTCGGGTTCGCCACCTAAGCGCTCGAGCGCGGACCCCAGCGCGAGGTGGATCTGCTCGAGCTCATGGGTCTCGAGCTCGGCCACGGTGACCTCGCGGATCCGGCCGTGGGCGGTCTCGAGTACGGGGCCGGTGAGGTCGCCGCTCGACAGGCTGTCCTGGCTGTCCTGACTGTCGCCGTGGCTGCTGTCGAACGAACCGCCGCGACGAGACAGCAGCCCCAGCGCGCACAGCTTCTCGATCACGGCGCCCACGGCCGAGAGCTGCTCCGACCACGACTGATCGCCCGGCTGTGAGCGCGAGCCGGACTGGGTGTGCTCGTAGACGTCGCGGACCAGGGCGATCGGCGTGGGCCCGCCGGACACCGCGACAGTCGCGAGCAGGCGCCGCGACTCGGGATCGAGCTGCACGATCCGGCGGGCGACGATCCGATCATCGCCGGTCTCACCTGGCGCGGCGTCGTCTCCGAGCACCATCTGACCGATATAAAAGGGGTTGCCCCGAGCCCCGCGCGCGAACGCGTCGGACCGGCGCCGCTGTTGCTCGCGCTCGCCGATCGTGCCGCTCTCGTCGGCGCCCATCAGCGCCCAGGCCAGCTCGCGGGCTTCGGCGTCGGCGAGCGGACCCACGCTCAGCTCGCGGACGTCACGGCCGAGCCGGGCTTCGACCGAGGTCAGCTCGCGCAGCGCCTCACAGTCGCCGATCGCAGACGAAGACTCGCCGTCCTGCGCACCTCGGCTCGCGCAACGAAACGAGACGAGCACCAGCAGCGCGGGCGGATCGGGCGGTCGCACCAACGAGGTCAAGAGCCGCGCGCCGTCGACGTCCGCCCACTGAAAGTCATCGATGTGAATGAGTACGGGGCGCAGCGTCGCGAGCTGGGTCATGACCTCGCGCAGCGCCGCGATCCCGAGCCGCCGCAGCTCGTTGGGCTCGTAGCGCTGGGCCGAGCCGCGCTCGAACTCCCAGATGTCGCTGAGCACCGGGAAGATCTTGACCAAGGGCGCGACGTTGCGCGGCTGCAGCTGGTCGAGATCGCTGTCGGACATGCGGCGCAGGCGAACCGAGAGCGAGTCGACCACCGAGTCGACGCCCTTGTAGGGCACCGACTCGCGCTCGAGGCAGCGCCCGCGCAAGATCAGCGTGTCGGAGGTGGCCCGGACCTCGCTCGCGAACCGACTGACCAGCGCCGACTTGCCCAGGCCGCTCGCGCCGCTGATGTGGACCGTGACCGGGGCGCGCTGGGTCTCGACATCACGAAGCGCCTGGCCGAGCGCCGCGAGCTCGGCGTCGCGTCCGACGAACGGCGCCTGCTCGCGTCGCTTGGCAGCGACGTGCGGGGTGCTGCGCTCGCCAGCGCCGAGCGTCCGGGTTGCGAGGGCGGTGAGCAGCTCGTCACGCGCGGGTCGATCGGCCGGCTCGCGGGCCAGCAGTCGCATGCACAGCTCCCGCAGCTCGGACGGGATCCCCTGGACCCGCTCGCCCGGATCCGGGACGTCCTCGTCCTGCTTGAGCATGACGATCTCGATCGCGGATCCGCGGTAGGGCAGCACACCGGTCAGGCACTCGAACAGCAGCACACCGACGGCGTAGAAGTCCGCGGCCGGGGTGATCGCCCGCATCGCTGCCTGCTCGGGGGCCATGTACGCGGGGGTCCCGATCGGCTGCCCGTCGTGCGAGATCCCATCGTCCGCGTCAGCGAGCTCGGACACCAGGCCAAAGTCGAGGATCACGACCCGGCCCTCGCGGGTCACCAGCACGTTGGAGGGCTTGACGTCTCGATGCACGCAGTCGGCGTCGTGCAGGTGAACGAGGCCGCGGACCAGCTGGCGGAGCGCCCGCCCGAGGCGAACGAGGTTGGGCAGCTCCCCGACGCGGGCGCGGCGACGCACGTACTCGGTGAACGTCAGCCCGTTGATCAGCTCCATGGTGAAGAACGCCGCGCTCGACGAGGGCACGACCAGCTCACCGAGCGAGATCACGTTGTGGTGGGAGACGTCCGCGAGCGCCCGGAACTCGCGCTTGAACCGGTAGAGCAAGCGCGGCGTGGTGCGCGACAAGAACTTGATCGCGAGCTGCTTGCCGGTCTGTTGATGGCGGGCCGAGTAGACCTCGCCCATCCCGCCCGAGCCGAGGTGACGCTCGAGCACATAGGGGCCGAGGCGCTGGCCGATCTCGACGTCGGCCGAGCCGAGGTCTCCGTATCCATCGGTCAGATCGGCGAACACGCCGACGTCTGTCAGCGCCGCGTTGCCATCATCACCAACGGTGACGCCAGAACCCGAGAGCGTCGTCGCAGAGTCAATGATGTCGCCGTGTTCTGACAAAGGTGCCCAATCCGTGGATTCTACCCACTTACTCGTTTCACGTCAGTCTAATCCTCACCCTCTGCTCGCGCTTCATGGTGCACGCCGTTCGCGCGAGCCCGGAATCCGCGCTGGCGGCCCGTGGTGGAGTGCGTCCGGTCGGTCGCACTGGAGTCACGACCGACGCCTTTGTAGATGGCGCCCCACGTGGCATCATCGCGCCGCTCCGGATGGTCGCCCCCACGCAGTCACTGATCCCAGTCCGGATTCTGGGCACGGGCAGCGTCCTCCCCGGGCGCGCAGTCACGACCGCCGAGGTGTGCCAGCGCGCCTATCCTGGCCGGGATCCAGCCGATCTGGTGGCGCGAACGGGGATCGAGCGCCGCTACTGGGCCGACCCCGAGACGACTCATGCGTCACTGGCAGCCGATGCCATGCGACGGGCGCTGGCCAGCGCGGGGTTGCAGGCCAGTGACCTCGTGCGGCTGATTCAGGTCAATTCCACGGGCGGCGACACGCTCCTGCCCGCGACCGCCAACGCGGTCGGCGACGCGCTCGGGCTCCACGGCAGCTGCGACTGCATCGATCTGAACAACGCGTGCACGGGGTTCCTGTCGGCCATGGATCTCGCGGCCCGAAGCGTTGCGACCGGGCTCCATCCGGTTGGCGTGGTGGTGTCGGAGCTGTGGTCTCGCCACCTCGATCCTTCTGACCCGCGCTCGTACGTGGTGTTTGGCGACGCTGGCGCGGCGGTCGTGCTGGGGCGTGGCCGGACCAGCGAAGGCCTGCGCTCGTCGTGGCTGCGCAACGACGGAAGACTGCGAGGCAGCGTGACGCTCGCTCACGCTGGCCTCACGCGCGAGCCCGAGATCGTCCGCTTCGGTGTTTCCAACAAGCAAATCACGCAAGAGGCGACGGAGGCGGTCCTGACCAGCGCCCGAACCGCGCTCACGCTCGCGGGCGTGCGCATGGACGACATCAGCTGGGTGCTCCCCCACCAGCCCAACGGGCGCATGTTCGACATGCTGGCGCGCGAGCTGGGGATCCCCGAGCACAAGCAACTGCGGGTCGTCGGCGAGATCGGCAGCGTCGGCGCGGCCTCGATCCCGCTCAGCCTCGATCGACTGTGGCGCAGCGGGAAGCTGCGCGGCGGCGACCTGCTGTTGATGGTCGCCGTCGGCTCGGGGATCAGCTACGGCGCGATGGTCTATCAGCTCGGAGCGGCCGGGCCATGAGCGTGAGCACGGGCGAGCCATCGGCGTCCGCCATGGCCCACTGGCTGGCGACCATGGCCGCGTGGCGGCGGTGGTTCTCCTACACGGTCGAGGGCATGGAGCACCTGCGCACCCACGAGTGCAAGATCGTCGTCGGCTATCACGGGCGCCCGCTGGCCTGGGATCTGTTCTTGCTCGGCGCGGAGATCCAGCGCGAGCAGGGCTACCTCCCGCTGGCGCTGGTGCATCGAAATTTCATGGACTGGCCGTACCTGCGCTGGCTGACCGAGGGCCTGGTGTGGTCGACGGGCAAGGGCCCGATCCTCGATGCCGCGATCGCCAAGGGTCGCCACGTGATCCTGGCACCCGGCGGCGTGCAAGAGGGCCTGCGCCCGGGCTGGGTTCGCTATCGAGTCGACTGGCCGGGCCTCGGCTACCTGCGCCTGGCGATCAGCCGGGGGCTCGAGGTCGTTCCGGTCGCGGCCTCGGGGGTCGACGACGCGTTCTTCGGGCTCAACGACAACGCCCGCCTCAAGCAGCGGCTGCGGATCACCAGCCCCGATCGGGCCGTGTGGGCGGGGCTCGGGCCGCTCGGGCTGTGGCCCAGCTCGCCGCCGTTTCCGGTCCGCGTGCATCAGATCGTCGGGGCCCCGATCGTCCCGGTGATCCCCCGACAGGAGCGCCAGGCGCTGCTCGATGATCGCGCCGCCCTGCAGTCGCTCCACGAGCGGGTCCAAGCCCGCGTGCAAGCGCTGCTCGACCTCGCCCGGGTCAAGGCCAAAGCTGCGCCGCGCGTCAATCTGGACGGGCCGCCGCTCGGCCCACGCGTGGATCGACTGCGGACCTGGCTCGGGCGCGTCGGCGAACTCGACCTCAAACCCGATCTGTTCCCATGGCAAACACGACGCAACAACACACCCGCTGGGCGCTGATCCTTGGCGCGACCTCCGGCGCCGGGGCGGCGATCGCCAAGGCGCTCGCGCGCCAGCCGGGGCTCAACGTCCTGGGCCTGCACCGCGGCAACCACCCCGACGGCGTCGCCGAGGTCACCGCCGCCGTTGCGGCCGCCGGTCGCGAGATCGAGTGGATGATCGCCGACGCCGGCAAGCCCGAGCGGATCGCCGAGCAGGCCGACGCGGTGCTCGAGCGGGTCGGCAGGCACGGCGTGCACATCATGGTCCACTCGATCGCCAACGCCTCGGTCGGGCTGCTCGCCAGCGGTGACGAGGCCACCTGGATCCACCCCAAGCAGGTCGCGAAGACCTTCGACAGCATGGCGCACTCATTCGTGTACTGGACCCAGGCGCTGCTGCGGCGCGAGCTGCTGGGCCCGGGCGCGCGGCTGCTCGCGCTCGACAACGCGATCAACGAGTCGCTGCTGGGCAACCTCTCGGTCATCGCCGCGTCCAAGGCCGCGCTCGAGACCTACGTGCGCCACCTCGCCCTCGAGCTCGGGCCGCTCGGCTACCGGGTCAACGCCCTCAAGTTCGGCACCGTCGAGTCCGCCGCCTTGCAGTGGGTGTTTCCGGCGGCGGTCTGGGATCGGGTCAAGGCCGTGCACGATCGGATGTTCCCCGCCCGCCGAATGAACACCATGGACGAGGTCGCGGCGCTGGTCTCGGTCCTGGCCGACGACGCCGGGTACTGGTTCAACAGCGCCGTCATCGACTTCACGGGCGGGCAGATGCACGGCGTGTATCAGACCCTGATGGACGTGGTGATCCACGGGCCCGAGCTGCTCGACGAGGACGTCCGCGCGGCGGCGGCGGGATCCAAGCAGGACACCTAGGATGCAGCGGGGCACGGCACTGGTCACGGGCTCGTCGAGCGGGTTTGGCCTGCGCACCTGCGTGGCCCTGTGCGCCCGCGGCTTCAAGGTCTACGCCAGCATGCGGGACCTCGACCGTGCCCAGCCGCTGCGCGCCGCGCTGGACGCCTCGGGGTTTGGGCGCTCGCGCGTCGAGCTCGTGACCCTCGACGTGACCAACGCCGGCCAGCGCGACGCCCTGGTCGAGCAGATCCTCGCCGCCGAGGGTGCCGTCGACGTGCTCGTCAACAACGCCGGGATGATGTTCACGGGCTTCGCCGAGGAGCGCAGCGAGGCTGACCTGCGCCAGCAGTTCGACACCAACTTTTTTGGGCTCGTCGCCCTGACCCTGGCCCTGCTGCCAGCCATGCGCGAGCGTCGACACGGGCGGGTGATCAACGTGTCGAGCGTCGCGGGGCGCAGCGCGATCCCGGCTCACTCGGCCTACTGCGCCAGCAAGTTCGCGCTCGAGGGCTGGTCCGAGTCGCTTCGCTACGAGCTCGTCCCCTACAACGTGTTCGTGAGCCTGGTCGAGCCGGGCATGTTTCCCACCGAGATCTTCGGGCGCAATCAGGTTCGACCGAGCTCGTCGGCGGCGACGGACCAGCAGCAGCCTCGCGCAGTCCATGCGCGGGTCCGGGCCGCGCTCGAGCTCGACACGCAGCGCCTGCAGACGCTGTTGTCATTCGCGGATCCCGATCGGGTCGCCGGCGTGATCGCGAACGTGGCCCTGGCTGCGCGCCCGCGGCTGCGCTACCCGGTCGGCATCGACGCGTGGCTGGCTACCTTGACGCCTCACTCGCTCGCGCAGGCCTGGTGGGAAGCCCGGATCACGCAGCTGTTCCAGCGCTGATCCGAGCGCTCGGGACCACGCCGTAATCTTGCGCGCCGACCTGCCGGGCGCCGCAAACATGACGCTTGTTCATCGTCGTTCAGATGCCGTGCTGGCATTTGGTTTGCACTTTTTATGAGTCTCATGACCAAGCCGAGTGACACCAAAGCGACGAACGAAGCACGACAATCCAAGGCCGCGGCTGCCCGCGCCAGGACAGACGGCAAACAGCCCGCCGAGGATCTCGAGGAAGTTCAATACGGCAACATCGAGGTCCACCGTGGCTCGGGCGGCGAGACCCACCAGCTCAGCGAACCGGATCGCGAGCCACTGACGACCCAGCAGGGCGTACCGATCGCCGACGATCAAAACACGCTCACCGCTGGCGCCCGCGGTCCGCAGCTGCTCGAAGACTTCGTGATGCGGGAGAAGATCTTCCACTTCGATCACGAGCGGATCCCCGAGCGGGTCGTCCACGCCCGCGGCTTTGGGGTGCGCGGCTTCTTCGAGACCTATGACTCGCTCGCCGACATCACCTGCGCCGACCTGCTTCAGCGCCCGGGTGAGAAGACCGAGGTCTTTGTCCGGTTCTCGACGGTCGCCGGCAACAAGGGCTCGCCCGACCTGGCCCGCGACGTCCGCGGATTCGCCGTCAAGTTCTATACCAAGGAGGGCATCTGGGACCTGGTCGGCAACAACATCCCGGTGTTCTTCATTCAAGACGCGATCAAGTTCCCCGATCTCATTCATGCGGCCAAGCCCGAGCCGGATCGCGGCTTCCCGCAGGCCCAGACCGCCCACGATAATTTTTGGGACTTCATCTCGCTGATGCCCGAGTCGATGCACATGGTCATGTGGATCATGTCGGATCGAGCGATCCCCCGCAGCTTCCGGTTCATGGAGGGGTTCGGGGTCCACACGTTTCGCTTCGTCAACGCGAAGGGGCGCTCGACCTTCGTCAAATTCCACTGGAAACCCAAGCTCGGGCTGCAGTCGGTGGTGTGGGACGAGGCCGTCAAGCTCAACGGCGCCGATCCAGACTTTCACCGCCGCGATCTGTGGAACGCGATCAAGTCGGGCGCTTCGCCCGAATATGAGCTGGGTGTTCAGCTGTTCGATGACGAATTCGCCGACCGCTTCGAGTTCGACGTGCTCGACGCCACCAAGCTGATCCCCGAAGAGCAGATCCCGGTCCGGCCGATCGGCCGCCTGGTCCTCGATCAGACTGTCGACAATTTCTTTGCCGAGACCGAGCAGGTCGCGTTCTGTACGCAAAATGTCGTGCGCGGCATCGACTTCACCAACGACCCGCTGCTGCAGGGGCGCAATTTTTCGTACCTGGACACCCAGCTCAAGCGCCTGGGCTCGCCAAACTTCATGCACTTGCCGGTCAACGCCCCGCGCTGCCCGTTCGCGCATTTTCAGCAGGATGGGCACATGGCGTTCATCAACCCCAAGGGCCGCGCCAACTATGAGCCCAACTCATGGGGCGCCGAGGGGGGGCCGCGCGAAGATCCAAGCCGCGGCTACCAGACCTTTCGCGAGCAGGTGTCGGGGCCCAAGCGGCGGATTCGCCCGGAGTCATTCGCCGACCACTATAGCCAGGCCCGACTGTTCTACCGGAGCCAGACCCCGACCGAGCAGCTGCACATGGTCAACGCGCTGGTGTTCGAGCTGTCCAAGGTCGACAAGTCGGCGATCCGCGAGCGGGTCGTCGCGAGCTTGATCAACGTCGACGCGCAGCTGGCCACGCAGGTCGCCGAGGGCCTGGGGCTCGCGAGCTTGCCCGAGCCGCTGCCGCCAGCGGTCGAGCCGCGCGACGACCTCCCCGAGTCTCCAGCGCTGAGCATCATCAAGAACGGCCCCACGCGGTTCACGGGTCGCCGGGTCGGGGTGCTGGTCGACGACGGCAGCGACGCGGACACCCTCGCCGCGATCATGCGCGAGGCCAACGCCGAGGGCTCCATGGTCGCCCTGATCGCACCCACCCGCGAGGGCATTCACGACAGCGCAGGCGACCTGCTCGAGATCGCCGAGAAGCTCGAGGGCGGGCCCTCCGTGTTGTTTGACGCGGTCGCCGTGGTGCTCTCGCAGGCGGGGGCGCGGCGAATGTGCATGAAATTCGCGGCCCGCGAATTTGTGACGGACGCCCACCACCACTTCAAGTTCGTCGGCTACGACGAGGGCGGTGAGCTGCTGCTCGACGCGGCCGGGATCGGCCAGCCGCGGCGCGACGACGGCTACGTTCCGCTCGCGGGTGGCGGCGCGGCGGCGACCTTCATCGCGGCCTGTCGCGAGCTGCGCTACTGGCCGCGGCAGATCAGCTGATCGCCGGCTCCCTGCCATAGCGCAGGCGCCCGTCGCCGCAGGCGGCCGGATCGCTGGCCGCCGCGAGGATGGCTTCGACCCGGTCCGCCACGCCCTCGACCACCGAGCGCCGCATCCAATTGGGCGAGCAGCAGTAGTTCATCTCCAGCACGCCGCGAAAGCTTTGCACGCCAAGCACGAAGTCGACGTTTGGAATCATGGCATAGAACCCAAACGACTCGACCTCCACGCCCGCGGCCTCGGTCGGCAGCGAGACCCGCCCGAGGTTGCTGACGACCATCATGCCGTCGAGCCACGAACGGGTCGCGCGGTCGTAGAGGCGCGCGAGCGGGGTGCCCTCGGTGAGCTCCATCAGATCGAGCAAGCGACGCATCCCCGCGAGCGCGGGCACGCTGCGGTAGGCCTTGACCAACCGCTGGGTCCGCCTGGCCAGATCCCAAAAGTTCGCGCGCGGGCCGACCGGGTGGACCGTCGTCGGCGCCCACGCATAGATCCCGAAGTCATCGCCGACCGAGGGGCGCAGCAGCGAGCGAATGTCGATCGGGGTCACGCAGCCGATCAACCCCCGCGCCCCTCGACCGTCGACGGTCGCGAGCGCGTCGGCGCAGGCGATCACCAACGCACACAGCACGGTGTTGTCGTGGGCCCGGCAAGCGTCGGTCAGCGCGGCCGTGCGCGCGACGTCGAGGCGCCGATCGACGAATTCGATCGGCGCGGGCGGGACCGGCTCGGGCGCCTCGCTGGGGATGCCCAGCGCCCGCGCGCGCAGCTGACCGAGCCCGTGGCGCTGCAGCCCGCCCAGGAGCGTGCGGGCGTGATCGGCCAGCAACCCGCGCAGCGCGTCGGGCATCCGGGGCCCCCAGGCGAGGTCCCACACACCCCTGCTCTCGAGGTAGTCGTCAAAGCAGGTCCGCTCGCGCAGCGGGACCAGGCGCAGCTGCGGATCGTCGATCACCCGCAGCACGTCGCGGAGCACGAACAGCCCCGAGCGACCGTCGGCGTTGACGTGGTCGGTCGTGCAGATCAGCTCACACGCTTGCTCGTCGCGGACCAACACGAACCGGATCAGCGGGCCCTGCTCGATCGGCAGCGGCTCGTTGAGCTCGTGGCGCACGATCTCGCGCCAGTGCTCGGGCGACGCCCGGTCCACGACCCGCAGCGGGACCGGTGGCACGTCGCGGTCCGAGAACCACGGCTGCGCCTCACGGACCACGCGGACGCCCAGCGCCGGGTGCCGGGCCGCGACCGTGCGGATCGCATGCTCGACCCGCTCGACGGGCAACACACCGCGGCAGCGCACCATCACGACGGGGTTCATCACGACCTGCTCGGCCATGGCCAGGAACACCCGCTCGGAGGTGGTCAGGTATCGGTTCAAGCTCGCGGCCCTCGCATCGGATCAGCTGCACTTGGCAGGGCCCGTAGGATATACTCCGCACCCGGCCGCTGCGTCCTCCGGCTCAAATTTCGACTGTGAGTGAGAACTTTGGCCCCCAAGCCACCGACCCCCGACAAAGCCTCGCTGATCCGCTTCTTGCTCACGTGCCCGCTGTTTCAGCGGCTGACCGAGCCAGACGTCGAGCCGCTCGCCGAGCGGCTGCAGATGCATCACTACGAGGACAGCACCGACCTGTTCAGCCGGGTCGCAACGCCCGACAGTACGCCGCTGCGCCTGGTCGCGCATGGTCAGGCCAGCTGGGAGCCCAGCAACTCGAGCGAACAAAAGGGCGCGTGGATGCTGACGACCGGCTCGTGCTTTGGGCTCAGCGCGATCAATGACTGGGCCTGCGCCAAGAAGATCCCCAGCGCGTGGCCGGCTCCCGATCCCGCGCCGGTCCGCTGTAACGCGGTCGGGCCGCTGTGGGTGCTCGAGCTCGCGCCGCAGCACTTCGACGATGTGTTCATGCATCCGCAGGGCAACGCGATCTGCTCGCGGCTCCTGTGCATGTTTCCAACTGGACTCAACGCCCCCAGGGTCGTCGCGGCGCTGCGCAGCACGCCTCAGTTCTCCCGCGTCACCACCCCCAAGCTCTATCGTCTGCTCGAGCGCGCGCCGACCCTCGCCTATGGGCCCATGCAGCTCGAGCAGCCGCCGGAAGAACCGGAAGAACCAGAAGAACCAGAGGACGACGACCCGCAGCAGCTGGGCCTCGAGGGCAAGTCCGTCACCAGTCCCGCGCTCTACTACGTGCTCGAGGGCCAGCTCACCGTGAGCAACGACGAGCAGACGGTCTCGCTGGGCGTCGGTGAGCTGGGCGGCCCCGGCATGTTCGACGACAGCCCGCAGGCCAATCAGTTCGCGGCCCAAGCCACCGATGAGGCCCGCGCCGTGGTCCTGACCCAGGCCTCGCTGCTCGACCAGATCCGCACCGATCCCGGGCTCGCGCGCGCGCTCGGTCCCCGCGGGCTCAGCAAGGCGGTCGATCCATGAGCAGCGACATCTACTACCCGCTCGTCACGCGCGCCGCGATGACCATGGTGCTCGCCGACCCAGGCGCAGATCCAGCCGCGCTCCCGCTGCCGGGGATCGTCCAGATCCTGGCCCAGACCATCGAGACCGAGCTCGATGATCTCACCTGGGTGCTGCACGTGGTCTGGGACGTCGCCCTGCCCCCGCCCACGACGCCGCCCACGGAGATCCGGGTGCCGTTCGGGACCCCCAACCTGACCGTGTTCGTGCACGATCAGCTGCAGCAATTCTGCGACGACTGGGGCATCGCGTTCGACGAGGTGTTGATCGAGACCAGCGGGGTCAACCCCGACGGCTCGCGCGACGCCGAGCTGTGGTGGGCGATGGACGGGCTCACCTGCACGACCAGCGTCGACTACCTGATCCGTGATCCCGATCAGTGGAACGAGCTCCCGGCCACGCTCGGGTTGCTGCCCGCGTCCGTCCATTCGCAGCCGGTCGCGCTGCTCGGGCCGATGCCCGAGGCCCACCTGGTCCAGACCCTGCTGATCGAGCTGATGCAGATCCTCAGCTCGTCGGACCCCGCCAGCGAGGCCCAGCTGTGGTGGCAGGCCGCAATTGCGACCCAGCGGTTCGCCCGCTGGCGGCGGCGCTGGATCGCCGTCGTCTCGCAGATCTACAGCTCGACGCGGTTCAAGCCCAAGCCGTGGTCGCTCGACACGATCCGGCTGCGCTTCGAGGGCGACCCCACCGCCGCCGTCCCGCCGGTCCAGGCCAACCTCGACAGCTTCGGTCGCTGGGCGCGTGGGATCACCGATCGCCGCGTCGGTGTCGCGATCGGCGGGGCCGGGGCCCAGTCCTACGTGGGGATCCCCTTCATCGAGCAGCTGCGCGACGCCGGCATCCCGATCGACATCCTCTCGGGCTCGAGCACTGGGGCGTTCGTCGGGGCGTTTTACGCCGCGCTCGGCGACAAGGGCCTGACGCGGATGCTGTTCAACTCGAACACGATCGGCTGGGGCGTGTTCTTTGCCCTGGTCGACAACATCCCGCTGACCTGGTGGCTGTCGTGGGCGACCGACTTCGTCGATCTCAGCGAGCTGGCCCAGCCGACCATCTCGGTGTCGAGCATCGCCCAGACCGGCGAGCCCTACCACCAGACCTCGGGACTCGCGGGCAAGGGTCTGATGGCCAGCGGATCGCTGCCGCCGTTCGTCGCCACGTACATCGGCAACACCCGCCTGCTCGACGGCGGGCCCACCCAGGATCTGCCCACGGCGATCCTCAACGCCGCGGGGGCCCAGCTGGTGATCGCCGCGCAAGCTGTGCCCAAGGTCCAGAGCTTCCCGCGGCTGCCAGATCAGGTGCCGATCCCCTACTTCAAGAAGTGGGCGCTGACCCTCAACCCGTGGCTTCGTGGGTTCGACGCCTATCGCAGCTACCTGATGCTGTATCGCCAGGCGGCGCAGGGCGAGGAGCAGTACGCCGACGTGTTCTACAACGCGACGACCAGGCTCTCGAGCGCGGGCTCGTGGTACGCGGGGCCGCGCATCGCCTACGAGGCCGCCAACTCGCAGTCGCTCAAAGACGCGATCATCGAGGCCAAGCTCGAGTGGGACGCGCTGCTCGAGGACGCCCCCGGCCGCGCGCGGATCAACCGCGGCACCAACCAGGTCGAGACCGGCCCGGCGGTCCGGCTCGGCTTCGAGCTCGATCCCAGCGTGGTCTGGCGGCTGACTCCGCACGCCGAGGTGCTGCTCGAAGAGGTCGGGCGCTACGTCGCCAACTTCGCGACCACGCTCAAAATTACCCTGATCAACATCCCGCCGCCCGATGCGATCGACTACGAGCCGCTGATCGAGGCCGCCTCCGGGCTGAGCGGCGCCCAGCTCAACTACGTTCCGACCATCCTCCCTGGCGCCCCCGCCACGTTCTCGCTGGAGATCGTCCCCTGAGGTCCCATCCATGACAAATCCACAGCTCGCAGTCGTTCATCAATTCATCACGGCCCAACTGACCGGGTCGACCGACCTCAGCGTCGAGGGCATGCGCAACAGCCTCGACGCCGCCGGTAAGCTGGCGCCGCCGCTGCCCGGCGTGACCTGTGAGGTCGTCGACACCGGGGTGGTCCGATCCGAATGGTTTCGGCCCGACGAAGCCGACGAGGCCCGCACGATCCTGTTCGTCCACGGCGGCGGCTACATGCTCGGCTCGATCGACTCGCACCGCGACCTGACCAGCCGCGTGGCGCTGGCGTCGGGGGCCAACACGCTGTCGATCGAGTACCGCCGCGCCCCCGAGAGTCCGTTTCCCGCCGGGCTCGACGACGTCGTGGCCAGCTACAGGTGGCTGGTCGAGACCGCCGGCAAAGACCCCAGCAAGATCGCGCTGGTCGGCGACTCGGCCGGCGCCGGGTTGGTGCTCGGTGCCACCCTGCGGATCCGTGACGAGGGCCCGCTCGCGCTGCCTGGCGCGCTGGTCTGCATGTCGCCGTGGACGGATCTGACCTGCACCTCGAGCTCGCTCGCGACCGCGGAAGATCCCTCCGCGCAGGCGCCCTACGTGGCGATGATGGCCCAGGCATACCTCGGTGGTGCGGACCCCAAGCACCCGCTCGCGTCGCCGCTGTTCGCCGACCCAGCTGGGCTCCCGCCGATCTTGCTGCAGGCCGGCGCCGCGGAGGCGCTGCGCGATGACAGCGAGCGACTCGCGGCCCGCTGCAAGGAGGCGGGCGTCGACGTGACGCTCGAGCTGTGGGACGAGATGTTCCACGCCTTTCAGCTGTGGGCGGGCATGCTCGACGAGGGCAAGCGAGCGATCGAGCACATCGGCGCGTTCGTTCGCGCAAAGATCTGAACCGCGCGCCCGTCAGCCGAGCCCGTTCGCGAGCGTGGGTTGATCCATCCTCGCGCGAGGGGCTCGCGCGAGGGGCTCGCAAACTGCTTGCACGCGCGCGTGGGCGACCGGTAGCATTGGGTCACCGCATGCGAGCTTGGCACTTCAAAGCGCTGGATCTGGACGCTGCGTGGGACACCTACGAGACCCGCGGCGCAGGGGTCACGGTCGCGCTGATCGACACGGGCGTCGCCGACATCGAGCCGCTCGCCCACGTTCGCCGGTTCTCCGCCGACGGCCTCGAGCGCCCGGCCAAAGGGCACGACCTGAGCCCAGTCGCGCACGGCACCCAGACCGCGTCGATCCTCGCCTCGCGCGACGAGTCGCTGCTGGGCGTCGCACCAGACAGCAGCTTCCTCGCGTTTGGCGTGGCGGGCTCCACCGGTGAGCCGCTGCCATCGTTGGTCGGCCGGGCCATGCAGTCGGCCGTGAAGCTCGGGGCGGATCTGATCTGCTGTCCGTTCACGCTCGCCGAGATCACCGACGAGTTCGCGGCGGGGCTGGCCTCCGCCCGCGCGGCGCAGATCCCCGTGATCGTCGCGGCCGGCAACGATATCCGCATCCGTCCCGTGTTTCCGGCCGCGACCGACGACGTCTTGGTCGTGGGCGCGACCTCCAGCCACGACCGCATCGTGACGCGGTTCAGATGGGAATCATGGATGCCGGTGTCGGCACCGGGCCTGAAGATCCCAACCTGGACGGGCCGGGGCGACACCTCGAGGATGTTCTCGGGGACCAGCGCCTCGACGCCGATCGTCGCCGGGATCGCGGCGCTCGGGCTGGCGTACGCGACGAGCCTCGACGCAACGGGCGCGGCGACCCTCGACGTCCGACGGCGGCTCTCGTGCCTGCTCCGCGACAGCTCGCGATCTCCGGCCGAGCATCGCCGCGTCGATCCTGGCGGGTTCTTGAGCGCGATCACCACGCTCGTCCGCGCGCGGACGCATCCCACATGACACACCTAAAACCGCTCGTGGTTGGCGCGCTCACGCTCGCGCTCGCGCTCGTATGGCCCACCGGGTCCGTCCATGCAGGCGAGGGTGACGAGCCTACGGCCCCGACCGCGCGCGAGCTTGCGAAGCGTAAACAAAAGCTCGAGTTCCTCGACGAGGCCGAGCGCACCCGCGTCGGTCAGACCGCGCCGTTCGTGGTGCGCACCAACGCGATCGCTGCGGACACGTTCGCGTCGGAGCTCAGCGGGATGTGTGGTCAGGTCAGCGGCTGGCAGCGGCCCATGCCGATGACGCCCGAGCGGATTATCGAGCTGCTCAGCGAGCGCCCGCTCGCCAAGCGTATGGCCGCGGCCAAGGACGCCGACGTCGTCGCGATCGTCACGCTCGCCCGCGAGCTGGCCGACATGTTCGCGGGCCTCGACGCGATCTGTCGGCGCGCGAGGTCCGGCAAGCTCGAGTCTGCAGATCTCCAGCTGTTGCGGCTCGATCACGCCAGCGAGCTCGACCGCGGGCTCGCGCATGCGTCTCAGATCGTCGAGATCGCCGGATCACAGCTCGCCGAGCTGCTCGAGCAGGCGCGAGATTACGCCAGCGCCGAGGCGCTCGCGGCCGCGAAAGCCACGCTCGGGCCCGCCGCCGAGACCTTCATCAGCAAGGCGCAGGTCGAGACTCCAGGCAAGAGCGCCTCGGCGCTCGCGGTGCCGTCACTCGGCGCGATCGGCCAGACCGCGTTCGAGGGGCTCGCCGAGTTCCTGATCGATCGCGCCAAAGAAGAGACCCTCGCCTACGTGCAAGAGCAGCTCGTCGAGCGGATCTGTGCGCCCACGGCGGACACGCGGGTGTTCATCCCGGTCACCTGTGACACGCTGCTGAGCGTCGGGTCCACGCTCTCGGTCGCGGCGATCGGGGCCAGCGTGCACGCGTCGATCGTCCGAGATCTCGAGCTGCTGCCCGATCGCGCCCTCGTGCTCGCGTGGATGACCGCGCCCGAGGTCGCCTACCCCGGCACGCTCGCGCGCGTGGTCATCCCGCTGGCCCGAGCCGCCCGCGCGCGCACCAACCCGGCCGACTTTGCCGCCAGTCTCCACGCCAGCGAGGAGCTGGAGTGCGAGACCCTGGCGCCGCCAGGTCACGTGACCGGCGACCAAAACTGCGCCGACACGATGGCCGTGCTGCGGCTGGCGTCGATGCTGTCCTACGCGATCGCCAGCAACTCGTCCGCCGTTCAGAAGCTCCATCCGGCCTACCTCTCGGTCGGCGTCGCGTTCACGCTCGAGCAGCGGTTCGCCGAGCTCCCGGTCCGCGCCCAGCAGCGGATCCTCGCCCAGCTCGGCTCGACCCGCTTCGAGATCCAGCCCGGTCAGCTCGAAGCCCTGACCCGCGCGGTCGTACAGCTCGAGGATGGCATCATGGCGCTGCGCAAGTCGATCGCCGAGCGTGTCTCCGCGAGCGCCGAGCTCGGACCGATCCTCGACGCGGACATGTATGGATTTGCGACGATCGCAAGCAAGCAGCTCGCGCTCACCGGGCACCATGCGCTCGCCTTGCTCACGGTCGCCAGCCCAGCCCGCAGCGAGGAAGGTCCCAAGCCCAAGCCCAAGCCCTGGACGCTCACGCTCGCGGCCGAGCTCGAGCACGTCCACGACTACATCGAGCTGGCCCACGCGTACGCCGACGAGGACTGGGCCCGCGCGGCGATCGACACGATCCAGCTGACCGTCGCGCTGATCAACGCGCGCGCCCCCGGCAAGTCGACCGCGTTCGACCAGCGCATGTCCGGCGTCCGGCGGTACATCCCGCTGTTCATCGAGCTCGGCAACGCGACCTCCAGCGACGAGGTCAACCTGGCGCTCCAGTCCGCGTTTCCAGCCGGCGGCTTCAAGCGCAAGTATCGGCAGGGCGCGGTCTCGATCAACGGGTTCCTGGGCGTCTACGCCGGCGCGACCCTGTCCAACGAGCTCGACGCGAACGACCAGCTCGCCTGGGGTCGGACCGGCGGCGAGTTTGCGATGTTTGCTCCGATCGGCGTGCACGCGACCGGCCCCGTCGGTGTTGGTGCCAAGCGGCCCTGGCACCTGGGCGCGCTGATCTCGGTCGTGGATCTGGGCGCGATCACGACCTCCAAGTGGCTCACGCAGGAGACCAGCGCGCCAGTCGACACGAGCAACGGCACCAGCCAGACCGAGCTCGGCGAGCCGGCCGCGTTCAACCTGGCCGGGCTGCTGTCGCCCGGGGCGTACTTCACGGTGGGCATCGCCAACTCACCGTTCGTGCTCGGGGCCGGCCTCTCGCTCAACCCCTTCGGCCACAAGCGCACGATCACCGGGCGCGACTCGGTCGGCGACATCGAGTCGGTCGACAAGACCCTGCTGCCGGTCCTGCGCTTCGGGGCCTTCTTGGCGGTCGACATCACGCTCGTCAGCTTCGGGCTGCGCTGCGGCGTGCGCTGCCCTAAACGCCGCTGAGCGGTGGTCGCCCTACCGCGGGCTACCCAGATCGAGCCACGTCAGCCACAGGCGCATGTCGAACTCGATCTGGTGGTAGTCCGGCAGCATGTGACAGCACAGCCGATAGAACGCCTTGTCGTGCTCACGCCCGCGCAGGTGGGCGAGCTCGTGAACCACGATCATCTCCAGAAACTCGGGCGGCGCCTGCTTGAAGATGCTCGCAACCCGTAGCTCGTGCTTGGTCTTGAGCTTGGCGCCCTGGACCCGGGTCGCATAGGTGTGGGTGCCCAGCGCGTTGCTCAAGGTGCTGATCTTGTCGCAGTAGCGGACCTTGGTGAGCGGCGGTGACGAGGCCATGTCGGCCCGCTTGCGCGCCATCACGTAGGTGTACAGGGCGGCGTTGTTGTTGATCTCGTGGGTGTTCGGGTAGCGCTCGGCTAACACCGACCCGAGCCGCCCGGCGTCGACCAGCGCGCGGACCTGCTCCTGCAAGTCCGCGGGGTAGTGAGCCAGGTACTTCATCGACTGCATCGACTGCATGGGGCGGCCTCGAGCGCGCGGGCATGATCGTCGCCGAGGTCAGCGCTGTCCACCCGTGACGGGGCTTGCGTAAGCTCACCCGCGCTCGCTTCGACTAAGTGTCGATCATACACTATCAAGAGTGTGCACATGACACGAACGTCGAACCCACCCCGGACCGCACCCTCGCTCTCGAGCTGGCGGGCTCACGGTGGCAGCGCGATCGGGGCGGATCACCGCCGCAGCGGCCGCGGCAACCAAGACGCGTGGTACGTGCAGCGAAGCGAGCTGGCCGTGGTCGGCGTCGTCGCCGACGGCTGCGGCAGCGCGCCGCACAGTGAGGTAGGCGCGTGGCTCGGCGCCCGGCTGTGGGCCGACGCGCTCGCCGGACTGCTCGATGATGGGCTGACCCCCACGCAGCCGCAGCTGTGGGACCGCGCCTGCGCGCGCAGCCTCGAGCGGCTCGCCGCGGTGGTCGAGGCCTTGCCTGGGTCGTCCACCGCGCTCGTCCACGAGGCGCTGCTCTTCACCCTGGTCGGGTTTGTGCTCACCCCTGCGCAGCTGGTCGTGCACGCGATCGGCGACGGCGTGGTCTGGCTCGACGGCCAGCTCACCACGCTCGGGCCGTTTCCGGACAACCAGCCGCCGTACCTCGGCTACGGGCTGCATGGCCCGACCCCGCCCGTGCAGGTCATCCACGCGGTCGACCCCGCGCAGGTCGAGCGGCTGATCCTCGCCACCGATGGCGCGGTCGAGCTCTCGATCGAGCGGTTCGCCGATCCCCGCTACCTCCTGCGCCCTCACGCGATCCAGCGCGAGCTGGCCCAGCTCAACCGCGAGACCCAGAACATCGACTGGTCCGCAGAGGTGGTCGAGCGCAGCCACGGGCGGCTCGCGGATGACACGACCCTGCTCGTGCTCGGGCGCGAGCCTGGGAGGTCCGCGTGACCGTGTGGCTGGGGCGCGACCGCGTCGATCACCGCCAGCTCGTGCGGCTCGGCGCTGGCGGTGAGGCCGAGGTGTTCGCGCTGCCCGACGGCCGCGCGCTCAAGCTGTTCAAGGGCCCCGACCACCCGGATCTTCGGCCGTTCCCCGAGCAACGCGACGCGGCCGCCGCCCGGCTCGAGGTCCATCAGGACAAGCTCCACGCGTTCCCGCCCGACCTGCCCGAGCGCGTCGTCCACCCCGAGCAGCTGGCGACCAGCGGGCTCCGGCGGCGCCGCGTGGTCGGCTACGCGATGCGGCGGATCGAAGGCGCCGAGCCGCTGATGAGCTGGGGCGACCCTCGGCGTCGACGCGCGGGGATCAGCGGGGCCCGGGTCGTCGAGGTCCTCGTCGATCTGCACCGCACGCTCACCGCCCTGCACCGTCGCGGCGTCGTGATCGGCGACTTCAACGATCTCAACGTGCTCGTGAGCAGCGGCGGCGCGGCCTGGCTGATCGACGCCGACTCGTTCAGCTTCGCCGGGTTCGACTGCGGCGTGTTCACCGAGCGCTTCGTCGACCCGCTGCTGTGTGACCCCAACGGCTCGGCGCCCGCGCTGATCCGCCCCCACAACCAGGCCTCGGACTGGTACGCGCTCGCGATCATGGTCATGCGCTCGCTGCTGTGTGTCGGCCCCTACGGCGGGGTGTTTCGCCCGACGCCCGGCGAGGCCGCGGTCGTGCACGCGGCCCGTCCCCTGCGGCGGATCACCGTGTTCGATCCGCGGGTCCTCTACCCCAAGCCCGCGCTGCCGCTGCACAGCCTGCCCGACCAGCTGCTCGAGTGCTTGCGCCGGGTGTTCGCCGAGGATCTTCGGACCCCGATCCCGCTCGCGCTGCTCGAGTCGCTCGCGTTCACGCGCTGCCGCAGCTGCGGGCTCGAGCACGCCCGCTCACGCTGTCCCGCGTGCACCAAGTCGCTCCCAACGCCGCAGCGGCAGCTGGTCCGGGGCGCCGTCCGTGTCCACCCGGTGCTCGCCGCCCGCGGCCAGATCCTCGCGGCGGCGCTCGATCGAGCTGGCTGCCCGCGGCTGCTCGAGTCCGAGGGCGGTCAGCTGTGGATCCACGAGCCGCGCGGGCGCGTCCCCGTGGCCACGCTCGCGCCCGGCCAGCCACCCGCGCGCCAGTGCTGGCTCGACGACGGCTGCGCGTGGGTCTGGAACGGCGAGTCACTGGCGCGGGCGCCCGCAGCCCGGGCCACGATCGTCGACGTCGTCGAGGGTGAGCTCGCGCTGGCCTGCCACGGCGATCACCGGGTCTGGATCAGCGGCGGCCGCGTGCTCTCGGACGCCAGCCGTGGCCCCCACGAGCGCGCGCGAGAGCTGGGCCGGGTGCCGCCCAATCGGACCCGCGTGTGGCTGGGCCCCCGGTTTGGCCTGGCGCTCTACAGCGTGGGCGCGCTGCCGATCCCCGCGACCTTCGATCCGACCCGCCCGGGCCTCGACGACCGCCACACGCTCGCGCCGATCCGTGGTCGGCTCGTCCGCGCGGGCGCCCAGCTCTCGGCGACCCACGCCTGGCTGTTCATGCTGCTCGAGCGCGGGCCCAGCTTGCGCCTGCGGCTCGACGTGCTCGGCCGCGACGGCAGCGTGCTCGGCTCGGCCGAGCTCGACGCCGAGGATCCAGCCAGCCGCGACGCCTGGACCCGCTCGCTCGACGGCGCCGCCGCGGTCGGCTCGATGCTGCTGGTCCCGACCGACGCCGGCATCGTCCGCGTCGAGCTCGTCGGTGGCCGGCCCGAGCTGACCCGCAGCTTCCCCGACACCGCGCCCTTCGTCGACGCCGCCTGCTCGCTGCTCGCCGGACAAGCGGGCTTGCTGATCGTCGACCGCGAAGGCGTCCGCCGCATCGAGCTCGGCTGAACCTCAATTGTAAACGGCCCCTCACCCAAACGGAGACCACCCATGTCCACCATCCTCCCGATCCCCGACTTCTTCGACCCTGACGCCGCCGCCCGCTGGGACTACCGCGCGGACCATCACGCGCTCGCCGGTCACGCCCGCGAGTGGATCGATCGCCATCAGCTGCGCCCCGCGGCCGGCGACGCCCACGAGCTGCACCTGCTGCTGATCGACGTGCAGAAGGACTTTTGCCTGCCGGAGGGCAGCCTCTACGTCGGCGGCCGCAGCGGCACCGGGGCGATCGACGACAGCCGCCGGATCGCCCGCTTCATCTATCAGAACATGGCGCGGCTCACCCGGATCACCGCGACCCTCGACAGCCACTTCTCGCACCAGATCTTCTTCCCCAGCTTCTGGCTGGACCGCGACGATCAGCCGCCGCCCGCCCACACGATCGTCACCACCGCGGCGATCACCTCGGGTCAGCTGCGCCCCAACCCCGCCGTCGCCGGCTGGCTGTGCCGCGGCAACTACGGGTGGCTGCGCCAGCAGGTCGAGCACTACTGCCGCGAACTCGAGCGGGTCGGCAAGTACGAGCTCTACCTGTGGCCGCCGCACTGCCTGCTCGGCAGCGACGGTCACGCCCTCGTCGGCGTCGTCGACGAAGCCCGCAGCATGTTCTCGCTCGCCCGCGGCATGCAGTCATGGATCGAGGTCAAGGGCGGCAACCCGCTGACCGAGAACTACTCGGTCCTGCGCCCAGAGGTGCTCAGCCGCCACGACGGTGCTCCGCTCGCGCAGCGCAACACCGCGTTCATCGAGACCCTGCTGCGCGCCGACGCGGTGATCATCGCCGGCCAGGCCGCCAGCCACTGCGTCAAGAGCACGATCGACGATCTACTCGACGAGATCGTCGCCACGGATCCATCGCTCGCGCGCAAGGTCTACATCCTCGCCGACTGCATGTCCGCCGTGACCGTCCCCGACGGCCGCGGCGGGTTCGCAGCGGACTTCAGCGACCAGGCCGAGCAAGCCCAGCAGCGGTTCGCCGACGCCGGCATGCACCTGGTCCGCTCGACCGATCCGCTCGACGCCTGGCCCGAGCTGCCTCGCGCGTCATGACCCCCACCCAGCAATAGGAGCACCGATCATGTCCAATTCGAACACCAACAAGCCCGGCGCCAAAGCCCGGTCACTGCTCACCAACGCCCGCGCCCAGGGCACCTTGTCCAAGGCCTCGATGGCGACCCTCGACGTGCTGGATCTCGGCGCCCAGATCCAGGCCGGGCTCGGCGTCGAGGTCGACGACGTCCCTGCAGCCGAGGTCGTCCTCGTCAGCCTGATGCCCGACGACTCGGGGTCGATCCGCTTCGCCGGCAACGCGGACGCCGTCCGGCAGGGCCACAACCTGATCCTCGACGCGCTCGGCACCTGCCGCCAGGCCGCCGAGATCCTCGTCCACAACCGCTACCTCAACGGCGACGTGCTCTACCCCTACATCCCGCTCGAGCACGCCACGCGCATGACCAAGGCCAACTACGATCCCAACAAGGGCACGCCCTTGTACGATCAGACCGTGGTGTTGCTCGCCACCGTCCTCGCCAAGTCCCAGGAGTTCGCCGACAACGGCGTCCCAGTCCGAACCGTCACCTTGCTGATCAGCGACGGCGCCGACGTCCACTCGACCCGCGCGACCGCCACCCACGTCCGCCCACTCGTCGAGGACATGCTGCGCGCCGAGACCCACATCGTCGCCGCGATGGGCATCGACGACGGCAGCACGGACTTCCGCCGGGTGTTCACCGAGATGGGCATCCAGGATCGCTGGGTCCTGACACCCGGCAGCAGCACCAGCGAGATCCGCTCGGCGTTCCAGGTGTTCTCGCAGTCGGCGGTCCGCGTGAGCCAGGCGGCGCAGTTCTCCCCCTCAACCCTCGGAGGGTTCGTGAACTAGTAGCAACAACATCGCGAGAACCTCCACTCGTCCGGGTCGGAGCCAACGTTCCAACCAACGTAGAGCGCACAAAAGGCCGCAGATGGCCCCAACCCGGCGTATCTACGCACGTGGAGACTAACGAAGCCACCCCCGTCGGGCCAAGACGATCCCCGACAGGAAGCTGCAAACCGAGACTGAAGTAGACCTAGCCGGGTTGGGGCCGTCTGCAGCCCGTGCGCGCTGCCCCGCCGGCACCCCCCCCCGCCCAACCACCAAGAACAACCCTATTTCGACTTCACCATCCCCAGACCAAACAACACCACGAACACAGCCAACGGGATGAAGTACGGCATGAACCCCATTCCGAACAGCCGGAAGGTCTCGAGCCCGACCATCATCTCGACCGCCAGGACCGCCCCCGCGATCATCAGGGCCCCCACGGCCTCGGGCCAGTCCGCCTCGATCTTGAGGCCGCCCCAGAACACCAGGACGCCGAGCACGGCCATGATCCCGACGATCGCCCAGCCGGGCAGGCCCAGGAAGCCGTCGAGGGCGGCGCGGGCGTCGTCGGGGTTGGCCCACACGAAATTGGCGACGAGCAGCCCCACGAGCAGCAGCCCAGCGAGGATCACGTAGGTCCACACTCGGGCCTTGGAGCCCCCCATGTATTCTTCTTCGACGGTCTGGGCCATGACCGCGCCATCGTACCCGGGCCCGCCGCGTGGGGTCGAGGACTTGTTGCTCGCGCTCCCCTGACCTGGCGCGCTGGCTCGGAGATGGTGATCCGCCGATCGCCAACGAGTGGGACCCGTCCCAGAATTCCCCGAGCGCGGGCGGGGCACCGCGCTTTTGTCAAAAACCTGCGTATTTCAGCTCGACCGGGCACAATTCGCAGTCAGGGCCTCCGCGGCCCAGGAGCGACCGATGCGACTGCGATTCCCCTCTTTAGTGTGTGCCCTCGGCATCACGGTTCCCTCGTTCGCGCACGCGTGGGCGCCCCCTGACCAAGCCGAGGCGAGCGGTGAAGGCTCGGCCGAGCTGAGCCTGTCGGGCGATGGTGCGGACGCGAGCACCGAAGCCAACACACAAGCCAGCACCGAGACGACGCCCGAGCCTCGGACCCGCAAGTGGAACCCGCGCAAGGACCAGAAATGGATCAAGCGCTGGGCGCCAGAGCCCCACATGTTCGAGCTTGGCGTCTACGGCGGCCTGTTCCGGCTCAACGGTGAGCATGAGCTGTTCGAGCCCAACGCGAATCTGCCCATGCAAGGCTGGCTGCCGCTGCGGCGGAGCAACCCCGACCTGGGCGGGCGGATCGGCTACTACCCGCTGCGCTTCTTCGGCGTCGAGGCCGAGGGCGGGGTGATCCCCGGCAAGCTCGACGATGGCAGCGGCGCGGGCGTGATGCCGTTCACCGTGCGTGGCCACGCGGTCGCGCAGCTGGGGCTGTGGAGCGTGACGCCGTTCGTGGTGGTCGGCGCGGGGATGCTGGGGATCAACGGCGGCGGGCCGCTCGGCCGCGACATCGATCCAGCCATGCACTTCGGCGCGGGCGCGAAGATCTATCTGAACCGCTGGGTGATGCTGCGGCTCGACCTGCGCGACGTCGTCAGCCACTCGCTGGGGGTGGAGAACACGTTCGTCTCACACAACTTCGAGGGGCTGCTCGGGCTGTCGATTACGCTCAACCGCAAGAACGTCCCGCCCGCGCGACCCGACGAGCCGGTCGTGATCCCGGCCGGGCCTGGCGACCGCGACGGCGATGGGATCCTCGACGTCGACGATCAGTGCATCGACGATCCCGAGACCGTCAACGACTACCTAGACGACGACGGCTGCCCCGAGTCCGACCGCGACGGTGACGGGTTTTGGGATGACCAGGACACCTGCCCGGACGAGCCTGGCGTCGAGCCCGACGGCTGCCCGCTGAAGGACACCGACGGCGACGGGTTCACCGACGACGTCGACAGCTGCGTCGAAGAGCCCGAGACCGACAACGGCTTCGAGGACGACGACGGCTGCCCAGACGAGGTCCCGGCCGAGGTCCTGCGCTTCTCTGGCGCGATCAAGGGCATCACCTTCGAGACCAACAAGGCCACGATCGAGCGCAGCTCGCTGCCGACCCTCGACGAGGCGATTCGGATCCTTCAGCAGTACCCCAGCGTCCGGATCGAGATCACTGGCCACACCGATGATCGTGGGAAGTACGATCACAACATGCAGCTCTCGCGCGAGCGCGCCGAGTCGGTGATGAGCTACCTGGTGGGGATGGGGATCTCCGAGGATCGGGTGACGACCCAGGGCATGGGTCCCGACGTGCCGATCGACACCAACGACACCAAGACCGGGCGCGCCAACAACCGGCGCATCGAGTTTCGCGTGATGACGGGCAAGCTGCAGTCACCGTAGTCCCTGGTGGAGGGGCTTCGCAGCCGAACGATGCTGCTGGCGCAGAAGGGGGAGGCGAAGGGGTCAGATCCCTTCGCCCACGACTCGCTTCTCGAACGGCGAGAGTCAGCCCCCACCTGGTGAGCCACCGCCTGGAGTCGGGACTGAGCAACGACTCTTGTCCGCTCACCTCTCGTTGTCGTGCCCTACTCCTGCTCGCAGCAACACTTGACGGCGTCGTTGAGCTGCCACTCGATGGGCTCGTCACACTCGAGCGCGAACAAGAGGCCGGCCAGTTCGGGGTCCTCGCACCACTCGAGAACCGAGTAGAGCCGGTACGTGTACCCTCCACACCCATGGGCGGCACACGTCGTCCCCTGCGCCTCGCATGCCTCGGCGCAGGTCGAGATCTCCGTTCGAATGGAGCAGTCAGCGTAGGTTGGTGTGCACGCCCCCTCCTTGCATTCGCCGACGCCGGGGAACTCAGGACCGGCGAGTTGGCACATCCCGTCACAATCAGAATCCACGGGGCGCGAACTGCACGCGGAGAGGAGTATCAGCACGAACACGGCGTGGCGTCGCATTAATATGATCCTCCGAAACCCACGGGATAGGCCCCACCGGGTGTCTGGAGCGGTGGCTCGCAGGCGAAGTCTTGGTCGTTCGGCAGACACCGCCACAGCGGACTCGCTGAGTTTGGCTCGCTGGGTTTGTACCAGAGTATATCGGAGCATCCGTCATCATCGAAGTCGGCGACGTATGGGCTGTAGTCCAGATGAGTTGACAGCACGCGAGAAATATACGTCTCGTCCTCGAAGAAATACCAGATCTTGGATGTCACGTGCACCGCTTCCGCGTAGGAAGCAAACCAAAGAATATCATCGACTCCGTTGCCGTCGAAATCACCGACGAACGGGCGGTAGTCGTGAGTAATGGTCGCACCCGCGACCTCAAAGAAGATCGATGCCACATTGCTCTCTGACCACCACATGAGATCCGCGCCGCCACCGGCTGAGTACCACAATAGGTCAGTCATCGCGTCCCCGTTGAAATCACCGACGATCGGTGTGTACTCGACGCCTTTTTCAAGGCCCAGTGTTCCGGCATCTGAGGGACCGTTGACGACAAAATTGAACCCTTGTCCCATCCACCTCCACGACGACACCCCGTTGTTCTGCGGATCGTACCACATGATGTCGTTCCGTCCCCCCGCGAACCCGCGGAAGCGGCCCGCGAGCGGGTAGGCGTATCCGGAAAAGTTCATCGGGTACGTGACCACGTCTCCGTCTTCGAGCACGAGCAGCGCATCCTCCTCGGGCCCGGGTCGGTACAGCAGGATCTGATCTGCGTTCCCACTCTCAAAGCTGCCGACGACCGGCACCGAGAACCAGTCCAGATCCAGGTTCACCGCGTCGAGCTCCGCGCCCTCGTTGAGCAGCAACGAGTCCGCCAGCGCCGGGCCCGGCCCATGAAACAGCACGTCGAGATCGAACGCCCCGCCGCTCAGCAGCGCCGGGCTCGGCCGCACTCGGCCCTCACTGTCGAACGCCCCCATGCACGGAGGCGCGCTCCCGTCCGCGCACAGCTCCTCCACCGCGAACTGGATCGGCTGCCCTGGCGCTCCGGTCGACGACCAGCGCTGCATCCGGGCGCTGCGGCTGGTCTGCCACAGGATCCCCGTCTGCCCGAGCCCATCATACGCATAGTCGTCGACTTGGCTCACCAGGCCCATCATCGACGCACGCCGCCGGCCCCACGTGTATTGATAGTACGCGCCCAGTCGATCCCAAGCCGAGAGCCACGGCACGTTGGGGTTGACGCCCGCACAGAAGTCGTTGGCCATCACCGAGCTCCTGTCGGGTGGGGTCAGGCCACGCCAGGGGATCTCGCCGAGGCCGTTGCAGCCGCTGTCGGGATCTTGCTCCTCAGGCCAGCGCAGGTGTTCGTGGGTGAAGCCCAGCACGTGCCCCAGCTCGTGCAGCGCGTTGATGCGCGCCTCGTTCTCGTTGTCGAAGAAGCGCTGCAGTCCAAACACGATCTCGGCGTCCCCGTCGATGTTGGCCGGATCTTCAAACTCGTACTGAGGGAGCGCCTCGATGAAGACCCGACCCCCGCAAGCCCCCGTACACTCTGGTCCGGTGCGCACACGAAAGTGTATGCCATTCTCGCCGGGCTGACATTGACCGGAGGCCTGCGCCTCCGGGCTGTCATACTGCGCCAGGTGAACGAAGTTGACGTCGCCGGCCCGCTCCCAGGCCCGCGTGGCCCACTCCATCGTCTCGATCAGCAGCGCGACGTGTTCTGCGTGAAGCTCTTCGTTGGCGGACAATGATGGCAGAACCCAGCCGACGCACCACGTGAGCGTGAGCTTGCGGCCCGAGCTCCACGCGGCGTCGAAGCCCCCTTCATCGTAGGCGGCCGCGGTTGGGACGGGCGGTTGGGCGCCTTTGCTCGCCTGCTCGTGCAGTCGGTCGTAGAGCGCGTGCAGGTCGGCGTCTGTCATGGCCTGGTCGCCTTCGACGAACCAGTAGTTGCCGAAGCGCTCGGCGTACCTCGCGGCGAAGTCCTCGAAGGTCATCTGACCGAACGCCGGGTTGATCGGCGTAGGCACGACCGGGTCGGGCTGCCTGGCTGGACCTGTGAATTCGATCCGGCTCTGATGCTTGGCCAGCGAGCCGCCAAACGCCTCGGGTCCGTTGAGTTCCTGCGGGACAGGGGCGCCATCGATCGCGTACCAGTTCTCGTCGCAGTCATCGCCGCCCGGCAGCGGCGGGCCCGAGTCCCCACCATCGGTGCCGCCAGACTCCCCCAACGGCGGAATGACCTCGTCTGCGGAGCAGGCCATTAGCGCGAGCGTGGCCAATAGAACGCTCAATCCAGAATGTCCTGGGGCTCTCATGTGTGCCTCGTCAGCGAACGTGATCGCGGACGCCAGATAGATCACAGTCTGCGCAAAGATGCACAGTGACAGCTCAACTAAGTATGTTCTGCACCCGTGTGAAGAGCATCGTATGACCACGGCGTCGTGAACTCAAGTTGTTTCTCGAATTCAGCCCGCAATCGGTGCGCGGAGCTGGTTCGCTATCCCAGCGCCACCAAAGCTCGTTGCTTGCTTGGGGCCGATCGCCGTCGCCGCTGCCCATGACGGCGACCGCGACCGATTCGCTCAGTTGACCGACACCCGGGCCGAGGCGGTGCGCCCGTAGACCTCGGGGTAGTACATCATCTCCGCGCTCGCGGGCGGCATCACGTACTCGCCCGGGGTCGTGGCCCGCAGCCACACGGTGTGGACGTGCTCGCCCGGCACCAGGCGATCGACGAACACCACCGCCCGATCCCGGCGCAGCTCCTGGTGGCTGACGAACCGGCCGACCGAGCCCGAGATCCGCATCGCGGCGGTGCCCTTGCCGAGCCCCATGTCGATCGCCTCGAGCCCCGCGGGCAGTGGCAGCTCGACGGCGACGTGGGTCAGCTCCGAGCGGGTGGTCAGGGTGACGTCCATCGCGAGCAAGGTCCCGGCCGGGATCGCCCGGTTGGCCGCGATCCGTCCTGACTCGTCGCGGATCGTCCGATGGATCTCCAGGCCCTCGGACCGCGCGGGTAGGTTGGTCGCCGTCGAGGCCCACTCGAGGCCGACGCGGTAGTACATGCGCCCGGTCCCGGCCCGCTCGAGCAGCAGCCGGCTGGTGGTGGGGTCGACACGATCGGCGGCCAACAGCGCGGGCATGTCCGTGAACCCCGACTCGAACGCGAAGCTGCGGCCCTTCACGCGGACCTTGGCGACCGCGGTGCGGTCGAGCCAGACCCGGCCTTCGAAGTCGGGCTCGTCGGCCTCGTAGATGCGCGCGTACTCGGCCAGGGCGATCAGCGCGTAGGCGTTCTCCTGGGTGTTCGACCAGCGACCGCCGCGGCGGGCGTCGAGCAGCCCGCGGGCCAGCTTGGGCACCAGCACGTGCTCGGGATCGAGAGCCAGCATCGCGCTCAGCATCATCGCGCTGCTGCGCACGTTCGAGTCCCAGTACCAGGTCCAGGTCGTGTTGGCCTCGATCCGCGCGCTGGCTTCGCGCTCATCGACGAAGCTGCGCAGCTCACCGAGCATCGCGGCCGCCCGGGGATCTGCGCCGTCCTGATCGTGGATCGCCATCAACAGCATCGCGCGGGCAAACATCGGCAAGGTCGTGCGCCGCTCGTGCAGCTTGGTCAGCGCGTCGCTCGGGGCCAGCTGGGCCTCGGCCAAGGTCGCGAGCGCGAGCGCGATCTCGATGTCGCGTCCGGTGCTCGAGCCGAGCTCGGCGGCCCAGCCACGGACCTGGCCCAGCAGGTAGGCTTGGGCGCGGTCGAGCATCGCGTCGGGGACCGCGTGGCCGGCGAGCTTGGCCCGCCCGAGCACCCAGGTCGCGTACGCGCTGCCGTACGGACTCGCGGTGGTCGCCCCCGGCCAGTAGCCGAATCCGCCGTCGTCGAGCTGCATGGATCGCAGCCGGGCGACCCCAGCCTCGACGTACGCGTCGGTGTCGGCGATGCCCAGCGGGTAGGTCTTGGCCAGGGCCCCGAGCGGGATCAACGGTAGCAGCGAGCTCGACGTCTGCTCGACGCAGCCATGCGGATAGTTGACCAGGTACGCGACGGCATCCTCGACGCCGCCGAGCATGCTCGAGCCGATCGACACCGACAGCCCGCCGAACGCTGGATCCGCGTCGGCCGGGAGCTCGAAGGGCAGCAGCGCCGGGCGGTCGGCGTCCAATGTCCCGTACACCGCGACGCGGTCGCTCATGGTGCGCTCGGCCTCGATCGGCAGCTCGAGCTCGACGGCGTCGACCTCCGGCTTGCCGGTCGTGGGGCGGACCTTGGCGCGGGCGGTGAACTTCGGCGTGCCGGTCTTGTGCGCGCGGACCTTGAACGGGACCCGGACCTGTCCGCCGGCCGCGATCGCCACGGTCGCGGTCGCGGGTGACAAGAGCTCGAGGGCCTGGGTCGGATCGTCGAGCGTCACCTCGATCTCGGCCTTGCCCGCGCCCGCGCGCAGGTTGTCGACCAGGACCCCGACCTCGGCGCTGTCGCCCGGGCGCAGGATCCGAGGCAGCGCCGCGCGCACGACGATCGGCCGGGTCACGCGAACGCGCGCGTCGGTGGTGCCAAACCGGGCCTCGACCTTGGAGTCTTCGATCGGCGACGACACCAGCGCGGTCACGCGGAAGGTCGTGAGGTTGTCGGGCAGCTCGCCCGACAGGCGGGCCACGCCGTTCGCGTCGAGCTCGGCGTCACCAATGAAGATCGGCGCCGACTCGAACTTGCTGCGCGCAGGCGGCTCGACGTTCGCCGTCCCCGAGCGGATCATCGGCGCCCGCGAGCCGCGACCGCCAAAGCCCCCGCCAGATCCGCGACCGTACCCGTACCCGTACCCGCCGAGCGCAGACTCGGGATCGGCGGCCCAGCCGTTCACGAAGTCCCTGCGCCAGTACCTGTCGCTGCGAGCGACGTACGCGAAGATCAACGCCGCGTAGCCATCGGCGAAGCCGAGCCCGCCCGCGAGCGCGACGGTGAACGCGTCGACGAAGTTCGGCAGCTCGTGGGGCGCGAGCGCGAGCACGGCCTCGTCGACGGCCCACACGCTGACGTGACCGCGGATCGGCTGGTTGTCCTGGTCGCGGGCGTGGACGACGATCGGCAGCGAGTCGCCAGCGTTGGCCTCGCGCGGGACGTCGAGCGCGACGCTCAAATTCCGGGTGCTGTTGTCGAGCGAGACCTTGGTGTGAGCGGTAGCCAGGCGCGGGTGTTCGCTCGAGTCGCCGGGCTGGATCATCACGGCCCACAGCTCGGTGCCTGGAATCCACGCGTCGGTCGCCGTGAACGTGAGCTCGGCGACGCCCTGGCTGAGATCGACCCGATGGACCTCGTGGATCGCCCCCTTGGCGATCAACACGACCCCTGCCCCGCTCGCCCACGGCGCAGTGACTCGAGCGCGGATCGCATCGCCGGGCTTGGCCTTTTGGTGGTCGACCTCGATCGACAGCTTGGACCGCCGCGTGGTCGACCAGGTCCAGCCCGACTTGTGCGGCTCGGGCACGTAGACGCTCGCGCTCAGCGTGGGGTGGTAGCCCGGCTCGCGCTTGTCGGCCGCGACGATCTCGACCGTGTAGCGACCGTGCTCGATCGCCGCGAACCGACAGCTCGCGTCGCCCTCGAGCGTGTTCGTCTTGCACGCGGGCAGCTTCTTGGTCCGCTCGCGCCGGCCCGCGTAGGTCCGCTTGCCGTTCTCGGTCACCCACTCGTCTTCGTACCAGCGGCGCTCGAGCCTGACCTCCACGCTATTCGCTGGCCGCCGCGCGCCGTCGAACTCCAACGTTGCGATCGGGATGTCGAGATCCTTCCCGGGGAGGACATGCCCGGGCACCGACGCGGCCAAATAAAATGGGGGGTGGACCCACGCGCTGGTCTCGGCCCCGACCTCGCGCTGGGTCTGATCCGCGAGCGCGACCGACCAGGTGCAGTGGGCTGGGCGTCCAGGATCGAGCGCCTGCGGCTCCAGGCCGGTCTCGACGTGGCCGTGCTTCGCGGTTGGCGGCAGCGGAATCGAGATCCGCGGCACGCCGTGCATTGAGTAGTGCGCGGCGCCTGGGCTCACCCGCCACTCGGGCGCGAGCCCAGGCGGGCGAAAGTTCGACTCCCGGCAGTCGAGCGCGGTCCGCATCCGCTCGATCGGGACCGGCCCACCAAAGTAGTAGCGAGCGTTGACGTCGACCGTGGTGGTCTCGCCGTGATGCAGATCGGCGCGGGCCACCTGGGCGGAGACCTCGAACTCGGGCGCGACGAAGTCCTTGACCTCGAGCTGGGCGCTGCCCGAGCCATCGAGGACCGTGGCCGTGACCGAGTAGTTGCCGAGCGGCGCGCTGGCCGGGACCGGCAGCGTCGCCCAGAATTTACCGCGTCGCTTGGGCGTGACCGTGCGCGTGGCGACGAGCTCGTTTCGGTAGTCACGCAGCTCGAGGGTGATCGTGGCCTTGGCCGGGAGCGGCCGGACCCCGGCGAGCTGATACGGGCCCGCGACGGTCGCCCAGCCGATCGCGCGGACGACCTCGCCGGGCCGGTAGAGCGCGCGCTCGGTCGTGACCGCGACCTTGGCGGTCTCTCCAGTCCGCAGGCCCTTCGGCGCGGTCTCGGGGCGACGCAGCGTGGCGATCGACACCAGCAGCTTGTCGTCGCCCTTGCGAACCCGCAGCAGCGCGTGCTCGGGCAGCTTGGCCGCGCCGGGCAGCGAGAGCAGCCCCGACCCATCCGTGTTGCCGAGCACCCGCCGAGCCCCGCCGGGCGCGTCGATCAGCTCGACCTCCGCGTCGATCACCGGCTTGTCGCTGGTCACGTCGGCGACGCGGACCCAGCTGTCGGTCAGCGAGCCGATCACGCTCACGCCGAGGTCACTGATCTGGACCAGCCCCCGCTCGGCCGACGGCATGGTTCGGTTGGCCGCGCGCGGGAGCAGCTTGGTGACCGAGGCCTCGAACAACACCGCCGCCGGCTTGCTGCCCGTGAACCGGTGAAAGTCGAGCTCGGTCGCCGCCCACGCGAACTGGCCCTGGTGCGCGGGCGTGATGTGCTCGTCGAACCGCTTCGCGCCGCTCGTTGGCCACGCGATCTCGCCGAGCGGCTGGCCAAGCATCTGCTCGTGGGTTTTATCGTCGAGCACGGCGACGCGCAGCCGCAGCTGCTCGGCGTGACGGCTCTCGATCCCCGCCCGCGGCGTGCTCGACTGGATCAGCGTGCCGTGGCCGTTCGATACGCTCAGCTCCGGCGGCGGCTCGACGAAGTCGACCTCGAACTCGGTCTCGCCCACGAAGATCTGGCCATGGACGTCGCGCAAGCTGGGGTCGACGCTGACCTTGTAGTGCCCGCCGTCGGCGTAGTCGCCCCACGCGAGGATCGACCAGTAGCTGTTGCGGCTGTCCTCCCGCCAGTCCTCGCGATCGTAGGCGAGCGTGTCGAAGCCCGCGCTGGCCGGGCTCACCCGCACGCGACGGGCCTGGGCCCGCGTGACCGGAGCGGAGAACATGACCTGCAGGGGCCCGAGATCGCAGCCGTCACCAAAGTCGCCCGCGTAGCACTGGACCCCGACCACCCGCACACCTGCGGTGACCGCAAACGACATCGTCTCCTCGCGCCCGGTCGGCCGCGGGCCCAGGTTGCCGACCAGCCCATCGTCGACACGAATCAGGATCTCGCGCCCGGCCGGCCAGTGGGTCTTGGGGTAGATCTCGAACTGGGACTCGCGCCAGCCCGAGTCGTCCCGCTTGCCCTTGCGGACCCCGATCGCGACCGATGTGGCGTGCCCGCGGGCGTCGATCGCCTCGGCGTGAACATGCGGCTGCAGCTGCCGAAGCGTGGTCTCGTCGCTCACGTCGAGCAGGACCTTGGCGTCCCAGTGGTACTCGATCAGCCCGTTGGCCTCGTCGTCCGCGAGGATCTGATCGTCGTCGCTGACCCACACCGACACCGTCGGCGGCTCGGTCGCGAACGAGAATTCGGCCTTGGCCGAGAACGTCGGGCCATCGACCGCCTGCAGCTGAGCGTCGAGTTTGACCTGCCACACGTGCGCCAGCGGCAGCGCGGCTTCGGGCGAGAACACCAGTCGGGTCGGCTCGGCAAAGTACAGCTCGCCCGCCAGCGGGGGCTCGATGACCAGGCCCAGCGCCTGGGGGTCGAGCCGGTCACGCTCGCCGAGCGGCACGACCGGCCGGTTGAAGCGAAACTCGATGTCCGCGTACTCCCCGGTGTCGCCGATCGGCCCAAACTCCTCGAGCCTCGGCGGCGGCAACACGGGCACGTCCGGCGCGACCGGGGGAGAGGTCTCGACCGCGTCCAGGTCCAGCCCCGCTGCGCCCGTGTCCGCCAGCTCGCCAGGCTTGAACGCCGCGAGCACCTGCGTGTTGGCGTCGATCTCCGGCGGCCCCTCGGCCAGGGCCGCCCCGCGCTTGGCCTTGCACCCGGCCGCGAACACCAGGGTCAGCAGTATGAGCCCCAACCACCGACCCCACCTCTCGCGCGACATCACCCCAATCCAACCACGACCTGCATCGCAACGCACGGCCGCCAGACCCCGCGGACCCGGGCAGGTTCCCAGGACCCGCGGCGACAACCCAGCTTGGGGCCCAGCTTCGGGCCAGCTTCGGCCCAGCTTCGGGCCCAGCAGGATCAATCCGCGGTGCCGGCCCGAGCGTAGCGCTGCAGCTTCCGGTACAGCGTCTTGCGATCCAGCCCCAAGGTCTTGGCCGCGAGGCTCTTGTTGCCCCCGACGACCTCCATCACGTGGAGGATGTAACGCCGCTCGATCTCCGCCAGCTCCGCCAGCTCCGAGGGGTCATCGCTGCCGACGACCAGCTGCGCGCGGCTGTGGGTCCGCACACGCTCGGGCAGATCCTCGACCTGGATGTCGACCCCGCGACCCAGCGCGACCGCCCGCTCGATACAGTTGCGCAACTCGCGCACATTACCGGGCCAGTTGTAGGCCATCAGCCGCTCGGCCGAGCCCGCGCTCAGGCCGACCACGTCCTTGCCAAACCGGGCGGCGTAGCGCTCGAGGAAGCTCTGGGCCAGCAACAGCACGTCGCCCCCGCGGGCGCGCAGCGGCGGCACGTGGATGTGGATCACGTTGACGCGAAAGAATAGATCCTCGCGAAAGCTGCCGTCCTCGACCGCGGCCTCGAGGTCGCGGTTGGTCGCCGCGACCAGGCGCACGTCGACGTCGCTCTCCTTGTCGGAGCCGACCGGTCGAACCTTGCGCTCCTCGAGCGCGCGCAGCAGCTTGGGCTGGACCTGCATCGGGATCTCGCCGATCTCGTCGAGAAACAGCGTGCCCCCGGTGGCCTCGAGAAACAGCCCGGCGCGGGACCGCCGGGCGTCGGTGAACGCACCTTGCGAGTGACCAAACAGCTCGCTCTCGAGCAGGGTGTCGGGGATCGCCGAGCAGTTGACCGGCACGAAGGGCGCGCCACAACGGGCGCTGCGACGGTGCAGGGCCCGAGATACGAGCTCTTTGCCGGTGCCGCTCTCACCGGTGACCAGGACCGAGGCGTCGGTCTCACCCGCGCGCGCGACCAGGTCGTAGAGCTTCTGCATCGGCGCGCTGGTGCCCAACAAGCCCTCGAAGCCGCGCTCCTCGGCGACCAGCTCGCGAAGCTTCTGAACCTCTTTTTGAGTGTCCTGCTCGCGGACCACCCGATCGAGGCGGTGGACCAGCGCCTCGATGTCGAGGGGCTTCATCAAGTAGTCGTAGGCGCCCGCGCGCAAGGCCGTGACCGCGGACTTGATGCTCGAGAACGCGGTCATGACCATGACCACCACGTTGCCGCGCTCCGAGACCACTCGCGAGCAGAAGTCGAGGCCGCTCATCCCCGGCAGGTTGATGTCGGTGACGATGATGTCGTGCGCGGCGACCTCGAGCAGCTCGAGCGCGCGCTCGGCCGAGCCGCAGACCTCGACCTCGTACCCTTCGTCTTCGAGTCCAGCTTCGAGCAGCGCGAGCAAGTCGACATCGTCGTCGACCACCAACACCCTGGCCTTGCGCCGTGCGCCTGCTTCCCTCTCCATCCCCGCGTTTATGACAGCCGGCGTCGAGCGGTGACAAGTCCTATGACGCTCCCAATCGCCGATCGTGTGCCGCTGGTCCGGTCATGTACGCACTCGCGGGGGCCGCGGGGCCCGGTGCCACCACTGATCACTGGTGATAAACGCCCCTCAACGGCATACTTGGGGCAGTGAAGTCCACCAGCGGCGAGCAGGTTCGAGCCGGCGGTGACCCGAGCGACGCGACGGCACAGCTCACGCCTGCGCGCGCCCGCCTGCCCCACGACGAGTTGCTGGAGGCGATGCCCAACCGCGCGGCGCTGCTCGATCGCGAGGGCCGGGTGATCTCCGCGAATCGAGCGTGGCTGTCTCCAATGGCCAACGAGCACCCCGACGCACCGGCCTGGCGGCCGGTCGGGAGCCACTACCTGGCCGGACTCACCCCGGGCGGCCCCAACGACGAAGTCGGCGCGTTCGTGGCCAGCATGCTCGAGGTCCTCGACGGCCGCAGGCGTCGCTACGAGAGCGAGGTGTCCCGAGATGGGCCACGCGGCCGCTCCTGGTTCTTGATCCAGGTCAGCGCGGTCGAGGGCCCAAAGCGCCTCGCGCTGGTCACCGAAGAGGACGTCAGCGCGCGGTGGCGCGCCCAGGAAGCCCTGATCCACAGCGAGAACCGACTCCGCACGATCATCACGGGGGCACCGATCGTGCTGTTTTCGATCGACCCCGACGGGATCTTGTCGCTGTTCGACGGCCTGGGCGCGGCCGGACTCGGCGTCTCGCCCGAGCGCGTGATCGGCCGCTCGGTGTTCGAAGTGTTTGCCCACGTACCCCAGCTACTCGGCGCGGTCCGGCGGGCGATGACCGGCGAGACCACGGTCACCACCGCCCCGATCGGCCGGCTGACCTTCGAGCTGCGCTGCTCGCCCGCGGTCACCAGCGAGGACCGGCTCGAGGGCGTGGTCGGGATCGCCACCGACATCACCGAACGGGCGCGAATCGAGCGGCTCAAGAACGAGTTCGTCTCGATCGTCAGCCACGAGCTGCGCACCCCGCTCACCTCGATCCGTGGCTCGCTCGGGCTGCTCGACGGCGGCGTGGTCGGTCAGCTCGAGCCGCGGACCAGCAGCCTGGTCAAGATCGCGCTGAGCAACACCGAGCGGCTGATCCGGCTGGTCAACGACATCCTGGATCTCGACAAGATCGAGACCGGCAAGCTCGAGCTCCGCAGCGAGGCCCTCGACCCGGTCGTGCTCGCCAACGAGGCGATCGCCGAGATCGCCGGCTACGCCGAGGAGTGCGGGATCACGCTGGTCCGCGAGTTCGAGCCTTCGTGCGAGCTGCGTGGCGATCGCGATCGACTGCTGCAGGTCCTGATCAACCTGCTGTCCAACGCGATCAAGTTCTCCAAGAACGGCGACACCGTCCACGTCGAGCTGGCCGAGATCGCCGTGGGGACCGTGCGGTTCTCGGTCCGCGACGAGGGCCCCGGCATCGCCGAGGATCAGCTGCCCAAATTGTTTCGCAAGTTCTCGCAGCTCGACGAGTCCGACACCCGATCGGTCGGCGGCAGCGGGCTAGGGCTGGCGATCTCCAAGGCGATCGTCGACGCCCACGGCGGCGTGATCGGGGTCGAGAGCCAGCCGGGCGCGGGCTCCCGATTTCACTTCGAGGTCGGCGAGGGCGAGCGACCGGTCCGTCGGTTCCGCGCCGAGTCAGGCCCGTTTCGCAAGCCTCGACGCGCGCTCGCGGAGGGCCAGCGCAGCAACCCCGTGCTCGAGCTCGTCGATGGCGCGGCCGGGCTGATCGGCTCGGCGGGAGCAGATCCATCTCGCGAGCTGGCTCGTGACATGGCCCGTGACATGGCCCGCGAGCTGCACCGCCAGGCGACCGACCTCGCCCGCCGCCGGGGCCTGGCTGTGCCCGTTCGCTCGGCGCTGATCCGCGTGGCCTCGAGCCTCGCCAACTTCGTGACGAACCCCAGCAACGTCGACGACCACGGCCAGCGCCAGGCCCTCGCCGAAGCGCTGCGGACCCTCGAGGATGAGGCCCAGCGGAGCCTCTGACTCACGTTGAGTCGCAACTCACTTCTCCCACACCGGAGTCCCCGTGGCACAGATCAACACTATTTTACTCGTCGATGACGAGCCCGATATCCGCACGATCGCCGAGATGAGCCTGTCTCATGTCGGCGGCTGGAAGACCGTGTTGGCCTCGTCCGGCGCCCAGGCGCTCGAGCTGGCGGTCACCCACAAGCCCGACGTGATCCTGCTCGACGTGATGATGCCCGAGATGGACGGCGTCGCGACCTTCAAGGCGCTCGCTGCCCAGCCCGAGACCCGCGACATCCCGGTGATCTTCATGACCGCCAAGGTCCAGTCGCACGAGAAGGAGCGCTACGTCGGGTTTGGGGCGGCCGGTGTGATCCCCAAGCCGTTTGACCCGATGCAGCTGCCCAAAGAGATCCGCGGGATCTTGGATCAGCCGGTCGAGCAGCGCGGCCGGGTCCGCATCGAGGCCCTGCGGCGGCGCTACGCCGACAGCCTCGCGACCAAGATCGAGGGTCTGCGCGCCGCGGTCGAGCACGCCCGCGCGGCCGACCAGGCCAGCCGCAAGTCGGCGATCGACGCTGCCCATCGGATCGCCCACACGCTCCACGGGACCGCCGGCACCTACGGCCACGCCGAGGTCTCGACCGCCATGGCCTCGATCGAGCAAGCGCTCGAGGACCTGCTGCAAGGTCCAGCCGACGACGCCGACCCAAGCTGGCAGCTGATCGAAGCGGGGCTCGAGCGCGCGAGCTTGGCCGTGGATCAGTAGGGATCAGTCGGCCCTCCGGTCCTGCAACCAGCGCTGGGCGGAATACCCGTCAAACGGCTATCGTTGCGACGCGCGCTGGCGGGTCCGTCACGACGCGCGCGGCGAGGGAATCTCTGCGTCATGAACAATGTGAGCTCCGATCAATCGGCTCCCGCGCGAACGGGTCTGCGTCTACTCCACGGTGTGATCGCGTTCGCGGGGATCGGCATTGGCCTGCCGCTGGCGACCGTGGGCGGCATGTCGGTCATGGGACTCGCGACCGACAACCTGTGGGTCCGCCTGCTGGTGCCGCTGGTCGTGCTCGCGGTGGTCCCGCTGGTGATCGCCGACCGCCTGCTGCCCAACGACCCCGACAAGCAGCGCCGCCCTGGGCTCGTGCGTGACGTGATCTCGGGCACCTGGGCTGCGACGGCCCTGATCTTCGTCGCCGCCGCTGGATCGCTGACCGCGGGCCCGCTCCACGCCGAGGCCGAGCGCCTGGACGCCGATGGCTGGAGCCGCGCCGCGTGGCTCGGGCGATGGATGGCGGGGCCCGACCCGGCGTCGGCGACCAGCGCAGACCCGACGACGACGCATGACCCTGCCGTGGCGACCACATCGCCCATCGAGCCGCCCACCACCGACAAGCCGGCCACGGCCGATCCCGCGACCACCAAGCTCGCCGACGCGTCCGATCCCAAGCCCTCGGACGCTGCCAAGCCAACCGACGAGAAGACCGACGTCAAGCCAGCCGACGCGACCAAGCCATCGCCCACCGGCAAGCAGCAAGAGTACAGCCCCGCCGAGCTGTTCGCCGCCTACGCCCCAGCGGTGGTCTCGATCAAGCTCGAGCACCGGGGGTTCAGCGCGGGCGGCACGGGCTTCTTCATCGATGCGAAGGGCACGATCGCGACCAACCACCACGTGATCGAGGACGCGAGCGAGGTCCGGGTCAAGCTGTTCGACGGCACCGAGTTCGATCGGGTCGAGCTCCTGGTCAGCGACCCCGTCGTCGATCTCGCCCTGCTGCGCATCGATCCCAGCACGCTGCCCAAGCCGCCCGCGCCGACCTTGCTCGGCGACTCCGAGACGGTCCAGGTCGGCGAGCCCGTCAGCGTGATTGGCAACCCGCTGGGCCTCGACCACACCTTGACCAACGGCATTGTCTCGGCCCGCCGGGTCTATGAGGGCGAGCGCTACATCCAGATGTCCGCGCCGATCTCCCCCGGCAACTCCGGCGGGCCCGTGTTCGATCGCTACGGCTTCGTGATCGGCGTGTCGGTGGCCGGGATGGTCGGCGGCCAGAACCTCAACCTCGCGGTCCCGGTCTCGCAGCTGTCGGCCATGGTCGCCGACGAGTACCCCAACCGCCGCAGCTTCGGCGCCAGCTCGTGGTGAGCCCGCTCCCGGACACGAGGTCGACATGAACACCAACACCGATAGCACCCAACCTGCCGCGTTTCGACCGATCGGGCTGGTCACCGTCACGCTGATCACCGGTGGCCTGGTCGCCCTGCTCGCCACCCACCCGCTGCCCGAGGCCCAGGCCGATCCGCCGAGCGAGGAGGCGGACGAAAGCGACGCTGCGACGACTGACCCGACCAAGTCGGACACGCCCAGCGCCACCACGGCCGCGAACAAGTCGGACACGCCCGCTGCCGCGACCAGCGACGCCGCAGCGAACACCGACCCCGCCCCCGCCGAGCTCACCCCGCGTCGCCCCCTGCGCGTCGTGGGCCTCGGCTGGGAGCTGGTCGCGCCCGGGTTGATCGCCAACGACGGGCTGAGCCCTGGCGAGAACAGCAGCTTTCGCAGCGCCGGCCTCGACGTCGAATTCTCGGTCGCGCTCACGGCCAGCGAGATCGAGACCCAGCTCGCCCGCGGTGGCGGCGACGACGACGGTGCCGACGTCGCCGTGATGCCGCTGCCGACCTTCGTCGCGTCCTACGAGCACCTGCGCGCGCTGTCGCCCGAGGTGTTCTTCGTGGTCGGCTGGTCGCGAGGCCGCGACGCGCTCGCGGCCAACGATCCCAAGCTGCTCACCGAGAAGCCGCCGCAGGGCAAGCTGGAGCTGGTCGGCTACGCCGGGCAGACCGCCACGATGCTGAGCCTGTTCGCGCTCGACGAGATCGGGGTCGACACCGCCAACGTCGCGCTCGTGTCCGCGACCGGCGACAAGGCCAAGGACGCCAAGCTGCGCGCGGTCGAGCGCTCGCTGACCAGCCCCGTGGCCAACTCGGGCAGCACGATCGACGCCCGCGATCTGGTCCTGAGCAGCGCCGACGCACCGCGCCTGATCCCGATGGTCGCGGTCGCCCCGGCCAGCTTCGTCCGCGGCAACACCAACGACCTCGCGCGGTTCGGCCGGACCTGGCTCGCGGGCGCCGAGCGGTTCGGCGCCGACGTCCCCGAGGCCGCGCGCCGGATCTCACGCGAGCCCGGCGCGCCCGAGGCCGTCGTCCTGCTCGAGGTCATGGGCTACGTCGCGTTCGCCGACCTCGCCGACGGGGCCCGCCTCGCCGGCCTGTCCGGTCGCGGCGCCGTCAGCATCGAGGTCCTGTTTCAGCGGTCCTGGGGCCTGTGGCGAGACGTCGGCGTGCTCTCGACCCCCGCGCCCGAGCACGCCCCGCTCGACAACTCCGTGATCGCTCGGGTCGCGCTGGGCGAGGGCGCGCCGCTGATCGCCGGCCAGGCCACGCCCAAGCGATCTGGCGAGCGGCTGATCCTCGTCCACCGACTGCCCGAGGGCGCGACGATCGACGAGGCTGCGCTGGTCGAAGAGCTGGGGTTCTTGGCGGGTACCTTCGAGCGCGCGCAGATCGAGCTGAGCGTGCGCAAAGACAAGCCGGCCAACGAGCGGATCATCGCCGAGGCGATCGAGCGGTTCGACCTCGAGCCCGAGCACGTCCGCGTGGGGCCGCGGATCCGCAGCCGCGAGAGCGCCAGCATCCGCGTATTGGTTCCGTGAACAGCACCGTCACTCGGTCGTTGTGCAGGGTGAGCGTACCGGTGTATGAGCGTTCGTGTGTCGAGCACAACGTCGACCTTCGAGCGCGCAAAAAAGGCGGTCGACGATGCGTGGGCACACGCAGCTCGCGAGGCGCTCGATCCCCAGACTGACACCGACGACCAGGACCTGGAAGTCGAGATCGCCCACGCGACTCTGCGGCCGCTGCTGCGCCACCTGAAGCTCGACGACGAGCTGCGGGAATTGGACGCAGCGTGGGGCGACGCGGGTGAGCTGGGGCTGCGGCGCAAGGTCGCCCATCGCTCCACGGGAACTTGGGTCTACTGCTCGATCCTCGACCTCATGGGCCAGATCCTGACCCGCGTCGAGCTCGATCTTCAGCACCAAGCGTTGGGGGCTCCGGCGGTGGAGACGTCCCCGCCGCCGGTGGAGGCGGTGCCCCACCTCCCGTTCACGGCCGAGCGTTGCGTGATCACGGCGCGCAATTTCTACGGCCTCCGCGATCTTCGGCTTCCGCTGTGTGGCGTCAGCCTCTTGGTCGGAGCCAACGGGGCTGGCAAGACCACCGCGCTGCTGCTGCTGAAGTTGCTGCGCTTCGCTCTGGATCGAGGGCTGCCAGAGGCGGTTGGCGTGGTCCTCGGTGGAACTCACGGCCTCAAACATCGCGACGCCGCGGAACACGAGCCGATCGAGCTCGGCGTGCAGCTAGATGATCTGCGCTGGACCATCCAGCTGCGCCCCGACGGCGCCACCGTCGCTCACCTCACCGAAGAGACACTCTGCGATGGTGATCGTGAGGTGTTCCACCGCGACGCGCTGGGCAACTTCGTCCACGGCGACCGACAGCTGCGCTCCGACAATCGCCTGGGCCTGCGCGCCGTGCTCGACAGCCAGGTCGACGACCCCGCCGTCACACGCATGGTCGCGTGCCTGCGCAGCATCTCGGTGTTCCACGATCCCGATCTGCACGCCCTGCGAGGGGGCTCGAGCGCCGCACTGTCCACGCAGTTGCTGAGCCGAGGCGACAACGCGATCACCATGCTGCGTGCCTGGCATCAGCGTCGGCCAGATCGCCAGCGCTTCGCATTCGTCCTCACGGGGCTGCGAGCGGCGTTTCCGGGCCTCATCGAAGATCTCGACTTCGTCGAGGCAGGCAGCACCCTCGCCGCCCGCGTGTTCCGGCCCGGTCGTGAGGCACCCGAGCCAATGCGCAACGAGGCCAACGGTGTGCTCGCCATGCTGGTGTTGCTGTGCGACCTCGCTGCCGCGGACGACGGCGGCATCGTCGCGATCGACGAGCCAGAGGCCGCGCTGCACCCCTTCGCAATCCGGACCTTCGCCAGGTTCGCGGCACGGGCCGCCCGCAAGCGAGGGCTTCGGGTCATCCTCGCCACACACTCCCCCGTGCTCCTCGATGCGTTCGATGGCTCGCCCGAACAGATCTACGTGCTCGAGCGCAGCACCTGGCCCGGACCCACGCCGCTGACACAGCTCAAGAACCCCGACTGGCTGCGACAGTTTCGTCTGGGCGAGCTCCTGGCCGACGGCGAACTTGGTAGCAACGACGAGCGCGGATGAGTCGGTGAAGCGCGTCCGATTCATCGTCACCGGTGACCTCGAATGGGCCGCGATCGTGCCCTCGATCTCGCGCCTGTTCCCGTCCCAGACTTTTGAGGGCGAGGATGTCGAATGGTTGCAGCCCCGCAAGGTCCACGGCGCCACGGGGAATCGTCTGCGACCGAATCAGGAGCCAGACAGGGCGATGCGAGGCCTAGCGAGGGCGCTGTTGGCCGAGGCCTGGGAGGGCGCGGACGGGACGCCAGCGGATCTGGTGATCGCGGTTGATGACGTCGAGCTCAACAACTTCGACCAGCGGCAGCTCATCTGCGAGCACTTCCGTGTGGCGCTCGAGCGCGAGATCGAAGCCCGTGATCGCGACCAACAGACAACTCAGCGGATCCGCGACCGCGTGCGCGAGCGATGCAGCTTCCATCTGCTGTGCCCGATGGTCGAAGGCTATTTTTTCGCGGACCGAAGCGCCCTGCGACTGGCGGGCTGCGCTGCCAACGTCGCCCCACGCCTGTCACACGCCGACGTCGAAGAGTTCGAGTGCTGCGACGCCGATTGGCTACCGGGCTGCATCGCGGAGAATCAGCGGAAGGCCGCGATGCCGATCCCGATGCCCTGGTGGCGTGAGGAGCGGCACGCGAAGCACTACCTCGAGTACCTCGTCGAACGAGATGGCGGGCACTACGACGAGGTGCTCGGTGGCAAGGCCGGCTTCGCAGCGCTCGCGTGGCACCGCGCCGCTGCGAACGGGGGGAGCGATGTCGCTGGTCCGGGCCATGCTGGAAGACATGGCAGACTTTTTCGGGATCTCCAATCCCGTGGCTGGCCAGGTGCTGTCTTCGCTCACCTACCCGAGCCGGCAAGTTGATCGTGCCACGCTCCCGCTGCGGAACTGCTAGAGCACCTGGTCGAGCACCCCGGCGCGAGGCTGCCGGGGTATATATCCGGGGATGCCTGAGCGTCGCGCCCAGTCTTGGACCTCGTACCTGTCACTCTTGGTCCTGATCGCGGCGGTCACCAGCGCCTGCTCGCTCACCCGCGTCCCCGTTCACACCCATCACGAGACGCTCGACGGCGAGACGCTGCGCGATCGGGTCGCGCTGGGGCACCTCGGCGGGTTTGGCGAGCTCGACGACGGCCAGGCTCGGGCGCGCTTGGCCGCCGAGCTCGCGGCCAAGCTCGGCAACACGGACGAGGCGTCCGGGTTTGCGCGTGAGCAGCTCGACCTGGCCCGCGCGCGACTGTTGATCGTCCGGCTCGCGGGCGGTGACGCGGCGCAGTTCGACTCGGCGATCACGGAGCTCGACGCGGCCGCCGTGTTCGCGGTGGAGATCGGCGACGAGGTGCTCGACGCGACGCTCGTAGTAGAAGCCGCGCAGTTCATGCTCGCGCCCAAGCGCCAGCGCAAGGCGATCGCGCGGGCGCTGAGCGTGGCCTACGAGGCCGACCTGAGCTGGGGCTACGAGCGGCTGTGGGACGCGTTCTCGGGCAACGCGAACATGCTCGCGGCGCTGCAGCGGCTGCGCTGGCGCAGCCACCAGTCCCCCGGGTTGCCGTCTGGCGCGCCGCGCATGGCCCCAGAGTCGCTCGCGGCGGCGGGCCCCGAGGCGATCGATCTGATCTGGAACGAGGCCAACCGCGCGGCGGCGGAGCGCCGTCGCGCGGATCAGCGGCGCTGGCTCGAGGCGCTGCTCGAGGCCGACCACTGGGATCACGACGCGCTCGCGGCCAAGGTCGTGCTCGACGCCCTCACCCGCGGGGAGATCAGCGAGGACGAGGCGCTGCTGCCCGATCTCGCCACCAACAGCGCCGATCCGCTCGGCAGCCAGGCCCGCATGTCGCTGCGCCACGACGCGGCCCCCGACAACCTCGCGCTCGCGCTGTGTCGGGCCAACATGATGCTCGCGGGTGGGACCTTCGGCGACGCTGGCGAGCTGCTGGCCGAGCTCGGTGAGCCTTCGGGCACGCCCAGCGAGCAGACCCTCCACGCCACCCTGAACGCGATGGTCGCGCTGTCGTCGGGGACCGACCACGGCCGGGCGACGTTCGAGCGATGGCGCCGCAAGGCGCGGGCCCAGCACTCGACCTCGCTGGCGAGCTGGGTCAGCGACTTCGAGCAGGACCAGGCCCCGCCCGAGCACGCCAAGCTCGCGCGCGCGGCCGACCGCGAGCTCGTGACCCAGTCCAAGGGTCGCAACGCCCCTCGCCTGGCGCTGCCCGTGATCGGATCGGCGGCCGTCAACGCGAACTCGTCCAAGCGTGCCCGCGCCCGCGCGCTCGCGGCTGTCGCGGGACGCCAGCCGGAGCTCGGCGCGAAGCTGGCGATCTGCCGTGAGCGCAAGCTGTTCGATCAAGACTGCCGCGACGTGCTCGACGAGCTGGGCAAGCTCGACGTGGCGAGCCCCGAGTATGGCGCGGGGCTCGACGCGCTGGCCGGCTCGCCCAACACCCGCGCGCAGTGGTTCGCGCCGGTCCCCTGGCTCGAGGGCGAGCAGCTGCCGGGCGTGCGCGACCGGCTGGCCAGCTTCGAGGGCACGCGTCTGGCGGCGACCACCGAGTATCAGGCCGCCGCGCTGTTCAGCGAGCTGGCCTCCAACCGACCCGACCTCGCGCGGGCCCGGCTCGAGCTCAACGGGGCGATCATGCGACCCGAGACCCGCGCGACCGCCAGCATGGCGCTGCGCGATCTCGAGGACGGCCTGGTCGAGCCGCGCGACCTGTCCAACCTGCTGCTCGAAGTCCCCAGCGCCGACACCGACGCGACATGGTTTCTCGAGCGCTGGCTGCCGGGTGACCCCGCGATGGTCGACGAGCTGTTCCCCGGGCGCTCGCGCCTGGCTCGGTTCGCCCGCGGGCTCGCGCTCGCGCGGATGGGCGCGTGGCAAGCCGCGACCACCGAGCTCGCGGCGACCGTCGACGACCTCGACGGCGTGGCCAAGGGCGTGGTCGCGGGCCGACTGGCGCTCGCCGCCCAGCTCTCCCATCAGCCCGAGCTGCGCACCAAGGCCCTGGCGATCGCCGACGCCGAAGATCCGCAGGGGTTCATGGCGCCCTACGTGCGGGCCCGCGCCGCCGAGGACGCGCTCGACCTCGCGAGCGCCCACACCATGTACCTGCGGGCCCTGGCTCGGCGCCCGCGCGCGCTGCCAGCGTTCGAGGGCGCGCTGCGGACCCTGGCGATCCCCGAGCGCGAGCTCGGGCGAGTCCGCGACGCGCTGCTGTTGTTCCCCGACGCGGGCATGCACTGGCGCGCGAGCGAGCTGATCGACGCGGCCACCCGCGGCGAGCTCGACGGTCCGTTGCTGACCAAGCTGTGGCTGGCCCGCGACGACGCGGCGATGCTCCTGAGCATTGGCGAGCCCAGCACCAAGATCCGCCCGCTCGCCGAGCTCGGGCTCGAGCGCCTGCTCGCCGAGCTCGAGGCCGCGCGATCGCCCGCCGAGGCGTTCCCGATCGCGGCCAAGGTCCTGGCCTGGCTGGGCGCCGCCGCGCCCGAGCTGCGCGTGCAGTATCGCGACGTCGAGCTGTGGCTGACCTACCTGATCGGACGCGACAGCGAGCTCGAGGCCCTGGCCCTGGCCCGGCCCCGCTACGAGGCGTTCCGGCAGCCGGCCGCCAGCCTCCACGCCAGCTTGTTGCTCGCCGACGCCCGCAGTCGCCACGCGATCGACGATCTGCTGAGCTGGGCGATCGTCCGCGAAGAGCTGTGGCAGGCCGACGATCCGGCCACCCGCAGCATCGTCAGCGATCTCTACGCGCCCACCGAAGACCCCGCGCTGGCCCAGTACGCGTGCCTGCGCATGTTTGGTCGCGACGAGTTCGAGATCGCGGCCGAGCGCTGCGTGCCGCTGTGGAACGAGCTCGGGGGCAGCCGGTTCCTGGCCGTCGACCTGGCCTACCTCGCGCTCAATGACCCAGATCGCGTGCGCGCCAACGGCCTCGATCTCGACGAGTTCTTCGCGACGGCCGAGCGGCTGCCGGATCTCGCCAATGATCCAGTCTGGCTGCTCAACGCCTCGCTGTGGCTGTCCAAGCAGGGCGAGGAGCAGCGCGGCGCCGAGCTGCGCGTGAAGCAGCTCGCGCTCGATGCGATCGCGCCCGAGCCCGACGACATCGAGCTGGGTCAGGGCCGCTACCGGGGCGCGCTGCTGCGCCAACAGATCGTCGGGCAATTCGACATCGTCGATCGCCGCCGGTTCGCGCTCGCGGCCGGCTCGGCCGTGCGCAGCTTGGACCTGACCGCGGCCGAGCTCTACGCCGACCGCCTGCTCGCCTGGCTGCCCGCCGTCGAGGACGACGCCGCGCCCGAGTTCACCGCCCACTCCCCGCAGATGCTGGCGGCCACGCGGCCCGAGGGTGACACCAGCGACGCCGAGCTGCGCACCTTCGGGCTGTACGCGCTGTCGATCAGCGCCTTGATCCGAGACGACCTCGCGGGCCCCCGGATCCCGCGCGAGGCGATGCTCGATCTGCTCGACAGCTACGCGAAAGATCTCGGCCTCGCGGACTACGAGCGGGTCGCGTCGGACCACCCCGACAGTCACGTGGCCAAGCTCCTGTTGCTGTCGGCCTACAGCGACGCGGGCATGCGCGAGCCGGCCGTGGCGCTGGCCCGCGAGCTGGTCTTGCTGCACCCCGACAGCCCGCTGGTGCTGTCCGACGCGCTGCCGCTGCTGACCGGGCCCGACGACCTCGCCGCCGCGCGCGAGCTGCTCGCCAACGCCAAGGTCATGTTTCCCGCGCACCCGTGGCTGAGTGACGAGGCCTTGCCCGCGGTGCTGACCGGCGCCGAGGATCGACTGCCCGCGTGGCTGCGCTCGCCCGAGGCGTTCGACACCATGCTCGCCGGGATCGACGACGCGGCGATCGACCGACTGCAGCCCCAGCGCCGCGCCCACGTCGACACCGCCGCCGAGGCGTTCTTCGCCGCCAGCACCGACCAAAACCCCGAGGGCCTCGGCGCCCGCGAGCCGATCCCCAACGCCGAGCCGGTCGGCGACGCCGCGGATCCAGACGCGAGCGAGCACACCCGGGTCCAGTTCGTGATGCGCGAGCCCAGGGCGTCGCGCTGCGAGGGCATCGGCTGCGCCGAGCCGCTGATCGCCGAGTGGACCTCGCGCAACTACGCGCTGTTGTGGACCCGCGAGCTCGAGCTGCCCTCCGGTCCGGCGATCGAGTTCATGGTCGCGGACGACGAGTCGGTGATCGACAACCTGCTGATCCCGACCGGCGGCAACCTGTTCGTGCTGATCTCCGGCTCGACCCCCGAGGACGTCGGCGACTTCCTGCCGCACATGAAGCTGCTGCGCGACAGCTTTCGGCCGCTCGACTGGTCGGTGGCGGCCGACGCCGCCGAGGCGATGCGCAGCGCGGGTCGCTCGCCCGCCAAGGATCACGTCCGCTTGGCCGCCCGGCGCCTGCTGACCCGCGCCACCCAGACCCCGCGAGCCGCCGCGCCTGCATGCCCGATCGCGGGGGATCCCACGCTCGCCAAGCTCGACCCGCCGACCCGCGCGGAGCTGCTCTTGGATCTGTTCTTGGTCACCCGCGAGTCGTGGCAGCGCCGCGCGCTGCTGGCCTGCACCGCGCCCGATCAGCCCGAGGCCGCCCGCCTCGCGCTGCTCAGCCTGCTCGACGCCGACGCGGGCGTGCACGCGTTCGGCCGGGCCGCCACGCTCGTCCACCATGAGCGCGTCCTGACCGACACCCGGCGGATGTTGTACCAAGAGCAGAAGCCAGCGGTCTCGGACCCGACGCTGACGACCGGCGGCGGGCAGCCGAGCTTTGGGTTGCTGCAGGTGATCGCCTCGCTGCCCGATGTCCAGAGCCACGCCCTCACCCGCGAGCTGCTGGGTCGTCGCGACGGCCGGCTGCGCGCGCTGGCGCTGGCCGCCAGCGCGACCATGGACTACTTCGGTAGCGTAGGGGGCAGCGTAGGGGGC